>JAHHGZ010000005.1 GCA_019359595.1 Cyanomargarita calcarea GSE-NOS-MK-12-04C
TTTAAACAGTAGCGACAGAGCGGGGAACTAGCTAATTCCAAGGTGTCATGACTCAAATAACGTTTACCCCGTTAAGGGTGGTCTGGTTCGCATTTAAACCGTATCGCTACGGTTTTGAATACTCTCTCTCTATCGCAAGATTTATGCCATAAGTATTATAAGAGGTTTTACGTTAGGCATTTACAGCAAAAAGCCGTATAGTCTTAAAATCTTGACTAACGGCTGAAGTTGTTATAGTTAATGAATTTTTTTAAATGGCTCAGGAGTGATTTGAACACTCGACCTCAGGCTTATGAGTCCCGCGCTCTAACCAACTGAGCTACTAAGCCAAATTTTTTCTGATGATTCTAAGTTTAGCATACATTTTTGGCGATCGCAAGTTTTGTTCTCGATTAAATGTTGTTAGTGGTTATTTGACAACCAACAACCGCTAAAAAGTAAAAGAGGGAGTTGAACTCCCTCTTTTAACAAGGTAAATATTTAGTTACAGATACTGACAGAACTAGACGCGTGGAGGTAGGAAAGCAATTGGGTTAGCTGCAGCCCTACCACCTGGATGGATTTCAAAGTGGGTGTGGGGACCAGTACTGAAACCAGTGCTACCCATTAAGGCTATTTGTTGACCTTGGCGGACTTGCTGACCTGCTCCAACCAAAATCTTGCTGTTGTGACCGTAGCGAGTGATGCTGCCGTCAGCATGACGGATGTCTACGAGCTGACCGTAACCACCGTTGTTCCAGCCGGCCTTTTCAATGACGCCATCAGCAGAGGCGTAAATTGGTGTACCAGTCGGAGCTGCAATATCAATACCCTTGTGCGCTCTTCCCCAACGTCTCCCAAAACCGGAGGTCAGAACACCCTTCGCAGGCCATATATAACCTACAGATGTGGAACTTCCTGGATTTATGGAAGGTATGGGTGTATTTTGGTCAATGGACGTTCTGGGTAGATATCTATCTTGATCTCCGACTGCCGCCGTCAGAGGTGGTAACTCTGGAGAAACTGATGTCCCGCGCGTACCTCCAAAATATTGAGAAGCATTTCCCACGTTGGGGGTTGCAACTCTAATGCCACTATTTGACATAAACTCTGGATTTACAGGTTCGTTAGCCTGAAAGGAGGAGCGGTATCGGGGCTGAACCGGCTGGGCAGTATAGATAGGCTGCATCGGTCTGGGAACGGGGATTTGCACCGCTGCATCCGGTCTATAAACAGGAACAGGCACCGCTGCTGTATTTGATCTGTAAACAGGAACGCTTACCGCTGTGTTATTAACTTCTTCGGGCACCTCTGATGCGACTGGGTTACCAGACTCTTGAGAGCGGTATTTCGCCTGCAATCTTTCGATTTCTTCTTTTAAGCTGCGGAGACGTTGATTACCTTTTGCCTTGTTTTCTGTAACAGGTGGTCTTTTCGCCAACTGCATTTGGGCAAAAGCTTTCGGAATTGGGGTTTCACCACCGACTCCATAAGAGAAAGTCGAGTTGGGGACTTCGGGAGTTACAGTACTTGCTACTGTATTAGCAGCAGTTGAGGAAGGTGCTGTTGCTGGATTAACCTTGTTTTCGGGAATTGCCAACCTAGAAGCAACTTTCCTTTGAGATGCATTTTCTGCCGCAATGGTATTTTTGGTAGCAAATGAAGCACTACCACTAAATCCCATCGGTGCCTGTTGGGCTGTATTACTCTCAACCGCAGTTGGAATAACTAGTTTTTGACTGATTTGCAGTTGGTTGGGATTGTTGAGATTATTTGCTTTGACTAGTTCCGAGACTGAACTACCGCTTCTTTGAGCGATTGTTGCTAGTGTATCTCCAGACTTAACTGCGTAGTCGGAAGAAGCTGATGGGGAAACTGACGAAGGTGCCACATTTGTTGGCATTTGGCTGACTGGCGATTGAGCAGCACCTTCCTGCTTCAATCTAGATATCAGGCTTGTTGTACTTGTCTTAGTGAGAGTTTCCGGCTGCTGTGTGTTGCTATTTGTCGCGACAACACTTGGCGCAATCGAGCCTGGATTCATCCTGGATGCAGCAGTTGAAACCGCAAGGGAAGCATCTTCGCTTTGCGTTTTGCGCAACTCGGTCAGGCTTTCTCTTAAACGGTTCGATTTATGCTGCAAGCGACTGATCGCAAACTCTTGCTGCGCTTTCAGTTGAGCATTGACTTCACTGCTTTGAGTGGAGACAGTTGCTACTATTTGTGGCTGGGCATTTAGGGATGTGGTTTTAGCTGGAGCTACACCATAAACAATAGATAGCTTGTTTGCTGTCTGCTGCTTGGTATTAGCTGAGGGAATATTCAGTCCTTCTGCCGCTTGAGGCTTTTTACTGCCTGAGATTCCATTTTCCGCAAATTGCCATTTAGCGCCAAGCCCAGGCACCCGTGAAATTGCCGTCGGTTCCACTATGACAGGATTTTCAGGCACGCTCACTGACGAGACGGCTTGGGACTCCAGCTTTTGTGTGGGGGCAAAATTCACCTCAGTGTCAGGAGCAGCAGTTACTGAAGCCGCTTTCTCGCTGGCTACAGGTTCTGCCGCTAAGGCTTGGTCGCTTTGTTGAGTCACTAAGAAGCTGGTTGCTCCCATAGAGATTGCCAAGCCAATCATCGCAGCCTTTGTGGGCACTCGGCGGTTGACACGTGGATTAATTTGATTGACCTCTTCCACCAGGGCATCCTCGCTAGGGGTATTTTCCAACACAGCCTCTACTCTCTTTTTTAATGCTCGTTTCAAAGACGACCTCCTACGATCACTAGCACTTAACTGACCTCGATTTTTTTCAGTCGGATACTAGTCAATGATTTAGATCACTGCAAACAACAGATCAAGATCACACGCACCAGAGATACTTAGCAAGATTAACCCGGTTCTCTGATTAAAACAAGTTCATACCAAGACGCAAAAGTTAAATTTTTGCTTTGATGACACTTACTTGTCTCCTCCACTCCTCACAATCGACCACGTTTTGCTCTTTACACTTGTCCCTGTTTATGTTATTGCAAGTAACCGGGACTGGACAAATAAAACAAATAAAATATTTGCATTTGTCCGCTTTCGTTGTTTGCAGCCACAATGCAAGGATTTCTGGAAAAGCGATGCCCCTTACTGTAGATATCTTCAGGGATGGTGCATCTAATCCGTCTTCCCAACACGCGACTTTAATTTGATTATTCCCTAAAAAACAACCGTGTAAACTCCCTAGTACTTTTACGCTCCCCGAAAAAGTTCGGAGATAATAGATACTTCAAATGCCCTCTTAGACAAGCTTTCACCCCTTTTGCTCCTCAATCCGGAAATCCTAAAATTCATGAAAATCTATGATTCTTATCTGGAATTCATCCAAATATTATATACAGATTACTTATATAAACCTACCGATTTTTCTAAGTATTACCACGCAAATTTCCTTATCGTTCTACTAAAAGGTAGACTAACTAACATTGTTATTACATAAGCTACTTTAATTTTTTGTGAATATTGCTACTTTTTAAATTTATATTAGTCAGAATACATGAGTATATGTACTTAGGTGCATTCTTGTGCCAAAGTGAAGGTGAAAATACCGTCAGTAATGCACTGAAAGCTCCAGGGTTATCAGTTGAGCTATTGTAAATAACCTAGCTGACGGCGGGCCTCAAACAAGCTTACCGCAACGCTCACAGAAAGATTTAAGCTGCGAACTTGTGGCTCATTCATCGGAATGTGGAGGGTTGTATCGCAAGCTCCAATAACCTCTGAGGATAAACCAGTAGTTTCACTGCCAAACAGTAGCCAATCGTCGGCTTGAAACTGAAAGTTTACGTAATTACAATTACCTTTAACACTGAAGCCCAGCCATCGACCTCCACGCTCTTGATGTACGGCTGTAAAGGCTTCTAATGATTCGTGATTGTGAAGCTTAACATATGGCCAGTAATCTAATCCAGCTCTTTTAAGATAGCGATCGCTAATTTCAAACCCCAATGGACCAACCAAATGCAACTCTGTACCTGTGGCAGCACAAGTTCGAGCAATATTACCTGTATTGGGGGGTATTAGGGGGTTAACCAAAACGACCTGGGGCATTTGCAGTAGAATTACTGTATTTACAACGACAATGTATCGATTTGATCAAATCTACCCTAAAATCGATGCTTATGATAGCTTTTGTTAATATTTATCAATCATTCGTCATTGATTAGAAATTTAAAACAGTTGTAAAATTCTCCTCAAAACCTTAATCAGAGAGGATTTTTGACAAATTTCGCCAATTATTAAGTTTTATGTCCGGGGTTAGTTAATTTATATCTCCCACGCAAGGTAGAAGTTTTTTAAGGATTTTTTGGATAATCTATGTTTACTGTTTTGTTTCAAGACCCAACCGTTCTCAGGGTCGTCCGTTTTGCGCTCTTAATCTTAACAGCGCAAAACCTCCTTCTTCCTTCTTCCTTCTTCCTTCTTCCTTCTTCCTTCTTCCTTCTTCCTTCTTCCTTCTTCCTTCTTCCTTCTTCCTTCTTCCTTCTTCCTTCTTCCTTCTTCCTTCTTCCTTCATTCAAGCTTACACAAAGGAACATATTTTGCCTTCTAGTTCGGTTTCCCGTTCATGTATGGCACGAATAGCCTGGGTGATGACGCAGCGACTATCAAAACCAACGGCATGCAGTTGCAGCCACTGTTGGGCTTCATTGCCTTCACGGAGGATTTTTTGCAAGGGAGAGAGGAAGCAGCTAAAGCCATGTTTCTTGGCGATCGCTTTTGCATCTGGATACATTTCATTTATCCAATCTCTAGCTAAAATCGTTCTGCCATCAGACCAATGCCTCAGTTGAGCATCAAGACTTTTTGCTGCTGCGGCTGCTTCGTTGGCTGCAGTTAGAGTGACTAATTCGTCAGGAGAGAAAATACTTTGCTTTAATGGATCGAGGCATTGATTATCTATTACCTGCAAAATCCGCGTTTCTAAGAATGCGCTAATCGCTAATAATGCCACGGGATCTGTGACTAAATCGCAAATTCGCAATTCTAAGCGATTGAGGTCATAGGGTCGGCGATCGCCATTCGGTCGCACTGACACCCAGAGATGGCGGACGTTTTGCATTGTACCCGTAGCTATCTGATTTTCCACCCATTCGATGTGATGGGCGTGGCTTTCAAATAAGGGTACAAAAGACGGCGTTTGCGGGAATACGCCCCAACGGGTGGAATGAAAACCAGTAGTCTTGCCATCAATGAAGGGTGATGAAGCGCTCAGGGCTAGGTATAAAGGCGCTTCTAGGCGAATCACTCGAAGTGCGCGCATTAAAACTTCGGGATCGCTGATACCGACGTTGATGTGAACTGAGGCAGTGACCACCTTAGTCCCATAGGTTTGCTCAATATAGTCGTGATAGGGACTTGTAGGATCGGAGCGAAAAAAGCGATCGTTACCACCCAAAGATAGAGTACTACCCGGAATCAGGGTGTAATCGCCCAATTGTTGAAGATATTTTCGCAATTCTATCCTCGGACGTACTAAGGCACACAATAGCTGGTCATAATCGTACAAGGGAGCCGTTATGTATTCCACATTCCGGCTATCTGGCTCCCGCATAAACCCAGGCATTGAGGCGGTAATTTTGTCGGAGAGTCCGACGATATCACCTTGTGGCGTGCCAGTGTACATCTCAATCTCGAAGCCTTTCGATAACACCACGTTGTTCTCCTCGCCTCTCCGTTCTTATAAATTGTATCCAATTAGACGAATTTCTGCATAAGCGCCTTCTTTAATCAAATATTAAGAATAAAGCGAAAGTCGTACATCTGGACAAGGGGGGAGATACCTGATTTTGGGGGTGAGTTCAAGGCAAGTCTGTTGTGTTCAAGTACTGAATCAAACTCAAACCCATAGACGGACTGGAGATGGCTTTAGCGTAAGCGGCATTGAGATAGCGAGCAAATTTGGGTCTACCGACAACATAGGTTTGGAAGAAAGGTGTGGTCAAAATATTTATGTAGCTGCGTGCAAGCTTTGGATTATCCCCAATTAATTCCGAAGGTGATTCGACCTCGCTAGAACCCTTGCCATTACCGATCGCGGAAAAGTGAGTAGCACCAGAGAGGACAACGAGATACTTTTGGGTATTAGAAATCCAAGAAAACGGCAGTATTTGCTCGGATAAAGCGGGAGTGACGGTATCATCAGTGCTAGCAACTATCATCACAGGTACTTCTACTTGACTTAAGCCAGCTTTTCCAAAAATAGTGCTAGTAATTGGGTTAACCGCAATTACCGCCTTGACTCTTCGATCCCGGAGGTTATATTTTGTGCCTGACTTGGAATCACGTCTGAGTGCTAAACGACACTGGAGGAGTAAAGACATATTCCAGGTTTTTTTCAGTGTCTGGGAATTACAGTTCTTTTCGATTTGCTGAAAGTTTAGCTGCGCACCCGCTAAGGCTAAAGCTGTGTATCCACCAAGGGATTGACCCAAGACTCCCACTTTTTGCAGATTCAGCCGACTTTGGAACTTGGACTTGTTCGACTTGGACAGTTCGTCCAGTACATATTTCACATCTAATGGTCGGTTGTAAAATTCATCTGGTTGGACAACTTCACTAATGACTCCATTCAGGAGCGTGAGCAATTGTTTTTTATTGCTACTTGAATGATTGGGAACGATGACGGCAAATCCGTAGGAAGCGAGGTGAGTGGCTAAATAAGAAAAGTTACTGCTGTCTGTACCCAAACCGTGAGAAATGACTATTACTGGTAACTGATTTTTCCTGAAGGGAAGGTAAACATCTGTCAGCAACCATCGATGGCGTACCAAGTCATGCAACTTCAGGGTCTGTTTTTCTACTCTCAACTTTCCCTGATGGCGGATATCTGGTAATTGAGAAAAATTCTGTGACTGTCTGATGGTAGCAACTTCCATCTCTGACTTTTGGGCAACCACTGCTAGAACCCGGTTAGTTTCATTTACTAGTTTTTGCAATTCTGTGGCAATTCCCAGGGTACGCACTAAATCAATTTGAATGCTGCTAATGGGATATTTCCGCAACACATTTAATAGAGTTAAGCCGGACGGTTCCCGTGAGGCAAGAATGAGTGCTGTTCGCAAAGGATAAAATTCCCCTTTTGGTTGACGAGATTTAGTTCTAATCACTTCTTGCAACCTTTGTAAAACTAATTCTCCTTGTGGACTGTAGAGGAAATCTGACACTGCCACTGGATGAATTTTGATCGGACTGACTAAAATCCGTTGTAATTCCTGAAGTTGCTTTGGTGGCAAATACCGCTGAAAAAATCTCCAATCCTTTTTAATGACGCCTGTTTTGGCGAATTCTTCCAAATCCTTAACTGGAATTAAAAGCTCTCCAGTTGAATAGAATACATACATCCGCTCTGCTGTTCTAGCAGAATTACTTATCCCTAAAATTGGCAGCACCATCCAAAAAAGCAGCAATAGCAAATACTTTCCTAAAAATGTTGACGTGGCAGGACTTCTGAAGACAAATCCTGCCAAATCTTTCAGTTTTTGAGTTTCTTCAGGGAAAAAGCTCAGACCTGCACAAGATGCTGCCAATTTTTTATATGTTGCCAGCAATCTCCGAAAAACTTTCTCTGGTGAGAAAATTGACCGATTTCGTGAATTTCTCTGCTGTGCGGCAAATCCCTTGGCTCGAAAAAACAAAAGCGATGGGGTGTCTGCATAATCGGGATAGTCTACTAATTCAGTTTCCCAAGGGAACAGCGGAGGATGGCTTTCTATTTGCATTTCTAGCCGACGCTTCAGGACGGCTTGAAAACGTTCTTCCAAAGTAGGAGATTCTGTGAGTTCAAAGCTTGGGAGTTTATCTACCAAATCAAAATCGCCACCGATAGAAACGGGGGTGGCTTCATTTATGTTAGTTTCCGGGCATTCCATCAAGGTATTCTCCGCCAGAAATGACAATTCAAAAAAGCGATCAATTTGGTTCATAAATCAAGTCATTTACTTATTCTTACAGAACTTATCTTCAAGCTTCTCGTATGAAGTAAAGCGACAAGCTGTACGCCATCGCATCAACAATGAGAAAATGTTTGTATCCAATCTGTTTTCAAAAGAAGAGGGATGAGTTCAGATACATCAAATTAATTTTTCCTACTCTGGTCTCACAAAAAATGAATGGATTCTTTTGTATCAAAAATGATACTTATACGGAAGTCTCCAGGAAAAGTTTTTTTTGTTGTTAACGTTACAGAAATATCAAAATGACTGCCTAGATAATGCTCTTATTAGCTCTGCAGGGTAGCGGCAAAAAAATGCCACTTAAAATAAGCCGAATGGAAAATTGCCAACCACAGGCTAATAAGGTATGTTTTCGCATAACAAAATTAGGAAAATAGCCCAGCTATTTTCGTTCTTAAAGGCAGATAACTATGTCTAGACAATCCTGGTAGAGGCAGATAACCCAATTAAATTGCAGATAACTATGGTCTAGACAATTCTGGTAAAAGCAGATGACCCTGGCTCGTTGTTTTAGTTTCCTATTGCAGACCAAATCTAACATGATGAAGAGCTACTGAGAAGATTCTATATGAAGTGAAAGGAAACCAGAGGATAAACATCTGTCAAAAACAGAACACTGTTTAAACAATGCTTTGCATCAAACAAATTAGGTAGAGAATAGTTGAGTTTTTCACAGTCTGTACGGTATTTTAACGATAGGTTTATAGTTGTATAAGCACTGCCGAGTATAATTTCTATTTTGCGACTGCGATGTTTCTGAAAGCAATGTCAATATATAGCCTATAAATGTAGCGTTTTGCGGCTACCATTCATACTAAGAGTTTAAGAAAAATTAAGCATTATTTCGTAACCATAATTTGACGTTTTTGGCATAGAATTCAATTAAGATATCTGAAATAGGCAATGTCGAGCGGGAGCATCCCAATTTTTATGTTGTACTAGTACTCGACCACACTAAAGTCGATAGTGTTGATAAACTTGACTAGCGGCGCGATGTAACAGAGAATGACAAAAAACAAGCGATTTCATATCCTCCGCATACCCACCACCAATTACGCAGCCTACGGGGTATCCAGCAGCCACACAGGTACTCAAAACTTGCATTTCGCGGCGGAAGATCCCCGTGTCAGTTAAAGCTAATTTTCCTAAGCGATCGCCTATATGCGGATCTACTCCAGCATCGTATAAAACTAAATCTGGCTTGACTTCTGACAATAAGTCTGATAAGTAATTTGCTAAAGTTTGCAGATAAATATCGTCTTCCATTCCTACTGCCAGGGGAACATCAAGGTCGCTTTTTTGTTTGGTACCGGGAAAATTGACTTCGCAGTGCATCGAGAAGGTAAAAACACTGTCGTCGTCTTGGAAGATAAAAGCAGTGCCATCCCCTTGATGGACATCTAAATCTACGATGAGAATTTTTTGTACAAGTCCGAGTTTTTGGAGAACACGGGAGGCGATCGCTAAATCGTTGAAAATACAAAAACCAGATCCATAGCTGGGAAATGCGTGATGGGTACCACCTGCTGTATTGCAAGCTAAACCGCGTTCTAATGCCAGTTTCGCCGTCAAAATGGTACCACCGACCGCTACACAGGTACGATTCACCAAGGCTGGACTCCAAGGCAAGCCAATGCGCCGTTGTGATGAAGCGTCGAGGGTTCCCCCAAAGTAGGCTTGAACGTAGTCTGAGGTGTGAACTAACTCTATCAACTCTTGCGGCGGGCGAACAGGGGTATGAAATTGTTCTGTTTGTGCTACAGAATCAGTTAAAAGTAGTTCGTAAAGTCGTTGGAATTTTGACATCGGGAAGCGATGTCCTTCAGGTAGGGGGGCAACGTAGTCGGGGTGGTAAATTATTGGCAAGTTCATGTTTTATATTTTGAATCTTCATAGGCGCTCCTGTTTGCCAAGAATTTTTTTTGAATTTAGATCGAGATTTTATGAGATATCAGTTATGTAAGCCCCCTCCTCGCTTGCCTACGGTGTACACACAAGTCGAATTACCCCCCTTATAAAGCAGGGCTGATTCATTCCCTAAAAGGCCTTAAAAATCAAGGGTTCAGGAGATGAAAAATAAGCAAGGCATTCAATTGGCATTCAATCTTAGGCATCAAAAAGGTCAAAAATTCATGACTTTTGCCCGAATATTTATCGCCAATGGTATTGACAAAATACATACCTTGTCGAATGAATCAGCCCTGCCCTTATAAAGGGGGGAGATCGGAAAATCCGGTTCCCTCCCCTTTATAAGGGGAGGGTTAGGGTGGGGTAAAACCAGGATTCATCAACTGCTTCAGACTTGTGTGTACACGATAGCCTCGCTTGCGGGGAGGGGGTTGGGGGTGGGGTAGAGCAAAATAGGAGTAAATAAGAGAAAATACTAAAGTTGTTTGTATTAACTTCTGTTTCTGTGTTGTAGCGGCATATACTCACTGAGGACTCAGCAATACATGAAAACTGTTTGGCAACAAAGCAGCGTTAATCCTGAAAATCTCAATAATTTGGCTATCATTCGTGAATGGTGGGCAAATATCAATGATAAAGAAATTACCTGGCAACAGCGAATAATTACTCAAAGCCGGGAAGTGGATAAGCTTGACTGGGAATCACAGGGGTTTGATGAAGTTTTTTTGATGAGTAACTCGGAAATCCGTGGAATTACTCTCTATTGGCGAAAAGCTGATTCTCCCCAAGAACGTAACACCACTCCTGTAAAACTTATACTTGACAATAAGTGCCAATATTTATACATTTTCCCTCAGTCTCAAAAAGAACTTGTTATCCGGGTGGGTTTACGGCTTATTCCTTACCAAACAATTTCTCTGATAAATCCCCAGTACTCATATAAAAAATTTGGTGAAAATTATCTTCTGGAAATTCGGGATACGACGCAACAGTTAGATGTGAAAATTACCCTGAGTTTAGAAAATTTGAAACAGTTGCTCAGAGAACTAACAAGTTAAAATTTTGACCGCAGATTCTCTTAATCGAAAATTTCCAATCATTATGACGCAATGGATTTTACCACTGGCATTTATTCTAGCTGGCTTACTGGCTGGAATAATTGGCGAAAAAATTATCTTTCAGAGATTGAAGAATTTTGTAATTAACAAACAGATTCCAGGGAGTGAAATTATATTTCAATCTCTGCATCGCATGACCTTTATTTGGTTTGCGATCGCTGGCTTTTCTGGAGCGATTTTGAGTTACGAAGTCAAAGCAGACATTGCTACTATACTGCACAAAATTGTAACTATCATTTTTCTGTTTTCAGTAACGGTAGTTTGTGCGAGATTGACTGGTGGTTTTATAACTTTAGTTACTCAGAGAAGAAAAGGTGTTTCAACATCATTAATTTCTAACGTTGCCAAGGGTGCAGTCTTAATTCTAGGTACGTTAATTCTACTGCAAACTGTAGGTGTTCAAATTACACCAGTACTCACGACTTTAGGTGTTGGTGGTTTAGCAGTTGGTTTGGCACTACAAAGCACATTAGCTAACTTGTTTTCAGGATTTTACCTGATTATTTCCAAGCAAGTCAGAGCCGGGGATTATATTAAGTTAGAAACTGGTGAAGAAGGTTATGTCACAGATATAACTTGGCGAGATACGAATATTAAAGAATTATCAAACAACATAATAGTAGTGCCTAATTCTAAACTCGGTTCAGCTATTTTCACAAATTATAATTTGCCAGTTAAGGAAATTACATTATCGATTAATCTTGGTGTTGATTATGATAGCGATTTAGACATAGTTGAAAGAGTTACTGTAGAGGTGGCAAAGGAAGTAATGCAAGAGATTTCACCTGAATTAATCCAAACTGAACCTTTTCTTAGATATAGGAATTTTGGGGATTTTAGTATAGATTTTACTGTATTTCTGCGGGTAAATGAATTTTTTGACCAACGGATAGCTAGACATATATTTATTAAGAAGTTGCACAAACGCTATCAACAAGAAGGTATAAAAATTCCTTTTCCAATAAGAGAAATTTTAATGCAGGAAAATGGAATAAAAAATGGATCTCTGAGTGTGGATTAATTTCTCCAGGGTTTCTTTGGTATAAGGATCGCAGTTAACTCATCCGTTGTCTGTTTGCAAAAAATTATCCTTGACAATAAGTGCCAATATTTATATATTTTTCCCCAGTCTCGTGCCTTTAGGGGCTATTTCTTACCTTTAATCTAAAATAGTTATGATTGAATGGATTCTGCCGTTTGGATTTATTCTAGCTGGCTTACTTGCTGGAGTAGTTGGCGAAAAAATTATTGGAAAGCAATTAAAAGAATTTGTTGTCCAAAAACAGATTCCAGGAGCCGAAATCTTAGTTAGCTCCTTGCACCGGATGATATTTTTGTGGTGCGTTCTTGCTGGTTTTTTTGCGGCAATTCTTAGTTATTCCAGCGTCAAGCCAAATTTAGCGAGCATAGAAAAAGTTGCTGAGATACTGCAACAAATTGTTACCATAGCTTTTCTGTTCTCGGTTACTTTAGTGTTTGCAAGGCTAACCGCTGGTTTTGCGGGCTTGTTGACTCGCAGAACAGAAGGAGTTTCAACGTCATTAGTTTCTAACGTTGCCAAAACCACAGTTATCATTTTGGGAACATTAATAATATTGCAAACTATCGGTGTTGAAATTACCCCGATAGTGACAACTTTAGGAATTAGTGGTTTAGCAGTGGGTTTAGCACTGAAAGATACGCTGGAAAATTTATTTTCTGGTTTGTATATAATTATATCTAAACAAGTTGGAAGCGGAGATTATGTGAAATTAGATGGCGGTAATGAGGGTTATGTTACAGATATTAACTGGCGCAGTACAACAATTAAGGAACTTTCAAATAACATCATCGTGGTTCCAAATTCAAAACTAGCTTCTGCGATTTTTACTAATTATCATCTTCCTGGAAAAGAGATAATATTAACAATTCATGCCGGGGTTGATTATGAAAGCGACCTTGAACTAGTCGAAAGAGTGACTGCAGAGTTAGCAAAAGAGGTTATGCAGGAAATCGCACCTGAAATAGTAGATTATGAACCGTATTTAAGATTTGAAAAATTTAGCGATTATAGTATTGACTTCGCTGTTTTTCTGCAGGTGAATGAGTTCTTCGATCAAAGAATTGCTAGACATATATTTATTAAGAAATTGCACAAACGCTATCAACAAGAAGGTATAAAAATTCCTTTCCCCCTACGAGAACTTTACGTGCAAGAAAATATTACAAAAAAGGTGGCCTTAGGTGTCGATTAATACTATGTCTTGAACTATAAGCTCTAGGAACTCGGTAACTTATGCGAAACCGGGTTTCTAGCTAGCTCTAATCCGATAAAATATAAACAATACTTTAGAAAAGTTAACAATTACTATGATTATCCAGCAGCCATCAACAACAATCACCTTTGAAAAACTCTTTTGGACTTGGCAGGGTAATTCTGAGGGGATTGGCACTTCTTCCAAGTCTCCCAACAAAGTGCCTTACAAAATCCAGTACACTGTCATGGGTACTGGACGCCCTTTAGTTTTGGTTCACGGTTTTGGCGCTTCTATTGGACATTGGCGGAAAAATATCCCCGTTTTAGCAGATGCTGGTTATCGGGTGTTTGCCATCGACCTTTTGGGTTTTGGCGGTTCCGATAAAGCTGCAATTAATTATACAGTAGATGTGTGGGTAGAATTGCTCAAAGATTTTTGGGCAGAACACATTCAAGAACCAGCAGTATTTATTGGCAACTCTATCGGCGCACTTTTGAGTTTGATGGTGGTAGCAAAGTACCCTGAAATTTCGGCTGGTGGTGTTTTGATTAATTCTGCGGGTGGTTTGAGTCATCGTCCCCACGAATTGAATCCGCCGTTACGAGTTGTGATGTCAACTTTTAATAAGTTGGTGGGTCATCCGATAACAGGTAAATTTGTCTTCAACCGCATCCGCCAAAAACATCAAATTCGCCGGACTTTATATCAAGTTTATCGCGATCGCGCGGCTGTTACGGATGAATTGGTCGATTTGCTTTATGCTCCTTCTTGCGATCCGGGGGCGCAGCAAGTTTTCGCTTCTATCTTAACAGCACCTCCTGGCCCAACACCATCGGAACTGTTGCCGAAAGTTGAGCGTCCGCTGTTAGTCGTTTGGGGTGCTGATGACCCTTGGACGCCAATTAGCGGTGCCAAGATTTACGAACAAGCGCAGCAAAATGGTCAGGATATCAAAATTGTCCCAATTCCTGGTGCTGGGCATTGTCCCCATGATGAGGTACCGGATGTTGTGAATGCCCAAATTGTGGAGTGGTTGGACCAGTATTAATTAATATTCTTCATCATAGCGATGGTCGAAGTGCTTTCATGTACTTAAATGTCATATTATTGCCATGACCGCAATTACCATCAACTTTAATAACGTCGTCAAACTTGGCGACGACCAATTTTACCAACTGTGTCGGGATAATCCCGATGTCAAATTTGAACGGAATGCTTTGGGAGAACTAATTGTAATGCCACCAACGGGAGGAGAAACAGGAAAACGTAATGCCAAACTAACAGCGCGATTTGTCCTGTGGAACGAACAAACTCAACTTGGGGAAGTATTCGACTCCTCCACCTGTTTCAAACTCCCCAATGGTTCCGACCGCTCCCCAGATGTTTCCTGGATACAATTAGAAAGGTGGAACGCTCTTAAACCAGAACAACGCGAGAAATTTCCTCCTATTGCCCCAGATTTTGTTTTAGAGCTAATGTCCCCATCCGACAGTCTTAGCGTTGTTCAAGCCAAAATGCTTGAATATATGAATGCAGGCGTAAAATTGGCTTGGCTAATTGATAGAAAAACTCGCCGTGTTGAAATTTATAGACAAGGGCAACCAAAGGAAGTATTAGAGTCTCCCACAAGCTTATCTGGAGAACAGGTATTGCCTGGTCTTGTCTTAGATTTACTGCTATATAAATCATAGACAACCTTAGTCATCTACTTTTTACTTAACGTTTCAACGGGTGAAGACGGCTTCATTACCCTCAACGTCCTGACACGCCTTAGCCCTGCGCGTCCTGGTTAACCCTTACGGGTTCGTCAGTTGCTCTACTTGGGGAGGGTTCTCCGTGGACAAACGTGGACAGCCGTCAACGAAAAATGTCGTCTAAATTTTAAGATCCTTAAAATACAGCTGTCCACGTTTGTCAAGGTTAAATGCAGCGGGAGACCCCAAGACCGCACTGACTCACCGTTTAACCAAGAAGAACGAGATTCTTTGCTGCGTTTAAATCTCGGTCAATACTTATCCCACATCCACCACAGTTAAAAATCCTTTCTTTAAGTGGCATATCTTGAACATACCCACAGCTTGAACAGGTCTTACTTGATGGATAAAATCTACCAGCTAGAATTAGCTCACTTCCAAACTTTTTGGATTTATATTCTAACTGCCTGCGAAACTCATAAAAGTTAGCATCTGCTACAGCCCCAGCTAGCTTGTGATTTGCCATCATCCCACTAACATTTAAAGTCTCAACAACTATTTTGGCGTGGTTTTTGCTAATAGTTGTTGTTGCTTTATGAGTTGCGTCAAGACGGATATCACTTACACGTTTATGTGTTTTTGCTACTTGAAATTTTTGTTTAAGATATTGATTAGAACCCCAAACTTTTCTCGCTAGTTCCCGTTGTTGCCTAGCTAGCTTTTTCCTAAATCTTTTCGATGCTTTCGGGTTATTGAATACTACGCCAGTTGATAATGTCGCTAATTCTTTTATACCCAAATCAACCCCTACAACAGGTATTTTATCTGCTATTGGTTCGTGATTTTGTTCAAAAGAAAAGCTAATATACCAGTTTCCAGCACGTTCTGATATCGTTAATTTGGAAGCTGTAACGTGCGGTAATCCTTCATAAGTTTTAACCCACCCAATCGTAGGTAACTTAATCCGTGTACCTCCTACCGGGATTGGTTTACCACCAGCATTTATTGTAAAACTATTAGTCGATTTGCCTTTTTTTTTGAACTTCGGATATTCCGATTGACCTTTGAAAAATCTTTTATAAGAATCTCCAAGTTGTTCAAACGCAAACTCTGTTACTTTTTGACAGATACCTTTTTCTTTTAACCATGCTAAATCCGGATTGGTTTTAACATCACTATTAAAAAAAGTCCGTAGCACTCGATGGTTTGGTTTGTATCCATCCTTATATAGAGCTTGCCATGTAGCCAAACCCCAGTTATATGTAAAACGAGAAATACCAGCGTGCTTCGACATCAAGACACGTTGAACTTTATTTAGTTTTAGTTGTGTCTTGATGGATAAAAGCATTTTTGTTGATTACAATAAGCACTGCGTTTTTTTACTTTCTAATAGTACCATTGCTTGGCTAGGGTTACCAAGCTTTTTTGCAAATTCGTGAGGTTTATACATTTTATTTCACTGTCTAAGGTTATACCTTATTGTACAGCATGGTCTAGTCTTTTAATGTCTTAAGGAACCCTCTTTGTCTGGGGTTAATTTTAATTCGCTTAAAATTGTCCCCATGATGAGGTCCCGGATGTTGTGAATGCCCAAATTGTCGAGTGGTTGGGCCAGTATTAATTAAATTGAATGTCAAACTTGCGGCTCTACTCCTAACGCTCTCAACTGGGCTGCCAACTGTTCCGCTCTCTGCTGGGAAAGCAATGCTTCCTCTTCAGATGTCAAAACTAACCGACATTCTGAGCTAAAATAGCGCAGCTGCCCGTCATAAACGCCCAAATACAAATTCAGGGTTTCACTCCAAAGCAAGCCTTCCTCGTTAAAATCAATGGCTTCATACTTCTGGCTGATTAGGCGAAACCCAGCAAATTCTAAACTCTCTGGTGAAAACCAAAAGTATTCATGTGTTCTAAATCGGTCTTGGTAGAGGTCTTTTTTAAGGCTCTTATCCACCTCAGCCGTCGAATCAGAGAGTAGCTCGATGATTAAGTCAGGATACTTGCCATCTTCTTCCCAAACCACCCAAGATTTGCGAGGATGCTTCTGAGTTTGTTTGACTAGGAAAAAATCGGGTCCTCTGAAATCTCGATTCTTGAGAGAAAGGCGACTGAAATAGATGGTGAGATTCGCCCCAATAAAAAAGTCTGTCCGTTCGCGCCAAAGCCACTGTAGACAGGAAACCAACAACGACAACTGAGCATAATGTAACGAACTTTCCATCTCTGGTTCAATACTTTCAACTTGAGTCGCATCTGGCATTAGTTCTGCCAACTGCTTTGCGGTTATGGACATAAGTCTAATCAT
This sequence comes from Cyanomargarita calcarea GSE-NOS-MK-12-04C, assembly GCA_019359595.1. GTDB lineage: Bacteria > Cyanobacteriota > Cyanobacteriia > Cyanobacteriales > Nostocaceae > Cyanomargarita > Cyanomargarita calcarea. The sequence goes on from JAHHGZ010000005.1 coordinate 17,237, forward strand.
CTAGGCAGGACTATCTATAGGTTAAATCACAGAGGTGTTGTAAGGCGATCGCCAGTGAAGAAACACGGGGGTAAGGGGCTACTTTCAACTAAAGCTCGCCTCTTCAGAGGAATGAGAGTACGATTGTTCTACCCCGATCTGAGTAACGGTAGTATCATTAAGGATCGTCTCTCCTGCTGCCTCTAGGATCAATCGTGCTGATATGTCAGAGAAAAAGTTAGTTGCGTCTTTAAATGGGCATCTTCCCAAACCCAACAGCCAAAATACTATTCGGATTCGGGGTGCTAGGCAGCATAACCTGAAGAATGTTGATTTGGATCTGCCACGCGATCGCCTGATTGTTTTTACTGGTGTTTCTGGTTCTGGGAAGTCTTCTTTGGCCTTTGATACCATTTTTGCAGAAGGACAACGCCGATATGTGGAGTCTCTCAGTGCCTACGCACGGCAATTTTTAGGGCAACTCAACAAACCGGATGTGGAGGCAATTGAGGGTTTAAGTCCGGCAATTTCTATCGACCAAAAGTCAACCTCTCATAACCCACGTTCGACTGTGGGGACGGTGACAGAAATTTATGACTATATGCGGCTGTTGTTTGGACGGGCTGGTGAACCCCATTGTCCGATATGCGATCGCTGTATTGCACCGCAGACGATTGATGAAATGGTCGATCGGATTATAGATTTACCGGATAAAACTCGCTTTCAAATTCTTGCTCCCGTAGTTCGAGGTAAAAAAGGCACACACCGTAAGCTGATATCCAGTTTGGCATCCCAAGGTTTTGTGCGGGTGCGGGTTGATGGTGAGGTGCGGGAATTATCTGATTCGATTGAGTTGGATAAAAATTTGACACATACTATTGAAGTAGTGATTGACCGTCTGGTGAAAAAAGACGGTATTCAAGAACGTCTGGTCGATTCGCTTTCTACGTGCTTAAAACAGTCTGGTGGTATTGCAATAATTCTCCACGGTCAAAATTCTGATGAAACCCAAACAACCAACGAAGAAGAATTAGTCTTTTCCGAAAACTTCGCATGTCCCGAACATGGTGCAGTGATGGAAGAATTATCCCCCCGATTGTTCTCGTTTAACTCTCCTTATGGTGCTTGTTCAAATTGTCATGGGATAGGGAGTTTAAGAAGATTTTCGTCGGAGTTGGTGGTACCCGATCCAGAAGCACCTGTTTATGCGGCGATCGCTCCTTGGTCGGAGAAGGATAATTCTTATTATCTAGAGTTGTTGTATGCTTTGGGGCAAACTTACGGGTTTGAATTGCAGACGAATTGGAAGAACTTGACGGATGAACAGCAAGATATAATTTTGAATGGGGAAGATAAGGCCACCAAGACACCAGGTACGCCAAGAGATTTTAAGGGGGTACTGCCGATTTTGCAGAGGCAATATGAGGGTGGTTCGGAGTTAATTAAGCAGAAGTTAGAGCAATATTTGGTGGATCAACCTTGTCCGGTTTGTAATGGAAAAAGGTTGAAACCGGAAGCTTTGGCGGTGCGGTTGGGACAGTACGGTATTTTGGATTTTACTGGTGTTTCAATTCAAGTTTGTCGAGAAAGAACTGATAATATAGAGTTGAGTCCTAGGCAATTACAAATTGCGGATTTGGTATTGAGAGAAATTAAGGCTAGATTGCAATTTCTCCTCGATGTTGGATTAGATTATCTCACTATTGACCGACCCGCGATGACACTTTCTGGTGGAGAAGCTCAACGGATTAGATTAGCAACCCAAATTGGTTCTGGTTTAACTGGAGTGTTGTACGTTTTAGATGAACCGAGTATTGGTTTGCATCAACGAGATAATGGGCGCTTATTGCAAACTTTAACGAAGTTGCGGGATTTGGGCAATACTTTAATTGTGGTTGAGCATGATGAAGAAACAATTCGTGCTGCTGACTACCTTGTTGATATTGGACCAGGAGCAGGAATTCACGGCGGAAATATTATCGTTCAAGGTGATTTTCAAGCGTTGTTGGCAGCGGAAGAATCTTTAACAGGAGCTTATTTATCGGGACGAAGAGTAATTCAAACCCCTGTAGAACGTAGAGAAGGAAATGGGCGAAATTTAGTCATTCAAAATGCCCAACGGAACAATTTAAGAAATATCGATGTGGAAATTCCCCTCGGAAAACTTGTGTCAGTGACTGGTGTTTCTGGTTCGGGAAAATCTACTTTGATTAATGAATTGCTTTACCCAGCACTGCAACATCACCTCACTAAAAGAGTTCCTTTACCTAAGGATATTGATGCCATTAAAGGATTAAATGCTGTTGATAAAGCAATTGTTATTGACCAATCTCCCATTGGTAGGACACCTCGTTCTAACCCTGCGACTTATACAGGCATTTTCGATGTAATACGTGATGTGTTTTCGCAAACCGTAGAAGCGAAAGCTAGGGGTTATAAACCAGGACAGTTTTCTTTTAATGTCAAAGGTGGACGTTGTGAAGCTTGCAGCGGACAGGGTGTAAATGTCATTGAAATGAATTTCTTACCTGATGTTTATGTCCAGTGCGAAGTTTGTAAAGGTGCGAGATACAACCGTGAAACTTTGCAAGTTAAGTACAAAAACAAGTCTATTTCAGATGTTCTCAGCATGACAGTTGAAGAGAGTCTAGAGTTCTTTACAAATATTCCCAAAGCTGTTACCCGTTTGCAAACTTTAGTTGATGTCGGGTTGGGTTATGTTCAATTAGGACAACCTGCGACTACTTTATCTGGTGGTGAAGCGCAACGAGTGAAATTAGCAACCGAATTATCTCGTCGAGCTACAGGAAAAACTTTGTATTTAATCGATGAACCGACGACTGGTTTATCTTTTTATGATGTCCACAAATTGTTGGATGTATTGCAACGTTTGGTGGATAAAGGTAATTCAATTTTGGTGATTGAACACAATTTAGATGTGATTCGTTGTTCAGATTGGGTGATAGATTTAGGCCCCGATGGAGGTGATAAAGGTGGAGAACTAGTTGCTGTAGGTACACCAGAAGATGTGGCAAAAAATGAGCGATCGCATACTGGAAAATACTTGAAGCAGGTGTTATTACAGTATCCAGCAGTTGAGAAAAAGGGAAGTGACAAGTAGATTAAGTAGTGTGCGTTACGCTTCACTAACGTACACTACTTAATCTGAAAAAACTCACCCAAAGCCTAGTACATGATTTTTGAAAGTTCAAGCACTTTAGATCCCCGACTTGTCAAAGAAGTCGGGGATCTAAAGTGATATTCTTTGTCATATTCTGCATGAGTCAAAACATAAGTATCCAGCAGTAGCCTCTTCTCTGCCAAGAATCTACCTTTGGGCAGATTTAATCTCTTCTTTAAAGCAGATGTAATTTTTGCTTTCTACATGGTAGTCAAATGTAAGTGCAAGAGGTTTTCAAATGGAATTTGTTCATAACTTTTTTGATTCAGGAAATTTTATTCCTCACGGTCATTGTTACCTTTGGAAGCCAGAGTTGGTTGGACTGCATATATTGTCAGATGTTTTAATCGCACTTTCTTATTACTCGATTCCGCTGACGCTTGTGTATTTTGTCAACAAAAGAGAAGATGTACCATTTAAAGGGATCTTTCTGTTATTTGGAGCTTTTATTATCTCTTGCGGCACAACTCATATCATGGAAGTGTGGACGCTTTGGCACCCTACTTATTGGTTATCCGGTGCGATGAAAGCCCTCACTGCTCTCATTTCTTTATACACAGCTTTAACATTGGTACCTTTAGTTCCTCAAGCCCTTGCTCTCCCCAGCCCAGCACAACTTGAAGCAGCAAATGAAGCTTTGCAAAATGAAAATGCAGAACGCAAGCGAGTTGAAAAAGAATTATGGGAGTATAAAGAACGTTTGGAAGAATTGGTAGAACAGCGTACATCTGAACTTGCAAAAACAAATGACCAACTCCAACAGGAAGTTATTCAACGCAAGCAGTCTCAGGAAAGAATGGGGCAGTTACTTAAAGAAATCAAAAGTGCAAATCAAGAATTAAATGATTTCGCTTATATAGTTTCTCACGATTTGAAAGCACCGCTACGTGGAATTAGTTCGCTGTCAGAGTGGCTGTTATCTGATTATGCCGATAAGTTCGATTCTGAAGGTCGAGAGTTAGTTAATCTAATGATAGCCAGAGTTCAGAAAGTCTACAATTTAATTGACGGCATCTTAAAATATTCCCGAGTTGGACGTGTCAGTGAAGAAAAAAGAGCAGTTAATTTAAATGATGTGGTTAAAGATGTTATTGAGCTTATTTGTCCATTGGATAATATCAAAATAGAAATAGCCAACGAATTACCTGTAATTTCCTGTGAGAAAACTAGAATGGAACAACTCTATCAAAACTTGATAAGTAATGCCATCAAATTTATGGATAAACCGCAAGGTAAAATTACAATAGCCTGCATTGAAGAGAATGATTATTGGAAATTAAGTGTTGCGGATAATGGTCCGGGTATCGAGCAACAACATTTTGCCAGAATCTTCAAAATATTTCAAAAAATATCTAACAATAAAGATTCGGATAGTACTGGCATTGGTTTATCTTTAGTGAAGAAAATTGTTGAAATGTATGGTGGTAATGTTTGGGTAGAATCGGAAGTCGGTCAAGGTAGTACTTTCTTTTTTACATTCAAGAAAGAACAACAAATTTCAACTATATAAAGTAGTGCAGTAACAGATATTTTTTGCAGCAAAATGCGATAATGCAAACATAGATTTTGCGCATCTTGCAGTTAGTATAGAAAATACATAAGTATGAGCGACACATCTACACTACATCAAGCACTGATCGATAAAATAAAACAAATGGGGTTTATCCGCACCCCATCTGTAGAAGCAGCTTTCCGCGCTGTCCCAAGACATCTTTTCTTACCAAATGTCACAGTGAAAAAGGCATATCAAGATGATGCAATTGTTACTAAGTGGTTAGAAAATGGTCAGCCGATAAGTTCTTCATCACAGCCGACTTTGATGGCAATCATGTTAGAACAACTTGACCTGAAAGTAGGCGATCGCATATTGGAAATTGGTGCAGGAACTGGTTATAATGCGGCTCTCATGGCGCATATTGTCGGCAAAGCAGGTGAAGTTATTGCCCTCGATATAGACAAAGATATTGTAGAGAATGCCCGTGAAAATTTAGAATTAGCTGGGTTTCAACAAGTAAAAGTTATCTGCACTGATGGTGGGTTTGGTTATCCCAATGCTGCACCCTATGACCGAATTATCCTGACAGTCGGCGCTTGGGATATTATACCAGCTTGGCAAGAACAATTAAAAGCAAACGGGCGACTTTTATTACCTTTAACTATCAAAGAAAATGTGGAAGTAACTGTAGCTTTTGATTTAGCTGATGGTTATCTTGTAAGCACTTCTATAAATCCTTGCGGCTTCATGAAACTGCGTGGTGCTTTTGCAAAACCTCAAGTTGATAAACAAGTTAATCAAAAAAACATTTCTCGGTTGAAAAAACTCCTAAAAACAGCTTTAATTTTCCCGACTTCTATTCTTCCCTTCGAGATGCAAATTCAGCTATACATTCTCCAAAAATTTGGTCGTCGTTCTTTAAATAATTTAAGAATTAGAGCTTATCCCCAAGATACCAATTACACACCTACAGCCAATGAATCCGTTATTGTTAAGCATTGGACACGACTTATCTTAGACTGGACATAAATTCTGGCTTTAACTGACATCTCGCACCCACTAGAATCTAAGTTACAAAACAACTAAGTATTCACACATTTCTCGACTGCACTCCCGTCCACCAGCCAGGGACTCAAAGTCCCTGTCTAATTGCCCTTGTCCCAAACTTGGGAGAAGGGACTAAGGGCACTATAATCTGCCAAACTTTAACAAACGCTGCCAAATTGAAAATGAATCACTACCGCTATTACTACTAAGGTGTGATAAAGAAGGGAATTTTGCGTTATGAGCATAAGGCCCACTTCGTAAAGCTTTCGCTAGAGCATTATTATTTTCTCTCAAGCCTTCATAGAAAAAGAACACCTCACCTTTGATATTGCGATCGCGGTTATATTCAACTGCCTGTAACAGGTACTCAGGGCTGATGCGATAAGATCCCAATTTCATCAAGATTCCTGGTGCTAATTTTGGCAGCATCGCTGGAGTAAACTGCTCCCTCACCAGTTTATCAACTATTGATTTATAACTTTTGAAGTCGCGACGATAAATCTGGGGATGGATAATATCTACAAGTCCCCTTTTCAACCAAGTGGCTGAATCTTGCAAATATTCCTTAAATGCCCAATCATAAATATTTGGAGCCATTGACACCAGCAGGTTAGGATTTACCGCTTTCACCTCCCTATACAAACGCGCCAAGAACTCAGTCAGAATATCAGCACGCCATTCTAACCATTGCCCATCTTTGGGGTTTTCTGGAGGATTTTGACCAAACTCCTGGCAGTAGCGTTTCACAGTTATTTGGTCATAACCACCTTCACAAGGCAAAGCTGGGAAACGGTCATCACCTTGAATACCATCTACATCATAATTCTTGACAACTTCCAACACCAAACTCATCAGGAATTCCTGCACTTGGGGGTTCAAGGAATTTAGCCACTCAAAACCATTTTTGTTTAATAAGTTACCCCGACAGTCACGGGCAGCCCATTCTGGTTTTTTCGCTAGCAGCATTCCACCATTCAAATTATACGAACTCGCAAAACCGTATTCAAACCAGGGAATTACCTTTAACCCTACCCGGTGTGCCTCAGTCACCACTTCCGCCAAAGGGTCGCGACCAAAAGAACGCGGGTCAATTTCGATACCAAACCTCTGTCGCATCGCTTGACTGGGATACTGTGTTACCCCTTTGTTCCAAACTACGGGAAATACAACATTAAATCCTGTCTCGGCGAGGAAGTCCATCGCTTCCGCAATGCGTTGGTGAGAGCGAAGAACCTTACTATCGGTAGTGGTAAGCCATATACCCCGCATTTCTACAATGGTCATAGGGAGTTGGGAGTTGGGAGTTAGGAGTTAGGAGTTAGGAGTTAGGAGTTAGGAGTTAGGAGTTGGGGGTTGGGAGTTAGGAGTTAGGAGTTAGGAGTTAGGAGTTAGGAGTTAGGAGTTAGGAGTTGGGAGTTAGGAGTTAGGAGTTAGGAGTTAGGAGTTAGGAGTTAGGAGTTGGGAGTTAGGAGTTAGGAGTTAGGAGTTAGGAGTTAGGAGTTATGATTTGTGGGGTTGACTAATTTTTTTCAGAAAACGATCTTTTAGATCCCCGACTTCGCCAAAGTTGTCGGGGATCTGACCCTCACTTCAACTTTGAGGGGTTTTTATTTATACTTCATTGTCAGCACTCAGGACTACCCCTACTCGTTAATTTTGGGTTGACAGACCACTAGAAACTATCCCAACGTTTGTATTTTGTTATCTAGCTTAAGGAGTATTAATTATGTCTATTGTAGAAACCTCTTGGCAGCACGAGTATATCACCACAAATGGAATTAGACTTCATTACGTCACCCAAGGTGAAGGTCCTTTGATGTTGATGTTACATGGGTTCCCTGAATTTTGGTATTCGTGGCGGAAACAAATACCAGAATTCGCCAAATACTTTAAAGTTGTCGCTCTTGATTTGCGTGGCTATAACGATAGTGATAAACCTGTAGAACAATCGGCCTATGTGATGGATGAATTTATCAAAGATATTGCAGGAGTAATTAAGGGATTGGGCTATGAAAAATGTGTGTTGGTAGGACATGATTGGGGAGGTGCGATCGCCTGGAATGTTGCTTACACCTATCCAGAAATGATAGAACGCTTAATCGTACTTAATATACCTCATCCCGCTAAATTTGCCGAAGGTCTGCGCACTCCCCAACAGTTGCTTCGCAGTGCTTATTTCTTTTTTTTCCAACTACCTATCCTACCAGAATTATTTATCCAATCTGATGACTATCAAGCCATCGAAACCATTTTTAAAGGTCTGGCAGTAGACAAAAGTGCTTTTAGTTCTTCCGATATTAATGCTTATAAAGATGCCGCTGCCAAACGTGGGGCCCTTACGGCAATGTTGAATTATTACCGCAATATTTTTCAACAAAAATTGCTCAATCAATATTGGGGTGTTTTAGAAGTACCGACGTTAATGATTTGGGGAGAAAATGATTCTGCACTCGGAAAAGAACTCACCTATGGCACTGAAGCTTATGCGAGCGATTTTCAAATCAAATATATTCCTAACTGTAGTCATTGGGTACAGCAGGAACAGCCTGAGTTAGTAAATCAATATATCCGAGAATTTCTTGAGCTTTAATTCTTGACGAAGGAAGAAGGAAGAAGGAAGAAGGAAGAGGTTTATATATGGAGATTCAAACCCCAACTCAAAACGAGCAACCTGTTTCACGGTCGGGGTATTAAACAGAAACAAGGAAGCGGATAATTATTTCCGCAGTTAGAGGCTTAAAATCTTTAAGTATATTTTGAGCTTCTTTATTAATATATAAAGTTACTATGTCCAAGAAGCATCAATTATAAATTATGAATATTATCTGGCTGCAAGAGAAAATAAGTAAAAATACTGGTAACCATCTTATTTCAGTAAATATAATGAAATGATGACAGCTAAAATGCTTGAATTCCGGATATCATTTTTATCCACTAGTAAAAAAATATATACTTAGCTTTACAAAATCTTTAAAATATTTAATATTAGGATTTTTGGCGATTTTTTTGTCAAGGACTATCCCTCAAAACCCTTGTTAGCTAAGAGTTTTCCAGAATACAATTATGGCGATCGCCCAAACCGGATTGATCTATATCACAACTTTTCTGTGGGATAAATCCCTACTTACCAAAAATATAGTGAGATAATAGAAGGGTGAGGAAAAAACGGAAGCGATTTAATCGCAAAAGGGGAAAGCTTATGAAATACAAGCTCTTGGCAATAACAACACTGGTAACTCCCCTACTATTTACTGGTTTGGTTAATGCTGAAAATCCACGTCACGTAGAACAGCTACTTTCAGATGGAGTGTGCGTTCAGTGCGATTTATCAGGAGCAAATCTCAGTAGTACACATTTAATTGGTGCTGACTTGAGAGGATCGAATTTGCAAGGAGCCAACTTGACAAAGGCTAACCTTGAGGGTGCTGATTTAACTGGTGCGAACTTGCAAGGTGCCAATTTGACATCAGTTTATCTAACCAACGTAAATTTGAAGAACACTAATCTAGACGGGGCAAACTTAAGTCGTGCAACGATTCACGACTCTAACGTCTACGGTGCATCAATGGGTAATTTAGATATCAGTGATGCGAATATCTTTAATACAGGAATTGGCGTTGGTGGTGAAGACGCACAAATTCCTGATTGGAAGTAAACTAGGAGCTATAATGCGGCTTTAGGGTATTATCCCAGCCCAAATCTACCAAAAAATCTTTGATAAAAATACGACCTCTTATTTTCTCCCATTTCTGGAATGACCTCTCTAGAAATGGGATATTTTTATTTTTACTCCCTTGTAGGTGCCATAGCACAAAATAATCTTTTAGTCTAGGTTGCTTTAATACATAAAAACTTTTATTACGTATTAATATCAATACAAGTACATTAATTGACGAGTGCGGCTTAATATAGCTTTAATATCAAGTAAAATCGGCATTTAAACTTGTAAAAATAAGAGGTGGACTCGAAAGAGAATCATTTCCACGGCTAAAAACATGACTATTACCAGTTGAAGCAGCGTAGGATAACCGCCAAATCAGAATTCTGGGTTCGCTCAAAAAGAGTCTAAAATGCTGATTTTGATTAATCCTAGCGCTAACAGCATCATTCTATACTACTGATTTTTCTACCTTCTTGTAGTTGATAAAGTAGTGGTTGAGGAATAATTATAGTCATAGAAAACTAAAACCCGTTCCTAAAAGTGGTAAGACTTGCAACTCAACAAGCACTTGTAAAAGCGGTCTTTTGGTTGCAATTGTCAAAAAAGCAGACAAAAACCTGCTTCTTCTCAATGCCACTGTCAATCTAGAAAAGTCATGTGCGGATAGCTAAACCGTGTCCGGACACTGAGGGATAACCGCTCCTATGCTCCCATTAAAACAGCTAACAGTCGCGAACAGTCACCAACGGCATATGATGGGGGATTACCAATCGTGCCACCATATTCCGTTTGTATCTAACTAACTGTTAAAGTGTCAATCAAAACCGATGCCTATATTTGTTTCGGTTTTGAATAGCAGTAACTCAACTGACAAAATTATGGAAGCGAAAATGCAAGAACCAGAATTTATGGAAACTAAGTCCACAGAGGCAATCAAGTCAGAACTGAACAATCAAACCGGAACAATAACCAAAATCCAGCCTCCTGCAGAGTCTCAAGAGCAATGGTTGAAATACGGGGAACAAGTTTCCGGCTTTTTAGGGACACTACCTGAATATCTGGGAACCTTTTTTAATAAATACAAACAGCCCCTAATTGTCCTCGGCACCATTGTGGGTGCAATTGTTGCCGTTAAGGTCGTTTTGGCAATATTGGATGCTTTGAATGATATTCCTTTAGTAGCACCTACCTTTGAATTGATTGGTATTGGCTACTCTAGTTGGTTTATTTACCGCTATTTGCTCAAAGCCTCAACTAGACAAGAGTTAACTAGTGAAATTACAACTCTCAAATCACAAGTAGTCGGTAGAGACGCTTAAATCACCAAACAGTTATCAGTCAACAGGCATATGGTATTAATTTTAGACCAGAAAGCAACGCGAAACTCTCGGTACTTAAAAACTTGGAGTTAAGGAAACTGATAGCTGTTAAAGACTAATAAACGGGTGCTACAGCCATTTTCAAGGCTGATGCACCCACCGATTACTGAATTTTGAAAGCGGGAAAAAAAAAGAAGTAAGAAGCAAGAAGCAATTGGTGGGGGATTTAAACCCGGCACCTCTACCGACCACCAAATCGTAGATTGGTGGGGGACACCGAACCCGTTTGGCTTGAAGGCACGAAGACTTCTTCCTTCTTTCCCCTTCCTTCTTACGAGCGTTAAAAAACTCTTCCCACTTTCAGCAGGAGTGAAAGTTCGATTTTTATCGAGGTACTTGCACGATATTGTCAGATTTAATCGGTTGTAACCTTCCCGCTCGCACCAAAGCTTGATGAACCATTGCGGTTACTTCCGCACGGGTAGCTTCTTTATTAGGAGCGAAGACATCTTTGTCAGGATAGTTTACCACAAGACCGTTCGCTGTCGCCGCTGCAATCCGATCGATGGCGTATTTTGGAATATCTTTGGCATCTTTGTAGATACCGATAACCTTGGAAGGAGAAGCAGGACTTTTTAGGTTTAAGCCACTGACAAGCGCAACCAAAACTTGCACTCTGGGAATTTTTTGGTCTGGTTTGAAGGTTTGATCGGGATAGCCTCTTAAAAATCCTGTTTTAATCGATTTGTCAATTGCTGGATTTGCCCAATAGTTTGATGCTACATCCTTAAAAGTCAGATCGTTTTTAGCGAGTTCTTTGTCAAATGCCTTTTGCAAAATGGCAGCGAATTCCGCTCGATTGACGGCTTGATCTGGTCTAAAGGAGTAATCCTTATAGCCTTCAATAATCCGACGGGAAGAAAGCACATTGATAAAACGATTTGCCCAGAAATTTTCTGGAACGTCGGTAAATGCTATTGGTGGTGGAATTGTTGACTTTTTGGCAGAGGGAGTTACTAAAGGAATTTCCCCTACAACCGTTCCAACTACAGGGGGTGCGGGTGCTTGTACCTGCGGTGAGATTGGGAGAACAGGAATTATTGGCAAAACTGGAGCAATAGTCACTCCGTTTGGTCTTGATGTAATTCCCGGAGATTCAACAATCACAGGAGGTGCAACGCTTTGAGGAAGCTCCAAATTGCCTACACCAATAGCAGGGACTAGAGGTGGAGGAGTTGACAAAGGTGAAGTAGTGGAAGAAGGTAATGGCAATCCGCTTAAGTTCAAGCCAGAATCCTTGCGAGAAAATGACCAAAACAAAATCGCACCAATGGTGGTAAATGCCACCAAAATGCCGATAAATTCATCAAAGCCAAGAGCGCTTCTTTCGGATGACCTGGGATCTGAGGGAGGCATATTTGTCATTTTAATGACCCTGACACCAGTAAAATTTTGTATCTAACCAAATTAAGCCATAGATGGCACTTTTACACCAGTTAGTTGGGGATACAAAATTTGAAGGTTAGTGGTTATTGGTTAGTGGTTATTGGTTATTGGTTAGGAGTTAGGAGTTGGGAGTTAGGAGTTGGGAGTTAGGAGTTGGGAGTTGGGAGTTGGGAGTTAGGAGTTGGGAGTTAGGAGTTGGGAGTTGGGACAATACGGTTCGCTTAAGAGCCGTGAAATAAATTACCCTTTAAGATGCCTTCGGCTACACAGCAAGAAGCTTAAACCCATTAAAGGCTGACCGGAATGCACCAACGTCAGGAAGCCCAGAAATAAATTATCCCTTCGGGACAATTTATTTCTGGGCATGATTTTGGGCTTATTGAGAAAGGTGCGAGATATCAGTTAAAATGGGTTTAAAAACTACCCAGTAAGCTTTGTCTTAGTAGTTCAAAAATAAAGGTTTCGCGCAATTTTTGCATAACTCCTAACTCCTAACTCCTAACTCCTAACTCCTAACTCCTAACTCCTAACTCCTAACTCCTAACTCCTAACTCCTAACTCCTAACTTTCTTTAAAGCACCCTCAACAAGCTGGGAATACTATCTATCGCTTCTAGGGTGCGAATTTCTGCCAAAGCTTGCCGAAAATCGCCTTCTCGGACATCGTAGGTAACAACAACGATTTCTGCCAGTTTTTCCTGAAAGCCTGTTTGGACAATCGACTCTAAACTCACGCCATATTTCCCAAAACAAGTACCCAATTTACCAATCACACCGGGTTGGTCTTTTGTCAGGAAACGTGTATAAAACCGAGTTACCTGTTCTTCCATCGGTGCAATTTGACAGTAATCTTGATGCCTGCATGCGTATAGCGGATTTAACAATGTTCCTGTCTTCTGAGTTTTCAGTGTAGCTACTAAGTTCAAAATATCAGAAGATACAGCGCTAGCGGTTGCCCCAGCACCGGCTCCAGGCCCAAAAAACATTACCTGCCCTAGGGGTTCTCCTTCTGTGAGGATGGCGTTATTAACACCGTTAATGTTGGCTAACGGGTGTGTTTTCGGTACTAGGGTGGGATGAACCCTGACGGAGAGGGTGGGAGGGGAGGAGGGGGTAAGAGGGGAACAAGAGGTGGTTATGCGGGCGATCGCTAATAATTTAATCACAAATCCTAATTTTTCGGCGTAGGCAATATCTGTCCTGCTAACTTGCCGAATTCCCTCACAGTAAACTTGTTCTAGGTTAATCCTTCCACCAAATGCTAATGAAGCGAGGATGGCGATTTTGTCTGCAGCGTCGAAGCCATCAACATCAGCGGTGGGGTCGGCTTCAGCATAACCAAATTTTTGAGCATCAGCTAACACATCACTAAAATTGCTGCCTTCGGTTTGCATCCTTGTGAGGATGTAGTTAGTTGTACCGTTAACGATACCTGTGACCGCATGAATCCGGTTAACACTTAAAGACTGTTTCAGGGGTTGAATCACGGGAATACCACCACCAACCGCAGCTTCGAGCATGACGTATACACCAGCCTGATTTGCTGCTGTAAAAATTTCATCACCAAAACGGGAAATAGCTGCCTTATTAGCGGTAACTACGTGTTTGCCATGACTTATTGCTTTCAAAATAAGCGATCGCGCCGGTTCTAGTCCACCCATCACCTCAACCACAATCTCCACATTCGGATCTGTGACTATGGCTTCTAAATCGGTGGTTAACACAGCGTCCGTAAGTTTGACTTCACGGGGTTTATCAAGCGATCGCACCCCAACCTTATATATCTCTATTTCCTGCAACAGTGGATGACGGCCGACAGTATCTTGCAACAATTGTACTGTACCTGTTCCCACTGTACCTAAACCCAGTATTCCCAGTTTTACACCCACAAACTTTCCACCAAATATTAGCAATAATAGCTGTAGGTGGAGCATATGCCCCACCTACTATAATTAATCCTTTGATGAGTTGCGAATTATAAATTATGAATTACGAGTTCCGAATTTTTATTCTTAACTCCTAACTCCTAACTCCTAACTCTATTAATAGGTTTCTACGTGCCAACGACCAGCTTTCTTGAGTTCCTTCTGATAGGTAGCCCAAACGATGTCTTCTTTCGCTGCTGCTGCTGCCAAAGCCGCATCAATACCATCTTCCATACCGCGCAAACCACAAATGTAGGTGTGGGTATTTTCTTCTTTAATCATCTTCCAAAGTTCATCCGCATGTTCTGCCACGCGGTCTTGGATATACATTCTGCCACCCTCTGGGTTCTTTTGTTCGCGGCTGATGGCGTAAGTTAAGCGGAAGTTATCAGGATACTTCTGCTGCATTTCCTCCAGTTCTTCTTTATACAAAATGTTTGGAGAAGTCGGGATACCAAAAATTAGCCAAGCAAAACCGCCAAATTGGTATTCAGGGTTAGCCGCTCTTTCTGCATCCTTGAACATCCGCCACAGGTAAGCCCGCATCGGCGCAATACCTGTTCCCGTACCCATCATGATCACTTTAGCGTTAGTGTCTTCAGGTAAGAGCATTTCCTTACCTACAGGTCCAGTGATTTTAACCTCAGTGCCTGGTTCTAAATGACACAAGTGTGTTGAGCAAACACCGTAGACTGTTTCATTTGTTTCTGGGTGTTTGTACTCTAACTGCCGAACGCAAAGTGATACTGTTTTATCATCCACATCATCACCGTGACGAGTGGAGGCGATTGAGTACAGTCTAAGTTTCTCAGGCTTGCCGTTTTTATCCAATCCTGGGGGGATAATACCAATACTTTGGCCTTCGATATACCGCAAATCTCCGCCAGTTAAGTCGAACTTCAGGTGACGGACAGTACCGATTCCACCCTCCCCAACCAACTCTTGATTAGATATACATTTACCTATAAAAGGAGCATTGGGACGGTAAATGTTTACAGGAACATCAGCGTGTTTGGCTTTCGCTTGAGTCATGGTGTTGCCTTTTTTGTCCTTTTTCTTGGGCTGTTGCTCAGTTGGTGATTTGCCGAAGCCTTTCACTTCACCGTTAGCATCTACAGGTGTGGCTATACCATTTCCTTCAGTCTCAGCTATCTCACCAGATGTAGTGGGAGTCGAAGCTTCACTGCTCGTATCAAAAGAAGAAGAAGTACCATTTACTTGTTGTAAAGCACTCCCAGTTTCGATACTAACAATTTTGCCGCCTAGACGCGCGATCCGTCGCATTTCCTGATTCATGCGGTTGTAAGGCACTCTGATGAACACACTGCCACTCTTGCGAATTGGGTAGTTTGTTTTCTCAGTTTCTTCGTTCTGACGTAGACCTACCACTTCATAGACGAAGATACGGCTACCTGATTCTATATTGGCAGCACTTTCAACAGCACCTTGATTGTACATTCCTTCTACCACTCCGATGTCTACTTAACCTTTTAAAAAAACCTTTCCCACCACATACCAGATACAGTTTACCAAAATTTGGTTTTACAATACTGGCTTTCAAAGGAAAGCGGCACTACAAATGAATGCCGTGCTATACACATTCACCTAAGACATACAGGAACGGCAAAAGTCACACCTGTTCACCTACTAAGGTAGAGGATAAGTCCTTAGGAGAATGTTAATAGTGAGTCAATTTAATCTTTTTTTTGTGCATTTCCATCTCCTATTTGGGAGACAGTCTTCTATTTTACCAATAAGTGCATCATTCTCATGATGTATATATTGGAGAATGTCAACATCTATAAGCTGTGCTTCTCATTGGTTCCATGTCGCTAGTCTTATTTAGCTTCTGTAAGACTAATTTTTTGTTGAATTTTATATTACCACAATCAAGTAGATTGCGACATGACTAGTACGCCACCACATTAGTTATGAGGGCTACTCGACCATGAAGCGCCCTTGCCCCAATTCAAAGGGGAGAAGAAAATTCCAAGTTGAACATACTTGGCGGGGATTTAGGGTGCTTGTCTTTACCCATCATAACTAGGCAAGGGTAGAGGACTATTAGATAAGCTTCATTAATGTAAACTTAATCACGAATAAATATAAGTATAAAATCGAGATATGAGGCAGTCTACTTTAGACGTTTGGCAAGGCAGACCAGATCGCCTAGCAACAAGGCACTTTGCAGGGGCTATATAAAATAGCACATAATAATCGCGATTTTTTACTTTTAATTCAGTCTCACGGAGGAAGTATTGGTAGTTACTCAGCTAATAGACTTAAATCCAACAATTAGCAACTATTTATCTGAGATTCTGCCTGAGGAAGCGCAAATAGCTCTACCCCTCTCTGGGTTTATTTTTCTCAGGAATATTACTGGTGTAAATATTTATTTTGCATCTAGCAGGATTTTGCTGGCTGGCGATCGGATAAAAAACACAAAAATTCAACAAGATGATTCCAAAATCATAATATTCTTCCTAACAGTAAGCCTTGTATAGAATACCCCCTTCTGTTAAAATCAAGTATATGACTAGGATAAAATACTTACCAGCTATAAATCCAGATTACCACTCGGGGGAACAAAGTTAATTTTGTATATCGATGTAGGTTTTGTGGCAATGCTGGAGGGCAAGAACGCAGAACAAACCAAAGGGGAAACCCGTTGTCTAAATTCTGTTGTGTGAAAAATTATTGACTCATTTTTTAGTATCTTAAAGGGGATTTATGATAACGAAGCCGGAACGAGTGGTGCTGATCGGAGTTGCTGGAGACTCGGGGTGTGGTAAGTCTACGTTTTTGCGTCGCCTGATAGATTTATTTGGTGAAGAGTTAATGACAGTTATCTGTTTGGATGACTATCATTGCTTGGATCGCAAGCAGCGCAAAGAAACAGGAATAACAGCACTAGATCCGAGGGCGAACAATTTTGACCTCATGTACGAGCAAATCAAAGCGCTCAAAGAAGGTCATGCAATTGATAAGCCTATATATAACCACGAAACCGGCGCGATCGATCCACCAGAAAGGATTGAACCGAATCATATTATAGTTGTTGAAGGGCTACATCCTTTATATGATGAGCGGGTGCGAGCGCTAATAGACTTTAGTGTCTATTTTGACATTAGCGATGAAGTTAAGATTGCCTGGAAAATCCAGCGTGATATGGCAGAGAGAGGACATCGCTATGAAGATGTTTTAGCTCAAATCAACTCTCGCAAACCCGATTTTGAAAAGTTTATCGAACCCCAAAGAGAATTCGCCGATGTAGTTCTTCAAGTATTGCCCACCAATTTAATTAAAGGTGACACAGACCGGAAAGTCCTGCGAGTGCGGATGCTCCAGCAAGAATCCAGAGAAGGCTTTAAGCCAGCATACCTCTTTGATGAAGGTTCCACAATCCACTGGACTCCCTGTGGACGCAAGTTGACCTGTTCTTATCCTGGTATGCAACTATACTACGGTTCTGACGTATACTACGGACGTTATGTTTCAGTATTGGAAGTAGATGGTCAATTCGACAATCTAGAAGAAGTCCGGTACATCGAAACTCATCTGAGCAATACTTCTACTAAGTACCAAGGTGAGATGACTCATTTATTACTGCAACACCGGGAGTATCCAGGTTCCAATAATGGTACTGGTTTGTTCCAAGTCCTAACAGGTCTGAAAATGCGTTCAGCTTACGAACGTTTGACAGCGAAGGAAGCAAAGCTCGCAGTTCAAGTTTAGAGCAGCATTGTTTTTCTGATATTTTGGGGACGCTCGTGGGTGTCCCTTTTTTTGTAGTGAACGATATATATACCAGCAAAAGAAATTAAGTATTGTAATTTTTCTCTTGAACAGACCAATGGGGATTGGCAATTTTGATGAAGATAACAAAATGATAATAGACGACTGGAAAAATATTGTTATTATTTCATAAATTAGTAGTTGAACTAAAATCAAACATTTAGTCAACATTACAAATTTGTAAGGAGTTAAATTTGTCTAGACGTTATTTATTCACTTCCGAGTCGGTGACAGAAGGTCATCCAGATAAAATCTGCGATCAGATATCTGATACAATTTTGGATGCCTTATTGACACAAGACCCCAGTAGCCGTGTTGCCGCTGAGGTTGTGGTCAACACTGGCTTAGTGCTAATCACTGGTGAAATTACCACCAAAGCCAACGTTAATTACGTTAATCTCGTTCGCAAGAAAATTGCCGAAATTGGCTACACCAATGCTGACAATGGTTTCTGCTCCAACAGTGCCAGCGTCATCGTAGCTTTGGACGAACAATCTCCCGATATTGCCCAAGGGGTTAACACTGCTCAAGAAAGCCGTGAAGAAGATAGCGAAGAGCTATTCGACAAGATTGGTGCTGGCGACCAAGGTATCATGTTCGGTTTCGCTTGTAACGAAACACCAGAACTAATGCCCTTGCCGATCTCTCTAGCGCATCGGATCGCTCGTCGGTTAGCAGCAGTCCGCAAGACAGGACTCTTACCATACTTGCGTCCAGACGGCAAAACCCAAGTAACTGTTATTTATGAAGATGGAAAGCCTGTAGGTATTGATACTATCTTGGTTTCCACTCAACATACAGCGACGATTGGGGAAATTACAGATGAGGCTGCTGTACAAGCCAAGATTAAAAAAGATTTGTGGTCAGCAGTCGTTGAACCAGTATTTGGTGACATCGATATTAAGCCAGATTCACAAACTCGGTTATTAGTCAATCCTACTGGCAAATTTGTTGTCGGTGGGCCTCAAGGAGATTCCGGTCTGACTGGACGGAAAATCATTGTCGATACCTACGGTGGTTACTCGCGACATGGTGGCGGAGCCTTCTCTGGCAAAGACCCCACCAAGGTTGACCGTTCTGCAGCCTATGCTTGTCGCTATGTGGCAAAAAATATCGTTGCGGCGGGTTTGGCAGAAAAATGTGAAGTGCAGTTGAGTTATGCGATTGGCGTAGCAAGACCGACGAGTATTTATGTCGATACCTTTGGCACGGGAACAGTCGATGATGAAATCTTGTTAGAGTTGGTCAAGCAGCATTTTGAACTGCGTCCGGCAGGAATCATCCATACTTTTAATCTACGCAACTTACCAAGCGAACGAGGCGGACGTTTTTATCAGGACATCGCGGCTTACGGTCATTTGGGACGTACTGATGTAGATTTACCTTGGGAGCGCACCGATAAAGCGGAATTGTTGAAGCAAGCAACAAGTAAGTCTCTAACTAGTGCAATCGCCTAAATTGAAGGAGTTTTTATGAGGGTGGTGAGTATCAAAACTCACTGACTCAGAACTAGGAATATTGCTAGCGATCGCTTTGCCAATCGGCTGAGTCGGTGAACTAAAAAAATCACCGACTCATCTCTAAGTAGCTTAATATCTTTTTATGCCATGACCAAAACCTTGGTCAATGCGGGGAATTTCAAGACAGGTAACTGTGCGCCAGATTTGCGGCAATCAAAAAATTTTTGCTCCAAAATGTAAAGCATTCATATAAAAATCGCTCAAATATGATAAAGGTCGTGCAAACTATCTAGTAAGCAGAGATTTACTGCTGTTATAAAGGAAGATAATCTATATGTTGTAATTCAGTTAAGGTGAACTTCCCGCCGAGACTGGTGTTGTGATTTTGCGGGAGGGTAAGGAGAATTGAGGGATGCAAGCTCAAAAGCCAACCGCTGTTGATAGCTGTTCACAGAGCAAACAAATGTCAGGTGAGCCACCCTCAAGTGACGAACTCCCTACAATAGAATTTCCCTCACGAGGGAAACTTAAGGCTAGTTCATGGCGGATTCATCAAAAAATTGGCTATGGCTACTTTTTGGCAATTGGAATTGGACTTTTTGGTTCGCTAACTGGTTTGATAATAGGCAACTATTACCGGGGTGGAGAGGTAAGGCAGTTAAATCAAGCCCGTGAACAAGCACAACTGCTGGCTGATTTTAAGGATGCCGCAGTCGGTGCGCAATTGCATAGCTCCAACTTAGCAGCAGTCGTCGAAGATTCAAAACGGGTTGCGGACAAAAAAGCGGAGTTTCGTAAAAGTGTTGACAAAGCTGAGAAATTACAGGATGAAATTGCACGATTTATCGCCAGTCACCCTAAAAGTTTAGTAGGAATCGCAACACCTGATAGTTTAAATGCGTTATTGGAGGATTACAAAAAGACTTTAAAATCTTACGATAACCAAATTGAGATCGTCTTGCAATCAGTTGGGTCGCAACCATTACAGCCCCAGCAGGTGTCAAGAGTGCAAAATGATTTGCTCATAATTATGCGTGGGCAAACAACAGTATATTTAGACGAGCTACGTCTAAAATTAAGCAACAATCTCCAAGCTGCTCAACTGCGAGAAGAACAAAGAGAAAAGCAGGTGGACAATGCCAAGGGATTTGAGAGGTTAATAGTTATACTCAGTATGTTGGTTTCTGTACTAGTTGCGGCGATTATAGCTTGGCGAACTTCTCGGGCGATCGCGGAGCCAGTAATTATGGTAACTCAAGTTGCCGAGCAGGTAGCGAAGAAATCTAATTTTAATTTGCGAGCGCCTGTTACTACTGAAGATGAGATTGGCTTATTAGCAAAATCACTGAATCGTTTGATTGAGCGGGTATCAGAACGTACCAAGGAACTAGAGCTAGCGAAAGAAGAAGCGGAAACTGCGAGCAAAACAAAAAGTCAGTTTCTGGCCAATGTCAGCCATGAGTTACGCACACCTTTGAATGCGGTAATTGGTTTAAGTCAACTGCTGCAAGATGATGCTACCGATTTAGGTTTGGGAGGAGATTTTAGCACAGATTTAGAAACAATCAACTCAGCAGGCAGGCATTTATTAGAACTAATTAACGATATCCTCGACTTGTCGAAAATTGAAGAGGGGAAAATGACTCTCTACCCGGAAACGTTTGAGATCACGGCACTGATTAATAATGTTGTTCTAACAGTTAAGTCGTCTGTGGAGAAAAATGGCAATCTGTTAGAAGTGGATTGCGATCGCGAACTGGGTACGATGTACGCAGACCAGACTAGAATGCGCCAAGTGCTGTTAAATTTGTTGAGTAACGCCGCCAAGTTTACCACTAACGGGAAAGTAACGCTAAAAGTCAGAATTGAGAAAGTAGACGCCATCCATAACGCTCCTAGCGGCATCATTACTTTAACTGTTAGCGATACAGGGATTGGCATATCTCAAACTCAACAGCAGTTGCTATTTAAACCCTTTACCCAAGGGGATGCTTCAACAACCAAAAAGTATGGTGGTACTGGATTGGGTTTGGCAATTAGCCGGCACTTCTGTCAGATGATGGGTGGTGAGATTGTGGTGGAAAGCGAACAGGGGTGTGGTTCTACTTTTCTAGTTCGTTTACCGCTGATTGTGAGCGGGTGAAGTGGCTAGTACAACAAGGCACTCATTAAAAAGTAAAAAGTAAGAACACCTATGTTGTGAGCTTTTTAACTATGGAAGATGGTAGCTTTATTTCCGTCTACCTGTACTAGACTTTCAAAAAACACGGGGAAAACGGGAAACCGAAGGAATAAACCCGTGTTTTTATCATTCCTAGTGGGTGCGGAATGTGGGATAAATCAACATACTGAATAAGCCTCAAACCTTTTACTGTCGTAGTAGAAAGTTAGAAAACTACCGTCATCAACTATTATCCCAAGGATGATATCTAAAGTTTCTAAGAAGTAGGGGCTACCAGATTCATTATCTGTACTGATGACAGGTTCATCTAATATAGCAATAACGATGGCTGGCTGATTCTTGTGCGGAAGCTTTCTATTCTTCAAGTTCTCCTTCCATTTCACAATTTGTCCAACTTCAAAAGATTCTTTTCTAACAAAATTTTTGCAAGCTGATTTTAGTTGAGCAAGATATTCTTCTCCATAGTTTTTTTCTTTTTCGCTATCAATATCTTTATCGCTAAGAGTTTTCAAAAGTTGAAATATTCTATCTTGCGATTCACTCATTACACTAAATCTTCCTTATTAACTTAAAATTAATTCATTCGTATATCTCTTTGAACCTAATCTATTATTCTCGAATTCAACATTTAAGCTTATACTGATTGGCTTAGAATGCAATGGACTATAATCAGATCGCTGATTCTCCTTTTTTTGAGAAGCTCTCAAAATAATATTCCACATCGAATAGCTGATTTTCTGCAATTTATCCATTTGACGAAACGCAATATTTTTTCCATTTTCTAATTTATCTATCGAGTAGATAGAACTAGGAGGCAATAAATACCAACTTGCGGGTACGACATCTAGTAACCACCAATCAAATAATTCACGTCGTCCGTAGGAACCAGGGAAGATAGCATAGCCTTCTAAACAATCGTCTAAAATATCCAGTAAGGTCTTTAATGATTGATTGTAATCGAGCGTTTTAATCGCACTACTATAAACATCTAAGGCTTCAGATAATATTTGAAAGCTTGCGATTTTTTGATTTTTAGAAAAAAAACGAAAAATATCTACTATACCCTTTGCCTCTTCCTCTTTGGAAACCTGAGTGAGTTGCGTTTTTGAATGAAGCATTTCCTCCAAAGTTTTTAACAGCCAGGATACTATCCAATTAGTAGCCTCCTCTGGAATCGAGTTCTTAGGTTGATAATATTGAACTGTAGGCTCTACGACTGAGGTTAGTATCAAGGCCATCCAAACATAACGAAGGTGGTTTAGTGTTTGATTGCTACCCTGAAACAATTGCAAAATTTTATCTAAAGTATCTTGAAGCGAAACTGCACTCTCTGCCTCTGGTTCATAAAGTTCTTCATAGTGTTGCTGACGTGCCTGACCTAATGCGCTTTGCAGGGAGTCAGGTAGGTTGCACAGTAACGAAAACTTTTTGTCTGTAGAACTTTCCCATTCCAAATTCATAGCTAGTTTCTGCCTCTCTAAGATTCAGGTGGATATGGATAGTCCCAGAAAACCTTTATTTTTATGTTCGGGAACTTCTCCTCAAACTGCCTCAAAACACTATTACAACTTTCACATGGCTCGAACTCAGTATAAAGGTAGAGTTTACCCTCTACTTGAAGATCGTAGAACATCTCAAGGGTATTAGCAATTTCAGACAAGACTTTATACTCAGCATCAGTGTCCATAAGACGTTGAGTACGAGAGTCAGTTGCTGGCTCAAACTGTCCTCCTGCCGACTTTGGTATAGGCACCGGAATCGGGCTTTTTCTAGAACCTCTAGCAGTTGCTCCTGCACAAAACGCTACATTTCCACAGAGGTATAGTTCAGCAATCGCAACATTGCTTTTACCAATGGGTTTCCCAAGGTATTTCTCTCGAATTAAGGCAGCGCTGGCTTGCAAGTCCTCCTTTTTCAGAGTTTCGACTCCTCAGTGTAACTTTCCTCATTTTTACCCTTTGAGGAACCTTACCGATAGACGCAAAGTAAGGTTTTTGAAAGTTAGATTGGGAGTTTAATTTAGCTTTAGGAACCTATCCAGGGCTGCTACCATAGTCGGAGGCCAGCGACGAATATTTTTCACCCAGTTAATATCTTTGTAACGGCTATCAAGTCCATAGGCTGCTACCCAGTTACTTTCGGCTTCACCACCTTCCCCCCTGACCCAGTATGCAGCAGTGAGAGCGGCACGCATATCGGCGAATTTGGGGTATTTGCGGACGATATTTTTCATCTCACGAATTGCTGGATCGATTTCACCGATTTCATAAAGAGCGAGAGCCAAGTTCGCACGGGCAAAGGCAAAATTCGGGGCAATAAGTGCAGATTTTTTGTAGTCAGCGATCGCCAGATCCCATTTTCGCAAACCCCCCAAAGCATTCCCGCGATTATTATACGCCATTGCATCTTTGGGATCGAGTTCCAGCACCCGATTGTAATCAGCGATCGCCAGATCCCATCTTCCCAAACCCTCCAAGGCCGTCCCGCGATTTAAATAGGGGTCTGTGACATCTGGTGCAAGTTCTACAGCTTTGTTATAATCTGACAGCGCTTCACTCAACTTATTTTGACTCACCCGTGAATTTCCCCGGTTACTCCAGATAGCTGGATTTTGGGGAAACTGCTCAATAATCTCCGTCCAATATTTTTCGGCTGTGACAAAATCACCTTTGTTGGTAGCATCAAAAGCCTTTTTCGCCAACTCATCCCCAACTTGTAACTGTTCTTCAGTAATTTGGGGCTGTAGGGATTGTGCCATAACTGGTTGAGAGTGCCCAAACACCAGCAACAAACTCAAAAAAATAGCAATTAATTTAATCATCTGCGTTTATCTGCGTCCATCTTTAAAAATTCACAATGATTCACTTGTTAGGAGTTAGGAGTTAGGAGTTAGGAGTTAGGAGTTATGAATTTCGCTTTCTCTCAACCATTAACAACTAACAACTAACCACTAACCCCCAACCACTAACCACTAACAACTAACTTTTATTCACAACAAAGACAACTGTTCCGACGGAGGCTTAAAACCCATATGCTTGTAAGCAGCAGAAGTTGCAACTCTTCCACGGGGTGTCCGGCTCAAATATCCAATTTGCATCAGATATGGTTCATAAACTTCCTCAATTGTCTGAGTATCCTCACCTGTCGCTGCGGCAATTGTTTCTAATCCTACCGGACCGCCATTAAAGTTCTCAATTATTACAGTCAACATCCGACGGTCTGTCCAATCTAATCCGCATGGGTCTACCTGAAAGAGATGTAGAGCCTCAGATGCAATCCTCTCGCCAATTTCACCCGAATTTTTTACTTCCGCATAATCACGTACTCGTTTTAGTAATCTATTTGCTATCCGTGGCGTACCTCGGGAACGTCGGGCAATTTCTGTCGCACCATCATCCGCGATTGGCGTTTTGAGTACCTCGGCAGTGCGTAATATAATTTTGTTCAGTTCATCAACTTCATAAAATCGCAATTTTTGAACCAAGCCAAAGCGATCGCGTAAAGGTGATGATAATGCTCCAGCGCGGGTTGTTGCACCCACCAAAGTAAAGGGTGATAAAGGTATACTCCGAATACGAGCGCTTGGCCCCTTCCCGACAGTAATATCTAAACGATAATCCTCCATTGCCGGATAAAGGATCTCCTCAGTCATCCGGGAAAGACGATGGATTTCATCGATAAACAAAACATCCCCCGGTTTGAGATTCACCAATATTCCCACAATATCTCTGGGACGTTCTAATGCTGGGGCACTAGTAATTTTACAGCCAACCCCCATCTCCGATGCTAAAATCATCGCCATTGTGGTCTTACCCAAACCAGGAGGACCATAAAGCAGCAAATGATCCAACACTTCCTTTCTAGATTTTGCTGCTTGTATAGCAATTTCTAACACGTCCTTCAAATCCTTTTGCCCAATGTAATCGGCAAAACGCTGCGGACGAATACTGTCTTCTTGCTTGCTTTGTTCATCAACCGCAGCTTCTGGTTGCAAAAGCTTGCTATCTTCTTCAGAATTAATTAATTCGGTTCTCAAATTGTCGTCTGCTTTGGGGAACTCCCGACGCTGTTTTGGTTGTCGGTCTGGTTCTGAGGGCTGTTTTTTGGAGGAGATAATCGCCATAGTTGCTGCTGCTACTTTGATTTTAAGACTTCAAGATTGTCATGAAACGCCTATATGAGAGGATTTCCCGCGTTTCGGCAAAAATACGGATGTGAAAAAATTGTTTTTGAAATACGCTCGCCAATTTAGAATTTAAATTCCGGGTAATCACTACTGAGTAGAATCATAGTCATGCTAGCTAAAAGAATCTTACCGTGCCTGGATGTCAAGGCGGGACGAGTTGTGAAAGGAGTTAACTTTGTCGATCTCAAGGATGCTGGTGACCCAGTTGAACTGGCAAAGGTTTACAATGACGCTGGTGCAGACGAGTTAGTGTTTCTAGATATTACAGCCACTCATGAAGACCGGGGCACTATTCTCGACGTCGTTTACCGCACAGCAGAACAGGTATTTATTCCCTTAACTGTGGGTGGTGGCATTCAATCCTTAGAAAATATTAAAAATTTGTTACGAGCTGGCGCAGACAAGGTTAGTATTAATTCGATGGCGGTACGCGAACCAGACTTTATCGATCGGGCGAGCGATCGCTTTGGAAATCAATGCATAGTTGTAGCAATTGATGCTAGACGACGAAATGAACCCAATAATCCAGGTTGGGATGTTTATGTGAGGGGCGGTAGAGAAAACACTGGTATAGATGCCTTGGAGTGGGCAAAAGAAGTCGAAAAACGCGGCGCAGGAGAACTTTTAGTTACAAGTATGGATGCTGACGGTACCCAAGCGGGTTATGACTTAGACTTAACACGGTCTATTGCCCAATCCGTAGAAATACCCGTTGTCGCCTCTGGTGGTGCAGGAACCTGCGAACACATCCACGAAGCCTTGACAACAGGTAAGGCCGAAGCTGCATTATTGGCCTCGCTGTTACATTACGGGCAATTAAGCGTCGCAGAAATCAAAACTTATTTAAGCGATCGCACAGTCCCCGTCCGTATGGCTTCTTAAGCAAAGATTAAATCTCTTGCCCCACCATTGGGGTTCAAGACACTCATAAAAATAGATGTTAATATTGGTCAAGAAGAATTAAGAAATATTAAGAAATATGTTGATACCTATTTTAGTTTTTGATGTAGCGCTGGTGGCATGGTCGCTGCATTTAATGGAAAGAGCCTTCCAGAGTAAAGAATTTTCCTTGATGTTGGCAGGAATGCTGGTTGCTGTGGCAGCGGCGGCGATGATGGTAGTTTACTTTCTGATGGGGCACTGTATGAGCTATTTACTGCAAGTGCGTACTTGAGTATTGATTATTCTATAGATAAAAAATATAAATTATGGAGAAAGTAGTTGACAAACTACTATAAAATAAGGTAACATTGGTAATTGATTATGTGGGGTTATAGCGCAGTTGGTAGCGCACCTCAATGGCATTGAGGGGGTCAGCGGTTCGAATCCGCTTAGCTCCATTTTTAAGTTAATAACTATTGTCATTTTAAAGTTTTTGTCCAAAATCGACATTGCAGTTAGACAATGCTGCCAATCCCAGTGTCGCTGAGTAGGAATTTTTGGAGCAATACCCATAGTTATGTCAGTTGCCATTTGCCAAAGAATGAAATTATCATAACCCTCTTGAAAAATAATTATTGTTATTTAGCCTTGGAAGAATGTTGGGAGGCTTATGATTAGCAAAGTAACATAACTCCTATCTTGCATCTGTACGTGTAAATTCTTATTCACAGGTTTTGCAGTCACTAATTTAACGTCTAACTATGATACTCAAATAGTCCTCTTTCAGAGGACTTTGGCTATTAGACAGGGACTTCTAGTCCCTGGCGGACGAAAGCGCTGTCGATAAATCTATAAATACTTAGTTCCTTTTCTGTTTGACAATATAATTGGTGCATTCCGGTCAGCCTAGTAGCGGGCGCAGCAAACGCGGAGCGTAAAATATGAAAATAACACATTTTCTTGCAACCCTTGCTATATATGGATTGTTGAATGTGTTAGCTGCTCCCGGTTGGGTTGAGGAACGAAACCCAACATTTGGGCGGGTTATTGGGTTTCGCAAAGCCTCAACCCAACCTACGATTCTGCGTGGGCTAAATTTCTTTAGCCCACCTGCGTGGGCTTTGTTTAATTAGCCACACCATTCTATGGTGACGGCGGGATTCCGGGTTTCGGAGGGGTCTTACCCCTGATTCGCCAACAGTATCCCCCATGTTGCATGTCTTAACTTGATTTACACTAATTGTGGTTAGCTGAGTAATAGTACGACTGCAAGCATAGGTAGGGGGTGCAATGTCTGGAATAAGTACTCGTTGGTTTTTGGGAATCGCTAACTGGTGTGCAATAGTTAGTGCGTTCGCCACTTCTGCCAATTGCGCTCTTGCCCAAATAACCCCAGATAGCACTCTACCCAATAATTCCAGCGTCAACTTAAATGGCAGCACGTTCAACATCACAGGAGGAACATCTGCCGGAAGTAATTTGTTTCACAGTTTCCAGCAGTTCTCTGTTCCCAATGGTAACGCTGCAATATTTCAAAATCCTGTTAACATTCTGAACATTATCAGCAGGGTGACAGGTGGGTCAATTTCTGAGATAAATGGGCAGATTGGCACGTCGGAGTTGGGTAGAGCTAATCTGTTTTTGATAAATCCCAACGGGATTGTTTTTGGACAAAATGCCCGTTTAAATGTTGGCGGCTCTTTTGTAGCGACAACTGCCAATGCGATCGGGTTTGGTAATCAAGGTATTTTCAGCGCATCGAATCCGAATAATCCTGCCTTGCTGACAATTAATCCTTCTGCTTTAGTCTTCAATCAAATAGCAAAAAGTATTGAAAATAAGTCAAGAGCACCTATTGAAAATAATCCGGCGGGGTTTGAAGCATTTGGTTTGCGTGTTCCGAATGGTAAGAGTTTACTGCTTGTTGGTGGCGATATCAAGATGGATGGCGGTCAACTGAATGCTTATGGTGGTCGAGTCGAGTTGGGGGGATTAGCTAACCCTGGGACTGTGACGCTTCTCAATGATGGCAACAATTTGAGCAGTAGCTTTCCGATTGATGTAGCGAGAGCAAATGTATCTCTTGATAATGGCGCTCGTGTGTCCGTGCAAGCAGCAGGTGGCGGTAGTATCGCAGTCAACGCTCAGGATTTAGAAGTTTTGGGAGGAAGCATCCTCAGCGCTGGTATTGGGCAAGATTTGGGGTCAGTTGACACTGTTGGTGGGGATATTACGCTCAATGCCACAGGGGAAATAAAAGTTGTAGGGCAAAATAGCAGAATCTACAATTATGTGCGACCGCGAGGACAAGGTAAGGGGGGTAATTTGATAATTAAAACCCGTGAATTGCTTGTTCAGAATGGGGGAGAGGTCAGTACTATCACTCGAGGTCCAGGTAAAGGGGGAAATTTGACTGTCACAGCTGAGTCTGTGAAAGTTTCCAACGGTGACCTGCTTGCACAAACTAGGGAAAACGCAACAGGGGCGGCGGGAGACCTGACGATTAATACTGGTAATACTGGTACTCTCCGAGTGCAGGATGGGGGACGGATCAGTGCTAGCACTTATGGTGCGGGTCAAGGGGGAAATTTGACTGTCACAGCTGGGTCTGTGGAAGTTTCCAACGGTAACCTGTTTGCACAAGCTAACGAAAACACAACAGGGGCGGCGGGAGACCTGACGATTAATACTGGTACTCTCCTAGTGAAAGATGGGGCACAGGTCAGTGCTAGCACTTCTGGTTCGGGTAAAGGGGGAAATTTGACTGTCACAGCTAGGTCTGTGGAAGTTTCCAATCGCGGTGACCTGCTTGCACAAACTAGGGAAAACGCAACAGGGGCGGCGGGAAACCTGACGATTGAGACTGGTAGTCTCCGAGTGCAGGATGGGGGACGGATCAGTGCTAGCACTTATGGTGCGGGTCAAGCGGGAAATTTGACTGTCACAGCTGAGTCTGTGGAAGTTTCCAACGGTAACCTGTTTGCACAAGCTAACCAAGACGCAACAGGGGCGGCGGGAAACCTGACGATTGAGACTGGTACTCTCCTAGTCAAGGATGGGGCAGAGGTGAGTACTAGCACTGATGGTTCAGGTGAAGGAGGAAATTTGACTGTCACAGCTAGGTCTGTGGAAGTTTCCAATCGCGGTAACCTGTTTGCAGAAGCTAGGAAAAACGCAACAGGGGCGGCGGGAGACCTGACGATTAATACTGGTACTCTCCTAGTGAAGGATAGGGGAGAGGTCAGTGCTAGCACTTCTGGTGCGGGTCAAGGGGGAAATTTGACGGTGAATGCCTCAGATTCGGTTGAAGTTTCCAATCGCGGTTTCCTGCTTGCAGAAACTATCGGAAACGCAATAGGGGCGGCGGGAAACCTGACGATTGAGACTGGTACTCTCCGAGTGCAGGATGGGGGAGAGGTCAGTACTAGCACTTTTGGTGCGGGTCAAGGGGGAAATTTGACGGTGAATGCCTCAGATTCGGTTGAAGTGACTGGCACCACAGCCAATGGTCAAAGTGGCAGCAGTTTGGCAGCTGAAACTCGAGGCACGGGGAATGCTGGTTTATTGAGCATTGATACTGGGAGGTTAATTGTCAGGGATGGGGGTACGGTTACTGTGCGCAATGAAGGCAAAGGCGGAACAAGCCAAGCCGGAAACCTACAAATCACTGCTCGCTCTATCAACCTCGATCAAGGAAGCTTGACAGCTAATACCAACTCAGGTAGTAACGGTGGTGATATCATCCTAAACGCTTCAGACTTATTACTCTTACGCAACAACAGCACAATCTCTGCGAGTGCGGGTACTACTGATGCTGGTGGCAATGGTGGCAACATTACTATCAATGCCCCGTCAGGCTTTATCGTTGCCGCTCCCAATGAAAATAGCGACATCACCGCTAATGCCTTCAGTGGCAGTGGTGGAAGAGTCACGATTAACGCTACTGGTATTTATGAAATCGCGCCACTTAGTCGGCAAGACCTTGAAAGAAGGTTGCCTCCAGGTGCCGTTTTAAACCCGCGTCAACTTCCAACAAATGACATCACAGCAATTTCTCAGCAAAACCCTTCTTTAAGTGGTCAGGTAAATCTCAACACACCCAATGTAGACCCCAGCCAGGGATTAGTGCAACTGCCCACGGTTCTTGTAGATACTCCAAGGCTAGTGGCCTCTGGCTGTGCCGCTTTTGACTCGGGAAACAGTAGTTTCACTATCACCGGACGCGGTGGTTTACCCCCCAGCCCTGAGGAACTCCTCACTAATGATGTGGTGTGGTCAGATAATCGGATTTTGCAGACTATGACGCAGCAACGTAGCTCAGAGAAACCCGTAGCAGAACCAATACTGAAACCTAAACCTGAACCCGTGGCAATTGTCCCTGCTACTGGTTGGGTATTCAACGGTAAAGGGCAAGTAACGCTTATATCCTCTGCACCCAAGGCCACTGGTTTGGGGTCTAATCCTGCTAATTGCCCTACACAGTGAACTTTTTTTTTAAAGCCTTCTTGCCCCCAATTCTGGGCTACCGTGTACACACAAGTTGAAAAAACCTTAATTTGTCCCTCAAAGCCCCTCACCCTAGAAGGGTGGGGCTATACGGGCCAAGCCCACCTGCGTGGGCTACCCTTGTCTGCGTCCCGTGAGGGATAGGGGAACGCCAAGGGCGAATGTTGGTGTAGCCCCACCCTTGCAGGGTGAGGGCTATAGGATTTGTGTGTACACCGTAGCCAATTCTGGGGGAGAGGAAAATTCAAAACAGTTGTGACTAAATATCTTCGGGCATTACATTACAAAATTTTCTTAAGGTTGAGTACAAATCCAGGTAACACATCCTCACAACTCACTGATATAGGCGATTCCAGGGTTTCTACCGCTCTACCCAAACGATAAATCTCAACCTGTTTGTCTTGAGGGTTAATCAGCAGTCCTAGCCGTACTCCCAGCCGCTGATATTCAATCATTTTTTTTTGCAAGTCATTTAAACTGTCAGTAGTGGAGCGTAACTCAATTAGGAAATCAGGCACTACCGGGATAAATTGCTTGAGAGAAACACCTTCTAAGCGGGAGTTTTCAATCCAAGAGACATCAGGAGACAGTTTCCCCCCACCAATTGCGGAGAAATCGTAGCCAGTGGAAGAGTCGAAGGTTTTCCCTAATTCGGTTTGTTCGTTCCAAGCCCAAACTCGACCAAACAAATTTCCATTTTTCTCTCCACTCTCCCCGAATGTGGGTGCCATGACAATCAATTCTCCCTTGTTGGTTAATTCAAGGCGCAAATCTGGATTATCTTGGCACAATCCATCGAACTGCTCTGGAGTGACGTGGAGGTATTTACTGCGGACGTTGAGTAAGAGTGGTTCGGTATTTGTGGCATGAGCGATCGTCATATTGCCTCCTATATGATTCATTTGTAAGGGGGACAATTTTTTCTTCCCAAATTCTCGTTATATCCCAGCGAAATCCAAAAGTGAGCTTTTTTTGCAATGCTTCTATTGTATTAGACAGAGATTATCCCGACAATTATCCCGACAGAAATTATAAATCGAATGGCACTAAGTTAACAGGTTTTTAAGCCAAGAAATAAATTTCGCAGCTTAAAGCTTAAACCCATTTAAACTGACATCTTGTACCATTCTCAACAAGCCCAAAATTCAGCCCTGAAATAAATTTCGGGCTAATAGCTCAAGTAAGCTAAAGCTTACTGAATAAGCTTTTTAACCCATTAAAATGGGTTTTAGCTTTCAGCCCGTTCGCGCAGCGTCCCGAAGGGATAATTGATTTCAGGGCTTGTTGGGATTGGTGCATTCCGGTCAGCCTAGTAGCGGGCGCGGCCATCGCGGAGCGTAAAATATGAAAATAACACATTTTTTTGTAACCCTTGCTATATATGGATTGTGGAATGTGTTAGTTAGGAGTTAAAACGGGTTAAAACTCTTATTTTAGTTAGCTAAAGCTAACTTTATCTCAGTATTGCGGAAGGAATAATTGGTTTAATTTCTGGGAAAAATTTTTCTTCTTTTACTTTTAAATTAAAAGCGTCAGTAGCTCGTTTCAATGTCGTAAACTGGCTGTAAGACATTTCGATGCCCTCATAATTATAGAATGTCGGCGAATAATTAATCGTTGCGTTACTACAGGTTTCACGCTTTTCCTCTCAAGGTAACTGATAAGCAAACTAAAATCTTATTTTACAAAATAGAGTATAACTAAAATAAGATTTAAAATTTGCTCTCTTATTTCACGCCACTAAAATAAGACTTCCACTCATCTGGTTATATTATGCGAAGTGGTCGATATGTAAAACATAATTATCTAATGGACACTTTTTCACGAAGAATATTAATTTTTTTCGCATCTTCGTGTAAATGTAGATTTAACACTACTAACTAGATAAAATTGCCATCAACAAAAAAACTGCCAGGAGAAAATGTCCGTAAGCTGGCTGCGGAAAGACAGCAGTCAGCCATGCTGCGTTATGCTGCTTCGATAGGTGTTTTAGTTGGGACAGTCATGTTATTCAGTATTTTGGGTACTTCTTCCTTGGGAGTGTTGCTCTCGTTAGGAGGATTGGCAGGCTCCTACTATTTATACCGCAGCGGGCAACACCTGATGAAACGAGCCGATGATGCTCAACGTGGTGCTAAAGCTGAAACAGAGGTAGCTGAATTATTGCGTCCATTGAAACGTAAAGGATGGCAAGTAGAATACAACCTCAGAATTAAGAGATGGGGAGATGCGGATGTGGTGCTGCACTCTCTGAAAGGCAATTGGTATGTTGTTGATGTAAAGTCCCACGGTGGTACTAAAGTTTTTGAAGATAGTCGTTTGCGAAAGCGCTATGGCAGAAAAATTTATTATTTTAAAGAAGGGGATTTGATTGACAAAGTTAAAGGTCAAGCAAAGGAAGTTAAGAATTTAAAAGGTGCGCGGTCGGTGACTGCACTATTGTGTTTTACAAAAGGTGATGTAGATATTCTTGGTAATAAGGCTGGTGGTGTTTATGTTGTAGCTGCTGCTGATTTGGTCAGTATTTTGTTGCGTTTGGATAGATAATCAGGACTTATACCAATTCTGTATGAGGTTGCGCTTTATTCACCCACACCCTAGAAGGGTGGGGCTATACGTTGCTTGCTTCCCCGGAGGGATACAAAGCCCACCTGCGTGGGCTAATTAGGCGCATCTTCATAAAGAAATGGTATGAGTTAAATCAAACACCTGATATAGAAAGACTACAAAACGTCAAAAAACTACTAGCAATTGCTAAAATTAAAGTAATTACTGGCTTATGGATTCAGGAGCGAGCTGCTGAACTCCAAATAATGGGATTTTCAAGTTATGACGCTACCCACATCGTTAGCGCCGAAAGAAGTCAACTAGATATATTCCTTACGACAGATGACAGATTTATCAAAAAAGATGATGTATTTACAGAAATAAAACAATTGCAGGAAGACGACACCAATCAATACGAAGAAATTATTGAGTAACACACAAAGTTACTAACTTCGACCTTTCAAACCCAGCCGATATATTTATTGCACGGGAAAAATTAAAATGATTGACTTAGAGACACTTGAAAAACTACAAAGTGCATCCGTAGAAGAACGTATCTATATAATTGAAGCCATCCTACAATCCCTAAAAAACGATTTAGGAAGCAGTCCCAAAGTTAGCCTCTCGATTAAACCCTTCAAAGTCCGTCAATTTAGCTTAGGAGAAGACATTAACATTGACCGAGAAGAACTTTATGCCGAACGAAATGTATGACAGTTTACGCTATTGATACCAACCTTCTTGTCTACGCTCATAATCTCGATTCACCATTTCATGAAAAAGCCAAAAACTTTTTATAAATGGTTATGAACGGGCAAAATACAGACGAAGGAATAACCATTTGTATCCCAGCACAAGTATTAACGGAGTTTGTCAGCGTTATAACATGGCAGCGACTGGAAAAACCGCTATCACTCCCACAAGCAACCGATGTAATTAAAGACTATTTAAACTCAGGTGTAAGAATAATTACTCAACGCGAGACTTATATGAATAACTTTATAGACCTAATGGAGAAAGTAACCGCTCGCAAAAAAATATTTGATGTCGCGTTGGCAGCAACACTAAAAGATAACGAAATTCAAGGGCTATATACTGTTAATGTATCTGATTTTAAAGCGTTTGATTTTTTGGAAGTCGTTAATCCATTGGAGTTACCATAGCTTAACACCTTTTTATTACTCTCGCCAGATAAAAACTCGAAACCCTTGTTTATAAACATTTTGCAAACTGAAGAGGAAAACAACGAAATTGACGGAGATTAAACAGCAAGGATACAAAGCTTTAATTGATGCTTTAGGTGTGGCAGGCACATTGAAATTTTTACAGCAGTTAGGAGTTGATTATGGCGACTATACTATAGAGCGTCATCAATGGCTAAATCAACTTACAATAGAGGATTTTCGTAGCTATATTAAACAAAAACGTCAGTGAAATTATGCTTCTATATTTTGCCTTTAGAAGTATTAATACAATCGGTTGTTAATCTCTTATATAATGAACTTAAAAAATGAGTGAAGAATTTACCAGATGAAAACCATTCATTAAGTGACGGCTCAACAGGCACAAGCAGCAGTTAATCAGTTTATTAGCGATTATATAAGCGATCGCTTCACTGCCGACCAAGCTCAACTTGCCATTACAGGTGAGGTATGGCAAGTTCCTCTGATCTTGGCTTACCCGACGATTGGTTCGTTAGGGCAAGTGGGATTTGTATTAGTTAGCACCTCATCAGAAACGATTCTCTCACATACGCCTTTCGATGAAATAAAGCAAGCAGGACTTCGGCTCTACGAAGCAAACCGGGATGCAGTCCAAACTCATTTTTCATAAACAGGAAACACTTTATTCATGTGTCCCTGCTTGCTTACGCATGGTGCTTTCTGCGTTTGAAGTGGATATAAGTGAGGTTGAGTTACGGCAGCAATGTGATTGTACTCCGTTTGGAACAGAAGCGCTAAAAGCCGTTGATGCAGTTCGCAATCTAGGATTTTCTAGGACTGCAAAGTGTACTCTTACCATTAATGAACTCTACTTCCTACTCGAAGTTAACGTGTATCCAATTGTATTTGTCAATTTGTTGCCAATTGATGGAGTCAAAGTTGCACATGCGATGATTGTTGTTGCGATCGCTCAAGGAATCGTTACAGTGTATGACCCACTTCAAGGAGAACGAAATTTACCTCATTCAACGTTTGATACTGCTTGGGCAATGATGCACAACTTAGCAATCTTGGTGCAAAACTGATATACAACTCATATTTGATTTTTGAAATACCCTACGTATACTTAGATTTTTAAACGCATTCGCCCTTGGCGTTCCCGTAGGGTAGCGCAGGCTACGTCAACAAAAATCTAATCGGATTGCTATATTACCGATACGTGCTTCGCATCGGCTAACATCAATGCCGAAATTGAAAAGTGCCATTCAACTATTTGATAGATTAGTAAGCAAATAGCTAATATATTTTGCCTATATGAACAACCCAGTAGAACTCCCTAGCGGTAAAATTTTAAATATAGCTCGTTTTGTTGCACTAATTCCAAATACTGACACCTGCAACATTAGCTATGACCTCATTTTAGAGGGTTATTCTAGCCCAATTTATTTAGAAGCATTAGACGCTAATGCGTTGAAACAAATTTTACAATTAGAGAAAGATAACAAAAATACCAAGACATATTTAGATTGGGATAAAGACGAACAGTTACGGAAAAATCAAAAAGCGATCGCTCTTTTAGCTAAACGTATAGAACGTCACCAAAATATGTCTGAAGAAGAATCAAAAGAACGAGAAGAATTATTTGAGGAATTCAAGCAAAGAATTGATTCAGAAAGGCTGCCAGGGCAAAAGTTGTATTCGCAATCATGATAGTTTTTATTGACATTAAGTTATAAGAAAATTTCCAATACAATAGGACTTACAGCTAATAGTTTAAATTTCCCGCACCAACTCGCTGTTATCATTAATACCTTGCACAAATGGTGATCGCGGATGGGAAAATTAATGAGCTTCATGTTCCTTTGCGTATTTAATCGCCAATTCGCTTTTTCCCACACCACCCATCCCAGCGACGGCGGAAATCGCTACGGTGCGGGGTTGTTCTAATTGTTGGTGGAGGTTGGTAAGTTCTTTTTCGCGTCCCACAAATTGGCGGACACCAGTATAAGGAATGTATTTTGGGCAATTTATCGGCTTTTCAGTTTGGTAAATGCGATCGCCTATATGACAATCTCTACCTTCAGCGATATTGACAACATACTTACCTATTTGTGTAGATATGGCGTTTAAGTCGGGATCGTAACTCATTTGTGTCTACGCTGATTATAAATATTACTCAATACAAGTAGATGCTATAAAATTCCTAATAATTTGTGAAAATGATGTTTATGTAACGAACCACATACGCGCTATGTATGTTCTTGTAAGGTAAGGCACAAAAAAGGGAAGAAAGGTTTCTATGCAAATCTAAGGCAAATACAGTGGACTATTGGTTTGAATTATTACACACTACAATTTTATAGTTAGCGAATCTCAGAGACAGCCTTATACAATAATTTGTGTTAGTAGACAGTTGTATTTTCTAGGAGACCAAAGTGCAGAATAGTGTATTCGATGACATCAAGGTTATTGGCGAATGTGAAGACCCTGAATGGATAGCTACAAAGCTGCAACACATGAAAGACCCTGATGTGAAAAGCGATATAGAGAATACTAATTTGGAACAGGGTGACAAAGGAATTTTAGAGTTTTTAAACTTAGTGCAAGATCAGCCTTGGATGTATGCCACGCATAAATTTGGCTACATTGCTCCTCTAAAACGAGGTTCAATACAGCCTCAACCTATCGAACATCCCAGCGCAATAACGGCTGACAAAACTCTCAAAAACAGTCGCATCAACATTCGTTTAGACCGCTTGCATATTGAAAAGTATCCTGGGGGAGGTACGCACAATGTTGTTGTTACTTTTGCTGCTCGCAACCAAGTAGCCGAAACGCAAGAGTCAGTCAGCTTTAGCCAAACTTATCGCGTACAAGAGGGACAGTCTGCTGGTATTACTGGCTACCCTGTATTTATCGGTTTGAATGTGGGTTCCCAGGGAATAGCCTTTGAATGCTCAACCGTGAACGTTAAAAATGAGGAAGACCAGGCAATATTAACCGCTTTAGAATCTTCACCCTTTCAAAGTGGACTCAAACTTTTGACAACAGCCCAACCAGCGATCGCACCTTTTACAGAAATTACTTTGGGAGTAGTCAAGTTACTAGCTAAACGCAATGAAAATGTTGCTGTACAAAAATTTTATCTAGGATTGGACTTTGAAAATGCGGCAATGGGCTGTCGTCTAGCTGAGGGAAATTATATTGCAGTACAGGTTTCTGATGAAATAGCGATTGATTGGAAGCGATGGGTTTATAAACCAGATATAGGTGCAATTGTGCATAAGACCGATAATTATGAAATGCTTCCTTACAACTATGTAATTTTCCGTGTCAGTCGCTACGAAGCATAATAAATTAATTTGGCGATAACCAATAAAATTGATAGAGTGAGAAGAAAATGAGCGAGAAATTTATTAATGGCTATGCACTATTAATTGGTGTGGGAGAGTCCCTTTATAAGCCGTGGTCTTTGCCAGTAACAGTAAAAGATACTCAAGCAATTTATGCTGCTTTAATTGACCCTGAACTGTGTGCTTATCCTGATGATAAAGAACATATTCGGGTACTGAATAATCAAGATGCAACGAAGGCAGCTATTCTAGAAGGCTTGAATTGGTTAAAAGAAAAGGCAGAATCTGACCCTCATGCAACTGTTTTTGTTTACTACTCAGGACATGGTGGTTTGCAAACAAATAAATATTACCTACTACAACATGATGTCAAGCCGATGAAGCTTGGAGAATCGGCATTATCAGCAGAAACTTTCACAGAAGCATTGCGGCAAATTCAAGCTGAACGTTTGTTAGTTGTTATTGATAGCTGTCATGCAGCAGGAATGGCAACTTCTAAAGAGGCAGATTTAGAAGATGAAGAATTTGGCGATTTTGTTAGATTTGCTCCATCTAAAGATTTGATTAAGGAATTGAAACAAGGTAAAGGTCGAGTAGTTTTTACTTCCTCGGAAGGAGAACAAAAGTCTTTATGGGTTAAAGATAATAGCATCTATACTTATCATTTTTTAGAAGCTTTGCATGGTGCAGGTAATCAGCCAGGTGATACGGAAGTGCGACTTTCTAATTTGATGAATCATTTAAGTAAAGCCGTACCTGAAAGTGCAAGAAAATTAGATAGAGAGCAAACTCCTCAATTTGATATGACAGGAGGAAATTTTGTAATTGCCAAGCTGCAGGGTGGTAAAGGTTTACCTGATAAGGGATGGGATGACGTTAAGCCACAAGCGATGCAAAAAATCAATAAAATTGCTGAGACAATAAATCAATATGGTAAATTCATTACTAATATTAATGAAGCTAGTAATTTCCACATAGGTGATGTTTACAACAAATAAAACAAATGAGGCGCTAAAATCTAAATAGTCAATTAAACTTAAAAAGTGAGTGAAGAGTTTACCAGATGAAAACCGTTCCTCAAGTGACGGCTCAACAGGCACAAGCAGCAGTTAATCAGTTTATCAGCGATTACATGAGCGATCGCTTTACTGCCGATCAAGCCCAACTTGACCTTACAGGTGAGGTATGGCAAGTCCCTGTAATTTTGGCTTACCCAATGATTGGTTCGTTAGGACAAGTGGGATTCGTATTAGTCAGCACTTCATCAGAAACGATTCTCTCACATACGCCTTTCGATGAAATAAAGCAGGCAGGACTTAGGCTCTACGAAGCAAACCGGGATGCAATCCAAACTCATTTTTCATAAACAGGAAACACCTTACTCGTGTGTCCCTGCTTGCCTACGCATGGTGCTTTCTGTGTTTGAAGTGGATATGAGTGAGGCTGAGTTACGACAGCTATGCGATTGTACTCCGTTTGGAACAGAAGCCCTAAAAGCCGTTGACGCAGTTCGCAATCTAGGATTTTCTAGAACTGCAAAGTGTACTCTTAGCATCGATGAAGTCTTTGCCCAACTCGAAATTAAGGTGTATCCGATTGTATTTGTCAATTTGCTGCCAATCGATGGAGTCAAAGTTGCACATGCGATTATTGTTGTTGCGATCGCTCAAGGAATGGTTGCAGTGTATGATCCACTCCAAGGAGAACGAAATTTAGCTCGTTCGACGTTTGACACTGCTTGGGCGATGATGCATAACTTAGCAATCTTGGTACAAAACTGATATGACCATTTGCCGAAATTGAATACCTTGGGCAAATTTACTCAGTCTTATAGTATATTAATGCTAGTAAGAACACAAAAGCCAGCACCGCTACCTGGAGGTAATCTTGAACGCAGTCGGCAAAGTAGACGCGATTCTCAACACATGGTTTGACTACATTGCTTTGGATGATTACAGTAACGCCAGGATTGAAGCAGGCAAGCAAGATATAGTAAAAAAGCTGGGTATAAATCTATCCGGCAACAATGTATTAATTGACCAAGCCACTTTTTCGGAACTCCAGCAAAAAGTCAGTAAAGCGCAACAAAAACAACAGGAAAGTGTATGGGCTTTATCATTTCCACAATTTCTAGATGTAGAGCAAGGAAAATCTTATCTTTGTCCTTTGTTTAGTTTGGATGTTACATCCATTCTCAAAGGAGAGTACAGAGAACAAGGTTGGAATATTGAGGATTTAAAACTCTCTGAAGCCGGAGACAATTTAGCTACCTTCTTGGGACTAGACGACGAACAGCGCGAAAATTTGATTACCGAAGATGGGTTGCGACGTTTTCTTGAAACAACCTTTGATTTACAATTTGGAACTTATGAAGAGTGGATGTGGCAAGTTACCATCCCTCGTCGATATAGAATCCAACGACAACCGTACTTGTTTGAGTTTACCGGAGGTAGATTTTCGGTAAATCTCAAGAAAGACTTAAAAGAAATCAAATCAGGCTCAAAAAATTGGTCAAAAGGACATCCAGCTTACGAATATTTATTCGGTACACCTCAGCCTCCAGAACACGAAGTTACTTACATGGGTGCTTTCCCAACCCATGCACCAACTAATTCGCAATTAACAGCAATAAAGCATGCTCAAACTGAACCTATAACTGCTGTGCAAGGCCCCCCAGGTTCTGGGAAAACCACCCTTATACTTCATCTTATCGCCCAACAGGTAGTCCAACGCGCACTTAGATTAATTGAGAAAGATGAGGATATTAATAACCTAATAATTATTAGCAGTACTAATAACAAGGCAGTTGATAATGTCATTGAAAAGCTAGATGAATGGTTGACAGATGAATCGTTAAAACATGATTTACTTTATCTCAAAGGAGGAAGTAAAGCTAATATCCAATCAATAGGAGGTGCTACAGAAAAAATACAAAAAGCAGTTGACTATCTACAAAAAAATAATTTTGATGAAACCCATTACAATAATATAAAACAGCAAATCAAACAAATTAAAGATAATTTTATAACTGAGGAATCTACTTATTTAGAACAGAATCGCCAAAGGAATTTATCTGAACAAAGACTACCTGAAGTTTTAAAACAAATACAGACACTTGAAGACAATTTACAGGAAGCAGTATCCACCCAAAAGCAATATCAGGTAAGGTCAAGACAATTAGTAGAGTATGAGCAACTACCAATAGAAGCTTATCGAAAAATTAAGTTGCGGTTTGATAACATAGAAAGACAGCTACCTGAAGGAACATTACCTTGGTGGATTCGTTTATGGCGCTGGGTGACTAGGAATACAGAAGAAAAGATAATAACAAAGGTCGCTTTAGCTTGCGAATCAGCGATTGCGAATACATTTAATACTCCTTTTCCTGTAGAAAATCCCAAAAATCGCACTGATTTAATTCAACAACTAAGATTAGTTACAGAAAGACTAGAAAAAGCGGATGAGTTATTAAGTGTACAAGGAAAATCACAAAAAGTTTCTCAAGACATAACCACTACAGAGCAGGAAAGAGATAATGCACGTAGAGAATCAAATATTCTAGAAAACTTATTAGCTACTCCCTTAGAAGATTTTTACCTATCCTTTCACAAAAATTTTCATGACCAGCACAAGGAATTATTTTTCCTATCACGAGAATTTCTCACTCAGCAAGCACTTTGTTCTAAAGAGCGTGTAAAACCTTCTTTAGAACTGTATGCAAGTGTT
The DNA here is from genome assembly GCA_019359595.1 of Cyanomargarita calcarea GSE-NOS-MK-12-04C. GTDB lineage: Bacteria > Cyanobacteriota > Cyanobacteriia > Cyanobacteriales > Nostocaceae > Cyanomargarita > Cyanomargarita calcarea. The sequence goes on from JAHHGZ010000005.1 coordinate 59,089, forward strand.
ATTTCTGGAGGAGGTTGGAAAGATATAGATAGAATGGCAGAAAATCTCGATGAGCATATTAAAAATTTGAGTTTAATGTTTCCTGCCATCACCAGTACATTACTTTCAATCCGAAATATGCTTCCGTGGGTTTCCCAATGTGTTGACCGCACAATTATAGACGAAGCCGGAATGATTGACTTGCACAAAACCTTTCCTTTGTTAGTGCGATCGCGTAAAGCTATTATCGTCGGAGACCCTCTACAAATTGAACCTGTAATCACTCTGAGCAAGCAGAGACGGGGTAACTACCGTCAAACAGCGTTTCTGAATAAAGGATTAACAGAAAATGATTACCATCGTTACAGTCCAGAAGAGGAGTATAGCGCTACTACCTATCATCGCGCAGCAGGAACAACAGGAGAAGATAATGATAAGGGTCAAGGGATTTGCTTAATAGAACATTATCGCTGTCAACCTAGCATTATTCAATATTGCAATACGATTGCTAACTATGGGTTAGAGGTAAAAACAGAACCAGTTAATTCTTTATTAGAATCACACTTAATTGCATATCATGTTGAAGGCAATATCCATAATAATATTAATGAAGAAGAAATTACTGCGGTATGTGAGATAGTTCAGCATTTACTGACTCAAGGCTACTCTATAGAAGATATAGGCGTAATTTCACCATTTAAAGTTCATGCTGATGCATTAAAAGAACGTTTAACTCAAAAAATCTCTGGATTTAAGCACAACTCTATTGGAACAATTCACACTTTTCAGGGTTCCGAGAAGAGAGTAATTATCTTATCTACAAAGATATGCCGATCGCAAGATGATGTTTCTTGGATTAACAAACGACCAAACCTTCTTAATGTAGCTGTATCGAGAGCAAAAGAATTGTTTGTTTTAGTTGGTAATCTTTACAAGCTAGAGAAAGGAAACCTTACTCGTCAGCTAGTTGAGCATATTCGAGAAAATGGAAGAATTTCAGAGTATAAATCTGAAGCAGAAATCCCTCAAGCCGAGCCTGGAAGTACTTTTATTTATGATTGTGACCATTTTAATATTTTCCAAGAAGCTCTTGAACAAGCTGAAGAAGAATTGATAATTGTCACACCTTGGATTAGAGGTAATGAATCCACACGCTTTGTTGATGATGTAGTTTCAGCTTTAGAAAGAAGAGTTAAAGTTATAGTAGTTTATGGCAATAAAGGTGACGACGAAAACGATAATAATGATTCATCAACTGAAAATAATTTAAGAGAACTATTTTCTGAATATTCAGGTTCGCAGCTAATTCGTTTAGGTAGAGAAATTCATATTGAAAGTAGAGGAACAAACGAAAAAATATTAGTTTGCGATACTAAGTTTGCTATTCTAGGAACTTGGAATTGGCTTTCTCATCCTTACAGAAAGCAGTGCAGTCGGTCATTAATAAATCCCAAAATTCAAATTCGCAGAGAAACGAGTATACAACTTTCTGACTCGTCATCTATTGAAAATTTGAAAGCAAGAATTTATCAATTATTTAGATAATTATCAAAATTACATTTAAGAACAAACTACACGAAAACCAAATTCTTTATCAGCAACACTTGCATTCTCAGAAAAGCGAGATGCTGAACGGCATAAATTAAGAGAACAATCCCACGAACCACCTCGCAAAATTCGATATTCCTCATTTTCATCATTTAACCACGCACTACCATCTGATGGTGCGCCATAATAATCATCATGGTCATAATCAGCACACCACTCCCAGACATTACCATGCATATCAAATAGTCCAAAATCATTAGCAGGAAAATTACCAACCTCACTGGTCTGCTGACGATAAACACCGTTAATATTCTGGTTTTCTGCCTGAAAATTGGCTAAATCTGTTGTAATTATTTTGCCAAAATGAAATGGAGTTGAAGTTTTAGCACGACAAGCGTATTCCCATTCAGCTTCACTGGGTAAGCGATATGTCCGTCCTGTTTCCCTTGACAGTCGCTGGCAAAACTCCTGTACGTCATACCATGAAACCCTCTCCACAGGTAAGTTATCTCCCTTAAAGCATGATGGTTCAAACTCAAGGTGACGTTTGATTTTTGGCAGATTTGCAACTATTTTCCATTGTGCTTGAGTAATGGGATATTTACCTAGAAAAAAAGGTTTAATATTAACTATGCGTTGAGGACGTTCTTCTTCTTGGGATGCTTCTTCATCTTTTGCCGCTCCCATTTTAAATTTACCACCTGTTATGGAAACCATTTCTAGAACAACGCAATCCCGCAAATTTTCGATAAAATACTCAGCTTGTTTAGAGAAACGCTTAGTTTCCTTTCCTTGAGCATCTACAGTCACCACTTCAAAGTCAAAGTTTTTCAGAATTGGTGGTGGAACAGGTAAGATTAATTGCGTTTCTGAGTTATTTTTTGCTACATACTTGTCATCTTGTCTTTGAGGAGATGTTTGAATTTTTATTTGCTGGAGTGTTTCTAGAAAGTTTTGGAGAATTAACTTTGTTTCTTTATCTAAGCCCTGGTTATTGATGATATCGCCAATGTGCAGTCGATTAATTTCATTAGCATTAACGATATTTTTCGCTAACTGCATCTGATTTGAACCATTGATAGCCTCAAGATGTTGACGTAGTAAGGTAATATCCTTTTCGTCTCGACTTCCATCAAGAATACGGTTAAGTATCGTAATTAACTCATCAGGTTTATACATGAGATCAAAAAATCGCGATCGCTAGCTGGTTCGTCATAATTAGCCCACGCAGGTGGGCTTCGTTTGTATAGCCCCACCCTTCTAGGGTGTGGGTGAATTAAAATAAAACAGAACCTCCCCCTTATCTCCCAGCCTCCCCATCACCTCACTTGCTGTCCCAACCAATTACAGAAGCTAAAATGATAGAAACTGTAAAGAATTTCCCCATTTACTTGCTGAAAATGAAGGAACTCATACCAATTTTCTAGCACTTCTTCAACTTCATACTCATCCTCATCAATAATTTCCGCAATTGCACTCTTCGTAACTTGACCCTTCCCTTGCTGTGTCAGAGTTTGAACCACTGCCAATTTGAGAGCAGACAAACCATTCCGCTGCATTTTCTGCCAATGTTGTTGATAATATGCTTCTAAACTTGGTGGTAGCCGATCGCTCTCCAATGGTTCTGTGTTGAAACCTTCATTTATAGCGCTGATTATCTGGCTGACATACATGAAATTTGACCCCTCCCCCAACCCACAAGGTGTAAGGGAGGTTAAATTTCTTTCAATGTATACCCCTACATCCCACCGATTTTGTTCTGGATATTCAGCTAAATCAAGCCTCTGGGATGGTGTTTCAATTAATAAACCAGACTTTTCTCTGAGAAAGGGACGACGAGTGAGGAGAAAATAAACTCCTTCTGGGAGATACCGAGGGAGATAAAATAGATTTGTGCCTGGGGGTTGACTTTTGCTGTCAATACTATCTAATCCATCAATGGCAATTATCAAGCGTTGATTTGGTTGTAGCTTATCGCTAATTTTTTGCAGTAAAAGCGAGAGAAACCAACCCCCCTCTGTAGCATTATCAGGAAAATCTTTATCTTTCTCCCTCCCTGCTTGCGGGGAGAGTTGGGGTGGGGTTCTAGGATTGTGCAACCATTCGACTAATTGCGTACAAACACATTTCAGAAATTCCTCAACCCGATTTTTGCCCTCAAGTTGAGCATTGTAATAGACAACTTGAGGATTTTCCCTCACATACTTGGCGAGGATAGCACTTTTACCGCTACCAGGTTCCCCAACTATGGTAAAGTAACCCCGATTTTGGCGGTGGAGGAATTCGTTTACGGCTGTGAAGACAAATGAGCGACCAACAAAATTATCGTTCTTTTCGGAAATTACTTGCTGAAATTCACTCATGAGAGCAGGCTGTGAAGTGTTCATTGTTACATCACCCAACAAGGCAAAAGTAAAAAGTTAAAAGGCAAAAGAAAGAAAATCAAGGCAAAAGTTAAAAGTTAAAAGGCAAAAGAAAGAATAATAAAATCAAGTCAAAATAATTCTTTTTACTTTTTACTTGGTTCTTTTTACTTTTTACTTTTCAACATTTCTTCTAATCGCAGGAAATGCACCACACCGAATTCGTCACCCACTACTATTTCCATTTTATCTGCTGCAACGGCGCAACATTGTAACATTCCATCCCCTGTGAAAGTGGCAATTACCTTTCCTCGGGAAAAATCCCACACCTTCAGAGTCTTGTCACTTGAACCAGAAATCATTAGTTTGGTATGTGAGGCAATCGCTACTGCATTTACGGAGTCGGTATGTCCGGTGAGGGTTAATATTAGTTTTCCCATTTGCAGATCCCAAACTTTCAGGGTGTTATCAACAGAAGCGGAAATTACCAGCTTGTTATCGGGAGTTAGTGCGATCGCTGTTATCCAGTCTTCATGACCTACGAGAGTGAAAATTTCAGCTTTGGTTTTGAGATCCCAAATTTTCAGGGTGTTGTCCCTGGAACCGGATATTACCAATTGCCGATCGCTTGTGATTGCAACTGCTGTTACCCAGTCCTGATGTCCTGCAAGGGTAAAAATTTCGGTTTTGGTTTTGAGATCCCAAATTTTCAGGGTGTTGTCTGCTGAACCCGAGATTACCAGCCTACCATCGCTAGCGATCGCCACAGATGTCACCACATTGGTATGACCTTTAAATACAAAAAGTTCTTTTTCTGCTTTCAGGCTCCAAACTTTGATAGTCTTATTTTCGGAAGCGTAAATTGCCAGCTTGCCATTTGGGGTGACAGCAACAGCATTTATCCGGTGGAAGCTATTATCCCTCAAAGTTGAAATATGTTCGACCGTTTGCAGGTTCCAGAGTTTGAGGGTTTTGTCATCAGAAGCGGAAATTGCTAACTTTCCATCTTTTGTCAGCACCACAGCATTGACATAGGAATTGTGACCGATGGGGGAAAAAAGTGATGACTCTCTGGTTGCTAAGTTCCAGAGTTTGAGGGTTTTGTCATCAGAGCCGGAGATTGCCATTTTACCATCTGGGGTGACCGCGACTGCATTCACGTAGGAACTATGACCTTGGAGGGTAAAAAAAGACTCGCCATTTTCCAGATTTAAAACTTTGAGAGTTTTGTCTCCAGAATTAGAAATGACTTGTTTGCCGTCCGGAGTCACAGCTAAAGTACTAAATGAAGAATTATGACCCGTAAAAGTAAACAGCGATAAACCTGTTTCCAAATTCCAGAGTTTGAGAGTGCGATCACTGGAACTAGAAACGAGATATTTGCCATCGTTGGTGACAGCAACAGCACTTACTGAGGATTCATGACCAGTGAGGGTAAAAAATTCTTCTCCAGTTTCTAAATCCCAAACTTTGATAGTTTTGTCCTTGGAACCGGAAATTGCCCGATTATTATCTGGGAACATAGCCACGGTATTTACCCAGTCCCGATGACCTGTGAGAGTATAAATTTCCTCTCCAGTTGCTAAATCCCAAACCTTGAGCGTATTGTCCCAAGAACCGGAAATCACCTGTTTGCCATTGGGGGTGACAGCTACAGTTTCAATAGCGTCAAGGTGACCAGTTAAAGTTAAAATTTCCTCTCCGGTGGCTAAATTCCAGATTTTCAGAGTTTTGTCATAGGAACTAGAAATGACACGGTTGCTATCAGGAGTTACAGCCACAGCACTGACGGAGGATTGGTGGCCAGTGAGGGTGAATTTTTCCTCACCAGTTGCGAGACTCCAGACCTTGAGAGTTGTGTCATCAGAAGCAGAAATTACCAATAGGCTAGAGGGAGTTACAGCAACAGCATTAATTGCAGATTCATGACCTGTGAGAGTGCGTAATAACCAGCCACCAGGGGGAGTTAAGCTAGGGGTTAAGGGACGCAACCATGTAGTTTGACTTCCGAGTGCAGATTCGAGTAAGGCATGAATTTCTGGTAATTCAAAGGAACACAATCGTCCCCATAATTGACCGGCTAATTGGGTGACATCTTCAGCTAAGATGTGCGCTGATAGTAAGAGAGTGCCTTGAATTAACTTTAGTGATTTGGTTTTTTCGGGGTTGTATTCTGAGTTAGTTAATAATTCTGGGTCATTAATTAAATCGCAATCGTTAATTAGCGCTTGTGTGCCGAATGCGGGATGGCTAATTTTGGCTTGGATAAAGTCGAAATTAGTTAGAAGTTTGTAATATTTTTCGAGGTTGCCTGATTTAACTAGATTGTAAGGATAACTGCCAAGATAGGCTTTTTGAGAGTAAGATTTTTGTGGTGATGAGGTGTTCATTATTACCCATCGATGCCTTCTAAGCGGAGGAAATGCAACCGTCCGGATTTTTCGCCTGCTACAATTGTTACACCATCTGGGGCGATCGCACAGCAGTAGATGGGACTGTCCCCGGTAAAAGTTGTAACGACCTCTCTAGTTTCCAGATTCCAGACTTTCAGGGTATTGTCAACTGAACCGGAAATCACCTGTTTGCCATTGGGGGTGACACCTACTGCATTTACCAAGTCATTATGACCGTTAAGGGTACGTAGCAAACGTCCTCCTGGTGGGGTTAAGTTAGGGGTCAGGGGACGCAACCAAGGCTCAGTTTGTCCCTGTCTTACCTGTGCTAATAGTGCTTGTATTTCTGATATTTTCTTTCCTAGCAAACGTCCCTGTAATTGACTTGCTAATTGCTTGCTATCTTTACAAATAATATGTGCGGAAAGTTTCAAAGTTCCTTGAATTAATTTCAGCGCTTTAACCTTCTGGATGTCGTACTCTTGGTTCTTTTCTATATCATCAATCAAATCGTAATCGTTTGTTAGGGCTTGTATGCCCAATTCGGGATGATTAATCTTTGCTTCTATAAATTTAAATTCAGTCAGTGTTTTGCAATATTTTTCTAAATTACCAGACTGAATGAGGTTATAAGGATAACTGCCCAGATAGGCTTTTTGAGAGAAGGATTTTTGAGCTTTTATTTTGTTGGGAATAGTGACCATTTCATGCCATATTTTTGTTAATATTCACAGATGCAAAGCCGCTAAAGAAACCGCCAAACCGCCAAGGGTTAAAACTCCCCTCTTATAGCTAAAGTCCTCTTCAGAGGACTAATTACAGATTTCAGCAATAATCTTAATCAAGCAAATCCTTTATTTTTAGTCCATTGAAATGGACTTAAGCTATTAGACAGGGACTTATAGTCCCTGGCGAGTAACAGCGTGCTAGATAGCGATCGCATACAAGGGTAAAACATAATAAAGTTTAATATATATAGATTGTGGGCGAAAGCAACATGGCACAGACAACAGCCATCACGGACGCAATTAACAGTCTGGTAGACGCAGAAAACCGCTTTGGGTTCATTCGCATTGAGGACGAGGGGTTTTTCCCAGAGTGGTATGAAGGACTGCCAGCACTTACCGAAACGGATAAAGCGAACCTCGATGTCCTACGTCGCAGGTATCTTTACCATCGGGGTTTTGGGAATTTACTAGAAGGGACAGTGATGCTATTGCTTGTTTCCCCCTTACTTACGCTTGCCGGGTTTTACGACCCACCTTTCCGCATCAAAGCCGAAGAATCCGTGGATGTTGTGGTGGATGACAGTGAGGAAATTTTGCGTGGACGGATTGATGTTCTCGTTCTCCAAGAACGCTTTTGGGTGATGGTACTGGAATCTAAAAAAACCACCCTGTCGGTGTGGTCAGCAGTACCCCAAGCCCTTGCGTATCTGATGGCCAACCCAAACCCCAATCTACCTGTATTTGGTATGGTAACCAATGGGGATGATATTTTGTTTATTAAGGTGGTACAAGCGGGTAAGCCGCAGTACGATTTGTCACGGGTCTTCGCACCGTTTACGAGTGTCAGGGAACTGTACAGCGTTTTAAAAATTCTCAAACGGTTTGGTCAATCAATTTTGGATTGAACCTTTGAGAACGATTCGCTTAGAAATCTCCTTTATTTATCGGGATTAACTGCGAGCATCTCAGTTTTGTAAAAATACCTGGTTTTGTAGTGTGAGCATCTTGCTCACGTACCATAATAGGACTTACGCAAAAATTGCCAGAAACCTTAATTTATTAAACCGCCATAGGCGCTTCGCCTTCCCGGAGGGTAGACGCCAAGTACGCAAAGAAAGAAGAGTTTAAGAGAGTTTTTGCGTAAGTCCTACATAACGAGCGAGACGCTCGTACTACTTTTGCTCTTGTGAGATTCTCCAGATTAACTTTTTACTTTTTACTTTTTAAAGATTTTTCAACCATCAACCATTTCCCTTTCCCAATAGTCAACAATACTCTGATTCACATCTTTAAAAATCTTCCGCTTCGCATCCAAAACCCGCTTACCTTTCAAGAAATCCAAGAAACTAGCATGATAGAAACTATAACAACTTTCTTCATCTATTGTTTGCTGCTTCAAATACTCAACCCACTCATCTAAAATTGATTGCACATCATATCCATCCTGTTTGGCAATATCAGCTATCATCTCACAAGTAATCGGCGTACCAATTTCCACTAAAATAAATAAGACAAACACTTTCACTTCCTGGGGCTTTTCATCCATCCCCATTCGCACCCAATGCTGTTGATAATAGTCTTTTAAACCATTGGGTAATTGCTGTAAACTTAATCCACTATCATTATAAAAACCGCGAGCAATCTCTGGCAAAACATAACGCAAGTACATAAAGTTATTTTCACTCTTTACTGCTACCTGCTCAATAAAGACTTCCGGTGTAATACTACGCTCTTGAATCCACTTTCTCAGGTCATATTTATATTCTTGGTCTTCATTCAGAAATAACTGAATATATTCTTTCACATCATCACGGCTCAAATCGACATACTGACTTGCCCTTAAATCTAACTCCTCCATTGGCACCCCTGGGGATACAGATAAACGCTTTGTTTCTAAAGTATAAGGTCGTCTTGTCAGTAAGAAATAAACATTTTCTGGAAGCGTGGTTGGTAAATATAAAAGATTCTCTCCAGCTTCTTGTTCTACTTCATCAAGGGCATCAACTACAATCACCAAACGTTTATTTTGTAGAAGCTTTTTACTAACTTTTTCCAACAAAGTAGACAAATCAGATTTATCTGCATTCTGCAACTGATAGCGCTTAATTAATTGTTTACGAATACTTTCTAAAAACTGTTCCGGTCGATTGCGACCCTCAGCCCGAATATTAAAATAGCAAACAGATTTGTATTTATGAACGTACTTTGCCGCAATTGTACTTTTACCCATCCCCGCATCTCCCACTACTGTAAAATAACCGTTTGGTTTAGTTTTTAGGAATTGAATAAAAGTATCAAAAACAAATTTCCGACCGCAAAAAGCCCGAATTTTTTCTTTAATTAATGGTTTAAATTCCTCTGGATACTCATCTAAATTCCAGTCTGGGTAAGGCTGGTATTCTTCTGATTGAGTAAGTTTCGCCACCTCAATAAAAGCTTCCCCGAAATCTTCTAATTCATTCCGGAGTTCAATTTCCAAAGTTCGGATTTCATCACCTAAAATATTCCAATCCAGAAACTTTTTTACAGCTTCCAGAAATCCTAATGGGTTTTGTGAAGTATAAGCAGCCCAAAAAGCATTTCTAATCTCTTTTTCTCGTAAAAGGTTTTTAATAGCTTCAGGCTTAGACACCCCATACTTGACTAAAGAATAAACATAAACACCATCAACATCCTTTGGTGGCTGTATCGGATCTAGTTTTAATTCCTTTAAAATTTTGATTATATTTTCATTACGCTGGGCTTGATTGATAATTATAGGAGCCGCAGGACTGGCAAGACTCTTCAACGCATTAATTACGGGGTCAATATTCATACTTGCTATCCTATAAGCAATATTTTACATCTGTGACTTATGATAGCCATTGGTAAACACAGTTGCAGAAAAAACTGAATTCCGCAATTTTGGTTGCTAGATCCCCGACTTGTTAAAGAAGTCGGGGATCTAAACCTCACGACGGACTAGCAGTAGCGATACGTTCCGTAACTGAAAGTATCGCCAATTCCCAAGCAAGACCGAAACGAACTTTTCTAGCACGATGGATTTCAAAGCCTGTATTGAGAAGTAAACTATGAAACTCTGCCTGGGTGTAGCACTGCTTGTAAGCGGGATCGATAAGCTTCAACACAATGTCATAAATTCGGCATAACAGATAATCTTTACACCAATCGAGAATAACTATTTCACCTCCAGGTTTCAGAACCCGTTTCATTTCTGTTAATGCCGCAATCGGGTCATCAAAATAGTGAAGTGCGCTGGCAGAGACTATTACATCGAAGCTGCCATCGGCAAAGGGCAATGCTGAGGCCGAAGCTTTTTGAAAGGAAACGTTGGGGTAGGGGTGGCATTTTTGTTGGGCAATTTCCAACATCTTCTCTGAAATGTCTACTCCTACAATTTGTTGTGTAGGATGCTCGACCAGTAACAATCGTTCAAATTCTCCAGTCCCACAACCGATATCAAGGACTGCATCTGTTGGAGAAATTTTTGCCCAGTCTTTGAGGAATGACAGTGTGTTGGAGATGTAGTGGCTCCATCTGCGGTCATACAGCGCTGCCATTTGGTTGTACTGTTCGCGCACCTTTGCTTCCATCATGATAATATCCTAGCTGATAGGTTAAGGGTAAGTACAGTATTTCATTAATTCTAGAAACTTTGATTTGATTAACCGCGTAGGCGAAGCCAGCCGTCTCGGCTTAGACGCGAAGGACGCGAAGAAAGAAAATAGAGAGATATAGGTAGGACTTATGCAAAAACTCTCTTAAACTCTTATTTCTTTGCGTCCTTTGCGTCTTCGCGGTTACATAAATAAATATTCTTTAGATGAGAAACTACCGTAAAGCCTTCTTGCCATCAAAACTCAGTATGATATTAGTTAGAGATTATTCTGGCAAAATTAATCACCCGTGAGAGAACGCTTAATTGTTTTTACTCGCTACCCGGAGCCAGGGAAGGCAAAAACTCGTCTCATCCCAGCTTTGGGAGCTAAGGCAGCAGCAGATTTACATCAAAAGATGACCGAATATACCCTGACTACTGTTAAACAATTGCGGCAAGTCCATTCGTTGACTGTTGAAGTCTGGTTTGCTGGGGGTGATTTGACCCGGATGCAGACTTGGTTGGGGCCGGATCTACTTTACCAACTGCAACCCGAGGGCAATTTAGGCGATCGCATGACCCTGGCTTTTCAATCGGCTTTTGACAACAATGTCGATGCAGCTATTATTATTGGCACTGACTGCCCGAATTTGACTGGCACAATACTGGCACAGGCATTTCTGGAGCTACAGCATAATGACGTGGTTTTGGGGCCTGCAACTGATGGTGGCTATTATCTGATTGGGTTGCGGCAGTTTGTGCCTGAGTTGTTTGAGGCGATCGCTTGGAGTACTGAGCGTGTTTTTCAGCAAACGGTTGATATTGTCAGCAAACTGAATCTCTCTGTGACCTGCCTGCCCACCCTTACTGATGTCGATCGTCCAGAAGATTTGACCGTTTTAAAAGAGCTTAATATTATAACCGATTATTTAGAAAATAAAGGTTTTTTTTAATGTCTGAGATGGTGCAAAACTCTAAAGGCATGGGTAACAACTTAGTCACTTCTAAAACAACTTCCTTGTTGTACGGTCGCTCACCGCTTGCTGACCCAAAACAACAGCTTGCAGATTTGGATGCAGTTGACTTGTCGAAGACGCTTTCTCAAGGAAGTTTTGCAAAAACTCTTGCTGACCACCAATGGCAAACTTTTCAACCCGGCAAGCTGGAGATTTTTCAAATCAATCTCGGCAAGCTGTGTAATATGACCTGTAGCCACTGCCATGTAGATGCAGGTCCGGGTCGCACGGCTGAGAATATGGATCGCCAGACGATAGAGGCTTGTTTGGAAGCACTCGATCAAACCGAAGCCCACACGGTCGATATCACTGGGGGAGCGCCGGAACTAAATCCTCATTTTCGCTATTTGGTTGACGAATGTGTCGCACGCAGTAAGCATATCATAGATCGGTGCAATTTGACTGTTTTGTTGCTACCACGGATGCAAGATTTGCCAGAATGGTTGGCACAACGAGGGGTAGAGATTGTTTGTTCTTTGCCCCACTATGGCAAGCTTTTAACCGATACCCAGCGCGGAGATGGCACCTTTGAGAAGTCAATTGAAGCATTACATCGTCTGAATGCAGCGGGCTACGGACAGGGCAACCGAGAGCGTCAGTTGGTTCTGGTGTCGAATCCAGTTGGTGCTTCCCTTACGAAAAACAACGCTTGTGTAGAGAAGGAGTGGAAAGCAGGTTTACAGGAAAACTACGGGATTACCTTCGATCGCCTAATTGCTCTGAATAATATGCCGATTTCTCGTTATCTGGAGTGGTTGGAGGAATCGGGCAACTTAGTTAGTTATATGGAACTTCTAGTCAATTCGTTCAACCCCGGAACGATTTCCGGGTTGATGTGTCGCAATACACTCTCCATCTCTTGGGATGGTCGAATCTTTGACTGTGATTTTAATCAGATGTTGGACTTAGAGGTTGGGCCTCGTCCCCACATTCGCGATTTTAATCTAGCAATGCTTTCCCAACGCCAAATTGTTACAGACCGTCATTGCTTTGGCTGTACAGCAGGATCTGGCAGTTCTTGCGGTGGAGCCATAGTTGAGCAAAAAGCGGCGGGGTAGTTGATTATGTCTCGCGTTTCGATTATTATCCCTACCTTAAATGAGGCTACTTCTCTCGGACGAACCCTACGTTGCCTCAGCTTGCTCGACCCACCAGCTTGGGAAATATTGGTTGTCGATGGTGGCAGTCAGGATGAAACAGTAGCGATCGCAAAAACCAACTCTGCATTGGCGATTATTTCAGAACAGTCCGGACGCTCAATCCAAATGAACCGGGGAGCAGAAGTTGCAACCGGTGATATTCTCTGTTTTCTCCATGCCGATACCCTAGTACCCGACGATTTAGTTGCCGTGATTTCAAAGACCCTAGCAAATTCGGCGATCGCTTGTGGTGGTTTTATTTCATTGATGACCGGAACCGAGACAACACGCTGGGGGGTGTCATTGCATAATTATTTAAAGACTTACTATGCCCCCTTCCTGTTTCGTCCCCACCTATACTTTAAGGGTCTGCGACTCCTATTTGGCGACCAGGTGATGTTCTGCCGTCGTGGTGACTTTCAAGATTGTGGCGGATTCGATCCAACTCTATCAATTATGGAAGAGGCTGACTTATGTCTTAAACTGCTTCCCTATGGACGCATTCGCCAACTGAATCGAGTAGTGCAGTCATCAGATCGACGGGTAGCAAAGTGGGGTTCGATGAAGGCAACAGCTATTTACCTTTATATTGGGTGTCTCTGGGGAGTCGGTGCTTCAGCCACCTACCTCAAGCGATTCTATGAAAACATTCGCTGATTAAAAACCCAATATAGTTAGGACTTACACAAAAACTCTCTTAAACTCTTATTCCTTAGCGTACTACCCTCCGGGAAGGCGAAGCGCCTATCGCGTCTAAGCCGAGACGGCTGGCTTCGCCTACGCGGTTATATAAATCAAAGTTTCTGACAATTTTGCGCAAATCCTCTAAAACTCCTACTCTTTGCCAAGATTACGCCGACGACGACCGTGACCTGATATATCCTAAAAAGAAAGTAATTATATCAAATTTAAATGACCTATCTTGAAACAGCAGCTAACTTCTACACCGAAGTTGCCCAAACACCAGAAGTTGGTTTGTGTTGTGTCCAAAGCAGTCCTCTACAACTACCTGGACTAAAAATTCCCTCTCAGATGCACGAGATGAACTATGGCTGCGGTACAACAGTTCATCACAATGAATTAGCTAACGATCCAACTGTCCTCTATGTAGGAGTTGGCGGAGGCTTAGAAGCACTGCAATTTGCTTATTTTTCCCGCCATCAGGGGAAAATCATTGCAGTCGATCCCGTTGCGGCCATGCGGGAAGCAGCCATTCGTAACCTAGAACTTGCTGCTCAAGAAAATGACTGGTTTGAGCCCAGTTTCGTAGAGATTCGAGAAGGTGATGCCTTTGCTCTACCCGTTCCGGATGCTTCTGTAGATGTAGTAGCACAAAATTGTCTATTTAATATTTTTAAACCAGCAGATTTACACTTAGCTCTACAGGAAGCTTTTCGAGTTTTAAAGCCAAACGGACGCTTGCTGATGAGCGATCCCATTGCTACTCGTCCGATTCCAGAACACCTGCAAAAAGATGAACGCTTGCGAGCAATGTGTTTGTCAGGAGCGCTCACCTATGAACAGTATGTAGAGCATCTCGTTAATGCTGGCTTTGGTCAGGTCGAAATCCGGACACGTCGTCCCTACCGGATTCTAGACCGCCAAAATTATGGTTTAAAAGAACATTTGCTACTAGAAAGCCTCGATTCTGTTGCCTTTAAAGTCCCGATTCCTGAAGATGGGGCTTGCATTTTTACAGGTAGGACAGCTATTTACACAGGAGCAAAACCCTATTTTGATGACCAAGCTGGGCATATTTTCCAAGCGGGTGTACCTGCTGCTGTGTGTGATAAAACTGCTGCTAAATTAGCTCCGTTGTATCCAGAAGAAATACTCATCACAGATTCAACTTGGCACTACAACGGTGGTGGCTGTTGTTAGTAATGTTGAATCCTTGCCCAAATGTCAGCAAGCCCGGAAATAAATTATCCCTTCGGGACGCTGCGCGAACGGGCTTAAAGCTTAAACCCATTAAAATGGGTTAAAATCTCCGTCTTAGCTAGCTTTGAGCGCATAAGCCCTTGGCGTTCCGTTCACCTTCGCGAAGCCAGTCCCCTTGGGACTTAGTGTGCCCGCAAGGGCTTAGGTAATTTCTTTTAGCACTTAACAAGAGTGCGATTCGACTTGAGTACGAACGCGGGATACAAAGATTTCAGAAATGTGGGTAATGCTTAGAGCTTAAGTGATAAGGTTCTACTTACATCCCAATGACTGACGGGTAGTAACACCAGTCTTAGAATTAACACCACTAGCCGATTTGCAGAGTTTCTTCACCTCAAATTTATCTAGAACAGCATTAGTAAAATCAGCACCAGTGACATCAACACCTGTAAAAGAAGAACGCAGCATCATGGCATCTGTGAAAACTGCATCACTTAGATCGGCGTTCTTAAAGTCTACTAAATAGGCTATACCTTGACTAAAATCTACACCATGCAGATTTACATCGTGCAACACCGAACCGTTAAACACAGCACCACGTAAGTCAGCATTGCTAAAGTTAGACTTTTCTAAATTGACACTGGTAAACTCAGCCGCAATTAAACTTTGACCGGAAAAATCCTTACCCTGGAGTTTTTCTTGAACTACAGAACCTGTGACACCAGAAGAACTTGCGGCTTTCGCTGATACAGGGAAGAAAAAAAGAACAACACCTAAAACAAAGCCAGCTATTAATCGCGAATATTTCATAATTCCAAATTCATAAATCTCAACACTTCTACAATTAACCATTAAACCGCACGCAAAAATCACCGCAACCCCTAAAACCTAATTTTGGGTTCTTGAAAAACCTCTACCCACATTGAAAGAGATAGGGCTAAGGGCTAGGCTAGGGTAATATAAAATTTAAAATCTAAAATCCAAAGTGGCTAATCAACAATCAGAAACAGCCCGAACACCTTTGTATCAATTGGGTGTAGAACTCAAAGCCCGTTTTACCAGCTTTGGTGGTTGGGAAATGCCGGTGCAGTTTAACGGGATTACCAGCGAGCATCAGAGTGTAAGAAATACAGCCGGAATGTTCGATATTTCCCACATGGGTAAATTTACTTTTCGTGGGAAAAATCTCATTTCTCAACTACAACCGTTAGTACCCTCAGACCTCAGTCGGTTGCAAGCTGGTCAAGCGCAATACACAGTATTGTTAAATCCGCAAGCTGGAATCATCGACGACATCATATTCTATTACCAAGGTGAAGATATTGGCGAACAACGGGGAGTGATGATTGTCAATGCTGCTACCACTGATAAAGATAAAGCATGGCTGTTAGAGCATCTGGACTTGAAGAAAGTGGAATTCCAAGATATTTCGCTAGAAAAAGTCTTAATTGCCGTCCAAGGGCCAAAAGCTAGTAGCTATCTTCAGCAATTTGTGCAAGAAGACTTGAGCTATGTCAAAGCATTTGGTCATCTAGAATCAAAGATTTTCGGTAAACCTGCATTTATTGCTCGCACAGGTTACACCGGCGAAGATGGGTTTGAAGTGATGGTAGATCCAGAAATTGGGGTAAAATTATGGGAACACCTCCAGGAGTCCAGTGTAATTCCCTGTGGACTCGGTGCCAGAGATACCTTACGCTTAGAGGCAGCAATGGCACTTTACGGACAAGATATCGATGATACTACCACCCCCCTAGAAGCTGGTTTGGGATGGGTAATTCATATGGATACCAAAGAAGATTTTATCGGTCGTTCAGTTTTGGAACAGCAAAAAACTATTGGAGTGCAGAAAAGACTCGTAGGTTTGCAAATGGAAGGACGCAACATTGCCCGTCATGGCTACCCAGTGTTATCTAAGGGTAAAATCGTTGGAGAAATTACTAGCGGGACTTTATCACCAACACTCGGTTATCCAGTAGCATTAGCTTATGTTCCCACCCAACTTGCAACTGTTGGTCAAGAGCTAGAAGTAGAAATTCGCGGCAAAGCTTACCCTACAGTTGTGGTTAAGAAACCTTTTTACCGTTCAATATCTCGCCTTGTGAAGTAATAATTGTTAGTTGTTGGTTGTTATTTGTTATTTGTTAGTTGTTGGTTGTTGGTCGCTAACCACTATCTACTAACCGCTAACAACTAATCACTAACCATGTTAATTTTTGCCATGTGGAAGAGGAAGTGATATGTCTTTCGATTATCCGAGTGATTTAAAATACCTAGATACTCATGAGTACGTGCGGTTAGATGGTGAAATTGCCACCATTGGTATCAGCGCTTTTGCTGTAGATCAATTAGGTGACATTGTGTTTTTGGAACTCCCAGACATCAATGATGAAATAACTAAGGGAGAAGGCTTTGGCTCCATTGAATCAGTCAAAGCCGTTGAAGAGTTAAAATCCCCAGTTACTGGCACAGTGATAGAACGCAATGAATCTATGATAGAATTCCCCGAACAAGTAGCGGAAGACCCCTACGGTGAAGGATGGTTCCTAAAAGTGCGCGTGAATGACCTCAGTGAGATTGATGATGCTATGACCGCAGACGAGTATAGTGCCCAAGTAGAGGGGGATTAGTTGTTGGTTGTTGGTTGTTAGTTGTCTTCCGAACCACATCTTGTACTAAGCCGCAACACCCTAGAAGGGTGTCGCTATACGTACATACATACGCCGTTCCCGTTCAAAGCAGCGTGTCGCAGACAAGGGTAGCCCACCTGCGTGGGCTAATTAAGCGCATCTTCATAATATTCGGTATTAGTTGTTGGTTGCTGTTTGTTTCCTCCACTAACTCCTAACTCCTAACTCCTAACTCCTAACTCCTAACTCCTAACTTCTAGATCCGTCTCCGGATAAGAATTATAAAATTTCGATAAAAAAAGAACTCAATAGCAACACGTTATATATATTTATTGCAAAATATTAAGTAGTCCCCTCTGGAGAGCAATCTGTGGTAATCTACGCTCCTCGTCCTAAGTCAGATAATCAGCAGGTGCTGGGCGAAAGCAGTCAGAATTCAAATTCTTTTAGTATTCGGCACATCGGCCCAAATTCCGATAATATCCGGCAAATGCTTGAGGTATTGGGTATTCCCAGTCTTGATGCCCTCATTGAGCAAACTGTACCCAATGGTATCCGGTTATCCCGTTCATTGGAATTACCCTCAGCACAAAGTGAGTACGCTGCACTGGCAAGTTTAAAAAAAATTGCTGCCAAAAATCGAGTTTTCCGCTCGTTCATTGGGATGGGATATTATGACTGCATCACTCCACCTGTGATTCAGCGCAATATTCTGGAAAATCCTGGTTGGTATACTGCCTATACGCCCTATCAACCTGAAATTGCCCAAGGACGACTGGAAGCACTGCTGAATTTCCAAACCATGATTATCGATTTGACGGGTTTGGAAATTGCTAATGCTTCCTTGTTGGATGAAGGTACAGCAGCAGCAGAAGCAATGACGATGAGTTATGGTGAAGGCAAAAATAAAGCTAACTCATTCTTCGTTTCCGACTACTGCCATCCCCAAACAATCGACGTGTTACAGACTCGTGCCAGACCATTGGGGATTAATTTAATTATTGGTGACTATCAAACCTTTGATTTCTCCGAACCCATTTTCGGAGCAATTCTGCAATACCCTGCCAGCGACGGCACAATTTACGACTACCGTGCTTTTGTTGAAAAAGCCCATGCAGTCGGTGCATTGGTAACGGTAGCGGCAGACCCCTTAAGCCTAACTTTGCTTACACCCCCTGGCGAATTTGGGGCTGATATTGCTGTCGGCAGCACTCAGCGCTTTGGTATTCCCTTGGGATATGGGGGACCTCATGCAGCGTACTTTGCAACGAAGAAAGAGTATAAACGGCAGGTTCCTGGGCGGATTGTCGGCGTTTCCAAAGATGTCCACGGGAAGAATGCACTGCGTCTGGCATTGCAAACCCGCGAACAGCATATTCGTCGGGAAAAAGCAACCAGCAATATTTGTACAGCGCAGGTTTTATTAGCAGTCATGGCGGGAATGTATGCTGTATATCATGGACCTGCTGGATTGAAAGCGATCGCCCTGGATATTCATCAGAAAACTCTTATGTTGGCGCAAGGGTTGAAGCGTTTGGGTTATGGCATCAATTCCGAACATTTCTTTGATACGTTGCGAGTGGATTTGGGAACACGCAGTTTAGAAGATATTCTGGAAGCTTGCGAACAGCGTCAAATTAACTTGCGGATTTTTGACGAAACTGCTGTGGGTATTTCCCTCGACGAAACTACCACAACAGAAGACTTGCAAAATCTCTTAGAAATTTTTGCAGGTGGAAAAAAACAGAGTTTTACTTTAGAAGAGTTAGAAATTGACTCTTTAACTCAAAACCTGACAACTGAAGCCCCGGTGAGCGACGACCGCAACTCTTCAACTCATAACTCAAAACTCATAACTCAAAACTCTTTAACTCGCACCACCCCCTACCTCACCCATCCCATCTTCAACCGCTATCACTCAGAAACTGAGTTGTTGCGCTATCTGCACAAGCTAGAAAGTAAAGACTTGTCGCTAACTACATCCATGATTCCTTTGGGTTCATGCACGATGAAGCTAAATGCGACAGCGGAGATGATACCTGTAACTTGGGCAGAGTTTGGCAATATTCATCCATTTGCCCCAAATAAGCAAACTCAGGGTTATCAAATTCTCTTCCAGCAACTTGAGGAATGGTTAAGTGAAATTACTGGATTTGCGGCAATTTCGCTACAGCCAAATGCTGGTTCTCAAGGCGAATATACAGGGCTTTTGGTAATTCGTCAGTATCACGAAAGTCGCGGGGAAAGCGATCGCAATGTCTGTTTAATTCCCCAGTCAGCACACGGCACAAATCCAGCAAGTGCGGTAATGTGCGGCATGAAGGTGGTTGGAGTCAACTGCGACTCTCAAGGTAACGTTGATTTGAATGACCTCCAGGCAAAAGCTTCCAAGCACAGCAAACATCTGGCAGCGTTGATGGTGACGTATCCTTCAACACATGGAGTTTTTGAGGAAAAAATTCAAGAAATTTGCGCTGTAGTTCATAGCCACGGCGGACAAGTTTATATGGATGGGGCAAATATGAACGCCCAAGTAGGGCTGTGCCGTCCGGGAGATTTCGGTGCAGATGTGTGTCATTTGAATCTACATAAAACCTTCTGTATCCCCCACGGTGGCGGCGGACCGGGAATGGGACCAATTGGCGTAGCATCACATCTAATACCCTTCCTCCCCGGACACGCTGTTGTCTCAATGGATAAATCCACTACCGACTCCCCAATTGGCGCAGTTTCCGCTGCACCTTGGGGTAGTGCCAGTATCTTGGTAATTTCTTGGATGTATATTGCCATGATGGGTGCATCCGGGTTGACAGAGGCGACGAAAGTAGCGATTCTGAATGCTAATTACATCGCTAAAAAACTGGAGTCTTACTATCCGGTTTTGTACAAGGGTGGAAATGGTTTAGTAGCACATGAGTGTATTTTAGATTTGCGATCGCTGAAAAAATCTGCGAACATCGAAATTGATGATATAGCCAAGCGCTTGATGGATTATGGTTTCCATGCCCCGACTGTCTCTTGGCCCGTGGCAGGTACAATCATGGTGGAACCCACAGAAAGCGAATCTCAGGAAGAATTAGACCGTTTCTGCGATGCGATGATTGCTATTCGTCAAGAAATCGCTGAGATTGAATCAGGTAAGGTGGATGCTCAAGATAATGTCTTGAAAAATGCACCCCATACTGCTGAAAGTTTGATTGCGGGAGTATGGAAACATCCCTATTCTCGCGAACAAGCTGCTTATCCGGTGCTTTGGACACGAGAGAATAAATTCTGGGTGTCTGTAGGTAGAATTGATGCGGCCTTTGGTGACAGGAATTTTGTTTGTTCTTGTTTACCGATGGAAGCCTATTCGGAATAGTTGAATTACCCCACCAGTTGTTAAGAGCAATTGGTGGGGTAAGTAGAAAAGGCGTAATTAAATATAAAATGGGGCGTTGCTGAATCCGGGTATGAATTGCTAAATTTACCCTCACCCTAGCCCTCTCCCTTGGGGAGAGGGGACAAGAATTAAAAGCTCCCCTCTCCCTTGGGGAGAGGGGTTGGGGGTGAGGGTAATTCATACCTCAATTCAGCAACACCTAAAATGGAATTGAAACTTGGAGTTTTGAATTATTTTGTTGTGTCATTGCGACGAAGGTAGACGAAGGATTTTCATAGAGTAGCAATCCCAAAATCTTGGCGTAAAACTAAAGTTCTCAAGCTAGACAAGGTTAAAATAAAATAATCAGATCCAATTTTATATACTAAATTCCCTGACTTGACGCATTCTTTGAAAATCACTATCTGATGTAACGAGAATTAATGAATGGTGTAAAGCTGTAGCAGCAATCCACAAATCATTTTCACCAATACCAATTTCTTTTAGTTGAGTTGTTTTGCGTTTAGTCTTTTCTTTTGCTGCAAATCTTTTAATAATTTCAGACTTGAAATCTCCATAAATTTCTGCTGTATCATCATCAATTGGATAAACATCAATTCGGTTGAGAAATGCGCGAATTTTGATGATATTTGCAGTTTTTTGTTGGGAGTTTTGTGCCATGAATCTAAGTTCACCTGCCACAATGACACTGGTAGCGAGTGTAACCTTACCTAGTTCCCGAAAGTGATTGACAACTTTTGGTTCACCTTCTATCAAAAAAGTGCAATGATTTGTGTCAAGCAAATACATTGTTAAAATTCCAGTGGCATACGAGTATCGTGAACAAGCTGAAGACATTCTCTAATATCATCTCCTGACCAAGTTCCTGCAAATTCTAGTAAATCTTCAGCGGTAGAACCCCGTAAGTTATTTGTACTTGATTGTTTTTCTGTGTGACTGATTTTGATTTCTCGAATAAAATCAAGTGCTTTTGTGAGCAATTCTGGTGGTAAAGTTTCTATTTCTTGAATTAATAATTCTTTAGTAGTCATATTTTATCTTTCTCACTGCTTCTTCATTTTCTATTTTACAAGCTTATGACTAGTAAGTAAGTAGACATAATAAAATGTAAATCGTATTTCTCGAAAACCTTTACCCAATCTGGGGACAGGTTCAAAATACCAATTGCTACACCCTGTGTGAATATCAAAAACATTTTCATCGATTATCTGTAGGGGTGAGATTTCCCCACCCTTTACACAGTATTTGTAACACCCAAAAATCCTTAGCACCAACCGTATTGACCTATATTCCTCTGTTTTCTTTCTTGCTGAACCCTCATGGGACGCTTATCGGCACATCAGGTAAACGGCTCCATTCATTCCAAGAACCATCGTAATTTCTCACCCTGGGATAGCCTAGTAAATATTTCAAAACGAACCAGATAGATGCGGATCGTCCACCAATTGCACAATAAGGGAACACTTCTTTGTCAGCCGTGATACCCTGGCTACTGTAAAGGGAATGCAACTCTTCTTTTGACTTAAAAATTCCATCCTCATTCAGAGTGAGGGTATGCTCAAGGTGGACAGCACCCGGAATATGCCCAGCCCGTTCCGCTCCTTCTGGTGGCTTCATCATGAATACTTCACCACAATATTCTTCAGGGGTGCGGACATCCAGCAACAGACAGTCGGTTCGATCTAGAGATGCTTGAACCTCCGTCTGTAGAACTCGCAGATTGGCATCAGGGGACTTAGCATGGTATGAACTGGGTGGAAAGTTTGACAACTCTACTGCCAGTGGACGACCCTCCGCTACCCATTTCTCATACCCACCGTTGAGAACATACACCTTGTCATGTCCAAACGTTTTCAAAATCCAGAAGATCCAAGCTCCTGTGCCGGGATAACTACCATAGGCTATTACAGTCGTTTCATTGGAAATACCCGATCTCGAAAGCAGTTTTTCGATAGCAACTGGATCTAAATTCATTCGGAGGTCGGATAGCAGCAAATCTGTAAAGATATTCCAGAAGACTGCACTGGGGATGTGAGCATTTTTGTATGGCTCTGGACTCATATCGACTTCAATTATACGCACAGTTGCATCGTTAAGATGATCCATCAGCCATTGTGTATCGACTAAAACTTCAGGATGAGCATATTGGGACATTAATTTTCTCCTGTCATTTGCACGCTTCGCTAAGATTAAAAGAGGCAGATTGACTTTGCCCAGTCCTCGATCGAGTCCACTTTTCGCTACCGCAACTATGGCAACTTCCTTGCAGTTTTTATTTTCAGCAATCAACCAAGCACAGGATGAACAAGACCTGCGATCGCAAGTCGTGCCGAAAATCGGTGAGTATTTTGTCGTTAAACGTTGGGGAGTTTTTTTCTTCGATCAATTGCCCTTTGCAGACAACAATATAAAGAAAGCATTGCAAATTGGACTATCAATCGAATATAATCCTGTTGTGCGTTACGTAGTGGAACGCCACGCACCCATCCACGAAGCATTGGTGGTATCACCGAAGATTTGGACTATGATTTGTCCCCGTCCCGATCATCGGCATGTGATGGCAGGACCGATTGTAAGTCACGGTCAATTAGTGGGTGCTGTTGGCTGTACCCGTGAGCAATCAATGCTTGCGTTTGACTCACAAAATCTAGCTGATTTGAGTGCTATCTGTTTACATTTGTCCACTTGGGCTGCAACAATGCGTTCGCATACAGTGTTTCCGTTAGCCAAGCCTACCCAGAAGCTTCTCAAGAGCGATCGCCTAACGTCTCGTGAATTAGAAATTGCTGAATTAGTTGCCTTGGGACGAACCAATGCAGAAATTGGGAAGGAACTTTGGATTGCTGAGAATTCTGTGAAGCAAGCCTTGAAGCGAATGTTTCGGAAACTTGAGGTTTCATCTCGTGCCGAGATGGTGGCACAGCTTTACGGTGAAATGCTAAGTTGAGAAATGTCAACTTTCAAGAAAGTATGGGTAGTAAGTGTTCCAGTTTAGGTTCATTTATTTTACGAAGATAATAATTATATTTTTCAACGCCGAGGAACGGTACACTGTACTGGAGATGCGGAAAATAGTTCGTTATCTATTACTACTGAGAAAATTGGGTTGCTTTAAGTAAAAAAATATGCTGACATTGCCTGCACCACCTTTGTTAAGCCGTTATTGGCAAGATTCGTTTAACTTAAAGCAGCATATACAGGAATTTTTGGGATTAGATTCAGAAACGGTAGAGATGAAGTTAGAATCTGGTCAGCAAAAGATGCTTGAGTTAGGCAACAAAGATTTTGATTGGGAAAAAGCAACGGCTTTTTATCGCGATAATGTAGGAGAGATTTATTTATTTGACTTGGGTGCATGGCATTTAGCCAGTCATGAATATATTGGCGATACGCTGCGGTTAGTTGCAGACCATGCTCAAGGTCGAGTGTTAGATTTTGGCGGTGGTATTGGAACTCATACCATTGGTGCTGCTCTTTGCCCTCAAGTTGAGCAAGTGGTTTATTGTGACATTAATCCTATTAATCGTGATTTTGTTCGTTATCGTGCCGAACAGTTGGGGCTGAGTGAAAAAATCATTTTTTGTCTTGAAATGCCAGAAGAAGACGCTTTTGATACAATCATCTCTTTTGATGTTTTAGAACATTTGCCAGACCCCAGCCAGCAGTTACTGCAGTTTCATCAAGCTTTGACTAATGAAGGTAAGATGATTCTCAATTGGAGTTTCTTCAAAGGTTTCAATCAAGAACACCCTTTTCATATAGATGACCCGGAGGTTGTAGAAGCTTTTTTCCGAACACTTCAGAGTAATTGTTTAGAGGTTTTTCATCCTTACTACATTACATCTCGTTGCTACCGGAAGATGAATTAAAATCTATTTGCTTATATTCGCAATGGCAACTCTGAAAACGGATGTAACTGATATCTTGCAGCATTCAAGGGTACTCTCAAGAAACACATTTTTAAACCCTTACAGAGCAACGCTTTTAGGCAATATAAAAAATGCGTTTCTTCAGAACGTTACTTGCGGGTGCTTTAACCGCTAATTGGAGGCTGACCGGAATGCACCCGCTATAACCGGAAACAAAAAATAACTAAGTATTCACAGATTTCTCGACTGCGTTCCCGGCCGTCAGGGACTCTAAAGGAAATCGACTAATTCTTCTTTCACCGATAAAGGTTGATAGCCCAAACTAAAAGCTTTCTCACTATTTAATGAAACATCAGATGGTCTTGGTGCGGCCATTTTGACATCTTGTTGTTTGCAGGCTTTTAATTGTGTCTCTGGCAGTTTAAATACTTCTACTAATAACTTACCAAAATCATAGCGCGAAATTCTTTCTTTCCCACCTAAGTGAATAATCCCGTTGACTTTATCTAATGCTAATAACAGCCCTTTTGCTGCAGTTTTACCACTTATCGGTGTGCGAAATTCATCAATAAATAATCTAAGTTCCTTCCCTTCGTTCAAAGTTTGAATAAAACCTTGAATAAAGCTTGTTGCTGTGGGTGTTGCAGCACCAAACATTAATGGCATGCGACACACGGCTGTCCTGGGATATCTTTCCAACATTCCTTGTTCAGCCATGACTTTTTGCTCACCATAAATATTCACAGGTGATACGGGGTCTGTTTCTTTATATGGTGCATTTAAACCATTAAATACCAAGTCTGTTGATGTAAAAACGCAAGGTATGGAATAATCACAGCAAAGTCCCGCAATATCACAGGATGCTTGCACATTGACAGCAAATGATTCTTCAGGATGGGTTTGACAAAAATTAGGCTGGGATAATGCAGCAGTGTGAATCACTGCATCTGGTTGAATATCGTCAAATATGCGTTTAAGTTCGCTAAAATCTGTGAGGTTAACTTTTTGTAGTTTGGTGTTGGGAATGTCTAGAGAATGGGAAAAATATGTTCCATACACTTCCCATTTTTGTTGTGCCAAAGAGCAAAGATTCCATCCAAGGAAACCGCTAGCTCCGGTAATTAGTAGTTTTTTCATATATTAAACCTTACTCAGCGCACCAGAATGCTGAGAATAAAATAAAACAATATTAATTATAATTCGATATCTTCGTAAATTTCAGCGATCGCCATTTTTAATCCGACTGATGATAATTTAAGAATATCTTCAGATTTTAAGTTTTCTACAAACCAATGCTCTTTATTGTATTTGCGGTAAATATCAACTTTCATTTCTGATTGAGAAACTAATACATATTCCTGCAAGCTTTCTAATTGTTTGTAATTCATGAACTTTTCATTCCGGTCTATGCGCTCTGTAATCGGGGAAAGAACTTCTACTATTAAACGTGGTCGTCTTTTGACGAGTTTATCTCTATCTTGGGTGTCACAGGTGACTGATAATTCCGGATAATAAAAAATATCTAATGGTTCAATTCTCAATTTTATATCTGACGAGCAAACCCGACATTCTGTGCCATTTAAATGTGTACGCAATCTTGTTAATAAATTTCCTGTAATTATTTTTAATTTCTCGCTGTCTCCGAGCATTGGATAAACTTGTCCGGCAATATATTCATAGCGAATTACACTTTGTGATTCTAAGTTGAGATATTCATCTACAGTGAAATTTAAGTATTTGGCTTGGGTATGCATATTTGTGAGGCTAGGTTCGCTTCTTTTATCATACCCAGACTGTTATGCATTTTAGAATGATAGATTACTCTGCAACAAGCCGCTTGCGTCTAATGCGACTTTGTGAAAGTAGCGTAATTAGGATTTGGGATTGGGATTGTGGAACTCTTGCCTGGGAGTATTTTCAGAAGTTCAAATACAAAATATCCCTAAGCCTGAAATTGAAAATATATGAAAGCAAGGATAATTGACAAGATTAAGAGGGTAAATTACTCTAGTAATACCTGAAATCGTTTGTCACTGCGAACTTTATCAAAATCTGGGTCGTTTTTTGCTAACTTTTCGTACTTCCCAGGAATGAGTTTGATTGCTTTTTCTAGGTTATCAATTGTTAATTCAACATTACCCTGTAGGGCGTAGGAGCAGGCTTTGTTGTAATAAGCTTGATCTAGACCTTGTTTCATTGCGATCGCTTTGTCGTAAGATTGGATCGCATCTTTATAACGTTGCAGTTTTGTCAGGGCGATTCCTCGATTGATCCACGCTTCATGCTTGTCTGGTTTAATGGCGATCGCTTTGTCATATGATACAAGTGCGTCCTTATACCTTTTTTGAGCATTTAAAAGATTGCCTCGGTTATACCACGCTTCATCCAAGTCTTTTCTGATGGCAATCGCTCGATCGTATGACAACAATGCATCTTTATTTTCTTGCAAAGCCGTCAATGCATTGCCTCGGTTAATCCATGTTTCCGCACTGGTCGGTTTGATAGCGATCGCTTTGTCGTATGCTGCGATCGCATCCTGGTAATGATGCGAATCTAATAAATTATTGCCCTGACGAAATAACTTTTCTACACTTTGGTTTGTCTGGGCTTCCGTAAGCAACTGAGCAACATTACTTTCCTGTACAACCTGCTGACTATCGCTTTGGGGTGAGATTGCCAAATCACCACAGCCGAACATAAATAGTGCGAACAAGCCTAATGGCAAGCTGCTCCTTGTGACCATGCTTTACCTACAGAACTCTCTATCTCATGCTAAAACTTTTTTGACTCCTTCTGCAATTTCAATCGTATAAAAAAATACTTATATTTGATGAACTTTTGCCCGATTTTGTGTAGATTTTGTGTAGATTAATTATCTTTTAAATCTGGGTGATTTTTCACACAATAGAATCAGATCATATCATACTTTGATGTATATTTTATAGTCTTTTTTTTGCATATTTTATTGTCACTCCGTCAGCGATAAAAACCATCGGATAATTGTTTTTTGTTTATGATGCAATTAGATTGATATTAGCTTGATTTTTTGAACTAATTCGATACACATTTGACTAAGACCAATAGCACCATTAGGTGGTGGAAAATAATTATGTGTTGCCCGAAACCCTTGTTATTGCGTTACACATAACGTAATAACAAGGGTTTCCCTCTATGCCTATTTTGTGCTATGCGATAAATAGTGCATCGATCGTAAAGTGTGTATCTTGCCATATCCTACCCTCTAGCAGATAGGATAAAACAGCTGTTTAACAGAGTCTGCTGGGCAAAATAGAAAACATGACGATTGAATCCAACTCCAACTCATCCAAGGTGCCTACCCCAAAAGCAAACACCGAACACGACTTACAACCAGATGACTTTGACGGGATGTCAGACTCGGGCATAACCACCGAAGGACTGGCAACACAACAAGCTTTGTCCGCGATCGCCTCTCTCCAATCTCCCGAAAACACAAATGCCCTTAAACAGGCACGTTCAACAGCCAAAGCGAAGACTAGCAATGTAACAGTTAAGCCTCGGGCGCTGTTGATTACCCTGATAGGAATAGGTACTACGTTGCTTGGTATTGCCCTAGATAACTGGATAATTGGCATCTTGGGAACGCTGTTGACTTTAGTGTTATCCTTGCTGATGCTGTTACCTTTGATACGAGAGGCGATTGGATCGTGGTTTTCGCCCCAAGAGCGAACAGTGATTATAGGATTGTTTGGAGTATTAGTAAGCATCGTCGGTATAGTTAAGTTTGGGGGGTTGGCCGATAATCTTCTAGCTTGGGGACGCAAAATTAACTGGGATGCGTCTGGAACCCTAGCAGAATGGTTTGGCGCATTGGGGCAAATTCTGATCGCCGTCATTGCCGTTTATGTAGCTTGGCGACAGTACGTTATTTCCAAAGACTTAACAATTCAACAAAACTTGCTCACCGTCCAGCAAAATATTATCACCCAGCAGCAGACAATTGATTCCTACTTCCAAGGCATTTCTGACTTAGTATTAGATGAACAAGGATTGTTAGAAGATTGGCCCCAAGAAAGAGCGATCGCCGAAGGACGCACCGCTGCAATATTGAGTAGTGTTGATGGCACAGGTAAAGCCAAAATTCTCCGCTTCCTCTCCCGTTCCAAATTGCTCACACCTCTAAAACGCGATCGCCATCTTGGTAGGGCAATTCTTGATGGTGACGGTGGTTATGCTGAAGACCGGAAAACTGGGTTGCGCGTGATTGATTTAGGCGTAATGCTAGCAGGTGCAGACCTTTCTGGCACAGACTTGCGCTGGACAGACCTGAGCGAATCGAATCTAGTCCGTGCTAGACTCAGCAGTTGCGACCTAGTAAAAACCAATCTGTCGCGCAGCATTTTATACGACGGCAACCTCAGTAATGCAGATATCAACGGCATTCGGCTATTCTACGGCTCACCGGAAACCGCCTCACCCCGCAGTCGGACAACAGAACCGGACTACGAAACAGGCGAACACACTGGCGCTGTGATCGAAAATGCTGATTTTACTGGTGTTCAAAGAATGTCTGAGTCTACGCGCTACTACTGCTGTGCCTGGTGCGGGGAAAAATCTCGAAATACCATTCCTGGTGGTTGCGAAGGTATTCCGAATAAGTTGGGAAGGTAGGAAGAGGTGGGAGTTAGGAGTTAGGAGTTAGGAGTTAGGAGTTAGGAGTTAGGAGTTAGGAGTAGTTTCTAGTAGGGTTGTGGGATTAGCTTTATATAAAAAATATTGTTCTTTCGGTACAAGTCCGGTAGCACATATGACATTTTATTAGAGAAAATTAATAATGTAGGGTTTAAGGTATCACTATGAGTAAGCATGATGATGGTAGTAATAACGGTGTTGAAGCAGCAGGTTATGCAGCAGCAGGTGCCGGAGTTGCAGCAACGGTAGGTGGCATGGGTTTAGCAGTAGGTGGTACGGTGGGACAGGGACTTATAGTCCCTGGCGGGTAGGTACATTAATCGATTTACCTGGGTAGCAGCAGTGATTATTTTGACATATTTTGTAGGTGTGCAAGACAGATACCGGACTTCTTTAAGAAGTCCGGTATCTAATCCTCGAATTTAATGTGTTGGACTACTAATGGTTAACCGCATTAGTTATCAATGGTTGATACATCATCAAAGCAATAGCAGAACTAATGCGGTAGACCACAAACACCGTTGAAACCTATACGATACTTAAATTCAGCAACTCTTGGGGAGATGCCAGCATATCGATTGCTACGAAGTAAATCTTACCTTCAGGATTTAGTAAGAAACGCCATGAAACATTCATCCCAACGTTGACACCGAACCAAGGAGTTTGGACTATGCCTGTGACTTTAAACTGCTTAGAGCCATCAGGTAGAGTGTCCGATATCCCCTGAGAAGGCATGATATTGAGTCCCTGTGCTTCTGCACGCATATATCTGGCGATCGCCTTGTGACCGACAATTGGCTTTTGGAATGGTGGTTGCAGGGCACCATCGTCTGTAAATAGAGCAACAGCAGTCTCAAAGTCATCTCTGTTCAGGGCTTCAAGATAGCTAACTATAGTCGGCTCTGTAATACCCGCAACCTCAATTTGAGTAGGTGCTGGCGCAGTACGTGCGAACAAGGGTTCTTTATCTGTACTGGGAGCTACATCAGGCGAAAATCCCATATCTACCACAGCATTGCGAAGTACTGTGATTTGCTGACCTGCATCGAGTTTCTGGATTGTTTCTAGTAAGGCTTTGACACCAGCAGTCATTTGATAGCCAGATGGAACGGGAGCAACAATGCCCTGTTTCATCAACTCCCCTAACTCGTACCAGAAAGCTAGCTTGGTGTTGACGCTGAATGCCCCATAGGAACGACTGACAGGAGTTTCTGCCCGGTTCGCAAGGTCACGCATTGCCTGCAATTGGTCTGATGAAGAAAGATGCCTAATTTGGTGTAGTAAGCTTTCCGCAAACTGTAAGCGTGCGGCCCCGACAGCGGCAGGAGTGATTGAACGACCCATTTCTGTGTAGGCATACCACAGTAATGCTAATTTGTCGTCAACATCCAGTTTCTCGAACTGGGCTATGGTTGCTGGAATTGGACTACGAACTTGAGTATCAGAGAAAATTGCTTGAGCCGACTCGATAGTGAAAGTCATGGTCAAAATCTCCAGATTTATCTATTAGTTCAAAGATTCCCAGATTCACTCATCACAGATATTTCAGCAAAACGCCTTGTTGAACACAAAAACAATCTTGGCGCAAAGAACCATCCAGCTAGTCAGCTAATGGTGCTAATTGATGCCCTTGGTACATCTTGGATTCAATCGCAAAGGTATTTGTGCGATCGCGATTATTGACGGCATACTTGCATACCCGGTTTAACCACCACACAAAACACTGTAACTATATGTTGCGCTTTTATAAAACTGTATAAAGAAAACTTTACATTTTTCTAATAATATAGTATATAAACAACTCTTATCTGTCAGCCTAATTGCTTGCTTTACAAGTCTTTCTGGGTTTCGCTCTCAAACTATGCCTTTTCATATAAACTTTTCCCAGGGTTTAAAAAAGCCTTGCTTATTGCTTGAATAGTTATTGTTAATATAAAAAGTGTTCTTCAATTAAGACAACTTTCATAACATAAAAGCGAGAGATTTCACATGGCTCAAGCTCTATCAAAAGTTATAACTTTTGACGAATTTATAATATGGTATCCATGTAACTCACGGATACGTTATGAGTTGCATAATGGGGGAATTGTTGAAATGACTTTACCATCCCAGCGACGAATTACTCCCGTCGCTGGGGGTGGCAAAAAAGCTAAGACTTTCTAACAGTTTCTAGTTGTGGTGGTAGAACAACTTTCTTCGCTAAACCCAAAGTCTGCAAAGCCTTAATTGCCCACCAGGTTACATCAACTTCCCACCAAAACCATCCAGCTTTCGCCACATTCGGATAAGCGTGGTGGTTGTTGTGCCAACCTTCCCCATAAGTTAAAATTGCTGCCCACCAAAGGTTACGAGAGTTGTCATTGGAATCAAAATGACGATAACCACGCATATGACTTGCAGAATTGATTAGCCAAGTGCTGTGCCAAAGCAATACTGCTCGCACAAACACGCCATACACCACAAAAGACCAACCGCCTAAAAGATACAATATAATCCCAACGGGAATTTGCAAAAATAAGAAGTAACGATCCAGCCAACGATAGAATGGTTGACGCTCCAGTTCCGAAGCATATTTTTTATAGTTTCTCTTCTCAAAAAATTCTGGACGTGGATAAAAAATCCACAGCATATGACTCCACCAAAAACCACGTTTAGCAGAATAAGGATCTTTGTCATTGTCCTCTGTATGAGCATGATGCAGCCGATGTCCCGCTACCCAAAATATTGGTCCCCCTTGTATCGCAAGCGCTCCCAAAATAGCGATCGGATATTCCACCCACTTTGGTACTTGAAAACTTCGGTGAGTCAAAAGCCGATGATAACCCAAACAAATACCAATGCTGCCAAACAACCAGTGAAGTAATATCATTACTCCCAATGCCGACCAAGAAAAAAACCAGGGAGCGAGCATTGCTAATACGTGAAATGCGCCAAAAAATGCTACATTCGTCCACGAGAGAGCAGGCTGTTGCTTACCCTCAGCCACCACTGAGTGTGTTGTCATAAAATTTTTCCTTTGAATTAAGTTCCGTAAATTACTAGGGGTCTACCGCTTGGGTGACAAAACTAATTAAGCCCTCACCCCCAACCCCTCTCCCTTAGAGAGAAGGGAGGCAAAGTAGATATTTATTTCCTCTCCCCAACCGAGAGTGTTAGGGTAAGGGCAATAGGAGATGCAAGTGCTGCTTACATCTATTAGCTTAACAATAAAAAAAATTAAATGCAAGCGACGCTTACATCTTTCGACCTATGTCTAATGTGATGATTTCCACCCGACAACGACTGATAGATGCGGCTATGGAGTTATTTGCCGCTCAGGGAGTAACTGAAACGACAACCAAAGCGATCGCCGAATTGGCAAGAGTGAATGAGGTAACGCTATTTCGCCATTTTGGCAGCAAGTACGGATTGCTTTTGGCGGTAATTTCCGAATCGGCTGTGTTTCAACAATTGGGTGAGTCTTTGCAAGCGCAAGCCAATCAAACTAGCAGTTTGAAGCAAGCGCTAAAAGAGTATTGTGAAGAACGTTTGCAAGCTCTAGAAAAATTTCCTGAATTGGTACGTTCTTTGGTGGGGGAAGCAGGAAATTATCCAGTAGAAAATCGTCAAGCGCTGGGACGCAGTTTAGCCCAAGCCAACGACTATCTTGCAGAATATCTGGCAACAGTTATGGAGCGTGAGGAATTATATATCCATTTACCAGCCCAAAAGCTGGCAAGTTTAATAAATAGTATGTTGTTAGGGTATGCCGTGATTGAATTCACCAGTGAATATCACGAACTTTGGCAAAACAGGGATGAGTTTCTGGAAAATTTGGTAGCGCTATTTTTAAATAAAGCGACAAATTCCACAAGTATAGTCAAGTATGAGCCACCGACTATGGAGAAGGTTACAGATTTACCCGCAAATTTAGTCCATTTGATTTTGCAACGTGCCAAAAAATCGGGATTGCGGGATTATGCTCTAATGTATGTTTTATTTGGTGCAGGTTTATCGAAAGAAGAAATTGTGAATTTAGAGAGAATGCACCAAATAATCGATACTAACCAGCATTTGTTACAGATAACTCAAGGTCAAGAACGCCAAGTCCCGGTGAATCAGTGGATTTTGGGTAAGCGCTATGGTTCTTATACTAACAATCCATTAACTCAATGGCTAAAAAGTCGTAAAGATAACTATTTGACATTATTTCTTAATAATGAAGGAATGCCCATATCTGAAGTAGAAATAGAAGGGTGCTGGCAGGTATTAACAGAGGGATTATTGACACCAGAAGGACAACAAGCATTTATTGGGCAAGCTCAACAAACATGGTGTGTAGAAATGTTGATGAAAGGAATGAATTTGGAAGATATGAGTACGATCGCTGGTTGGAATTTAGCAAAATTACAGCCTTATGCTAAAAGAGCCAAAGAAAAAGCGGCCCTTGAGCAAGCGATTCGCCTCGATCGTAAATCTTAAGTGTGCAACAGTGCTGAATGGGAATATACCATCTCATGTGCCATAATTTTTTTAAAATTTTATTTATACTCTATTTTCCTTAAGGCTTCTCCTTCATTTACCGTTACATTTTTGTACTCCTTATTTGCCTTTTACGGGTTTGTTCCGTTAGGTGCATTCCGGTGAGTAGATAGACCTGCTTCCCGAGTGGCCGTAGATTTGTCAGATCCCCGACAACTTTCACGGATACCGCTGGCAAATGGTGGTTCTGACCCCTCAATGTTGAGCCAAACAGTTCTCTCGGATACCCCGTATAACGCCCGCAGTCTGGAAGCCTGGGGCTATCGATACGAAGCCCACGCAGGTGGGCTTTGTTGGATTAGCCACACCATTCTATGGTGACGGCGGGATTTCGGAGGAGTCTTACCCTTGATTCGCTCTTCTGCATCCTTTAAAAAGTCGGGGATCTTGCAGCCGATCGTCAGGACTCAGCATCAAGCATAGTGAGGATTTCAACGCCGTTTTCCGTTACGGCTAATGTATGCTCAAACTGAGCCGTCAGTTTGCGATCGCGTGTAACGGCAGTCCACTTATCGCTGAGAACCTCTACTTCCCAAGTACCTAGATTAATCATCGGCTCAATGGTAAAAACCATACCTGCTCTGAGCAGTTTACCTTTACCGCGTGTGCCGTAGTGAGGGATTTCTGGCGCAGTGTGGAAAATGTTGCTGACGCCATGTCCTACGAAGTCTCGGACTACAGAAAAGCCCTCTGACTCGGCATATTCTTGAATGGCTGCCCCAATGTTTCCAATTCTAGCTCCTGGTTTGACTTCTGCAATACCTCTGCAAAGACACTCGTGTGTTACTTCAACCAGCTTTTTTGCAGTTGGTGAAGGAGTTCCGACAAAGAATGTCTTGGATGTATCCCCGTGGTAGCCATCAACAATTAGCGTGACATCAATATTGATGATGTCACCTTCTTTGAGAATCTGCTTGGCATTCGGAATACCATGACAAACTACCTCATTCACACTGGTGCAAATCGACTTGGGAAAGCCATGATAGCCCAGAGGTGCGCTCTTTGCCCCGTGAGCTTGCGTCCAACGCTCGGCTTCGTCATTGAGCTGTAAAGTGCTGACTCCCGGCTTGACCATTGGTTCTAAATGGTGTAATAGTTCAGCAGCCAACCTCCCAGCTTTCCGCATTTTGTCTAATTCTCTACTCGATAAAATAACAATTGTCTCGTTTTTCATAAATCGGAATTTTTCCTGTTTACCCAGATTGATTAACCATATCTTTTTATCTCAGATCGGTGGGTGTAAGCTCTCGTGCTGCTTTTGGCTTATTACTCTACCACATTGTTTTCTTCTCCCCTTTGAATTCGGGGCAGGGGGGCTTCCGACTCGCACCCATCAAATGTCCCCGTGACCCTTAACATACGGGTAGTTTGTTCAACTTTGAATTTTCTTCCCCCTTTGAATTCGGGGCAGTGGGGCTTTTGAATCGCACCCACCAATACCCAACACCATCTAATCCCCAACAACTACAGTTATCCCCATTTCTGCTGAACGTCTTGCTGCATCAGCAACTTTTAGAGTGTACAAACTTTGTTGTGGGGTGACGTACAACGGAGTGCCATCAAAAAGATGGTCTAACACCATGCTCGTATCTTTGGCAAATGAACCCCGACGAGTAGCAATCTCTATCGGCATTGTCTCCCCAGGTTTAATCAAAACTCCTGCCTCACCATCAAAAATTAAGCCCCCTTTTTCCCCCTGAACCTCAAACTTGCGTTCTGCTTGCCACAGAGTTTCACCTTTACCATAAATCACTTGTCCCAAAAGTCCGCTGTTAAAGTTTAGTTGACTAATCGACAAACAGCTTTGGTAATAATCCGTTTCTGTCTCCCAAAATCGGTTGTGACAGTTAACTGTGGTTACTTCACCAAACAAATCTATCAAGCGGTGTAAGCGAGAAAGGGCACCAGTCAAAGGAAAACCGAAAAGTTCGTGATTGTAAGTCCACTTGCGCGGTGCGGGATTTTCCGGTTTGATGGTGCTGTAACGAGCATAAAAAACTTGCCCAATTTCTGGTAAATATTGCTTCAAAGCTTGATGCACACCGCCTAAAAGTTCAATATGTTCGACGTGCAGGAGTTTTTTCTGTACTTTTGCCAACGCAATCAGTTCTTCCGCTTCTGCTACATCTAATGCTAGAGGATATTCGACAATTACGTGCTTGCCATGAGCAAGTGCTGCACCCGCGATCGCTCCATGATCTCGATTTACAGTAGAAATCGCTACCAAGTCTATATCTTCTCGCTTGACTAACTCTTGCCAAGAACTCACCACTTCAGTTTGGAATTGTCTGGCAAAGGCTTTTGTCTTTTCTGGGTTATGACCGACAACACCTGTTAGATGCGATCGCTCCATGAGCAATAATGCTTCAGCCCGTAAAGAAGCCGCATACCCAGCCCCAACCAAACCTACCCGTACTCTTGCTTTTTCTAACGGTGCCTCGGAAGCATTCATAAATTGTTACCAATTCTATTTGTTAGTTTACTGCTCTGATATTGCGCTGCCCAAGCATAGACTGTTGACTGCGAACAGCTCAAAACGGAATTTTAGATTCAATTTTATCGATAAGCACAAACTTACTCATAAATATTATGGGCATTCTGACTGATTTATTGACAAACTCCCACTTTTTTTCTAAAACTATAACCTTTTCTAATAACAACCCGATTATTAGCCAAAATATATAACTAAAACTTATCGCTATTAAACAACTAAATTTCATTACTAATCGGGTTCAATTTCCGCTCATATCCTTTGATTTTTCTCGTAGTATCAGAATTGAAGCAAATTTGAATCAGCGGCGGATCTAGTAAGATAAGCCGTCACATTTGTTTGACGATAACTTATACTGTCGGTTGTTAAAGAGAGGATCGTTAAATGGCAACTTTCAAAGTAACGTTAATTCACGAAGCTGAAGGGCTGAACCAAACAATTGACGTTGATGATGATACCTATATTTTAGACGCAGCTGAAGAAGCTGGTCTTGACCTGCCTTACTCCTGCCGTGCTGGTGCTTGTTCTACTTGCGCTGGTAAATTGACAACTGGTTCTGTTGACCAGTCTGACCAGTCTTTCTTAGACGATGACCAAATGGAAGCTGGATATGTCCTCACTTGCGTGGCATACCCAACCTCTGACTGCACCATCGAAACTCACAGAGAAGAAGAACTGTACTAAAAGACTGTTGAGAATAAAAAAAGCAGCACAGACAAGGAAAATTTTTTCCTCTTCTGTGCATGTTTTGACAGCATAATTTTGCAAAAAAATATTTAATTCTGGCAATGGATATCATAACAAATGTCGCGGATAATTTCTTGATTATCCCTTACATCCGTTATCTATCCGTTGCCAGTGATTGCTATTTTTTTATTGCTTAATGGCGCTAGTCAGCATCTGAATTTGAGTTCCTGGATAATAGAACTGGAGAATTTTCTGATTAGACCAACCGAGTTTGGCTAAGTTTTGTGCCCCAGTTTGACTCAAACCTACTCCGTGTCCCAAACCACCACCCACAAAGGCATATCCCCAAATACCTGGTTTACCTTTGTTGAGGGCTTGCAAGTAGAATAGAGTGCTTCTGGGAGCGGCAAAGGCACTGCGAACTTCGTCTTTATATAGAGAAAAAGTTCCAATCTCAGTTTTGACATCTAGTTTCAAGATTCGTCCACTATGCGATCGCTCAACGACGGTCATCTCTTCAACCGTTTGAAACTTGGCATAGGGACTGTTTTTGACTCGGAGAAATTTCTGCAAACCTTTGGTTATGTCCTCCAGGCTGGTTTCTTTGCGCCAACGAAACAAATCCTGTTTAGTTTCATTAAAATCTTTTTGCAAACTTATGAACTGCAAAAAGTTTTCTTCCGATGCTAAACTCTGAGCAGGCAAGTTCCAAATATTACTCGCAGCATCCACCACAGGCTGTAGATAGGGGCGCTCTTCACCATTCCAGACATCGCTAAAAGAAGCCGTAATCCCACCAGTGGTAGAAGAATATAAAGCGTCTACTAGCTCGTTTTTATAAGTCAATACCATACCCCTCGTTCCCGCGATCGCTTTGTCTGTACTCGGAGCGACGTCATTTAAACCAAAATAAACTTGACAGTGAGTATCCGCACACAATTGATACCCATCTATTTTAAATCTCCGTAAATTCCTCAAAACATAAGTCCGGGCCAGAATTGCCTGCGCTTCTAAAGAAGCTTTCGGGGCATTGATCCCAATTTCATAGGGCACCACCCCACGTAAATAAGTTTCTAGGGGCACTTCGTTCACTAAAGAGTAAGTGCCGTAAGAGTTTGGCTGTAGCTCCAACCTGCCGGGGAAAAGACGCGCATTCTCGGGTTTTTTGCCTTTCAAGACCCGAATCAAGTTTTTGCCACTGCTAATTTCTAGATTATTTGGACTGTAGCGCTTGTTATCTACCACCCAACTAATACGCGGGACTTGTGAATAAACTTTTGTATCAATGTAAGCAGTATTCCTTTTAACCGATGCTTGCACGCTCTTGATTAACAAGCGTCGTAGCAATGCAGTACTGTAAACATCCCGTTTCGCCCAAACTTGCCAGCGATCCGGCTGGGCAATCTCTACCTCTATGCCTTTAGCACGCCAGCTTCTAGCACTGTCTTCCGCAGTTTCAAAGGTGCGATACGTACCCAAAACAACCCGTTCGTCCACAATTCGTTGAGATACAGGTTGCATAACTGTTTCTAGCTTCAACGGTTTGGAGGTTACTAGAGTTTGCTCTCTGTTGCCGTTTTTAAATTTCAGCTTCAGGCGATCGCCCAGACTAGGTTCTAGTTGCAATTGTTCTGTGGGTTTTTCTCCAAATCGCTGGACAATCCCAATTTTCAACTCCACGTCTTTTGTTTTGCTTTCGGGAGCCGATGCTCCAGTCAATCCCAGCAAAAATGTTGTCAGCAAAGTAAAGGAAAAATACCAGAGCGAGATTTTCATGAGAAATTTATTCTGCCGTCAGTGCCGTGTTTGGGTGGATGGTTATTTTACTTTGTAGCGTATTTTTCTTGTGGCTTTCGTTAGCCAATGATAATATTACCCGTTTTGCGATCCTAATTACTTGCAAGGCGAAGTCATTATGAGTATGATATATTTAAAGTCATAAAGCAAAACAAGGAAAAGATTACCCCTATGGCTAGGGTTCAAGAAATTCCATTAAATCAGATCGTGCGACCGCTGCCCCGCCAGAACGACCAAAACAAAGTGCAAGCATTAATGGAGTCGATAGCCAGCATCGGGCAGCAAGAGCCAATAGATGTCTTAGAAGTAGATGGACGGTATTACGGCTTTTCTGGATGCCATCGCTACGAAGCTTGTCAGCGTTTAGGCAAGGAAACAATCTTAGCCTTAGTCCGCAAAGCGCCGAAAAGTGTATTAAAAATGCATTTAGCGTAAGATATTCGGTTAAGAGTTTGGAGTTAGGAATTTTAACTTTTCACTTTCATATAAGGGAATCGAAATGCAATCTCAAGTAAAAGGTATACCTGTGAATACTGGTATTGACGAAGAAAGCCGCAAGAAAATTGCTGATGGGCTGTCTGGGATGTTGGCTGACAGTTATACGCTATATTTGAAAACTCACAACTTCCACTGGAATGTCACAGGCCCGATGTTCCAAACCTTACATTTGATGTTCGAGACGCAGTATACAGAATTAGCTCTCGCAGTTGATTTAATTGCCGAACGGATTAGAGCGCTGGGCTATCCTGCACCTGGTACTTATAGCGATTATGTCAAACTAAGCTCGATTCCGGAAACTGCCGGGGTGCCCAAAGCTACAGAAATGATTCGTTTGTTGGTAGAAGGACAAGAAGCCGTAGTCAGAACCGCACGCTCTATCTTCCCCATCGTGGATCAAGTAAACGACGAACCCACAGCCGATTTATTGACTCAGCGGATGCAATTACACGAAAAGAATGCTTGGATGCTGAGAAGTTTGTTGGAAGAATAGTTATTGGTTAGTGGTTGTTGGTTATTGGTTAGTGGATAGTGGGTAGTAGGGGAGACAACCAACAACTAACAACTAACAACCATGTCTAATACCGATTTCACCAATCAGTTGCAATCTTTAATGCAGCTGGTTGGTATTTCTAGTTTTAAGGCTCTGAGTCGCGCCACAGGTGTCTCAGAGCGTCAGTTATTGCGGCTGCGACGGGGAGAAGTTGAGCAAATACGGGTGGATGTACTGCTCAAACTGTCGCAGAAACTGCAGATATCGCTGAGTGAGTTAGTAGAAACTTTTTCGAGTCCTGATCTGGAAAAAAAAGAGATATTCAGAACTCAGGACACGCTTTCGGGGGATCTGACTACAGGACTAAAAATTGAATTATTAAACGAAATTGCAGATTTAAAAGTAGAGTATGAGCGATCGCGTCATGAGCTTTCTCAACAACGGTCAAGTTTACTGTCTGAGTTTCAGCAGTCGAGCTTTGGGCTTCTGGAGTCATTGTTAACTCAGTTTCCCACAGCAGCTCAAAAAGCGCGCGAGAACCCACAGTTAGAAGCAGTCAAAATCCTGCCGTTGGTGGAAAAGCCCCTAGAAAAATTATTGCTTGCGTGGGGTATTGAGGCGATCGCATCTATTGGTTCAGAAGTTCCCTACGATCCAGCATTGCACCAATTGATGGAAGGAAAATCACAATTGGGAGAAGCGGTCAAGGTACGTTATGCTGGGTACCGTCAAGGCAATAAACTGCTTAACCGTGCGAAAGTTAGTCCGGTTTGAAAGTCCTTAACCTTTCCCTCTTCCCCCCTACCGTGTATATACAAGTTGAAAAACAAAGGGACAAGGAGGACTCTAGACGCAATCTTTATCCCTT
Organism: Cyanomargarita calcarea GSE-NOS-MK-12-04C; assembly: GCA_019359595.1. Taxonomy (GTDB): domain Bacteria; phylum Cyanobacteriota; class Cyanobacteriia; order Cyanobacteriales; family Nostocaceae; genus Cyanomargarita; species Cyanomargarita calcarea. The sequence continues at coordinate 99,641 of JAHHGZ010000005.1, forward strand.
GTCTCTCCCCTCTACCTTCTCTTGTCCATCAAGCTAGATTTTTATACTTGTGTGTCGTAGCTTTTCTCCCCACTCATGTTGAGAAAAAAAGATAAATATTGGGAACACTAAAGTTGAAGAGTTCAGCGACACACAGCTACTAAGCAACTAGCTATGGTGCCGCTAAGTTTCACAAAGACATGGCGGCTCTTTGGAATGTGTTTCGTCACCTGGAGAGAGTACATCTTTTGCGATTACTATTCCCCTACGTCAAAGGAGTTAGGAGGAGGGGAGTTGAGAGGAACAGAGTTAAAAATCGGAATTAAAGAGTTAACATTTTATCATTTATAAGTACTTAATTATTAGCGTTTGCTAATGACTCACGATCTAAATATGGCAAGCTTTAGAAAAATGAATTATTATGGTTATGTGCAAGGAAACTTACAAATTCTTTACTTTGATAATTTATGATGCATCAAGTAAAAATCTTTCAACCAAATGGGATTCTTGACGCTACTAGATCACAAGAATTTAGAGAAAACATCAGTGAAGTTCTTGAAAGCGGTGCGAAAATTGTCTTAGTTGATTTTCAAAATGTCACCTTTATGGATAGCTCGGGTTTAGGTGCTTTGGTCTTAGCATTCAAAGCTTTACGTGCAGCAGATACCAAGTTAGTTATCTGCTCCATCAACGAACAAATTAGGATATTATTTGAACTGACAGGTATGGATAAAGTGTTTGAAGTCTTTATCAATCAAGACGATTTTCATCAATCTGTACTAACTAGAACTTAAGGAACATCAAATTTTATTTCTAGTATAGATAAATCATCATCAAAAGCTTCTTTAGAGTTCAAAGCGATCAGGTAATTTAGTACCTGGTCGAGTTGAAGCTCAAAGCTATTTTGTGAGTCAACAAGTGTTTGAATAAAGCCATCTAAAGTCCAAAGGGTGCCATCAATTTTGGTAATTTCATAAACTCCATCACTAAAAATATAAAGCGTACTGGATTCTTCAATTTTGCAAAACCCATCTACATATTTTGCTTCGGGAAACATCCCAACTGGCATTCCAGCAGTTCTCAATTGTCGAACTTCCGTGACGCTTCCAGATTTATGAGATAATAATATTGCAGGTGGATGACCGGCGCTTGCATAAATTAACTGGCGTTTGACTCGGTTATAGACTCCATACCAAATAGTGAAGTATTTATCATTTTGATAATTCATTTGGAAGGTATCGTTTAACGCTTTGAGTACATCACTGGGTTGATAGTAATTGAGGCTTTTGAGAGCATGCGATCGCAGCAGATTTAGTACTGAGACTGAGGGAAGAGTTGCTTTGAGTCCATGTCCGGCAGTGTCCAATAAGTAAATTGCCAAATAATCTGGATCTAGCCAATAGTAATCAAAACAATCCCCACCCAGTTGTCGTGAAGGGATGAATCGAGAATTGATAGTAAAGGGTTCGGTCATTGGTGCAGGTAAGAGCGATCGCACGTATTCTGCCGCTTCTGACATCTCTGTTTCTAAAAGCTGTTTTTGTATTTGTAAATCTCGACTTAGCTGGTGCAAGCGCAATCCGGCTCTCACCCTTGCTCGCAATTCATTTTGCTCTATGGGTTTAGAAATAAAATCATCAGCACCAGCATCTAATCCTTTAACCCGATCGGCAACTGAATCTAAGGATGTTAATAAAATAAAAAATGTCGTGGATAATTTCGGGTCTTGTTTGATGCAATCGCATACTTCAAGTCCATTCAAACCGGGCATCATCCAATCACAAATAATTAGTGCTGGATAATCAGCCAATGCCTGCTTTATTCCTTCTTCCCCGTTGCTGGCAGTTACTACCTCATAACCTTCTCTTTCCAGCATCCTCTTTAGCAGTATTCGTACTGCCAAATCATCATCAATTACTAATATTTGAAACATAAAGAACAGTGGCTGATAGAAGTTAGGAGTTAGGAGTTAGGAGTTAGGAGTTAGGAAGAGCGGAGTTAACAATAATAAATCAAGATAAGAGTAAAATTGAGGAATTTCTAGTTTATAACTCATAACCTTTAACTCCTTACGGTTACGGCAGTCCCTTGCCCTTATTAACTTTTAACTCCTAACTTTATTTGTCATGGGGGTGAAAGGGGATTCATCCACAACAGGATAGTGCGCTTGAGTTGGTTGAGGTCGCGGTATACTTCTTGTTTGAACCACTGCCCCAAAGCATCAAAGGGTGTAAAGGATGTTCCCGTCTGCCATTTGATATCTTGAGCTAAAGGTGTTGTGTGGCTTCCTGGTAGAGTTTGTGCGGTCACCATCCCTGGAAAGCGTTCTTGTAACAGTTCTGTTAAAGATGTTGATTGGTCAAGGGTATCGTTATTAAATTTTACAAGTAAGTTGCGCCGAACATTGTAGCGTTCTTTCACTAGTTGGTTAGTTTCTAGAGGTGAAGGAGTGAACTCAATCATCGCCAAAGCTGAGTTAAACTGTTCCACTAAGGGAATAGCATCGCTAGCTGTATAGTTGTTAAAAGATATAAAAATATTACCTGCCCTATCTATTGCAAACAGACTTCCAATCAGCAAGTGCAGTTTGCAGCCCATGCTGTGTCCGACACCATAAATCGGGAGGTAGCGCTTGCGTAAAGCTGACGAGTCTTGCAACCGTTCGAGAGTGCGCTCGAACTTGAGCAGTACAGATTTAGCGATCGCGGTATGATCTAACGTATTCACAAAGGGTGTGGCAATTACAACATAACCCTTTTCTGCCAACTGTTCCAACAACCAACGGTAGGTGATGTGGGGTGCTGTCGCGACAAAAGCACCCCCCAAGAAATGTATAATGCCGATGGGATTTCGGGGAATGAGTACCCAGTTACCAGAGACTTCTTTCCAATCCATACCGAAAAAAGGTGCAAGTAAAAAGTAAAAACTAAAATGTTAATACATCTTTATGGTAATGCTTGTTCAAGTCTCTTGCTGCCTATTCCTGACTCCAGGTAAAATTTCTAATTTTGGAGATGACAAACACAGGGCAAAAAAAGCAATACATTCTAAGAGGATGTAAGGATGCGTATTATTATTAACATTCAAATCCCCGAAACCTAACCCCCCTAAGAGAAGGGGGTTTAAAAGCCTCTCTCCTAGGAGAGAGGTACTCGCAGGGAAGCAAGCTATGGAGAGAGGTTTTTGGTAATCTTTATGACGCATCCTTACATCCTCTAATGTTGAGGATAGGCAGTGCGTGCAAAAGTTTTATTCTCGCTGTTCTTTTTAAGACCCCGACCGTTCTCAGGGTCGTTTGTTTTGAGTTAGGGTTCCAATCCCCATTCTTCCTTCTTCCTTCATTCAATGGTGACTTTGCAACCTTCTCATTTCATGTTGTACATCCAATGCAATCTGCAACGCTTCATTCAGCAATCTTCCATGTTCGCTGGCCTGTTCGCTAGCTTGCATTGCAGTTAAAGTTGCTAAATTATTAGCAAACAATTCCGTATTACTAATAATAAAGTTTTTATTCTCTCGTAAAATTTTTTCTGTTTTCAAAGCGCGGATTAAATCCGATCTTGTGAGAAATAATGCTTCCAGAACTCTCTTTCTTTCCTTGATCGTAACTTCTGGATTGCCTGCTGCTTCTATTTCATCGTTAATATGTATCGCTTTGATAACAGAGTTATACCGCTCAACATCCATTAAAATACTTTTTAAAGAATGAGTGACACTTTCTTGGAGAATTTTGGTTCTTTTTTTCCACAGAAAATACAATAAAGTTTGGGCAGTACCTAAACCAAAAACAGTTAATATAATTAATAAAATCCAGGATGGAATGGGCATCCATGCCGCAAACATTTTAATAAAAACATCCAATAGAATATAACTAAAAACAAAACCAGAAAATCCAATAAAAAATACTGTAACCCCTTCAGAACCTTTGAGCTTTTCGATATATTGCCTTGCCAATCCTTTCATAGGATTAACAATGAGTAAGAGTTCATTGTTCACAGGCAAATTAGTTAATTTTTGCAGTTCCTTTGGAGTAATCTCCAATCCCTGTAAATCGTCTCGCACAGATATGGTGTCTCCGTTAAAATAATTGTATATTACTATATAGCAATCAAATTTTCATATTATAAATCACCTAGGCACTTTCAGATTTTTTTTGACAAAAATTAATTATAGCAGCCAAGATGTGACTAGGTAAGGTCGTGCGGACTATGTTTCTGCTGGATTATATTTCCAATCTCAGTTTGAGCCGGGAAATCACTGCGGTAACAAATTTCTCGACTGGGTGTTTTTTGGTATCTTGGAGCAATATTTGGTAGCAGCTTGGATTTTTCCCCAAACTGGGGATATCTCTACATTTATGACATATTGTCACTCATGATAGAGTTATTTACTGCTAAAGTAAGCAGTAATACTAGTGCAGCCCCGTTTTTGCGGCAGGCCCCATCGAGTTACTATTGATCTAACCAGTTAAGCAGCCCAAGCGAAGTCACACCTCCAGCAAAGTGAGCACCAATCAGATTGATGTTTGCCAACACTACAAAAATATCCAACGGACGAATGAAATTCACAGAGGTATAAGCTGCCACACCTGGAGGTAGTGTTAGAACTTTCGCCACTAAGACAGCAATGGTCACTTCAGATGCCAAAAAAGCTAACAATAGCCCTATCAAGCTAACGATTAATCCGATTTGTAATACTTGAATTACGTCCTCTTTCCTTGGATGTAGTTCCCGATCGGGTGACTGTAAAAGTTTGTCTAAACGCTTGTAACGGAAACCCCAATAGAGCCTGAAACATAGCACTAAGATTCCAACTATACCAACAAAGACTCCAAACCCCATGACCGGATTCGTCGTTGCTTGGAAAGTAAGATTACGGCTAAATATAGCCAAGAACAAAGCCAAGCTAGAAACAGCACCTAGTGCTAACTGTGCCCAAAAGCTAAACTGTCCTACTACGTGAAAAGTAGCTGCAAATTTTTTTTTAGTTGGTGCAGGTAAGTACGACTTTAAATCGCTCATCATGCTCATCCTCTAATAACATAAGATAAATTATCTTTTTAATTCTGGTAATCGCTCAGGCGAGTCGTATCTAAAATGTAAAACAGTCTGAGAATTTTAGCTGTTAATTAATGTAAAACTATTTTGATAACAAATTTTATTGTAAAAATAATCACTCCTATGAAAGAATCTTTCATTATTAGTTTAACAAAGCTAGAATACCTACACATTTCGATTTTTTAGGCAAAACCCCGAGCAGTATTAGGGCGCAGAGGCACTTACTCGAAATTTTCATTTATTTGAAAAGGGCTACTTAAATCTTAACCAAGTCGAATAGCATTGATAAATTCTGTTCTTGCTTCAAGTATTGAAGGGATTAAAATACAACGTACTAATAAATCTAAATCTAAATCTAATTCTGGCAGTAGTTCGCTACGATAAATTTGCTCATAGTTATTATCGCGGAGTCTATATAGAGAAAGTTGATTATTTTCCCAAAACCAAACTTCAGTGATGTTAAACCGCTTATATTTTTCCAGTTTGTCTATACTGCCACTGGTGATATTGATTTCAATTCCTAAATCGGGATTTTCTTTCTTTGTTCCTAAATAATAAGACTCGTCAGGTTCAAATGAAGCCCCCTTTTCTTCCGCACGACGAGTTGCACTACCTACAGGGATGAAATTTATACCTTTCTCGCAAAAGTAGAGTTCTAAGAAAAAACCAAAAATGGTTTTCAGCATTTCGTGTTGTTCACCAAGCGTCATAAACTCCACACACCCATCAAGATATATTATCCGCAATCCCGGCGCGTCTTTTGTTAATGATTCAATTTTCTCAAATTCTTCCCAACTGTAATAACCCGGTAGGAGAAACCGTTGTTCTTGCTGTGGGGTAACTTTATTTAAGATTTGTGGAGTCATAGCGATCGCCTTTTTTTAGAATTTCATTAAATTAATCTTGGATAATTGATGTAATAGCCTAGAATAGATTTTAGTTTGTAGGTTGAGTTAGGCGGATATAACACATTTAATTTTAACCAAAAATTCTATTTTGTGCATTAACTCATCGCATCTTGCTACTATTGCCTTAACCCAACCTACAATTATTTACTTTTATTTTCCACGATGACGCGAGCTTCTTTTCAAAGAAGGCGATCGCCGTCGAGATGGTAGCAAGGTACAGCACTTTGCAAGTAAATGAAGTACACCCCCTCCCCTTGGCAAGGGGAGGGTTGGGGAGGGGTATTTCTGTACCTCACAAAGTTGAAATTTGCTGTATATCGTCGGCTGCCGACACCCTATTCGTGTGGGGCTATACGGACAAAGCCCACCTGCGTGGGCTAAAATATGAGTCGGTGGGTGTTATTTGGACATTAAGGCTGGGAAAAATATAGTTATGCCTATTTCTGTATGAAGATGCAATTGATAGCCTCCCTCGCGTTGGTGGGCTTTGTTTGTAGAGCCCCACACGAATAGGGTGAGGGGCATTTGACGCAGAATCGGTATTAACCACATTTTAGATATCAAAAAATCCAGGAAAATGCCGAAAAATTTTACGCAATTATATTTGCATTGTGTTTGGGCAACTTGGGATAGATTGCCATTGGTTACAACAGATATTCAAGATATTGTTTATGCGGCAATTGTTAAACAATGTAGTGATTTAGGATGTACAGTAATTGCTGTGGGTGGGGTTGCAGATCATGTACATCTTTTAATTAATTTTCCGGCTACTTTAACAGTATCTGAACTGATAGGCAAAGCTAAAGGAAGTTCTTCCCATCTGATTACTCATGAAATTAAACCAGGAAACTTTTTTAAATGGCAAGGTGCTTATGGTGCATTCACCGTCAGTTATCATAACATTGACCAAATAGCCAATTACATCAGAAATCAAGCCAAGCATCACAGCCAGAAATCTCTGATTCTGGATTGGGAAATGCAATAATGTAGCAAAAAACGTTCGTAGCCGACACCCTAGAAGGGTGCGGCTATACGGACAAAGCCCACCTGCGTGGGCTAAAATATGAAGGTATTTTGTAAAGTTATGAATATCTAATACCATTTCTTTATAAAGATGCAATTAATAGCCCACGCAGGTGGGCTTCGTTTGTATAGCCCCACACGAATAGGGTGAGGGCATAAACCGCAAATCTACGCATCAAAACACCTCTTTATCAGCCTACATCTGCGGTTAAAAAATCCTTAGCCCACTAACTCAATCCCCCGCTTCACTAAAGCCTCCGCAGTCAATCCATTAAAGGCCATCAACTCCCCGGCACTAGCTGTAGTTTCCCCACGCTTCCAAGCGAAAGTATCCCGCTGAGAATTGCTCCTCAACATAATTGGTTCCAGCATCGCAGGGGCACCACCAGTAACACCAATTAGCGCATCACCACCAAACATTTCTGCAAATTTACCATCACTCAAGAAATCACCATCAGCTTCAGAACAAGTATCCCAAGCCACATCACTAGAACGGTACAAACGACGGGGATTAATAACAGAAACTATCCGCGTACCAATTCCTTCTTGTTGTAGTAATTTGGCTGCTTCGTAGACGGGAATTAGCGTCATGTCACCAATAACGGCAAACACAACTTTCTTCTCTCCAGGAGTTTCTTGTAATACTATCGCACCATCTTCCAACCCTTGACGATTTTGCTCAAATGTGGTTCTAATTGCTAATGGTGATTTACTCGCAGTGATGACAATCCCCTTATTCTTTGTTTTCAATGCCCAGTCATAACAAACTTGAATACTGTTAGCATCAAGGGGGAATAATGGGAAGATATTACCATTCCGCATCATCGAAGCAAAGTAAGCTTCAATTTCTGGACGTTGGTGAGTCCAACCGTTGCGCCCTTGTTCTAATGCACCGGCTGTAAATAAAGTTATAGTTGAAGGAGTTTGACGGCGCAATTCTGCCATTGCTTGGGTAACTGTTTGCCAAATTGGTAAACCGTTGATGGCAAAAGATTCATAGGAACACCACAGAGTTCTGGCACCCATTAAAGCTAAACCAACTGCTAAACCCGCACAAGCATCTTCACTCAAAGGTTCGTAAACTTTTCCTCCTGGTGCTTGGTTGTATAAGTCGTCTTTTACTGGGTGGTTTATTTTTAACGCTTGGTTAATATTCGCAATTCCTGATGCTTCGTTGCCGTCTGCGTTGGTGACGATAAAATTCTTATCTTTTTGTCCAACTATTCCTACTAATCTTCCCATTGCTGTAGTAGAAACTTTTGCGTCACCACCAACTGCATATTCTTCTAATCCTAATTCTCCTAATTCTGGTAACGCTAATTCAAATTCTGTGACAACTGTTTTCGATGCACGACCACCACCAGCATTTTCAGCATTTGTCCGCACTAATTCCCAAGCTTCTGCTGATAATGCCCGTCCTTGCAATGCGCTGATGATATGGGGTGCATCTAGGGTATCTTTGGGGTATAAATTGTGAGATTTTGCACCCCGTGCGTGTACACCCGCACCTTTAAGTTGTTTAATAATGAATACAGTCAGCTTCCCAGCCATTGCAGATTTAGCAGCTTTATCAACTCCTGTTAACACAGAACTCGTAAATTCCATTCGCTGTTGCATGGAAAAAACGGTGCTATCAACATAATCACCTGGTTGATTTTGGTCGTCAAAGTCTTTGGCATTGACTAAGATAACCTCCTCAAAACCGTTACCTTGCCAATAAGCTATCATCTCTGCGTTGGTTTTCGTGGACACCATACTGTGATGTTCTTGGCTGAAACCGTTCCACACCAAGATTGGTAAAAAGTTGGTCACTTCCGGGTACGCGGTGTGGAAATGTGCCATACTGCTCATCGGGTAAGGTTCGCCGATCCCACCGTCACCGATAGTGAAGGGGAAAAGCTTGTCACGGTGCAGTAAGGCTGCTGACATGGCGAAGTGTTGCCCTTGTCCTAGGGGACCTGCTGGTGCGAGAATACCGGGTATGAAGCCGGAAAGATGTCCCAATAATCCATGCTTTTCGCGGAAGCGATCGCGCAGTTGTTGGACGGTAAATATTCCCATGTCCTCTAGGGAGCGATCCAAAAACATGGCACTATAAAAGCCAGGAGCGTGATGTCCCACTTCGGTCATGATATTCTTGTAACCCAGCATGACCAAAGATGCATAAGCTTCCACTTGGCTGGCAAATCCACCGGGGTGTCCAGATGCTTTACTTGCAGTTACTTGTAATGTTAAATAGCGCAGAGCATCGGCATAAAGTAAAGTTTGGTAAACTGCTGCGCTGTCTTTCGGGTTTACAGCAGTACTACCGGATGGTATTGCACTTTGTCTGCCATACTTTTCAAATTCTGGCAATCCTTCACCAAAATATTGAATGCCTTCGCAAAAATTGGGAGTCGCTGAGGTTGCCTTTGGGCTGATTGCTGTCATGCTGTGTACCTTAAAAATTATGACGAGAAGCTGTAAATGTACATCTAATTTAAAAGAATTTTACATCTTTGTTGGTTGTCAAAGTTTAATGCGTTCTTTTAATGTCAAGCATAATTAGCACAAATTTTCAGTTAATTGTTCTAAAGTAGTGATGAAGGGAATAAAAATTTAAGGGTTTAAAATCCTATGCAACTACCAAATGGTCCGCAAACCCCACGAGTTTTGCAGATGCTACAATGGATAGCCAGCCCCCTGTCATATATGGAAGCTTGCTATAAGCGCTATGGAGATATCTTCACTCTGCGGATAGACAAGACCCGGAGGGTGTTTGTCAGTAACCCGAATGCGCTACAGCAGATTTTGACAAGCGATACCAAGGAATTTGAAGCACCGGGTGAATTGAACCAGCTTTTTGCCGGTTTGCTTGGAAAGCGTTCTGTAATCACTACAACAAGCAGATCGGAACACCAGCGTCAACGGCAGTTGTTAATGCCTCCCTTTCATGGTGACAGGATGCGAAGCTATGGTCAAGTGATTAACAATGTCACTGAGGAAATTATCAGCCAGTGGGAGTGCGGCAAAACTTTCTGCGTCCGGTCTGCTACGCAAGCAATTACCATGCGGGTGATTATGCAAGCCGTGTTTGGTTTATATGAAAGTCCCCGTGCCCAAAAGATAGAACAACTTTTACGTGAAGTCCTGGAAGAGTCGAGTACCCCCCTCAGCGTTGCCTTTCTTTATTTACCATTTTTACAAAAGGATTTTGGTCCTAGCAGTCCGTGGGGAAAGCGAATGCGTCGTCAGCAGCGAGTTGACCAACTCATCTACGAGGAAATTCGAGAACGTCGAGAACAATTGGATGCATCACGCACAGATATTCTCAGTTTACTCATGGAAGCTCGCGATGAAGCGGGCCAACCAATGACCGATGAGGAATTACATGATGAATTGATGACTTTGTTGGTCGCAGGTCACGAAACTACAGCTACCGCCTTAGCTTGGGCATTATACTGGATTCACAAACTGCCGTCTGTGCGCGAAAAGCTGTTGCAAGAAATCCATAGCTTGGGGGATAACTTAGACTCCAGCAGCATTTTTAAATTACCTTATCTCAATGCTGTTTATTGCGAGACTTTACGGATTTACCCTGTTGGAATGCTCACCTTCAGCAGAAAAGTGAAAACACCTTTATCGTTGATGGGTTACCAATTGGAACCGGGTACAGAGGTTATTGGTTCTATTTATCTCACCCACCAACGTGAAGATTTATACCCCGAACCCAAGAAATTTAAACCAGAACGCTTTTTAGAACGGCAATTTTCTCCCTACGAGTATTTGCCCTTTGGTGGTGGTGCAAGACGCTGCATTGGTATGGCATTTGCTCAGTTTGAAATGAAAGTAGCACTTGTGAAAATCCTCTCACAATGCGAACTGGCACTAGTTGATAATAATGCTGATGTGAAACCTAAGCGTCGTGGTTTGGTGACAGGCCAAGATCGGCCCATCGAAATGTTAGTGAAAAATCTCCGTCCAATTAAATCTCGACAGTTGGATATTGTTAATACTTAGAAAAAAGGCACTAACACAACAAGGTAAAAGTAAAAAGAAAGAACACCTATGTTGTAAGCTTTTTACCTATTTCAGATGGTAGCTTTATTTCCGCCTACCTGTAATAAGTACGCAAAGCAAAAAGTAAAAAGTAAATTCATATAAATAAATTGACTTGCTCTTAAGCCTTTTTATTTCTTCTTTCTTTTACTTTTTACTTTTGCCTTATTTGGTAATTTCCTCTGCATTGTCTGGATTATGAAATTAGAGAAACAAACCCCAGCTTTACTCCAAACACTGCAATTAATCGCTAATCCCACGCAATTTTTCGACAGTTGTGCCGCTAAATATGGCGATACATTTACAATGCGGGTACTCGGTTTCAACTCGCCACCTGTAGTCTTTTTTAGCCATCCAGAAGCGATAAGTGATTGCTTTGTTGTACCGGCAATTGAGTTAGATTTTCAGAAAGCAACTCAGGTGTTTAAACCTTTGTTTGGTGAGAGGTCTATTGTACTGCAAGAAGGAAAATTACACAACAGACAGAGACAATTATTAATGCCGCCTTTTCATGGCGATCGCATGAAATCTTACGGTGAAAATATTTGTCAAATTACTCAAGAAATTACCCAAAATTGGCAAGTTGATAGTGTAATTTCTATTTCTCAGGTAATGCCAGATATCACTTTACAAATTATCTTGCAAGTGGTATTTGGAATTAATCCCGGTACGCGCTACGAGAAATTGAAAAAACAGCTAACTTCATTATTAGAAGATATTACCAAACCTTGGTACTCTAGTTTATTTTTCTTTCCCCCACTGCAAAAAGATTTTGGCGCATGGAGTCCTTGGGGAAATTATCTCAAAAGGCGAGAAGAAATTGATAAACTAATATATGCAGAAATTTCCGAACGTCGTTTAGAAAAGGATGATTTGCGGACAGATATATTGAGTTTATTGATGTCAGCCCGTGACGATAACGGACAGCAGATGACAGATAAAGAATTACGTGATCAATTAGTTTCACTGTTACTTTTGGGCTATGAAACTACTGCTGGTGTTTTGGCGTGGTTATTTTATTTAATTCACTCCCACTCAACAGTGAAAGAAAAACTTAGAGAAGAATTAGATAGTTTAGGCGAGTGTGCAAATCCGGAATCAATAGTACAATTACCTTACCTCACCGCAGTTTGTCAAGAAACACTGAGAATTCACCCGATCGCCTTAATTTGTACGCCGCGAATGGTGAAAGATAAAGTGGAAATTGCTGGCGATAAATATACATCTGGAACAATTTTAGTTCCCTCCATATATTTAGCACATCGTCGCGCCGAAACATATTCAGAACCAGACAAATTTCAACCAGAAAGATTCCTCAACCAAAAATATACAGCTTATGAATATCTACCCTTCGGTGGAGGTTATCGCGGCTGTATTGGTTCAGCCTTCTCCATGTATGAAATGAAGTTGGTATTAGCTACAATACTATCGGATTTTAAATTAGAATTAGTAGGCGATCGCCCAGTCAAACCAGTCCGGCGTGGTATTACTATTGTCCCATCTGGCGGTGTGCCGATGAAGGTAAAAGTTAGGAGTTAGAAGTTGAGAGTTAGGAGTACGGCTGTTAAGGTGACTCAATTTGTAAGTAGGTAGGCGTAATTAAATATAAGATGGGCGGGCTAGAGGGCTTACCCCACAAGAGTTTTATGTATCTTGTGGGGTAAGCTCTCTAGCCCGCCTTATCAACAAAATTTTATTTTAGGTTTATTTATGACCACCTACTTAGTGCAAAATACTTAATCTTAACTCTTCCGTTTCGGTAGAAGCGAAGGAAAAACCATTTCACAGTTTACACCTTAAGAGCTGTACTCCAACTCCTAACTCTTAATTCCTAACTCCTAACTACTCCCTGTTACATATTTCCTAATACAGATACGCTTTTAGTGCCCAGCGTTTAGATTAACTTATATTAAACGCTGGAAAATAACAGAATTATGCCAGATGAGCCAAGATTGGAAGAACAGGCACTTAGCAAAGCTGTAGAAATTGGTTTATCTAGCCAATTAGACGAAGCAGAAAAAATAAACGTAGATATTAATACAGATTTGTTTAAAATAGTTCAAGGACAAGTGGATGGGGTTTCTGTTACTGGTGAAGGGCTAGTAATGCAGAAAGACATCCGCGTTCAAGAATTAGAGTTACAAACAGATAAAGTTGATATTAATCCATTAAGCGCGCTTTTTGGCGAAATAAAGCTTAATAGTGCTGTAAATGCTGCGGCTCGAATTGTACTCAAAGAAGCCGATATTAACCGGGCTTTATCCTCAGAGTATGTCCTCCGTAAGATGCCAAAGTTTGACTTAAATGTTGATGGAGAAATAGTTAGCTTTGAGCCGCAACAAATAGAGATGTTTTTGCCCGGTGACGGTCTGGTTAAATGTAATGGAACGGTTCTGCTACATGAAATGGGCAATATTCGTCAGGTAAGCTTTACAGCATTAATTCGCCCGCGCACTCAACATCATCCTACAATGTTACAGGGTTTCGTCTGCACTGATGGTGATGGTTTTTCCCTAGACTTGGTTGCAGCATTCATGAAGAAAATAAAAGAGCTATTGCACTCACCGTATTTTGAATTGGAAGATATGGCATTACGTGTCAGAGAAATGCAGGTAGGAGAGGGAGAGTTAACACTTTTGGCAGATGCTCATGTGAGGCAAATACCCTCTGTATAATTAACTTTCAATTCGGGTATACCTAGATTCCCAACTTCTTTGAAAGTTGGGAATCTGATTTTTCCTAAGAAATGAGTAAAATCGAACACGCCAGACGTGCTATGTTTGAAGTTAATTAAAAATAAATTTCCGATGGGTGCTTACATCTATATTTCAGTAAATTTATGTAGTATTTGAATTATTAGCATTTATAATAAAAAAATCTTTACCAAAAGGTAAATTTTTATAACTGCCGATTGATGCAAAGCTTCGCAATATTTTTTAATATCAAAATTAGCAGTATTTACGAAATTTAAATTATGAAAACGTATGATGTTGTCATTATCGGCGCAGGACACAACGGATTGGTATGTGCTGGTTATTTGCTAAAAGCTGGTTATAGCGTCCTTTTACTTGAAAAGCGTTCTGTACCGGGTGGTGCGGCAACTACAGAAGAATGTTTGCCTTTGGAAGCACCCGGCTTTAAATTTAATTTGTGTGCGATTGACCACGAATTTATTCACTTGGGTCCAGTCGTTCAAGAATTAGAACTGGAAAAATACGGGTTAGAATATCTGGAGTGTGACCCAGTTGTGTTTTGCCCTCATCCCGATGGTAAGTATTTTTTAGGACATAAATCTTTAGACAAGACTTGTGCGGAAATTGCCCGTTATAATGAACGCGATGCGAAAAAATACGCTGAATTTACAGACTATTGGCAGCGAGCGTTAGGTGCGATGATTCCGATGTTTAATGCACCACCAAAATCTATTATCGACATTGCCGGGAACTACGATATTACCAAACTTAAAGATTTATTTTCTGTCATTGGTTCACCATCGAAGACACTGGATTTTGTTCGTAATATGTTAACCAGCGCTGAGGATTTGCTGAATGAGTGGTTTGATGAAGAATTTCTCAAAGCACCCTTAGCCAGACTCGCAGCCGAACTTGGTGCCCCACCTTCCCAAAAAACCCTCGCTATTGGTGCAATAATGATGGCAATGCGTCACGATCCCGGTATGGCAAGACCGAGAGGTGGTACTGGGGCATTGGTACAAGCTTTGGTGAATTTAGTTACAAGTAAAGGTGGTGTTATCCTCACAGATCAACACGTTGAGAAAGTGTTGATTGATGATGGAAAAGCTGTTGGTGTGCGAGTGGCCAATGGGAGCGAATATCGTGCTAAATATGGGGTAATTTCTAACATTGATGCGAAGCGTTTATTCTTGCAATTGATGGATAAAAGTGATGTGGATGCTGCCGATTCCAATTTGCACGAAAGATTAGACCGTCGCATCGTCAACAACAATGAAACTATCCTCAAGGTAGATTTGGCTATAGATGAACCGTTGCGTTTTGAACACCACGAACACAAAGATGAGTATCTCATTGGTTCTATCTTAATTGCCGATTCAATGGCTCACGTCGAACAGGCTCATAGTAAATGTACCTTAGGAGAGATTCCTGATTCTGACCCATCAATGTATGTGGTAATGCCAAGTGCCCTTGACCCGAGTTTAGCACCACCTGGAAAGCATACAGTCTGGATTGAATTTTTTGCCCCCTATCAAATTGCTGGTGCAGAAGGTACTGGTTTAAAAGGTACTGGCTGGACGGATGAATTGAAAAATCAAGTTGCAGACAAGGTAGTGAATAAGTTGGCAGATTATTCACCAAATCTGAAAAATTCAATTATTGCCCGTCGGGTAGAAAGTCCAGCAGAATTGGGTGAAAGGTTGGGTGCATATAAGGGGAATTATTACCACGTTGATATGACTTTGGATCAGATGATATTTTTCCGTCCGTTGCCTGAGTTAGCGAACTACAAAACACCAATTGAAAATTTATTTTTAACTGGTGCGGGGACTCATCCAGGTGGTTCAATTTCGGGTATGCCTGGTCGGAATTGTGCCCGGATATTTCTGCAAGCGAAACATCCGATCGCTCAGGGTTTGAAGGATGCAAGGGATTCGATTCTGTCTACTATGGAGTCGGTGTTTAAGGGTTAATTCGGGTTTTGTGGAATATGTAAGCCCCCCTACCCCCCAATTCTGGGGGAGAAGAAAATTCTAAAGTTGAACATACTTGGGGGATTTAATTCTGTGTCTTTACCCAGCAAAATTAATGTCACAGATTACTAGTACTCCATTTCATTCGCTATGGTGGGTAGTGTAGTTACAATACCGGCAGGGAGGCAAGCCACATGAATTGTAACTACAAAAAACTAAAACTTTCACCAATTTTTTTGGTGCCAAAGACTACTAGTATCGGCGCAAAGTCGGTAGTAAAATATTTTGTTTGATTTATGAGTTTACATTTACCTCTTTTTTGCTACTATCTTCCATAATATCCTCATAATTAGTGGCAACTTTCTCTTTTTTATCTCGATTTTTAAACTCATCTAACGATTTATAAAAAGCATCTAAACCTTCTTTCTCACTTCCACAATGGAGCATAATTATCTTTGCCCAGGAATTAGAAGTTGACACATGATATTTTTTTTGAACCCAAGGCTGAAACTCTCGATAAAAATCCATTTCTTCCTCAGTTGCCTTAACTTCTAATTCTCTTAAAGCAGTTTTAAACCCAACCAGAAAGTGAAACAAATCACTAACAGATGCACGACCTATATACATTCCTGGACGGACTTTAATTTTTGCTAAAATTTCAAACAGCTTACTCATTTTTTCCTCGCATCTACCTGACACTTAAATTTTATATTTTATCCAGATAATTAACCAAAAATTCTCCACTAGGGCAGATAAAATCGTTCAACCAATCTTCTTTAGTCAATCCTTCCACTGAGAGGTTATCGAAAACTTTTCCTCGAACTTCCACCCCGTAATGAATTCCATTAAGTGTAATTGATTCGTCGATGCCCTGATTTTCTAAACGTATACTAATTATATAATCCTCACCATCAGATGTTTGAATTTTAATAATTTTGCCCTCGATATCGTGTTCTTGCAACCACAGCATTACTGCTTTAGCACATTCGTCACATTTATATAGTCCAAAATTTGCTGTTATCTTCCTAACTTCCTCAGAAATCTCCTCATCAGATAAGCGATTCACCGATATACCCCAATATAAAATTCATCCGTTAATAATTAATGCATGGTTTGTTAATGATAAAACGGCTATTTAATCAAATGAAATAATAACCAATTTAGAGCTTTTCTATGATTCTCCATCTTCTACTGCACCTAGTGCTTTGAGTGTGGTAATTTCTGCGTCTGTTAAGCCTTTAACACCTGTGATATCATAACTATCAAAGAGGGTAAATTCTCTTGTGCCTATCAAAATAGTTTTGTATCACAAAAACAAATAAAAATGGCTACTAAAAAGCTAACCCTTGAAATACCAGAATCGCTCCTTGAGGAATTGCATCGCTTTGCTGAGTTAACAGGTGAATCTGTAGAATCTTTGGTGCTGCAAAGTATTACCAGGAGTGTACTCCACTTTCGTGAGAAAAAATATGACCTTGATGAGTTACTGTCACAGGTAACAACGGATAATTTGCATGGTGAAATCGATAGCGGAGAACCAGTAGGTCGTGAAATCTTCTGATTCACCAGTTTACATTCCTAAACAGGGCGATATTGTTTGGATAGATTTTACGCCCCAAGTTGGACGCGAACAAGCGGGTAGGCGACCCGCAATAATAGTTTCACCATTTAAGTATAATCGCCGAGTTGGATTAACTTTGGTATGTCCTATCACGACAAAAGCCAAGGGATATCCTTTTGAGGTAGCACTTCCAGAGGGTTTAGCAGTATCAGGTGTGGTGTTAGCAGATCAGGTAAAATCATTTGATTGGCGAGAAAGAAACGCGGAGTTTCTTTGTAAAGCACCACCCGAAATAACTGTTGAGGTAATTACTATGCTCAGAACTTTAATGCCTCTGCCATAAGTAAATTATTCCTAAAATCCATACTTAATTAGTTTTTATATTTGGTACTTTACTCTCCATTCCACTGTGACTAGTGCTTTGATGGGGGCAATTTCGGCTTGTATTAAGCCTTTTACACCTGTGATGTTCATATGTTCATAAGGGCGATCGGCAATTGGCATCCTCCTAGTGGACAAAATATTTGAAATTACACACAATTATTCTCATCTTTAAGCTAAAGAAAAAATCCTCCTTAATAAATATTCAACCTCATACTTACTACTGATGACAAGCACCACTTAGAAATGATGTAATAAAAGTACTGTTGCCAGAATATTGGAATGACAGACCGAGTTTTGATTATTGGAGGACGGGGGCGCATCGGTGGTAGTGTCGCTCACGATCTAGCTACCCACACGCAGGCAGAAATTACCATTACAGGACGCACCTCAGACAATGCCACACCCTATCGCTTTCTGACGCTGGATTTGGCAGATGTGGAGAAATTACGACAGGCGATCGCTTCTTCTAATTTAGTAATCCACTGTGCTGGACCGTTTCACTACCGAGACGCCAATGTTCTCAAAATCTGCATCGAAGAGGGTGTTAACTACCTTGATGTCAGCGACCATCGTTCTTTCACAAGTAAAGCCCTAATATATCACGAGCAAGCCGAAAAAGCTGGGGTTACGGCGATTATTAATACTGGTATTTTCCCTGGTATTTCTAATAGCATGGTACGACAAGGTATTGAGCAATTTGATACAGCAGAAAAAATACATTTAAGTTATTTAGTCTCCGGTTCTGGTGGTGCAGGTGTCACCGTGATGCGAACAACTTTTCTCGGTTTGCAATCCTCTTTTGATGCTTGGATAGATGGTAAATGGCTAACTGTAAAACCTTATAGTGAAAGGGAAGGAATTAATTTCCCATCTCCTTATGGACGCACTGGAGTTTACTGGTTTGATATGCCAGAAACCTTCACCTTACCCCACGCTTTCCCCGAGGTGAAAACTGTAATTACCAAATTTGGCTCTGTTCCTGATTTTTACAATCACTTGACTTGGATAGCAGCACATATCTTTCCTAAGTCATGGATGCGAAATCCAGGAGCTATTGAATTTTTAGCTTATGTTAGCCATGGAATGACGGATGTGACCAATCGCTTCACTGGAATAGGGGTAGCGGTGCATTCTGAAGTTACCGGACAAAAAGATGGTAAAACAGCCGTTTATTGTTCGGATTTAGTTCATGAAAATACTTCAGTAGCTTCTGGTTGTGGGACGGGTAGCATTGCTCAGTTATTGCTAGAAGGTAAATTTAAAAAGCCCGGAGTTTTTCCCGTGGAAGAAGCATTACCGACAGATTTATTTGAATATACAATGCAAAGCCGAAATATCAAAATTAATCAGAATTGGTTATAGGAGGAAATTCATATATCCTTTGGTAGAAGCGAAGAATGTAACTAGAAACTTACTATGCCTGTGAGCCTAAAATTAGATCAAGTCCGTTTGCTCACCGGAATGCACCTACCCTATAAATACGCCCTTGGTGTTTCCGTAGCCCACCTTACTGTGGGCTAACCTTCGGGAAAAACGTACGTATAGCGACACCCTTCTAAGGTGTTGTGGCTTTCACCCGGATAAGCAAAGGACACCCGATGTTCCCGATGTTGGGATGAGGGCTATTGATATGACACACTAAAAAGGCTCATATTACAAAATCGGAGGGGAATAATATGCAACGAGTTTTATCATTTTTTCAGCAAGCATTCTGCCGAAACATTCTTGTTTTTGGTTTGATGATTTTAACCAGTTTATCAAGTTTATTTATCTTTGTTCAGTCACCTAGTTATGCCACGACAGTAGAAGAATTGAAGCTAAACCCTGAAACGCTAAGTCTGACACCAGAGGACAAAACTAACCGAGCTTATGAATATAACCGAGGTGCTGGTGTTGAAGAAGAGATCCGAGAAGAAGCTTATGAACAAGCGCTAAAAGATGGTGAAAACCTTAACACTAATGGGAAAACAGCTTTGCAGATGGCACAAGAATATAGACCAGTACTTATTTTAGTTGAATTGATGCTTCCTGAACTTGACGGGATGAACATTGCCCGTCGTTTGCGTCAGGATGGAAATCCGGCTTTTATTATTGCTTTAACTAGCTTATGTAGTTCTGTTTTCAAAGAGCAAGCGTTATTAGCAGGTTGTAATGAATATATACAAAAACCTTTTGAAATTGAACAATTAGAAGTTACAGTAGCTCGCTATCTCTCTCTGTCACCTTCTCTTTTTTTATTTTAGGGATAGACTCTAAATCCCTAACTTGAGGTACATCTTCTAGAACAAAAATCATCCCGCTTGTGCCACTTTTTAAATCAGTATCGCTTAACAGTGCGGTAACATTAACTCCCACCACTTGTTGAATTAATTCAATTAGTTGGGGTTTGATGGCTGCATTTAGCTGCGATCGCAAGTTTCCTGCAAACTCTTCTCGACCAGTATTTAGCAATAATTCTTCGCATCGAGTGAGGCTTTTTTCTAAAACTATAGCAAGTTTTTCATCGAAAAACTGACAAATAATTTTTTCTGGTCGCTGTCCTAGTTTATCTTGATATAAATTTTGGATGCGCTGTGTGAGTGTTCGTTCGGTTTGTCCTCGTGTGGGCTTAGATGCGGTCATAATAAATTATTAAATCCTATCTATTCAAATTCATTAATAGTGGCAGGAGGTGTAGCATTTCTCCGATTTGCTATATTGCGTTCATACCATTTCATTAAAGGAGTTGAACTGACTCCATGCACAATTACAGAAACAACAATAGTAGTATAAGTTATCCAGGCAATTTCTTCGCCAACTTCGCCTTTTAGACCGTTACCAAAAGCATATGCCAGATAATATAAAGAACCAACACCACGAATGCCAAACCATCCGATTAACCAGCGAGTTTGCTTCTCCATCTTTCGATGACGCACGTTTGACGAACGCTTACCAATTGTGCTTATCCAAGTTCCTAGAGGTCGGATGACTATGAATAGTAATACTACCACTAATAACGATTGAGTCGCATAAGTTAACATGGGTTTAAATAATAAGATTGAACCCAGTAGTAAAATCGTTGCTACTTCCATCAATTTTTCAATCCGTTCGACAAAGTGTAATTGCGCTAGAGGTTTATCAGGATTTCTTTTGTAGCTACGCTGAACAACCAAACCCGCAACAAATACAGCCAGAAAACCGTAACCATTGACAAATTCTGTTAAAGAATAAGTCAGTAAAATTGTACTGATGGCAACAAAATCTTCCATCAAATCATCAACAGCACGACGTTTTTGGACTTTTTTGTCAATCCAAACTATGGCTTTGGCAACAAGAAATCCCATCACAATTCCAGATGCGATCGCCCAAACTAAATCAACCAATATCCAATCTTTTAACCAGTTGTTCCAATTGTTATCTTTGAGGGCATGAATTCCGAAATAAACGAAGGGAAAAGCTAAAGCATCATTTAAACCCCCTTCGGAAGTCAAACCAAAGCGTAACTCGTCTTCGTCGTGGGTATCAGTTAACTGGACTTCTGACGCTAAAACAGGGTCAGTTGGTGCCAGTATTGCTCCAAGTAAAACTGACTCTCCCCAATCCATGCCTAAGAATAATTTGCCGACAACAGCTAGGGCAAAAATCGAAATCGGCATCAATAAACCAATTAGCCGGATTGTGATATCCCAATCTTGAAACTTTAGCGGTCGAACAATTTTCAGACCACAACTAAATACGGAAACAATCACTACAAATTCCGTAATTCGCTCTAATAACTCAGCATTAAATGCTCCACTACGGCGTAATTCGATCAACCCAAACCCATAGGGACCTAAGATAATACCAACTACTAGATAGATTAGAGCAAAGGAAAGAGGTAAACGTGAAATCCAACCTGAACCTAGGGTGACAGCTAGTAAGAGTAGACCAATAACAAATAGGTCAATAATATAGACATCCACGATAGCGACCGCATTTTTGCTACAAGGGCTTGTAACAAGTTTATAAGCGATCGCTTTTAAAACTAAATCACCTTAGGATAGATTTGTTGGCAATAATTCTCATTCATTTATACCTCTCTCAACGAGCGTGAAAATACTCCTAACAGAGTAGTGCTTTTAAAAATTAGATGGTTTTGGCGCTCGCGCAGATGTCAAGAAAACTTGATAATTTATCTGCGCAATGTTGGCATTTTTATGGAGAATCTGCTGCCAGGTACGTTAAAAAAAAGATTATCCCCTCGACCCAAGTCCCTCACCCTAGAAGGGTGGGGCTATACAGACCAAGCCCACCTGCGTGGGCTAAAATCTTCCTAGAAATCGCAGGTGGCCCTTTTAGGGTGAGGGCTAGTTTCTACAACTCCAACTTCTCCCCCCGAATTGCACAATCCAACAACTCCATCGGATGCACCACTGAAATCTTCTTACCCTGTCCTTGCAAATGCTTAATAATCTGCAACGAACAACCAGGATTCGCTGAAGCAATCAACTCTGCACCAGTATTCAACAAATTCTCCACCTTTTGCCGACCCAATTCCTCAGCAATATCCGGCTGTAACATATTATAAACACCAGCACTGCCACAACACAAAGCCGCATCTATCGGTTCCTTTAACTTCACCCCCGGAATTTGCCGCAATAAGTTACGTGGTTCTACACTAATCTTTTGCCCGTGCAACAAATGACAAGCATCTTGATAAACCATCGTCAGCGGTTTATCGGTCAGCGGTGACAATTTCGTTGTCAACCCAACATTCGCCAAAAACTCTTGCACATCCTTTACCTTTGTGGCAAAAGCGATCGCCTTCTCCTTATATTCAGCGTCATCCTCTAATATATGACCGTATTCCTTCAAAGTATGACCGCAACCGGCAGCATTGATAATCACAAAATCCACATCAGTATCAGCAAAACTATCAATCATCTGCCTAGCCAAAGCCTTAGCTTGTTCCGCTTGCCCTTGGTGTTCCGGAAGCGCAGCACAACAGCCTTGAGATTTGGGAATAATAACCTCACAACCATTCGCCGTCAACACTCGTACCGTTGCCTCATTCACTGGTGAGAAAAACAGCCGTTGCACGCATCCCAAAATCACCCCGACTCGATAACGCTTTTCACCAATTGCGGGAATCACATCCGGCAAATTATCCTGAAAAGATTTTAAAGTAACAAGAGGCAGAATCGACTCCATCGCCGCCAAACGCGGAGAAATTTTCTTTAACAAACCAGTTGCCCTTACCACATAAGGCAAACCCAACCTTTGATAAATAAACAAAGGAACCAACAGAATCCGTAAAAACTTCGGGTAAGGAAACAGCGAAAAAATCACCCACCGAAAAAAACTATCCAACCAATTGCGGGAATAATTCCTAGTAACTTGGTGACGAGTAGCCGAAATCAACTTGTCATACTGCACACCAGAAGGACAAGTAGTCACGCAAGCAAGACAACCCAAACAAGAATCAAAATGTTCCACCGTCGCATCATTCAGCGCAATCTCCCCCTGATTAATCGCATCCATCAAATAGATTCTGCCCCTCGGAGAATCCATCTCCTTACCAATCACCCGATAACTCGGACAAGTAGAAAGACAAAACCCACAATGAACACAACTATCAATCAACTTCGGGTCAGGTGGATGTTCTCCATCAAACCCCTTCAAATTCTTCAAACTAGCCGTATTATTAACAGAATTTTCTGAAACTTGCATTATTTCTCCCTCTTCTTGGCGTTTTGGTGCGTCTGGCAGTTAACTCCTTAAATCCCACCCACAAAACGACCAGGACTTAAAATATTCTTCCCATCAAACTGCTCCTTAATACCCCTCATCACCCGCAAAGCATTACCCGAATAGCCCCAAACATCCAACCTTTCCTTCACCTCCACAGGTGCAGAAAGAATACTCAGAAAGCCCCCATAACCCTCAAGACGCGATCGCATCTCCAGAACCCCCACTTCATCCTCAAACCTCAACCACCCCAAGCCACTACTAATATGAATCAAACCCCTAAAACCAGCGCTCAACACCTCCACCCCTGCAGTTGGTAATACTCCTATTTTGCAAGTAATTCCACGAGACGTGCCATCGGAAAACATTTCTTCTCGCAATAAACGCCACAAACCAGCCTCATCCCCTGCCGCATAAACCGCACCAGCCAAACCCAACTTTTGCCCCACCTCAAGTAATCTTTGCGACTGCTCCTTCACACTCAGAGCAATACTTTGGAAGCGAACAGCCAATCCCAGCCCACTCCCCAACTCCAACCCAGACACCAATTGACTCGAAAGCAAATCCGCTTGAGTTGGTGTTAGCGCAGAACTACGGAGAATATCAGCAGCGGCAGATACAGCCTCTGCCGTACCAGTTAACACCACCGTTGCCGATAATTCGTGCATGGGATACAAACGAAAAGTAACTTGACTTATCGCACCTAATGTGCCGTAAGAGCCAGTAAATAACTTCATCAAATCGTATCCGGCAACATTTTTTACCACGCGCCCCCCAGCCTTGGCGATTTGGCCATCAGCACGGACAATGGTAATACCGAGTAATTGGTCGCGGACGCTGTTGTAGCGTTGTCGGAGGGAGCCTGTATCACCTGTCGCCACAATACCACCAATGGTTGCAGATTCTGGCGCAACCGGATCGAGAGCGAGAAATTGGTTAGTTTTTGCTAAAATTTCTTGGAGGTGGGAAAATTTCATCCCTGCTTCGACGGTAACAGTTAAATCGCCCACCGCATGATCGATCAGTTGCTTCATGCGTTCTGTACTGACGATGATATCAATATCCTTGACTAAACCACCCCAATTCAGTTTACTACTACTACCGCAAGTGAGGACGTGCCAGTTATTGCGGGATGCTTCTGTAATAACTTGTGCCAGTTGCTCTTGGGTTTGGGGGTAGACAATGCAACTGTTTTGAGTACCGGAAATTGCTTTTAATATACGTTGTTTGTGACCGACTTCGATATTTTCCCAAAGACAGACAGCATTTTCGCCAACGATTGATGCCAAACAAGAAGCGATCGCTTTCATGAGTTTATTTTCGACTCCCTATATCTAATTTACTGGTTATAGTCACCAGAATACTGCTGAGTCGGAATTACTCAAACCTCAGGACTCTATGAAGGTTATTAAGTATTCACCACGAGGCGATCGCTAGAAATTTGACTTAATGTAGCTTTATGGAACGCCATCTTATACCCTAACAGAATTTTGGAGTCCGGTGTGCATAATCGTCAGGGTAATCCAGATGCCGTATTGATTTTTCGCTTTTGGTCTTTGCAATCTGGAATGATATCCTACTGAGATCCCAAAGCTTGCTTAGATCCCCGCCAACTTTCACGAAGTCGGGGATCTAACTCGATTGAACGCAAAAAAATCAACTATTGTAGTTTCAGTCTCCAGCCTTCCTATTATTAATCGCTCAGAAAAACAGTTAAACGGGGAAATTGCTGAGTTTTTGTTTTTTTCGCTTGAACTTATTAATCTAGTTTTTATCTAAAAAATAAGCTAACTAAACAATAATAAATATTATAGGGATTACGATTAAAAAAAGTAATGATTTGCTGCAACCAGAATGTAGCTTTAGAGATTGCCGCTATGCCCGTCTTAACTCGTGACATTGAAGATTCTATTGTGACAGTGGCCCCGGATACTCCACTGATAGATATTATCAGCTTTCTCGGGCAAGTAGAGAAGCTGCCGACTGTCGATAATATTAACATAAACGTGGAATCGCCTAAACTTCTTTCTTTGAACTTAGGTTACTCAGATTGCGCTTTTGTCGTGCAAAATTGTCAGCTAAAGGGTATATTCACCCTTGCGGATGTAGTGCGGTTAGTTGCGACTGGAGTGAATTTTGCAGAAGTCAAAATTGGGGAGGTAATGAAAGAGCCAGAAATCACTTTAGAAGAAAACTTTGATATTAATACAACTTTGTCCTTAATGCGCTCTCGAAAGATTCGTCATTTGCCAATAGTGAATAATGTGGGGCAACTTTTGGGAGTTGTGACACCAGAAATTATTGCATTGAGATTGCAATCGCAATTGCAAAAAGCTGAGAATGATTTAAAAATTCAAACTCTAGAAAAAGAGGAATTGCTAAAAGCGAATAAACTTTTGCAGCGGGCAATATGCGATCGCATTGCGACAGAAGCGCAACTGCTACAAACAACCTCTGAGTTACAAGAAATTTTTCAAGCATTTCCCGATATCTATTTTCGGCTTGCTTCTGATGGTACAATATTAAGCTATCACGCTAGAAAAATATTCGATTTGTATCTACCACAAGAAGCATTCCTGGGGAAAAGAATGCAAGATGTTCTCACCTCTGATGTTAGCTACCAGTTCCAACAAGCAATTCTCCAGGTACATCAAACAAATTCCCTTGTCGCAATTGAATATTCATTACCTCTCGCAACAGGAGAAAAATCTTTTGAAGCACGGCTTTTACCATCGATTCAACACCAAATTATCGTTATTATTCGGGAGATAACTGAGCGCAAACAAGCACAAAAAGAATTATTACGGGCAAAAGATGAATTAGAAATCAGAGTATATGAGCGGACTAAGGAACTAAAAAATACCAATGAACGTTTGCTGCAAGAAATTATTGAACGTCAACGCATTGAAGAAGTACTAAGATATCGAGCCGATTTTGAAAAACTGATTACAACTATATCAACTCACTTTATTAATCTTGCTCCCGACCAAATTGATAACGGCATCAACCAAGCATTGCACGCAATAGGTGAATTTGCCAATGTTGACCATAGTTATATCTTTTTGTTTGCTGAGAATTATACACAGGTGAATAAGAGTTATGAATGGTGTGCCAAAAGAATAGAAGGAATAATTCATGACAAAACAGAAAACTCGATTGCACTTTTACCTTGGATATTAGAAAAACTTTGTCGTTTTGAAATAATTCATATTCCTTTTGTCAGTGAACTTCGAGCAGAAGCTAGTATCGAAAAACAGATTCTAATCCTGCAAAATATTAAATCGCTAATTATCATCCCAATAGTTTGTAGCGGTTCCTTAATTGGTTATCTCGGTTTTGATTCAGTAAGTATAACAAAAAGTTGGACAGAAGAAAGTATCGCTTTGTTGAAAATGGTAGGAGAAATGTTAGGAAATACCCTAGAACGGAAGCGGGTAGACCAAACATTAAGAGTCAGTAAAGAACGATATATGCGAGCGATTAGCGCAGGGAAAGTGGGGATATGGGAATGGAACATTCAAACCAATGAAATTTATATAGATTCCAACTTGAAAGCGATGCTTGGCTATAGCGATCGCGAAATTACTAACTATTTTGATGATTGGCTAACGTTTATCCATCGTGATGATATTGAATCGGTAAAAGTAGAGATAAATGCATATTTAGAAAATTTGATATCCAAATATGAGATTGAACACCGAATGCGGCATAAAGATGGCAGTTATATGTGGTTTCTTGCCCGTGGGACAGTGATGCGAAATTCCAAGGGGACTCCATGTTTTATCGCTGGCTCTAATACTGATATTACTGCTCGGAAACAAGCTGATATTCAACTCAAAGCATCTTTGAAAGAAAAAGAGCTATTACTAAAGGAGATTCACCATCGGGTCAAAAATAATTTACAGGTGATTTCTAGTTTGTTGCGTTTGCAAGCCGGATATATCAAAGATGAACAAGCACTTGATGTTTTCCGAGATAGTCAAAATCGTGTCCGGGCAATGGCACTAATCCATGAGAATTTATACCAATCAAGCGATTTAGCAAGAATTGAATTCTCTGATTATATCCAGAAGTTAATAAATAATTTAATTCGCTGCTATGGAGTTAATCGTAATATTACAATCAAGCTGAATATTGATAAAATTTTACTCAGAATTGATACCGCTATCCCCTGCGGTTTAATTATCAATGAATTAGTCTCAAATGCTTTAAAACACGCATTTGTTGATGGAGCTACAGGTGAAATTTATGTGGACTTTATATATTTAGATAAAGGTAAATTTACACTAAGTATTAGTGATAATGGTGTCGGAGTACCAAAAGATATTGAGTTTTATAGAAAAAAATCCCTTGGTTTACAATTAGTCTGGAATTTAGTAGAACAACTAGAAGGAACGATTGCATACAACACCAAATTGGGAACTTTATTTACAATCGCGTTCTTCGAGCCAAACTAGGGAGATAATCAAAAATGAAAGAAAGTATCCTGGTTGTTGAAGACGAAAGAATCATCGCTTGTGACATCAAAGATTGTTTGGAAAATTCTGGGTATATTGTACCGGCGATCGCTGCTTATGGAGAACAGGCAATTCAAAAAGCTGCAGAATTTAATCCAGATTTAGTTTTGATGGATGTGATGTTGAAAGGAGACATGAACGGCATCGAAGCTGCTAAAGAAATTGTAGCTCGTTTTAATATCCCCGTCGTTTACCTCACTGCTTATTCAGACGACAACACCCTAAGAAAAGCAAAAGTTACCCAACCATTTGGCTATATACTCAAACCCTTTGAAGAAACACAATTAATTACTACAATTGAGATAGCTCTCAGCAAACATCAGACAGAATCACTGATGCGAGAAGCTCTGGAAAAAGAGAAAAAGATGAGAGAGATTAAGTCTCGCTTTGTCTCAATGCTCAGTCATGAATTTCGTAATCCCTTAAGTACTATTTTTACTTCCAGTGAATTGCTCTCAGTTCAGAGCTATCACTTAAATGAAGCAAAAAAAGCCGAATATATTGACCATATCCAAAATGCTGTCAAACGTTTGGATAATTTATTAACCGATGTTTTGCTAATTGGGAAAGCGGAGGTTGATAAAGCTCAGTTTAATCCCGTACCACTAGATTTGGAAAATTTCTGCCAAGGTTTAGTTGAGGAAATTCAACTCAGTACTGGGGACGATTGTGAAATCATCTTGACAATGCAAGGATGTTATCCAAAACCGGAAGATATTAACCCGATTTCAGATTCACAATTGCTAACTACCAAAACCCAACTACCTTGTTTGGATGAAAGACTGCTGCGGCACATCCTCACTAATTTATTATCAAACGCTATTAAATATTCTCCTGAAGGTGCTGCTGTTCGTTTTGACCTTTTTTGCGTTCAAGGAGAAGCCATTTTCCGCATTCAAGATGAGGGTATTGGAATTCCAGAAGCTGATCAAGAAAATTTATTTACTTCTTTTTACAGGGGAAGCAATGTAGGTAAGATACCAGGGAATGGTTTAGGACTGTCAATTGTTAAACATTATGTAGAGTTGCATCAAGGGGAAATTACCTTTGCCAGTAAAGTTGGCATGGGAACAACCTTTATTGTTAGTTTGCCTGTTGAATGAATGAAGGAAGAAGGAAGAAGGAAGAAGGAAGAAGGTTTTTAGATGGGGATACAGGACCCCAACTCAAAACGGGCAACTTATACAGGTCGGGTATTAAACCCCCAGCAAAAATAAATACAGATAAATGCTAAGTACAACCATTAATTATCTGTTACATCTGTTGCCAAAAAATAAATATTTAGCCGCAGATGTACGCAGATAAAAAAGATGTTTGCACTCTTGTCTAATCTTTTAAACTTTAATGACTTCTCTATTTTCAGTCGGTTTGTAATATTCGTTGCTTTCTTCAATTACTTCTTGGAGCGCTCCTTTTCCTGTGATCAATCTTGCGCCACGATTGCGGGTAAAATAATTCCAAGCCCATTGAATCATAACTATGAGTTTGTTATTAAACTCGATTAAGAAGTAGATGTGAACAAATAGCCAAGCTAACCAAGCTATGAAACCTGTCAGTTTAATAAAGCCTAAATCTACAACAGCGTAATTGTGCCCAATTATGGCTAAACTACCTCTATCAACGTAGTTAAACGTCTTAACGGTTCTGCCTTTGATTCGTTGTTTAATAAGCTCGGCAATGTATTCTCCTTGCTGAATCGCAACGGGTGCAACACCAGGTAAGGGTTTCCCATTTTGATGAGAAAAATTTGCCAAGTCGCCAATAACAAACACATTAGAGTATCCCTTGACACTTAAATCAGGTTCAACTATGACTCTGCCTGCGCGATCGCATTCTGCACCTGTAGCTTCCGCGATCGCTTTTCCTAGAGGGGATGCTTTCACTCCTGCTGCCCATAATACAGTCTTTGCCGCAATTTCACGGAAATCGTCCCCTTGCTTCAAGGTAACGATATCTCCTTCAATATTCGTTACCAGAGTTTTTGTCTGGACGCTAACGCCTAACTTTGTCAGGGATGCTGCTGCTTCTTGTGATAAATCTGGTGCAAAAGGTGGTAAAATTCTATCCAATCCTTCAAGAAGCAAAACCTGGGTTTCTTTAGTGTCGATGTTGCGGAAATCTTCCTTCATGGTGTGGTATGCCAATTCCGCGATCGCCCCAGCTAATTCTACACCTGTTGGACCACCACCCACCACTACAAAAGTTAACCAAGCACGGCGTTTTTCTGGATCGGTTTCCTTTTCTGCCGCTTCAAAGGCCATAAAAATACGACGACGCATTTCAATCGCATCTTCCACAGTTTTCAACCCAGGTGCAAACTCTTCCCAGTCATCTTTCCCAAAATAAGAATGCTTCGCACCCGTAGCAACAATTAAGGTATCGTAAGGCACCAAGACCTCACCCATCATGACTTTTTGTCCTTCTGGATCGATATTACTCACTTCTCCCAGCACCACTTTCGTATTCTTGCTTTTGCTAAGTATCGATCGCAATGGCGAGGAAATATCGGCAGGAGATAAGTTACCGGTGGCTATTTGGTACAGGAGTGGTTGAAATAAGTGAAAATTCCGTTTATCAATCAGAGTTACATCCACTGCTGCGTTGGAAAGGGATTTTGCTGTATAAAGTCCACCAAACCCACCACCAACAATAACTACGCGATGGGGTGGATTCTGAACTGCATCTACCATTATCATAATTCCTTGTAATAAGATTACTGTAACTATTCTTAACAAATTTTTACCAAAAATGTCACAATTTTTCTGTTTATTTTGGACATATCTTTATTTATATAAAGTCATTAAGAATACTGAAAAGATGTAGCAATTTCTACTTGTTATAACTGATGTCGAGAGTTTTTTTCGTCGGTGATTATACTAACTTCATATTAAAATAGATAACTGAGTCAAAATTTATCTTTCTTTTACATTGGAGTTTGGGCACATAAAGGTTGAGTGGGCGATCGCATTGGAAGTTTCGCACCAAGACTGGTTTGTAAAAGATATGCAAATAATTTGACAGCAATGTTAGCCGCATCAGGGTTGCTACGAGTGCGTCTACCCGGAGCCAGGGGTAGGCTGTGAGATTTAACTCATCAAAGTTGATGTGACAGAATATTCAGTGGACGACCACATTAATTATGGGGGGTACCCGACGATTTTGCCCCCCTGCCCCCAATTCTGGGGGAGAATAAAATTCAAAGTCCCCCAAGGTTGGGGGTAGGGGGCTGTGTTTACGCATCAAAATTACTTTTACTCTAATTTGGTTTATCCGCTTCCTTGTGGGGTTTAATACCCCGACTTATTCAAGTCGCTCGTTTTGAGTTGGGGTCCTGTATCCCCATCTAAAAACCTTCTTCCTTCTTCCTTCTTCCTTCTTCCTTCTTCCTTCTTCCTTCTTCTTCATAATACCCGTTATTTTCACTTACTTACTCGAAGAAAGTGGTGTGTCAGTTCCATCTAGGCATCGGAATAATCTAGATTCTGCTTGCACCCAACTGAGTTTGTGGTGAACGAATTGGGGGGTGTACCCAATCACTCTATTGCCAATTATGTATGGTAGGTTGATTGAAACGGCTAGAGCAATGAAAGGAGTTAATATGAGTCGCCTTATTTATGAACAATCGGTTTCATATGAAGGATATCTTATTGTTCCATTTGTTTTTGGCAAAGCAGATAATTACGAGATTTATTCCTATAAATTGTTATCGGAACTTGGAAGTAAGAGCCGATTTCATAAAAAAGATAACCCTGCACAAATCTATGGCAATAGCACAGATAACATTCTTCAGATTGCCAAAGAACATATTGACAACAATTTAGAGTTTGTAAGTCAAGGCGATTATTTTAAGTCTCGCTACATTTACAAACATAATTTGATTATTGTCTTCCAAGAGGGTGGGAAGTATTTCTACGACCATTATGCGCCAGATTCTCTAAATAACATCGCTGCGCCAAGAATCTTCAAATCAGAATATGACTGTCTGAATTGGATTAGAGAAGGACTACAGGAGCGGTATATTAGGCAAAAAGCAAGTTAGTAGTGCGTGTCATTAATTCTGGGGAGTAAAGACAACATAACTAAATCCACGCCATATGCTACAAGTCGGCAGAGCCAAGAAACGCAGTGGCTCCCCAAGTATGTTCAACTTTGAATTTTCTTCTCCCCTTTGTATTGGGGATTTACCGTGTACACACAAGTTGAAAAAACCTTAATTTGTCCCTCAAAGCCCCTCATCCTTCTAGGGTGAGGGCTATAGGATGTGTGTGTACACCGTAAGAATTGGGGGCAGGGGGGCTTTGAATTTACTAGAATTAGGGGTAGGGGGCTTAATCGTCTCACTGACTCAAGGTAACCAAAAGTCAGGCAAAATCGATTTACTAAACTGACGCAGAGTTTGATTAATTTGTCGCAAACCTTGAATATGCGCCTCATCTGCCTCAACTGGTAAAATATCCGCAGGTATACCTTTTCCCAAATGAGAAATCACCAAATTTGCAGCTTCTAAACCAGTAACATAAGCCTTTTCCTGCGACCATGAACCGTGGCGGGTAACAATCCAATCGCCACTCATAAATACATTAGAAAAACTTGTACTTGTGGGCAACATATGCTGATAGCTACCAGGTGCAAAGTGTGATACTGCATTTGGTAGGCGAATCACGCTGCTATCAATTACCTTCGCTTCTCGAAATGCCGGCACGCAAGTTGTTAAATAATTTTGGACAATTGGCACAATTTCAGAATCACTTAAGTTGAGAAACTGATTTGCATGATAGAAATCAGCTTCAATAACTGTGCCTGGTTCATCTTTATATTCATCATGTAGGGCATTTAAATCAAAAAACGTCCATCCCGTAGTTGTATCAAAACCAAAACAAGCATTAGAAGGGCGAGGAATGTGAATTTTGCGGTCAAACCACAAACGAGTGGCCAGCACATCAACTCCGCCTAAATTACTCAAGTTACGAAATTGATCGCGGTTTTGCAGGTTGGGAGAAGCTGATACAATTTTCTTCATCCCATTAATACCCACAGCAAAAATCACAGCATCGGTATCAAAGACTTCATCCCCACAAACAACACCCGTCGCCCGATTGCTACTATCAACAATTAGATCGGTAACTCGACGGTTGGGTAACACTCGTGCGCCAGCTTTTTCAATGCGTTCTACCCAAGGACGAAAGATTTTTTCTCCAACTGTTCCCCGACACCAAACTACATCAAAATCTGGCTGATGCGCCAAAATGAAAAAGTAAAGCATCCCCAAAGTAGCCGCTGCCGAACACTGTTCCCCTGGGGCAAACAAACCTACCAACAACATTGGTTCAAAAGCATCGCGGTAAAGACGTGCAGATACACCAAATTGTTTAAATAATTCCCGTGCCGTTACAGAATCATAACGCCACCAAGCTTCATCTGAATTATCAAAATCAACGATCGCGTAAAGTAAAGGTAAGGCACTCAGACGGTCAATTAATGGCAGTCTTTTAAATTGTGTGTAGAGAAAAGTTCCCAATGGCGTTGGTAGTTGCGGTAAATCTTGAAAAATTGGTGATTCAACTTCCAAACCTGCCGGTGAATATTGCGAAGAACGAGTCCATGTAGTGAATGGACTAATACCCAATTCATCGATCAGAGAAAAAATATTTCTGTAAGGATACCAGAAGCCATGAATTCCCGCTTCAACTGAACGTCCTGCCGCAGTTTTCCAACCCGCTACCAGCCCCCCAGGATAAGAGCCGGCTTCTAAAAGTGTTACCTCGTAACCTTGTTTCGCTAAGTGGTAGGTTGCACTTAAACCAGCCCAACCTGCACCAACAACTACCACCCGGTGAAGTTGTTGTGATGATCCTGTCATCCCTGCCTCCAGAAGAGTGAACGTCCATCAACCAATGTATACGAACTTGGTTGCCATACGGGAGTGGGGACTAGCTATTCGGTTAATACTAGGTATTGTTTTGAACTTAGTAGCATGGTATTTATGTATGCTTAAACATTTCTTTAACTAATTATAATATACCTGTGCATGGTTCCAACGAAAATAAAAGCTACTACTTGTATGTATATATACTTAATCTAAAATTTAGAAGGTATTATAATTAAGCAAATTTATTTGTATAAATATTTATATGAGCTTAAATACACAGACAAAAATTAAACTTAGTAACTTTCAACTTCAGGATGGGATATATTTTCCTTCATACCGTGAAGAGTTGAACCGCACAGCACAAAAACAAAAATGGGACAAAATAGGTAAGACTTATTACGGTTCCCAGAAAATTGAACAAACAACGGAAACTGCAGTCAAACAAGATTACACTCTTCTCACGGGGAGACCGGGTGGTACATGGAATAAATTTCCTCAGAATAAATCTGTTGATTCTATCCTTGAAATTGGTTGTGGTTACGGTAGAATTCCTTTGTATCTCTCAAAAGCTAAAAATCTAAATTGCCAAAAATATTACGGTATTGATATTTCGGAAACCTTGTTGCGACGGTTGGTAAAGTGCAAACAAGAATATGATTTTTTTCCAGGTGCAGAATTTAATATTATTTGTAATTCTGCGGAAATATTGCCACTAGAAGAAAATTCTATAGATTTGGTGATTTCTAATTGCGTATTTATGCACATCCCAGATGCACAAATCAGAAATCTTTTAGTGGAAATAGGCCGTGTACTCAAACCCGGTGGAATTTTTGTTTTTAATCATTCTTTCCACAACAAGTCTTGCCCTTCTCATATTGTCCATAATTCTGTCAGAAATCTGAATTTATTTGGCAAAAATCCAGTTTATCTTAAACAGCATTCAGCATCTGAAATAGAAGAGATGTTAACTGCTTCGGGAATTGCGGCCAAGTGTTCCAATTATATTGTGGAACCAACTCAGGAATATGCAATTTTACCAGAAACATTTAAAGGAATTCCAGTACCATTTGCCAGAAAAATCAATAGAAGTATCAGACCGTCGGATTCTATGAAGGAAACTTTGGCTTATGGCTATAGCGCATATAGCAGCCAACTTGATTAAATCACATCTTGCACCTCGAAAAAACAATGTCAAAATCATCACTAATATTACCCACTAAATCGATTAATGTCCATACCCGCCATTCTCCTGTAAGTCCGTGTCTAAGAGCATAAGTCCATTAAAATGGACTAGAAATAATGCTTTAATTTTATTGTAATTTTAAGAACTTATAAAATTACAAATCGTGGTTTATACGTAAGGTGCAAGATTTCAGTTAAGGAATAGTGTTATTGGTAGTTAGTGAATAAACTCCCAGTTCGGTTTTTACTTGTAACCCTAAACGAGCTTTTTGAGACTTAACGGGAAAAGTCAGATCCCAGCATCCCCTCCAATTCCTTTATCACAACTGCTTTTAGTGATGGTAAAGAATGCTGAACCGTTGCCCATACCACCGCAACATCAACCTGCCAATATTCATGTACAAGCATATCCTTCATACCTGCTATAGATTTCCAAGGTATATCTGGATACTGTTCACGACGCTCATTAGGAATTTTTTTAACAGCTTCACCAATAATTTCTAAAAGCTTCACCACCGCCAAAGTTTTCTCTCTATTCGACTCAAAAGCTTCATAACTAACACCATTTACAAATACACCAATTTCTGTAATAGCGTCTAAAATATCCTGTAAAAATTCTGTATAACTACGCTTCATATATAAATTGCCTCAGCCAAAACGCGATCGCGAATTCGGGGTTTAAGCCCATTCTTAGTAACAATATCTACCTTCAACCCAAAAAGCTGACTTAAATAATCCCTAAGTTCCACCAACATAATGAAAGTAGGTGCTGTTTCATAATCAACCAAAATATCTATATCACTTGCTTCTGTCTCCTCTCCCCTAGCATAAGAACCAAAGATACCGATTTCTGTAATTTGATAATTTTCACAGAGAGATTGCTTTTGTAGTGATAAGATTTGTCGAAGTTCATTAATAGTTTTCATCACATTTTATTCTTGCAAAACTTTAGCAGCAGTCAATTACAGCAGATTTCAAATGAGTGAAGTACAATTCGGCGGGCACCGAAGCCCACCCCACAAGAGTTTTAAAATTAGACACTGTACCTCATTTACCTCCAAAGTGCTGTATAAGATTAGCAAACACAATTATCCCAACATCCCCTGCGAAATTTCCACCTCTAACGGGAGCCAAATTAGCAAGGATGTCTTTAGGTACGAGATGCTCCATTTCCTTGTAACGATTAAGGCTAAGATCGTAACCCTGAGTAGCAGATCATTAAATAGGGTGAAGTGTTGATTTGAACGTGCAAAATTATATTTTCTCTATATCATTTTAAAGTTATTTAGTAAATCAATAAAGTTAGTTCCGCAACAAAAGTTTACAACGTGTCCGATTTTGCCGTTATCTCGGCGGACAACCAATTTGGCTTTAGTGTCAAACCATCCTGAGTTTACTTTCGTCCCACATTGCGCACCCTAACCGTCACAAAGGGGTTTTTACTGAATATTTTCTCTACAATGAGAGTAAAACAATACTTTACTTGCTCCTATTGACTATGGTTAAAAGCCTGAAATGGCATATTCACGTTGATACACAAGATGATTCGTTTGTACAGTGCGTAAGTCGTATAATCATCTAAAATTATTAAAGATGCGCTCGTGTTTTGACAAATATGACTGAGCAACCTAATCCTGATTCTCCTGAGTTCACCCGCAAAAACCGGATTGCTGCTGCCTGGAACAATACAACAACACGCTTAACACAGTTACTGCCTGTGGAGCAAATAGCACAAACTGTGGTGAAGTTGTTTAGCGTCAGCGAAACTCAGATTGCAGAGATTTTGGAGAGGGTTAAAGCCGAATTACCAACTACAGAAGCCCTCTTGATTGGTAAGCCCCAAGCTGGAAAAAGTTCGATAGTAAGGGGTTTGACGGGAGTTTCGGCGGAAATTGTCGGTCAGGGTTTTCGCCCCCACACGCAAAATACTCAGCGCTACTCCTATCCTTCTAATGACCTGCCTTTACTTGTTTTTACTGATACGGTAGGGCTGGGGGATGTAAATCAAGATACTCAAAAAATTATTCAAGAACTAATTGGCGATTTACAACAACAGAGTCGCGGTGCTAGAGTTCTGATTCTCACCGTCAAAATCAATGATTTCGCTACCGATACCCTCCGACAAATTGCTCAGGAACTACGGAAGAAATATCCAGATATCCCCTGTCTACTAGTGGTTACCTGCTTGCATGAGGTTTATCCTGTCGGTATAGAGGAGCATCCTGTTTATCCACCAAACTTTCAGGAAGTTAATCGAGCATTTACTGCAATAGAGCAAGCGTTTGCAGGACTATACGATCGCTCTGTCCCAATTGATTTTACCTTAGAAGAAGATGGCTACAATCCGGTATTTTATGGTTTGGAA
Organism: Cyanomargarita calcarea GSE-NOS-MK-12-04C; assembly: GCA_019359595.1. Classification (GTDB taxonomy): domain Bacteria; phylum Cyanobacteriota; class Cyanobacteriia; order Cyanobacteriales; family Nostocaceae; genus Cyanomargarita; species Cyanomargarita calcarea. Next base: position 136,896 of record JAHHGZ010000005.1, read on the forward strand.
GCGCTGAGAGATACCTTGGCAGATTTGCTCCCAGAAGCCGAAGCTCGGGCAATTTATCAGTTATTAGATAAGGGTGCGAGCAGCGAAATTGGCAACCTCTACCGAGATGTCGCACGCCGTTATATGCTAGCATTTTCAATTATAGCGGCTACTCTCGCAGCAGTACCGTTGCCTTTTGCCACTATGCCCGTACTAACAGCATTGCAAGTATCAATGGTAGGTGTATTGGGAAAAATCTACGGTCAGACTTTGACGCGATCGCAAGCTGGGGGAGTTGTGAGTGCGATCGCTGGTGGTTTTTTAGCGCAGGCTGTGGGGAGGGAGTTAGTGAAATTTCTCCCCGGTTTTGGTAGTGCGATCGCAGCTTCTTGGGCTGCTGCTTATACTTGGTCGTTGGGGGAAGGTGCTTGTGTTTACTTCGGTGATTTGATGGGTGGGAAGAAGCCCGATCCGAAGCAGATTCAGTTGGTGATGCAGGAGGCTTTTCAATTGGCGAAAGAACGGTTTAAGGGGATTAAACGGTAATATATCGACTATTCAACTGCTATCAATAAACACTTACAGGAGGTTTTAAATGAGTACTAAAATAAAAGCATTAACTTGGGCTGCGACAATCTCAGTATTAATTACATTTGGGATAAATGAAGCGGGAAGTGCAACTAATTTAACTTCAAGTCCGTTATTTCAAGATGTGGCTAAGTACAACACAACAATTTCTGCAAATAATAATTTTGCAGATATTTACTTTCCTAATCTACAAGACCTTCCAAGGAATAATTACTCATTTCCTATAGCTTTATTATTGCAAGGTGGACTTGTTGATAAATCAAATTATTCAGAATACGCACGGGAAGTAGCTCGTTATGGGTTTGTAGTGGTAGTACCTAATAGCGAGCGTTTGGTTCCACAATCTGGAAATGTGCTTGCACCACAAACATCGCAAATTGATGCGACTCTAGCACAAATGGTTGTAGAAAATGCAAATCCAAATTCTCCTGTAGCTGGTATAGTCAATACAAATACTTTGGCTTTACTTGGTCATTCATTAGGAGGTGCTGTAGGATTATCTGCAATTGCAAATCAATGTATACCAGTCTTGTGCCAAAACTCTTTTAACCGACCGAAAGAATTAGTCGCTGGAGCATTTTTTGGTGCAAATCTCCGTGACCAAAATGATAATTATATTCCGATTAATAATTCTAGTATACCAATTGCATTATTGCAAGGAAACCTTGATGGAAGAGCGCTTCCTGAAAGAGCAGAAAAAACATACAATAATATTATAACTCCGCCGAAAGCACTAATTACTATTAATGGCGCTAATCATTTTAGTATTACTAATACAAATAATCCTGCTGGTGCCGTTCCAGACCCCACATCTTCAACTCTTTCTCAAGATGTTGCAATCGAAACTATAGCTCGTTGGAGTGGTCTTTTCTTACGTGCTAGTGTTTTGAATGACAAAGATGCATTTAATTCTGTGTATGCTTTAGGTGATAGTCTTGATTCTAATGTAACTTTGATAAGTCAGAGTAAACCCGTTCCTGAAAAAGATTCAGTATTTGGTTTGATTATCCTAAGTGTATGTGTTGCTGTATCTATAAAAGCAAAAAAATTATATTCGTCCAAGAATAATTTTTAGATACCCTAAATTTTCTCCTTCATAGGTGGCACAATCCCAAATTTATTTAAACCTGCATCAATATTCCTCAGCAATTTAAAATCCTCTTCCGGCAAAGGATAACTGCTAGAAGATTGCTTTTCCAAAAATGAAAATGCTTGTCTAAATTCATCCGGTTCTGCTTTGATGGGTGAGTCAAGGTGGCAGGGAATAACCCAATGAAAATCCCAACTAGCAACTTTTTCAGCCCATGCGATCGCTTCTTGAGGTGCCCGGTTGAGAATGAGAGTCTGTAAAATTGGTGCCACAAACAACCGACCATCACCCCGTAGTGCATCGAACGATCGCTTCCAGTCATCCTGCCATTTGAAGGGAAATAACCCAAAATAAGCTTTTTTGGAACGTTCTGGTGCTTTTCTCGCATCCCCAAAAACTTCACTCCATGTCGGTACTTCCAACACGCTGGGACTGAAGTATAAAGCAAACAGACAGATGCGCTGCCATCCTTTATTCCGGTTTGCTTGATTATCTTCTACAATATCAGACGGCTTATCCTTGGCATGAAACAGCAAGGGGTATGGGTCTAATTGTACAATTGCCGGCGGTTCTTCTGATACAGAAACCACTGAATCTGTTACGAGGAGAGTGTGCGATCGCTTGTGAAAAAATGCGACTTCGGCAAATTTACCAGGGCCAAGATATATCGGACCGAGAATCGCATAATCAAATTCTTTGGCAAAGGGTGTTTGGCTGCTGTCGAATGGCAGTACTGAAGTGCGTTTGTGGGGTAAACCAAGCCAACTGAGGGGAAGATTTAGCGGGAAACTCCACTGTTCGGGAGCCACAAATACCTCTGCCTTGGGGAAGCATTGAGCGAAGGGTCCAACAAAAATTTTGTGTTCTAACCCTGAGATAGTTGACAGGATTATATATTTCACCTCTCCGTGAGAAGCCACCAATTCGTTGACAAGTCGGATGCACTCTAGAGTTGGTGCAACGGGTGCATAGACGAGCAAACCCCCTTCTTCCAACTTCACAACAGTCATGCGGACGGGGACGACAACGTAAAAGATTCCCTGGAGTTGGTCAAAAGTCCAGATGGTGTCTTTAACTACTTCTTTACGGATTGTTCGTCGGTTGCCAAATGGGTAAATCGGCAAAGCGAGCCAGAACCGCCATGCGAAGTCTTTTGGATTAATTTCTTGTGTTTGCTGCACGTTCATTGTGGTTTAAGCCACTTGCGTTCTTTGCAAGGCTCAAACTTGCTGATAAAATTCTTTTGTATTTCAGTGTAGCAAATTATTAATCTATTTTCCACTCTGTATATGTGATATCGAATCCGTTTACATCGGAATTATTTATTCTTCCTCTAACTTTGCGTTCATCTGTGTTTTACCCTCCACAGAAGCCGAAGCGCCTACTGCGGTTAATTTATCATTCCGATGCTACCGGATTTGATATGATATCTTACTCTCTAAAAAAAATGTCAAAATCATCACTGCTATTAGCTGGTGAAATCGATTAATGTCCTTACCCGTCATTCTCCTATAAGTCCCTGTCTAATAGCAAAAGTCCATTAAAATGGACTGGAAAGAATGCTTTGTTCTTATTGCAACTTTTATTACTTATAATTAATGCATTCTGTGGTTTATACGTAGGATGCCAGATATTGCATCGACGATATTCGTATTTTTCACTTAGTTTGAAAAATATTCTGCACCATTTTTTTACCCGAACTTGCTGCCGCTCGATCTAACTCTGCAACTTCCCCTGCATCCAACTGCCAACCCAAAGCACCAATATTCTCCCTCGCTTGTTCCACACTCTTGGCTCCAGGAATCGGAATTGCACCTTTACAAATGCACCAATTTATGGATATCTGCGACATGGTTTTGTTTCGAGATTGAGCCACCTCTCGCAAACATCCCAAAAGTGGGGTGATTCCTGGCAATATCTGTCTAAACAATAAGCCTCGGATACCTTTGGGAAATGAACCCTTATCTGAGTATTTTCCTGTCAACAGCCCCAATGCCAAAGGACTGTAAGCAATTAATTTTATCCCCAGTTGATCGCAAACGTCTTTTAGACCCAACTCTGTGACGGGATAAGTAGAGAGCAAAGAATATTGAACTTGCAGGGTGGTAATGGGAACATTGCTTGCTTGAAATTTTTTCTGCACCAATTTGAGGCGTTTTGGCCCAAAATTGGATAAGCCGACTCCCTTAACTAAACCTTGCTCGTATAAATCGGCAAGCCCATCCAAAAGCGCTCCTTCCTGCCAAGGTGCATAATTGGCTGTAGACCAGTGCATTTGTACCAAATCTACATTTCTTCCCAGACGCTGTGCTGACGACTTGCAAGCCGATACCATTGACTGACGGGTCAATCTCCAGGGATAAGCAGCAAGTTTGGTGGCAATGCAAATATTTTCTTTGCCTACATCTTGATATTCAGTGGTGAACCTTCCCAGGAGCTTTTCGCTTTGCCCGTTCAATTTCCCGGTTCCGTAAGAATCACCTGTATCAAATAAAGTTACGCCGTTCCTGACACAGAGGTCAAAAACGGCTTGCAACTGCTCATCCATGCTTTCATTGTATCCCCAGAGCAGTCGGTTGCCCCATGCCCAAGTCCCGCAGCCCATAGCTGGGAGAAAGAGTTTTTGACTCGTTTGCATATGCAGGTTGTTGTAGATTCCGTTTTTCTTTTAGCACGACGTTGACCATAAAGACGTGCGGCAAACGATCTGATTATTGCTACTTCATCACGTCCATTGGACGCTAAATTTTTATAATAGCCAAGTTTGCTGGAAATTTGATAAGATTTTACGTCTCTTAAGTTTTAATATACTGCCGAGTTTGCAGTTTCCCATGCTTTCTCAGTCCATGCTTCACTGCATAACCCGATCGCTGGCTCTTTGAATTCAAAGGGATGGGGTGGTAATACTAGCAATGAGGATAAGCTTTTTTCATGAGCTTCAACTAAGTCAACTATCCAGGGAACAAAGTCTAAGATTTCTTTTGGCAATGCAGTTAACTCGAAGTCCCACACTAGATTTAGACCACGGTATGCTTGCCCTTTTTGCACCATAATTCCTCTACCAGCACTTTTGTTAATCGCTAGCCGAAGAATGAATGGGCGTAATGGGATAAATTCATCAGGTGCTGTGTAAGCGTATACATTGACATAGTTCAATCGTTGTCTCATATCCATCCAAGACGCGATTGGTGAGTTACTACTATAAGATGTGCCAGTTATTCTCACGGGCATATTCATAGCAGCGGCAAACATGGAGTAGAACTCACGTCTTAGTTCGGTAACAATGTGTTTCGTTTCTGGGGTCACGGTTGCTACACCTGTTAAGAAAACAATCGCATAGCTTCATAATTTGAAGTTATTATGCTCAACTGCGGAAACCTCTCTTGCGTTGCTTGTGTTTTGCCACTGCTTTACGCTTGCGTTTTTGCAAGGGTGTTTCAAAGTGGCGGTTCTTCCTCATATCTGGAAAAATCCCCGCTTTAGACACTTCTCGCTTAAATCGACGTAAGGCAGACTCAATTCCTTCATTCTCGCCTAGAATAATTTGGGTCATTCTATCTCCTACTAAATTGAGTTAATTAGTGGTTTGTCCGTGTTAACCAGAGCGAAAAAAGGGCAGACTCTTTGTCCGCCCCTAAGACTTTAGAGTTTTATTTTTGTTTTCAACGCTTAGTAGCGTCGGGAATAACCTCCACCACCACCGCCACCGGCACCGCCACTGCCACCGCGTCTGCCACCACCAGAGGAACCTCCATCTGATTTAGGTTTAGCTTTGTTCACTTTTAAGCTCCGACCCATCCACTCGGCATTATCAAGGGCTTCAATCGCTGCTGTTTCTTCGGCTTCTGTTTCCATTTCAACAAAGCCAAAGCCTCTCATGCGACCTGTTTCCCGATCCATAGGTAATTGAACACTCTTCACAGTTCCGTATTCTGCAAAGACGTGCCTGAGGTCATCTTCCTTAACTTCATAAGATAGGTTGCCGACGTAGATTGACATAGAATATCTCCAGAATCAGGGGGTGTAGAGATTTAGATCCGGAGAGGTCTGTAATACAAGTATAGATACAAACAAACTGCACAGCCGAATTTAATCTTCCATAGGTACCCTAGCACAAAATGCTTGGTTCGGTTGCTTACGAGGCGTTATATTTTTTTTATGGCTATTAGTTGGGATTCGCTAATCCACAAAAAAGCGATCGCTAATTACTAGAATGCTCCCGATGCATATATGAATTTTTGCAACATTCTCTATAGTATAGACAACCACCTATGGGTATATAGGTAAAGACTTATGAATAATCGTTTACAAAATTTAGTAGAATGATTTTATTCATAATTAAGTATTCTTACTCACTGCGATATGATAGCGGATCGATTTCCTTGGCTTACCGCAATTATTCTACTGCCACTCGTTGCTTCCTTGATAATACCTGTACTGCCTGATAAAGATGGCAAAACCGTGCGGTGGTTTGCGTTGGGTGTGGGTATCGCAGACTTTGCTTTGATGTGCTACGCTTTTTGGAACCATTACGATCCTTCAAGCGCGACTTTTCAACTTGCAGAGAAATATGCCTGGGTGCCTCAGCTAGGTCTGAGTTGGGCAGTTTCGGTGGATGGAATATCAGTGCCCTTGGTGCTTCTGGCAGGACTGGTGACGACGCTCGCAATTTTTGCCTCATGGCAAGTCGATCGCCGACCCCGCCTTTTCTATATGTTAATGCTGGTGCTGTATTCGGCACAGGTGGGGGTATTCGTGGCTCAAGATTTGCTACTGTTTTTCATTATGTGGGAAGTAGAGCTAATCCCCGTTTACCTCCTCGTCTGCATTTGGGGTGGGCAGAATCGACGTTACGCAGCGACAAAATTCTTGATTTATACCGCTGCAGCTTCGATTTTTATTCTGGTAGCGGCTTTGGGAATGGCGTTTAGCGGTGGAAATGTCACCTTCGATATCGCTGAACTCAGTATGAAGGATTACCCGCTTGCTTTAGAATTGCTGCTTTATGCGGGATTGTTAATTGCGTTTGGTGTCAAGCTGGCTGTTTTTCCCTTGCATACCTGGTTGCCTGATGCCCACGGTGAGGCATCTTCCCCCGTGTCTATGATTCTTGCGGGTGTGCTGTTGAAGATGGGTGGATATGGGTTAATTCGCCTGAATCTTGAGCTTCTTTCAGATGCACACGTTTATTTTGCACCAGTTCTCGCCATTCTGGGTGTTGTCAACATTATTTATGGTGCGTTAAACTCCTTTGCCCAATCGAATATGAAGCGTCGTTTGGCCTATTCGTCGATATCTCATATGGGTTTCGTCCTCTTGGGTATTGCCTCCTTCACCGATTTGGGAATTAGCGGTGCAATGTTGCAGATGATTTCCCACGGTTTGATTGCCGGAGTACTATTCTTCCTCGCAGGAGTAACTTACGATCGCACGCATACAATGTCAATGGATGATATGGGTGGTGTTGGTCAGGTGATGCCCAAAGTCTTTACCTTGTTTACGATTAGTGCAATGGCATCTCTAGCTCTGCCTGGGATGAGCGGCTTTGCCAGCGAAATTGCGGTCTTCGTTGGTGTCACGACTAGCGACATCTACAGTTCGACTTTCTGCACGGTAATAATTTTCCTGGCTGCTGTAGGAGTTATTCTCACGCCAATTTATCTGCTTTCGATGTTGAGACAGGTATTTTACGGTACTGGGAAAACTATATGCGACATTGACAATGCAGCCTTCGAGAATCAGGAAGATGAGGGAACTGCTTGCTTCGGTACCGATTGCCTCTTACCTAGCGAAGCTGTTTATACTGATGCCAGACCGCGTGAAGTGTTTATTGCTGCCTGTTTTCTACTGTTGATTGTCGGCATTGGTTTCTATCCCAAGCTGGCTACGCAAATGTACGACATAAAAACTGTAGCAGTTAATGCTGAAGTTCGCCAGTCTTATACTCAAATCGCGCAAACAAATTCCCAAATATATGCTAAGGGATTTTTGGCTCCTAAAGTTGTAGAGCCTGAAGTTGCTCCAATTTTAGGAGTTTTGAAGTAAGTTTTCATCAAGTGCAATCCTCCCTAGACTTGTGCGACCCTAGCTTACGGGGCTGCGGTGTATACACAAGTTTAAATTTAGGCGTTGCTGAATCCCCTCACCCTAGCCCTCTCCCCAGGGGAGAGGGGACAAGAATTAAAACCTCCCCTCTCCCCAAGGGAGAGGGGTCGGGGGTGAGGGTAATTCAGCAACGCCTAAATTCTCTTCTCCCCTTTGAATTGGGGGCAGGGGGCAAAAATTTTATTTCTATACGTATTATTCTAATTGTTTCCAAAGAAAGCCAAATTACCCAGCAACCCTATACCCATAAACTTTAAGATAGTCTATCAACCGAAAGTATATTTATCTCGGATCTGATGGCTGAAGAACAAGAACCTGATAAAGTTATAGAAACGCTACGGGAATGGATAACAAGGCCGCCAATCAATCCTTACTGGGAAGGTGGTACTTATGATGACGACTTAGACATACCCCTGGACTACCCCTACAGTTCAACTGAATGGGATCGCATCTTTGAAACATTCATCGATTTGCTTCGGCATGAAAACTACAGGATTCGCCAAGCTGCGATCGCTCGTCTGAAAATGGCATTGAAATCAGAAAACTCGCAAGTCTCGAATGACGAAGATTATCAACCAAAGCCCATTGCAGAGCGGATGAGGGTGATTTTTCAAGCAATTTCTTTCCAAGCTACAGTTACTCCTGACATTTTCGAGGATTTTTGTTACGAATTCAAGTGTCTTGCAACAGAAGCTCCCTACGGTGGTTTAATTCTCCAATGGCTAAACGGACTTTCTGCAACTGAAAAACGCCAAGCTCCAAGTGATGAAGCAATCCTAGCAGCTAGAATTCTGTTGTATCAAAATTTAAGTTCGCTGCTCCATCCAGCAAGCAATGAGTTTGAGATTTGAATAATCCTGTCTTTTTATGGTAGTTCTACACCCGCTTTCAGATTTTATCTTATTCAATTCTGTTGTCAGTGACTCATATCCCCCCAGCTATTGGTATGAAGGGTATTGTCCTGAAAGCGGAGAACTATTGAGACTACCCCGCACCCCACTCTCTGAAAAAATTGCCCACAGTTTAATACAATACCTCGCTGCAGATGAGCGTTATTCCCGTGAAGGCAAGATGTACGGGATATTACTGATTTCATTACCAAATGGTGAACAAAGAATACTCAAGGCTTTCTCCGGTCTGCTGAATAGTTGCAGCGTAGTTGAGGGTTGGGTGCCACCAATACCCGGACGTGAGAATGTGGCATTAGATGAAGCTCGGACATTAACACAATTGGAGGTGATGAAACAAGAACTCCGACACCTCAAGCAACTAACCGAACGACAGCAATATGAAACCAAGAAGCTAGAGTTTGAATTACAACGAAAAGAAATAAGCGATCGCCATCGAATCAGCAAACAGCAACGAATTGTTAAACGTCAGATCCTCAAAGAAACCCTTGATGGAGAATCATTAACTATAGCGCTAGAGAAACTGGATGAAGAAAGTCGTCAAGATGGAATTGAGGGACGAAGGTTCAAACGTCAGCGAGATGAGAAGTTGCAGCCCCTGAAACAGTTGATTGACTTATCCGATAAGCGGATGGGGGAATTGAAACAACAGCGGAAGGAATTATCCCGTCAACTTCAAACCCAAATGCACGCTGCTTATTCGCTGATGAACTTTTTTGGGCGATCGCTATCCTTACAGCAATTAATGCCGTCCGGTTTACCCACTGGGACGGGTGATTGTTGTGCCCCAAAATTGCTCCACTATGCAGCAACTCATAATTTGAAACCGTTGGCAATGGCTGAGTTTTGGTGGGGTGATTCCTATGGAGACAAAATTCAGGGAGAATTTTACGGTGCTTGTGCAGAACGCTGTCAACCATTGATGGGATTTCTGCTCTCAGGATTGTCTCAAAGAACAGGCAGTGGAGCAGGGGGAGAGGGAGAGAGGGAGAATATTGTTCTATTCCCCATTATTTATGAAGACAAATGGTTAATTGCCGTCAACAAACCTGCTGGACTACTATCAGTTCCCGGTCGTTATCATGACACCCAAGACAGCGTTCTTTTGCGTTTGCGTAATTTATTACCAGATGGCATGAGTATTACTGCGGTGCATCGCTTGGATCGAGAAACTTCTGGAATTCTTTTATTGGCACGGAATAAAGAAATAAGCATCCAACTTAGTCAACAATTCGAGAAACGACAAGTTCGCAAGGTTTATGAAGCAGTGCTTTCCGGTTATTTAAGCAATGATGCAGGTGTAATCGAACTGCCACTTTGGGGAGATTCTTATAATCGTCCTTATCAGGAAGTGAATTGGGAGTATGGAAAACCCAGCATGACAAAATTTCAGGTGATGGCAAGGGAAGGAAATTATACTCGTGTAAAATTTACCCCCTTAACAGGACGTACCCATCAACTGAGGGTTCATGCTGCTGATCCGAGAGGACTGGGAGTGCCGATTTTAGGCGATCGCCTTTATGGATGTTCAGATAATGTTGCCAGTCGATTACATCTGCATGCAAGAGAACTTTGCTTTGAGCATCCCAAGTTAGGAGACTTGCGTTTACAAGTAGAAACACCATTTTGAGGATGGCGAAATAGTTTAATTCTGTATAGTCAAATATAGTTAGACGTAGTTTTCTATAATAGATAACTGCTACTTCTTCACAGAATTTTGTAGAAGGATTGAAATTCAATTCTGATCTAAAAGGGAATCACCAATTTGGGTGCATGACCTTCTAAATTTACCTTCCTGGGGGTAACTAACACCTCTCTATCCCCTATCCCGAAAGCTTTGGGGAATGCTTTGACCAAAATGTTATAACTGCCGTTAACATCGGCATTAAGTGCTATCCCATTTTGTGTAATGTAAAGACCGCGAAGAACTCGTTTTCCAGATGGTTCCCAGTCGGCAGGTTTGGCTTTATATGTTGGAATTAAATCATTATCCAAGAAACTAGCCTTACTGGTGTAGGATTCTTCTTGAATGATTACTTCAATCCCTTTCATAGCGCCTTTATAGGTTAGCATATCAATCAATTGTCGCCCATTGCGGTTCAAGATTCCTACCCCAGAAGACACAATAATAATCCTCTGGAAGAGGACTTTAGTTATTAGACAGGGACTTATAGTCGAATGGCTGGCTGTATTCCCTCACAAATTTTGATTAAAATTAAAGTAATGCGATTGACAAAGAACACAGATGAGTAATCTAATCCAAGACTACAACCCCAGCGACATCGGTCAAGTAAATGGCAACCTGTTTGGTCTGCCTTTTGATTACGAGTCTGCAAAACTGGTTGTCTTTGGCGTACCCTGGGAAGTGACTGTTTCCTATGGTGCAGGAACTGCCAACGGCCCTTCTCAAATTTTGGATGCTTCGACTCAACTGGATTTGTTCGATTTTGACAATCCTGATGGGTGGAAACAAGGAATTTTTATGGCAGGAATTCCTCAAGATTTTCTCTTGAAGAATAAATATTACCGCGAGCAAGCCGCAAAAATTATCGAACGACTAGCGCAAGGTCAAACACTGACAGATACACCTGATTTAACACCCATACTCTCAGAAATTAATCAAGCTTGTCTTTCTGTAAATCAATGGTTGTTTGAAAAATGCAAAGAAGCAATTAATAATGGTAAGCGAGTCGCGGTCATTGGTGGCGACCACAGCGTACCCTTAGGTTATTTCCAAGCATTAGCAGCTAAGTATCCAAACTATGGTATTTTGCACATAGACGCCCACGCAGATTTACGTAATGCTTACGAGGGATTTGAGTTTTCTCATGCATCGATCATGTTCAATGCAATGAAAATACCGCAAATTACCAAGTTAGTACAGGTAGGCTTGCGCGATATTTGTCATGATGAAGTAGAAATGATTAACCAATCCAATAGCAGAATTATTGCTTATTACGACCCAGCCATTAAACAAAAGCTTTACTCTGGCACAACTTGGATTGATTTATGTCGAGAAATTGTCAGCCATTTACCCGAATACGTTCATATTAGCTTTGATGTCGATGGCTTAGACCCAAAACTCTGTCCGAACACAGGTACTCCCGTTCCTGGTGGACTGGAATTAGAGCAAACATTTTGTTTGTTCCGAGAATTGGTTTCCAGTGGGAGAAAAATTATTGGCTTTGATATCTGCGAAGCCGGTGATGCTGAGTGGGATGGTAATGTTGGTGCTAGGATTGCCTTAAAATTGGCAAACTTGTTGGATTTATCGCAATTGTAGGTTAGGTCAAGAAAAATTACATAGCAGTTTAAGTAGAGAAAAAGAACCCCCCTTAGATAGATACGTCAAAGATTACCCAGCCTGTAGAGTAAAAATAGTAAATCAATTGACACTCACTGGAGATGAGTTATTCGGTTCGGTTCACCAAAGTTGCGTAGTTTCTTGCAAATGAGGTGAAAGTCAATTGTAGATACCAAGGAGAACTTTCTACCTTATATCTGGAATGAAGTCCAAGTGACAGGGGCTTTTGACTGCTGAACCATAAAAATTATGAAAATCGCACAAATCGCACCCTTGTGGGAAAAAGTTCCGCCTACCACCTATGGTGGCACAGAACTTGTTGTAAGTCTTTTAACTGAAGAATTGGTACGCAGAGGTCATGATGTCACCTTGTTTGCTTCCGGGGATTCCCAAACAATCGCTCGTTTGGAAGCAGGTAGCCCATGTGCATTGCGTTTAGACCCAAGCATCAAAGAGCCTGTAGTTTACGAACTGATGCAACCGAGTCATGCTTACCAGCGGGCTGCAGAATTCGATATCATCCACTCCCATGTAGGAATTTGGTCGTTGGCTTTGGCTAGTATGGTGTCAACACCAACAGTGCATACCTTACATGGTACTTTTACTCGCGACAATAACAAAGTATTTAGGCAGCACCACACGCAACAATACGTCAGTATTAGTGAATCTCAGCGTCTCTTAAATATAAATTACGCTGCCACAGTATACAACGGTATTGATGTCAATAAATTTCCCTTTTTCGCTGAACCTCAAGACCCACCCTACCTGGCATTCTTAGGACGCTTCTCCCCAGAAAAAGGACCCCAACATGCGATCGCGATCGCCAAGCAGGCAGGTTGGCGGTTGAAGATGGCTGGTAAAGTGGATGTTGTAGACAAGAAGTTTTTTGAAGAAGAAATTGCCCCGCACATTGACGGCAAACAGATAGAATTTTTGGGTGAAATGAATCACACTCAAAAAGCTGAATTTTTGGGGAATGCAGCGATTACTCTGTTTCCGATTACTTGGAGTGAACCTTTTGGTTTGGTGATGACTGAATCTATGGTGACAGGTACACCAGTCATTGCCATGAATATGGGTTCTGTATCAGAGGTAATAGCGAATGGCCAGACAGGTTACGTCTGCCAAAGCTATGAAGAAATGGCTACCATGATACCCAAAGCATTGAAACTAAATCGGCAAAAATGTCGAGAACACGTAGAGACAAGATTTAGCGTTACCCAGATGGTTGATGGGTACGAAGCGGTTTATGAAAAAATCGTGGGAGAACGCAACTTTAGGAATAAGTTCAATTCGGCCCTGAGAAACTCGTTGGAATCAATTACATCTTTCACACGTTAGGTTTCTTGACGTACCTCCTATTTTAATCCTTGCATTTGGATACTAGTTTAATTTATGCTCCCATATAAAGGGAGCATTTTTTTGTGGGACTTATATCAAGTTTAGCTGTAGGCATACGGGCATCGGGTACCTGATATCTTGAATTTGTCAAAAAGAGTGTCAAAATCATCACTGTTTACGACCCGCTTCAATCTGGTGATACAGCTTTAGCCGTAGACATACGGTCATCTCGTACCTTTTTTTATTCTATTTTATAGATTCGCCACAGTTCCTAATGCCTGAGAAAATAAAAATATCCGACTTGAAAACCTCAAATTATGGTACAAGTTCCCACAAAACCATTAACCCTAGAAGAGTTTTTGCAACTCCCAGAAACCAAACCTGCGAGCGAATACATCAATGGTCAAATCATCCAAAAAGCGATGCCACAAGGAAAACACAGCACAATTCGGGGAGAATTTATTACAGTTATCAATAATATTGCTGAATCTCAACGTATTGGTTTAGCGCTTCTTGAGCTACGATGTACTTTTGGTGGACGTTCTATCATACCTGATGTTGCTGTTTTTACCTGGAGTCGCATTCCTTTGGATCAAGATGGTGATATTGCTAACGTTTTCTCATCTTATCCTGATTGGACAATTGAAATTCTCTCTCCAGACCAAAATCAGACTAAAGTTATAAATAATATTTTACATTGCCTCAACGCCGGCTGTCAGATGGGTTGGTTAGTCGATCCAGATGAAAAGTCTGTCATAGCTTATCCGAATGGTAAGCAACCAATATTTTTCCAAGAACCCGAACAGTTTCTTCCCACTCCAGAATTTATTGGAGATTTTCAACTCAATATCGGAGAGTTATTTAGCTGGTTGAAACCAGGTAACATCTGAGAATTCTAGACTGGGAATGCGATGCTTATAAAGTTGCAATCTTTGCGCCATAATAAAAATACAGGAAGTAACGGACTTTCTCTTTGTGCCTCCATTAAAAAAATAGGAGTAGTTAAATGGAAGCTTATAAAATAGAAGCTGTTTTAACTGAAGATGGAACTTTGATGCTGCGAGGCTTACCTTTTCATGCGGGGGATGCTGTGGAGGTAATTATTCTCGAAGCTAAAACTCCACATCAGACTGTTGCATCACCTAGTCAAGCAGAAACAAATTTTTATCCTCTGCGGGGAAAAGTAGTCCGTTATGATGACCCAACAGAACCTGTCGCTTTGGAAGATTGGGAAGTTTTGCAGTGATTGTACTTGACACGCATATCTGGGTTTGGTGGGTTGACGGTAACGAGCGATTAACTGAAAAACATCGAGTGTATATAGAGGAATATCAATTTCAGGGTTTGGGAGTAAGTATTGTTTCTTGTTGGGAGGTCGCCAAATTAGTAGAAAAAAATCGACTTGTTTTTTCTTGCTCAGTTAATGAATGGTTGGAAGCAGCTTTGGCTTATCCAGGAGTACAGCTATTAAATTTGACTTTACCGATAGTGGTTGATTCAACTCAATTAGGTGGATTTCATAGCGACCCTTTTGACCAAATTATTGTAGCAACAGCCAGAAATTCTGGGTGTCCTTTACTAACTGTTGACGCGAAAATTATTAGCTATTCCGGTGTGGAAACGCTTTCATAAACACTCCTACCTACCTAAAATATGGGAGGAAAGAAGATTAAAGTAATGAGTAATGAAGAATTAAATAATGTTAAATTATAACTGCATTACATTTGACCCACGCATTATCTCTAAACCCATTGCACTGGATCTAGTTGATAGTACGGTTGTAGTAGCTCATAAAGTGTCGGATGATTCTTCAATAATTGCTGTGGCTTTTCAAAAAATGTCTCAGTTGCTACAGCAAAAAATTCAGCGGGATTAGTTGCGCCATAACTATTAATAACACTATTTTTACCTTCTTGAACATCATTACAGAGTCGTTGATATTCTTCCGTCATTACCTTAGCCCAGATAGGATAATCTGATTTTCGTGGCAGAATCGGAACACCCTCAGCTTTACCATCCTCTTGATCTAACTGATGGGCAAATTCATGAAGAACAACATTATGTCCATCCCTCCAACTGCGAGTGTCTTGTTGCACCTGTTCCCAAGACAGCACCACCTGATCCTTAACCCAAGATTCCCCCAATCTTGCCTCACGCTTTTCCTCAAGGACATAATCGCTGGTAGCAACTGTTTGAGTTACAAAATAAGTGCTGGGATAAATTAGAATTGAACTCAGTTTGGGAAAGTATTTTCCTCGCTCATTGAGCAAGAGCAAACAGGCCACAGCAGCAATAGTTAGCTTCATTTCCTCGGTCACCTGCAACTCCTGACAACCAATAAATTGTTTTTCTGCTAAGAACACTTGAATATGTCCCTGAAGCCGTCTGCGTTCAGCAGGGGAAAGACGGAGGTAAATGGGAAGATTATTCTCGATAATCGTGTGCCAAAGTGGCGGAAAAGGACGATGTTTTAGACGGCTTCTTCGCTGCTTCACTAAAAAGGGACTGACAAAAATTCCAGCGATAATTAGCCCAATGAAAAGAAAAGCAATAATTGTTTGAATCATTGATTTTTAGCGCTTTCCGCAAGGCTACTACAGTTCTAACACTTAGGAGCTTGGGGAAAAATAACCACTTTGCTACAGGTGGCTGAGATATTTAGGACTCCCTTTGCATAGCTACACCATCATCCTGCCAGCTTAAACGTCCTGCTAAATCCGAAAAATCGTAGGCTTTTGTTTGAGAATTTTCTGGAATACTAGGGTTTAAAACTATAACGACATCAACAGTACCAGGCAATAATTCTGTTGGTATATCAAGATGTAAATTTCCTGACGCATCGATAACTGTTGCTAGCTTTAATACTTTCATAGTCTAATAATTTGTCATATCTACTCCTTATTATAAATGGCAATGAGCTACTGTAGGTTGGATTATGTTTTGTGCAGTTGTGTAATTTATGTGATATTCGTTCCGAGTCACTCTGCGATATACCGTTCTACTATTTCCCAATGAGCTTATCGTATTCTGCATGAATGCCAATCCAAAACCATAAAATACCTTTTTCTACTTCTACACCTAACGCTCGATAGTTTTGTCCCGCACGTACTGACCAATATTTACCAACTTTTTTGAAATGCAGTGATGGATGAGTTGGATCGGCTTTGAGTAATTCATAACACTGGTCGGCTGTACGCTGTATATTTTCAGGCAAATTATCGTAACGTTCCCAAAACCGACGAGTCGTGTAGTGCATTAGATTTCCCGATAGTGACCAGCTTCAAAATCAGCGATCGCTTCTTGCGCTAAATCCTCTAACTTACCATCTGCAATATCTTTCTCCAACTGCTTATCCCAGCGCTGATTGTCCAACTCCTCAAACCATTCTAGAAGTTTTTGGTACTCATCAGGCGGAAGCTGGAGGATAGCTGCTTCAATTTGCTCAAGTGTCATAATCAACTTTATGCTTGGTGAGGACTATATTTTATTATGAACGATACCTTCGGTGAAGCTTATTTGCTATACTATTTGATATTGCTGGAATGTAATCGCTCCGTCGATCGCGCCTTTTCTCGGATTAAGCTGCAAAATTATATACTGGTGTTTCAATCACACGAACAGGTTTTTCCTGATTCAACATAATCTGCTGCAACCTTTCCACTGTAGCTGGAGAGAAAAACTGTTCGCCAGTTTCCACACTAACCCGTGCAGGTACATTTTCAATTAAAAATAACTTACCATTCATCTCTAAACTATAAGTCACTGTTTGCTCAACCAATTTTTCATTTCCATTATTCATCATCGCTGCTCTTCCTTTGGGTAAAGTCATCGTTCCAACGCTTGGTATCGGGTTGATAAACTGTAATTATTTTAATTAATGGACGCAAGGGATAGCTACATTGAACATGGATAGGTGTACTGGGCAAACCATTCTATAAGCTTTTGGTACTCATAAGGCGGAAGCTAGAGGATAGCTACAACATTTGATGAATACTTTCAACAACTTGCTCAATAAAGTCAACTGCATCATTAACCAAAAATTCATCGATATTCCATCGATTTCCTATATTAAAGGTAGGATCGATATCAGCCTCATGAGCAATTTTATTTCTACGATCGACAATTGAACTCAGTTGTTGTTTGACATCTTTTGGTGGCTTACCTATTTTAGTAGAAACCTCATCCCATAATTTCTTATCTGATATAAGCCTAATTGCGTCCGCTATTTTATCTGGTTGTTGAAAGCTTTTAAAGCTAAGAGTTTCTCGGATTTCATTTTCTAGCCAATAAATATTACTATTAAGCTTATTCTCTATACTGTTTGATATTGCTGGAATCAAAGATGAAATTGGATGAGACTCCAAAAGAAATCAAGAGCCGTAACTCTGTTGAATTTCACTTTCCAACCAAGATGAAACATCTATCGCTATAATTCGCTCTTGACGGGCACTACCTAACGAAACTTGAAAACGAAAAAAAGCTGATTGAGTACTGTTAGCTGGAGGACTGGGCTCGGGACGCTGACCTTTATAAATTTCTAACATCCCCAACGTCACAACTTCGTGAACGTAGTAGTCCAAAGCACTCACAACCAGAACTAAAGATGCCCTTAAAATGTCCGACACATCCAAGGCACAGCTGTAGCTCTAACAGAATTGTGAAGCGCAATCAGGTCTTGAACCCGACCAATGCTAATACGAAATTGGTCAAGCGCTGACTGCATAGGTAGAGGTAGAAGTTAGTGCAATAATTTTTTCTGCCAAATCTGAAAAAGTTTCCCTAAATTCTTCTTGCTTCTTTTGGTTATTTTCTAATACTATTCCTGTTTGCCTTAGCTGTTCAGGTGTGAGGTCATAAACTGGAGTTCGGTGTTCCTGAGACAGGGCAATTAAACTATTAAAATTTGAGATTTTCGTAAGAGAGAAACTACCATTAATTCCTTGCTCAGTGTAAACTGTTGTAGGTAACATCATATTATTCTGGCGTAAAATAGGAACTAACTTATTAGAAACAGCTTGCTCAACTTTTTGAATCCATGTTTGAAAAGCAGCAGTCTCTTTACCACGTATAATTCGATAGTTTTGAACAATTGTTCCTAAAAAACGCAATGTAACATTAGGAAACGGGTAGGCAGCATCTTTCAGAATTGGAAGCGAACTTGCTGTTTTAGCCCAAGCGCACCATCTAGGTAAAACTTTAGCTAAAGAGTCGATTGCCATTACAGAGAAGAAATCAGCAGTGGTTGGAACAAGAAAAAAGTCGCTCGTCATTAATAAATTCTGATTGATTGAGCCTAAACTTGGACTCATATCAATCAAAATATAGTCAGCATTAAACTTAGTAGCTGTTTTCTCAAGTAAATCAGTAATGGAACCTGGTAAGTTTCTAAGGGCTTGAATTGAACCACTTAATTCTTGAGCAATACCTAATGTCACCTCGTATTCAGCAAATCCAACATGACCAGGCAATAAAAATAACCCATCTCGACCTTGTACTGGGATACAGTCTACAGCCTCAATTGCCCTCGGTTGAGACTCAAAAGCGGGAGCTAAACCCGTTTTAATGTTTGACGTTGTATTATATATATTTTCTATTCTTGCCTCATCATCCTCTGTTTCTTCTCCCAGAGCCATTCCTGTGAGATTGCATTGCGGGTCAGTATCCACAAGGATTACTCGCTTACCTTTTGAGGCAAGCATCCATCCTAGATTAAATGTGGTTGTTGTTTTGCCAACTCCGCCCTTGAGATTAAACAAGGCAATTTTCTGAACCATTGTACTATGCCTGCATAAATTGGCTCTTAGGTTTCAATCCTAACTATAGCTTGGAGCTTTTCTCTAAAAATAGACTTAGGACTCAGCGCTGATATTACCAGTTTACGATTGTCAAACTTGTTACTTTTATTAATTCACGGTCGGCAGTTACTAAACTTGCTTTAGCTTGGAGTGCAGTGGAAGCAATAATCGCATCAGGGAGTTTTACCCGATATTGCAGTCGGATTTGAATAATCTGTTTGATTAATAAATTATTGTCAGCTACCAAGTTAATTACTTCTACACGCTTGAGAAATTGTTCAAATAACTGACGGTCATCTTCAGTTAACCCAGAGAATGCTAGAAACTCAATTTGACTAATAACTGAAATTCCAACCCAGTCAGCATCTTGTAATAATTTAACTAACGTTGTAGAGCCTTGTAACAAAGCTACAATAGCATTCGTGTTAAGGAGATAGCGTTTACCACTCATCCCGTAGCAGCCTCTGCATAGCTACACCATCATCCTGCCAGCTTAAACGTCCTGCTAAATCCGAAAAATCGTATGCTTTTGTTTGAGAATTTTCTGGAATACTAGGGTTTAAAACTATAACTACATCAACAGTACCAGGCAATAATTCTGTTGGTATATCAAGATGTAAATTTCCTGACGCATCGATAACTGTTGCTATCTTTAGTACTTTCATAGTCTAATAATTTGTCATATCTACTCCTTATTATAAATGGCAATGAGCTACTGTAGGTTGGATTATGTTTTGTGCAGTTGTATAATTTATGTGATATTCGTTCCGAGTTACTCTGCGATATACTGTTCTAATATTTCCCAATGAGCTGATCGTATTCTGCGTGAATGCCGATCCAAAACTATAAAATACCTTTTTCTACTTCTACACCTAATGCTCGATAGTTTTGTCCCGCACGTACTGACCAATATTTACCAACTTTTTTGAAATGCAGTGATGGATGAGTTGGATTGGTTTTGAGTAATTCGTAACACTTGTCAGCTGTACATTTTCAGGCAAAGCATCGTAACGTTCCCAAAACCGACGAGTCGTGTAGTGCATTAGATTTCCCGATAACGACCAGCTTCAAAATCAGCGATCGCGTATGAGTGCTAAGTCCTCTAACTTACCATCTGTCAACTCTTAGTTGGTGTTCATCGCAATCACTTCACCAATCAACACAAACATCAACTAAAAATAATTCCAATATATTATTAGAGTAAAATGATTCTCCATCCGGCATCTACGAACCTGTAACGCTCATGCTCTGCGACTACCTGGTACAAATCCTGACTGCCCGCGTATATGATGTTGCCCAAGAAACACCGCTGGAACTTGCCCCAAATCTCTCCACACGGCTAAACAACAAGCTCCTGCTCAAGCGCGAAGATATGCAGTCAGTATTTTCCTTTAAACTGCGTGGTGCTTATAACAAGATGGTGAACTTACCACCAGATATGCTGGCACAGGGAGTCATTGCCGCATCTGCTGGAAACCATGCCCAAGGTGTTGCCCTTGGTGCCCGTCAGCTAGGAACCCGAGCGATTATTGTCATGCCTGTTACTACACCTCAAGTGAAGGTAAATGCAGTCAAAGCCCGTGGAGGTGAGGTGATATTGTATGGGGATACCTATGATGATGCATACGCCCACGCTCGCCAATTAGAGGTGGAAAAAGGTTTAACATTTATTCACCCTTTTGATGACCCTGATGTGATAGCGGGACAGGGTACAATTGGTATGGAAATTTTGCGGCAATATCAACAACCCATCCACGCGATTTTTGTCGCAATTGGTGGTGGTGGTTTGATTTCGGGAATTGCAGCCTATGTGAAGCGGTTGCGTCCGGAAATCAAGATAATTGGGGTTGAGCCTGTGGATGCAGACGCAATGCATCAATCCTTGAAAGCTGGGCATCGCATAAAGTTGCCCACTGTGGGATTATTTGCTGACGGTGTAGCGGTGCGAGAAGTTGGGGAAGAGACGTTTCGCTTGTGTCAGCAGTATGTAGATGAGATCATTTTGGTGGATACTGATGCTACCTGTGCGGCGATAAAAGACGTGTTTGAAGATACACGGTCTATTGTAGAACCTGCCGGAGCTTTAGCGATCGCCGGTGCGAAGGCTTATGTGGAACGAGAGCAAATTGAGGGTAAGACTTTAATCGCGATCGCCTGCGGTGCTAATATGAATTTTGACCGTCTCCGGTTTGTTGCCGAACGAGCAGAGTTTGGCGAACGTCGGGAAGCTATCTTTGCAGTCACGATACCCGAACATCCGGGAAGTCTCCGCAAGTTTTGTGATTGTATGGGCAGACGCAATCTGACTGAGTTTAACTATCGCATCGCTGATGAAAAGACTGCACATATATTTGTCGGGATGCAAATCCAAAACCGGGCTGACAGGGTGAAGATGGTAGAAATCTTTGAAGGGTGCGGTTTTGAAATATTGGATTTGACAGATGATGAACTGACGAAGTTACACTTGCGGCACATGGTTGGTGGGCGATCGCTATTAGCACATAATGAATTACTCTATCGTTTTGAGTTTCCCGAACGTCCCGGTGCATTGATGAAGTTCGTAGGTTCCATGAGTCCTGATTGGAATATTAGTCTATTTCATTACCGCAACAATGGGGCAGATTACGGTCGAATTGTTGTCGGGATGCAGGTTCCACCCCACGAAATGGAGGAGTGGCAAGCATTTTTAGATACCTTGGGTTATACCTATTGGGATGAAAGTCAAAATTTAGCGTATAAGTTGTTTTTGGGGTAGGACAAAAGTAAAAAGACGTTGCAATGCGTAGTCTCTACAGGAATTATGATGATTGCTGCAGGAGCAAAATGTTCTAATAACTCTTCACGAGATAATTGCAGCAGTAAAGGAGTGAATTCTTCCGTTGGTAGTGACAACAATGGTTCTATGACTATTGATAATTGCTTATCCAACGAGCCGACTTTTAAGCAAATTCTCCACTACTTTTCGTTCTCCCCGTCGCTCGGCTTCTTCTAATCTTTTGCACGAAATTAGAGCTAAAATATCAATAATACAGAAGACGAAAATCCCATGAGCCAAAGCACTGAAGAACAGGTACGTTGGACGATAGCTGATATTGAGTTATTACCAGATAACGGTAATCGCTATGAAATTATTGATGGGGAATTATTTGTGAGTAGAGCGCCACATTGGAAACATCAAAGAAGCTGCACGAAAATAATCAGTGTATTGAATCAATGGTCAGAATTAACTGATTTAGGAGAAACTGTTCCCGCTCCAGGAATCATTTTTACCGATGCGGATAACGTGATTCCCGATGTGGTTTGGGTGAGTAAAAAACGTCTGACAATATTACTTGATGAAGCAGGACATTTAACCGGAGCGCCAGAATTAGTTATAGAAGTGCTTTCTGAAGGAGTAGAAAACCAACGTCGAGATAGAGAAACAAAGTTGAAATTATATGCTTCTAGGGGAGTGCAAGAATATTGGATTTTAGATTGGCGATTGCAACAAGTTGAGGTTTATCGACGCGATAAAGCGCTTCTCAAGTTAGTAGAAACCTTGTTTGTTGCGGATGAATTAACTTCACCGATGTTACCAAATTTTGTATGTCCCGTGTCACGTTTGTTTGTTTGAGACTTTCTCGCACCTTGCGCTAAAACCAACACAATCTCCTATCCCAATCCAAAAACTGCATAAATACTAAACGTCTGGATATATACGTAAACGTATCATCACATCGGACACCCTGCGGCTAGGTTGGCAGTGATACGGGAAACCTGGTTGTTCAAAATCCCGCAGTGGTTAAAATCCCGGTTTTCGTCGTTTCAATTAGATATTATTTCTGGGGTTTGAGGGGATATGCACTTTTTCTGGCATTATCGCTCAGATATAATAGATAAATTACTTGAAAATTTGGATGCTGGGACTGGTGGGGAAATCAATAGCCTACGGGCTAATAGCTAAATTTTGCGGTCATCTTACTGAATAAGCTTTTTAACCCATTTTTACTGACCGGAATGCACCATTCGAGTGGAAGCCCGAAATAATGCCCTGAAATAAATTATCCCTTCGGGACGCTGCGCGAACGGGCTAATAGCTTAAGTGAGCTAAAAGCTTACTGAGTAAAGTTTTTAACCCATTTTAATGGGTTTAAGCTTTTTCGCTTTTGAAATTTATTTCTGGGCTTAACCTCAGCAGCTTTATAAACCCTTGGTTCACCGAAGTGCTTCACCAGTGGCTTCATAAGCCATAAATAATTTTTGGGGTAGGGTGAAAAGAGCAAAACACCCCCTATTTGTAGCTATCCTTTGTATGTTAAAATTATTAGCCACCTGCAAGTTAACTTACGCCCCCTAAATTAACTAACAGCTTTTATGTCCCGAAAAGCATCAACACCCAAACGCAGTTCCACTGCAACCCTAGCACCTTCTACTCTTCACATCCGCATTGGAGGACTAGAAACAGAACATCAACGTTTGCTCAAACAAATTCAGAAAAAACGTACCGAACTGGATAATTTTGTTGAGCAGATGCGTTCGATTGCCAGAGAAATTTATCAACGCACTACCCCCTGTTTTCAAAAAATACAAGTTCTTGACGAGGAAATTCATACCCTCTTTAAGGAAATCCTCAGTCGGAAAAAAGTTGGCAAACAAAGCAAGCGCAAAATTGAGCGAATTTACTCCAATCTTCAAGCTGCGGGAATCATCAGTCCCAACGAAGATGACGAAGAGGAAAATACGGAATTTGATGAAGAATTTGAACCCAACGAAGGAGGAGAGGAATACGGATACTCAGCTCATGAGTCCAGTCAATATCAAACACCAGAATTAGAATCTCCTTCTGCTAGTAGAAGTGACGAATCAAAAAAAATTCGCTCTTACTTTTTGCGTTTAGCCGAAATCTTTCACCCGGATAAAGCAAATGATAGCGAAACTGAGATGCGCCATACCGAGATAATGAAAGAAATTAATAAAGCCTACCAAGAAGGAGATTTAGCACGACTGCTGGAAATTGAGCAACAGCATGAGGTAGGGGAAATAATTGACACCAATAGTGAAGATGATTTAAGTAGAAAATGCACTCGTTTAGAGCAGCAAAATCAATTTTTGAAAAAACAACATGAAAATTTAAAACGAGAACTTCGCAGTTTTAAAAATACCCCAGAAGGGTCAATGGTTTCTGAATGCAAAAGAGTCAAGAAAAACGGATTTGACCCCTTTGACCAAATATCAGAACAAATGGATTCTCAAATTAAAATAATTTCTGGAATCCGCGATTATGTCAAAGAGTTTCATTCTTCAAACATGACTATCAAAGAATTTCTCGATGGTCCTCCAGTTCTACACACCTTACATCAAAACATGGTGGAAGATTTTCTAGACCAAATGTTTGAAGACTATTAATAAAATTTTGAAAATTATCCACCAATAAATAAGTAGGTTGGCATGAATGAACACAACTATCTGTGAAAGCTCTTAATTGTTAGTTGTTAGTAGGCTTGAAGCAACTTAATAAAAGTTAACATAGTTGTGTTTATTTGCGCCTAGATATAGCAATCTTATCTGAGTTGTGTTGGCGTAGCCTACTGAAGGCATAAATGGTGAATATCTAGATTCCTGACTTCTTTTAAAAGTCAGGAATCTTATTTTGAAAGACGATCGCTACCCATTCGTTTAATCGTTCGCAATCGACAACCTCGAATCTTTCATCAAGAAAGGACGCTGTAACTGCTTCTTCATAATCGTTGGTAAAACCGGCTGCAATCAACAATCCTCCTTGACGGAGCGATCGCCGAAAATCTGGAACTAGGGCAATATGCACCCGTGTTAAAATATTTGCAACGATGAGGTCAAAACTTGCAGTTGGCTCAATAGTTGGCACGTTGTTGAGGCTGTCTCCACCCATCCAATGACCCAAGTCGCTACCACGTCCCAGACTTCCTTCCATAATTGTTACTTGCTGCTCGACCCCGTTTCGCTCTACGGCATCAGTCGTTGATTCTATAGCAATAGGGTCGTTATCTAGAGCTAAAACTTGCGCTCCTAATTTAGCGATCGCCACACTCAAAATCCCCGAACCACAACCAAGGTCGAGAACATTCATTGCAGGTATAATATGCCTCTCTATGAGTTGCATACTGAGTAAGGTTGCTGGATGCAGACCGCTACCAAAGGCAAGGCTAGTCTTAAGTCTCAAAGTTATTTCGTCAGCGGCTTCATGATAGTGTGCGTCGGGAGAAAGCACAACGAAACGCTGTCCAATGCGTACCTCTGGGCTGTGTATATCTGCACGGGCTAATTTTTCCTTAACTACAGCTGTTTGAAGCGCAGTGGCAAGTCCGGTTCTTTCTAGAGGTGAGAGTAAATTAACGATTTCTGACCTCCGTATACTTGCATAGGCATCGTTGGGTAGATAGAAGCAGATAGTAAAAGCCCAGGAGGATTCTACAACATCCTGTGTTAGTTCGGTGTATTTCGCAACCCGAATGTCAGTGGTATAATTGGTCGTGGCTAGTAGCGTACAGACCCAATCAACTGCCTCATTGGTTGTGTCGAGGCTCAATTCCATCCATGACATATTTTCTTTCTTCGGGTGCAACTGCGTAGATGTAGGATAAATATAACCCAACAGGGTAACTTATCGATGGAAGATTAGATTTAGATATATTAAACGAAGCGCCTATGGCGGTTAATTAAATAGATATTCTTTGGATTGTTAGAAGTAGGTTACATATAACGTCACAAAAGTGGTTTACAAGATATCAAATAGAATTGAAAAATGCAAAATCCTTAATTATACGATAAAGATGAAAAATAGGGGACAAGGGAATAATCTTCATACATCCCCAATCCCCAATAACCAAACCAACCATTCACAGGTATCAGCTATAAGTTGTTAGTTCCATGCGCTATGTAAAGTGTTTAAGCGCTTGGTAACTGTCCGCTGATTCAACCACTAACCACCAATCCCTATTCTTGGCCATGAATCATCAGTAATGACCGAATTACCCACTCGTCCAACACAAATTTATCAATTTTCAAGGTTTTGAAGCTTTTAAGAAGTTTGTTGCCCGGATCGTCCGTTTACCTTGCACAGAAAGTTTCACAGAGGGCTGACTTATAAGTGTAAGCGAAATGCTTTCTGTGTAAGGTCGCAGGCATCTTTAACTTCTAAGTTCCTTCAAGGATTGGGGGAAAGTGGGCATTCATCACAGCCCACCACTTGATTGCTTCGCTTAAACATACTACTTAGTTAAGCGAGAGCAAAAACCTTACTTTTTCTTGCGACAAGAAAGTATTTTTGTTACTTAACTGCTTTTTCAGCACTGGTGACAGCAGCCATTTTTTCGGCATTTTCTTCGCTTTCAAGAATACCGAATTCAATCAACAATGCTTCTAGCTCATCCATTTCAATAGGTGTAGGGATGGTGAGATTTTTGTTGTTGATAATTTTTTGAGCTAATGTGCGGTATTCGTTACCTTGCGTGCTGTCAGGTGCGTACTCGTTGACAGTCATCCGACGCAATTCTGCGTGTTGAACAATGTTGTCACGGGGTACGAAGTGAATCATGTGGGTGTTCAACCGTTTTGCCAGGGTTTCGATGAGTTCGACTTCCCGGTCAACGTTACGGCTGTTACAAATCAAACCACCCAAACGTACACCACCTGTGTGAGCATACTTCAACACACCACGAGCGATGTTGTTAGCAGCATACATCGCCATCATTTCACCAGAGGTAACGATGTAGATTTCTTGCGCTTTACCTTCACGAATAGGCATAGCGAAACCACCACATACAACGTCACCTAATACGTCGTAAGATACGAAGTCAACGTCTTGATAAGCACCGTTTTCTTCTAAGAAGTTGATGGCAGTGATAATACCACGACCAGCACAACCGACACCGGGTTCTGGACCACCAGATTCCACGCAACGGACACCACGGAAACCGGTCAACATTACTTCTTCGAGTTCGAGGTCTTCTACAGCACCCCGTTCAGCAGCCAAAGACAACACGGTGGTTTGTGCTTTCGAGTGAAGCATTAAGCGGGTTGAGTCAGCTTTGGGGTCGCAACCTACAATCAAGATCCGCTGACCCATTTCTGCCATTGCAGCAAGGGTATTTTGGGAAGTAGTGGATTTACCAATACCACCTTTACCGTAGAAAGCGATTTGTCTAATTTTTGGGTCAACCACGATCGTTTTTCTCCTAGAATTTATTTGAGTTGGTGGGTCTGGACTGAATGTTGCGTTCACTAAGTGGAGTTACATCAGTGACCGCTTGTAGAACGTCGCTGGAGGCGAACGCTCTACCGCTAAAATATTGATAGTGCAGTACATATGTCAGTTGTTGGCTGTTGGTTGTTGGTTGGAAGGCAATCTTCTTAAATTGCCAAAAGAATTTAGACTTAGGTTATTTATTTCTTTTCCTAAAAAACCAGGTTTTTTGGGGTTTGCCCTTAAATGGTTTAATAAATCAGGTATAATGTATATCTACCATTAACAATCTCTGCATTACATTAGTTTGCAATCTTATTTGCAATTGGCAGTTCAAATCTTTATTCATCTATCATTGGTAATTGGTCACCCATTACCAATACTGAACAGATAAAATAAGTGTTGAAGCGTATTCGTGCTTAAGAGTGTAATATTCCTTGAGTATCCCGCTTGTCTTCCTTTGACTGATGGAGGGGATGAATTCTAACCCAAAGTCTTTTAGCTACTGATGCCGGACAGAAAAAGAGCGGAAATCGTCTTGTGGGACTGTGTTGTGAAAAGTGTGTCTATCTCGGATAAGAGTCTGACTTTACCGTCAGCCGGAATCGTTAAGCTCTATCACTTCATTAGAGAGTGTTGTGACTGATTTAACTGCATCCTTCAATACAAAGGAATAATTCCTTAAAGCTCGGAAAATACTTTATAGAATCGTGCTTTTCATTTCTACTTTTAACAATGCTGATTACTTGTTATAAATTAAACTTCGTCTTTACTAGAAAGTCTTTATATCGCAATTCTCTGTAATAATGCGTTGAATATTCACTCACCCACTATCGTGTCTTGCTCTACGGACACATAGCAGTCCTAAATGATTGGTGAAAATTTAGATCCCCGACAACTCATGCGGATACCGCTGGCGAATCAGGGGTAAGACCCCTCCGAAACCCGTAATCCCACAATGGTGCGGCTAATTGAACAAAGCCCACGCAGGTGGGCTTCGTATCAATAGCCCCAGGCTTCTAGCCTGGGGCGATTGTTGGGTATACGAGAGAACTGCTTGAATCAATATTGAGGGGTTAGACCTACCATTCGCTCTTCTGTATCCGTAAAAGTTGACATTACTTTTTAGAGGTGCAAGATATCAGTAGAGATTACATAGCAGGATTAGAACGACAATAGTGAAGGAAGTCTCATCTAGGCAGGCAGGGGAAATGATTCGCTTAAAACCTTGGCAATGGGCTATTTTAGCAACACCAATCGCTTTGATCGTCGCTTTCTTACTAATATCCGCAGGTTCGCAAATCCACGCTTGGGGCATTAGTTGGATATGGGCTGTGTTCACCCTCGTATTAGTGGGTTGGCGTTACCTGCTTGTCAAATGGACTCGACCTGGGGTAAACCAAATAGAATCCGCGATCGCTGAGGTAAACAAGGAATTGACGGAGAATACAATTACCTCAGGAGCCGAAACCTCACTCCAAGAAATCCTGAACACTGCACAGAATGACGCACCAGTTTGGCAAGACTGGCAAACTTTTTGGATGCGATGTCAAGATTTGGTCGTGGCTGTTGCCCATATCTACCATCCGGAAGTAAAATATCCCCTGCTAAATATCCGTGTTCCGCAAGCTTATGGGTTGATTCGGGGTACTGTAAATGATTTGGATGTGTGGATGCAGAAATTATCCCCAGTCCTCAATCAAGCTACAGTTGGGCAGGCATATCAAGCATACGAAGTCTATCAAAAGTTGGAGCCATCTGCTCAGAAATTTATGCGAGCCTGGAATTTGGCGCAGTGGGTTCTAAATCCTTATGCGGCGATCGCCAAACAAGCAAGTAAGGGTTACACTAACGAAGCGAATCAACAATTGCTGGGAAATTTAAGCCAATTGTTGCGAGAAGCGGCTTTGAGAAATTTATGCCGGCAGGCTGTGACTTTATACAGTGGCAGCATCCCAGCATCGGTTTCTGTTTCTACCCCCCAGCCAAAAACCCAAACCCTGCGAGACATCCTGACTCAAGCTTCACCCGTCGGGGTGGTTGAGCAAAAACCTGTGAATATCTTACTTGTGGGACGAACCGGAGCGGGAAAAAGCAGCTTGATTAATACGTTGTTTCAATCAGAGTTAGCTGAAGTTGATGTACTACCAAGCACAGACGAGATTCAGAGTTATCACTGGCAAACCCCAACAGGAGAAAAGCTAACACTTTGGGATACCCCAGGATACGAGCAAGTTAACCGCGCAGATTTACGCGAAGAAGTGCTAGATTATGCGAGCAATGCAGATTTGCTGTTGTTAGTTACACCAGCCCTAGACCCAGCCTTGCAAATGGATGTAGACTTTCTCCAAGCTGTGAAAGCGGAAGTTGCAGATTTACCTGCGATCGCAATTGTTACGGCTGTAGACAAATTACGTCCCATCCGCGAGTGGCAACCTGACTACGATTGGGAAGCGGGAACCCGACCAAAGGAAATTGCAATTCGAGAAGCTACTCAGTATCGAAGGCAATTGTTAGGTAATATGTGCAATCTAGTTTTGCCTGTGGTTACGGGTGATATTAAAACAGGTCGAGTGGGTTGGGGAGTAGAGATGCTATCGATGGGATTGGTGGAAGCGATCGCTCCTGCCAAGCAACTGCGTCTAGCACGATTTTTGCGTGACTTGGATACTAGGACTCTAGCTGCTGCCAAAATTATCGACCACTACAGTTTCCAAATGGCGACTACTCAGGGATTGACTGCTTTGCTGAAAAGTCCTGTTCTCCAGTTTATCTCCACCCTGTCCACAGGTTCGCCCAACTTAGCGTATCTTTTGGCCGAGAAAATTCCAGTGGAACAGTTACCTGTGGTGATTGGTAAACTCCAGATGGCATACGATTTGTTTTCACTTTTGAATGTAAATGGCTCGCTCAACTTTGACCTCATGTCTCTGTGGTCGCTGTTGATTGAATCGGCTTTACCTGAGCGTAATGCTTGGGCTTTTGGTCATGCTTTGGTAGAGTATTGGACGACTAATCTGACAACGGAACAATTACGAGAGAGGTTTGAGTTTTATTTGAAACAGGGTTGATGAAGTTTAGTCTAGATAAGTTATTACCTTCTACAATCTATACATCATTATCGAACGGTGAAAGCTGAGGACTAGGTTTGAAGAATCCCGGTAATCCCAGAAATTTTAGCGTTTGTAAAACACCACCTAGAAACCCTTTTGCTAATGGAGGCATATTTCTTACAATTTCTACAACAAACTTATTAAGTTCAGATTTAAATTCTTCCCACCAAGTAGGCTCTCGGCTTTCTATAAGGGAATTAAGCCGCTCTAGCTCATATTTTACTTCATCATCTTTAATTTCGTAAACAGCCCTTGCTTGTTGCGTTAGCTGTCCGAACCTATTCCAGCTAAGTGCATCGCTTCCGATTTTATTTGTGATAGAGTCAATTTTTACATGATGTTCGGAATTCTTCAAAGCTTCTTTAGAATAAACGTGTGTTTTAAATATCCAAAAACCCCCTTTTTTGTATATTTTTGACTCTAGTTCACGAATTTCACGAAATACTCTATTAAATTTCTTTTCAAATGCTAGTGTTTGCTCAAACGCAATATCCATAATAAAGCACCTATAAAAATCCACGTTAACTTGTTAGATAAATTACACCCACAGTAATAATAATGAGTAGGAATTCATAATTTTATACAGTATTTTTAGGGTGCGTTAACGCACCATTATTAAGGATTTGGTGCGTTACGAGAGCGCTAACACAACGGCAATATTGGGGGAGGAAAATCCACACCCCAATTTGCCTTCCCTACGTATCTTTAAGCGCAAGCGCAGGCTACACCAAGAAAAATCAAGTAGTAGTCCTATATATAAATTACTCTTACTAAAACTTTTTACCAAATTATCTGAATTGTGGTTAATGTCTGAATTTTATGGTCACGAGTAACCAAGGGAAGACCCAATGAAAAAGCAGTAGCAGCAATAATCCTATCAGGCATATCAGGAACTTTTGCCCGGTCAATTTGTCGAATCGCTTCCGAAATATTACGGTCTAGAGGTGCTAGCGCGATACCAGTATTGGGGTCATCTAAAGCATTTAATATTCTCGTTAGCACCTCTTCAACAAACCGTCTTCTCTCAACTAAGTAAGCAATCTCCACAATTGAAATAGCTGGCACATAGATAGGATTACCAGTATTAACCAACCGCTTGTTCAAAAGCTGATAACGCAGTCTCCGATAGTCTATTTAAGTCAAAAATGTACCAAATCAAAGCGTGTGTATCTGTGACTATCGATGACATCAAACAATTTCCCTCGGAAAATTCCCCCACATCTCTTGTCTCGCTTCAGTTATATCTTCCTCAGTAATATCTACTTTTAAATCTGCACATAATCCTCTGACACTCCGCAAAGGAGGCTTAGTAGGATTTTTTTGGTATAAAAAATCAGCAAAGTCTAATAATTCTTGCTGTTTATCCACAGATAGTTGGCGTAATCTTTCTAACACAGCCTGTTCGATGTTCATACACTTTTCTTCTAATTTACTCACCTAAAATAGTTTTAACTAGAAACATTCTTTTTTTTAATTCTTTCAACTGGATCTTAATTGCGACCTATCTATTTTTGGTAAATTAATTTCTGAGTTCTCGCAGTAATTGTAAATTTGCCTCTCGACATCTACTGCGATAAGCATCATGGTAAACTTCAAACTTCTCACAAATAGCTAGTCAATCTATAATATAACGAGCGCGGAGGGATTTGAACCCCCGACCCACAGAACCGGAATCTGTTGCTCTATCCACTGAGCTACGCGCCCTTACTCTGAGATATTATATCATATTCATCCAATATTTAAACTCCTATCTTGCAGCTTGCGTATAAACCACGAAATTATAATTTTACAAGGTACTAAAAATACGATAATAGCGAAGTTCATTTTCAGTCCATTTCAATGGACTTATGCTATTAGATGGGGACTTATAGTCCCTGACGGGTAGGGACATGAATCGATTTACCTGGGTAATAGCAGTGATGATTTTAACATTTTATTTCAAAGGTACAATGTATCAGCAGAGAGATTTAGGCTGGCATTCTCTCAAAAACCCAAGTTTCATAAAAAACTTGCAGGGTCAATTGGTGTACCATCTCGACGAACTTCAAAGTGGAGGTGAGGCCCAGTAGATAAACCAGTGGAACCAACTGCAGCTATGGGTTGTCCCCGTTGTACTGTTTGCCCTTCTTTGACATATAATTGGCTGCTATGACCGTAGAGGGTGGTAATATTTTTGCCGTGATTGATAATTACAGCGTTGCCATAACCGCCATACCAGCCAGCCATAATAACTGTACCAGAATCGGCAGCGCGAATTGTACTACCATAACTAGCTGCAAAATCTAAACCCGCATGAAAGCGTCGATAACCAAGTATTGGGTGGACTCTCCAACCAAAAGGGCTGCTGGTGGATGCATCGCTGGGGAATGTAAAAATACCAGTTCCACTAATTATCGCACCTTTACGGTTAGCTGTTTTTGCCGCTTCCGCTGCAGCAATTTTTTGTTGAATTAAGGTACTTAAGGCTTGAGAATCTTTCTCTAGTTGAGTTTGTGCCGCATCTAGTGCTAGGCGATCGCTATTCAACCGTTGGATTAATTGTTCCTGTAACTGTGCCTGAGATTGATAATCTGATTTTTGTACCAGCAATTGTTGGCGAATCAAGTCAATTTCGTTTTTCTTGCCTTCGACTTCGGTTAGAAGCTGAATTATCTGGTTTGCTTGTTCGCTGAGTTTTGCTAAAATTTGCTGGTCGGCTTGATATACTAATTTCAATTGGCGACGGCGGCTGAGAAAATCGCTGAAATTTTGGCTCGAAAGTAAAACGGCCCATCCCTGTGTGTTTGGGGAACGCTGCAAAAACCGCAGTCTCGCAATTGTCGATGCTTGTCTATTTTGGTAAGAATCTTCCGCTACCCTTAAATCAGCTTCTAATTCTTGTAGGCGATCGCTTGCTAATTGCAGTCTTAACTCGCTATCTTGAATTTGACCGTCAGTAGTTTGGACATTTTTCTCTAAACCTGTGAGGTGTTTTTTTGCCTCAGCTTGCAAATTGTTTAGGCGATCGCGTTCCTTAATCGCACTCTGACGCTGTTGTTTAACTTGTTGCTGTTGTTGCTTCAATGTATCAATAGATGTTTTTGTCCCGGCATTAACTGGCAATGGCAAGAACATAAGACTAATGCACAAAACGCAGCAGAATACAAGACTTAACCAAGAGTAAAACTTTTTTCTCCCTCCAGATCCAAAATTGAGTTTATGAAAGCGATATGCCTCCGGCACACTAGCGCGATCGCCCTTGGCGGCTCCCTTAGGAGCATCGCGCAAAATAGTATAAATATAATTTCTGAGATTCGATTCACCCACACTAAACTAAGCTCGTTAAATTTTGAACATCTGGCACTGACAGAATAACTCAGTAGAAGCTAGCAAAGTGCAGAGCCAAGAAATACACTAAAAACTAAGTTCCGACTTCTCCGTAAGAACGGCTTACCCCTATCCCAGCAAAGATAGCCGCAAAAAAGAGAATTGTCATCGGGTTGATTGATAGTGTAAAGTTTTGTAGGAAAAAGGAAAGGGTTAAAGGTTCTTCCTTTCCTCCTTTCCCTTTAATCGAATTTATATAGTTCTGTTTATTTGATTTTGACCTAGTTAGGTTACAGGGAGAATTAGGGTGGGGTTCTACACAGAGGAAAGCTACTGGTCTGTCACACCAACTTTTAAGGTATTATTTTCTCAGGACTCAAGACTCACCGACTGTTGCACGACAGACCACTAGGCAACATCGAAATCTATAGGAACCAATGTTTCTGGTAAAACTTCATTGTTTCTCTCTTCTTGTTCTAACTCTAATTCTGCCTGTAATGCAGCTTCTTCAGGTGTTGGCACCCGAGAACCTTCTGCAGTAAAGTAGCGCAGTTTGCCTGAATCGATACCCAGATACAAACCTAGCTCCTGACTCCACAGCCAGTCAACGGCATTGGGCTGTATCTGCTGATATTCACTACCTGATAGGCGAAAACCAGCAAATTCGAGTGTATCCGGCGAAAAATAGAAATATTCAGGTGTATGGAAATGGTCTTGGTAGAGAGTTTTTCTCAAAGTCCGGTCTGTATCGGCAGTATTATCGGATAGCAACTCAATGATTACATTTGGATATTTGCCATCTTCTTCCCAGACAACCCAAGAATTACGTGAATGCTTTTGAGTTTGTTTGACTAGGAAAAAATCGGGACCGCGAAAGTCATGATTTCGCAGTTGTTGACGGCTAAAATAAATACTGAGGTTTGCCCCAATAAAGTAATCATCTTTGTCGTGCCACTGCCATTCTAAACAGGTAACGAGCATTGCTAACTGGTCAGAATGCTCAGAACTTTCGATTTCTGGCTCATTGCTCAATAACTGACTGGCATCAGGCATCATTGCTTCTAGTTGCTGGGGACTTAAAACCATTTGGCTTTACCTTACAACCGCTAGGGCTAGTT
Source organism: Cyanomargarita calcarea GSE-NOS-MK-12-04C (assembly GCA_019359595.1). GTDB lineage: Bacteria > Cyanobacteriota > Cyanobacteriia > Cyanobacteriales > Nostocaceae > Cyanomargarita > Cyanomargarita calcarea. Next base: position 171,743 of record JAHHGZ010000005.1, read on the forward strand.
TTTTTGTTTTTTGGAAAAGAGCGTATCTTCCAAGAGTTAATCATAACTTGTCATCCCTTGCTCTAGAGAGAGTGAAAATACCCAGAAGCAGGTCTTATTTGTCAGATTACTCCATAGAAATTACTAATGTATAGCATAGTAACAAAATAATGACTAGTTATAGAATCAGTTGTGTTTTAGTATTTGCAAGTTATTGGAGTGCTAGTTGCTGTTTAGTTGCTTGTTATCGACTTTGTTTGTTAAGAAGCGATCGCAACATTTTCTTAGTTTATCAGCAATCTCCGAGCATTAATTCCGGTCAAAAAACTAACTACAAGCCAAGTTACAGCTAACCCGATAACTTCCCCTAAAAATAAGTGGGTGATTTGGTGTAAAAAAATGCCCACAACGGAACCTACAGGTATTGCCACAGCCCAACTGAGCGTACTTACAAGTATCCATTGCCAAGCATAAGGGACATAATAGCGAATTGCCAACCACTGTACGAGTCCAATTCCCAAACCACCAATTCCTCCAGAAAGCACCCCATAGAGAATTCGGAGAGGGAATTGCACTGGGGGTACGATCCAACCCACAGCACCAACACCTATGCCAGTAATTAGAACCCAACCAACAACAGTAGTCCAAACCCATAACAGGGGTGAAATCGCAAATCTGAGAATCACAGCTTGAGGCAAAGCGATCGCTAATCCCCCGATAGTCGCTTGTAGGACACCAATATCTGATTTTTCGCCAATTTCAATAAACAATAAACTGAGCAAAAAAGCGCCAAAAGTAGCGACCACCCAACGGATGATGAAGCGATATTTAGTTTTTATCAGGATTAATTCCATCGTCTTTATCTGCGTCCTACCCTACGGGAATGCGTACAGCGGCTACTGCGGTTAATTATTTCTTTTCTGTATCTCAAGACAGTGGGAATCGCTATAATAGAAAATCCAAAATTAGTATGACTTAACTCTTGGCATCAAAAAGCTGAGAAAAAACTCTGCGTCGCTGTCGTGGGGATTCTGGTGCAATGTAACCCCATAAACTTTCCCAGTAGAAAAAAGAGAAGCCAGAAAACTTATTATCGCGCACTAATTTTACCTGTTCTCGAACTTTTTCTATCTTCACAGGATTGGTAAAAGTTCCTGATAATATAGCCACAGCTACAGGAATTTGAGTGGAAGCAAATTTGACTGCTGGTTGATTTAATTCTGCAAGAAAATTAGTTTTATCATCACGATATACTTGCAAAACTAATTCTTGCACCAAACCTTGTTTTACCCAAGTCTCCCAATCTTGAAGATAATATTTGTAGGCAAAACTTTGTGAGTTTGGTGATAGAGATATTTTGGCGTTAGGTTTAACCGCTTTCACCGCTTGATAGATTTTTTGCATAAATTCAGTAACTTTGTCTGCACGCCAACGCATCCATTCTGTGTTAAAAGGGTCATTTGGGGGGCTTTTACCCTGATGCTCTTGCTGGTAGAGTTCAACTGTGAAGCGATCGTAGCCAAACAGTACTGGCATCCCGAAATGATCGTCAAGTTGAATGCCATCAACATCATAATTGCTGGCAACTTCAACAAGTAGGGCTTGAGTAAACTCTTGTACTTCTGGATGCAGGGGATTTAACCAGCTTTGCTTACCAAAAAAGTCGTTGTTAATTTCCTCTGGGGGCGTTTTTGGGATAGCATTGTTAGGAGAACGTGTGGTTGTTAACCAGTCAGGATGAAGCTTTGCTAATTCTGAATTAGGCGGTGTCATAAAGCCATATTCAAACCAAGGAATGACACTCAAACCTTTAGCTTTAGAAAGTTTAGTCAACTTTGCTAAAACATCTTCTCCATTATGCATGATATTTAGGAATGGTTGAGTTTCTTTCCCAATAAATTGTTTGGCAACAGCACTATGATAAAAAGTATGTCCCCGGTTCCAAACCACAGGATAAATTCGATTAAACTTTAGTTTTGCTAGTTGGTTAACAGCACGTTCAATACCCCAAGGAACAAATAATACACCACTGGCAACATTAGTCAGCCATACACCACGAATTTCTGTTGTGCTTGGAGGAGTTATATTTTCGGCTGCGATTGGAGTTTGTACCGGGAATATTATCATCAAATATGATGCTAATAACAAACAAAGCAAGTAATTTAACCAATAGTGAGAAAACCGATTCATCTTAATTGACTTCTACCCCAAGCGGTACAATCTTACCTTTGTAGGAATATCAGAAATTAAAAACTAAAACTGTATCCTTCAATCCGTTGGCAACATTCAAGTTAAAAAACCCGACTTCTTTGAAAGAAGTCGGGTTTCTGAAACAACTATAGGACTTATACCAAATATTATGAAGATGTGTCTAATTAGCCCACGCAGGTGGGCTTTGTTCATATAGCCCCACCCTTCTAGGGTGAGGGGGCTTTGATATTCCCCCCTTCCCTACGAGTGTTGAGGGATTAGGTTTTTTAGTGGTCTAACGCACCATGCCAAAATCGTAGTAAACAATAAACTAAAATCGTTCCACAGTTTCAAACTTCTTCCCATTATCACTCATCGCATTTGCCGCTTCACCACAAGTCCGAGGAGTAGGGAAAATCTTCCCAGGATTAGCCAAACCTTTAGGATTAAATACCTGCCGCACCCATTGCATAGTTTCCAAATCAGCTTCACTAAACATATCCGGCATAAAACACTTCTTATCTGAACCAATTCCATGTTCGCCAGAAATGCTACCACCAACTCTCACACAAAGTTTGAGAATTTCTCCCCCCACTTCTTCCACTTTTTCTAAAGCTCCCGGCACAGAATTATCAAATAAAATCAACGGGTGCAAATTCCCATCACCAGCGTGAAACACATTCGCAATTTGATAACCAAACTTCTGACTCAAAGCCTCAATTTCTTGCAACACATAAGTTAATTGAGTCCGGGGAATTACACCATCTTGGACAAAATAATCTGGACTCATATGCCCTGCTGCTGCAAAAGCCGCTTTTCGTCCTTTCCACAATTTTAAACGTGTTTCTGGGTCGCTAGCAGATGTAATATTCCGGGCACCGTTGTTTCTTGTAATTTCTGCCACCCGCAGTTTATTTGCAGCAACTTCTACTTCCAAACCGTCGATTTCTACCAATAAAATAGAAACTGCATCTCGGGGATAACAACCAGTGGCCACAACATCTTCCACCGCATTGATGCTGAGGTTATCCATAATTTCCATACCACCAGGAATAATCCCAGCGCTGATAATGTCAGCAACGCTTGCAGCAGCCGCTTCCACGCTGTCAAAATCGGCCAAAAGCACGCAAATCGATTCAGCACTTTTAAGAATTTTCAGCGTAATTTCTGTCGCAATTCCCAAAGTACCTTCCGAACCAACAAAAACACCCGTTAAATCATAACCAGGCATTTCCGGTATTTGTCCCCCAATTTTGACAATTTCACCTTCAGGAGTGACAATCGTTAATCCCAAAACGTGGTTAGTAGTGACACCATACTTCAAACAATGCACCCCACCAGAGTTTTCCGCCACATTCCCGCCAATAGAACAGATAATTTGACTGGAAGGGTCGGGCGCGTAGTAAAAACCAGCACCACTAACGGCTTGCGTCACCCAGTTATTAATTACCCCTGGTTGCACCACAACGCGGTGATTGTCCAAATCGACGCTGACGATTTGCCGCATCAAGGAAGTAACAACTAACACGCAATTTTCTATTGGCAAAGCCCCACCAGATAAACCCGTCCCAGCACCACGGGGGAGGAACGGGATAGAGTTTTGGTGACATATTTTCACCACTGCTGCAACTTGTTCTGTAGTTCTGGGTAAAACCACCACAGCGGGACGTTGACGGTATGCGGGGAGTCCATCGCACTCATAGGTAATGAGTTCTTCACGACGTTGCACCACACCATTTTTGCCAACTACAGCCTCGAATTGCTTGATGATGGGTTTCCAATTGCGTTGTTGTTTTTCTTGGGTGAGCATAGGTGCTTATAAATAAATGTTATTTGCCTTTAATTTAGATCGTATCCGGATCTAATACCGTTTTCCGCAATCTACCAGCTAAACGTTCCGCATATTGCATTTACGGCTCTGCTTGGGATACTTAGCTAAAATCTCTAATTAATTTTGAAGGATAAAAACAAGCCCCCTAAATCCCCCAAGTTTGGGGGTATTTTGTTCCCAGTATTTGGGGTAAGGTGGCAAAAGCTTTGAATTTCTATTCTCCCCCGAATTGGGGCAGGGGGACTTAATCGTCTCACTTAGTAAAGTTGAATTGGCGGACTAATAGTCGTGATTCTTGAAAATAAACACGATATATTTTACGCTGCTCATTAGTATAATTACTGAAGTACAAGAGATAAAAATAGTGCCATTATATTATGTAGGACGATGTAATGTGATTCATCAAATCGCCAATATTCCTGAGCGATAATTCAATTCATTGAAATGAAAAAAAATTATCTGGCATATTGGTGAGTTATAGGTTTTATGATGAAATCATTTTGCTAGTCTTTATCAGAAAAAAGTGATTAGTTAATTTTTTTAAATTAGGGTAGCATCACCATGAATAAAATTTTTGGCCATTTTATTGAAGAGCCACCGACTAAAGAAAAGCTTTTTCTAGAATTTTCGCCAGAATTGCTTCCAGTTAATGATTTTTGGCGTAATAACAATTTGTCAGCTAATTTTATCGCTGACTTTTTAACTACCTTTATTATTAAGAAAGATGATGACCCTATTAATATACAGCGGCAATTAGAAGTCAAAAGTGCCGCTAGTTATATTGCAAATGAGCTTTTAGAAAATGCTGTCAAGTATTGTCACCAGGCTTCACAATTTCCTATCACTATCAAGCTATATTTGGACAGAAATAAAATCAGCTTTTTTATTACTAATAGTTTAAGCAACCTCCGTGCTGCTAACCTTCAGGGTACTATTTACCAGTTAACAAATTCTAATCTAGATGACTTTTACATCAGTCAGTTAGAAAAGAATGCAGAGGATGAGTACAGTACTAAATCTGGACTTGGTTTTTTAAGTATGATAAATGATTATTCTGCCAAGCTTGGTTGGAAGTTTCAGACTATCGAGGAACGACCGCAAGTGATGTGTGTGACTACGATGGTTGAGCTAATAGTCTGAATATAAAAGTCCACCAGTACAACAGTCCAAAATGGAACCTAATTTTCATTGGCTACTTAGGATTTGGTTTATAAACATCCTCTAATATCAAATTCGGATGATTAGTTGTAATACCCGCAGTCACTCAACCCCACCCCCTTTTAGCTGTGCAATAGTCCCCTCCCCGTAAACCTACGGTGTACACACAAGTCGAATTACCCCCCTTAATCCCCCCTTATAAAGGCTACGGTGTACACACAAGTCGAATTACCCCCCTTAATCCCCCCTTATAAAGGGGGGAGATCGGAAAATCCGGTTCCCTCCCCTTTATAAGGGGAGGGTTAGGGTGGGGTAAAACCCGGATTCATCAACTGCTTCAGACTTGTGTGTACACGGTAGCCTTATAAAGGGGGGAGATCGGAAAATCCGGTTCCCTCCCCTTTATAAGGGGAGGGTTAGGGTGGGGTAAAACCCGGATTCATCAACTGCTTCAGACTTGTGTGTACACGGTAGCCCCCTAAACGGGGAGGGGATAAAAGGTGGGGTTATTGGAGATTTATACGTAATTAAGCGGACATGATATAAAATCTTGATTTGTTCTCTCCTTGTTTGCGGGGAGAACTGGGTGGCTTGCTGCGAAATTTTTTAAAACAAATTTTCTCGCAGTAAAGCCCGAAATCCTGCTTGCTGAAAATCTTCATTCGCAGTTAGGGCTTCTGTAATTCCACATACTTGCATTACAATAAAAGATACGCAATCTATTAATCGCCATTCTTTTTCATCCCGTTCGCTGTATATTTGGAAGGCTCGTTCGTAAAGTTGTGGGGATAGGGGGACGATTTCGACTTTGGGATCGGCTTCAAGGGAGTTTAGCAATTTCGCTGCTGCCGAACGGTAAGGTTGTTTGGATAAGGCATTGCCAATTTCTAGCATTACAGCCTGTGTAGTCACCAAACGTATTCCCTCAGTTTCCAAGATTTCGGCAAGATGAACGGCACGATGATGCAAGTCATCATTCCATGCAGACAACGCGATCGCGTAAGACGTATCAAGAAAAACTTCAGACCTCATCCTTCAGTTTCCAGCCCGGACAAATATTTGTCAATATTAGCAGACCAATCGCTTGGTCCTTGTAAATTTAGCGATCGCGCTGTTAAAAGAAAGGATACAGGTTCTTCTCCGTCTGATGGTAAGGTTTCAATGGTCAAACGCACACGGGTATTAGGTGCGAGGGGGATGGCTTGATCGGGACGGAAGACTCGACCATCAAATATGGCTGAGATTTTTTCCATTTTTTTTGTTCCAAATTCTTTGTCTATTTATCCTACGCTGATTAGTGCTAATCCTTTACCGGATTTTTGATTATCGGCAGGGAAGACTCTTATCATATCAGGATGATTAAGGCTGACGCACCAGATACTGAGATTTTTTAGAGTTTAGATGTTAATAACGATACCCATCCTCATATCCTCTTAGATAAACTGTCAATTTTTTTATAAATAAGTACTAAATGCATTGATTAGCAAGTAAAGCTTTAATTTGCTTAACTAATTCAGAATAAATTTGCCAGTTTTTATGAGAGTAACTGCTTAAAACTTCAGATATAGGTCTCCAAAATACACCACCTTTTTCTAATTCATTTATTTTATAGTAGTAGATAAACTTCACAATACTAATCATATTTTTTTGCTCAGATGATGATATATTAATGAATATATTTAGCATTTTTGTGAAATTTTCAATCGAGGATATTTTGGTAAGTATTGATGGAATATCAATTGATGATAATAAATCTAATAGATTTGGTTCAATCTTATAGCTAATTTTATAATCACGTTGATTTAATCTTGAAAATAGCTCTCTATATTTTTTATAAGATTCATCTATTAATTCTCCGCAACAATTCTCTGGGAATAGATTAGTATTAAATTCTAAAAAATCTATGAACTTTACAATATTAAATAAATTCGCATTATTTTTAATGTCTAGTTGAAACATGAAGAATGTCAGTTCTCTAGCATTATTGTTGGTTAATATTTCGTAGAAATTAGCTTCTCCTTCTCTTGAGCTTGAGTAGGTAGAATCTTTTGTAGTTTGGACTATACTATTTTTTCTAACAGAGGTTGAAGTTGAGATTGCAAAACTTGCTTCGTTTGATTCTCCAAATTCTTCTCCTGTTGACACTGAATTTGTGGAGTCTGGATTGGTTGTGGTTGTGATTCTAAAGGTTGCTTCGTTTGAGATTCCAAAGTCTTCTCCTGTTGACACTGAATTTGTGGAGTCTGGATTGGTTGTGATTCCAAAACTTGCTTCGTTTGAGTCTCGAAAGTCTTCTCCTTTTGAAACTGAATTTGTGGAGTCGGGGTTGGTTGTGGTGTCTGTTGGGTTTGAAGCAGGAATTTGAAACTGACGAGTATCAGCACGATTGTTATTGCTAATATCAACAACATTATTATTAAGCGAATTTTCTGGTTTGGTTGAGGGGTAGATTTCCCCACTCCTGGAAGTTGCACTGAGGGTTCTGTTTTCGTTTTTTTTTCCAATGATTTTTTTCCCTCTGGTTCCTCTACACGAGATGCGAAACCTCTCCAAACACCAGCTTTGTGTAGAATATCTCGTTTCTCTAAATTGTCTGTGACTGCGACTAGGACACCATCGGTTTTTCTGCTTCCATCCCAAGCAATCCAATCTTTCGGTAAAGGATAATTTCTGATTTCTTCCGCTAATTTCTCTAAATTATCGGTTGATTTAGATTCTATTTGGTATCTTTTATAAGATTCTATCTCGTGACATTCTGAGCAACTAACAGATTTAATTTGCTGGATAAATTCAGAGATTCTGTCTAAGTCAACTCGAAATTCTTCCAATTCAAAAAAGTCTATTGATTCTTCCACCATTTTAGAAAAATTTAAATCTTTCTCCAAAATTGTCTGAATCGCACTATAGGCAATTTTCCTTAAGACTTCTTCATTATCTTCTGAATCTTCAGCTATCCAAACTATAGAATTTAAAACTTTTCGTCCTAACTTATCAGAACGTTTGGGTGATTCAATTCCTGTCACTTCCAATAAGAGTTTTTTCTCATACCCATCTCTGAAGATAAGTAGAGATGGTTTAACTTCATCAATTAAATCGTTAACAATCGTAACTTGACTATTCTCTCCTTTGATAACTTGACGTAGAATCAAGCTAGGTTTTTCTATCGGTTGATATTCTTCGCTCTCTATTCTACGCCAATGAATACCTGTCTTACCCAATGCAGAAGTTTTTACATAAATTTCAAAGTTACTCATTATTCAATTATCCTTGTGATTAATTAAAAAATAGATTGAGGAATATCGAACCATTTGTGTCCTTGAATAATTGCGAAGCCATCACTGTTTTTAGAGCCAATAGCAAATCTAAACAGAGCATTATTGAAGGCACTAATTTGTTCTTGAGTTGCCTCAACTTTCAGCAAAGTTGATTGAACATTTGTTTGCACTTCTTTTACGTCAGCCTGTTTGAGGTTAACTTCTTCTTTAGCTGTGTTGTAAGGAGTCTCTCTGTCGTTAAAAAAGTTAGCTATTTCTCTAAACACCCACCAATTATTATTTCGCTGATTAAAAAGTCTTTCTTTCTCTTCAAAGTCTTTTGTAGCATTTTGGAATTTATCTTTTTCTGTATTTAAACTATTTATGAGTTTTTGCAATTTATTTTTTTCTTCTTGCAAAATCTGTCTTTTATTTTCTAAGAAAATATTAATGAGAAACAGTAGAATATATCGTAACGGTTGTTCCCCATCTTTTGGTTGGTAGGGAGCATTTATGGGAGTTTTATGGTAATAAAACTTAGTAAAGTTATTTTCATCAGTTTTGTAATGGGAAAAGGTTATGTTTCCAATAGTTTGTACTGGAGTTACAACTACAGCAACCTTATTAATTAAAGAATCAGATTTAAAAAATTCGAGCAATTCACCATAACCTATTTTGAGGTGATACAGTAGGCTTTCGGCATCTGCACTTGTTCTATTATAAGCTTCGCATTTAATCGGGGCTAAAATGACCAATCTAGGTGAATCTACATGAGAAAAAGCATCTTTTAATAGCTGAGTAATGCGTTGAGAATTATTTTTTTCTTCATGCCAAGTTCCAAGTTCTCCATGACTTACTTTACCCGTCTTTTTTTGCATTAATGCGGTAGCATCAATTGGAATAACTATTGCATCACATTGGTTTAATTGTTGTTTAATATAGTCTTTTTCTTCGGGTGCTGCATTGGGATTGAAGTACTCACCAGAGGGGTCAGTAAACCTCAATTTCATAAATTTTTTGCCACTACTCCCAATCTCAAAGCAAAAACCTTGGTCGTTCCAAGGATTTTCTTTCGGTTGCGTCGGGGTAACTTGCTTTTTTAAGCGTGGATCTATGTTTTTTAAAATAGATTTACATTCTTCTATTGCCCGTAAAGTATTAGTATCATCCACCCAAGTTTGCAAATTAGCACGCTCAAATGTTTTGTTAAATTCTTCATGCATTGCTGCTAAAAGGCTAGTTTTACCAATTCCTCTCAAAGCAACCATAAGGATTTTTAATTCTTCAGTTTCATTCATCAGATTTATTGCTTATTAATTAATGTTGACGAATCCGAGGAAGAATGAAGCCACGGTAGGATAGCTGAAAATCTGCTAAGATGTGAAATCCAGATTTTAACTTTGCTAAACGTTCAGGGATAATATTAGCTATTTCTGCAAAAAAGTCTGACCCTTCAGCTTCACTTAAAACACTTAAGTTTCCTTTGGATTTGAAAACATTAACAACTTGATTTTTTACTAACTCAATCAACCGTTTAAGATTTTCATCTAAGGATAAAAATTTATGGGATATTAATACTCTGAGTTCATCTTGGTAGTCGGGATAAGCCCTAAATGCACTACTAATCATGATTCGATTATTAATTTCTTGTAGAGCATTTTCCGATGAGAGAATACCTTTATTTTGTTCGCAGTTTTCAATAGCTGTTATGACTCCTTCGTAGAATTCTTCATCAGGTACTTGCCGTTGATACCAAAGTTGCACCCTTAATTCTTGAAGACCTAAAGCAATATCCTTCCACCAACCGCTATCGTTATTTCCAAATAGTTCGCTAAAAAGTTCTTCAGTTTCTGAATAATCGTCTTCTGAATCTTTAGGTAAAACTATTTTGGCTTTGCTCAAGATAACGTTAACAGATTCATAAATCTCAACTAAACGCTTTTGAGATGCACTCGAATATTTTTGGTCAAGAGCATCAATATTTTTAGTTAAGTAATTCAAAATTGTATCTAATAGTTGATTAGTTTCTTGACTATTAGCACAATTAGTAATTAAACATTTTTCGACTGTAATATATTTCTCTTCGATTGTCTCAAATAAATCCTGACAATTTTTGAGATTATCACCATTATTAGATTCAAAATGAGTTTGATTAAGTACCATAAATGACCATAAATTAATTGGTAGGTCAACTAAGGCCGAACGAGCAGCATCATATAATTTAACATCCACATCTGCCCAATAATCTCCAGCAGATTTAGGCATTCTCACAAATAAAACGAAATCAATCTCATTTCCTAATGCTTTAATTAATCTAGCTTCATCCCCAAGTCCTGTATCACCTAATCCCGGCATATCCACTAGGGCAATTTTACCGACATCAGCATTTGGAAATGTACATTTAATTTTGACCTCTTTAACTGCTAAAAAATTGAAGAAAATTCTTTTTCCATCGGTTGTATCTTGCGCTACATATTCCCGAATTTGATGTTTTGGAATTGTTTGAGGAGAAGTTTCTCTTAACAGATGACGATATTGACTGAACTGGGAATAATATCGCTTTAGATGTTCGTACATTGCTCCTGGTTCTGCATAACCAGGGATATCTTGAGGTAATGGTGGTAAGGGTTTATTCGCAAATTCTTCTACAGTCAGAGGTTTTGCACCTAAACGAAGTTGCTCGTAATAAGGAGCAATGACTTCATCCAAAAACGATCGCTCAGTGTGAAACCACACCTCACCATAAGTATCCACATTAGGGTTGTGCTGAATCGTACTTCTAACACCCGTACAATGCTGGCGATCGCCATCGGGAATTTCTGCAGCACTTAATCCGGTTAAACTTTGCAAAAGACGGCTTTTTCCTTGTCTTGCACGTCCCACAACTCCGATATTGAGGGTATCACGAGAAAAACGGTTTTTCAGTTTAGTTAAAGCTGCTAATTCAGAAGCGATCGCCAATTGAATATGAGAAAAATCAATGGAATTAAGCCTTCCAATAACAGCCGAATCATCAACTTCGGTTGAAAGATAGTTACGACGCTCCTCAAGCTTGTGTAGAGCAGCAGAAAGATTTTTTAAATTTCCTTCTACCCCTTCAATTTTCTGAGCGAGGGGTTTACGCTTTTCAATAATCTTGGAGATGCAGGTCGTTACGTCCATTGGATAGTGCTATCAAGGTGGCAATTGAACCAGTATATTCTGTCACCTTGGTTGCTGCCACTAGTGTTTATCCTGTATTGACCTAATAAACATCGTCATGAGTACCAACGTCTAACAAAATAACAACTTCTTCCCCACTATCGGCATCGGTTTTCAATGAAAAGACAATGCGGCAATCATACCCACAAGAACATGACAGCAAACCTGATAGTCTCCCCTCTAGTTTGTGAGTACCCAAATTAGCCGCAAATATATCATTCTCCATAGCAGCAATAGTTTCCTCTATTCTGTCTTGTAAGTCAGCATTCCGACGAACAAATTTCCGGAAAACTCTTTTAAACTTGCTACTAACAACCAATTTATACATCGGTTGTACTTGAGTTATTGAGATACTCGCGTAATTCTTGAATTGCTTCGGCAGAAGTCTGAACTTTAAGCCTACCAGCTTCAAATTCAGCTATGGAAGTTGCTGCATCTATAGCAATTTCATCTCGGCGACTTTCAACAATTCGGTTTTTGAGAATTTGTATCAGCATTTCTTGCTGCTCCAAAGGAAGATCCATAGCCGCATCTAAAACTTTATCTAGGTTACTCAATGGTTTCATCGTCTCCTAAATGCTGAGAATAGAACTCATAATATATATTTTATACCAATTTTATGTGAACCTGCACATTATGCCCATGCCCTTGGCAACCATCTTCGTTGGTATCGCACACTATAACTAAAGTGGGATTTGCCATTGCCGGATGTTGGATGATTTTCCCGGCATAGAATGCCATTGTTAGGCTTTTGCCGCTACCTTGGGTATGCCAAACAACGCCAACTTTTCTATCTCCTGTTGGGGAAATGGCGTTAATTGTGGAAGCGATCGCTTTGGGGTGAGAATACAGCTATCATTCATATAATAAATTTCCGCCACAAGTTGTGGTAAATTTATCATCAATAATTTGTGCAGCAGTCTGCTGCACAAATAAAAACTAGGCTGCATATTTAATAATCTCAACTTCTGCCCCATTATTAACAGCAACTTCAGCCCTTTCTAGCACTTGTTCAGTAATTGCATCGCTTAAATAATATTCACCGCAGTTATCACAAACTTCTGCTGGAACTTTTTTCATGACAACAATACATTCATCTCTTTCTAAAGTCACAGTTACTAAACCTGGTTTAGTTTCTCCATGCTTACAAATTACACATCTCATAATCTTTGGTTCCTTGTTCTAAAATCATTTGACCAAATATTTTGGTCAGGAATATAAGCCGTTACCACATAACCCGTATCTGTAGATTCATCGTAAGAACATACGACATGAATTGGTTTACCTTCTGCAAAATCAAATATTAGATAACTGGGAAATGGTATATCATCCGGATTTTCTTCTATTACTTTTCCATAAAAAATTACAGGTTCTACTTCTTTCTTGCTTATTCGACGATAAAACATCTGTTGGATAGCATGACGGGAAAAAACTAGATTTTGACAATACATGAATGTTTTTTAAAAAACTGATATAAGATTAGGACAATTGTCCAACAACGTGTTGGACAATTTGTGCATTAGGTTAAACGTTGTTATTCCCGATGACACCATCTCGAATATAAATTAAATAAACCTTCTGAATCGCAAACCTTGAAAAAATGCATCGACTACAGGAAAAAAGCTTGTTGAACCCTCGATATAATACGCTAACACAAACCCTGCTAAACCATTGGGGGCAAGATGGTGTATTTTATGCATCACCCAACCATGTCATAAATGGTAAAATTGGAGGAGGGCTGATTATGAATTTAGTTACAACGACCCCTTTAGCCGAGTTTCTCTCTCAACCAAACATTGAGGCTTCCCCCGCATGGGAGTTAATTAACGGGCAAGCGCTACAAAAACCAATGCCAACCCTTTTTCACTCCCGGCTACAACGCAATTTGGTAAATTACATAAATCGTCATACTGAGCGGTTTGAAGCTGTACAAGAACTGCGCTGCATTGTACCTCCCTACTCCCCAGTACCTGATATTTCTGTTATTGCCTGTGCGAGGCTTAATGATGAGGATGGACCCTTAGAGGGGGCACCAGACTGGTTAATTGAAATTCGCTCTCCTGACCAAAGCACCTTAGACTTGCAGAACAAAATTCTTCATTGTCTCAGCAATGGAACGCAACTAGCTTGGCTAATAGATATAACTCGCCAACAGGTTTGGGTCTGGCTTGGAGATGACCTACCCCAAGTTTTTTCAGCAGAAGACATTTTACCAACTTTGGGCGAGTTACCAAAGCTTACTGTCAAGGCCGTGATGGCTATGACTCGCAGGCAAAGCTGATGTGGAAATATAATAAAGACCAAAACAAGATATCTTCATCAAACAAAGTCTTCTATAGGTGCTTTAATACTCACCCATAGAAGAAATTGTACAACTTTATTATCCCTCCACAAAAATCTATAAGCAGTAAATTATACTTATTCCACAGTCACACTTTTTGCCAAATTTCTAGGCTGGTCTACGTCTAAACCACGCCTTGCCGCAATATGATACGCTAATAATTGCAGTGGAATCACTGTCAGTATAGGTGACAATAATTCATCAACATTAGCAATGGGAAGCAAATCGTTAAATATCTCCGCAGCTTCACCATCTTCAATTGGTGTCACCCCAATCAACCGCGAATCTCTGGCTTTGGCTTCTTGGGAGTTAGAAATTACCTTTTCGTAGACACTGCCAGGTACAGCGATCGCCACAACAGGAACTTTGGCATCTAACAGCGCAATTGGCCCATGCTTCATTTCCCCGGCTGGGTATCCTTCAGCGTGAATGTAGCTGATTTCTTTTAATTTCAAAGCCCCTTCCAAAGCAATGGGAAAGTTGATTCCCCGTCCCAAAAAGATAAAATCTGTAGTTTCGGCAAAGTCATGGGCCAGAAGTTCTGTTAATTTTTCCTGACTTTCCAAAGTTGCTTCAATTTCTTTGGGAATTTGCCGCAACCCGTTAATTATATATTCTAATTTTTCTGGAGTAACCGTCTTTTGACGATAAGCCAAATCTACCGCTAATGCATAAAACGCCATCAATTGAGCAATAAAAGTTTTTGTCGCTGCTACCCCAATTTCAATGCCAGCGAGTGTATTAATAATGCGGGGCACCATATGTCCCAAGCTACTTTCTGGACGGTTGGTAATGCCCAACAGCCGCACTTGATATTTAGCCTCTTTACCTTGACGACGTTCTTTTTCCATTGCCAAAGCTGCTAAAGTATCAGCAGTCTCACCAGATTGAGTAACGCCAATGGTCAAGGTATTAGCTGTTATCGGTGATGGTGCATAGCGGAATTCTGAGGCATATTGCACTTGTGTCGGAATTCCTGCCAGTTGTTCTAGTAAATATTTTCCCACTAATGCCGCGTGCCAACTTGTACCGCAAGCGACGATTTGAATTTGTTCTAAATCGCTGAATATTTCCCCATCAATATTTAAATTAACAGGTGAACCCTCAGCATTTGCGGCAGTCCAGTCTGCTTTAAAATAAGCATCTAAAGAAGCCCGTACTACTCCCGGTTGCTCGTAGATTTCCTTGAGCATGAAGTGTTTGAATCCCTGCTTCTCCACCATTGTGGGACTCAAATTCAGCAGTCGGGGTTGCTTCTTTAACCTAATTCCAGCGAAATCGTACACCTCAACTCCTAAAGGTGTCAGACGTGCCATTTCACCATTGTCTAGGGGCAATACAGCACGGGTATAGGAGACGATCGCCGGCGTATCGGAAGCGCAGAAAAATTCTCCTTGCCCAAAACCAATTACTAGGGGTGCTTGTTGTCTGATTGCTATTAGTTCATCAGGAAAGTCAGCAGAAAGAACCGCTATTGCAAATGCCCCCTGTAGTTTACCCACCACTTGGCGGACTGCCTCGAAGAAGGGGGAAGGGGAAGTAGCAAGGGTGGGAGAAGGAAGGTTCTTTAAAGATTCTGCTATCAGGTGGGGGATAACTTCTGTATCTGTATCGGAACGGAAAACATATCCTTTTGCTTTCAGTTCTTCACGGAGTTCTCGGTAGTTCTCAATAATACCATTCTGCACAACAGCAATTCGCAGCGTCGCATCCATATGAGGATGGGCATTGCGTTCTTCTGGCTTCCCGTGAGTCGCCCAGCGAGTGTGACCAATACCAATTTGAGAAGGGCTTTCTACGAGTTCTAACTTAGAACGCAGGTTATGTAATTTACCCTTTGCTCGGATACAATTAACTTCACCTTCCCAAATTGTGGCGATTCCAGCGGAATCATAACCCCGATACTCTAGTTTTTCTAACCCAGCGAGTAAAATTTCTGTGGCCGCTTGAGTGCCGATATAACCAACGATTCCGCACATTTAGCACCAACTCCCGTTATGAGTGAGGATAACAAAACCCAGTATAGTTGTTACCACATCCTCCCCAGTTTCGCCAAGAAAAAAGCAACAAATTAGTCCAACCCGGATTCAGAGTACGGATGTATGGTAAGGGGTAAGGGGTAAAGGAAACAAATTTTTTATACTTGGTTGTGCGCTCAAATTTAGTTAAGTAAGAGTGCAAAAGTCATGAAAATTTGATTCCTTTAACCTTTTCCCCAGAACTAACGCATTTGTTTATTACCCACCACTGTTGTGAGTGATGAGCAATTGAGCGCTTGAAACAGTTAATAGCTAAGAGCTAATTAGTAAGCTAGACCCATACTGCGAGTAGTTTCACCACCCAGGTAAACCCGGATGCTTAAAAAGTCGGTGGGGCAAGCAGTTTCACAGCGTTTGCAACCTACACAGTCTTCTGTGCGAGGTGAAGAGGCAATTTGAGCAGCTTTGCAGCCATCCCAAGGAACCATCTCTAGCACGTCTGTAGGGCAAGCACGGACGCATTGGGTACATCCAATGCAGGTGTCATAGATTTTTACGGTATGAGACATCAAAAAACGCTCCTAATTGAGTGTTTATCTCTTTGAAAGAATCAGAATCAAGGGCTAGTTTACCCCCTCAGCTTGGTGTCGTAAGCAAAAGGCTACATAACTTTAAACAATTTAATGGTTAGTTGTTGGTGGGTAGTGGGGGGAGGAGTTTAGCCGTATCGCCTATCAACCGCATAATAAAATTAAATATATCCATACTCACATCCTCTCCTTTGCGTACAAACCACATACTTCCTATTTTGGAAGTTATTAAAAATACTACAATAAAAGTATTATCTTTAGTCCATTGAAATGGACTTGTGCTTATTAGACAGGGACTTATAGTCCCTGGTGGACAGGGAGATTTATCGATGCTTGGAATAATATTAGTGATTATTATTACAATTAGTCAGGGGAATATGTAAGATATCAGCACATCTGCCCCCTCTTTGCAAGCCTGCGCTGCATACACAAGTATAGGACTTACGCATTGACAGCAAAATAAAAACAGGGGTATAGGTTTCTACGCTTCTAACTTAATTTTTCTGTTCCCTATCAAGCGATCGCGTGGTTTGTAAAAGCCTGAAACGACAATAGGTCGTTGATACACAAGATGAGTCGTTTGTACAGTGCGTAAGTCCTAAAGTATTAAAATCTAGTTTGATGCACAAGAAGAGAAGGCAGAGGGGAAAGACAAGCGATTAAGATTCCCTCTAGGTTCCCCTTGTTCCCCTTGTCTCTTTGTTTTTTCAACTTGGGGGAGTCACCATTGGGGGTGGGGTTCAGTCATATATGAGTGTAAAAACAAGCTTGTTTGCTGGGAATTATAACAACAGTGACAAACAGGCAAACAATTATGACAACAACACTTAAAAACCAAGCTTTATTCCTTCTGCGTCAGGCACTCAATAATCCAAATGCTAATTTTCGGGATGGGCAATGGGAAGCCATTGAAATTTTAATTAACAAACAAGCACGTCTTCTCGTTGTTCAGCGTACAGGTTGGGGTAAAAGTTTAATTTATTTCATCGCAACTCGTCTGTTAAGAGATAGCGGTGCTGGTTGTACTTTACTAATTTCACCTCTACTTGCATTAATGCGAAATCAAATCACTGCAGCAGCACGAATTGGAGTCCAAGCTGCTACGATTAATTCTAGCAATATAGAAGATTGGCAATCTATCAAAAATCAGGTATTACAAGCGAAAGTAGATATTCTCCTCATTTCTCCCGAAAGATTGGCAAACCAGGAATTTCGAGAGGAAATTTTGTTACCCATTTCAGCAAAAATTGGCTTATTTGTTGTTGATGAAGCCCACTGTATCTCCGATTGGGGACATGATTTTCGTCCAGATTACAGACGCATTGTGAGAATTTTGCAAGCACTTCCACAAAATATTCCTGCATTAGCGACAACTGCGACTGCCAACAATCGAGTTGTAAATGATATAATTGCTCAATTAGGGTCTAATTTACAGGTATCAAGAGGTAATTTAATGCGAGAAAGCTTGCATTTGCAAAATATCTATCTTGGCAGTCCTGCAGTTAGGATGGGATGGTTAGCCGAACAGGTACCAGATTTGCCTGGAAGCGGGATTATCTACACCCTTACTGTCAGAGATGCCGAAATAGTTGCCGATTGGTTAAAGACTCACAACATTCATGTTAAAGCCTATCATAGCGAACTTGATAATTCGGAACGGGAAATATTAGAACAGCAACTTATCAACAATGAAATCAAAGCATTAGTCGCAACGACAGCTTTAGGAATGGGTTTTGATAAACCTGACTTAGGATTTGTAATTCATTATCAGCGTCCCGGTTCTGTTGTTCACTACTATCAGCAAGTAGGACGTGCGGGTAGGGCACAAGAAAAGGCCTACGGAATTCTTTTAAGCGGTGATGAAGACGATGAAATCACTAACTATTTTATTCAAACAGCCTTTCCTCTGCAAGCACATATAGAAGATATTCTAAATGCTTTAGAGGAAGCTGAAGACGGATTTTCTATTAATCAGATGGAGGAAAAACTCAATCTTTCCCGAGGGACGATTGATAAAGTTTTAAAATTGCTATCTTTGGAATCACCCGCACCTGTGGTTAAACAAGGTTCCAAGTGGTTTGCGACAGCTATTCATTATCAAACAAACACAGCAAAAATTGAACAATTAACAAAAATTCGTTATCAAGAACAAGCGAAAATGCGAGAATATATGAACAGCCAAAAATGCCTCATGGCTTTTCTCGCAGGAGAATTGGACGACCCCAATCCCATTAACTGCGGTAAATGTGCTGTATGTTTGGGTAAATCTTTATTACCAACGACCTGTTCAATGGAGTTGGTAAATCAAGCGATTCAATATCTCCGACGCAGCAACCAAATTATAGAACCTCGGAAACAATGGGCAGCCCATGCATTCCCAGTTTATAATTTTTCTGGGAACATAAAACCTAATTTCCGGGCAGAAGCAGGAAGAGCGTTATCTTTATGGGCAGATGCTGGCTGGGGTGAATTAGTCAAACTAGGGAAATATCGAGATAATTATTTTGATGATGTACTCCTGACGGGTAGTTTAGAGATGATTCAACGTTGGCAACCTGAACCTTCCCCCACTTGGGTAACTTGTGTCCCTTCTCTCAATCGTCCAGAATTAGTCGCAAATTTTGCTCAACGCTTGGCCGTGAAATTAGATTTACCTTTTGTACCTGTTGTACAGAAAACTCGTGAAACTCAGTTACAAAAATATATGAGTAACAGCTACCAACAAGCACGCAATTTAGATGGTGCATTTGCAGTTGCAAGTTGGTCAGGGATAAGCGGAAACGTTTTACTGGTGGATGATATGGTGGATTCACGTTGGACTTTCACAGTAATTGCAGCACTTTTACGTAAAGCTGGTAGCGGGTTAGTCTTTCCGCTCGCATTAGCACTAAATACATTTAACCAAGCAGATTAATCCCAGCAACGCGGATGTAACAGATAATTGTTTAGTGAAACAGTTATAGCGGTTCCCATCCACAAGAGGTACAAGTTTATCTGCGGTTTTTAAACTCTTACCTCTACCTCATACAAACCGGAACCGCTCGAAATCATTTATTACATCCGCTTTATCTAATTTATCCTCGAATAAACTTTTTAATACCCCGACTTAATCAGCTCGTCCGTTTTTAGTTGGGGTTCCAACCCACATATATAAACCTCCTTCTTCCCTCTTCCCTCTTCCTTCTTCCTTCTTCCTTCTTCCTTCTTCCCTCTTCCCTCTTCCCTCTTCCTTCTTCCTTCTTCCTTCTTCCTTCATTAAATGCCAACAATGCCAAATCATGTATTGCAGCCAGATACTCAAGCAATTTTATTATTATGTGCCAGCTTCGGACAGAATCGCAAAACAGAAACAGCACCTCTAACTCTTGGAGAATACAACTTATTAGCGGCTTGGCTGCAAGAAAATCAAATGCGTCCTGCCGATTTACTCTCATCCAATGGCAAAAAACAGTTAGAACAAATTACCGTCAGTAAACTAGATTTCCCTCGCTTATCAATTTTGCTAGAACGAGGTGTAATGCTGAGTTTCGCCGTGGAGAAATGGACAAATCAAGGTTTATGGATATTAGGAAGGAGTGACAGTCAATATCCCAAACGTCTCAAGCAGAAACTCAAACACTCAGCCCCTGCAATTCTCTATGGTATTGGCGATATAGAATTACTCTCAATGTCCGGCTTGGCGATTATCGGTTCTCGCGATGTTGATGAAGAGGGAATTAACTACACCCGCAGAATAGCCCAAACTTGTGCCTCTAGCCAAATGCAGGTGGTTTCCGGTGGGGCCAGGGGGGTGGATGAAGCAGCAATTTTGGCGGTGCTGGAAGTCGGAGGAAAGGCAACTGCTGTACTTGCTGACAGTTTGAGTAAGGTTGCGGTGCAAAGCAAATATCGCGCTGCTATTATGGAACGCAGACTTACTTTAATTTCCAGTTACGATCCTGATGCTGGGTTTAATGTCGGGAATGCAATGGGGCGTAATAAGTATATTTATGGTTTATCAGATTATGCTCTTGTTGTCAGTTCTCAGGAAGGTAAAGGTGGTACTTGGGCAGGTGCGGTGGAAGCTTTGAAAAATATCAAGGATGTTCCAGTTTTTGTCCGGGTAGATACAACTTCACCATCCGGTAATCAAGAATTGCTACTCAAGGGAGCAAAGCCTTTTCCATCTGAACCTTGGGATGATTCTTTGCAAGAAGTGTTGGAAAGTGCTAAATCCGATCAAGATACCCCTTTGGCGAACCCCCAGGTAGAAATTGCCGAATCTTCAAAAGAGATTTATGAAGCTGTTTTACCAATTATTCTAAATTATTTACAGCAGCCAATGGATGCAAAATCTCTTGCGGAATCTCTGGATGTGCGACAAGGGCAAATGCAGGATTGGTTGGATAAAGCTGTGAAATCCGGCAGGGTGACAAAAATTAAGAAGCCTCTTGCTTATGTTGTTAATCAGGAAGCAATACAACTATCTTTACTCAATACATTAGATTGTAGGGACAATACCATTCGGGAAGCTCCGCTACATGAAGCCGAAACGACGTAAGCGTTTACAATAGATTAATTACAGGTTAAGGGGCAAATGAAGTCACAACTCCACACATTGACACCCCTTCAAGGTACAGTGTGGGCTTCTTGAGAAATTAAGAAGCGTCTAATTCTTCCCCTTTACCCCTTACCCCTTACGCTCTACTTAACAGCACCAAGATAGGTAGCTAGCTCCTCAGAACCACCTATTAAGTGACCATCGATAAATACCTGGGGAACTGTTGTGGCATTAGTGACAGCCCGTAAAGAACGTGTAGTAATATTCTTACCCAAAACAATTTCTTCGTAATCAATGCCTAGCTCTTTCAACATTCCCTTAGCACGGGCACAAAATGGGCAACCCTCTTTCGTAAACAGAGAAACCAATTTTGGCTTGGCTGCTTGGGGGTTGATGTAATTGAGCATTGTGTACGCATCAGATACCTTAAACGGATCGCCCGGTTCTTCTGGCTCAATGAACATCTTTTCAATCGTGCCATCATTCACCAACATTGAATAGCGCCACGATCGCTTGCCAAAACCTAAGTCGGTCTTATCCACCAACATTCCCATACCTTCAGTAAATTCACCGTTTCCATCGGGAATTAAAGTGACATTTTCCGACTCTTGATCCTTTGCCCATTCATTCATCACAAAGGTATCATTCACGGAAATACAGACAATCTCATCCACACCGTTCTCTTTGAAAGTCTTCGCCAACTCATTATAGCCAGGGAGATGCGTTGATGAACAAGTTGGAGTAAATGCCCCCGGTAACGAGAAAACAACCACTTTCTTCCCCCCAAACAATTTCTCGCTGGGCACGTCTTGCCACTCGTTGTTCTGGCGTGTACGGAAAGTGACTTTGGGTACTTTTTGCCCCTCTCGATTTTGCAACATCTATTTTTAATCCTTGAGTTCTTTAACTAAAGCGTACTCATTATGAGTATGCTTGTCAAGGCGATTTTCACTAGTCTGTTTCTTCCAAGTTGAACGTTGGAGTTATTCCAAGACTGCGGGATGCATATATAGGACGTGGGTGCAGCTAATTATTTCAAGCGAACCGTGATTGTCGGCGCTACGCTATCACCGCAATTAACATCTTACTTCGCGTCTTTGTGGTTCAAACACAATCAGGTCAAAATCTCTATTAAGCAAATTTATCTATAAAAGCAAAAACTATGAAATATCTGTATTTACCAAACTATACATTTTTTGCAATTTTCTCATAATCGCCAAATTATTGACTCTATTCTCAATTAGCCGACGAGTTGACAAGGCTTTGATGTTGTAGTACGCTTTTGCTATACTCATTTGGCGACGTATGACATATCTTCAAAAGTAAGGTAATAGTGCCTCTAAAGCTGATAAATACACAAGTAAAGTCATCAAATAGCCGTGATACAAAAACTACAAAGTCATGAAAGCTTGACATAAAATCTGAAAAACTTTACATAAGTTTATAAATTGGTGAGGGGTGGATTGACAAGGGAGGCATTTAAGGTATGTCGATGTTATTGGAAGCTAAAACAGTAGAAACATCTGAAAATTCTGCTTGCTACTTTCCTGTTTCCCAGGGAAGGTATGAAGTTAAACCGGGTTTGTTGCGTTTGGGTTCGGACTTCGGGAATGGTGAAGCAGACAAACAAGTATTTCAAATAGATAGTAACTTCCCGCATTACCTTCAGATGAAGCAGAAAGCGCGAACTGAAAGATTGAGCAAATACTATCAGACTTGTAATTATGCGCCGTCGGTTGCGAGTGCGATCGCTCAGTTAATTATGACTCGTTTAATCCAAGAACATCCGCAACACTTCCACCTGCAACAATTAGCAACAAACACTCTCATTTTTCACAGTCAACTTACCAAAGAAATTTTTTACTTGGATGCAGAGTTTGAGTTAGAATCGAATATTGGCAATCTGAAATCTTGTTACGCTTCTACCCTAGACGCTCTAGCAGTACAAATACAAGAAGATTTGACAGTAGTTAGTCGAGGTTCTGATGGAAGTAACTGGGTGAGTGCAGTGCATTTGTGCTTTCCCAACCACTGGTCAGCGTCCGATAAAATCGGTAAAGATTTTGCGACAGTACATGAACCCGTCCCAGGGATGGAGAAAATTAACCGCCGTTCTGGAGCGATGGTGAATACGATGATTATGAGAGAACCGATGGTACGTTTTGCCTGGGGTTTGAGTACCGACACTCGTCTCAATCACCATCCAGAAGCGCCGCCCAACATATCAATTAGGGAATGGGATGGTAGAGATTTTGACTTTTATAACCCCAGACTTTATTTGCGGATTGAGCGTCAAGTAATTTGGGGTTTACCAGAATATGACGCGACGTTGTTTACCATCCGCACCTACTTTCGCGATTGTCGGGAGATGAAAAAAGACATGATTCTACGATCGCAATTAGTTGCGGCCCTACAGTCGATGACAGCAGAATCTTTGGTTTATAAAGGTTTAGTTGATAGTAAAGACAGTATTTTGGCTTGGTTGAATCAGGTTTAAATCTTCCATCTCTACCTATAAATCACTATCGCGGATTAAAGGGATTAAAGAATTTCACACAGGATCTAAAAATTAATTATTCTTGGAGTGGAATCCGAGTAATCCTTTAAAATCCGCGATCGCCCGATTGTTGGTCTTCAGTTAGGTTGCCATTCGAGTCGAAAACGCAGTCGGTAAATCTATAATTCGCGACGAATTTACGCTCCCGGTGTACTTAGCTTTGCACTTGTGAGACTTCCAATTCGTTTACAAACGGAGCGATCACCCGAACAAATTCAGCGGTAGACTCATAAGGTAAAACATTTCGTCCGGAAATTTTTATTCCACGACCTTGAGGCAAACAGGCCAAATATTGAGCCAAACGCTCAGAGGGTGTTTCCCCTTTGCCTTGGGAACTAATGCTTGATGCCGTTTCTCCCATAACTACGAGAGTCGGTTGCTCGATTCTTGCGATCGCGCTACGATAATCTTGTCGCCAGAATCCGGCTAAAAAGGCGAAAACCGCATGACGACTTTTGGGGTTTTCTGCATCGGCTTGCAAAGTAGTTAACCATTGAGCGTCTACAGCCTCTGTTGATGCGAACAACTGCCGAGTTGAAAAGTTACGCAAAAAATCTTCGCCTCTTGCATAGCGATAAAAAGCATTGCCCAAAGGCGAGTCTAAAAGATTCCACAATAATTTTTGCTTCCACTCAGGTGACTGTTTCCCTATCAACACCAAAGCGGGAGGTCCACTTAATATAAGTCCCGCAATTAAATTTGGTTCTTTATTCACCAATTCAACTGCTACGGGAAATAAAGCTCCTTGCACAATTAAAATTACAGGTTGCTGGATAACGGTTTTTAAAAACTGTTGCAACTGTTCTGCCCAATCGGAAGGAGTGTAAGCGACGTGAGGCATATCACTTTCACCGCATCCTAATAAATCGGGATTATAAATTAAATTGCGATGACCAGTTTTGTACCATTCGCGGTTAAATAAGAGCCAAAAATGTCGCGATAATCCGACA
The DNA here is from genome assembly GCA_019359595.1 of Cyanomargarita calcarea GSE-NOS-MK-12-04C. Taxonomy (GTDB): domain Bacteria; phylum Cyanobacteriota; class Cyanobacteriia; order Cyanobacteriales; family Nostocaceae; genus Cyanomargarita; species Cyanomargarita calcarea. The sequence goes on from JAHHGZ010000005.1 coordinate 196,313, forward strand.
CCAATTGGGTGAATTAAAAGTAACGGAATACCCTCGGGTGCAGAATTAATTGGTTGATGAACTTTGTAAGCGCAGCGGTAATTTTTCCAATCATAAAATTGCGTCCCCGATGTTGTTTTCTCATCCGGTGGGACGCTGACAGAATTACTGCCATTTTGAGTCGATGAAAATGTTCCCATAATTCTCAGATTTTACTCGTTCTTATAGCAATCCTATCTGATAGGTGTTGGCGTAGCCGCTCCGTTGGCATAAATCTTGCCTATATTACGGACAAATTTTACGAAGTCAAGAATTTGATTTTCACTTCGGATTTAGGAACGCTATATATGTCCGGTTAATTATTTATTAATTATATATAGCGTTTACTAGTCGGTTGAGGTACGAATTCATCTGTGTTTATCTGTAGACCCTGGGGTTAATTACTTTTATTTGTACTTTACTTAAGTGAGAACCGCTGTTGGAGTGCTATACCTGGGAGCAATTAGAGAATAACTGTAGAATATTTATATTAATTATTATTCACAGTTCTTGCAACAGAGCGAAAAAAAGAATTAACCGCAGTAGCCGTTTCGGCTTCCCGGAGGGTAGGACACGGATGAAAAAGAATGAATGCAATCTTGTCTATATTATAGAAGCCAAAACTGTAAACAATCAAAAATCTCTCTTCCCCTATCAGCTAAAAAATCATTTGCGGATGAATCAACTTATATCCTGCATCTTTGATTTTTTGATTCGATATCTTGGCATTATAAGCACGGTTGCTTTTTTGGGAAGCATCCCATGTCACCTTGGGTAAATTATTGACTTCGCATACCTGATTGATGATTTCTCGATTGCTGAGATAAGCGTCATCTACCAAATTATATATTCCTTGTAGCCGATGCCCAACAGCAAAATCTATGGCACTAACAATATCATCCAAGTGAATCCAATTTACAGGTTCTTCACCATTACCGGGACGGGTTGTGCCAGCAATTCTACCGTAGATTTTAACTAATTCGCGGTTGCGTCCGTAAATTCCTCCCAATCGCAAGATACAAACGTGCATTTTTTCACTGGATGCTGATAGTAGTACCTCTTCGGTTTCCTTGAGAATTTGCCCATTTGCAGTCATGGGTGCTAATGATGTTTCTTCATTTACCAACGCACCATATTGTTCGCCATATACAGTACAAGTTCCTGTGTATATTACTTGCTTGACAGAAGTTTCTTTTAAAATCGAAACTAAACTTTTGGCAGTATGTAAATAAGTTTCTTCATAGGTACTAGCAGCATTTGCACCAACACTCAAAAGCACAACATCTTGATTTTTCAATAAAGACTTTAGCCCAACAGAATCATTTCCTTGGAGTACAGTAACTCGTTGAGCAACAGCTTGGAGTGATTGAACACGTTCTGGGCTCGTTGTGGTTACACTCACCTGATAGGTCATCTTTTGTTGGCAAAAATCAGCAACAGCATAACCAACATAACCACAACCAATGATTGCAACGTTCATTTTAATAAAGAGTGAGGAGTAAGAAATTGATAAAATTGACCCAAGCGATCGCTATTGTTCTAATTGTCGTTCGATTTCTCCAATTAACTCTGGTGAATTTGGCTTCACACTGCTCTTAAATCGAGCCACTACCTCACCTTGCTTGCTAATGACAAATTTCTCGAAATTCCAAGCAACAGCGCCAATTGGTTCAATAACAGAGGTGAGTAGAGCATAAAGTGGGTGCTGTTCTGAACCTTTGGCGTGAACTTTGTCGAAGATGTCAAAAGTGACGCCATAGTTCCGCGTGCAGAATTGCAATATCTCTTCATTCGTTCCAGGTTCCTGTGCGCCAAAATCATTGCTAGGGAATGCCAGAATCCGTAACCCGGCATCTCGATAGTTCTGATTTAATTGCTCTAATCCGGCGTATTGAGAAGTATAACCACATTGGGAAGCTACATTGACGATTAACAGTACCTTGCCTGCGTAGTCATCAAGCTGCTTCTCTTCACCGTTGATGGTTTTGACAAAGATGCCAGAAACTGTGTTACTCATATTAAAATTCAATCCTAAGAACTATTGCCAAGTTTCCCACATTGCTGGCCATTACAGACATTTGCGTTCTGTATATTAGTCGTTAATTGTGCTATGAACAAAACTGGCGGCTTTGGGATATGCTTAACTTTCACTACTGTGTGAATACAGCAACTTAAGTAATGGAGTTGCACTTAACTGTCATAAATTGTGCCATCCGGCATTATGGTTCCAGTCAACTTTGTACCAACTAATTTTACCATTAGGCGAGCGCCGGAGCGAATCCGCGCACCTGTTAGATCGGCACCGCTCAAATCAGCACCACTAAAATCAGCACCAATTAAATTTGCGTCACGTAGATTAGCTTCTCTCAAATCAGCCAAAAGGAGATTTGCCCGAAACAAATTTGCTTGCGATAAATTCGCACCAGTCAGATTAACTTTATGCATAAAAGTATCGCTGAGATTGGCACCACTCAAATTGGCGTAACTCATATTTCTGCCAGATAAGTCCTTGTTGCTCAAATTGGCGCTACTGAAATCCTTGCCACTCAAATCTGGGTTTTGCTTTGGTGGTGGTTGAGAACTTTTTTCCGGAGGCTTTCTGTGTTGCTCCCGTGGTGGGTGATGGGGGGTTTGATACTTGGTTTTCCAAGAACGTAATTTTTCCCGAGCTTCATTAAACTCTTGCAGCTTCTTCTGTGCTTTTTGTTGCAAGCGGAGATTTTCTTTGGGAATGCGATCGGGATGCCAAACGAACACCAAATCTTTGTAAGCCTGGTTCACCTCCTCAAGTGTCGCTCCCGGCTCCAATTCCAAAACTCTGTAATACCGCTCCAACTCGCTCATAAGGCATTTATGCTCGGAATCAACTTAATTATGAGTGATGCAGCCGGATGTCGGCTTAAATCTGAAGAGGAAATTTTTACTTGTCGGATAATAAACATTCTCACTCTTAGATATCAGTAAGTATTGGCAAGGGTTTTGGCGTTTCTATACGAGTATATTTATCAGCATATCTTTGGAGTACCGCAGCGTCATCCGGTGAAGAAAGTGAATCGCCGTTGCCAATTGCGTACTTTAAAAATTGTAACAACTCTTTGTCTGACTAAAGCTTATTATCAATGTTTTTTGACACTTCGCTCTCTGTTTATTTGAGCAATGTCATAAAAAGACAAATTAAGAGGCCGCAACAGCGAGCTTCACATCTTAAAAGCCCTATCTCCCCATTGTCCGATATCTCAGTCGGGCGATCGCTCTCAAATAAGCCCCGACTGGAATCTGATAAACTTCGATAAAAAGCCAAATGATAATTGATAAATGTGACAGAAAAGTTAGAATAGTCCAGAGATATGGTAACCAACTGAAAAGAACATCTGGATGTGGGGGAAAATAATAAGCGACTATCCCAATCACAGAAGTGGGAAAGATAACAAAAGCAAGTGCTGCTATCCCATAACCCCAACCAAACTCCACACCTTCCAATTCTGCTTCCGTCCAACTAAACCCATTCCAACGCCAAATCAATGCCGGTTGTCGAGAAGGCATCACCAGTTGCTGTTGTTCTAGGTTGACAGTAAAAATCTGCTGGCAAAAGTCACAACACATCGCTTCCATCATTGGCATATTTGTAATCTTACCTACGCGACACACCGGACACGGATAAGCTCCTCGATAATCGAAAGATGTAGCTAAAATTTTGGAACTTTTCATATCAAAAGCAATTTGTCAACTAATTTCGCGGCTTACAGGTTCGATGCATCTTTTGTGAGCTAAAAGTTAGATTTTTTTCTTTAACATTACACCCTTTACCTTGAAGACTGACTCACCAACCAGGTTTTTTAAGATAAATACCCCATTACCCCACTTTTTACTTGACGCGACTTGTTTGTGTCTGTTAATTTGATTGCATATGATTGCAAATTAAATTTTTCAACCAAGCGCCTCAGAAATGTTGAACATGAAATCCTGCCTTATTTTTAGTTTAAGATAGTTCACGGGGAGTTACTCGAGTTTCCACATCAAAACCGCAGTAAATCAAATATGAAACTCCAGTCATGCGTAGATTAGAGTAATCACCTTTATAGAGTAGCTAACCAAGCGACCAAATCCCCTTCGATGTAAAAATCTAACAAAGCCTCAGCTAAATCTTCCAATTGATTAGTCGGTAATTGGCTGATACGTACTTCCAACTTTGGCGCAAGCGAACCAATTTTGCGCTTAAGTAGACGCATAATAGTTCTAGCTTTCCCTCTTCTCTACCTTGTAACTGTCCCAGAGTATCCAGGCTGAAGAAGAGTAATTATGGGAAATTACGCGCGGGAGCAGAATACAATTAATATTTAACATCAACCATTAAGGTTGGTTGTTATCTGTAAAATCGTTATAAATTCAATAGATAGAACTGTTGTTCATACAGATGCATCTGCCTCTACTCTAACTAGTCTAGAGTTAAGAGGGGAGATACACATGCGCGCTCGGGACCCTATGCGAAACCTGTCAAAAAATATCTGGCGGCGCGGGAAATCTATTTATCGGAATTGATGCTCCTGACCAAGAGGTACTTAACAACTAAAATGCAGCGGACAGTTGAAAGCTGCTGGTGCTGAGTTCTGATTCAGTTGAGAATATAATTGTATCTTAGTAGTAGAAGTTAGGAAGGTAAAATTATGACTCTGGAACAGGCAGTTTTAGAAAACTTCCGAGATTTACCCACAGATAAACAACAGGAGGTTTTAGATTTTATTGAATTTCTCAAATATAAATTATCAGCTAAAACACCAGTTTCTCTATCTGGGAATCAAGAAGTTTTAACAGAAACTCAAGAGGTTAATGATTTTTGGTCAGCTTTACAAGACTTTAGACAAAGGGTGGATTTAGAAAGTATTGATGATGATACTTTTGAGAATTTACGGGATAAGTCACCAGGGAGAGAGGTTAATTTATGAGTCTCAAGTATTTACTAGATACTAATATTTTATCGGAGGCTAAACGCTCTCTACCGAATGAGAAGGTAATGTCAAAGCTAAGATTATATAGACAAGAAACAGCCACAGCTACCGTAGTTATCCATGAGATGTTATATGGTTGTTTACGTCTTCCTCTGTCTAAAAAACGTCAAGATATAGAAGATTATATAAACAATGTTATTTTAGCACAAATGCCTTTATTTGATTATACTCTCCAAGCGGCACAATATCACGCACAGGAGAGAGCAAGGTTATCTAAGGTTGGTAAAAGTCCTGCTTTTATTGATGGTCAAATTGCCTCTATTGCGGTTACGAATGATTTGATTTTAGTAACAAATAATGTGGCAGATTTTCAAGATTTTGATGCTTTAATAATAGAAAATTGGTTTTGTTGATTTAGTAAAGGTGGCTGAGGGTGTGACGAAAACCCCTAGACCTCAGACACAGCAAGAGTTTTAGCTTAAAGCAATGATTGTATCCATCATATTAGAAAATAAAGCCACAAAGCTAATCCCAGTCAGAGGTTCTCCGTAGACAAAAGTGGACAGCCTTCCGTTGCACTGCCAAGAAATAATTCTCCAGCCGTAAACCTGACCAAATATCCGTTGGTGGAGAGCCAAAAAAATGTCGATAACTGAACTTTCATGTTTAGCTCAAAACATCTTTAATTTCTGTATCCACTCGATTGAGAGCATTTATAGCATCTTCAATCAGCTTATCTTGAGTTTTATCCGAATCAGTATCAATAGCATAATTTAGAGATTGAATCGCATTCTCTAACATGAGTGCAGTATCCAGCATTCCCCCTTGTTTCAAAGCAGTTGCGGCATTTTGCAAATGTTGTAGGGCATTGTCAAAATAACTTGCAGCCTCTTGCTCATTTTCCGTCTTTGCAGCATTACTCATCGCTTCTAGAGCCGCATCTAAATTTTTGTCAGCTTCCTGGACGTATTTGGTATTAATTCCAGCTAACAACATAACTGATTTAGATTCTCTATTAGATGCACTACTGATACTAACACTTGTCGCCATTGCTGGAAAATTGACCATTATTAAACTAGCGATCGCTATATTTGTGAGAAAAAAAGTTCGGTAAATTTTTTCTAATTTCATGGTAAATGATTCCTGATTTTCAAGTCTACCAAATAAAAATTATTTATTGATTAAAATTGCGTGGCTATTTGTTGATTACAACTTTGCATAAATTTTCTTTCATCGTCAATATAAAAAAAGTCAATTTATCGAAGTTTTATAGTTATTATGCAAATCTACTGACAAAAAATGACCTTAAATCAAGATTGTAAAAATCTGAAGCTGAAAAAGAGGCTATATCAAGTTTGGATGATTAGTTGTAATACCGGAAGAACCTTACCCCTTCCCTTCATCTTCGGACAGGCTTTGCGAACGCTTCACCACCCTTCGGGATGCCTTTGGCTAGTACTCGACCAACCCAAAAATAACGGGTGAAGGCAAGCAGGGGGAGAAAAAACTTGATTTACCATAAACCCCGCAAAGTTGCTGTGATGGAATACTAGGTTCCGCTCAGAATGACAGAAGTATTATTATGAAAGTGAAATGCTGCCTATTGTTACTTACTCTAGGCTCACATGATGATGTTTATTAGTTTATAAAGTATAAAGGCTACCTTAACATACGACATATTAGACAAACGCAATATCCAAAATAATATATTATAAATAAAAAAGGGTGGTATCTACCCATCCTTCGCTAAATTAACTACGGAGGTATCAAGTAAGTAACCCATCATTAAAACTCTATTTCTTTAGGTGGTAGCAGTTTGCGTCGGGAAAACTCAAAAATAATACTTAGTACTACATCTTGATGTTGCATAATATTGTAATTAAATGAGAGAATAAAAATGACTATCAGCCTTGACTTACCACCAGAATTAGAAAATGCACTCTGTACAGAGGCGGCTTCATTAAACTTAGCATTACCTGAATATATTCTGCGTCTTCTATCTACTAGACAAATTTTAAACAACCCACTCAAAAGCGGAGCAGAACTTGTAGCTTATTGGCAGAGTGAAGGTATCATTAATTCGCGATCTGATATTACTGATAGTCAAGCATATGCTCGTAACTTACGACATCACGCAGAAACACGGGAGCGAACATAGGTAGAATTTATGTATATACTCGACACGGATGTTTTAATTGACATTCAACGAGGTCATGCTCCGGCAATCTCCTGGTTCGCTAGTTTAGCAGAAATACCCAGTGTTCCAGGTTTTGTTGTCATGGAGCTTATTCAAGATGCGAAGAATGCTATTCAGGTTCGGAATGCTCTTAAACTTGTTGCTCCATTGCCTATAGTTTGGGCTACGGAAGCTGATTGTGCCCGTGCTTTATCAGATTTTACAACTTATCATTTATCTCATAGTTTGGGTTTGCTTGATGCTGTGATTGCTGCTTGTGCAGTTGGTAAAAGTGCAACACTTTGCACTTTCAATCTCAAACATTATCGAGTAGTACCTGGACTGGTTACAGAACAACCTTATACACGTTGATATCCACAATCGACAAGTACATCATAAGAACCGATAGCAGTCCTTGCTATTTTTAAAATACTTATAATTTGAGCAGTTAGTTCGGCTTCTTCCACACCAAAAGGTAAAGCTGTAATTGAACCGAAGAATGTTTCAATCAACGGTTGAATTTTAATCGTACGTTCTGGATTGATTGACAATCCATCTTTCACCTCCATCACTTTTAGAGATGGTTAAACAATCTGGAGGGTATAAGGTTCGGGGATTGGTTCATTTTCTGCTTGCCAAGCTTCTAGATACATTTCGATTACTTCTTCACCTTTACAAATTGCCTCTTCGCGAGTTTTACCATGAGTGCAGGGCATAACAACGCGATCGCTAAATTCTGGAATAGTAACTAGAAAAAGTTCATCTTCATCACTCCACTGAAGAATCATACTATAGCGACTCATAAATCTGTATCCTCCTGTACTACTTTAAGTTCGACTAATAATTTTTCTAACTGTTTCTCTAAATAGCGTGGCACATCATCTCCATCTTTACCTGGAATTGTTAATGCTTTCCTTAATAAAGGATGTCTCCAACGCTCGTGGCTTCCTTTTCCACGCTTTGGTAGATAAAGAAATCCTTCCCTTTGTATTTCAGCTTTAAATTCTCGAATTTTTCTCGGCATAAGTGTTTGTTACTTCTAGCCTATTTTCTCATAACGTGTTCACGTATCACTCCGTGGAAGCAAGCTACGCGTAGCGTGTCTGTTGGCGAAGCCTGCCCGAAGAGCTTAGGACTCAGGCACTTACATCGTGCAAGCTAGAAATTCGTTCGGCTACGCGATCGCATACTCAAACCAACCCTATCTAAAACGCGATCGCACCTCCAAACTAACCCTTACGAAAACAGCGATCGCATTCCCAAACAAACACCTACCCAAACAGCGATCGCATTCCCCAACCAACCCTAACAAAATCGCACTTCCAAACCAACCCTCATCACAAAGCGCGATCGCACTCTTAAACCAACCCTAGCAAAATCGCATTCCCAAACAAACACCTACCCAAACAGCGATCGCATTCCTCAACAAACCCTTACCAAAACGCGATCGCACTTTAGCATCAAGTTTTGATTACGCAATAAAAGAGAAAACACATTTATTGTAGGTTGGGTGAAGTGTAACGTAACCCAACATAAGGATTAATGCACTAACCGAAATATAAAATGTTGGGTTTCACCCAACCTACGCAGGATTGCGATCACACTACTTTTTTCTATTGCGTTGTTTCTTTTTCGTTGTGACATCTTCTTCATTAGATATTATTTCTGTGATTTTATTTCGATATTGTTGGATACGTGACCAATAATCCTTCGATGGCTGTTGTAAATTAGTTATGTTTTCACTAGACGCGATTAAATCAAATAATTTCGGATTATAATGTGGGTCTAAACCTTTATGGTATGTCTGACAAAGAGTTATTAAATTCTCATTTTTTGTTATTCCACCTTTTGCCCACGGTTGAATATGGTGAATATGTAATTCAATATCTGTATAGTCAGATGGTCTACGTCCACAGATACGGCATCTAAAATCATCTCTTTCAAAAATTTTCATACGTTGTTTTCGAGAAGGAGCGCGATTAAATACTTCTTCTGGCAGAGACAAGTAATCTATAAATCCACCAAATTCTGTCCAAATAACAGGATGAGGTTCTATAGCTTCGGGTATTTCAATTTCAGCCACGGTTTTTTCTACTAAAGCATGTCCACCGAAAAGTAAAAAAATAGCTACATCTTGAACAGTATCAACAATGAAACAACCTTCTCCACTAATATCTCGCCAAATCTCCACGAACCTATCAGCACGTACCAATGAAGCCGCTCGTAATTCGACCTTTTTTTCGTCTGGATCGTGCCAGCCGACAAAGTGAGAGTAACAGGAACGAATTACTTCCCCATTAGGGTCAGTGGTAAAAGTAATTGCATAATACTGATTATTATAATTAGGCTCCTTGCAGGCAAGATCAAGAATTTTTGCTTCAAAGCTTTCCATAGAATCAATACAATTCTTATATTTTATATATACTCTCATATTATTACTAAGCAATCAATTTTGACTTAAGTTTATTTCACCTAAATCAACAAAAAAGGATGAGCGCGATCGCCCATCCTTTTTCATAGTTTATTCAGCAATTAGAAAGTTTTAAAAACCCCCAATTATCACCATTCAAAAACTATTAGGTTCCTGAAGTCCAGGAATTGCTGTAGTCAATTTGGTCTTGTGTCAATGTATCAACGGTAATACCCATAGCTTGCAACTTCAAACGGGCAATTTCCTTGTCAACATCGGCAGGAATCGAGTGAATGCCAGCTTCCAGTTTACCTTTATTCTTAACGAGGTACTCTGCACCCATTGCTTGGTTTGCGAAGCTCATATCCATGACTGCGCTGGGGTGACCTTCCGCAGCAGATAGGTTTATCAAACGTCCTTCACCTAATACAACTACTGACTTACCGCTATGTAGCTTGTATTCTTGAGTGAAAGGACGAACATCCTTGATTTCTGAAGCTTTGCTAGCAAGTGACTTGAGGTCGATTTCGATGTCGAAGTGACCGGAGTTACAAACCAACGCACCATCTTTCATGACATCGAAGTGTTCGCTGCGGATGACGTGCTTGTTACCTGTGACGGTAATGAACAAGTCACCTACACGTGCAGCATCTGCCATTGGCATGACACGGAAACCATCCATTACCGCTTCGATTGCCTTCACTGGGTCGATTTCGGTGACAACTACATTTGCACCCATTCCCGATGCACGTTGTGCTGTACCTTTACCACACCAGCCGTAACCTGCAACAACTATTGTTTTACCAGCTAGTAAAACGTTGGTTGCACGAATTACACCGTCGAGGGTTGATTGACCTGTTCCGTAACGGTTGTCAAAGAAGTGTTTGGTGTCAGCATCATTGACGTTGATTGCGGGGAATGTGAGAACGCCATCATTTAACATAGCGCGTAAACGCACGATGCCTGTGGTGGTTTCTTCGGTTGTCCCAATCAAATCACCGATTTGGTGCGGACGTTGTTGAATGAGGGTAGCAACTACGTCGCAACCGTCATCAATGATGATGTTGGGACGGTGGTCTAAAGCTATTTGAACGTGACGTGTATAGGTTGCTTCATCTTCGCCTTTCATTGCGAAAACGGGAATACCGTAGTCAGCAACTAAGCTAGCTGCTACGTCGTCTTGTGTGGAAAGGGGATTGCTCGCAATCAAAATTGCATCAGCACCACCTGCTTTCAATGCGATCGCCAAATGCGCGGTTTCGGTTGTTACGTGACAGCAAGCAGAAATACGGATGCCAGCAAAAGGCTTTTCTTTCTCAAAGCGATCGCGTATCTGTTTCAAAACTGGCATTTCACGTCCAGCCCATTCAATGCGCTGTCTTCCCAAGGGAGCGAGGGCGAGGTCTTTAACCTCGTGCTTTAATCGGGGAGATGTTGCAGTCATTAAATACTTCCTTTATTTAAGTTAAAAAGGTACGCAAACACTTACGTACTCTACTAGGTTAGACCACGAATCATATTTTAGCTGAGTTTGCCAAAATTTTCCTTGGTGGTTCCTTGCACAATTCTTGACGCTTCAGGGCAATAATGTCAACTTAATGAAGGAAGAAGGAAGAGGGAAGAAGGAAGAAGTTTTCTTGCTTATTGTGCAGTCCAAAAAAAATTTCAGTTTCATTACCCTCTTGAGCAAAAACTTAACTTTGGGCAGGTACATTTACTCATCTTAATTTTGCAGGATGGCTTATGGAGTTCTTAACGGTTAACTGCTAACCATCAGGAGGTGTAAGAGTGCGTCTGCAAATTTTAGCGATCGCTGGGTCAATGATTATAGGTGCTTGGATAATACCAGTCGGTGCCCAGCTACCGTCTTTACCTCAGGTTCAGCCGACTAGTAGCTTGAGTAGCGACTCGGAGAACCGAGTTGTAAATGGCTGGATCTATTTAGATGGTCGTCGTTTATTTCAGATAGCAGCACCCAGGGCCGCTTTACCAGAACGTTTAGAACAAATTCAGCGTAATTTGGATGAAATTAGCCAAAATTACTTGCGTTCGCCGACAAACGGAATCAATATCCAAACCGGGACACTTAATTCATTACCAGTGATTTATGTAAATAACCAATACTTAATGACCGTCACTGCCAATGATGCCAAACTACGACAGCTAGATCCTTCAACTACTGCCAATCAAATCAGCCAAGGATTGCAACTCGACTTGAAACGTGCATCTGTGGAACGACAAACTCAATTTTTAGTCCAGCAGAGTGGGATTGCCGTCACTACAGGACTAAGCACAATCGCAATCAGTTGGGGAATTTATTGCTATTGGCGACGCTCAAAACAAAAGTCCCTAAACTTTCTCAATTTCTCTTCACCAACAGATTCCCTTATTACCACAGAACTGCGAAAAAAACAACAGCAAAATCTCATCGAAGTCAGAAAGCGACTGTTTCAGTTAGCACAAGTAGGAATTTGGGGAGGCGGAACTACAATTATTTTGGGACTGTTTCCCTACACGCGATCGCTCCAAACCGGAATTCTCACAGTCATAACTTTTCCTTTGAGATTGGTTATTGTGGCGGTGGGAACATATGTCATTATACGCTTAAGTTATGCTTTAATTGACCGCTTCGCCTCCGCTTTTCTCAGCGGTGTGCTACTGACTCCCGAAACTTCGGAACGTTTGCAACTGCGAGTTTCCACCATTTCTGGTGTGAGTAAAAGTATTGCTACCATTGTTTGGGTAGTAGTTGGCATCCTCCTAGCTTTAACCAGTGTGGGTGTAGATATCATTCCCTTACTCGCAGGTGCAGGTTTAATTGGTGTTGCCGTTTCCCTTGCCTCCCAAAACTTGATTAAAGATGCCATTAACGGTTTTCTCATCATCCTCGAAGACCAGTATGCCTTGGGTGATATTATTGCAGTCGGCAATGCTCAAGGCTTAGTCGAAAATCTGAATCTGCGGATTACCCAACTGCGAGATACGGAAGGACGTTTGATAACCATTCCCAACAGCGAAGTTAAAATAGTCGCCAATCTTTCCAGCCGCTGGTCCCGTGCCGATTTAAAGATTCCGGTTGCTTACCAAGCCGATATTAACCAAGTTCTGAAATTAATGGAAACTGTCGCTGTAGACATGGATCGAGATCCCAAATGGCAAGAGCAAATTCTCGAAACCCCTAAAGTTCTGGGAGTAGATAATTTTGGCGATCGCGGTTTGATAGTACGTGTATGGATTAAGACACAACCTCTGGAACAGTGGAACGTGGCCCGAGAATTTCGCCACCGTCTAAAAATTGCCTTTGACCAAGCAGGAATTTCCATCCCTTTTCCTCAACAAGCAATTTGGATAAATGACGCTGAATCCCTAAAATCACACCTTGACAGCAACCCCTAGTTAGTGCTTCCTAAACATACCCAGTCCGCAGCGTTCGCGTAGCGTCTCGTAGAGAGGAACGAAGCAATCTCAGTACCCAGTCCGCAGCGAGGAACGAAGCAATCTCAGTACCCAGTCCGCAGCGTTCGCGTAGCGTCTCGTAGAGAGGAACGAAGCAATCTCATGGCCTGAGCAACCACGATAGAACGCAATTTGGTATCACCAATAAGACTCCCCATCTCCCCCTCTACCCATTTTAGTACTTGTGTACTATACTATAAAAGTAACGTCCACAAAGCCTGGATTAGTGCTTCATCGGCTCTGTGACAGCCTTCAGTTAGAGTCATTAAAGGGTTAGTCCTATGATAAAACACTACATTCTCAGCCTCAATCCAACGGCCAAGCATGATTGGGATCGGTGCATATTACGCGACCCACTGACGGCCAAACGTCCAGACATTTCTAAATTAATAGCCGAAGCAGTGGGTTCGGATACGGGTAGTTATTTAGTAAGCGTGAATATTGAAGTTCAGGTTCTGGAGCAAGCTGCAGTACCTCATATGGAGCAGCTATCGTTGAATATTTCCGAAGTTACTGAAAAGCCACAACTCCGCGAAGTGGCTTAGTACTCTGTCACGGCAATTTCGATGGGTAGTGCGAGCGTCCCCCGCTCGCGTACTATATAAAGCGAGCGAGGACGCTCGCACTACCTATTTGTTTAAACCCCTCAATTATTTATTGACAGACTACTAATACTCTGTTGCAATCGCTTTGATGGGAGCATTTTTCGCAGACACATTGATGTGCAGTTAATACAGCCTGCGGTCACCCACCATAACGAATGAGATGGAGTACTAGTACTCCATGTCATTAGTTTTGATGGGTTGCGAGGGTCAGATCCCCGACTTCTCGAAGAAGTCGGGGATCTAGCAACCCCCCAGAATTAATGAGATGGAGTACTAGTACTCCATCTCATTAATTTTGATGGATGTAGAGACGCAAAATTTCGGCTCTCTATAAGGTTTTCAACACCCAACCAACCCCTCAGAACTAATGACATGAAGTACTAGTACTCTGTCAAATTAATTATGAGGGGTACTGTAGTTACAATTCATGAATTGTAACTACGAAAAACTCAAATTTTCACCCATAAAAGTTGGTGCGTGTCAGTACTAGTACTTCATGTCATTAATTTTCATGGGTACGTAGTAGCGCTTTAGCGCATAAAAATATTAGTTTAGAGGGCTAAAGCCCAACTACAAACCCATCAGAACTTTTGACATGGATTACTAGTACTCCATGTCATTAATTTTGATGGATGTAGAGACGCAAAATTTCGGCTCTCTATAAGGTTTTCAACACCCAACCAACCCCTCAGAACTAATGACATGAAGTACTAGTGGTCTGTGTCATTAGTTCTGGGGGGTTGCTAGATCCCCGACTTCTTGGAGAAGTCGGGGATCTGACCCTCGCAACCCATCAAAACTTATGACATGAACTACTAGTACTCCATGTCATTAATTTTGATGGATGTAGAGACGCAAAATTTCGGCTCTCTATAAGGTTTTCAACACCCAACCAACCCCTCAGAACTAATGACATGAAGTACTAGTACTCCATGTCATTAATTTTGATGGATGTAGAGACGCAAAATTTCGGCTCTCTATAAGGTTTTCAACACCCAACCAACCCCTCAGAACTAATGACATGAAGTACTAGTATTCCACCACATTAAATAAATATGAGGGGTTGTAGTGCGAGCGTCCCCGCTCGCTTTATACAGTATCATTAAATACCTGCATTTGACCTGAGTGAAGCCTGATTGTAGGTTTCCAATCAATTATTGTCCCTACGTTAATAGGAACTTATGCTGCGAACGATATAAAAATAGGGGAAATAACGTTTCCAATCAATTATTGTCCCTACGTTAATAGGAACAAGGTTGGAACTTCTCTAACTACTCTCTTAACAATTGAGTTTCCAATCAATTATTGTCCCTACGTTAATAGGAACACGATTTAGTAGCTTTAGAATTAGCAACATGGTTATGTTTCCAATCAATTATTGTCCCTACGTTAATAGGAACATATAGAACATATAGAATCCGTTGTATACGGAGAAATTGAAAATCGTTTCCAATCAATTATTGTCCCTACGTTAATAGGAACTTGCTGAAGCTAAAACTTGGAGTTTTTCCTATGTCAGTTTCCAATCAATTATTGTCCCTACGTTAATAGGAACTGGATACGCCGATGATTCCAGAATTGTCAATGCAATGTTTCCAATCAATTATTGTCCCTACGTTAATAGGAACTGTGGATGACAACGGCGACAATGCTGATTATGATGCGTTTCCAATCAATTATTGTCCCTACGTTAATAGGAACCACCTAAGCAAGTTTCTCTCATCCAACTTAGTTTATGTTTCCAATCAATTATTGTCCCTACGTTAATAGGAACGGTTGGATAAAGAGTTGCAAAGTCGTATAGATAACTGTTTCCAATCAATTATTGTCCCTACGTTAATAGGAACCCCGCCGCTTGAAACCCTTATGCAGTAAGCATTGAGAACATCAATTTGGCAGGTCGATCTTAAAAGTACCATTTCAGCCATCGACTAGTCAATTAACATAAAGGAACAAACCGCTCAAATTCTTTTACCGCAAGGCTTACAGCGTTTTGGCATAACCCATTTTTTCCCAAAATCCCGCAAACCCATACAAGGTAAAGGTTTCAGACGAAAAAAAAGCCAATGTTCAAAATCGCGCTTCGATCTGCCAAAAATTTACCCAACATTTTCTAACTTGGTGACCATAGAATGATGTAGCCTAGCAAAAATACTACCATCAGCCAAACTGCTAAAGCTCTGCTCAGAGACAAAATTCAAACAACTTAACACCCGTTTCTCCCATTGCTTTCGATTCGTGACGTCTTTTCCCCAAGCTTGGTACAGTTCTTGTTCTTGCAAACCTCCCAAACCATGAAATAGAGAATTTCTCTCATCTACGGTATTGTTAACAAAGGTTTGAATATCAATATTTTTAGCCCAGACATCAGCAGGAAAGGATAATTTCAACAAGCTAAACAAAGGTTTTCCATACAAACCAACATTTCCATAGCTTCTGTGTTTGTGATTGTCAAACCATTCCCGGAGATGACTGGGTAAATTAGTCCCATCTATATAAGGTGTTTTTGGTTGACTGGAATTTGAGTATTTGATTTGCGCTTGATATTGCGATCGCACAAATTCGCTAACTAATCCTTCCACCGCACGAAAACTGTGAAACAGAGCTTCTGTGGTGTTTTGTTGCTCCAAACGAACCACCGCAAGATATGCTTGTTCATAAGCCATCCACCAAAAGTTATCTGTTAATTGTGGTGGAATACTCATCGAACTTTTGGCTCCCGAATAAAACTTCTCAAATTTCCCCTGGTTCCAATTGATACCAGCTTTTAGTAAGTTTGGTAATGCTCCAAACTGGTATTTTTCCTTATTGAGATAGGGTTTCAGTAAATCAGCAGCTTCTGCATAGTCATATCTGTGTAATAATTTCAACGCTTGTTGCTGCGTTCGATCCCAAAGGTAGTTGGTTCCGGGTAATGGTCCGGTGTAGTCTGAGGGAATACCAATGAGATTCGCTTTGGGGTTTTGACGAAACTCGAAAAACAGAATGCGATCGCCAAACAAACTTAACCCAGAAATTCGGGAAGCTTCGGAAGCTTGTCCGACTCCTCCCTTAAGACAAACCCAAATTGGTTGAGTTGGTGCAATTTTGATTTTATCTCGCCAAGTTCGTCGCCACCATTGAAACATTTCTTCAAAGTTGGATGGATTTGTGCGATCGTCACCTAAAGGAATAATTTCTATATCATTTTCGCTGAGATGGTCAAATTTGTGTACAATCCATTGTTGGATTAATTGAGCAGAGTAAATAGTATCTTTTTCCCGCTCCTTTACTTTTGCTTCTTGGTCAGTTGCGATGAGGTAGACTTTTTCTATCTCGGTTGCATGTTCCAGCAGTAATTTACCGATGATGACGGGTAAGATGCGGTCGATATAGATTTGGGAATTATCGAGTAGGTGTTTTGTGATTGTCCGAAATGTATAATTAGATAAACTTAAATCGGCAATGACTTCAGATTGTTCGCCAATAATATCGCTATGTTGCATTCTGTCATCACCGATATTATACCAATCACCGGATGTAATTTGAAAGCTTAAATCTCGCGTTCCAATAGTTGCGACTAAAACTGATTTCATTGAGTTACGAGTTATTAATTATCTGCGTTTAGGTCTTGGTGGTGATGTTTGATTAGGATTTGCCATTTCACCAAACACCAATATTGCTTGATTTAATTTTCTTAATTTTTCTAATTCTTGAGCATATTTAAGTCTATCTGGATGGTCGCAACCAAAAATTGTCACAACTTGATAAGCTTCTTTTTGATAGGGAAAAATTGATTTTATCCAAACATAGGAAGGTGTTCCTAATGCTCCACCTACGTTTGCATTACCACTCCCGTGACTTACTCCTTTGAAACGAGTATCACTGTACAAAAAATCTAATGCTGTACCTTTAACATTGGCATTAGTTCCTTCTGTTTGCCAATTGTTAACGTGTTGTGGTTGAATTTGACCGGGTGATTTAACTAACCAAACTTGCGCATTTTTATCTAATACATCTTGCTGTCGTTGTTTTAGTTGACCGGGACTACTGGTATAGTTATTTGTCGATGTTTGAATTTTTTGGCAAGCTTGTTTTAATGCTGTAAATAAACTATCCCATTGATTTTTATCGTAAGCTAGAGGCAAACTACTATTAGTCACTTCCCAATGACAACCTCGCATTCTTCTATCTAATAAATGTAAAGGTCGTCTCGAACCTCTGCCAACTCCTCCTAGATGGGAAGCAAGAATTAATAATTGTTCGGCAAGATGAAGATATTTGGTTTCAGTTGCTGTTAAATAAATTCTTCCTCTGTAACAATAGGGTTCATTGAGTGGAGATGGATTAGTTTTTGTCGCAATAGAAATTTTACCTTGTTTTCCTAACTCACCAAATAGTTGAGTTTCTAAAGTTTGACAAGTTGTAACATCATATAAACTTAATGCAACAGCGCGAAACCAATACCTTAAAATACCCCGTATAGCACTCGGACGAAACTCTACATCTCCCTTATTGCCTTTTGATGGAGGATTATAACCATACATTCCCTGGGTCCATAGTTCAAATTCATAGTTTGCAGATTCGTAGCTAGGCTGAACATTCGTAGGTATATTTAATGTCAGTCCGTAACCGCTACTAACACGGGAACCAATACCTTCTGCAAGTGCATTTTCTAACCATTGTTTCACAGTTATAATTACATCTTCATCACCTTTTCCTTGTGCAGTCAGACGCAAACCAATTAAAAATTCTGGCTGGTGTAAACTCAGAAACGGGTGAGGTACGGGTTGGTATTTAACTAGATTATCTTTCCAAGACCATTGGGGTGTGGCAACATCAATACTTAAGCAGGGTTTGGTGGGGAATGCGTCTAAAAATTCAACTTTTGCAGCTTTTGCATTCTTCCCTTCCAGCATTCCCAATATTTCATATACCTGTGCTGATGCACTATGTTTTTTTGCCCAAGCACGAGCAGCACCCTTTAAAGTAGAAGCAGGGATGTAGGGTATTCCAAAAACAGGGTGTAATACAGGTAATAGTAACTCCCTAAAACCCCTTGTACCACCAACACGTAGTCGCCAATTAAACGCCACTTTTAAGGTGTTCTCTTCTTTATTATCTACTAATTTGAGAGTGCGATCGCGCAATTTTCTATATATCTCATTGCAACTTTGTTCAGCAGCAACGGTAGTTTTAAGAATTTGCATTCGCTGCATTTCGTCTTTATCGTCAGGAAGATTTGGTTCTGTCCAGTACAGTGCTTGTAGTGGGTTCCCTAATTTACTAGTGTTATTAATAGCTTTGATTGCAGCGGGAGTTACGGAAGTTGCAGGTGCGGAACCAGTTTTAAAATAAATGCGATCGCACAACAATCCAAATTGGTCGTTGAGTTTTGCTTGGATGGTTTTGAGTTGTCCCTGTGCGTTTTTGCGTACATTCTCATCTGTAAAGTAAATAGTCAGAGATTTATTCTCATATCCACCGTAAACAGATGATTCTAAAAAAGTACCAATTTTTGATTTATTCTTAAGTTCTAGTTGTAGAAACTCACACCAAATATCCCTAGGTGAGTTAGATTTTCTTGATTGAGAGTTACGATTCATTCGCTTTCTGCCTCACCTAAAATTGGCACAACCCAAAAAGACCATTCCCGTGCTAGCTCGATTGCTAAACGGTTTAATCCTGTATATACTTGCAAGTCCATTCCGATTAAGCTACTGGCATTATCGCAAGCAAAAGGAATATTACTTAAATCCTGCAAAGTTTTTAAAAATTGTTGGTAAACATGACCTTTGTAGCGGGTATCTTCCGAACGTGTATTCATGTATTTTAACCCATCTCCACAGAGACGATGTAATCCCCAAGTTGAAATATATTCAGATATACCTTGAACGATTGCACTTGCTTTTTTATGGTCGCTAGAACGGACTTTTTTCTGAACTTCTAAAAGTCCGTTGTAAGCATGACGGCTAAAATCTCGTGTATCTAACTTCAACATTTTCTTAGTTTCCCTCTATTTTATTGGAACCGTTTTATTTTCTGTCCAACCCCTACCTAAACCTTCAAGTCCACCAAATTGCAAACGGTCATTTAAAACTTCTGATAAGAATTCACGGACTGTTTGAGTTGGAGTCTCATCTTTATTTGGTTTCATTCCCCAAGGAAAAAACAAGACTGTTTCTGAAGGAATCGCTTCTTCCGAACGAAAGGAACCACCATCGACAATTTTTTCATCTGTTTTTAATGCTATTCTCACTTCTCTTTGCAAACCGATTTCTACTAAAGCAGCACAATCTTGGTCTGCTAAAATTACTAATTTTTCTTTGAGATTTAAAATTCCATTGCCATCAGGTATCTCTTTAAAAGCATCCCAATAATTAGCTTTTGCATCTAATTGGCTTATTTCCTCTTCTTTGAGAATTGCACCTTGGAGAAATACTTGCTTACCCTTCACCGACGCAACTACTTTTTTACTCGTATTTTGAAGCTGCGATTTACATTCTTCAATTAGCTGTGTCACATATTGATTTCTTAACCAGCGATTCCAGCGACTCAACCATAAAGGACAAGTTACCCACACATATTGATGGCTAAAAGAAGCAATCGGAAAGAATAATAAAGTTGCATCGGCAAACCATACTTCACCTTCAGTTGGTTGATTGCCATTTTTTATCCGTTCACCAAAAAAACTACCTGCTTCTGCTTGAATTGACGGATTACTTTCGAGAAGTGAACGAATTTTTCCCCGGATGGAAGAAGAAGGAATATAAGGAAATTCAGTCTGTGCTTCCCGTGCAATTCCTAACAAATTTCCTGCTTGAGTGCTTGCACCTGTATGTAATGGAGTTAACAAGTAAGTGTAAGTTAGATAATTCATATTTAATGGTAGATGGTGAATGAATACTGAATGCTGAATACTAATACCATTTCTGTATTAAGATGCAATTAATAGCCCACGCAGGTGGGCTTTGCTCTTATAGCCCCACCCTTCTAGGGTGTGGGGAAATAAAGCGCAACCTCTCATAATTGATAATTTATCCAAAGTAATTCCGAATAACCCAATTTTCTCCAGTTATTAACCTTCTTTTCCGGGTTATCCTGATACAAACCCTCCGGTTTATTCAAGTAATACAAACTCCCCGGAGTTGCAGCAAAAACCTGTGGTGCGGGAATACTCTTACTCTCATCGTTTTTATCCCGAAACCTACAGCTAATTGCTAAGGGTTTATCGGTGGCAAAACTCACCAATCCCCCAGCTACTCCATTACTTGCAAGCTTCCATTCCCAAGGTTTTGCTTGACAGGTGGACATATCTTTACCATTCTTATTTCGTTCCTTGCGTTCAAATACCCCAGGAGTGACGAGATATGCGATCGCTTTACTTCCTAACTCACTTCCCGAGGTAAAATTACGTTGCGATAAATCCTGTAATTCTTGCCATTGCTCGTTTAACTCATCGCATCTATGCAATAATACCCGATGTCCTTCTCCACCCAGTCTAATTGTAGTTGGTGTCTCGATTTCCACATCAATACCTACAGCTAAACTCCATCCCAGAAGCATCCGAATCGCATTTTCCACAAAGTAACCGTCTGCATCTTTAACCTGACGGGTATTTTCTTGAATGCTATTGTGGGGACGGGTTTCAATCGTCCAGGGTTGGTCTTCCCCCTCGTTTTGTAATATCCAATTTTCAGCTTCAATTTTACCCGTAAGCAAATACTCAGCTACCGTTGAATATGGTAGATATTGCCGATAATTCACGGTTTCTTGCACTGTCGAATCTTCGTTTTCACCTTGTGGACTCCAGGAAGGTGTGACTAAGGGACGTGGTTGGAATGGATTGGTTTTGACATGGTGTAAGGGTGAATTTTCATCCCAATCCACAGGAACAAGTGGACTACTACCCACAAATCCTAATGGACGAGGGAAATATAAGGTTTTATCAAAGCAGAAAAATGGACCTTTGATTTGAAATTGATATTTTTCGCTTTTACCAGTGTTAATTAAAGCACTAATCGCACCCGCAATAGTATGGGCATTAGGTGGAAATATACTACTTGCCCAAGCTCTTTCTCCCGGTGTAAATGGCTTTGCATCCCTTAATAATAGGACATCTAAGGGGGTCATACTATACCATTGCATTCTCATATACCCCCAATTTGATTTTTCGATTGCGAAGTGTAAAAGCTGCTAGTTTTAACCAGGTTTGTATTTGAGTATCTAGTTCTTCTGGTGTTGTTGTGTCCCACAAATTTGAGAGGAACTTTGATAAAACTTGTTGAAATTGTTGTTTGATAGTTTCATCTTTTAATTGTTCTCTTCTGTCGCAAAATGCCTGTGTCCAAGCTGGAATTGCTTCTTTAATTGGTGCGGGGTGTTTTTCCCAGAGGTTTGTAGCTTGTTCAAAGATACTCGCTTCAATATCTGGATTTACTTGAATTAATTCTTGCCATTGGTGAAATATATCAAATTTAGCAGTTGCTTTTAAAGTGTTGCCATTCCCGTATAAAATTCTCACTTGGACAGCATCTTTTTTATCTTTATTTGGTGATATATATTTTTTCGCTTCTTTCTCGGCCTCCCACATATTTTCTAATGTAATTGCCAGAGGAACAGAATGATGAGCAATCACAACTCCAAAGCTAATTGTGGCCTTCCGTCCCATCGTAAACAAAGGACGTTTACTTACTTTCTTAACTCCCCTCTTCTTAGAAGGAGAGGGGTTGGGGGTGAGGTCATATTGTTCATATTGCCAATAATCACCCTCATTGTTAAACTCTTTTTTCGGGTCTTTATCACCACGAAAACATTGACGAATATCCCACAACCAACTATCCCATTCCCACAAATTAGTGTAAGCCAAAACATCATCACCACCGCTATAAATTAACCTCCCCGCATAGCGTTGCTCGGTTAAATAGGGTACTAATTGATTGGAAAAATCTAATAATGCTCGACTCAAAGCACTATGAGTTGATGGTCCCATATGTTTGGGTAAATCGAGAAAATTATCAAAAATCTGATTATTTTTTGCTAGTTCTAATACTTTTGTTGGAACATATTCACGATAAGGCAACATTTTCTTACCCTTCAACCACTCGCTCATATCATCCCCATCCCCAGCAGCTAAAACATACCAGTCTGATGGATTGCAATTAGGATAATAACGGTCAATAATAGTTTGGATATCTTGACGATAATTTATTTTAATGTCATGAATCTTTTCTCTAACTACTTCTTTGACTTCTTCATCATCCTCATTTTTTAATCTTTCTTCCCATTCTTTTAATTCGTCACTTTCCGCATCTTCCACCAACCAACCAGCGTTTAATAAGCGGGGATGATATTTTTGGGGTTTACCATCATTATCCATCCAGGGAATGCCCCATTTTTCCCGCATTCCATTAATGACTGTTTTTGTCCAGTCATGTTTTTTATGAATTGCGTTACAAGCTTGCTGAAAATTTTCCCAATCTTCTCTTTTTTCCCCTTCCAACATTACTTTGAGATATCCAGCGACACCCCCAGTTAAATCTGGATAGGATGCAGCAATATCACTTTCATTTATATCTAAATCTAATAACTTCGGTAATACTTTTTCTAAACCACGTTTGACAACTTCCGTTGCATTGAGTTGTTCCCTACCATCAAATAAATCTGCGTCACGTTCCCAATATTTCTTAGTATCCCCTTCAGTTACCCAATCGTGGTTATTTTGAGAATTAAATTTTGTCGGGGGATGAACAACTCCACCAATACCCGATACAGTAGAACGAGGAGCAAATACTGTGGGAATTACCCAATTTCTCGCATTTTTGACAGCAGCAAGTGCGTTACGATTCTGGTCAAAAATACTCGACCACCAAGAACCAACATTAACACTGAATTTTCGACCATATCTTTCTAATCTTTTTTGATAAGCTTGACGTAAAAAAGCTAATTCAGCATCACTATATAATTTAGCTTTAAAAGCTTTATTTTGAGTATTTACCCAAGGTTCAAATTTATCTTTATCAAGTTCTAAAATAGCAGCATTTTTAAATTCTTCCCCTTCTTTCCCTAGGGGTACACCTGACCAATAAAATTGCCACTGTGCTTTTAACCAACCATCCCACACCTTACTATCTTTCTGTAAATCATTCATCCAGTGACGCTTTCCATGCAATTCATCAAATACTAAATCTCCCAATTCTTGCCATGTTTCTTTGAGAGTTTGTTCTGCCATCTGCATCGCTGCTTCCACCTTATCTTTTGGTAGAATCATGACTACGACATTGGGAAAACCTGCGGTAAGTAAGTCGTGAGATTGAGGTTTATTGACTCCCAAATCTGGGTATTTTTGATTTAGCCAATGGTCTATTAATGGTTGTTGAAATAAACTAGGATATAAAAAACTATCGGGACCATATTTTAATGCTAATTTAAAGCAAACTTTTGCAGCAATATAATGTAATATCCACGAACCAGACCAAAAATCCCGTATTTTGCGACTAGCTTTAATTAGTTCCTGTACAGGAGTAAATGTAAATGTGACTAAATAGGGGTGCGATCGCTCTTTTCCAGATTTCCAATGTTTTAAATCATCGCTGGTTGCATCATAACCCGTCAATGCACCCGCAAGTGCTGCTGTAATACTTGCATGACTCCAAATAGAACTGTCGGGAAGTCGGGTTTCTGCCGGCATCAGCATTAAACTTTCATCGTTAAATTGCTGGAATACCGCTTCTGGCAAGCATCTCCACAACCACCAAAATACCTGTTTCTCGTCCCCACGAATAGCTTGAGGGATTAAATTGACCAGTTGGTTTTCTCTTTGAGTTAGATATAGGAGTCTATCTGAGATGAGTGAGTCGTGTTGCGATACTCGAAAATTTAATGTTGCACCGGAAAGTAGGTGTTTAACTTCTAAGCCATTTTTATCGTAATTTACACAGCTAGCAATGCTACCGATAGCACCTCTATCGCTAGCTGATGCAATGTAGTCAGCAAGTTTCATTTGCTGAAAAAGGGTTCCACTTCGTTCTTCTGGGTTCCACTTATTTTCTACCCAGTCTTGCATAACATCTAGCTGCGACCAAAAACTGTTACTACCACGTCCAGTATTATTATGTAGAGCTTTTAGGGTCGGGTCATGGAGGATACCCCAGATTTTTGACTGCCAGAAGACTTTTGGTTCAGAAGATGGATTTGGCACGAGTTACATTTCTTACACCGTTACTGCATTGCAGTGTAACAAATATTTTCTGAATATTGCCACTATTAGAAAATATTACATTATTTTTATTTGATGGCTAAATATTCTGGAGGATGAGCGTTTGGGCTGGTTTATGAGTTAGGATAGAATATTTTCTTTTTTATTGACTGATTTGATATGTTTGTGCTGCATTGCTTTGTTTATTTACTCGATACCCGTAGAGATGCTCGATTTCGCTTCTCTACGGGTATTTAGTTTACTTTCTTTAGTTGGGTACTGTGCGATCGCTATAGTACGAGGTGATGTTTCTCCTTCAAAGCTTTTCATCTTGGCAAAATTTCATCAACTAAAACTGTACCACCTTCGTAAAAATTAATACTGAGGTGATAGTCTTGAAGTTGAACTACAGTTCCATTTATCACTCTGCCGTCCTAACTAAGCTACCACCAACCGCATAAACGGCATTAAAGCCGATCCTTTCTGTCCAAAGTGCTGCATCTGCTTGTTTGGTTCGTAACCGCAGACTTGTTACAAGTAAATCATCATCTATTTCATATTCGCCAGTCTCAACATTTATTGAGATAATTTTACCAATATTTTCTGGTGTTTCTACTCTTAGACGGATAGTATTTTGATAAAGTTCTTTACCACGTTGGGTAATTTCTTCGTCATTAAGTTTGGGCTTGGACATAAAGACAATATCCTTTCTCTTCCTAAAATGTTTCCAATCAATTATTTCCCCTCATTAAAGGAGACTTCAGGACATTGGCGAGACCTGCAAGGGCCTTTTGTGTTTCCAATCAATTATTTCCCCTCATTAAAGGAGACACGGCAGAGTTTTCTGTAGACAAAGACATTTTATGGGAATGTTTCCAATCAATTATTTCCCCTCATTAAAGGAGACAAAGTAAAATTAAAGCCTTAAAATTTTACTTTATTTCAGTTTCCAATCAATTATTTCCCCTCATTAAAGGAGACCGGGCCACGACGTCCCAGTCCTCGCGCAGGTAGGCCTCGCGTTTCCAATCAATTATTTCCCCTCATTAAAGGAGACGGAAATGTTAGGTTTAGTTCTTGGGAAGAAGTATTTAGGTTTCCAATCAATTATTTCCCCTCATTAAAGGAGACATAGCCGAACACCTGCCAGAAGACTTCCCTATTGCAAAGTTTCCAATCAATTATTTCCCCTCATTAAAGGAGACTTATTAAATCCTTGTAGGAGAAGCATTTTCAGCCTCGTTTCCAATCAATTATTTCCCCTCATTAAAGGAGACTGGCAGTAGGCTCCAAAGTGCGGGTGTTCTCGTGCTTCTGGCGTTTCCAATCAATTATTTCCCCTCATTAAAGGAGACTCTCCTTCCTTAGCTGTTCTAAGCGCTCTTCTGACTGGGTTTCCAATCAATTATTTCCCCTCATTAAAGGAGACGTGGCAGAGTCTGCCGATGAGCTACTTCTGTCTTCGTTTCCAATCAATTATTTCCCCTCATTAAAGGAGACTTGAACCCTTTGTGCATAAAGCCTTCTGTGTGCAGCCCAGGTTTCCAATCAATTATTTCCCCTCATTAAAGGAGACGCGACAGGAAAAGCTACAGACATAGAAGAGTTAAACGGACGGTTTCCAATCAATTATTTCCCCTCATTAAAGGAGACCCGGGGGCCGGCACCGCCTTGGCGCGCCGGTTCGTCTTGTTTCCAATCAATTATTTCCCCTCATTAAAGGAGACTTCCGCGAGCAGTGCAACCGCGTCGGCGACGCTGGTGCGTTTCCAATCAATTATTTCCCCTCATTAAAGGAGACCCCTCGATTTTAAACCCATACCCAGCAAGCTGTCCAGAGACACTTTGCGAGGGGGTCTAAAATTCTGCCACCAAAACGGCTAAAACCCATTTAAAAAATCCTCCAAACCCTTGTACAGAAAGGCAGCGAGGGGGTCAACGCCAAAATAATCCTTTCAGCCATTTTCTGACCCTCTCGCACTACTTAGATAATCACCGAACTAGGAAGCGAAGTTATGGAAGGGCCAACACCCCAAACCTCGACTTGTCCTAAAGTATGTTGCGACAAGGGATAAAACCGCAGGCTATCTTCCTCTAATTTTACAACTTTATGAAGTCGCTTACATAATTCCTTAAACTTTGCATGGGTTAACTGACATTCAAACACCGAATACTGTACCCGTTGTCCGTAACCTTCAAGCAAATCTGATATTTTTTTACGCCGCTTGTTACAAGGAATATCATACGCCACAATATACAACAACATTTTAGGAATTGACCTCTTTCTAAAATTCCCTCCTTGTATGTACAGACAAGTCTGATTTCCCTTGACATCCCGGAATTACCCCCCTTAATCCCCCCTTATAAAGGCCTTTAAAGAATTGCCATACTTTGAAGCGTTGCAATCCCGGAATTACCCCCCTTAATCCCCCCTTATAAAGGGGGGAAATTATAAAATCCAGTTTCCTCCCCTTAATAAGGGGAGGGTTAGGGTGGGGTTCTTCGAGAGACTACGAAAAACCAGGGAGAGGTCTTTACCTAATTAGATAAGGTTGATATTGATAGCTAGGATTATAAACAAACTGCTTATAAGCCTTAACTTGTCGAGTCAATAAATCCCAACGTGGTTGTTTATCACCATTATCATCTTGTACTTGTTCCTCCATCCTTTGCAAAAATGCCTGCAAATATTTTCTTCTTCCCGTGTCATTCAAAAAACAACCACCATCTCGATAGTCAAAATCATCTTGAGCATGAATTACCCGACTATTTACTAACCATAACAACAACGAATCAACAATAGGAGCGCGAAATTCTTCAATCAAATCTGAAGCTAAAGCCGCATGGCCATCATTACCGACATGGAGAGAAGCATAATATGGGTCAAGTCCTTGTAATTCAATCAAAGCTAATAGATGATTCCACAAAACCTGATAGCCAAAACTCAAGATTGCATTTACCGGATTCCCAGGAGGACGACGGGTGCGGGACGTAAAAACAAAATCAGAATTTGTCAAACAATCCCCCAACACATTAAAGTATTGGGCTGCACCTGCACCTTCAAATCCCATCAACTTCTCTCGACTTTCAGCAAGACCTGCTTGATTAGCTAAATAATCCAGACTCTGTAATACAGATTCTAAGTTTGCTGATTCCAGTCGCTTTCTTTGCCGTCTTAATAAAGTGCGGCTATTTTTTAATTTTCCTTGAACAATTGCACGAGCAGTTATCAAATTATCTGTGAATGAAAGCTGCTGCTGATAGCGCGATAATTGACGAAAGCCTCGTGCAATTGGTAACATTCGTCCGTAGCAATAACCCATCCGTGACAGGTACGCAATCGGAATATCATGCCACAAACATGCTCTAATTGCTTGAGTAGAAACCTGGGATTTACCAAAGATCAGAATTTGTTCGAGTAGAGGTAATTGTACCTCACCTAAAATATTATCGCCTTGTTTTAGCACCAACGATTCTTTATTTAAGGAGACGTAACAGTTTTGCTGGGAAACGTAGAGTGTTTGCATTTTAATCTCTACGTCTACCCAATCTTCCACTGCGAGAATTACCTAAAACCTCGGCTTTTTGTCCCGGTTCCAGCCACAGTAGCACCCGATCTGCAACTGTAGAAACTACAAATGTTGCTGCTGTCACTAATAAAGTATTAATAATTACAGCAACCAAACCCAACGGTGCAATTAGCAATATCACCAGGGTAATAATACCAGTACCAATCGAAACTAAGCTATTGCGAGTGAAAGCAGTACGAGGAGAGATATACATTTTTGTCCTGTAGATATATGAACTTTACTTGTTATTACTGAAGCTTTGATTTCGTCTGTTATATATTTGACTTCTAATTTACAAACAATCTCACCACAATGACCAGTAAAAGAAAATATCTGATATCAAGTTCGGTAAATCACTCATAATTCCCAAACAACCCCACCCCTTTATCCCCTCCCCGTGTACGGGGAGGGGACTTTTAGCACAGCTAAAAGGGGGTGGGGTTGAGTGGCTGGGGGTATTACAACTAATCATCCGAACTTGATATGATTTACTTTTTTAACTCTCTCTAAAAGTTCGCATATACTGAATTTACCTAGCAAAACTAAATATCATTAAATATTTTCTTTTTCTTGACAAAACCACATATCAAAGGCTAATAGCGCTCCAACTCATAACTCAATGGACAAAGCTTCCGAACGACTCCTACTCCTAATTGCTACCTTCCTTAAATACCCAGGAGTTGGTTGTCCCGACAGTTTCGAGTCAAATAAAGAAAAACATCACGATGCGATCGCGCAAGTCCAAAAACGCTTCCAAGAGGTGGCAAAAAGCTTAAATATTGAACTTCCATCCGGTTATCCAGCAATTCCCACCTTGCGAAAAGACCTAGACCTGCTGCGGAAATACGGCATCCTCGATAAGCGAATGTATCGCTGGGGTTACTATTTGGGTACAGGTGCAATGTCAATCGAGGAACTCAAAGTTGCCATTAATGCTTTGTTTGCCCAGGCGAAATTCCAAGGTCATCCCCAGGTACGATTGATATATCAGTCTTTAGAAAAACGCTTGCGGGGTTTGAATATCGAACTCCAAGGCGAATTATTTTACCCAGTACGCCAGCACTTAAATCGGGCAATCGTCTATACAGACCCGGAAGAAATGGTTGCAAAAGGTCAAAATAAAGACAATCTCTATCATCAAATTCCCTTAGTTGAAAAAGCCATCAGTCAAGGACAAGCGATTGAAATCTCCCGTCAAGTATCACCCTACAATCAAAACCATCTGGGAATTGTACAGATATATCCCTTGCAATTGATTTACCACGATATTGCTTGGTATTTGCTATACGAATACTGCGAAAACGGACATTTTGCGATCGGACGGGTAAATCGTTTTGCCAACTACTGCAAACCATCGGATACGATTAGAGGAATTGCAGCACAACATGAAAATCTCCAAAAAGCTTATCGACTCATTGAAAAAGGTTGGGGTTTAAAGTTAGGTGACGTAGAAGAACAACATCTAGAATTAGCTGGAGAATTGGAATTAACCCCCGTCAAAGTCAGATTTTACCCTCCCGTTGCTACCTTTATTCTAGAAGGCGATCGCCGTCATCCCAGCCAAGAAATTAGCAACACAATTAAAGACAAATCCACAGGGGAACTGTTATCTGTTGACTATACTGTAACCTTGCCTCAACGCTCCTTTGATGAATTTTTGCTATGGTTGCATCGCTACATGGATGCTGTGCAAGTTATCTCACCACCAGAATTAGTCGAAAAACACCATAAAGCGGCACAAAGGTTAATTCATAGATATTTATAGTGTTTTCTAGTAGTCCATGTCATTAATTTTGATGGTGAACCTTCTTAAAATTTATCTTCCTTCTTTCTCTCTTTCTTTCTTAGCGTACTACCGAAACGGAAGCCGTACCGATGGAAGGCGTATCCCTGACGGGACGCTTGCGACTTAGCGCCTACCGCGTCTATGGCGTCTTGGCGGTTCAATCCTTACCCCCCCAAAACTTTTGACATGAACTAGTACTAGCATTAATAATAGGGCGTAACTTGGAGGCAAATATGACTTCCCAAATACTAGATGTAACAAAGGCATTAATTGCCAAACTGCAATCCTTAGCACCAGAGCAACAACAGACACTGCTAGATTTTGCAGAATTTTTAGCGCACAAACATCCTCAACCCCAAGCTGTGCAACAACGTGTACCAGACTTAAACCGAGGGGAGATTTGGATGAGCGAGGACTTTAACGATCCTTTACCAGATGAATTTTGGACGGGTGAGGAATGAAACTACTATTGGACTCACACGTCCTCATTTGGTGGGCAAGTAGCTCCGAAAAGCTCTCTGAGAGGGTTTATAGCTTAATTCATGATACTAACAATACGTTGTTGTTTAGCATTGCAAGTATTTGGGAAATACAAATAAAACTTCATCTGGGTAAGCTCAACCTAAATTCATCTCTTCCCGTTTTGATAGAAAATCAACAGCGTGTAAATAATCTACAACTTTTACCTATTGAATTAGCCCATATCTGGGGTTTAACAAATCTACCCAATCATCATCGTGACCCTTTTGACAGACTTTTAATTAGTCAAGCGATTGTGGAAAAGATACCGCTCGTAAGCATTGATTCGGTTTTTGATAATTATCCTATTCAAAGGTTGTGGTAGGTTTAAGTTCGTTTTCCTTTGTGGCTTTGCCCTGACTGACATCCCCGTCCTGTAGAGGCACGGGGAACTACATAAGAAAGTTAAAAACTAGCAATCTGATACATTTTTTTACATTCCGAATGTGACTCTAAGGGAATGAAAAGAACTGTGCCCCGCAGGAGTGTAATCACATCCTGATTCGCTTCGTAAATTGTTTGCCAATTTTGGCGATCGCCATAAAATTTCTCGGCAATCCCAAATAGGGTGTCTCCATCTTCTGCGGTATAAAGCATAATTTTTACTCTTGTGTGTTGAGTGTAGTTGAAAAGAATAGGTAACAAGATTTTAGGCAATAGGTTAAGTTGCCTTAAATGCTCCCTTGTTTAGCTTTGATATTGGTAATGACTTATAACCCATATGCATTTATATAGGGCTAATTTCAATCAACTTATGCACTTTTCACACCAAGAAAAATAATCCACGAGAAAAATCACTCCGAATCGGTGTTAGCAGCTAAGAGCTAACAGCAAGAATTTTATAGGTTGTTGAGAAGGTTATTTGTTTTGTATTTAGGAAATAATGAGACTTTTCTATCTTCTCACAAAAAAAAGGAGAATGTAAGTCCCCTTGTAGTAATTGTTATGGATTAGCTTTTGGAGATTAAACAGACTTTTCTTTATATGTTCCAGCATAAGTAATGACACACATTTGCTTGTATGTACTATGAACACCAAAAGCGACCCCTGTCATCTTAAACTCAGGGTTAAACATATTTTTGCGATGACCTCGGTTAGGTACGCCATCATCGATAATTAACTGCATGACGATATCCCGTGGAGTATGAGAACCATAGCTGATATTTTCCCCTGCAGTGATATCCCAATTTCCATAGCGATTGATGCGAGTAAAAGGTTGGCTATTATCGCTACCAATGTGACCGATAGCACCTTTAGAACCTTGGTCTTTAACGTGATCTTTAGCACCCAAAGACATACCCTTGGATGCACTTAAATTGCCTACAGGAGGTTGAGACTTGAGAAAAGCTAGAGCCTCATCAACAGCTTTGACACCCTCAGTCGTCTGCAAGTAGACGCGATCGGATATTTTGACTCTATCGCCTTCAAAGCGTCTGCGATAATCTTCTAAAACAGCAGCATAAGCAGTGGGGTTTGTCCGTGCTTTGTTCATTTCTACAATCACCCCTTGTTCCAAAGGCGAGAGAATGTTCCTAGGTGCTACCTGTTCAGAACTTTTTTGCGGAATTTTCGGGTCAGGTGAGTTAGATTTAAACACTTTCACAGAAAATATAACTGCGAGAATAATAAGAATAAATACCCATAACGGCATTCGCACGATCGATGACCTCACAACTTAGGAGCCACAAGTCAATTTATTTAGCTTCACAAAGTTGGAAGCATTCTCCCAAATTATGACAAAAATACATTTTTAAGTGGTTAGTGGTCAACAAATAGCCACTAACAACCAACAACTAACAACTAACAATCTATTTGTCTTTATACCCTCCAGCGTAAGTAATCACACAGATTGTTCTATATGTGGTGTGAGTTCCATAGGCAACTCCAGCAACTTTAAAAGCAGGATTAAAGATATTTGTTCTATGGCCTCTGTCAGGTACCCCATCATCGATAATTAACTGCATGACGATATCTTGGGCGGTATTTGGCCCGTAGCTGATATTTTCCCCTGCCGTAGTTTGCCAACGACCATAGCGACTGATACGAGTCGCAGGATTGCTACCATCGCTACCACTGTGACCTGTTACACCTTTTGGACCTTGGTCTTTCACATGGTCTTTGGCACCCAAGGACATACCATGAGATGATTTTAAAGCGCCTATAGGACGGGCTTTTTTGAGATAGGCTAGAGCCTCATCAACAGCTTTAACTCCCTCATTCGTTCGCAAAAAGACATTATCAGAAATTTTGACGCGGTTACCTTGGAAACGCTTTCGATAATTTTGCATAATGGGAATGTACGACTTGGGATTTGTTCGCACCTTGTTCGTCTCCACTATCACCTGTTGTTCCAAAGGTGAGAGGTTATTTGCCTTCGCCAACAAAAAAGTCGGATTTGTTTGTGAAACCCCTATTGGGGGGGAATTTGTTGGAGATTTTGCAACAGATAGGCTAGAAAAGCTGGTTAACAGAGCGATCGGAAAAAAGACCCAAGATGCGATGCGACGCATTGATTACCTCACGATTTTTGTTCTAAAGGTTTAGTTAATTGACGTAGATGCACCCAGATTGTCTGGGGGATATGTGTTCGTTGTAACCTTTAAAACTAAAAATCGTAAAG
This sequence comes from Cyanomargarita calcarea GSE-NOS-MK-12-04C, assembly GCA_019359595.1. Classification (GTDB taxonomy): domain Bacteria; phylum Cyanobacteriota; class Cyanobacteriia; order Cyanobacteriales; family Nostocaceae; genus Cyanomargarita; species Cyanomargarita calcarea. Next base: position 229,594 of record JAHHGZ010000005.1, read on the forward strand.
AGTAAGTTTACTCACATCTGTGCCCGTCCTTATTTGGGGTGGGCACCGAAGCCCACCCCACAAGATTGGAGAATTTATTTATTGGAAGTCCCTTGGGTAAGAATATTGTTAATCTTGCTCAGGGCGATCGCCACTTTAAATCTTGAACTAATTTTGGATAGTTTGGTGATACCAGCGACGGAATAGTAAAGTTGCTTTATCGGTTGGTACATTACACTCTTCGGTTGTGGCAGGAATTTCTCCCTTCTGGGATTCAATTACAAGCCGATCTTCAACAATCGGTTGAATAAATTCGTTAGCGATAGAGGTTTGCGATTGAGGATCGATGTCACCTAACATCAACATCGCGAATATGTATCGTGTTTGATGCTCGTTCAAGGGTACAGAAAACTGATGGATGCGAAGAGGTATCCCCATCTCATCAAATTTAAACACAACGAGATTGGGTTGAAACCACTCAAATGAGAAGCCAGACGGGATGTTGTGAAAACGATTAAAAACCTGAGCCCCTTGTTTTGTTTGCTGAATTTGGAACTCAACAATGCTTTTTGCTTCAAGTGCTGGCTGACCAATTTCACCACCAAAGGAATTGCGATGAACAAACGGAATATGAAGATAATCCATCCCATTCTCAACTATGCGTGTCCAGTGAGCATTCCAAACTTCGTGGTGAATAATATAGGACTGTTCTGGTTGCAGTAGGCTCTCTGGAAGATTCAACTCCTTATACTCCCCTCCTGTAAACACCCACACTAACCCCAACCCTACAGGGGCAAACCCTTCACCTGCATCAAGTCCAATTCCCGCTCAAATATTTCATCAATTGGCAACATTTCCCCTGCATCTGTCATAAATTTATGGTCTTTTGTTGCCCGAATAATTGAACCATCATCTAAACAATATTCAAAAACTTCTTGTTGTCCCCGATTGTGCCACTGTCCTATGGGTTGAGTGTAAATATTTCCGTTATTATCAAGACTAAAAACTGTACATTCAATACCTTTTTCAACAATTTCACCAATCGGTAAAAAGCCGTATTCTTCCGTTAAAACCTTTGTATCATAACTCAAACAATATTCGGCAAAATTTAACATTTCGTTGAATAACTTTTCAGCGATTTGTTTGCTAACTCCATTTTTTGCAGAGCCATCGATAAATTTTTCACGCTGCTTTTCCATTTCAGCAACTTTCTTTTTACCCATAGCACGACGCAACAAATCAGCCTGCCCAAGGGTATACCCAGCCAAATCCTGAGCCATTTTCATAATTTGCTCTTGGTAGCAAAGCGTTCCATAAGTTTCTTCTAAAATAGGTTCCAGCAAGGGATGTTGATATTCAACTTTCTCCCGTCCATGCTTGCGATCGATAAAGTGAGGAATCAATCCTGCATCTAATGGGCCTGGTCGATACAATGCCAAAATAGAAGAAATATCTTCAATATTGGAAGGCTTTAAATCGCGTACTATTTGACGCATTCCGGAAGATTCTAACTGAAATATTCCTTCTAAATTACCTTCTTCTAAAAGTTTATAAGTCTTTTGCACCTCGTTAGGTAAAGTTTTATGGTCACCTTTAGCTAATATTTTCTGCGCTCTTCTCTCTTGCTTAGTTATCTCATATGCGTCTAATTTAAATCCGTGATTTTCCTCAATCAAATCAATGGCTTTCTGAATCATCGTCAAATTCCTTAAACCCAGAAAATCCATCTTTAACAAACCCAGAGATTCTATATCTTCCATAAAATACTGGGTAATCACGGAGCCGTCATTATTTTTTTGTAATGGCACAAGTTGGTCTAATGGTTCGGCAGAAATCACCACACCGGCTGCATGAACGCCAAAAGTTTTGTTAGTACCTTCAATTCGCATTGCCATATCTAGCCAATGGCGGACATGGGGTTCATTCTCATATTTTTCTTTAAACTCAGGTGCTGGTGTTTTATCAGAAATCATCACCTTGAGTTTAGTTGGTTTCCCCCGCACGACGGGAATCATCTTCGCCATTTTGTCTGATTCGCCATAAGGAATATTCAATACCCTAGCGACATCTTTTAAAACAGATTTGGATGTGAGACGGTTAAAAGTAATAATTTGAGCAACTCTTTCTGTGCCATATTTCTCAGTGACATACTCAATCACCTTATCCCGTTGTTCGATACAGAAATCTGTATCAATATCAGGCATAGATTTCCGTTCTGGGTTGAGAAATCTTTCAAAGAGTAGCCCATGATGTACTGGGTCGATATTAGTGATGCCCATCGTATAGGCAACTAGAGAACCTGCTGCCGAACCGCGACCGGGACCAACTGGAATCCCATTATCTCTGGCAAATTTGATGTAATCCCACACTACTAAAAAGTATGTGGAAAAACCCATTTGCTGAATCATTTTTAGTTCATATTCCAGTCTTTCTTTATAGACTTGATCGACTTCATTTTTCGATTTGCGATTTAACTTTTCTAAAAGTCCTTGCCAAGCAATTTCTTCCGCATAAGTATCAGGAGTATAACCGGATGGGATTGCAGGGGTAGGAATGCGAGGCTCATCCATAATGTGGTAAAGCTCGACTTTATCGGCAATTTCTTCAGTTGTGACTATCGCTTCCAAGATAACGTCATCGGTTAAATGGTCGCGGAATAGCTGCTTCATTTCTTCACCGGATTTCAGATATTCTGTACCTGTATAACGCATCCGGTTATCTTCAATAATTAGTTTGCCTGTTTGAATGCAGAGTAAAGCGTCATGCGCTTCAACGTCATAACAGGAAATGTAGTGGGAATCATTTGTGGCAATAAATTTAATCCCTAACTCCCGCGCAATTTTGACAATTTCTACATTTACAATCCGGTCTTCTGGGAACCCGTGGTCTTGAATTTCTAAATAATAATCATCACCTAATGTATCCTTATACCATTGTGCAACTTTTCGGGCTGCATCCGGTCTACCGCTGAGAATTGCTTGGGGAATTTCTCCACCCAAACAAGCGCTGGTAACAATCAAGCCTTCCCGGTATTCTTTGAGTAATTCTTTGTTGATACAAGGTCGAGAAAAAATACCTTTACCTTGTACACCATTGAGGTGAGATTCTGTTGTTAATTTAACTAAATTTTTGTAACCTTTTGTGTTTTTAGCTAAAACAACTTGATGATATTTAGGACGGCGTTCTTGTTTGGTGATATCGCCGTTAATGATATACATTTCATTGCCAATAATTGGCTTAATATTCTTGCTGCGACAAGTTTTGACCAGTTCGATCGCACCGTACATCACTCCATGATCCGTCAGCGCGATCGCTTTCATACCCAATTCGATAGCGCGATCGACCAACTCCGGTAACTGACTGGCCCCATCGAGCAAACTGTAGTCACTGTGAATGTGCAAAGGTACAAAGGACATAAGCGTTTCCCACTCTAAGCAAACAACATCACTGAACTTCACAAAAAGAAGTAGAGAAAAGTAGAAAGGGAAAGGGTTCCGTTTACCCTTTGACCTTTTTTCGTTAACCTTTACCCTTTTAAATAACAGTGATGGTATTTTAGGTTAACTCAATTTGCGGCCAATCTGAAAACTTGTCTTAATCCGAAATTTCCCTCCCCGGAAGTGATGTTTAATTAATTACGCCACTAAATCAGCACCCCCTAATGAACCAACCAGAGAGTATTCCTTCATCAGAAACCAAGCCCCGTCCTTGGTGGCAGCGTATCCCTCTGACAGTACAAATTCTTATCGCTTTAGTGCTTGCTGTGGCTTTAGGAATTTTACTTGGTGGTGGTAACCCCAGTGCCGCCAATAAGGACTTCATAAATGGTTTAGCAACTCCCGCTGACTTGGTTTTGAAGGCTTTGCGTGCGCTCGCTACACCCTTAATTTTGGTGGCAGTGCTGCATACTTTCATGACTACGCATATTCCCGGTACTGCCGGACGCAAGCTAGCATTACTGCTGATTACCAATACAACCGTAGCAATACTGATTGGACTTTTGGTGGCAAACGTTTTGCGTCCTGGTACTTGGGGGGGGCAGCTGATACCCCCAGGAGATGTGCAAGCAAGCCCTCAAAGTAATCTTGACCCTTGGGGACTCATCAAAGATGCTGTGCCAGATTCTATCCTCAGGCCCTTGGTGGATAATAACGTTATTCAATTGATTGTGATTGCTCTGAGTTTGGGCATTGTCCTGCGAGCGATAAAATCAGAGATGGTCGCTCAAGGCAAGACAGAATACAAGCCAATTGAAGATATTATTGGGGTATTGTTTGATGCTGTAATTCGCGTCCTCAACTGGGTAATTGCTTTAGTGCCTTTAGCAGTATTTGGCATTGTATCAAAAACTGTGGCACTGCAAGGCTTTGCACCATTTCAATCTTTGTTTGCGTTTATTGTAGCGGTACTGCTAGCATTGATACTGCAAGCTTGCTACTACCTCACCAGAGTCAAATTAGAGTCGTGGGTAAACCCGATAAATTTCCTTAAAGGGGGTGCTGATGCCTTCCTGACGGCTTTCTCAACATCATCATCCGGTGCGACAATGCCCGTTACCTTTGAAGTGTTGCAAGAAAAAATTGGTTTGCGGGAATCTTCTGCAGCGTTAGGGGCATTAGTTGGGGCTAATTTCAACAACGACGGTACGGCACTGTATGAAGCGATGTCTGCGTTGTTTATCTCCCAAGTATTGGGACAACATCTAAATTTAGCACAGCAGTTGATTGTCATTCTCACCTCAATTTTTGCGTCCGTGGGTGCAGCGAATATTCCCAACGCTGGATTGGTGACAATGACACTGGTATTCACTTCCGTTGGTTTGCCTACACAGTATATAGCTGTACTGGTGACTGTTGATTGGTTCTTAGACCGCTGTCGGACTGCAATTAACGTGATGGGTGATATGACTGTGAGTACTTTATTGGATGGGAAAAAGCCAAAGTCTCAGGAGTTAGAAAATTAAGAGCTAGAAGTTAGGAGTTGGGAGTTAAGGTGACTAAATCTTAACTCTTACCTTCGCTTCTTCTCTTCGAGACGCTCCGCGAAGAGAAGAAGCGAAGGAAAAACGATTGATTTCACAGCTTACACCTTAACAGCCGTAGAGTGAGGAGTTATATTACAGCACTTTGCAAGTAAATGAAGTACACCCCCTCCCCTTGGCATACGGGGAGGGTTGGGGAGGGGTATTTCTGTACCTCACAAAGTTGAAATTTGCTGTATGTCCGGGAAATCAATCATAATCAGGACTTACGATATTGTCACAAATCATCGAAGCGAAGAGACGCTACAAACCATAATTTACCGTACAGTATTTATCTAAGCGTCACACACCCTACGGTTATTAATGTGCCAGTTACGTAAGTCCTAATAATAAAAAATTGTAAAATTCTGTAGAAACGTTACATATAACGTTTCTACAATGTTGGTAATTAACCGGACATGATATGAAGAGTTGTGATTTATTCCCCCCACACCCTAGAAGGGTGGGGCTATACAAACCAAGCCCACCTGCGTGGGCTATTAATTGCATCTTCATACTATTTGGTATAACTCTTAACTCCTAACTCATAATTCCTAACTCCTAACTCCTAACTCTTGTTAACGTCGCACTCTTTGGCCCAACAACGTTTTAAGAGCTTAATTCTATGAAGATAAGCAAAACGGCTGGGAATTAATACAAATTTACTATCAGAGCTAAATAAAGGCTGGTTAAGATATTGCCACAGCGGAAATCTTAGGTTGTTGTCTTCTGGTGTCATAAGAAAAATAAAATAATATAAAAATGCGACTGCGCAGTAGTTGGCATCTTCTTTGAAAGATGACATGTACTGAGGTACTAGTTAAAGATTACACATCGTATGCGCGATCGCCCTTGTGGCAATTGCGGAATATTAAGGTATCGATTGCTAAAATTTCAGAACCCCTACCCCCTACCCCGCGATCGCGTAAGTCTCATAAGAGGATGTTTTAAAAGTCGAAGGTAGTAAAAAATTAAGCTAGTCGTCTAACCATGATACGAATCATCGCTATATAAATAAAAGCCTCGGAGGTTTCGGGTAGCCGTTCATAATCCTTGCTCAAACGCCGACACCAATTGAGCCAGCCAAATGTCCTTTCCACTACCCACCGCTTTGGTAATAAGACAAAACCCTTTTTCTCCAAAAGTCTAAGGACAATTTCCACAATCCACCGAAATACATCCATTACCCAGTGGATAAAATCTTCTCCTCGATACCCTCCATCCATCCAAATTGTATGTAAGCAATGCACGCGAAGCTTGCGCGACGCCTTGCGGCGTTCGCCCATACAATGAACTCGGTTGAGTACTTTTTTGTCTCCTTGACGGATATACTTTTGTCATTTGCTCACTAGGTGCTGGTTTCTACAAATCTCAGCTTAAACCTTGTGAGCTTTTTTTTACGATCCTCCCCCACTTTTCAAACATCCTCTAAGTACTTTATTTATTTTGCGGATTTGAGATAATGTTTTGATAGATGAACTTATTTTCTATAATTAGACCAATCAATGACACAGATTATTCTTGAAAATCTAGACCCGATTGTGGTTGAGAAACTCCAAGTCCGTGCTACCCGCCAAGGTAGGAGCTTGATAGAAGAACTTAAAGCTATTGTAGAAGAAGCTGTACAGTTTGAGAGCTTTCCGAATCAGCAAGAAACTATGCATGAAGCGAGAGAAAGACTAGCAAAAGTAAGGCAACAATATCAAGGACGAACTTTTAGAGATAGTGCTGAACTATTACGCGAGGACCGTCAACGTTGAATAAATTTGTTGTCGATGCCAATGTTGCAGTTAAGTGGGTTTTACCGGAAATTCATGCAGAGGCTGCATCACGCCTATTAAATAGCGATTATACACTCTTAGTACCAGATTTTTTCTTTTCTGAAATTGGAAATATTTTTTGGAAACAAGTTCGGTTTGGTACAGATACTCTGGAAGAAGCTAAATTGAATTTTAACCAGATTGCCATTACTGATATACAAATTTATCAGTCTAAACCTATCTATGATGCAAGCTGGCAAAGATGACTATTTAAAAACTCGCTCTTCAATTTTTACTGGTGAGACAGTAACGATACTCTATGAAAAAATCCAAGCTTACCAAAAGAGTAAGGAATAAATCTGGTAACAGTGATAGCGATTAGTATGCTTCTGGGAGTCAGTTCGCTTTTTGGGTTTTTGGCAGCGCTGTCTTTATCGTGCTAGCTTGTCAGTCTGACATTTGTTTGCCGCATGGGAAATGCTATTGTAGTACAATAGTTCTATATTTAAGACTAGCGATCGCTGGGGCAAAGTAATGAATATAAAATGATTAAAGTTTTACAATATCTCAAAAGGATTCAACAACTGTAAGCCCTCAATCCATTGAAAGTCTCTAACGTGGCGATAATAGCGTACAGCATCTTCCTAGGAGTCAGTTTGCATTTTGGAGTTTGGGGAGTGCGATTGTGTTTATTTGGTACATGAGTTCTATAAGATGAGCGATCGCGTGTTGATGTCGCTTCGATAATTGTGTTCCTCAAAGTTACGTATTTTCCGTCACCTTTGTTATGTACTGGAGAACTGAATCAAAATCTTTGCGGATTTCTGCAAGTTGTTTGACCTAAGTATTTGAAGCTGCGATCGCGTAGCGTACCGGAGGTAATCGCATCTTCTTATACTGCAAACGGTTAATATCTGGACTTTACATCAGAGCATAAAATTGAACAAAAACTCTGCGTACCTTTGCGTTTACCGAGCGCGAGCCTCTGCGTTTAAAAGTAAAGTTCCAAACCGTTTTTAGTATAACAAGAGTGCCATTCGACTTATAGTCCCTGGCTAGCTGCCTGGTAAAATTTATTAATCCTGTCGCCAAAATTACTTAAATCTTTAAACTTGCGGTAACGTGATTTACAACAAAAATGCGGTCTTCCTAATCTTTCGTTTCTATTAAACTCAGCTAATTCCTTAAAAAATTCGTACAAAAAAACGATTACTTACCCATCCTCCATAAAAAGATAAAATCCACCAAGATGTAATGTCTTGGTGGATCTTATTCTTATATATCAGTGGAGCTTATGGGAGTCGAACCCATGTCCAAACTGGGTATTAGTACCCCACTCATTCACAGGTTTAGCCTTTCTGACCCTCAAGGCGGGAATCGTTCCTTATCCCGAACGTAGGATGCTTTGATTGAATCTTAGCTAGCAAGCCAATCAAAGAACTCTTGCTAGAGCTTCCGTTGGGGGTTGGTCTCTAGTCCTTAACGGAGTCAAACCGGAGACGCTCGAATCTGTAAGAGATTTTTAGGCAGCTACTAGAGCTTGCTTACGAGCAAAAGGTACAATGTTGTTCGCATTTACTTTTTTTTTGAGTCTTTGATTTACGAGAGTAAACTCGCTCTCGACCTGTATCATAGAGTAACGTTCGCCAACCTGTCGAAACCATGAAAGCCCCGTGTCTGATACTCCTATATTGTAATACGTTATTTCAGAAATTGCCACAAACTATTTGAGATTTTGCGGAAAGTGCAGCCAGCGCTGTGCCGAGATTCGGTTTCCTTATATCTTACACCTACCCTATAAACCTATGCCTAATCTTCTAGCAACAAGCTAGGGTGTAGTCTAGCCCACGCAGGTGGGCTTTGTACGTATAGCGACACCCTTCTAGGGTGTTGCCGCTTGTTGCAAGATGTGACTTTCCGCAAAATCCACTTTCTCGACTAAGTTAATGCTTCCGCACCACCCACAACTTCTAACAGTTCTTGGGTAATTGCCGCTTGTCGAGCTTTGTTATATTTCAGAGTCAGATTCCCAACCAGTTCGGTAGCGTTGTCACTAGCGTTACTCATTGCTGTCATCCGTGCTGCTAGTTCGCTCGCTGCAGATTCTTGCAATGCCCGCAGTAACTGGTTTGTCAGATACAATGGCAGTAAAGATTCCAGAATCTGTACTGGGTCTTGCTCAAAAATCATGTCACGGGGCAAAACACGAACTTGGGTGGTGACTTTTGTTCGTTCCACTTCAAATTCACCACCACGGCTTGTCAGACGGAAGATTTCATCATCCGCAGCTTCTAAACCTTGAGGATCTAGAGGAAGCAAAGTTTGCACTACAGGACGAGAACTTACTAAAGAGACGAACTTGGTATAAACTAGCTCAATTCTATCTACACCTTCCGACAAGAACAAAGAAAGCAGTTCGTCAGCAACATTAGAAGCTTCTGCTGCTGTGGGGATTTGCTCCAAGCCAGTGTAGGTAGCACTTATGGGCTGCTCGCGACGTTGAAAATACTGAGTAGCTTTTCGTCCGACGATTACAAACTTGTAATCTAAACCTTCTTTTTTGATTTCCTTGGCGCGGTTTTCAGCACGACGGATGACGTTAGAATTATAACCACCGCATAAACCGCGATCGCCTGAAATTACTAACAACCCGACTGTTTTAACTTCACGTTGCTTAAACAGCGGTAAATCTACATCTTCAAAGCGCAGACGGGTTTGCAAGCCATATAATACTTGTGCCAAGCGATCGGCAAAAGGACGAGTCGCTGTCACCTGTTCTTGTGCCCGACGAACTCTTGCGGCAGCCACCAGCCGCATCGCTTCTGTAATCTTGCGGGTATTTTTGACCGACTGAATGCGATCGCGTATTTCTTTTAAATTAGGCATAGTTCTTGAATTTTGAGTTAAGAGTTATGAATTAGGAGTTATGAGCTATGAATAACGGATTATGAGCGATCGGTTTTTAATTAACTTCTCACTTTTCACTCTTAACTCCTCACTCTTAACTCCTAACTCCTAACCAATTACGCTGTTGCCTTGAAGGTCTTCTTGTATTCGGTAATTGCGGTCTTCAACGCTGATTCTTCAGCATCACCCAGAACTTTTTGTGTTCTCACATTTTCAGTGTAATTAGGCGCACTGGTTGTCAAATATTCGCGCAATCCCTTGGTAAAGGTTGTAATTTTCTCTACAGGGATGTCATCCAAATATCCGTTAATACCCGCATACAGAATCGCAACTTGTTCGTATACAGATAGAGGAGAGTTTTGGGGCTGCTTCAAGAGTTCCCGCAGGCGTACGCCTCGTGCCAACTGGTCTTGAGTAGCTTTATCCAAGTCAGAAGCAAATTGCGCGAAAGCTTGCAAATCGTCAAACTGTGCCAATTCCAACTTAATCTTACCGGCAACTTTCTTCATTGCCTTGGTTTGAGCCGCAGAACCTACGCGGGATACGGAGATACCGGGGTTCACTGCAGGACGAATACCTGAGTTGAATAAGTCAGAAGACAAGAAAATCTGACCGTCGGTAATCGAAATTACGTTGGTGGGGATGTAAGCAGATACGTCACCAGCTTGAGTTTCGATGATTGGGAGAGCGGTCATACTGCCTTTACCCAATTCATCACTCAATTTTGCTGCTCTTTCCAACAAACGGGAGTGGAGGTAAAATACATCTCCAGGATATGCTTCCCGTCCGGGTGGACGACGTAACAGCAAGGACATTTGGCGGTAAGCTTGGGCTTGCTTGGAGAGGTCATCATAAATTACTAGGGTCGCTTTGCCCTTGTACATGAAGTACTCAGCCAAGGTAGCACCTGTGTAGGGAGCCAGGTACTGGAGGGTAGCGGGTTCACTGGCGCTAGCAGCAACAACGATGGTATAATCCATCGCGCCTTTTTCTTGCAATGTCTGCACTACGTTAGCGACGGTGGAAGCCTTTTGACCGATGGCTACATAAACACATATGACATCTTCTTCCTTTTGGTTGATGATGGTGTCAATAGCGATCGCTGTCTTACCAGTTTGACGGTCACCAATAATCAATTCTCGTTGACCCCGACCAACGGGAATCATTGAGTCAATAGCGGTGATACCAGTTTGCATTGGTTCGTGTACTGACCGACGGGCAATAATCCCTGGTGCCATAGATTCAATTAAACGGCTTTCGGTGGTTTTGATGTCACCTTTACCATCAATTGGACGACCTAAAGCATCCACAACGCGCCCAATCATCGCGTCTCCCACGGGCACCTGAGCAATTTTGGCAGTGGCAGTAACGGTGCTACCTTCTTGGATGTCACGACCGTCACCCATTAACACCACACCTACATTGTCTTCTTCTAGGTTGAGTGCGATGCCAACTGTACCATCTTCAAACTCTAGAAGTTCCCCGGCCATAGCCTTTTCTAAGCCATAGACACGGGCAATACCGTCACCTACTTGGAGGACGGTACCAACGTTAGCAACTTTGACTTCTTGGTCGTATTGCTCAATTTGCTGCTGAATAATGCTGCTGATTTCGTCAGGTCTGATGGAAATGCTCATAGGTCTATAATTTTTCTTTAGAGAAGGAGTAGAAAATTAAAGTTATGAGTTATGAGTTATGAGTTATAAATTTTCCAGAGGTATAGTCTTACTTCTGTACATGAGTTATTTAGTCATGAGTTGAAGAGTTTTTCGTGATGAGTTGAACAATTCTTTTCAAATTCCTAACTCCTAACTCCTAGCTCCTAACTCCTAACCCCTAACTCCTAACTCCTAACTCCTAACTTATCAAGAGCCGCTTAAACGCAAAGAAAGGCGGCGCAGTTGACCTTGCAAACTCGCGTCAATGACCTGAGAGCCAACTTTGATAATTACACCACCAATCAAGTCTCGGTCAATTTTGGAGTCTAGTTCTACAGAGCGAGCATTGGTCATCGAAACAACATGACGCTTGACTGATTCTTTTTGCTCGTCTGTTAGAGGAACTGCCGAAATAACTTCCGCTAAAACAGTTTGGTTTCGTTGCCGCAAAAGCCCTAGATATTGCTGACAAATACCGTCCAACAATGAAATGCGTCGTCTATCTACCAGCAACATCAAAAAATTACGGAAGTAAGTATTAGAACCCTCACCAAATACTTGATTGATGACAGCCTTTTTGTTTTCAGCCGCAATAAATGGGTTGGCAAAAAAGTTGCGCAACTGTTCGCTTGAGGATAGTAAACTCAGCAAGGAACGCGCATCTTCGCCGAATTCCTCCGTGAGGTTATTCGACCCCGCGACTGACATCAGAGCCTGTGCGTAAGGCTGGGCGATTTCAGCTAATGCTATCTTGCTTTTCATCCCTAGACTCCCAGTAGCGCAATGCTGCGGTCAATTAATGTTTGTTGGGCATCATCGGCAACTCCTGTTTGGAGTTCCGACTCAACTTTTTTCAATGCCATTGCGACTACACTAGAACGTAATTGCGCGATCGCTTTATCCCGTTCTGAGTTTAAATCCGCAGCTGCTGTTTCTTTCATCCGTTGCACATCCACAGCTGCAGCCGCTAATATTGCTTCTGTTGCTTTCACAGCATTCTGTTCTGCCACTTTTTTGATGTTTTCAGCTTCAGCTTGAGCTTGGGCTAATTTCTGCTGACCAGCGGCAAGAGATGCGGCTGCATCTTTAGCACGTTGCTCTGCACCTTTTATTGCTGTTTCAATCTTTAAACGGCGTTCTTTTAAGGTTGTACCTAGAACTTTCCGCCCGAAAATTAGCAGCACACTAATAATAATGGCAAGGTTAATCAGGTTGGTGTCATATATGTTGGTATTTAAACCAATACCACCTTCTCCTGCCTCTGCCAATTCACCCCCGACGGCGCTGGCTTGGGCCATCAACAGTAAAAAACTAACCATGATTCTTCATCCACTACTGCGCTGCCAAGGCTGTTTTGTTTGTTAGTTGTTATTTGTTGGTTGTTATTTGTTAGTTGTTATTTGTTGGTTGTTATTTGTTGGTTATTTAACCACTAACCACTAACCACTAACCACTAACCACTAACCACTAACTCCTAACTCACGACTATTTATATTACCGCCGACTTACCAGATCGGCTCCTAAAAGCTTCTCTAGTATTTGACGACTTAAGGAATCCACTTCTTTCTCTAATGAACTTAAAGCCTGCTGTTTTTGCTGCTCAATTTCACTAGCTGCTTGTTCTCTTTGAGCTTGGGCTTCTTTCTGTGCTGCAGCTATTTTAGTCGCAGCTACTTTTTGCCCTTCAGCTTGAGCTTGAGCGATCGCTGCTTGTGCTTGCTTTCTTGCTCCTGCTAGCTCTTGCTCGTATTGTTGTGCTAATTTTTCTGCTTTTGACAAGCGTTCTTGAGCTTCTAACTGATTGTTGCGGATATACTCGTTCCGCCCATCAATAGCCGCGCCCAGAGGCTTGTAAAAAGTCGCATTCAAAATTAAAGCTAAAAGTAGAAATTGAATTGCCATCAAAGGTAGGGTCGCATCTAAATCAAACAACCCCCCTTCTTTAGCAACCTTTTCTACGGCTAATAACGTTATCCAGTGTGTCATGGTTGCTTAGTATCCTCTCAAAAGCGAAAAGGAAGAGTCATCACCAGAGTTATGAGTTAATGAGTTATGAGTTATGAATTCTACTCTTAACTCCTAACTCTTAACTCAAAGACTCCTAATCGGTTTTACGCGAAGGGGTTGGCAAACAGCAATACTAGCGCAACTACTAGACCGTAGATGGTTAGCGCTTCCATGAATGCCAAAGAAAGCAACAATGTACCGCGAATTTTGCCTTCTGCTTCTGGCTGACGAGCAATACCTTCTACTGCTTGACCAGCAGCGTTACCTTGACCAATGCCAGGACCGATTGCAGCTAAACCAACGGCGAGAGCAGCAGCTAATACGGAAGCAGAAGCAACTAATGGATCCATGATATTTTTTCCTTACTGTATACGTCGAATGAATGAGTCTTGAAGAAAGTAAATTTCTTAGTTGTTGGTTGTTGTTTGTTAATTGTTGTTTGTTAGTTGTTGTTTGTTAGTTAGTTGTTAGTTGTTGCTTATCTCCCAACACCTAACTCCTAATTCCTAACTCCTAACTCCTAACTTCTAACTCCTAACTCCTAACTCTTCACAACTAATGGTGTTCTTCGCCGTGATGGTCTTCCATCGCTTCACCAATATAAGCAGCCGCCAAGGTTGCAAAAATCAGTGCTTGAATAGCGCTGGTAAACAGTCCCAAAGCCATTACTGGCAGTGGCACAAATAGAGGCACTAGTAATACTAAAACGCCCACTACCAATTCATCTGCCAAGATGTTACCGAATAAACGGAAGCTTAGGGAAAGGGGTTTGGTGAAATCTTCAATAATCTTGAATGGCAACATAAATGCCACAGGCTGGACATAGTTGCCAAAATACCCCAATCCCTTTTTGCTGAATCCAGCGTAAAAATACGCCAAAGATGTCAACAAAGCTAAAGCCACCGTTGTATTTATATCAGCAGTCGGAGCGCCTAATTCGCCTTCTGGAAGATGAATTAGCTTAAAAGGAATAAGTGCCCCTGACCAATTTGACACAAAAATGAACAAAAACAAAGTGCCAATAAAGGGCACCCAAGGGCGATATTCTTTTTCGCCAATCTGGTTTTTTGCCAAATCCCGAATAAATTCTAGGGCATACTCCATCAAGTTTTGTATGCCACTAGGAATTCGCTTGACGTTACTGCTTGCTAACAAAGAAACTAGCACTAATACGCCAATTACAAACCAAGACGTGAGAAACACTTGACCGTGCAATTTAAAATTGCCTACTTGCCAGTACAAATGTTTTCCCACTTCCAATTCGGCAAGGGGAACAGAATTAAAGACGTTCAGAAAATTCACCATTTTCTTTCCAAATCGATCGTTTCTCCAATATTAACTGGAGAAGAGGTACCAGTTTAGTTTGTGGATTTTTGGCCTTAGTTTCCAGTTTGGATCTTCCATTTGGAAAAATTCCGTTCCCGCAAAACTCGTGTTGAGCTTTTTAAGGTTATGGGAGCTTTGGCGTGTCAGAGACAAATGAGATTCTGACTACATAGATGAAGAGTGTTGCTTTGTAGGTGAGAAATCCCAAAAATATGGGCAATATTTGCAATTGATTCCACCGCGATGCGATTAGAATTATTACAAATAATAGAGCTAACCGAGTTTTACTCAGCGACTGTTTTTCTCTGCCCAAGCCCTCAACATCTTTTGCCAACGTCCTCAAGTAAACCACACCTGTAAATGCCCCAAGCAAATAATTCAGGGCGATGTTCAGGGAGTAAGCAATCCACACAGACACAAAGATTATCCCCGTCAGGACAAGTGTGGTTAACAGCAACTCCTGATAGAGTTGATAAAACTCTCGCATAGACTCCACCGGTTCTGAGTTCTCAAAACCAGCTTGAGCATCTTGTCCTGTCGTTGGTGTGGGTTCAGTTGATTCGTCTGACAAGCTCACGGGAATTCAAACCAGTAC
Source organism: Cyanomargarita calcarea GSE-NOS-MK-12-04C (assembly GCA_019359595.1). GTDB lineage: Bacteria > Cyanobacteriota > Cyanobacteriia > Cyanobacteriales > Nostocaceae > Cyanomargarita > Cyanomargarita calcarea. The sequence goes on from JAHHGZ010000005.1 coordinate 244,846, forward strand.
AGCTAATTTTGTTGTTGACTGCACGTTCAACCAGCCCAATCTTATCACGCCCTGGTAACAATACTTTAGAAATAAACAATTAACTTCTTGTGCAGTTTCAAAAGAAAAAAACAATTAATTCCTTATCAAATTTTATTGACAGGGAACATGAGGAGGTGCTAAAGGTCGCCTAAGCGTCGCAGTTCCCGAATCGCACTACCTGTGTTGTCATACATATATTTTCGCATTCAGTCCTATCTAACTGTATGCTCAGTTACAAAAATGGATTTAACCCATATCCAAGACGCTATAACGCTACTAATGGCAAAAATCATCTTGTAGGATAGGCAAGAGGTCTGTTCTCCCAGATGTGTCCGGTGGATTTTTGGCAAGTGTCCGGTGGATTTTCGGCAAGTGTCCGGTGGATTTTGACAAGTGTCCGGTGGATTTTGACAAGTGTCCGGTGGATTTTGGCAAGTGTCCGGTGGATTTTTGGCAAGTGTCCGGTGGATTTTTGGCAGGTGGGACGCTGTGACGCAAACAAGAGTCCAAGCCCTAAAGATTAAAAATTATGAGTGATGAGCTTCTTGACATTACATTAATTCTGCCAAGACAAAACAAAAACTAAGTTGTTCTTCTAGTTACACTAGAAAGAGTAGCTATCATTTCCGCATTGTCAATGGGACTAGGTAAATGTACAGAAAACCCCATTTTAAATGCTCGTCCGCGTTCATAATAATTGTCAATAGGAACCGTCGCAACCATAGTAAATTGACTTGTTAGTGCTGCCACGAGCGCAGAATCTTCCGCAATGGGTATCGCACTTCTTGATTGTTGTTGTATTTGTTTTATTTTTGCTATCAACAGTTGGCTATTTGCTTCGTCTAAGATAGAAAAATCAATTAATAATACATCAGGATAATAACCATCTAATAAAGTCAGCATTTCCCTGACGGATGTTGCTGATACTACAGTTGCGCTGTATTCTTCCAGGATTAAGGGTAGCGATCGCGCTTCAGATACTACCAAAACTCGCACATTATCCAAACGACAGCCACCAAATTGATAATTTTCCTTGTGATGCTTTCCCCATTCACACATCAATTCGGTAATTGGAGTCAGAGTTTGCCCGTGAGGAGTTAAAAAATACTCAACGCGAGGGGGTGACTCTCGGTAAGATTGTCTAGTAATTAAACCATCTGTTTCTAATTCTCGCAGTTGTTGGGTTAATACTTTCTGGCTAATAGGCGGAATCAGTAATTTTAACTCACTAAAACGCCTTGCATCTCGCCGCAGCCACCAAAGGATAACACATTTCCACTTGCCGCCAATCGCTTCAATTGTTACTTCTACTGGGCAAGAATATTTTCTGTCAATAGTATCCATTTGGTAACTTTTAACCGCTTATGTTATAAAGTCAGAGCTTGTAAAAGTTGTACAGATAACAATAAATCTCCTTCTTTTCCCTTTCAAAACAAGGGGGGAAGGTTCTGATTGTCATATCTATATTAAACCCAGAGGTATAGCTCAATGAGTGAAAATATTTGTGCAGTGGTGGGAGTTGGTTCGGGATTAGGATTAGCGATCGCAGAAGTTTTTGGGCGACACGGGTATTCGATTGCAATGCTGGCTCGTCGTCCTGAAGCTCTCACAGAGTATGAAAAAACCCTACAAAGTGCCAACATCCAATCTCGTGGGTTCAGTGTTGATGTAGCTGATACAACATCATTAGTTAATACATTCAACCAAATAGAGCAAACAATGGGCGCTGTCAATGTACTAATTTACAATACCGCAGCCCCCAGACAAAGCAAGGGAATGACGACTACCGCAATGGAGCTAATTCAAGATTTTCAAGTAAATGTAGTGGGAGCGTTAACTTCGGTGCAGCAAGTTGTACCGCAAATGAAAGCAAGGGGAGGCACAATTTTGCTCACAGGAGGAGGATTTGCGCTGTCACCGTATCCTGACTTTACTTCGCTGTCGATCGGTAAAGCCGGAATTCGCTCTTTAGCATTGAGTTTGGCACAGGAATTGCGTGGAGATAATATCCACGTTGCCACTGTTACTGTTTGCGGTACTATCGGGCAGGATGAGCATTTTGCACCTGACGCGATCGCACAAGTTTACTGGGATTTACATAGCCAAGAACAAGCTGCTTGGCAACAAGAATATGTCTATAAATAGCTCATTCGTTAACATGAGGATTAAACAAGCATGACATCCCAATTACCACCACTTTATCAAAACGTTCCGATTGAATTAGTTCCAGCGAAAACAATTACATTATTTCCCATCAATACTTTCATTGAAAACATTGTTATTACCGCCGATGGTACATTATTTGTCAGCAACCACGAAGCCGGAGAAATTGTACATATCTCTCTTGATGGTACTCAAAGAATTCATGCCACTTGGGAAAGTAAAATAGCTGGGTTAGCTATTGCCAATGATGGCAGTCTAATTGTGACTGCTTGGAATGCTAGCGGTACACCTGTAGTTTTACAAGTGTCAACCGAAGGTAATATCGAACTATTAGCAACGCTTCAAGAAGCAATCTTTCTGAATGGCTTAACTTGCTTACAAGACGAACGTTATTTACTTGCCGATTCATTTCGTGGTGCTATTTGGGAATTTAATTTAGCTGACAAAAGTACTAAAATTTGGTTAGAACATCCAATGCTTGCCCGTAGCAATTCTGAAAGTCAAATTCCTGCAGTTAACGGTTTAAAGTTTTTTGATGGTTATCTGTATGCATCTAACACGGAAAAGCAATTAATTCTGAAGATTTCTGTAGATGCTTCAGGCAATCCCAGCGAACCAGAAGTTTGGGTAACGAATAATAATATTGATGATTTTGCGTTTGATGTCGATGGTAATCTGTACGGTGCTACCCACATTTTTAATAGTGTTGTGAAGATTACTCCAAATGGTAAGACAATAACTATTGCAACTGCCGAACAAGGAGTAATTGGAAGTACGGCTGTTGCATTTGGACGTACTGAGAATGACAATACTTTTATTTATGTGGTTGGCAATGGTGGAATGTTTTTACCTCCACCTACAGGAATTGTACCTTCAGGAGTGGTTTGTTTAGATGTTGGCAAAAAAGGTTTAATAGGGGTGTAGAGTTACAAATGATGTTGAAGTAAGGACCGAAGTTGGAAGAAGGAATAGCTAATAAAAATGCGCGTTCTGAGTTTAGAGCTTCAGTAAAAAAAATGTTTTTCGAGTCCTTTGTAGCGCGTTCACGTAGTGTCTCGCAGAGAAGAAAAACAGTGTCCTTGTTTCAATCCCACATGAGTACTCATGTGGGTACTTCTTCCTTCTTTCTTCGTGAACTGACTTTTCCAACATATTGTCACGTTTTCAATAAAATATAATGGGATGAGCATTCTCTGGCTATCCCACAATAGGTACATAAAATCTAGGTTTATAAACCAAAGGATTTTTAGCTGCACCATATTGGTTATGAAATTTTTTTGATCATGGACTAATTGAAATACAAAATGTATCACGATCCCAGCGACCCACCCGTTACAATCTGCGTTTTACGAAGTGCTAAACCTGGAAAACAAAAGGAGTTTGAACAAGTTGTTTCTAGTATGATTGCGTCAGCGATGGAATTTCCAGGGCATTTGGGAACGAGTACTTTTCGTCCTATCGATGCTGATAACCCAGAATATCGAATTATCTTCAAATTTGACAAAATCAGCAACCTCAAGCGTTGGGAAGAATCTCAAGTGCGGCAACGGTGGTTAGAGTTGGTAGAACCATTATCGCAAGGAACTGCAAATGTAGAGAAATTGACCGGGCTGGAAACTTGGTTTACGTTACCTGCAAAAAAAGCAATTGTTCCACCACCTCGCTATAAGATGGCATTGATTACTGGATTAGCAATCTTTTGTTTGATTAATATTATTAATTTTCTATTTGCACCAATTTTAAATTCTCTCCCACCCTTAATTCGGTCTTTTGTACTTATTACCTGTCTTGTGTCGCTGATGACTTATGTTGTTATGCCGCAAATGACAAAATTATTTGCTAAATGGTTATATCCACGTCAGTAAATAATCAAAGTTCCCTTAACTGCGAGTCAACATAATCACCTGTTGCTTCAGCAATTTACTCACCCCATCTACCTCAAAGTCAACACCCGCCAAAATCTCTCCCACCGTCGCTTGACCATCGCATTTTTGCAAAAACTCAACCTCGGCTTCAGACAAGTTAATTACTTGATAATCGTAATTAAATATACACTTACTAGGAAAACCATCAATACAAGGATTTCGCTCTGGTATCGCTGCTAAAAGGTTATTATCTGCTGTCCAATCGGCTTTGACTAAGGGAGGACGACCAAGGAAAAACTCGTAATGGCTTACCTCCGGGTCAAGTAATTCTATCAAGCGATAAAGTTCGCGCGATCGCAAATGTGAGGCCCGTTCCATCAACTCAGGTGCTTTGTCCAACAATCTATCTAATTGCCAAAAACTTGCATTCGAGAAGCCTAAAAACTCCAACTCGGAAGCATCTATTAACTCAAACAGCGTCTCAATATTGTAGTCAACTTCTTGGGGATGAACGTACATATCGGCAAAACATTCATCCCGCTTATTTTCCATTGCCCAACGTTGCTGTTCGTACTTGACAAGACGGTTGTTTTGTGGTAATGAAGAAAATATTTGCCGTCCGACTTGCACGCCATCGGGATAATCGCCACGTTTGTCACCTTGGAGGAGTGCGATCGCCTTTTGCATGAGTTGAATTTCCCAACGTCCCAACTCACCGTAGACAAAAATGTGCATTAAGCCACCAGGGGCTAATTTTTTCGCTAAGGTTTGAATACCGCGAATCGGATCGGGTAAATGATGGAGAACCCCTACAGAATTTATGAAATCAAATTCTCCCGGCAATTGTTCCAGATCGTAAAGGCTGAGGTGGTGGAACTCGACACGATTGGCACCAGAACGTTTGCAGCGTTCTTTCGCAACTTCCAGAGTCCCTGCGCTCAAGTCAATTCCGACAACCTGCGCTTGTGGGTTGAGATGCACTAAGTATTCAGTACTGACACCAGAACCACAACCAGCATCAAGAATGCGGATGTCTTGCTTTGGGGCTTTTTGTCCCGTACAGAAATTATAAGCAGCTAGCCAATTCCAGCGCCAGTTATAGCCTGGAGGTGGTTCATCTAGGAGCGGTTCTGGCGGAAACGGGTAAGTGTCGTAGAGTTTGGCGACTTTAGCGCTAATATTTTGAGAGTCGGACATGGTTCGAGTAACATTGCGGCATTCTTGAGTTTATCGTTTATCGTAGTGTCCAGATCCCCAACTTCTTTACGGATGCAGAAGAGCGAATAGTAGGTCTGACCCCTCAATGAGGATCGAAACAGTTCTCTCGCATACCATAACGCCCTTATTTAAACATCACATTGGTTCGTTTGGCAAAATTTGGCGTTCTTAATTTCGTCTTGTAAATTATTCAAAGAAATTATTTGTATATTTGTCCCATTTTGCACTTGAGCCGTAATATAACCATAATTTTTACCCTGATAAAAGGAGTCTCTACCAACTTTGCTGATAAATTTCGCACTACGGAAATCATTGCTCACTCTGCTTCCATAGATATCTTGAATCAATTTGACACCCTTGGCATTATTGACGGCAAATTTAATGCTAGTGTCACCACTGACTGTGATTCCTTCTTTTTTTACAACACCATTTTCTGAAGGAACACTTACGTAAAAATACAGATTATTCTTAGTTCCGTCGTAACCATTATTAAACTCACTGTTATACTTCAATGCTGGTAATTGGGGTTTAGTTTTCGCCCACTTAATGACACTGTTAACATTCTGTCCTGGAAGCGCTTGGACGGGAGTAGTAGCCAAAATCACTGCAATAACCGACAATCCAGCCAAGTGCAAACGTAGAATTGTATTAGAATCAAACATTTTTTTTATTGTATACCAGTGTTAATTAGCTACAGTCGGCGCATCTCTATTTTCGGAATTATTCTGGATAAAATTTTGCTTAAACTCCACAACACTCTTTCAAGGGAGTAGAAATTTTATCAAACATCACATTGATTAGTTTGGCAAAATTTGGTGGATTTTATTTCATCTTGCAACTTTTTCACAGGAATAATCTGGAAACTTGAGCCTCCGGAGTCATCGCTGGCTGTGTAGGCAAACTTCTGTCCTTGATAAAAATGCTGTCCGCGAATTTTTGTGACTAGCCGAGAATTTTTGAAGTCATTGGCAATGCTGACATCATAGATATCTTGAATCAATTTGATTGCCTTAGTACTTTTCTTCGCGAATTTCAAATTGCGGTCATCACTTACTTCAATTGATTCTTGGGTAACATTCTTCCCAAAAGCAGTCCCGACAAAAAACCTCAAATTGCCCTTTGTGCCGAAATAAGTTGAGGTTTCATCACCATATTCGAGGGTTGGTAGCTGGGGTCTGCTTTTCACCCACTTCAATACGGTGTTACTACTTTGTCCTGGGAGTGCCTGAGCAGGAATAGTAGCCAAAATAGCCGCGATCGCAGACAGAGTAACCAAGGTCAAACGCTTGATTTTGTTAGGGTTAAACATTTTTATTGGTTAAATACTTAGTATCTTTTAGTTAAAAGGTAACTTATCCATCTACTGGATGTCACTAGATGAAATTTACATTTTGCCCACACTCCCCTAGTAGCCCATGTCATTAATTTTGACTTTGTTGTGAAGGTCAGATCCGCGACAACTTTTACGAAGTCGCGGATCTAGCAACCGATCAGAACTTTTGGCATGGAGTACTAGATACAAAACTTAGATTGGTTCTCAGGGAAACCAGAGCAGATATATCTCAGAATTGTTACAACTAAGCCACAGTTTCTACATACTTCTTAATAAATCCCCGCCAGATACTAAAAAGGTTCTAATCTAAAAACTGAATGGGTTATTTTTTTGCTGTTTTGAAGGCGACACACAGAACGCATAACTATACCGAAGTGTCAAGCCTCCAAGCGACCCAGACTTAACACATAAACGATTATTGATGGGAGATTTGAAATCCGATGAGTGTTAAGGCAAGTGGTGGAAGCTCAGTTGCGCGCCCGCAACTATATCAAACGCTAGCTGTATCAACAATTTCCCAAGCGGAGCAGCAAGACCGCTTTTTGGGAAGAGGCGAATTGAGTGAACTGGCGAGCTATTTTGCATCTGGTGCAAAGCGTCTAGAAATTGCCCAGACGCTGACCAACAACTCTGAGATTATTGTTTCTCGGGCTGCTAACCGGATATTTGTCGGTGGTTCGCCGATGGCATTCTTAGAAAAGCCCAGAGAACCAGAACCAGAAATGGCGATGGCAGGTGCAGCACCGGGGGTGGATTTGAAACGCAGTATGGAATTGGGAACCGTAACCTACGTTGAAAGCCGTGGTGGTTTCTTAGAAAACCTGCGTTCGATTTTTAACTCTTCGCCGAGTGGTCCAACACCAGTAGGGTTCCGACCAATTAACGTCGCCCGCTACGGTCCTGGTAACATGGCTAAGAGTTTGCGGGATTTATCGTGGTTCTTGCGCTACGCGACTTACGCGATCGTTGCTGGTGACCCCAATATAATTTCCGTAAATACACGCGGTTTGCGGGAAATCATTGAAAACGCTTGCTCTGGTGAAGCAACACTGGTGGCTTTGCAGGAAATCAAATCAGCATCGCTTTCTTATTTCCGCAAAGATTCAGAAGCTACAGAAATTGTGTCTCAGTACATGGATGTACTGCTGTCCGAATTCTCAGCCCCGACACCATCGAATAAAGTCCGTCAACGTGATTCTGACGATCAACAAGGTCTACAACTGCCCCAAATTTACTTTAATGCGGCAGAACGTCGTCAGAAGTTCGTGATGAAGCCTGGTTTATCTGCCGGCGAGAAGAATGAAGTAATCAAGGCAGCATATCGTCAAATCTTTGAGCGTGACATTACTCGCGCTTACAGCCAGTCGGTATCTAACTTGGAATCTCAAGTTAAAAATGGCGACATCTCAATGAAAGAGTTTGTCCGCCGTTTGACAAAATCCCCCCTTTACCAAAAGCAATTTTATCAACCATTTATCAACAGTCGGGCACTAGAACTGGCGTTCCGTCACATTCTCGGACGGGGACCAAGTAGCCGTGAAGAAGTGCAAAGCTACTTCTCGATTGTTTCTAAGGGTGGTCTACCAGCGTTAGTTGATGCTTTGGTAGATTCTGACGAATACTCTGACTACTTTGGGGAAGAAACAGTACCTTACCTGCGGGGTCTGGGTCAAGAAGCTCAAGAATGTCGAAACTGGGGGCCGCAGCAAGACCTATTTAACTACAGTGCGCCTTTCCGTAAAGTACCGCAGTTTATCACGACCTTTGCTGATTACGAGCGTCCGCTACCAGACCAACACGTCTATGGTTCCGGTAACGACCCCTTGGAAATTCAGTTTGGAGCAATTTTCCCGAAAGAAACTCGCAACCCCAGCAGCCGTCCGGCTCCTTTTGGTAAAGACACCAAACGCATCCTAATTCACCAAGGGCCTGCAATTTCTAACCAAAATAGCAATCCCAAAGCGCGGGGTGAATTCCCTGGTACTTTGGGTCCCAAGGTATTCCGCCTAGACCAACTACCGGGAACTTTTGCGAAGAGAGCAGGCAAGGGTACTAGTGTCAAATTCTCTGAAAGCTCTACGCAAGCAGTAATTAAAGCTGCTTACTTGCAAGTTTTCGGTCGGGATGTGTACGAAGGTCAGCGTCTGAAGGTTGCAGAAATTAAGCTAGAAAACGGCGAAATTTCCATCCGCGAATTTATCCGCGCTTTGGCAAAATCGGACTTGTTCCGCAAGATGTACTGGACTTCGCTTTATGTATGTAAGGCTGTTGAGTACATTCATCGTCGCTTGTTAGGTCGTCCAACCTACGGTCGCCAAGAAAACAACAAGTACTTCGATATCTGTGCCAAGAAGGGTTTCTACGCTTTAGTAGATGCTTTTATTGACAGTGTTGAGTATAACCAAGCATTTGGTGAAGATACCGTTCCTTACGAACGCTATTTGACTCCCCAAGGTGTGGCATTGCGGCAATTGCGTGTCGGTAGCATCGGCGAGGATATCGGTGTCAGAGTTGACAAGGTAGAAACGCCCATGTTCGTGGAAATGGGTGCTGTTACTGAAAATCGCTCGGAACCAGATATTCAGTCCCGCGTTAACCAAGGTGTTAGCAAGAAGCGCGAACAAACGAAAGTCTTTAAGCTGGTTGCTGGTCTTAACGATAAAGTTGCCCTGCAAACTTTGATTGGTGCTGCCTACCGTCAGGTTTTCGAGCGCAATATTGCCCCATACGTCGTCAAAAACGAATTTACGGCATTAGAAAGTAAGTTAGGGAATGGCGAAATTAACGTTAAGGAATTTATTGAAGCGTTAGGTTGTTCTAGCCTATACCTGAAAGAGTTCTATACTCCCTATCCCAACACCAAGGTGATTGAACTGGGAACCAAGCACTTCTTAGGTCGTGCGCCATTAGACCAGGCGGAGATACGTAAGTATAACCAAATACTGGCGACCCAAGGGATTCGTGCCTTTATTGGGGCGATGGTCAACAGTGCCGAGTATGTCCAAGCCTTTGGTGAAGACGTGGTGCCATACAACCGCTTCTTGACCTTGCCAGCAGCTAACTTCCCCAATAGCCAGAAGTTGTACAACCAGCTGACCAAGCAGAATAATGATGTGGTTGTCCCCAGCTTCGACACTATCAAGCCCAAAATGGATGTGGCGAAAATGCCGATTTTGGGTAAGGCGATCGCAGACTTGGCAGCACAAGCTCGTCAAGTTGATAAGAGCCGACCGCTGTTTGTTCAACTTGGTCGTTCCTACAACGATGGTCGTGGACAATCTGTAGAAGTTGGTGTGGGTACATCCCGCCGCAAACCCGCCCGGATTTACCGGATGACAGTGGGTACAGGTCAGGCCGAAATGCAACAGACAATGAATGCTATTTACTGTCAGGTAATGGACGTATTTAGCGGTCAGGTTCCGAGCTACTTCCGCCGTACTGACCTAGAAAGCAAACTGCGTAACGGAGAAATCACCGTTCGCGAGTTTGTGCGCGACCTCGCTAGCTCCGAAATCTACCGCAAGCGCTTCTATGGACCTTATCCCAACACCAAAGTGATTGAATTCCTATTCCGTCACATATTGGGACGCGCACCAGCCACACAGGCAGAAATTAGGCAGTATAACAAGCTGCTGGCTGATAGCGGTCTGAAAGCTGCTGTAAACGCGATGGTAGAGAGTCCAGAGTACGCACGTTACTTCGGTGAGGATGTAGTGCCTTATAACCGCTACCCATCCCTCCCCGCAGGTAATTACCTCGGTAGCGTCCAAGCAGCGGCTGACTTGGTGAAACAATCCTGGTCTAGCTTGTCTCCCTCTGTGCTAACCGGTCGATATAGCGATCGCTAAAATTTAGTTCTGAGTTCTGAGTCAAAATCTCAGGACTCGGCACTTGGCATACGGTTTAACCTTTCGTAACATTGCTTTAATATCGCGGTTTCGGGAGCGAAGATGAAAAAGAATGTTACAAAGTGTTAAAAACAGTTATAAATGCTCATCATAATGCCCGAAAATATTTCCGGAAGGTAGATGAGTTCTGAAAGCTTTTGTAGTTGTGTTTACTCAAGCTAACCTCACAGGCATAAGTCTGTGAGGAGACAGAATCAGTCAACCTCTCAAGTCCCGCCAGTTTAATTAAATTCTGGTTTCTATTCGTTCTGGAGGAATCCATTAATGAGTATCGTCACGAAGTCTATCGTGAATGCTGATGCAGAAGCCCGCTACCTTAGCCCCGGCGAACTGGATCGTATCAAGAGCTTTGTAACAGGTGGAGAAAAGCGCCTGCGTATCGCTCAAATGCTGACCGAGAACCGCGAGCGCATCGTTAAGCAAGCTGGCGATCAGTTGTTCCAAAAACGTCCTGATGTTGTATCTCCTGGTGGCAACGCTTACGGTCAAGAAATGACCGCTACTTGCTTGCGTGACTTGGATTACTACCTCCGTCTCGTCACCTACGGAATCGTCGCTGGTGATGTTACACCCATCGAAGAAATCGGTGTTGTGGGCGTTCGCGAAATGTACAAGTCTTTGGGAACCCCCATCGATGCGGTTGCAGGTGGCGTTAACGCTATGAAGAACGTTGCAGTAGGCATGATGTCCGCTGATGACGCTTCTGAAGCTGGTTCTTACTTCGACTATCTAGTCGGTGCTATGCAGTAGGGCCTTTTGATTAGCCTGCTGAAATAGAACTATTGCAATACGGTTGGAAATAAGGAAATAACAACATGCAAGACGCAATTACCGCTGTCATTAACTCTTCAGACGTTCAAGGTAAGTACCTCGATACCGGTGCTTTGGAAAAGTTGAAAGGCTACTTCCAAACTGGTGAATTGCGCGTACGTGCTGCTACCACCATCAGCGCTAACGCGGCTGCGATCGTTAAAGAAGCTGTGGCTAAGTCCCTGCTTTACTCAGACATCACCCGTCCCGGTGGTAACATGTACACCACCCGTCGCTATGCTGCTTGCATCCGCGATTTGGACTACTACCTCCGTTACTCCACCTACGCTATGTTGGCTGGCGATCCTTCCATCTTGGATGAGCGCGTGCTAAATGGCTTGAAGGAAACCTACAACTCCTTGGGTGTACCCGTTGGTGCTACCGTGCAAGCTATCCAAGCGATGAAGGAAGTAACTGCTAGCTTGGTTGGTCCTGATGCTGGTAAAGAAATGGGTGTTTACTTCGATTACATCTGCTCTGGCTTAAGCTAAGAGCGAGTTTGCACTTAATGATTTAAGTGTGGCTTGATTAAAGTCTGGAAATCAGTCGTGAGTGTTAGAACGTTTTGCACCCAGTTGTTTTCGGATAATGAGTGTTAGCAGTCTAGTATTGACGCTTGATTTCCAGCCTTTGAATGAATAGATAAAACTTTGCCCGTGCAATTTTGAGATAAAAAAAAGTTTCCATCTTTAACTTCAGGAGATTTAATCCCATGCGGATGTTTAAGATTACTGCTTGTGTCCCAAGCCAAACCCGGATTCGCACGCAACGGGAACTGCAAAATACCTTTTTTACTAAATTGGTTCCTTATGATAACTGGTTCCGCGAGCAGCAACGCATTATGAAAATGGGCGGTAAAATCATTAAGGTGGAATTGGCTACTGGTAAGCAAGGTGCTAATACTGGTTTGCTGTAATTAATATAGAGTTGAATATTTTTTGTAGGGAGTAAAGGAGGGGTCAATGTTGGCCTCTTTTTTTTTTAACGAAGGAAGAAGGAAGAAGTCTAAACGGGTTTAAGTTGCTCACCAAATCGTATCGGTATATATAGAGACTACAATTGATGTTCTTTTATTTATTATCCTTGCTGTTCTTGTTAATACCCCGACCGTTCTCAGAATGTTTCCACCGGGGGATTTTGCGAGATTGCAATGGACGCTGCAACACGCGAAAGTTATTACTGCTGTCAGTGCTGATATGGCGAGGAAGATTCAGCGACTCGGTGGAAGGGATGATGTGATTGTGTTGAAAAATGCGGTGGATACGGAGATTTTTTGTCCATATTCGCAGGGGAATCTCATTGCTAGCGATGCGGGTGGAATTCCTGAGGTGATTTCTCACAGTGAGAATGGTTTTATGATACCGCGTTATCAACTGCACAAGCTGGGTGAGGCTGTGTTGGAATGTTTAGGGATGACAGAGGATGAGAGAAGGAAGATTGGCAAAATGGGACGCGATCGCATTGTTCGGGAACATTCGATAAATCAAGAAAAGCTGCTACTTCAAACCGTAGTTAACCGTTTAATTCCCAATTCTGTATAACGCTCTTTTATTACTCTCATGAGGTCAAATTCATTCTATCTATTACAGCTTTATATACAGGATTAAAGGGTAATCAATGGTAACAAGAATTCGTTTAAATAGGGGTACTGATAATGTACCCGTCGAAGCTAGCATTGTTAATTTGAATAACAAACATGTGGAAGACTTTGAGAATATATGGATGGGATTACTTAGGTTGTATCAACAAGACGATAAATTTTGGGATTTGGAAACAAAGCTCTTGATGATTTCTTCTTACCACAGTTATGAGGGTTATGCAGTCGAATGTAATGACCAAACCGAGGGAGTATTACTACTTGAAACGCAATTACATGGTTCTCAAATTACACCAGGTAAACGCATTGTTTATATCTACTACGTAGCAACGGCACCGTGGAATCGAGAAGCAATTCAACGTCCACCAAAACTTCAAGGTATTGGTACGGCACTACTTTTATTTGCTATAAGTAGAAGTCTAGAGTTGGGCTATGAAGGGCGAGTTGGGCTACATTCTTTACCCGGCTATGAAAAGTTTTATGACAACCGGGGAATGCTTGATTTGGGTTCAGACTCAGATTATGAAAATCTCGTATACTTTGAATACGGGGTGTGGCAACAACGACAACAAGAAGCAGATGAGTCTCAATATGAGTAAGCAAGAAGAAATGAATTATCCAGTTTCCAACCCAATGGATTTGTTATTTGATGAAAATTACCTAAAAGAAGCTGTTGCGGCTGAAGCTCTTGTTGGTGGAAATATTGGCGCTGGACTTGATTGGGGTAATGCGTACCCTAAATTATTGCTCAATTTATCATTACTTGAACGGCTGACCACGCTGCGTGTCTCGCTTAACCGTGAAATTAAGTTAACCATCAATAGCTGGGATTTAGGAGTTGGTATTGAGAAAGCACTCATAGCTGCTCGTGCCTGCGTTAAAGAAAAATTGATATCTCCACCCCCCGAAGTAATTCCTCACCTGTCGCTTGTTCTACAGCAAGATGATTTATACAAAGAAGAATTTATCTCCAATCGAGCAGTCCTGCGATCGCTCCTCAAAGTCCTACTAACCGATATCGATTGGGAAGCGATAGCTATTGCTGCTGCTAACTCGGTACGCGAACAAGTTTTGTCTCAAGTAAGTATGGGTGAAATAGTTTCAGTATAAGAAATTTTTTTCTAACCCCTAATAGGTTTTAAGGGAGTATCCTGATTATACTCTTATGAGATTAATACAGCAGATTTCAAGTGAGTGAAGTACAATTCGGCGGGCTGGAGAGCTTACCCCACAAGAGTTTTAAAATTAAGCACTGTACCTCATTTACCTTAAAAGTGCTGTAAAAGAGCGATAAGCAGCAATCAAAGATTCACCAGCTTGTTTCCAGCGGAAATAAGGGGTGTTTTTGTATAAGTGAAAACATCCAAATCTACACCATTAGGAATTACTCTAATTTCATTTGCAGCAATTCCTCTAGTTTGTAAATAATATGAAGTTATAGTACTTGGAGTTACAATTAAATCTGCTGCTTCCAAGCAAATTTGTTCTTGGGAGTGTAATTTGTGCAAAAGTTCTCTATCTTCTGCAACACCAGGATAGCGATATTTTAATTCTATTGAAGGTAAACCGTTAACCTCAAATATTAATTTATCGCAGTATTGTTGTTTATTTAGTGCGATGGGAAAACCTAACTCCAGTGGCGATTGGTAAAGAATTGGATACAATGCCATCAGAAAATAATGGTAATCGAGCGATATTAACCCAGGTTATGTTATTGCCAAAGAGTTGCGGTCATTTGTCTATGCAAATTTTGATGCAATTATTGTACCGGGAGAGAGGGAAGTACCCTTTGGTGACCTGCCCAATGTGCAATATACAGCACCTTGGTTAATTCGCAATGCTTGGGAATTACCAGATATAAATACAACCCGCAAGTATATTCTCCAAATAGACGAAACTGTAAAAATTATTCTCGTTTGTGCGAGCGGTCAAGCCTCAGAGTTACCTTTTTTTGGTAAACTAACGTTACAATTACAAGAAACTTTTCCCAACTGTGCGGTCAAAATTTTAGCTGCAACAAATCCTGTAGAATGTCCTTTAGATATGTGGGTGCGTCACCATCAGGGAATTGAATGTCTAGCAGCAGCCGATATAGTAGTCGGAAGCGGTGGTTACAATACTGTTTACGAATGTGCTGCTGTGGGTGTACCGTTGGTAGCGTTGGCAAGAAAGCGACTCTACGATCGCCAAGACAAAAGAGCTGCAATAAGTTACCCAGTCAGTAATGTTGAAGGTGCTATCACGAAAGTCAGAATGCTTCTAGAACAGGTAAAATTTCAACAAAAACCGGATGTACTATCTTATGTTAACGGTGCCGTACAAGCAGCAGACTATATTAACTCCTCACTCCTAACTTCTAACTGATTGTGAATTTACGCCGTCTGATTCCATTCTTTGATGATTCCGTTAACAGCTGGGCATTAGAAGCACGACTATTACGCTGGTTAACATTTGTATGGTTGTTTGCAGGGTTGGTAGTACTATTTTCCGCATCCAATCCCGTTGCTGACGCCCGCCATAATGATGGACTGTACTACTTTAAGCGTCAACTACTTTGGGTATTTGTCGGATTAATACTATTTAACATAATTGTTAATCTACCCTTACGTAAAATTTCCGGCATATCCCATTGGTTTATATTTATATGCTTGGGATTAATTATCCTGACTTTAGTCCCAGGATTTGGAAAATCAGACCTTGGTGCAGCGCGTCGGCTCCTTGGCCCAATCCCACTTCAACCCTCTGAATTAATTAAACCATTTTTAGTCTTACAAAGTGCCAGACTTTTCGGTAAATGGGATCTATTAAGTTGGCGGATTCGCGCTCCGTGGCTGGGTATTTTCGGTTTAATTTTATTGGGAATTTTGGCACAGCCGAACCTAAGTACAACTGCACTTTGCGGTATGACTATTTGGTTAATCGCTGTTGGTGCGGGTTTACCTTATAAGTACCTGGGAGGAACCGCATTCGGCGGAGTGTTGCTGGCAGTACTCAGTATCAGCTTCCGGGAATATCAACGCAAACGGGTGATGTCATTTCTCAACCCTTGGGCAGATGCAACAGGAGACGGGTACCAACTAGTACAAAGTCTACTGGCGGTAGGTTCTGGTGGCAATATGGGTACAGGATTTGGGCTTTCTCAACAAAAACTTTTTTACTTACCAATTCAAGATACTGACTTTATTTTTTCAGTATTTGCTGAAGAATTTGGCTTCGTAGGCTGTATGGTGCTGTTGGGAATGCTAGCTTTATACGCCACTTTAGGATTAATCGTGGCGCTCAAAGCTACGAATCCTTTGCATCGACTGGTGGGGATTGGCGTGACAACTGTCATGGTAGGACAATCATTCCTGCATATTGGAGTTACTATCGGTGCCTTACCAACAACGGGATTGCCTCTACCCATGTTTAGTTATGGCGGTAATTCGATGGTTTCTAGTTTGGTATTAGCTGGATTATTGATTCGGGTAGCCCGTGAGAGTAGCGAAGCTGAAGTGGTACCGTTGCGAGGGGAGAATTCTAGCGATCGACGCCGGCGAAAGGCTTTGCAGCAAACAAAACTTTAGCACCTGAAGGCCTTTCCCCCCTGCTAGAGTGCCCCTACCCCCTAGGTGAGAAAATAACAATGGTTACTAAATTAGAAAAAATTATAGAAACGGCATCACCACAACCCCAAGTCATCTCTTTAGAAGAATTTCTCAACCATCCTTTACAAAATATGGAGTGGTTTGATGGTCAAGTTATTCAGAAAACAGGTATGACATTAAGGCACAGTCAAATTCAAGCAAGATTAGCTCGTCTGTGGGGAAACCATAACCTTTCTAGCGGTCAAGGTGG
Organism: Cyanomargarita calcarea GSE-NOS-MK-12-04C; assembly: GCA_019359595.1. GTDB lineage: Bacteria > Cyanobacteriota > Cyanobacteriia > Cyanobacteriales > Nostocaceae > Cyanomargarita > Cyanomargarita calcarea. Next base: position 261,598 of record JAHHGZ010000005.1, read on the forward strand.
AGAAGTTTATACAGAAGCCCTTTGCCGAACTAACAAACAAGGTCGTCGTCCTGATGTTTCTTATTTAACTCCAGAATTACTAACACTATATGGTAATGCCGCTTCTTTACCCCAATGCTTCCCATTAATTGCAGAAATTGCCTCTCCTGATGATGGTGGTGAAGAATTATTTGCTAAGGCAAAAGAATATTTAGAATCAGGTTGCCAAGAAATCTGGCTGGTTTATCCTGAAAGTTTATGGATTATTATTCTTACTCAAGAACGGCATTTATTATTAACTGTTGGAGAAACTGCGAATACTCAGATTGTTCTTCCTGGGTTTAGCGTGGCTATTGATGAACTATTAGCTTGAGTTCACAGTTTTGCCTTCATCGGAGGTCTGCATAAGCTAAAATTCAAACAGAGTAAGCATTCCCCGCTCTAAAAAACCCATGCTCGAAACTTTGCAAACCCGACTTTACGAACTAAACCAATTTGCCAACGCGATCGTTTCCAATCAACTGACGCACCTAAATTGGTTGAGCATCGGCGTAATTTTTCTAGCTGGTTTGCTCACCAGCCTCACACCCTGCATGCTTTCCATGCTGCCCATCACCATCGGCTACATTGGTGGTTATGAGACCAAAAGCCGCATCCAAGCCGCAGCCCAATCAACTTGGTTCGCTTTCGGATTGGCCACTACTCTCGCAGGGTTGGGCATTATAGCATCTTTATTAGGAAAAGTCTACGGACAGGTAGGAATTGGATTACCAATTATTGTTAGTATTATTGCAATTCTCATGGGCTTGAACTTATTAGAAGCCCTACCGATACAATTTCCATCTTTTGGCGGTACAGAGTGGATTTCCCAAGATTTACCCAAACCAGTGCGATCGTATTTTACAGGGTTGACTTTTGGTGTCGTTGCTTCCCCCTGTAGCACTCCCGTTTTAGCAAGTTTGCTGGGTTGGGTTGCGAATACACAAGATTTGATTTTAGGTGCTGTTTTACTAATTTCTTACACTGCCGGTCATGTCGCACCATTGATTTTGGCGGGGACATTTACTGCTTCGATGAAGAAAATACTAGAATTGCGTCGTTGGTCTGGTTGGATTAATCCTGTTAGCGGTGTGCTTTTGGTTGGATTTGGTGTGATTTCGATAATTTCTCGCATTCCATTAAATTAGGAGTTAGGAGGAGCGGAGTACGGCTGTTAAGGTGACTGAATTCGGAGTCTTAACACTTAATCTTAACTCTTCCCTTCGCGTTCTTTGCGTCTTCGCGGTTAAAAAAAAGATATGTTTTAACCGCGAAGACGCAAAGAAGCGAAGGAAAGATTATTTCACAGCTTACACCTTAACAATATCCCTCTGTTTTCTTTCTTGGCGTACTTGGCGTACTTGGCGGTTAATTAAATAAATATTCTTTAGATGGGAAAGTAATAATTAATTCTCCCTTGTTTCCCCACTCCCCACTAGCCTAAAAAAAATGACTTCAGAAAATACACCTTCAAAAGAAACAAATTTTTGGTCAATCCCTGGACAGTTTTTGCGGCAAGAATTATTACCTTTGCTGACAAATTTACGATTGGCGATCGCGCTACTTTTAATCATCGCAATTTTCAGCGCGACTGGTACCGTCATCGAACAAGGTCAATCTCCTGCATACTACCAATCTAACTACCCAGAACACCCCGCATTATTTGGTTTCCTTACCTGGAAAGTCATCCAAGTAGTTGGGTTAGACCATGTTTATCTTACTTGGTGGTTTTTGGCTTTACTCATTTTATTTGGCACTAGTTTAACTGCTTGCACTTTCACTAGACAACTGCCAGCCTTAAAAACTGCTCGGAAGTGGAAATATTACGACAAACCACGTCAATTTCAGAAATTGGCTTTGAGTGCGGAATTCGACAATGGTTCTGTGAATTCCCTCATCCAATTATTGCAGAACCGTCGTTATAAAGTCTTCCAAGAAAAAGATGATATTCTCTACGCTCGCAAAGGCATAATCGGACGTATTGGACCGATTATAGTTCATATTGGGATCGTGACTATTCTGCTGGGGGGAATTTGGGGGGCAATTACTGGATTTGTGGCCCAAGAGATGGTTCCTAGTGGCGAAACATTCCACGTACAAAATATTATAGAGGGTGGTCCTTTGGCATCCAAACAAGTGCCGAAAGATTGGTCAGTAAAGGTCAATCGCTTTTGGATTGATTACACTCCATCAGGAGGAATTGACCAGTTTTACTCAGATATGTCTGTATTAGATAATGAAGGGAAAGAAGTAGATCGCAAGACGATTTTTGTCAACCAACCTCTGCGTTATCGTGGGGTCACTTTTTACCAAACTGATTGGGGAATCTCATCGGTACGTGTTCGCATTAATAAAAGCCCAATTTTTCAATTGCCAATGGCACAACTTGATACTAAAGGCAAGGGGCGGATTTGGGGAACTTGGATACCCACAAAACCAGATTTGAGCGCGGGTGTCTCCCTGTTAGCCAAGGACTTGCAAGGCATGGTCTTAATTTACGATACCGCTGGAAAGCTAGTTGATACCGTCCGTACAGGGATGTCTACCCAAGTCAACGGTGTGACACTCCATTTGTTGGATGTAGTTGGTAGTACTGGCTTGCAAATTAAAGCCGACCCTAGTATACCAATTGTTTATGCCGGGTTTGCCTTTTTGATGTTGGGTGTGGTGATGAGTTACTTTTCACACTCCCAAGTTTGGGCATTGCAAGAAAATGGTCATCTGTATGTAGGTGGTAAAACCAATCGTGCCCAAGTCGCTTTTGAACAAGAAATGCTAGATATTTTGGATGGACTGAGCAAGCTGCAAAAAGCTGAAGAGAAGGAAGTTCCAGTGGGAGTTTAAAATTCCTTAGAGGGGTCTTGCTCTACGGACTAAGCCCACCTGCGTGGGCTTAGTTAGTGTAGCCCTACCCTTCTAGGGTAAGGGAGTCTCGGGGTTGGGGGTGGGGTTCCAAGTGTTATTTTATATGTCGCACTTCAACCACTGTATGCACATTGCCCCGTGGGGTGAAATCAGCTTTCACATTCACTTCTAATGGGTCACAAGCAGCGATAAAATCATCCAAAATTTGATTGGCTGATTCTTCGTGAGAAATATAGCGATCGCGATAACTGTTAATGTAAAGCTTGAGCGCCTTCAATTCCACTACCTTGGCATCAGGTATATAGTTAATGTGAATCGTAGCAAAGTCAGGATAGCCAGAAAATGGACATTTACAAGTAAATTCTGGCAGAGTAATGCTAACGTTGTATCGCCTTCCCACACGCGGATTGGGAAATGTAATTAACTGTCCTTGCTCAATCTCACGTTCCCCATACTTAATTTCTTGCGTCGCTTGGGATGCAATTTCGGGTGAAGAGTTGCTCATAATCGTCATTTGTTCAGTTGTATTCCCCATTCTCCCATTCCCATTTCAGAAGTCAGAACTATCAAACGATTCCGCTTCCCAATCTGGGCAACTATCATCTTCCCACCCACTAGGATGCATCCCACAGACTAATAAATTACCACCATAAGCTTGACCGTGGTAGTGACGACAACCTACACAAGCCGGATTTTTCTCTCCCGTTGCTTCCACTGAATAAGGAAATGCTGGGTCTACATCCCCCATCACATCCTCAAAATCCCAGTATCCTTCTAAATTCGGTTCAGAAAATTCTTGTAGATACTGCTCAACTTCAGTCAAAAGTGTGCTTTGTACCTGCTCGCTAATTTCTTCCGTTAACTCAAAAAAAGTGTCTACTACTTCAGTCATACCCAGGAAGAAGTTCTCCACTTCATCGGCCACTATCTGTATCATTTCAAAAAAATCTTTCTGCCACTTGTCCATATAATTTTACGTCCTTGCAAATTATAAAAGGGACGCTTTAGTGCCACATGGCTTGAAGCACTGGAGTACACCCTGGGTAAGAGAGTTAAGATTTAAGAGTTAGGAGTTAGGAATTAAGAGTTATAGAATTTATTAATTAAAAAACTCCAAACTATTAGCAATTACTTATCTCGCTGTAGACGCTTTAACTCTTCTTGCATTTCTAACACTTGTTGGCGCAACTTATCAACATTCTCGCTTGCTGGTGCCTCTTTTTGAGTTGGCTCCTCATCTTCCTCTAAGATTTCGATGCGGCGCGGTTCAGAGGGAGGTGTTTTTTGTGGGCTTGCGTCAGATGTGGGTTGCTGCTGCGCTTGCTTCATCATGTCTTCGACAAAGCGGCGTGCTTCGTCTGTGTTCATTTCGCCTCGTGCTACCATCTCATCTGCTAGTTTCTGAACTTGCGATCGCAGTTCGGATATTTTCCCGCCAGCTTTCTCACCAGCGTAAGAAGCCAACCCAACACCGAGGTAAAAAGCTTTTTGAACAATATCTCCAAAACCAGGCATTGCCGTTGACCACTCATAAAATAAGGGGACCCGGAGACTACGCCTACTACAAGCATCCCGTGTTGCTGCCACCTTCCGGTTCTGACAAGATTTGGGCGTTGAAGTCGCATAGATCCAGGTCTGAAATCTACTTTAGCACATAAAACAGTTAATGGGTGTTACTCGACAACAATTCGCCATTCAAAAAGCTGATAGTTGACGCAACCGTTTTGTACCAAGGGGTCGTGCCGAACAATTGCTTGCGCTTCATCCATTGACGAGGCCTCAAATATCATCATACCGCCTCCTTTGATTGCCCAATAACCACTCCGCGCTTTGTGTCCCTTGGTTATCAATTCTTCTACGTAGGCTCTATGGGCGCTTGTGTATTGGTCAAAAATGGATTTATCTACCTTTCCGGACTCTATCTTGACAAAAGTCGGCATTCGTTTGCATCCTTTGAAATTTCGATATTCTTATATTTTCCAGGCGATCGCCTGTTATGCCAAATCCGATTATTCAGCTATCCTAAAATTATTTTTTGGCGATCGCCCCTTGAACATCCAAAATCCCAAATCCCATGAGTCGTTTTTTTATTGCCCTCTTACCACCGCAGCACATTCAAGACTACGTTAACGAAGTTAAGCAACACCAATGTTTCCACGACGAGGTAGCCCCCGGATTTATCCGTGGGGGTAAGTCGTGGGCGAATTTATTCGCCGTCCCCATTCTTCGATTAGTTCGCTTATACTTACATCCCTTCTGTCTGCTTCTG
>JAHHGZ010000012.1 GCA_019359595.1 Cyanomargarita calcarea GSE-NOS-MK-12-04C
GTAAGTGAATACCATGCTTTTAATGTAGTGTTTTTAGTTACGTTAGAATTTGTCCACAATCGATACTAAAATTAAATCGGTTTTACCTGGTCGTTTGGGTATTTCTGCCAAAACTGGATGCTCCCTATTGGTATTCCCCCAGAAGATATGCCCTATATGTTTGAATCATTCCATCGTGCTAGCAACGTTGGCAATATCTCAGGAACTGGATTGGGGCTGGCGATCGTAAAAAAGTGTATAGATGTACACCAAGGCGAAATCGTCGTTAAAAGTGAATTAGGAGTTGGTACAACTTTTACCGTAAGTTTGCCAATGGAGAAAATTGTTAATGGTTAGTGGATAGTGGGTAATGGTTAGTGGTTAGTGGTTAGTGGATAGTAGTTAACTGTTCACCAACAACCAACAACTAACAACTATCAACCAACAACCAACAACCAACAACTATCAACTAACAACCAACAACTATCAACTATCAACTAACAACTAACAACTAACAACTAACATGACTAAAATTTTGGTAATTGAAGACGAATCAGTCGTTAGGGAAAATCTTTTAGAACTTTTATCAGCAGAGGATTTTGAAACTCTTGGCGCACCTAATGGCAGAAAGGGTGTAGATTTAGCACTGTCTGAGGTTCCTGATTTAATTCTTTGCGATATGATGATGCCAGAACTTGACGGATATGCCGTGCTGGCAAGATTGCGCTCTGAACCGATAACCGCAACAACTCCTTTTATCTTTCTGACTGCAAAAGCCTCAAAATCCGACTTTCGCCAAGGGATGAATTTGGGTGCTGATGACTATCTCACAAAGCCATTTACTCGGGCCGAATTATTGAGTGCAATTCTCAGCCGTTTGTCAAAGCAGGCTACTATGACAAAGTATTTAGCTAATAAGCCTGAAGTCAAGACATTCCTCCCAGGAATTCAGGTAATAGAAGCTCAACTACGGGGTGCGCTACAAGAGGGAAATCTTGAAGAATTTAAAGTCAATTATCAACCAATAGTAAATATTAATTCTGGTAAAATCATTGCTGCTGAAAGTTTGTTACGTTGGCAAAGCCCAGAACTAGGGTTAGTTTCTCCAGCCGAATTGATTCCTTTAGCAGAGTCTACTGGTTTAATTGTCCCTATCGGGGAATGGGTATTGCAACGAGTTTGCCAAGAAACTAAAACTTGGCATAAGTCGGGATTTACAAAAGTTAATATTGCTGTTAATTTATCATCACGGCAATTTTATCAACCTGATTTATATGAACAAATCGACAAAATTTTAGTAGCTAACGATTTGGCTGCACATCATCTAGAACTAGAAATAACAGAAACCATGATTATGCAAAATGTTAATAGTGCGATCGCCACTATGAAACAATTGCGCTCTCTCGGTGTCCAAATCACTATCGATGATTTTGGTACGGGTTACTCTTCGCTAATTTATCTAAAACAATTACCCATAAACACTTTTAAAATTGACCGTTACTTTATTCACAGTGTGAATGAAGACTCGGAAAAAGCTGCAATTACATCAGCTTTAATTCAAATGGCGCTAAACCTGAATTTACAGGTAGTAGCTAAAGGCGTAGAAACAGAGGCTGAACTGGATTTTTTGCGTCAACATAACTGTGATGCCATGCAAGGTTTTCTCTTCAGTCATCCCGTAACAGGAGTAGAATTTGAAAGGTTATTGCTTACAAAACAAAGCTTACCTATGTAAATACAATTTTACCTTAATACCATTTTTATATGAAGATGCACATAATCAAGACCCCCCTGTAGTCCCCCCTTGCCAAGGGGGGACGGCGTAGCCGGGGGGTAATATATGCAGCTTCACAAAGAAACGGTATTAATACCATTTTTATATGAAGATGCATACAAAAACCCCACCCTCCCCAAGACATACGGGGAGGTTTGGAGGGGTAAAAATTATATGCACCTTCACAGAGAATTGGTATAAGTAGGTAGGCACGAATAAACAAAGACGGCGATGTTCGTGCGGTGCCTGTAGACGGAAGCCGCATGAACAAGGCACTTGGCATAGCTACGTCGTGCTTTCACCCTTCAAGAAGCTACACAATGCGGACATTCGTATAGTTATGTTTATTTGCGCTCACCTCCTTACCCTTATCACAAAGTGTAGAGACGTTTCTGCGTAACGTCTCTACAAGCTTTTTAAGCATTCACGAATATCTTTATTTCGACGGTTTAGGATTTGTAAGGCTAACGTTAAGTAGGTAGATGTAATTAAATATAAGATGTCCGCAGCGTAGCTTCGCGAACCGTAGGGTGGAGGAACGTTCTTCTCTACGAGACGCTACGCAAACGCTGCGGACAGGGATATTATATTTATTTTTGCCCATCCACTTACCTGCCGATAATGGACGCATTTTTTCTTGCGTATCTCTAATATATCAAAATCTTTTTTTTAGTTCCAAATAATTATTAACAGCAATAAAAAAATGAAAAAGATTTTAGTGATTGAAGACGACAAGTCAGTACGAGAAATTATTATTGCATTGCTAGATGCTGAAAATTACAACGTCATTAATGCTGAAAATGGTAGCATCGGTGTGGAAATAGCCCAAAAAGAAATTCCCGACCTAATTATTTGTGACGTGGTAATGCCACAACTTGATGGCCTTAGTGTCTTAAAAAGATTACGACAAAACCCGATAACAATGACAATTCCCTTTATTTTTCTAACTGGAAATATTGACAAACAAGACTTTCGTCTAGGTATGGAATTGGGAGCAGATGATTATCTCACAAAACCCTTTACCAAAAATGAATTATTAGCAGCTATTACCTCTAGATTAGAAAAACAATTTGCCATAAAACAAGAATCGCAAAAAAGGTTAGATGATTTGCGTAGCAGTATTACTCTATCTTTGCCTCATGAAATGAGGTCCCCAGTGAGTAACATTTTGGGGTTTTCGCAACTCCTGATAGATGAATCAGAAATTTTGGAGCCTCAAGCAATTCGCGATATTGCCTCTGGAATTCATAACTCTGCCGAGCGGTTATTTAAGTTAATCCAAAACTTTTTACTGTATGCAGAATTGGAAGTTATATCCACAGACCCACAGCGAATTAAGTCCTTGCAAAATAAAGAAACGAAATTTCCCACAGACCAATTTATAGACTTAATTACAACCAAAGCACAAAAAGCGGGGCGAGAAGCAGATTTACAAGTTTATTTGCAGCCTTGTTATGTCAAAATTTCGCCCAGCAGGCTTTCTAAAATAATAGAAGAATTAATTGATAATGCTTTTAAGTTTTCCTTAAAAGGAAGTGCTGTTCATATTACCAGTCGGTTTATAGATAATGCTTTGACTTTATCTATTATGGACTATGGACGAGGAATGACAGCAACTCAAATTGCACAATTAGGGGCTTATCAACAATTTGAACGTAAACTTTATGAACAAAAAGGTTCTGGTTTAGGTTTAATTATTGCCAAACGTTTAGTTGAATTACATGGCGGTGAACTAAATTTTCAAAGTACACCCGGTGAAAAAACTGTTGTGCAAGTTATGCTTCTTTGTAGGGGAAAAGGAATCTAAATAATCCCTCCTGTCTATGTTCCTCGCAAAGACATCCTTACAAATGATGTTGAAGTAAGGACCGAAGTTGGAAGAAGGAATAGCTAATAAAAATGCGCGTTCTGAGTTTAGAGCTTCAGTAAAAAAAAAGATGTTTTTTGAGTCCTTTGTAGCGCGTTCACGTAGTGTCTCGCAGAGAAGAAAAACAGTGTCCTTGTTTCAATCCCACATGAGTACTCATGTGGGTACTTCTTCCTTCTTTCTTCTTCCTTCTTTCTTCGTGAAAAAAAAATTCTACATATTGGTGTTTAAAAAGTGTACTTGTTGAGAGATGTTAAGCACCTCGCATTTTCGCTACAACTTGAAGAGTAGGACTTTAAGGACGATCAGGAACAATGGCAAACAAATTTCAACAACCATCAAAAGACGTAGATGAAACATTGCCTTTACAGTCGTTTGTCAAATCTGTTTTCGATACTGGAGAAGCTGTAGCGAAACAAACTCATAAGCTAATTGAGAATATAACCCATGCAGTTGGAGAGGTAGCAGATAGTATCGGTAATAATTGGCTGATTAGAAGATTATCTGGGGTGTTAAATCTCAATTGGCTGGTTGGTGCTGTTGATAGTGTGAATCTGGATAAAGCTGAAGAAGTAGTAAGAAAATTAAAGCTAGAGCATCCTAATGAATCACCTAGCCAGATTTCTCATCGGATTATGGTGGAAAAAGCCACAAAAGCTGGTGCAATTGGTTTAGCAACGAGTATTTTACCAGGAACGGCGATCGCTTTATTGGCGATTGATTTGGCTGCGACGACACAGTTGCAATCAGAAATGGTGTATGAGATTGCGGCTCTGTACGGATTAGACTTAAAAGACCCAGCACGCAAAGGTGAAGTTTTGGCAATTTTTGGGTTGGCTTTGGGTGGTGGACGGCTTTTGAAACAAACTGGTTTGGTTTTGTTGCGAAATGTGCCGTTTGCGGGGGCTGCGATCGGTGCTAGTTCAAATGCGACAATGATTTATTCGTTGGGGTACGCTGCTTGTCGATTTTACGAAGCAAAGCTGGATGCATCAAAATCTGTAACTTCATCAGAAACATTAGCTCAGTTAAAGCAAGAGAGCGAAAATTATCTTCAGGATGCGATCGCTCAAGAAGCAGTAATGGATCAAATTTTGGTTCACATGATTCTTGCAAGTTATCCAGACAAGACTTGGGAAGAGATTTTGCCTCAATTGCAAGCTTTGAACCTGAGTCCTCAGTCATTAGAAGCTATAGCTAAGAATATCAAATCACCGCTACCATTAGATCGGCTGCTAAATAAACTCAGTCACGATTTTGCCATACCTTTGCTAGCCCAGTGTCGCAGAATTGCTCAATTTAATGCTAAAAACATACTAGAACAAGAAAAAGTAATCCAGGCGATCACTTCTAAATTTAATCTTAGCCCTTAGACGCCAGAAAATTACTTATAAACTGCACTGACGCAAAAACTTTTATTTTCTCGGCGTGCTTTTTTCGCCGTGTTTCTTAATAATTGGAGGTAGAAACGCTCCGGAAGCGGAGCGTCTCTACTAGGAGCGGAGTTAGGAGTAGCCCGCTTTTTTATTTTAACTCAAAAATTTAGTTTTGTGTTATTCAAAAACTCTCCTGTTCGAGAAACCAGGTTTATCCATCTTATGCAGGGGTTCCAATCCAGATATATAAACCTTTTCCTTCTTCAACCTGGACTTTGAACGAAAATCTTCGATATTTCACCGCATATTCCCGGTTTCTAATCTTGGTCGCAACCCAGTATTAAGTTAGAAGTTTATCCCCGTTGTTCTGCTAACCTCTATTCATAAAATTTTTCAACCGTAAAAAGGGGTATTTTGGAAGTCAATAAAATAAATCTATCTTAGGGTGAATCCTTAAACATTCTTAAGAGGCTTAAGGTAGGTTTTAGCGGGTTTAGTAGGCTTTTTGTGGCACAAATTCAATGACATATATAATTTCTATCTCCAGTATTAGAGAAGATATACTTAAGGGTAGAGTTATTTTTTATGCATAATTACTATAAATATAGGATTTCACAAGCTGCTGCTATTTTGAGCATCTTTGTTGGCTCCGTGGTAGTAGTTGGTTGGGCATTAGATATTGATATACTGAAGAGCTTTCTGCCCAGTTTGGCGACGATGAAAGCCAATAGTGCAGTTTGTTTTATTTTGGCGGGTGAGTCGCTGCGGCAGATAACCAGGAACAAGGGCAGGAAGTTCTCCCACTCTCCTCCTTTGCCCTTAATTTCCAAGCTGTGGGCGGCGATCGCATTGGCTATTATTGCTTTTTTAACCCTCAGTCAATACCTCTTTGGGTGGAATTTGGGGATTGATGAATTATTGTTTCGGGACTCGCCAATATCTCCTGTAACGCTATACCCAGGGCGAATGGGTTTGAATACAGTCTTGAATTTTTTCTTACTCAGTGGAGCGTTGTGGCTGTTGGGACGGCAGGGAGAAGGAGAAACCAGACAAGGGAGCAATTCTTTCTTGTCTTTTTCCTCCTCCTATTTGCTGCAAATATTAAGTTTGATAGTGGGATTGATCGCCCTACAAGCCTTGGTGGGCTATCTCTACGGGGTGAGAGTTTTTTACCACTTCAGCATTTATACTACCTCAATGGCGATTCATACAGCACTGACATTTGTTGTACTTTCTGTGGGGGTGTTGCTTGCGAATAGCGATCGCGGATTTATGGAAACTATTAACAGTGATTTATATGGTGGAGTAGTTGCCCGTCGCTTGATGCCAAGTGCGATCGTGTTTCCTTTGGCTTTGGGTTGGTTAATTCTTCTGGGAGTAAGGGCTAATTATTTTGATGCTGCCTTTGGTTTATCCTTGTTGGCGGTATCATTTAGCGTAATTTTTATTATCTTGATTTGGCGTAGTGCCCGGTTTCTGAACAAAATGGACTCAAAGCGCCGAAAAGCTGAGTCTGATTTGCACAATAGTGAAGCCCAACTACGCATAGCATTGGAGTTTTCCCAAGCGGGTGTTTATGAATGGAATCCGTTGCAAAATCAGGTGCAATGGTCAAAGGAATACTGTAATTTATTTGGTATAGACCCAACTTATCCAGCAAGTTATGAATATTGGCTTGAAAGCATACATCCAGACGATCGCGATCGCGTGAATGGGGAGATTGCTACAGCCCTACAACGACAAGCGGATTTGGATCTGGAATACCGCATTTTACATCCCCAAGGTGAACGTTGGATCAATGGCAGAGGCAAAGCGTTTTATAACGAAGAGGGTGGGGCTGTGCGGATGCTGGGTATCTGTCTTGATATCACCCGACGCAAACAAGCGGAAATTGCACTACATCAAAATATGGCGATTGTTAACGCCATTAACCAATTTACACCGAGCTTGATTTTTGTTAAAGACCGTCAAGGAGGTTTGATACTGGCAAATCCGGCCTTTTTCTATGCTATCGGAAAGACTGAGGCTGAGGCTATGGGGAAGACGGATGTGGAATTCTTGGATAACCGGAATCAAGCATTTGCGGTGATGGAAAATGACCGCTTGGTGATGGGAAGCGGGGAGGTGCAGGTATTTGAGGAGACAGTCAAGCTTCCTGAAGGGACTCGCACTTTTCTGTCTAGTAAATCTCCTTACCGCGATCAAACGGGTAATATCATTGGCGTAATTGGTATATCCACAGATATTACAGAACGCAAGCAGACTGAAGCTATTTTACAGCGAAGCGAACAACGCTATCGGGCACTAATTGAGAATGCGCCAGATGCAGTTTTAATCACTAACATTGAGGGAATGTTCACTGATGTGAATATGAGAGCTTGTCAGATGTTGGGTTATGAGCGGGAAGAATTAATGAGTCTGAAAATTACAGATATCATCCCGGATGACGATGTGCGTCGTCTATTAGCCACAAGAAAATCTTTGTTGAGGGGGGATACGCAAACTCAAGAGTGGACGCATCTTTGTAAAGATGGGACACGGCTCCCTGTTGAAGTCAGTGCCAAGATTCTGCCGGACGGTAATTGGCAAGCTTTTGTGCGAGACATATCAGAGCGCAAGCAAGCCAAAGCCGCATTGGTGGAAAGCGAAGAACGCTACCGAGTGTTAGCAGAAAATATCCCCCAGCTTGTTTGGATAAATCGTCCAGATGGATTTGTCGAATATTTTAACCAGCGCTGGCTGAATTACACTGGACTGCAACCCGACGAAAATTTGGGTTGGGATTGGCAGCAGGTGTTACATCCAGATGATGCACCAGAAGCTATGAGGCAATGGACAACGGGACTGAATAGACAAGAGCCTATAGAAGTCCAATATCGCCTGAAGCGGGTGGATGGAACTTATCGTTGGCATATAGCACAAGCCTTACCCTTAAAAGATGCAAGCGGTAATATTATTAAATGGTTCAGTAGTTGTACTGATATTGATGAGCGGGTTAAGACACAGGTGGCACTGCGGCAAACTGAACAAAGGTTGCGGTTATTGCTAGACTCAGACCTGATCGGTATTTTGTTTGGCGATGTATATGGAAGAGTTGACGAGGCAAACGACGCCTTTTTAGAGATAATTGGCTATAGTCGGGAAGATTTGGAAGCTGGTCGAATTACCTGGACTGATATTACTCCACCAGAGTATTTAGCCTTAGATGATATTGGGATTGCAGAGGCTCAAGCGAGGGGAACCTGCACACCTTATGAAAAAGAATATATCCGAAAAGATGGTAGCCGGATTTGGGTATTAGTTGGCTACACGCTGCTAGGGGAAAAACGGGAGAATTCGGTAGCGTTTCTTTTGGATATTAGCCAGCGCAAAAAAGCAGAAATAGAACGCGATCGCTTTTTTAATCTTTCTCTCGATATGCTCTGTATTGCGGGGATGGATGGCTACTTTAAGCGGATTAACGTTGCCTTCAAAAGAATCCTTGGCTACACCCAAACCGAAATACTGACACAACCTTTTATTAATTTAATTCATCCAGACGATCGGGCAAAAACTCTGGCAGAAGTGGAAAAACTGGCAACTGGAGCCGTTACTCTCAACTTTGAGAACCGTTACCGCTGCAAAGATGGTTCTTATAAATGGCTAGTCTGGAGTTCTGTTGCCGATTTGGGTACTGACTTGATATATGCCGTTGCTCATGATATCACCGACAGGAAGCGAATAGAGGAAGAACTAGAGCAAAGCAAAGCACGTTTGTTGTTCACTTTAGACTCTGCAAAAATCGGCGATTGGGATTTGGATTTGGGGACGAAAAAAGCCCGACGCTCATTACGTCACGATCAAATATTTGGTTATGATTCGCTATGCTGCGATTGGAGTATTGATAAATTTCTCGAACACGTTCATCCGGAAGATAAAGCACTCGTCGAGCAGAAGTTTCAACGAACTCTTGCAACAAACGAAGATTGGAATTTCGAGTGCAGGATTATCAAAGTTGATGGCAGCATTAGTTGGATTTGGGCAACAGGCAGTGTTTATTATGCGAGCGGGAAACCGACTCACATTTTAGGGATAGTTATTGATATTAGCGAAGCGAAGCGCGATGAGTTAGTTCGCAAACAAGCTGAGGAAGCACGACGTGAAAGCGAGGCTCGTTTCCGTTTCATTGTCGAAAGCGCTAGTGATTACGCTATTTTTACCCTTGATATGCATGGTTGTGTCACAAGTTGGAATTCAGGGGCACAGAGGCTGCTGGGCTGGGATGAGGCAGAAATTATTGGTGAGTATGGGCGGATAATTTTTACACCAGAAGACAATCAAAAAGGAGCCGCAGAGGAGGAAATGTACAAAGCTCTCACCCAAGGAAGAGCAGAAAACGAACGTTGGCATCTTCGCAAAGACCAAAGCCGCTTCTGGGCAAGTGGATTAGTTACACCCTTGTATGACGACAGCAATAACCTCCAAGGCTTCCTGAAAATCATGCGGGACATGACCGAGCAAAAACAAGCTGAGGAAGAAATTCGCCAACTAAACCAAAATCTAGAAGAACGGGTGAAACAACGTACCGCCCAACTGGTAGCGGCCAACAAAGAATTAGAATCTTTTTCTTATTCAGTTTCCCACGATTTGCGGGCACCGTTGCGGCACATTACTGGTTTTGTTGACTTGCTGCAAAAGCGTCTAGACAAAACAGCATTAGATGAAACCAGTCAGCGTTACTTCAATATTATTACCGAAACCACCAAACAGGCAGGTAAATTAATTGATGACTTGTTAGCCTTCTCCCGCATGGGCCGTGTTGAAATGCACCAAATCAACATTGATATGAATATGTTGGTGCAAGAAGTGCAGCAAGACTTAGAATCAGAAACTAGAAACCGTCAAATTTCCTGGGAAATTGCCACCCTACCAACAGTACCAGGCGACCCTTCAATGTTGCGGTTGGTACTGCGTAACTTGATAGAAAATGCTTTAAAGTATAGCAAAACTCGTTCAGTTATAGAAATTAGGGTGGGAAGTTTGCCAGAGGGGGAATTTGGAAATTTAGGAGTTGGGGAGTTGGGGTATTTGGGAGAAAATCATTCTCCCAATCCCCACCCCACAAACCAACAAAGTCAACCGGAAGTAGTATTCTACGTTAAAGATAACGGGATTGGCTTTGATATGCGCTACGTTCACAAACTGTTTGGCGTCTTTCAACGGTTACATAGCGACCCGATGTTTGAAGGTACCGGGGTTGGGCTGGCAAACGTGCAACGGATTATTCACCGTCATGGAGGGCGAGTATGGGCTGAATCAGAAATCGATCAGGGAGCGACATTTTATTTTTCGTTACCTAAGGAGTCATACGTCAAGAGTGGAGAGTAAAGTACAGCCAATGGAACTCAAGCGTATTCTCCTAGTCGAAGACAGCATTAACGATGTGGAGTTAATCCTGACTTCTCTGGCGGAAAACCATTTAGGCAATGAAGTCGTTGTAGTAAGGGATGGCGAAGAGGCGCTAAATTACCTCTACCGTTCTGGTGTGTATCGCTTGCGGCGTGAGGGAAATCCCGTTGTGGTCCTACTGGATCTAAAATTACCAAAGGTAGACGGTATAGAAGTGCTGACACAACTCAAAGCCGATCCGTATCTGAGAACGGTTCCTGTTGTCGTCCTCACTTCTTCTCGTGAAGAGCAAGATTTATCACGCTGCTACGAACTCGGTACCAACGCCTATGTGGTTAAGCCAATAGATTTTCATGAATTCGTGGACACTATTAGAGGTTTAGGATTGTTTTGGGCAATCATCAATGAACCGCCTCCAGGTTCTATGCCTCCTGTACGTGGTGGACAATCAATTCAAGGGGTAGATTGATGGAAGGACTGCGGTTTCTCTTGCTAGAAGATAGTTTGTTAGATGCAGAACTTATACAAGCAACGCTAACTGAAGGTGAAGTTGTGTGTGAATTGGTGCAGGTGAAAACCCGCATGGAATTTCAGACAGCGTTAGAGGAAATTTTCTTTGACATAATTCTTGCCGATTATTCGTTACCGAGCTTCGATGGGATTTCTGCTCTGGAAATAGCATGTAACATTTGCCCAGAGACACCGTTTATTTTTGTAACGGCGACAATGGGCGAGGAAGTAGCAATAGAAACCCTGAAAAGCGGTGCGACAGACTACATACTGAAGCAACGTTTAGACCGTCTAGTACCCTCAATTAAACGAGCCATCAGGGAAGCTGAATATCTCCGTGCCTGCAATCAGTCAGAAGCGGAATTGCACCGCCGCGAACAAGAATTCCGGGCATTAGTCGAAAATTCCCCCGATATCATTGCCAGATTCGATCGAGATTTGCGGACTATCTACGTAAATCCCGCAATCCAATGGGCAACAGGATTAAAACTGGAAAACTTTATCGGCAAAACAGCAGGGGAACTTTGGTTTTCCCAAGAAATTAGCATTTCCTGGGAAACAAAGCTTCGCTCCTGTTTTGCAAAAGGTGAAAAGTCCGTATTTGAGTTTAATTTTCCTTCTCCTGATGGCATTCGTTATTATCAAGCCCAAATCGTGCCAGAATTTGCAATAGATAATTCCGTGCAATCATTGCTGGGTATCGCCCGCGATGTCACACCCTACAAGCAGGCAGAAAAAACTTTAAGGCAACAAAAAGAAGAATTAGAGCAGGCAAACAGAATTAAAGATGAGTTTTTGGCGGTGCTTTCCCACGAATTGCGATCGCCTCTTAATCCGATTCTTGGCTGGTCAAAATTGCTACGTTCCCGCAAACCCGACGAAGCAACTCTGAAACGCGCTCTAGAAACTATAGAGCGCAACGCCAAATTACAGACTCAACTGATTGAAGATTTGCTGGATGTTTCCCGCATCATTCAAGGTAAATTGACTCTGCATCCTGTAGCCACCGATTTAGTAAAAGCAATTGAAGCTGCAATCGAAACAGTCCGACTAGCAGCATCTGTGAAGTCGATTGATTTGCGATTTGAGATTTTGGATTTTGGATTGGGGAAGAAGGGGACGCAAGGACAAGGGGAAGTGCAGGAAAATTTCACTTCTTCCTTGTCTTCCCTTACTCCCCAATTTCAGGTTACAGGCGATCCCAATCGCTTACAACAAATCGTCTGGAATCTTCTTTCAAATGCCATCAAGTTTACCCCACTAGGCGGACGGGTTGAAGTAATACTTGAATCACTGGAAGAGGAAGGGGAACACGGGGAAAATTTATCCTTGTCTCCCCTTTCCCTAACCTATGCCCAAATTACTGTGAAAGACACCGGAATTGGCATCAAAGCTGATTTTATTCCCTACGTGTTTGAATCTTTTCGTCAGGCTGATGGATCTACCACTCGTAAATATGGTGGTTTAGGATTAGGATTGGCGATCGCGCGTCAATTGGTAGAGTTACACGGTGGGAAAATTTTTGCCGAAAGCTTAGGCAGCGGACAGGGAGCAACTTTCACTGTGAGAATACCTATGTTAAAAGATCCTGAACTAAAAGTCCTGAGTGCTGAGTCAGACTTTTTCCAGTCAGAACTCTCTAGCCTGCGAGTTTTGGTAGTAGATGACAACCCTGATTCACTGGAATTGTTGGTGATGGTATTGGAGAGTTATGGTGCGATCACGACTGCAGTTGACTCTGTAGCATCTGCACTGGAAATTCTGCCATCATTTAAGCCAGATGCCTTGGTGAGTGATATTGGAATGCCGAATGAAGATGGTTATACTCTAATCCGCAAAATTCGGGCACTACCACCTGAACAAGGTGGAAAAATTCCCGCGATCGCCTTAACAGCTTATGCCGCAGAGCGCGATCGCAATGAAGCTATTTCAGCAGGTTTCCAAAAACACATATCTAAACCAGTTAATCCTGAGGAACTTGCCAAGGCGATCGCAGAATTACTTAGGAGTTAGGAGTTGGGAGTTGGGAGTTGGGAGTTGGGAGTTGGGAGTTAGGAGTTAGGAGTTGGGAGTTGGGAGTTAAAAATTTATAATTCATAACTCATAACTCATAACTCATAACTTTTCCACTCCCCCTTGCGCTGTAAGCATAAATAGCGTATTTTGCGCAATACTAATACAAGAAGTTTTACAGAGAATAAACAATGGAAATTCGACCGAGTAGTCAGCCGCTGTTAGAGTGGACAGGAGATGGTTTAGCGATTGGATTATTTGAAGATGCTGTAGAGTTAACAGGCGAACTGGCGACTTTGGATGAAAAGGCTGCTGGTGTTTTAAAAGAACTAATTGCTGAAGAAGATTTTAAAGGTAAAGTCGGTAGTACTATTGTTACGCGATTGGGTGGTGGTAGCCCAATTCGCAAAGTAATTTTGGTGGGTTTGGGTAAACCAGAAGCGCTGAAGCTGGAAGGTTTGCGACGTGCAGCAGCGGCAGTTGCTCGAAACGCTAAAAAACAAAAGTGCAAAACTTTGGGGATTAGTTTACCTGTTTGCAACAACGATCCAGCTGCAACTGCTCAAGCGATCGCTGAAGGTGTCGAAATGGCGCTTTACCAAGATATTCGCTTTAAGTCGGAGCCTGAGGAAAAAACGATACAAATAGAAACAGTAGATTTACTAGGTCTAGCGGGAGAGGAAGCAGCGATTGTTAAAGCCAGTCAAATAGTTTCTGGGGTGATTTTGGCTCGGGAATTGGTGGCGGCTCCAGCAAACTCGCTAACACCGATTACAATGGCAGAGACTGCTTTGGCGATCGCTTCCGATCACGGTTTAGAAATCAAAATCCTGGAACAGGAAGATTGCGAAAAGTTGGGTATGGGTGCTTTTTTGGGCGTGGCACAAGCTTCTGAGTTGCCACCAAAATTTATTCACCTAACTTACAAACCAGAAGGCACACCCAGACGCAAACTGGCAATTGTCGGTAAAGGCTTAACCTTCGATTCCGGCGGATTGAACATCAAAGGTGCAGGTAGTGGCATTGAAACCATGAAAATTGACATGGGTGGTGCTGCGGCAACTTTAGGTGCTGCTAAGGCTCTAGGTCAATTGAAGCCGGATGTGGAAGTTCACTTTATCTCCGCAGTCACCGAGAACATGATTAGCGGACGAGCAATGCACCCTGGTGATATCCTCACGGCCTCCAATGGTAAGACAATTGAAGTCAACAATACTGATGCTGAAGGTAGATTGACTTTAGCTGATGCTTTGGTGTATACGGATAAATTGGGAGTAGAGGCGATCGTTGATTTAGCGACCCTCACAGGTGCTTGTGTTGTCGCGTTAGGTGATGACATTGCCGGTTTATTTAGCCCCAACGATGCCTTATCTAGTGAATTGGAGAAAGCATCCGAAGCTGCAGGGGAAAAATTCTGGCGGATGCCTATGGAAGAGAAATATTTTGAAGGGTTGAAGTCTGGGATTGCCGATATGAAAAACACTGGGCCTCGTGCTGGTGGTTCTATTACCGCGTCTTTGTTCCTCAAGCAATTTGTAAAAGATACTCCCGCTTGGGCGCATCTTGATATTGCTGGTCCCGTTTGGGCAGATAAAGAAAACGGTTATAACGGTTCTGGGGCAACAGGTTTTGGTGTTCGGACACTGGTTAATTGGGTATTAGGCGAGGGGTAAATATCTGAAACTTGCTTGTATTTTGAGGGGTTACAAATGATTAGATCCCCGACTTCTTCAAGGATACCGCTGGCGAATCAGGGGTAAGACTCCTCCGAAACCCGGAATCCCGCCGTCACCATAGAATGGTGTGGCTAATTAAACAAAGCCCACCTGCGTGGGCTTCGTATCGATAGCCCCACCCTTCTAGGGTGTGGGCGGTTATTATTGGGTATGCGAAAGAACTGTTTGGATCAATATTGAGGGGTCTTATACCAATACTCCTTTGCATTATTTCTCACTTGCCACTCTATGAATAGTCTGAACACTTTCTTGGGAATAATATTCTTGTTCAAAATAGTAATTGCTATGGCGTTCATTTTGCGTACTAACTGCATTCACCACCTGTCCGAGGACATTTTGACCGGATTTTTCTAACAGTTCCCGTGCCAAAGTAGCATTAACAACATCTACAACTCCCGGACGAACTACTAATAAAACACCATCAGCCATTTGCCCCAAAGTCGCAGCATCGGCAGCAAGATTTAATGAAGGAGCATCGATAATTACAAAGTCGTAGAAAGCAGAAAAACTTTCTACTAACGAAGCCATCCGTTTTGAGTCCAGAAGTGATGCGGGGCTGGGAGGAACTACACCAGAAGTCAGGACATCCAAATTATCCATAACTCTTTTGATGGCTTTGACGATTTCCAACTGACCAACAATCACATTACTCAAACCTTTATTATTAGGTAAATCCCAGATTTTGTGCTGAGATGGACGGTGTAAGTCCCCATCCACTAGCAAGACTTTCCGCTCCATTTGAGCCATTGCAGCAGCTAAATTAGCCGCGACTGTTGACTTACCTTCTTTGGGTACCGAACTAGTGACGACGATAACTTTTAACTCTTTATCGGCACTCATAAACTTCAAATTCGCCCTCAACATCCGGTAAGCTTCACTAATCGGCGATCGCGGAGTATCCCTCACAACAACTTTGGGTGTGAATAATTCTGAATCTCGATTATTCCGAGTAGATTTTGGATATTTGTTGAAGCAAGGAATTACTCCTAATAAAGTCAATCCTGTCAATTCCTTTGCTTCTTCAATCGTTTTGATTGATTTATCAGTTGCTTCCAAAAGATAAATAGCACCCAATGAAGCCAATAGACCGATTATACTTGCAACATAGAAAGAAGTATTCGGAGAAACTGCAGAAGTTTCAGGTACTTGGGCATTGGATATAACACGAACATTACCTATATTTTGATTCTCGGCTATTCGACTTTCCTGTAGCCTTTGTGCTAGGAGTGTATAAGTTGCTTTTCCTGTGTCTAAATTGCGCTCTAGCTCACGCTGTTGTTGCTCAAACCTTGGCAAAACATCTAATCGTTTTCTGTATGATGCTTCCAAATTAGATAAAGTAGCAAGCTCGCTATCTAAACCTAAATGTTTGCTTTCTAATTCCACAAGTTGTGCGGAGAGTTTTTGTTGTAGCTCTCCAATTTGCAAGTTGGCATTCAATTTGATTTTCTCACTGCCAGGAACTTTTCCAATTCTATTTTTGAGGATGTTTTTTAATGATGTTTTTTTGTTTTCTAATTTAATGATTTCTGGATGTGTTTCCTGCAAAACAGCCCGCTTATCGGCTAGTTGAGATTCTACCTGCTGGACTTCTTTTAGGATATCTTGCACCCCAGAAGACTGACTCAAGGAAGCTACTGCTACTGCCTCTTCAGATGTCATACCTAATTTAGCGCGTATTGCTTTAGACTGGGCGCTAACATCAGAAATTTGAGATTTAATGTCGCTAATTTGCTTTTGTAAGTTTCCAATCATTCCTACAGCTTGAGTGGATTCCTCTTGCACAGAAACTATTTTGTTCTTTTCTTTGAATGCACGCAGTTCACCTTCTGCTTTGCGGACTGTTAATTCAGCATTTGGCAGTTGTTTTTCCAGAAACTTGCGTGCTGCTGCTGCTTCCGCTCTGTTGAAGGATAAGTTGTGTTCTAAATAGACAGCCATAAGTGTATTGACGATATCTGCGGCTGTTTTAGGGTTTGTATCTTTATAAGAAACTTTTAAAACGTCTGTTTTCTGAACTTCATTTACCGTTAACTGTTTAAGAAAATCATTCAGTTTTATGGGAACACCTTTCTCGCTTTTCAGGTTCAGTCTGTCTATAATTTTTTTCACTACATTGGCAGAACGGATAACTTCTGTCTCCGTACTCAAAGGATTAGTTTTTTCTGCTAGGGGTGTTAGATCGCCAATTTCTTTTCCCACACCTGTTAGAGAAGAAGTGGTGTTGGTTTTTTGAAATCGTAGTGTTCCCTCTGCGACATAAACAGGTTTTTTTGAGGCTAATGTTAGGAAGACGAGGAGAAATATCGGTGGAAATATTAACAATCCTGGTAGCCAGCGACGCTTTAGAATTAGCCAGTATTTAGTAAAGTTGAAAGAAAAATCTTTATCTAACATAAATAATTATCTCCAAAATTTTTGAAATGATTATTAATTAAATGAGCAGAAATAAACGTAAAATAAAATTTTGTTGATAAGGTAATCCCATTAGAGTTTTAACTGCTCTATAGGAATTATGCACAGAATATGGAATGATTAACCGCGAAGACGCAAAGAACGCAAAGGAATAAGAGTTTCAGAGAGTTTTTGCGTAAGTTCTGTAAGGGTTGAGATTGTTCGTGAACTGCAGTGATACCGCTAATTACCCGGTCTAAATCTTCGTTTGTCAGGTTAGATCCAGAAGGCAAACAAAGGCCATGTGCAAATAAGTCATCTGCCACTGCACCTCCAATAGTTTCACAGTCAGCGAATACAGGCTGTTGGTGCAAAGGTTTCCATACAGGACGAGACTCAATTTGTTGTTCAGCAAGGGCTAGACGGACTTGTTCTCTATCTGCACCAAATGCTTTTGGGTCGATTGTCAAGCAGGTAAGCCAATGAGTGGAAATGCCAAAAGCGGCTTCTGGCATGAATTCGATTCCTGGCAGGTGACTTAAAGCAGAGGAGTAAATTTCAAAGTTGCGTCTTCTAGCTGCCACTCGCTCGCTTAAAACACGCAATTGACCGCGACCAATACCAGCTAAAACGTTACTCAGACGGTAGTTATAGCCAATTTGTGAGTGCTGATAATGGGGTGCAGGATCTCGGGCTTGAGTTGCCAAAAAACGGGCTTTTGTCACTAGTTCTGAGTCGTCAGAAACCAGCATTCCACCCCCAGAGGAGGTGATGATTTTATTGCCGTTGAAGGAATATATCCCAATGCGTCCAAAAGTTCCGGGGGAATCACCTTTGTAAGTTGCTCCTAACGCTTCGGCTGCATCTTCAATTAAAGGAATCTCATACTGATTGCAAGCTTTCAGAATTGGCTCAATATCGGCACTTTGACCGTATAAATGCACCAAAACAACAGCTGAGGGTAATTTGCCAATACGATCGCGTTTCTTTAGTGCTTCTTCCAATAACTCAGGATTCATGTTCCAAGAAGTGCGATCGCTATCAATGAATACTGGTTTAGCTCCCAGATAAGCGATCGGGTTAGCACTAGCTGCAAACGTTAGGGTAGAGCAAAAAACTTCATCTCCACAATCAACACCAATTAATTGCAAAGCTAAATGTAGAGCCGCTGTACCAGAAGACAGAGCCGCAGCATAACCAGCACCAGTAACTTCGCAAAATTCTTGCTCGAAAGCATCGACATGGGGGCCAACTGGAGCGATCCAGTTGGTATCAAAGGCTTCTTTGACGAACTCCAGTTCGCGATCGCCCATGTGAGGTGTTGAAAGGAGAATTTGTTTAGACATAATTATTTTCACTAATTCGGATTAACTAATTTATTTATCCTTCTTCCTTCATTCCTTCATCCTTCTTCCTTCATCCTTCTTCCTTCATCCTTCTTCCTTCTTCCTTCTTCCTTCATTCCTTCATCCTTCTTCCTTCATCCTTCATCCTTCATCCTTCATCCTTCTTCCTCATTCCTTCTTCCTTCTTCCTTCTTCCTTCTTCCTTCATTCAATAATAAACAGCTTTTTTATTTTGATGCCTTTGATAAAAAATCTTGCTAATTCTTGGATCTATTCTCGTCCTCAAAAACTCATGGAACAGGAACTGTAGTATACCACTTGGATCTGATAATAAATATTTAACATTCGTGTCAGATAAACTGTATTGCAAAGAGTTGGTTAAGATATCGCTGATAAATCTTTGGGCTTTGACATAATACTTATCTTTATTGATGAATACCTAAGTAAATGCCGTTTTGGTAGATGATAATAGAATACTAAATTCGCTTGCTATCTAGAAATTTACACTTACCGTTAAGGCATTTTCCAGTCTTTAAATCGAACTCGTAGTGATGACCCAGACACCGGATAATCCCTCCGGGTAAAACCTCTCCCACCTCTAACAAATCAACACCTCCATGAGGGCAATAGCGCTGTATAAGGTAAGTCTGTCCTTCAGAGTGAATAGCAATCCGCTCCTGGGAATCCATTGAATTCTCGTAATTTTCTACAGATTTTAGGGATTCTTGACAAGCGAATTTCAGCAGTCCTAGCAGATGGTCGTTGTAGATGTCTGGATTGCGCCATGCCTGAAACCGCAAAGAAAGGAAAAAATCTTCCCAAGGTAGCTCCCCGCTCAACAAAGGGGGAAGCCAACGAGAACTGAAACGATAGCCGTAGCTGCACTCACCCATCTCCTGAAATACACCTTCCAAGCCGGGACGAAAATCTACTGCCCATTTTCCCCCACCCACTCCTTGGATATCGAAGCCAACTCGCATCCCAATTTTACCGTTGAAGTAGGGACTCATTAGCAATAGACTCTGAAAATAATCCCGGAATGTTTCCCACAAAGATTCAGTGGGTTCGGGGTAACGAGCCTTTAATGCGGCAATTTGAGACGTTTTAGCCTCCGCATAGTTTTGAATGTAAGAGTCGCGATCGCTGAAGGAAAAGTCGTGCCAGATGGGGTCTGCTTCTTTTTTCTTTTCAGTGACATCAAAACTATCTCCTGGTAGGAGAATTACCATATTTTTGACATCCTTTTTTTCCAGCCAGTCCACTACCTGCTGCTGATCTGGAAAAATTCCTTCGGACATCTGGGCATTTACCCAAGTTAGTTCTGGATCTAGGAAACAAGGGGGACCAGCACAGGGGGTAGCAGTTATCGGCTCCACAGCAGCGATCGCTCGCTCAATATAGCTAAACTTAGCCATGCGTTTGCGCTGGGAAAGTTCTTTTTGTCGCTCTTGCGGATAGTCATAACACATCGGATACCAAGAAGCTCCAGCCCCTTGGAGTGCTAGTAAATCAATCACCCCGCCCACTTTGGTACGGATGCTGCGAAGTTGGGCTACTGACAACCGGGCATCATTGAGATTGAGCAATATCTCACCATCACCAATAATCACCACAGCAGAATCGTGGTTCATGGGTGAATCTTCTGATACAAAAAACACACTGATTCCTTCCCCCACCTCCACCACTTCCCACTGCGGCACTTCGATAATTTTGTTTAAGCCTGTGGCAATAACTTTTTGCTTCAGAACTGGTGAAGGATAGCGTGGGATAATAATAGTTGTCTCTGGTGGTACTTGAGCAAGAAACCAAGGATCGATATGATCCAAATGTTCGTGGGAGATGGCGATCGCAGTGACATCTAGCAGTGAAGGTGTCATTAAGTGATGGTTGTCTGGATACTGAAACCACGATGCCAGAAATGCTCCTTCTGGAGAAAGCCACGGGTCGATAAGTATCGTGTCAGCTTTCGTTTCTACCTTTAAACCTGCATGACCGAGGGAAGTAACTTTCATATTTATATAAATTTTTAATTAATAGCTGTATTCCGTTAAATGTTGGAACGATAAGCAGGGAAAAAATCTGACTCGAGCAGTAATGAACGTTCTGTGTTCAAAGTTTTTG
Organism: Cyanomargarita calcarea GSE-NOS-MK-12-04C; assembly: GCA_019359595.1. GTDB lineage: Bacteria > Cyanobacteriota > Cyanobacteriia > Cyanobacteriales > Nostocaceae > Cyanomargarita > Cyanomargarita calcarea. The sequence continues at coordinate 20,505 of JAHHGZ010000012.1, forward strand.
CCCGTTGCTCAACCAAGTAATCATATTTTGCTTCATTTACGATCAAGCGCAGGGTCATAAAAGTATGCCTGAGTTTTGAAAAGCCTGCCTTGAATGAGTAGACACTATCTTTTGATGCACCAACTCCACCTCCTAAATGTAAAAAATTATTGCCACGTTCCTTAGCCCAGTAACGGGCATAATCTGTTTCTAAACTGCTAGGAGATAAATGAACGACATTATTTCTTGTTCCACCCAAAGTGCTTTGGACTATCCCACAAACTTCTGTATATAAACCTGCGCAAGCAACTTCGTTTTCATAGTCAACAATACATAGAAAAAGCTTATCTCCTAAGATTTTTTGCATTTCGTTATAATATTCATAATCAAAAGAGTAAAATCCTTTTGTTGCTCCTACACGCTCCATAGTTTCTAGATAAATTTCAGTAAATTCATCCAGGTATTCGCTTGCAGGAACCATTCTGGGGGTCATTCCTAATCGCTTACATTTATTAATAGTACTTTTATGACCAGACCTGGTAGCAGCCCATATTTGAGATTCAGTTAGCCTTAAATCAACAGAAACTGTTTCTCCATTGATTGTCGCAGTCTCGGCTGTAAAGATTTCGCCAAAGTTTTCGTTAAGGATGGGATGTAGTCTAAAAAATGCGGAACACACACCCTTATCACTTAATGTCCGCTTTAACTCACTCATTGCCAAGTTAGCAAATCCAGGGGTATTAATCGCAGCCTCATTCAATAAAATTCCCGTATATCCATTCGGGGAGAATGTGTCATAAATTTCACTTTCACTTACCCCTTGGTTGATAATTTCATCACAACTGCGCAGCAAATAAGGTGCAAACAAAATTTTGTCGCCATCTTGGATTGTAATAGCTTCAGGAATCGTTTTTGTTCTGTTTGCCTCTAACAAGAAATAAGTAGGTAAGTGGTATATGTCATGTTTAATTTTTTGGAGTGTTTCTGACCACAAAGGATTGTAAACATCAAGTATTTTAACTTCCATTATTTTGCCCAACTTGAAACTATTGTTTTTACCTATTTTCTCTCCAATCTCTAACCTTGGCGTACTTGGCGTCTTGGCGGTTAATTAATAAATAATTTAACTTATAAACGACTAATGAAATTTACTAAACTACGCAAGAATTGCCAGAAATATTGATTTATAAAACCGCCAAGACGCCAAGTACGCCAAGAAATAAGAGTTTAAGAGAGTTTCTACGTATCAATCAAAACTCAGACCACAAGGTAGGGAACACCGCTGGATCGCTGTAATCAGGGTTGCCATCGGGCTGTTTTCGACATACACTATCCAGGAAGTGATGAATTTGTTTTCCGTTATTCCAGAAAGGTTGATAACGGTTGTCATAATCTTGTAAATATAAAGCAAATGCTAAACGGGGTGAATTACTATAGTTGGGATAGCTGCCGTGAATAGCCAAACCATGATGAAAGCTGATGTGACCTTTTTTCATGATTATGGGTACTTCAACAATTTCTCGTTCTAATGAAGTGAATTGTTTTTCTAACTCTTTGAGATTTCGATTATTGAAGGTACGCATATGTTCGTTACCCGACCATTTTTGACTGCCATCGATCACAACTAGTGGCGATCGCAAGGGTTCAGAGTCGTGAAAGGGAATCCAAGCAGAAAGCATTTTATTCGAGGTTGAGTTAGAAGAGTAAGAGCGATCGGTATGCCACCCAACTACTCCCTCCTCACCATCATTCTTTACTGGTGCCTTGTAGACGAGGGTATCTTCAAACAGTCGAATTCCTCTAGACCTAGCTAGCCTAGCAGCGATCGCCCCGATAATGGGCTGAAGGAGAAGCTTGCGTAGTTCTTTATTCCGATAAGAAACATGTTGATTATTGCGTACAGCGTCCCCATCTCCAGGTTTCCAGTCGCTGTAACCATTGCTGTAGGGAAGTGTTGCGTCTCGCTCTCCACGATAGAACCTTTCGCTACCCAAAATTGCTTCGTCAATAATTTCGTCGGGTATGACTTTTTCTTTTGTGATGAACCAACCATGTTCCTCATAAAAAGCAACATCTTCGTCGGTTGGTAAAAGAGCTAGCTGTTCTTTTGTCAAAGGCTGAGTGAAAGTTTTCATCTTGCTTTTTAGCTTGAAATAAATTGCCTTCAAAAAGCCCTCATCCCCTAACCCCTTCTCCCAAGGTGGGAGAAGGGGGATTGGAGTCGTCTTCCTCCCCTCTCCCAAGTTTGGGAGAGAGGCTGGGGGTGAGGGATTTTTGAGAATTAAATTGGTTGAAAAAGGTTTTAATTTTTTTTGTCACCCGAGAAACATCATCAAAAGAATAACGCTGATCTGTTGGTATTGTTAAAATTCGATTTGCCAAATCTATCGCCAAAGGGTCATTTGATGATGTTTCTTTTGTGGATTGTTCCCAGTGAATTGCCGGAAAAATATTTTGACCGATTAAATATTTCCGTAAAGAATCTCGAATGTCTGTACTTTGACAAACAATAATACTATTGAATGGTACAGAACCTTCTTGCCATGAGGTAAAAAGAGGCATCCACAGCGGATGGGTTTCAGTTAAACTCCAATTTAAAAATTGTCTGACATTTGTTTCTCGTTGTCGCCTAAATTCGGAAATATTCAAGCAACTCAAAATGTTAGACGTAAAAGATGAAACTACAGAATTATTTTGATCGTCAAGTTCAATACCACTTTCAATTTCCAGTTGTCGATATCTATCTTTCGAGATATTAGCACCACTAAGATAAGCTCGCTTTAACAACATTGCAGTTAGTCGTTTATCAGCAGCAGATGGCATTGAAGAAGAGGCTTTTGGTAGCTTCATCTTTCTTGGTGACCAGATAATTGCTCCATCTGGTATTGGCAAAGTTTTACGTAAAGATGCCATAGCATAGTGGGCTGTACTCTGCTGCGCCCAAGAAGAAAAAGGGTCGTGGCTGTGGTCTTCAATTAAGATAATATTATCATGCTCGATCAGCCAATCTTGCCAAATTCTTCCTTCTCTAACGCCAAACAAATTAACTGCTAGAACTAAATCACCAGGTAAAGTATTGAGTGAGTTAAAATCTGGGTACTCTTGAGTTGGCAAATCTCGATACCAAAAACAATCGAAAACTGTTTTTAGTTGGGCTACAAAATGCATACAAAGGAATGATGGTATGTGCAGCCTTAAGCGATGTCCTTGATTCTGATTCAGCAAGGGTTCGAGAGATAGCAAGCAAGCCGATCCAGTGGAAAATAGCTCGTAATCTTCAGGTAATAAGGTGTGTGTACCTGATAGCATCACATAATCATTTAACCAATCAAATTCAGAACCTACTTCCCATCGTTTCTGCATAAAATATTTACTTTAGCTCCGAGTCTTACAAAAATTTCCTTCTTCCTTCTTCCTTCTTCCTTCTTCCTTCTTCCTTCTTCCTTCATTCCGTATTGTTACCATAAAATTCTTCGCCAGTAGCATAACCTTCTTGGCTAATATCTTCTTGTTTCAAAACTTTAAATACCGTTAAAGCAAGAATTTTTAAGTCCAACCATAGACTCCAATTGTCAACATACCAAATATCCAATCTAAATCTTTCTTCCCAATACCCATCTAATAATCGACGGCCATTGACTTGCGCCCAACCTGTAATCCCCGGTTTAACTTCGTGACGGCGTGCTTGTTCGGGGGTGTACCGATCGAGATACCTTACTAGTAAAGGGCGAGGACCAACCAAACTCATATCACCCTTGAGGACATTCCAGAACTGAGGAAGCTCGTCTAAACTCGTTTGACGAAGAAACTGCCCAAATTTGGTTAAACGTTCTTCATCTGGCAGTAACTCGCCGTTACTATCTTGCTCATTCGTCATGGTACGAAACTTGTAGAAGTTGAAAATACGACCGTCTTTACCAGGACGAGGTTGGGTGAAAAGAATTGGGTAACCCATGCGAAAATAAACTGCGATCGCCACAAAGAACATTACTGGAGAAAGAATAATTAAGGCGATCGCGACTAATGCCCTATCTAGTACATACTTAATTAACTTATTACGTTTGGATAAGCCATCACCCTGAATTTTATTAGTAGCCATATATACCTCTTGCTATCTCAGCAATCAAATAAAACTATTTTTGACAATAAAACTGTATGGATATATATAAATGCAGCTCTACATTTTTATTTATCGCTGAACCAGTTTTATTCCTGCATTATGGGAATTTTGGAGCTATGAAGCCAAGGATTGTCGAGTCCGGTCTGTATAATCGTTTCGAGAATACACCTGTCGCATTCACTTTTCGTTTTTGGTATTACGTACGTGCCAAATCTCAATTTTGGCAAACACATTTAGGAAATTAGTATTTCAATAACAACATACCTAAATTTCGAGAAAAAGTGTTGCCATTTTGGCACTATTTAGATCGTCTATAGTCATTTTCTGGTCAGACTTTCAACGCGATAAAAAAGGATACTAAAAAGTTCTTTTAGTCAAGGGCAGAAGAAATATTATAATGCCAGCCTACTACTCGACCATATTAATTTAGGACTTACGCAAAAACTCTCTTAAACTCTTATTTCTAGCCTACGGCAATACCCTCCAAGAAGGCGTTCAGCGCCTATCGCGTCTAAGCCGAGACGGCTGGCTTCGCCTACGCGGTTCCATAAATCAAGGTTTTTGGTAATTTCTGCGTAACTCCTATAATTTTGACGTGTTGTCAGGGTAAGATCCCCGACTTCTTAAATAAGTCGGAAATCTTACAGCAAGAGGGAAATTAATGTGGCGAACCAGTACTTATCTCAACGCTAAAGATGGTGAAGGTATAGCTTCCGCATACAAACTTTCGTGGAGCTTGATAATATGGCGCACATCAAAGTTAGTCATGCGTTGCCGTCCTTGCCTACCCATCATCCGAGCTTCTTCTGGACGATCTAACACCCAAGCCATTGCAGCGGCAAGCCCGTCCACATCGCCGACATTCACCAGCAGACCGCAGTCTTCCGTTACTAAGTCTCGAATTCCCCGAATGCTCGTGGCAATTACTGGAACCTCTAAGGATAAAGACTCCATGATGCACCTAGGTAGCCCCTCGCGTTCGGAAGGCAGTAGAGTAGCTACCGAAGCACGCATCAAAGCAGTAATATCGGAGCGAAATCCCAAAAAGCGGACTTGATTTTGCACCCCTAATTCCCGTGCTAACTGCTGTAACAGCTCAAGCATCGGTCCGTCGCCGGCAAAAGCCATGCAGACATTGGGTCTTGCCAGCTTCGCTAATGCCCTTAAAACATCTCGGTGTCGCTTGCCGGGGTTCAACTCAGCCGCCATCAGCAGCAGAGGAGTCTGTGCATTTAGTCCCAATTCCTTGCTTACCCGTTCGACTTCCGTTTGTGGAGTCGCATCAAGACTGTAATATTTCATATCCACGCCAATTCCTGGCATATAGCGGATTTTATCTTTTTGATTTAGCGAATAACGCTTTGCAGCTTCCTCATCTTCACGATTAATCACTATTAAATAATCATTCCAAGCTCCTGCCAACTTTTCCAACGCTACGAAGACTGCATTCTTTAATGGTTTCCCACCTGGATGGAAGTAAAATCCGTGAGCAGTATAGATTACCTTAGTTCCAAGCTGCTTTTTTAAACTTTTTAAGGCATAGCGGGTGACAAAGGCAGCTACTGGAGTGTGGACGTGAACGATATCATATTTCTCTTGTTGCATCACCTCTTGGATAAAGCGGGGTGCTGCCAATAAATTGCGTGGATCTAAGGGATTTCGCGACCATTGCACATTCCAGAGACGGTCAAATTCTTCTTTACACTCAGGGAACTCTGTAATTCCACAAGCCATTGCATCCACCCGCCAACCTTGAGCGCGGAAGTGGCGAGCAAAGGGAAGGAGAAAGGCCGTGAGGGTATCGGGAATGGTAGTAACTATTAATAGCTTGTTCATTTTTTTACTTTTAAATTAGCTACTGAAGTTTGTAGCAACTCTGCTAAACCTTGGCGAATACTGATTTGTGGCGACCATCCCAGAGTTCTTAGTGTTGTATTATCCGCGAGACTGTGACGGATGTCTCCAGGACGAGGCTCTTGGTGGATAGCTTGCAAGTTTTGACCTGTTAAATCATTAAGTATATTAGTAATATCTAATAGTGAGGTGGCTACACCGCAACCAACATTGAAACTTTTGCCCGTCGCTTGCGGGTGTTCTAGAACTATTAGGTTTGCTTTAACAACATCAGAAACGTGAACAAAATCTCGGCTTTGCAGACCATCACCATAGATAACTGGGGCAAGACCTTGGCGAATGCGATCGCAGAATATAGATATTGCACCTGAATAAGGGCTGGATGGGTCTTGACGCAGACCAAAAACATTGAAATACCGCAGACATACAAACTCAACCCCCAAAGTCCGTGCGTAGAAATGACCCATGAGTTCAGATCCTAGTTTATCTACCCCATAAGGAGTGATGGGGTTTGCAGCCATTGATTCCTGTTTCGGCAGGGTTGGTTCCGAGCCATAAACCGCAGCGCTACCAGCGAAGACAACACGGCGGATACTATGCTTACGTGCGGCTTCTAATACATTAAGAGTGCCCCCGTAGTTTACCTTCCCGGTTCCGATCGGATCGTTTACAGATTTCGGTACACTGGCGATCGCGGCTTCATGAAAAACATACTCACACCCTTGCATAGCTTCCTCAACCGTTGACAGATCGGCAACATCACCTATTAATAAATCGATATCTTGTTTAGAAATGGAGGCAATATTTTCCAACTTGCCGGTAGAAAGGTTATCAAGGATACGAACTCTATAGCTTTTTTGAACTAAGGTTTCTACAATATGCGAGCCAATGAATCCACATCCACCCGTTACTAATACAGTGCTTTTGCCCATTGTCGTCCTTATGAATGAAGGAAGAAGGAAGAAGGAAGAAGGAAGAAGGAAGAAGGAGGTTTACATATGTGGATTGGGGCCCCAACTCAAAACGGTTTCCCTGTTTCTTGTCGGGGTATTAAACCCCCAACTCTCAGATGAATATTTCTGGCTCACTCTCCCGTATTTATTTTATACATCCCATTACCCTTTTTTTGTAACTATTAAAAAAATCCCCGCTACTGCCAAATCCTGACCGTCTGTGTGGTGGAATGTGCTTGCAAATTTTTGACGATTTTCTTCAACAAATTTTATCGCTTGATGTTGTTTGTCAAGCGAAATCTCTTCAAATACTTGGTGAGGGGTAATATCTCCGACATTTACCAAATGAGTAACAAGAATAGAGTAATCAATTAACCCACTATTCTTCATCGACTCTAAGATATTTCTATACTTATGTACTAGTATACGGTTTGGTCGCCCAGAATTCCTCACCATCCAAGGGTATATTGTTTCAGGAACTTCTAGAAAAGTGAGTTCATGACGGATTGGGCTGAACATACCATGATCGCGAAAATCAATCTCGTGAAACATTCGACCACCAGGTTTCAGACAAGCAATCATTTGATTTATTGCATGCAGTGGGTCGTAAAGATGCTCTAGAACCGCACGGGATACAATAAAATCATAAACTTCGCCTTCCTCTTGAACGCAATTTTCAAAATAAACCTCTGCAGCTTCACCAATCTTCCAATTGATACCTGGTAAAGCTTGTTCATCCCAATAATTTGTAGTTCGTAAATGATTGAGGTGATATTTCTGAGCAATTAGATTGTAGATTTTACTTTGCTGTTCAGGATTGCGAGAGCTATAATAACGGTCTATCAAATCAACTTTTTGGCAACCATCCCGTCTCATCAGCATTGCCACACCTGCATTATCACCAGGTCCGATCTCGGCTACCCTCCCGAAGAATTTGTCTATGCCCCCATATTTTTTATACTCAGCAAAAACCTTTTCTATATAAGATAAAGATTCTGCTTCCGAAAGATTCATGTGAGTTGCACCAGAATCTGTGCTAATTAGTCCACCTCTAAGACGTATACCTTGTAGAAAATCATCTGTAACAAATGCAGTTACAAGTAAACCGGGGAGGGTATTCAATAAAGATTTAACTTTTTGTTTGATCGTGATAGTAGACATTGCAGTTAACTCCATTTATTATGCTTAGTATTTTTTGAGTTCAGGACTTACGATATTGTCACAAATTATCGAAGGGAAGAGACGCTACTTAATTTACCCGTCACAGACCTTTATGTTATTAATGTGCCAATTACGTAAGTCCTATAGGAATAGGATTTGATTTTTGAACGCATACTGAAACTAAAAATCCCGTTCAGAAATCAGGCAGAAGTCCTATATTGAACCAACTTTCTCTATCTCCTCTCCAAGCTTTTGCCTAGCTTCTAAGAGTATGTTTGAATTTTTACGCCAGTTCTTCCAGTCACGACCGACTTCTCGGGTTACTCCCAAAGCCCAATCACCACGACCGAGTTTTTTGAGTATTTCTATATATTCATAGTCTTCTACTCCGTCTCTCAGCCATTTCAGCCTCATGGATGGTACAACACCTTGTATCCCGACTTGCTCCCCTGGATAAACTAACATCCCTTCACCGGGGTAATGTAAATCGTCTTTGACCTCAGTGTCAACATTGTTCCAAGGGTCGTCTGTCCACGCATCAACCCGCCAATATAAAACCCCAGTCAGCCCAAGGCTCTGATTTATAAAGCCGTGAGGAATTCTAAAGTTAATTGGTTCATAATCTATCAGCCATTTGGGTGAGTAACCATCTTGGGCAAGCGCAGTATAAAACCAAACTTGACCTTTATTTTCTAACACTTCTGACACTTTTTGGATAGCGGCTTCATATATTCTGGGCAGGATTACCCAAATACCTACAGCAGGTTTTCCATTGAAAAAATTTGGATTAGAAAGTTCCGGTACCGGGGTCATCACAGCCAAATGTTCTAATCCAGCACGCTTGATATTAAGTGCCCAATCCTTCATCGTTTCCTCAAGATTCGGACACTCATCAATTTCATCTGCTGAATAGACGTACTGAAATAGGTCTGATTCATTTTCAGCAGCAGCAGCTTTAATCTCCTCAACAGAGGGAGGCTGTTTCATTTTGCAATTAATTCGGTTTGCTCCACTAAAAAAAGGCAGTCTCACAGAATTCAATCCCCATCGATCGATTAGTTCGCGTTGTTCCGTTGGATTTATATCCTCCCCCGGCATGATTTTGTGTTTCAAAAGTTCTACAAAGGTACTCTTACTTTTTGCTTCCCAAACAAAGAAGGAAGACTTAAGAGATGGCTTGAGCGGTAGTTGAAAATTCCAAACTTTCAGAGAGACTTTGCCTGAAAATGTTCCTCCATCGCTGGTAACGGTGTATGTGCCTTGGTAGTTTCCTGGTTGAGCATCAGGGGGGACAAACACATCTACCCAAATTGGCTGGTTTGAACCAGAAGAGAGGTTAAATGGCACCGCTTCTAATTCGGCACCGGCTATGTCTACTCCGGTTTCCGGATCGACAAAGGGAATTAATGCGTCAGGATACCATCCAGGGCCTGAAGGTAAATTAGAACTATCTTTCTGCACGGGGCTGGGATTAACAACTTCTACGTAATGTTCTCGATAAAGAGTAATATTTGTTTTTGGAATTATCTGTTCGTTTTCTCCCAACAAATCCGAGACAGAAACATTGACGTTTGAAAGTTCGTTTTCTGAAGCTTTGATTGCTATCTGAAATGATTCGTATTCCCCACGAGCTGCGTAAAGCTGAATATCGGCTACAGAATTTCCTTCCTCCGTTTGCCCAATTCTCTGCAAGCTGGGAACTACCCAAACAACAGGACTAGTTAGCGATGATACACGGGTTACACTCATCGTGCATGCGAAAGTAATAAGAGCTATTAATCCAAATAAAAAAAAATTTAATTTGGATTGAAAGAACATTGCTCGTGCCAGCATATAATGAGCCTATTTTATTGAGTCAATCAGTTGTTTGAATCTTGATTTTCTAACTAAACGGGATAATAGTTATGTTTGTCAAACTAACACATATTCAATAAAAGAGACTTGCCATTATGGCAGTTTTTTTTTATTTTAACTAAATTTATAAACACATAATTTAATTCATTTTAAAATTGTATCTGTCAAAAACAAATAACTGAATATCTAATCGGCATAAAGCATTTTTTTGCTCAAATAATTAATAGAAATTAACGCTTTTATATTTAAATGTTTTATCAGTAGGTAGGCGTAAAAAAACATCAAATGCTATTTTTTTGTTTGGGTGGGCACCGAAGCCCACCAGTTTTATATTTAATAACACAGGCGATGTCATCTCATTTCCGATTTAGTATTACAGAATACAGAGACTTTACCCACTGCCACTCTTGTGTCAAACCTTCACGCAGTGAAACTTGCGGTTGATAACCCAGAATTTTGATTGCTTTCGACACATCCGCTGCAGTATGACGTGCGTCACCCATCGCCTTTTCAATATGATTCCTCTTGATGGGTTTGCCAACTATTTCCTCCATCGTATCCAGAACTTCTGTCAACACGACTCTGCTACCACCACCGATATTAAAAATTTCCCCGACAGCATTTTCTTCAGTAGCAGCAGCTAAATTTGCGGCAACAACATCACTGATAAATGTAAAGTCTCGTGTTTGCTGTCCATCACCGTAAACAGGAATTGCTTCATTCTGCAAAACAGATTTGAAAAACTTATGAAATGCCATATCGGGGCGCTGTCTGGGACCATAAACTGTAAAATAGCGCAACCCTACAAACGGTACACCAAAGTTTTTCTGATACAGTCCGCACAAACGCTCCGCAGCTAACTTGGTAATCCCATAAGGAGAAACCGGCTTGGGACATATGGACTCGTAGGTAGGCAATGTTTCCGCATCTCCATAAACGCTAGAAGTTGAGGCAAATACAAATCTTTTTAGGCTTTGAGCATCCTTTGCCGCTTCCAACAAAATTTGTGTAGCGCTAATATTTCTTTCAGTGTAACTACGGAAACCCTGACCCCAACTGGCACGTACTCCCGCTTGTGCCGCTTGATGGTAAACTACATCAACACCTTTTAAAAGTGGATGCCAGTCTAAAAGCTGGATATCTGCTTCAATTAATCTAAAATTGGGATAGGCTTCCAGGTGGTGAATATTTTTGCGCTTTAACAGAGGATCGTAGTAATCATTAAATTCATCAATCCCAATTACTTCTTCACCTTGTTTCAACAATCTTTCTGCTAGGTGAGAACCAATAAATCCTGCGGCTCCAGTGACGATACTTTTAGTCATAATTTTTGATATTTTGTAATTTTTGCAACCTTTGTAAACTTTGTGATTTTAATGTTGTAGCCAGCATAACGTCATACAATCTTTCATACTTGGCGACAACAGAGTCTAAAGAAAAACATTCAATTATTCTGACCCGTGCTGAAGCACCTAAATCTTCTCTACCTACTGCACCCATAACAATCAGTTCTTGCCAAGCATTAGCCAATGCTTCTGGATTGCGTGGGGGTATAACTCTCCCTGTATTACCAACAATCCAACCAGAATCCCCAACATCTGTAACCACACAGGGTACTCCACAGGACATTGCTTCCCCTATAACTAGAGGAAATGCTTCACCATAAGCAGAAGCCAAACTCACAATATCTAGAGCAGCAGCAAGACGATGTGTATCACGACGTTCTCCTAATAAATGAACTTGATTATCAAGCCCTAACTTTTTAATTAGTTCCACCAATGGATGATTTTTAGAGTCAACTTCTCTGCCAGCTAATATAAAGTGAACGTTGGGAAATTGTTTAGTTAATAATGCCGCTGCGTTTAGAAAATTAGCATGGTCTTTCATCGGATGGAACCGACAAATTAATCCAATCAGAAAAGAATCTTCTGGTAAATCTAACTCGGTTCGGAAGTCTAATCTAGCTGTTAGGGATGGTTTAAATAGTGAAACATCAAAGCCATTAGCGATTATGCAGCTATTATCACTTCTATATCCTAATGTCTCATGTTGATTTCTACTATTTTGAGAAACAAAAATTACTTGCTGGATTGATTTAGTAATGCTGGCACCAAGTTTAATCAGAGCTATTGTCAGCTTTTTTTCTGATTTTAGTGAACTAATTGAATGGTGAATACTCCATAAAATAGGAATTTTGCGGAAGTAAAAAATACTCGCAAGCTTGGCCGCTATATTGCCATGATACATCCAACCTTGAATCAGATCGGGCTGAATTTCACGTATTTTTTGGATCAATTTCCAAATTGCCTCAAGTGTTGGAGTTCCTAATTCCATCCCAATTGTATACACAGGAATGCCTAAAGATTCGATGCGATCGCCGACTGTACCCCGATCCATCAAAGAAATTACACTTGGATTAAAGTGTTCTCTATTGATTTTTGATAAAATTTTATAAAGCATGATTTCTGCTCCACCGGTTTCAAGCCCTGTTGTCACATATAGAATTTTCATGATTTATCACCTGATGAATTAACATGATTTAAATAGCTTTGTTTGGACAATACACCCATTAAAGCGAAGAGCATGACACTTTCACGATTATAAAAAAGTGTATGAGAGAAAAATGAAGTAACAGAAGTTAAAATCAAAAAGAAAAAACCAAGCTTTTTAGTTTCACCACGAGCAGATTTAATGGCTGAAAAAGCTAAGAAATGCACTATAAAAAGCCCCACAACACCATGTTGAACCATATACAATAAATACATATTGTGGGGACGGACTTCTCCTTCCCATTGTTGGTCATATGCAAGACCATTACCAAACAATGGTTTTTCCCAAAATTTTCCTAAAGCAAAACTAACTATATCTGTGCGAGAAGTATCATCTGAAGCATCACGAGAAGAGGGATTTGTAAAGGTTTCAATTCTTGTTTGGATATCATAATTAGATATACCCAAATTAACTGCTTCAGTTTTGAGATAATCACCTAAAACAGCTAAATTTAAAATTAAGCACAATGCAGCACCAAAAAAATAAGTTAATTGATGCCGATAAAGTACATCTTTAAGAAAAAATAGTAATATCAAAATGATCGTGCAAATAATCGCACCCCGAGAAAATGTTGTCAGTACTCCAATAAAAGTTATGATTATGAAATGCAATCGATATTTTTTTGGTAGTAACTGAATTGCAAAAACCAGGCTGTAAACTAAGGCTAGCCCAGCTTTATTCGGATTTTTATAAAATCCAGCAGCACGTCCAGCTGAATCATTCATTGTAGTCAATGTGACCCACACTTCTGGACTAAATAACTCATAAATATAAGTATATATATTCCAAAAAGTAGCTGCAAACATTGCCCATCTAGCAGATTTTTGAACAATTGCTTCACCAGAAAATATAAATAGCATTATCAACAAATATACAACGACAAATATTCTGTCATTAAATTCTTGTTTAACAACATCGTTTTTGATTGATAATAAATAATATATTAGAGTTAATACAAAATAAAAAAGACACCACTTTAATATTGCAAACGGTAGATATTTAATATTTTTAGATAAAAAGGAAGGAATTAAGGGTGTAGCAGCAAATCCTAAAGCGAGAGCCGTCACATAAGAAGGAGGCAATTTTCCAGAATCGAACAAATAAATATCTGTAGCAGTAAAGAATATCCCAACTGCTAATATTGCCAAAAAACATTGATATAATAATAAAATTTTATTTTGTTTAACGTCAGGCATATTTTTTTAATGGACTATACAGGTTTTGTTAATTTATCCAGGAGTTGGGGGTTTTATATCCCGACCTCTACAAGTCGTCCGTTTTGAGTTGGGGTCTTAATCCACAGGTCGAAACTTCTTCTTTCATTCCTTCTTCCTTCTTCCTTCATTCCTTCTTCCTTCTTCCTTCTTCCTTCTTCCTTCTTCCTTCATTCAATTGAAGCTATATAATGTTTTTTCAAATGTTTGTTTGCATTCAAATAGAGGAACGAGAAGGAAAATAATGAAACACAACTCGTTGATAGAGCAATACCTACTACTCCCATCCAATGAGCAAATAAATAATTTAAACTAATATTAATGATGAAATTAAAGGCTGAACCCCACATAAGAATATAATTTTTTTGCATTGATATAATTAAACGTACCACTATGGTTGATGCCATAGAAAAAGGAATTTTCAATGAATAAAATGATTGGATTTGAGCAACTAAGTGAGTGTCACTAGCTGTAAAAGAACCTCTTTGAAATAAAAATCTAACTAAAAATTCCGAGAATAGAATTAAACCTACAGTAAGTGGCACTGTTACGAAAAATATTAAATTTAAGTATTGTTTAAAGGTATGATGTACGCCTTTCCAATCTTCATTGGCAACCATTTTAGATAAATATGGAATTATCGCAGTACTTAAAGCTGTAATAATTAACAAAAAAGGCAACGCAACCACTTTATCCGCATAGTTTAAGGCTGCTACGCTACCAGCAGGTAATATAGCTGCCATTGATTGATCTACTAAGCTATTACTACAGATCAAAAAAGTTCCAGCAGCTGTTGGTGCATACTGACTAACAACCTGACGAAGGTTAGAGTCAAACCCATACCATTTAGGAAGTAGGGAAACTCCTTGCCGTTTTAGTCCTACTCCTAAAATTCCGATCTCCAGGACTGCACCACAGACTAACCCTGCTGTTAAGCTAAAACTTCCCCAAGATTGAAGCCACAAGACTAGGATGATGGTAATTGTTGGGGTCAGAATTGGGCTGATAGCTGCCAAAGCAAAACGCTCTCCTGCATTCAAGACAGCACTCCAAATGGCGATAATCCCACTCAGCAAAATAAAAGGGGCGATCGCACATAGCAAATGAAAGGTAAGGTCTAATTTTGGGCGATCGAAGCCTCCTGCAATCCGGGGTAGATAAAGTGGAGCGGTGGCTACAACCAGGATCGTTATAACTATAAGTACTAGCGACCCCCCAAATGTAACTCCAGAAAATAGCTTTTCAGCGGCTGTTTTATCTTCTCTTTCTTGCAACTGAATATAGGTAGGGACGAGGGCACCATTAAAAGAGCCAGCTACCACATTAATCACAAAAAAAGGAATTGTTAAGGCGATGAAAAATGCATCGAGGTCGTCGCTAATGCCAAATTTCCATGCTATGGTTAATTCTTTCACAACAGCTACTAATTTCACAAATACAGTAGCTATCCCAATAGTTAAAGCTGCACCAAAAATTTTTCTATTTGTTGAACCAGTTGTTAATTTTTCCCAGAGATTCAGCAGTTTATTCAGCCATTTTTGCGCCACAAATTACTCCATTCTTAAACTTTACTAATGTTTTTGGTAACAATAATTAATGCAAATGAACCAAAAGTTTGTTAATATATTCCATTTTACACACTGGGGAAAATTATTTATCTGTCTAATAACGCCAAATATTTAGAAACAGATTGCTCCCGAGAAAAATGCATTGCCCGTTGTATTAAAATATCTCGATTAACAGGAGTCTCCAGTATTTGCAACATTGCTTTCGATAAACTTTCAGGATTGCCCATCGGTATCAAAATTCCATATTTGCCAGCTTCTAAAATCTCGTTTGGACCACTAGGGCAATCTGTCGCAATCACAGGACAACCGCAAGCCATAGCTTCAATCAATACAGTTGGCAAACCCTCCCAACGAGAGGAAAGTACAAATGCAGTAGCCTTATTCATATATGCATAAGGATTTTCTAAAAAACCAGGCAGAGAAACATCTTCAGCAATACCTAAGGTATTAATGAGTGTCTCTAATTCAATCCTCAGTTCTCCTTCTCCTAAAATTACTAAACGAGCTTGAACTTGTTTTCTTAAAATTGCGAAAGCTTTAATTAGAGTCAAAAAATCCTTCTGTTCTGTCAATCGTCCCACAGCCAAAAAGACAGGAGGAGAACCTTCTTGAAACCAGGGATGATTTACAGGAGCTTTAGCTTTGGCAATCAAGTCAGAATCGACAACTGGATTGTAGATTACACTAAGCTTTTCTTTTTGAAAACCGAATTGCATTTCTAGGTCATCTATTACACCTTGAGAAACTCCCACAATCGCTTCGGCCCGAGGATACAACCATTTCATCAAAGGTGGAACTAAATTAGCCCGCATTAAATGAGATTTTGAGTTTGATAAATTGGCTTGTTCTACAGCTATTAATGGAGTATTTGTCCGAGCTAAATCTCTGGCTATCAAGGCTATTACATTCGCATGACACATTTGTGATATCAGCATTTGCGGCCTGTTTTGTCTCAAATATAGGGACAACGGTAGGATAGCTTTGATCACACGTCCTGCTTCCAAATTAAATAGACGCACTTGCTTTGGTATCTGGCTTAAATAGGGTCCTTTTGCACTAGCCAAAACTAGATCCAAAAGGATGTCTCGTTCCACCATACCTTTGAGCAAATTAACTACTGCTCGTTCGGCACCACCACCGTCAAGAGTAGGAATAAAAAAAGCGATAGGTTCTTTCTTCATAACGGCTCCTAATTAATAAATGTTTTACTCATCAAGTTGCGGCAATTGCTTCATCAATTACTGCTTTCCACATAGCCATTACTTTGTCTAAACTAAATCTTTCTATTACTTCTGGTGCCCGACTCGCTAAACTTTGTCGCTCTTTCTCATCATCCATTAGACGTTTCATTGCCAAGGCTAATGCTGAAACATCTTCATTTAGCACTAAGATTCCATCTACACCATCACGAATAATTTCTCTTGGTCCACAGGGACAATCTGTAGAAATAACTGGTATTCCACAAGCCATTGCTTCGCAAAGAGCATTAGGAAAACCTTCATAGCGAGATGACATTACAAAAATATCTGCCTGACTTAGCAATTCATAGGGATTTTTTACCCGTCCAGGAAGATTAACCCGATTTACCAATCCCAATTGATCCCGCAAAATTTCTAACTCTGAGCGCAATCGTCCTTCTCCCAAAATAGTTAATGTCCATTCGGGATAAATATCTTTCAAATGTGCAAACGCTCGTAATAACACATCAAAGCCTTTTTGTGGCTCAAGCCTTCCCATCGCAATCAGAGCCGGCCTAATCAATTTTTTTCCTGAAATATACTTTCCTGCTGTTGGAAATAAAACTGGGTTAGGAATAATCCGGACACGCTTTTCTAACTTGGGTGAAACATGAGTCTTGGCTCTGTCAGTTTGAATCACAATCCTTGATGCTAAATGATTAGTCCATTGACGCAGTTGTTCCCAAATTATTCCGTGATACTTTCCTGGCTCATTACGTTCTGACACAACTACAGGTATATTCAAGCCTCTAGTTGCTAGGAGACTGATTGCATTAGTTTTTTCTTGAAAGCTAACCACGGCATCAGGCTTACTTTCATAGATGGCTCTACGTAGTGTTTGGATACACTTCCAATTATTCCAAACACCAATAATCTTGTTGGCGGAATTTCCAGCTATGCCTAAAGGAATATGATGGATGCGATTGTCTAAATCGTAAGAAGGGGGAACTGTACTATCAACAAATGTCAAAATTGTAATTGGTAAACCTTTCTCTGCCCAGTAATTTGACATAATAGACATAACTCGCTCGGCACCACCACCAGAAAGACAGTGGATTACTAATGTTAACCGCATAGATATCTCATGTGTAGCTTAGGCTTAAAATGTTTGAAAATTTACTAACACAACCTCACATTTCCATTAGCTTTAATCTCAAATACTTCTTGTCTCTGTTTTTGGCGACCTACTCATATTTGCTGTCGCTAAGACCTGATTTTGAGTCGTATCTGTTGCCAGATTAGTTTGGAAGTATTTAGGTTTATATCCCGGCACCAATTGCTCAAGTAAAAACAGGATAGAGTTATCGTTATTGTTAGCTGCAGATTGACACAATGCTTCGACTGTAAAAGTTAAATTCCCTGGAATCATCCGACTAGAATTTTTGACTACAAACAGTTTTTGATGTTGAGTTGGTTCGTATTCTTCTCCAGCAATAAACAATTCTTCAAATAATTTTTCGCCCGGTCGCAGCCCTGTAAATACAATGTCAATATCTTTATTTACTTCATATCCTGAAAGGCGAATAAGTTCTTCTGCCAAATCAACTATCTTCACTGGCTCGCCCATATTCATCATCAAAACTTCACCGCTGCGACCTAGTACCCCAGCTTGTAAAACAAGTTGTACTGCCTCGGGAATAGTCATGAAATAACGACAGATATCGGGATGAGTAACTGTAATAGGGCCCCCTGCGGCAATTTGTTTTTTGAAGGTGGGAACAACGCTGCCCCGACTGCCTAAAACATTGCCAAAACGCACGGCTACATATGAATTTCCAGTTTCTCTAGCTGCTTGCAATACCAACATTTCGGCGACACGCTTGCTTGCACCCATCACATTCGTCGGATTGACTGCCTTGTCTGTGGAAATCATCACGAAATGTTTGACGTTATATTCTCGCGCCAAATCCAATAAGTTTTTCGTCCCCACGACATTATTGGTAATCGCTTCTGGCGGATTTAATTCCATTAACGGAACGTGTTTATGAGCCGCAGCGTGAAAAATTATATCTGGTTTAAATCCTTCAAAAGCATATTTCAATCGATGTTTGTAGCGGATATCGGCGATAAAGGCAGAAATTCGCGGTGTGTATCGTTGTGTTTTACCTTCGTTTTTTAGGATTTGGACTAATTGTTCTAATTCTTGTTGAATGTTGAATACAGAATTTTCTCCATGTCCTACCAACATTATTTCTTCAGGATAGCACTTGAAAATTTGTCGGCAAAGTTCGCTACCTATTGAACCACCGGCACCCGTAATTAATACTTTCTTTCCTTGAATAAATTGCGAAACTCGCTCAATATCCGTCTGCACGGGTTCCCGTCTGAGCAAATCTTCAATTCTCACATCCCGGATACTATCTACTCTTACCCTGCCATTTAGGATTTCATGTATGCCTGGTAAGGTACAAGTTTGAATTCCAGCTTCTTTGCAAATATCTACAATTTCGCGAATTACGTTGCCTGCAACTGCGGGCATGGCAATGATCGCTTTGTGGATGCGTAGAGATTGTGCAATGTCGGGAATTTTGTTGCGATCGCCGACTACAACAATACCGCGAATCCTGGCTCTGAATTTTCGGGGATTGTCGTCAATAAATGCTACAGGATGAAAACCCAACTGCGGATTGATTTGCATTTCTTGTACCAAGGAAACGCCGGCACTACCTGCACCAATTATCAGTACCCGTTCGCTTGGACTATATATTCCCCGTCGCTGGTTAACTCTTTCTACAACTCGCACGCTGAAACGCAATGCCCCAATAAATATACACGACAACAACCCATCAATAAATGGCAGAGATTGAGGAAGTTGATCCACTGTGAAAGGCAGGGTATAACTTAGAACATCAAATAAGAGGCTTTGAACGATTACCGATGCGCCCATTAACAGGGCTATGTATATCAATTCCTCTATACTGGCGTAGCGCCAATAACGCCGATAAAAACCAAAGCTCCAAAATACAGTCTGTTTGACGGTTAAAAACAGTACTGTGGCGATCGCTAAATCAGATAAATATGAGCCAATGGCAAGATCCCCATCTAAACGCACAACCAGAGCCAAGAATGGCGCGATCGCGAAAATAATAATATCAAAAACAAACAAATGCCTGTTTCTCAGCTTCAGCAATTTGCTCAACAAACTGTTAGTTGTTTTTTCAACGAGCCAGTGAGAAACAAAAAATAAGAGATTCATACCTATAAAACCTCCAATAAAATCAGCACAAACAATCGCGGAAAAAAATCTTAAAAATAGATTTTATATAGTCAACTAACAAATAAACAAAGTTTTTTACATCTAAATTACACTACCTAATAGGTAATTACAGTCTGTAAGCTATGTATTTAATTGACTATAAATTCCAACAAAACTTCCCAAAAATCAATTTTTTTTTCAAAATAGGAAGCTAGTTAATAATTAAAATGCAAAACATCAGCTAGATACCAAACCTATCTCGCCTAGAGTTTTTGGTAGAAAATATGCCCAAATAACTCACATCAATTGCCAACGTCTTTTACAACATTGCCAAACCAAGTTATTCAACTAATAAACCCATAACTTGTACAAACGAGCAGTTTAACTTAGGTACTAGCTATTGTTTTAGTGATACCTGCCTTTAACGTTTCTGTAACTAGTTGTTCACTATAAACTTTTTAGCAGATTTTATTGACCAATCTATGCCAATTTGGCAGAACTTTCATAATTTAGTTTCTTTACATACAGAATTTCATCAGCAATCTACTCTACACCTCCACCAATGCTTGTCTTAGGGGCATGAAGGCTCATTGTTAGATATAAAAGTTATATTTTGTAAATAAATCTTGTTTTCTTATACTGATTATCTAAAGATTTGCGCTCTCGGTGTACGTATCTCTAAAGCCTAGGTTAATAATAGTGGTAAGGGTGTGGCACCTTAATCATTTATACCATTTTTCAAACGCTTTTTACCTATATATGGCGGTTTTGGATTGAGTACAATACATTAAAGAGTTTAAACAGGAAGCGTAATTGTAATATTGATAGGACAAATAATTAAAAATTTGTTCGGATTCCTCATAGAAAATTAGAAGAGCAATGCTAATTTATAAGGGATTTTTAGCAGGAATTAATTATACAAGAGAAGAGCCTTACACAACTAAAGCTAGTTTCTTGGATTTAGATTTTATTCCTAGCTATGGAGAGAAACCATTAGATTGAAAGCCTAATGGTCGAATAATTAAGCGTGGTTTGTACCGTTCCAAATCTGGCTTATTTGCTAATTTTAGGCTAAACCTTTGCTTCCAAAGATTTGAGTAATTCAGTATTCACACCCGACTCACGAGTTAGGACAATTTTACCAGTGCGGGCAATTTCCTTAAGACCAAATTTTTGCAGCACCTGGACAATCGCTACCATTTTCCCTGGATCGCCAACAACTTCCAAGGTAAGTGAATCTTCGGCCACATCTACTACTCGTGCCCGAAAAATTTGTGACAGTTCGACAATTTCCGCACGGTTGATGCTACTTGCATTTACTTTCAGCAGCATCAATTCACGCTCGACACAAGGAGTTTCGGTAATATCTTGCACTTTGAGGACATTTACTAACTTGTACAATTGCTTAGTAAGTTGCTCAATTACGCGATCGTCACCAGGGACAACCATCGTAATTCGAGATATTCCAGCTTGTTCCGCAGGCCCGACGGCAAGGCTTTCAATATTAAAGCCACGACGGGCAAATAAACCAGAAATGCGGGAAAGAACACCTGCTTCATCTTCTACAAGTACTGAAAGGGTATGTTTCATTTTTGCGCCCTAGATAGAAGCCGATTCGGCAACTTAATAAAGAAGAGACTAGCCGATGGCTGCGCTATATGTATTGCTGCTACACCAAAGAGTGCAAGTCTATAACTGTTTATTTTAAACTTAAAAGCTGTACCGATATCATTTTAGATTTTGTGGAAACTCTAAAATTTGCATCCACAAAGCTTAACTCACATTTTACCTCTTGCGTATAAACCACATATTTTTAACTTAAATAGTTACTAAAATTACAATTAAAAAAATATTCTTAGTCCATAAACTTGAAAATCTAAGTCTTCTTTTGTATTGCAATTAAAAAGCATTTCGGGTTCTGATAAAGGCAAAACTTGCACTCTTTGTTGCTTCAACCAGCTTTGAAACGATCGCCCACCTTTGTTTACATACTCCATCAGTTCTGGTAAGCAGCGACGGCGATAAAATCCACATAGTGGCTCCCATCCTTTAGAATTTTGTACCAGATATGCAATAGCCTCATAATCTACCTCATCAAGTCCAACTACCCATTCCTGCAATACCTCAACCCGCAACCGAGGTAAATCGCAAGCTAGCAGCAACACCCAATCTGTCTGTACCTGGGTCAATGCTTGAGCAAAACCAACTAATGGCCCTTCTTGCGATAAAGGCATTTCTTGGATAAAATGGCAACTAGTTGGTAATAAATGTTGATAACGTTCCTGCCAGGAAGTGACAACATAAACTGTATCGGCTATTGATGCTGCTGCTTGATAGACTCGCTGTAACATGGGTACACCTTGAATCGGGATCAAGGCTTTATCCTCACCCATGCGAGAACTTTTACCCCCAGCTAATATTATCGCAGTCAATCCAGATTTCATTCCCTTAAAGTCGAGTCTGACTTTGCTGAACTTGCTGCAATAACTTCTCTAGACTCTCTGAAGGTGCCAAACATTTCAAACCTTGACAAACTAAACCCACGGAATCCTCTGGTAAATCAGAGACTGCGGTAAACATCACAGCGGGTAAATACTGTGGTATCAAGGAATGTATATTTTCGGTACTGCTACGAATTGTTGTACAGTTATGATACCAGTCTAAAGCTGTAAACAAACTAGGACAAGCTTGGGGAGCGCTATTCATCACACCTCTAAAAGCGTTTAAACCAAGCGAAGCTAAGTCTAAATAGTGGAGATTATCTGTCTTTTGTGCCAAACGCACCAAGTTGGCGATCGCTATGCCATTGGCTGATGGTGTGGCATTATCTGCATAACTACGCTCTCGCACAATTAACTCTTGACTTGTGTCCCTTGCTGTATTGAAATAACCTCCTAATTCCAAACTCCAAAGATATTCATCGAATTCATCTTGGAGAGCGATCGCTTTTTCCAACCAGGATTTATTTTCCGTTAATAATGAAGCTTGATCTAAATCCAACAGCGCTTTAATAAAAAAGGCGTAATCTTCAGACTGAGCTAACACCGACGGTTGCCCTTCATAATTAAGTCGGTGGAAGCGTCCATCTACAAACTGATTATCGAAAATAAACTTTGCCGCATTTGCTGCTAGTTCCAGATATAACGGTTGTTGGAATACAACATAGGCCCTCGCCAAACCGGAAATCATCAAACTATTCCAAGCAACAATCATCTTGGTATCAGTCACCGCTGGAATCCGTCCCTGCCAATTTGTGGTTTTCGCTTCTTGGCTGTTGCGTGCAGGCAAGAAAGTCTCTAAATTTTCAGGTGTCCTACCATAGCGAGCGACAAACAGTTTTTTGAGTATACCTTCATTTGTTTCACTCAATATCCCAGCATTGCGCCTTTGCAAAACATTCTTACCTTCAAAATTACCGTTAACGCTAACAGTAAACTGTTGTTGTAATTCCGTTAGTTCTTCTGTTGTCAGCAATTGTTCGAGTTCGTTGAAACTCCAGACGTAAAAAGCTCCTTCCTCTGGTTCTGGTTCCTCTGCTGTGGTAAAACTATCAGCATCTTGAGCCGCATAGAAATATCCACAGGGAGCAGTCATTTCTCGTTTGAGCCATTCAACCGACAGAGCGATCGCTCTTTCAAATGCCGGTTCTTCAATTCCCGCACTCCACAAGTTAGCGAGATATTCCACAATCTGACCGTTGTCATACAACATTTTTTCAAAATGCGGTACGGTCCAAGTATGGTCAACAGTGTAGCGATGGAAACCCCCAGCCACAGGATCGAAAATTCCACCAAGCGCTAAGTTTAGTCCTCGGACTTTACAGACTTCCAGAATCTCGGTATTAGAAAAAAACCTAGTTCCTCGCAGTGCAAAGTCTGCATAGGGCATCATCGGGAAGCTGTTCCCAGATTGATTCGATGTGATTATTGCCTGACAAATTTCCCAGGCTTTCCTTAATAATTCATTATCTTCAGACTCTGCCTGATTATCTAGTTTCAGTACTACAGATGTCAGGAGCGACTCCAAAATTACAG
The DNA here is from genome assembly GCA_019359595.1 of Cyanomargarita calcarea GSE-NOS-MK-12-04C. Taxonomy (GTDB): domain Bacteria; phylum Cyanobacteriota; class Cyanobacteriia; order Cyanobacteriales; family Nostocaceae; genus Cyanomargarita; species Cyanomargarita calcarea. The sequence continues at coordinate 44,226 of JAHHGZ010000012.1, forward strand.
CTTTGCGTTCTTGCAAATCGGCTTTTTCGGTATCGTAGTAATTGCGCAATGCTGACAACACTTCCAAAAAGCCAGGACGACCGTAGCGTGGTTCTACAGGAAAATAAGTACCTGCATAGAATGGTACCAAATCTTCTGGAGAAAGAAAGATATTTAAAGGCCAACCACCTTGACCGACCATGATCTGCAAAGCTTGCATATAAATGCTATCAATATCGGGTCTTTCTTCCCTATCCACCTTGATTGGTAGAAAATTGGCATTCAGATATTCAGCGATCGCGTTCGAGGAAAACGCCTCTCCTTCCATGACAGTACACCAGTGGCAACTAGAATAACCAATCGACAAAAAGATTGGTTTATCTTGCTCCTTAGCCGTTGCAAGCGCTTCATCGCACCAATACCACCAATCAATCGGGTTAAGAGAGTGTTTGCGGAGGTAGAGACTTTGTGACTGGGCAAGGCGATTACTCATGATATGATAAAAATGTTTGCCTTATTTGCCCAGTCTAACCCTTTTGGATTTTAATTTCTAAAAGCTAAGGATTTTGGATTTGTCAAGAGTTGACGCAATATTGCTTGCATCTGTAAACTGTTACTATTTTGTCGCCCTTGTCCCTCTTCAAAGCTTAAAGATTATTAACTTCCGTACCAACAATTGGTTGACGCTGATGACATTGTGACGATTGGAAAAGCAGTCTTATTTGGGATTGTAGTGGATGTGCTTAGTCCTGCTAGCAGGTGGAGTAAGAACGTAATGATGGCGGCTTGCACAAATTTTTCCAGCATGGCAGTTTCCTCTGTCTCTGGGTGGATGTCATTTAAATAAATGTTGGTTAGCTCGTATCTTGCACCAGGTACTATTGATTTACCAAATTGGGTGATTACATCCGGAGGTTTCCTAGTAAAAATGCGGAATAAGTTATAGTTTTATAACAAAAATTAACTATTCAGATATGGTTGATACCAACCCCTGGGTGTAAGTTGTTCGGCATTCACCACAACAGCTTTCACCGTAAGCCATCAAGAACCGAAAGAAATCGATAAAATGTAGGTAAAATAACTACTTTTGCCAACATGATTCCTATCGTTATCGAACAATCGGGTCGGGGTGAACGCGCCTTTGACATCTACTCACGGCTGTTGCGCGATCGCATTATCTTCTTGGCACAACCAGTTGATAACAATTTGGCTAACTTGATAGTTGCCCAACTGCTGTTTTTAGATTCTGAAGACCAGGAAAAAGACATCTATATGTACATCAATTCTCCTGGTGGTTCTGTGACGGCTGGTATGGGAATATTTGACACTATGAAGCAAATTCGCCCAGATGTCTGTACTATATGTACCGGACTGGCGGCGAGTATGGGTGCTTTTCTCCTCAGCGCGGGTACAAAAGGTAAGCGCATGAGTCTACCCCATTCCCGGATTATGATTCACCAGCCTCTGGGTGGCGCTCAAGGACAAGCTACTGATATTGAAATTCAAGCCCGCGAAATTCTATACCACAAGCGGAAGTTGAACGAATATTTGGCCGAGCATACTGGTCAACCCATAGAGAAGATTGCTGAAGATACTGAAAGGGACTTTTTTATGTCACCAGAGGAATCTAGACAATATGGTTTGATTGACTCTGTGATTGACCGTCACGCTGTAGGTAATCGTCCAATGGCTGTTGTTTAGTCAATAGTCATTAGTCAAACATATAAAAGTTTTGTAGGATAGGCCCAAAAGCCTGTCCTATTTATTTAAAATCCCGGATCTGCTGGTGCAAGTGGTGTCGGCTGGGATTCTAAGAATCTCAGGAAATCGATTAATTCTTCATCATTAAGTAAACTGCGAGCGCGCTTATTGTAGGTTTTCTTCAGATGCTCCCGTCCCTGTTCAATTGACCAATCTAAACGATCCATTTCAACGCCAATTTTAGCGATCGGGTCAGATAAATCTTCAGGTTCGCTCTTTTTCTTGCGCTTGGTTGTGGTTTCCAATGGTGTTACATCCTCTCTGGAGTCATAACTGCGAGGTATAAATGGTGTAATGTTGTTTGGCGTAATACCTGGGATCAAATTTTCCTTTGGTAGGTTATCAAACATCATTGACCTATCCTCTACTGGTGGCTCAAAAAATTGTGGTTGCTGCGGTTTTTCTGGAGGTGCCGCATCAAATTGCAGTTGTTGGTTGTTAGTTGGTAGAGGCTGGGGTATCTCTTGGGGTTTGACTTCGTTTTTTGCTGTTACAGGAGAATCGAATTGCAGAGGCTGGGGTATCTCTTGGGGTTTGACTTCGTTTTTTGCTGTTACAGGAGAATTATTATTTACTGGTAACCCCTGGGGTATTTCTTGGGGTTTAGCTTCACTTTTTGCTGCGACGGACCTTGTTTCAATGTGAACAGGCTGATTTAATGGTGCTGGTGCTGGTTGGGGTAGATTTGGTTCTGGTGTAATTACAGGTGTTTTTTGGCTTTCTAGAGAAATTTCCAAGACCATTAATGCCCTAACTCTGGCTTTATCCTCTGCATCTTCTATCGTTTCCGATGCAGCCATACCTGTAGCACGGATTACGCCTTCAATTTGGACGATCGCCCGGACAATATATTTCCCCTGAAAAATTTCGACTAATTCTGAAGTCAAACTGGAGAAAGGATACTTGCTCTGGAATTGAGCGAACATAAGACTACCACCACTCTAAATTTGTTTGAAAAATAATTTGCTCTGCTACTAGTGCTGAGTGTTTAGACAGTTAGAGAGTTAGCGAAGAAATAATCCCTGCTTTCTTAATTATTGCCAAAATACTAGTACTCGACCACTCTTCTTATAGAAGTCAGGGATCTTGCAGCAAGAGCAAAGTTGGTGTGACCATGAAGCCCCCTGTCCCCCAAACTTGGGGGATTTAGTTCTGTTGTCTTTACCAATCTTTTTTGGTGTGACAGAGTACATTTATTGACTTGCGACTTTTAAACCTAGACTAGCTTAGGAGTTTAAAAGTAGAACAAATGAACGCATTAATTATATACATTTCTTAAAATTAAGCCTTAAAATGTCAGCATTCAAGGTGCCTTAATGGTGTCAACCGTGTAGGAGCGATTGTATCATGTCGTAAAGTGAGGTAAATTTTTGGCTACTTCTGACTATCCTTAAGTGTTTTGACCATCAATGGTATACTGATTACCCAATTTGATATCAATAACTATTTTCTGGAGTACGCTCTAAATCTACAATAATGGAGTAATGGTTCGTCCTCACTGCGGGATTTTGCTGGTTGCCTGATTGTTACCGATTCTACATAAGGGATAATGGGGTTTGCCGGCAGTTTCTCTTAGTTAAAAGTCAGAGTTTCATGGCGTAAAAGTACCTTCGGCCTAGACAATCAAACACCTGTGGTTTTCAAAAAAGAGCGCTTTTTGTCCGTTTATGGTTGAGTCATCCAAACAAAGCCTCTCTTAAAAAAGCCAAATTAGGGAAATTGCGAAGACAGGCAAAATCATTCATCAGGCGTGCTTTCCGTACGATTGGCTTGGTGAAGGAACTTCAACCCACACAAACTCACTCGATACTCGTGCAGTGAGAGGTTCAACAGTCAGCTTTGACTGTCAGTACAGCGTCACAGCCCAACTGATGGGCAATTCGTTTTCAGTTAGTGTCTGTAGGTCGTAAGGGTATACAGCCAAGAACCAGTTCAAAAAAAATGATGTTTTGACCAAAGGTCGGTTCACTGCATGGAATTTTCAATCGCTACACTCCTTGCCAATTTCACCGATGATAAATTGGTAGCTCGGAAACTTCTGGAAAAGAAACTTGGTTGCGAAGATGATCTCAGTTTACAAAAACTTTACATTGCCTTGGAGGTGTTGGAAAAAATCGGAATTTTAGTGAAAGAACGGGGCAAATATCGCCGCGTGTCTGAAGATGGCGTGATTGAAGCAAAACTCCGCTGTTCTAGTAAGGGTTTTTGTTTTGCCATTCAAGATATGGAAGGAGCGGAGGATATTTACATCCGCGAAAGTCATTTGAGTAATGCTTGGAATGGCGATCGCGTTTTAGTCCGGGTTCTCAAAGAAGGTAGTCGTCGGCGCTCCCCAGAAGGGGAAGTCAAATTAATTTTAGAACGTTCCAATCACACTTTATTGGCGCGGATCAAACAAGTAGAGAATGGTTATCGAGCGGTACCTCTAGACGATCGCTTGCTATTTGAACTCAAACTGTTCGCCAACGGTATCAAACTCGATAATGCGATTGACCACCTGGCTCATGTGGAAGTCATGCGTTATCCCTTAGCACAATATCCCCCATTGGGTAGGGTGGTGCAAATCCTTGGTAGCGATGCTGAAGCTGCCGCTGACATAGATTTGGTAACTTGCAAGCACGACCTCTCCCGTACTTTTCCCGACAACGTGCAGGATGCCGCAGCCAAATTACCCAAAAAGTTGCTGAAAGCCGACTTAAAAAATCGCGTAGATTTACGCGATTTATTTACTTTGACCATCGTGCCGACACTCGACTCCAAGGTAGTAGAAAATGCCTTCACTTTGGAGAAAACTAAAGAAGGAAATTGGCAGTTGGGCTTTCACATTACTGATGTATCGCATTATGTACAACCAGATGAAGCTCTCGACCGCGAAGCCATCAGGCGGGGACGGTCGGTGTATCTAGGTGAGCTAGTCCTGCCGATGTTACCCGAAGGTGTAGCAGAACGTTGTTCGTTAGTACCGGGAAGCGATCGCCTCGCCCTAAGTGTTCTAATAACAATTGATTACCAAACCGGTCAAGTGCTGGAGTGGGAAATCAAGGAGAGCGTTATTAAAGTCGATCTTCCAGTCAGCGAAGAAGAAGCAGAAGCAATTCTCAGTAATGCTAACAGCAAGCCCTCCTTGGGAGTGCTGTTGTTGCAACAGCTTGGACTTTTATACCAACCACTGAAACAAACACGCTTGGATCGTGGCAGTTTGCAATTGAACCTGCCACCGAATCAGAACCCATATCATGATGAAGGTATTTTAGGGGCTGTGGTGGCACAGGATTCACCCGTGCGATCGCTTTTATGTGAGATGGTTTTGCTAGTGAATCAACTCATCGCAAATCATTTGAGTGCCCTCGCTGTACCTGCTATCTGGCGAGTCCAAGGCGCACCGGACTCTGAAGATGTTCAAGAAATGCTGAAACTGGCAATTAATTTAGGCGTTGAACTGGCATTAGATGCGGAAGTAAATATCCAGCCTATAGATTATCAACACTTGACCAGGGCTTTTGCAGATTCGCCATCCGAGCAAGTTCTCACCTATTTGTTGCAAGATACGTTGAAACCATCTGGATACAGTACAACCAAGGGCTCACACTTTGGTTTGGCACTTATTGAAGGTTACACTCACTTTACATCTCCCTTGCGGCGATACCCAGATTTGCTGATGCAAAGAGTGTTTTATACACTTCTGGAAAACGGACGCGATCGCCGCAACACTCGGGTGAAAGAGCGAGTTAACCTGCGTTCTTCCTCCTGTCACAACGAAATTAACTGGAATGTCCTCGCACCAGAATTGCAACAAGAACTCCAAAGCGATCTAACCAGGCTGATTGTCCAGCTCAACGACCGGGAAAAAGAAGTCCAAGAAGCGGAAGCTGACTTAGCAGGACTGCAAAAAGCCCAGTTGATGAAACAACGCATTGGTGAAGTCTTCAATGGTGTGATTACTGGTGTCCAATCCTACGGCTTCTTTGTGGAAATAGAAGTACCCTCAAAAGAATTGGGCGCTCTTTCAAACACCACCATACCCGTGCGGGTTGAGGGACTAGTACATGTTAGTTCTCTCAAAGACGATTGGTATGAGTATCGCGCTCGACAGCAAGCACTGTTTGGTCGCAAAAATCGCGCATCTTATAGATTGGGCGATCGCGTCGCCGTCCAAGTGAAAAGTGTCGATTACTACCGCCAACAAATTGACTTGGTAACAGTTGGTAGTGATGGGTACGCAATTGGCAAGAGTCTTAATGGCGGAAACGACGAAGCCCCAGAAGATATGTACTTACCGAACGACGATATCGATCCAGGTGACCTAGATCCCTATGAGGATGACGAATAAAGTAACTTGACTGGTTAACGGTTGGTTGTTAGTCGTTATTGGTTAGTGGATAGTGGTTACAACCAACAACCAACAACTAACAACTAACAACCAACAACCAACACCCAACACCCAACACCCAACAACCAAGAAAAACACCTAATTTTTCGTGTCAAATATCAAGCCACTCATTATAGGCATATCAGGCGCATCTGGTCTGATTTATACCGTTCGCGCTCTCAAATTTCTGCTAGAAGCCGACTATGAAATTGAACTGGTAGCATCTAAATCAACCTACATGGTTTGGCAAGCCGAGCAGAATATCCGTATGCCAGTAGAACCCGCACAACAAGAGCTATTTTGGCGTATCCAAGCGGGTGTGGAAGTTGGTGGTAAACTACACTGCCATCCTTGGGGTGATGTTGGGGCTAATATCGCCAGTGGTTCGTTTCGTACCCTGGGGATGATTGTCATTCCATGCAGCATGAGTACCGCAGCCAAGTTAGCAGCTGGCTTGAGTTCCGATCTACTCGAACGAGCCGCCGATGTCCAACTTAAAGAAGGGCGAAAGTTGGTTATCGTACCTCGTGAAACTCCTTTTAGTTTGATTCACCTGCGTAACTTAACCACCTTGGCAGAAGCCGGAGTCAGGATTGTCCCTGCCATCCCGGCATGGTATCACAATCCCCAAAGCATTGAGGATTTAGTTGATTTTGTAGTGGCTCGTACTTTAGATCAACTAGATATTGACTGCATACCCCTAGAACGATGGCAAGGAAGGAAGTAACCTTAAAAAGTGAGGAGTTAAGAGTGAGGAGTTAAGAGTGTTTGTGTTAGGAATAATTAATTTTTCTACTCCCCCATAGCCCGGAAAACCAATAAGGGGAATTTTTAGCCCCTACTCCTAACTCCTAACTCCTAACTCCTAACTCCCAACTCCCAACTCCTAACTCCTAACTCCTAACACCTAAATCCCCCTATGGCTGTAATTCGCTTAATTCTGTTAGTAGCGGTACTGGGAGGACTAACACTCTTGTTAGTACAGAATTGGTCACCAGCTCTACCGCTAGTTTTTTTGGGTATCCGCACTCAAGCATTGCCACTGGCAATATGGATTTTATTTAGTACCGCCGCTGGTGCTTTTACAAGTTTATTTGTTACGAGCTTGTTTAAATTATCAAATTATCTTGGAGGTCAATCAACAAAAACCTCTTCTAATTCACGCTTTACTTCACCCCGCAAGCAGAGCCGTGTTGAAGAATCTACGACTAGAACAGGTACTGTCCCACCTACAGGAGTAAAAACAGAATCCAGCCGTAATCCATCTGATGATTGGGATATGGATAGCAGCAGTGATGATTGGGACTTTGATGAAGAGCGCAGTGTTAAATCCACCACAAGTCCTAAAAATACAGAGAGTAAAGCGGAGCGTACCTACGAACAAAAGCAAGAACCAACTAGCGGTAATAAATCTGGTTCATCTTACTCTTACAGCTACCGCGAACCAAAAAATTCTGGAGTCGGAAAAACTGAATCAGTTTACGATGCTGACTATCGTGTCATTGTTCCTCCTTATCAATCACCGACGGAGAAACAACAACCGCCACAAGTTGCGAATCAAGCCGAAGATGATGACTGGGGAATATTTGACGATGATGAGGAATTTGAAGACGACAAGCGAAGAAGGTAAGTTTTGGCGATTAAATGCTGCACTGATCGCGGGACTCCTGCTTAACATCACCCATCATTGCCGCCTCCTGCAAGCTCATAAAAGCCTTGAAGTCTTCCAAGTCATACCGAGTTCTCAGCAGTTTTCGTAGTTGATTTTCTGCATCAACGGTTAGATAACCAGTTGCTAAAGCTTGTTGCACAACGTCACGAATCCGAGTCATGGTGAAAACCTCACTCTTTACATATTTATTTATTCAGGCTTGCTCAGACCAGATATGCAGCAATTTTTCTACCTCAGCCATCAAATTGATAAAGATTTTTGGTAACATTTCCTATTTTTAAGTCATCTTTTACACATTGAGTTAGTAGACTTACTGCTTGTTCCTTTGATATAGTGTCAATCTGGAGAAATAAACATTGTGTTACTAAAAACATAGTGTTTTAACAAGTCCACATTATTCCGTCAGATAATGATTGCGATTTAATTTTATTGACTTAGATTGCTTGGATAAAGTTTCAAACAATTTTTATGAAATTTCCATTAAGCTTAAAGATACCGAAGTGACATCTCTTAAGTCACCTAACGACAGTTATTAAATTCGTTATAAATTCGTTATAAATTCATTTTTCATTTATTCTCACTTTATAGAAAAATCGATAAAATGTTGGCTCAATAACTTTGAAATAAATAACGGTAATGACAGTAGCTGATTCAAATAAACTAGAAGAGGAATTTATAGAGGCGAAAAACAATTGGGATTTAGAAAAAATATATATAGACTTAGCTTCAGCAAAAGGAAAAGCTCTAACCCCTGTTGAAAAAAAATTCTTAAGAGGTTTACTTTGTGGCTTTAGTCCTGCCGAAATTGCCAACGCAGTTTATAAAAGTCGCAGTAGTAGCACTGTTAGGGTATATTTATCAAATGGATTATATAAATACCTAGAGGAAATGTTGAGTAACCAGACGCAAACAAGCGTCAAGGTGAAAAACTGGAGTCGCGTGACTCATTTGCTCGAAAAAGCAGGTTACAAGAAAGCTTGGCATATGGAGCAAACTAACAATCAAATCATTACAAACATAAAAAACCAGACTGATTTTGTCACTATGAAATCAGCCGAAAAACAGGATTGGGGTGAAGCAATTGATGTCAGCATTTTCCACGGAAGAACCCAAGAACTAGCTGAAGCTAAACAGTGGATTGTTCAAGAGCGCTGTCGGCTAGTTGTATTATTGGGTTTGGCGGGAGTTGGGAAAACTGCTTTATCAGTGAAGCTGGCCGAACAGATTCAGGAGAAATTTGAATATGTTATCTGGCGTTCTTTAAGTTTGGCTCCACCCTTGGAAGTCTTCTTAAACAAATTAATTCAAATTTTATCAAAAGATGTAGAAATCAGAAGCCCAGGGACGCTTGAAAGTCTAATTACGCAATTGATTGAGTGCTTACGTACTTCGCGCTGTCTGATTGTATTAGATAGCGTTGATTCAATTTTGGGCAATGAGACTGTAGTTAACGATTGTTTTAATACTAATACTTATGATGATGTTCTGCCTACCATAACCTATCGTCAAGGTTACGAGGGTTATGGCGAGTTAATTAGACGATTGGGAGGCTCGCAACATCAAAGTTGCTTGGTGTTAACTAGTAGAGAAAAACCCCAAGAAATTGCCGCCATTGAAGGAGAAAAATTACCTGTTCGTTCTCTAAAGTTGGCAGGATTAAGTCAAGCACAAAGTCGGGAAATCCTCAATGCTAAAGGATTTGCAAAATCCAAAGAAGAGGAATGCAAAGTATTAATTGATTGCTATGCAGGTAACCCATTGTTTTTGAAATTAGTTGCCACCACTATTCAAGAATTATTTGGTGGTAATATAGATGAGTTTTTGGAACAAGACACTATAGTTTTTGGCGATATCCGTGAGATTTTAGACCAGCAATTTAATCGCTTGTCTGGACTAGAAAAGCAGATTTTGTATTGGTTGACACTAAATCAAAATTTTGTGTCATTGCGAAAAATGCAGAAGGACATGATACCACGAGTGTCCCAGAGATTAATGTTGGAAGCAATAGAGTTATTGCAAAGGCGATGTTTAATCGAGAAGGCTAACCCCCTTGGAGAAGCTCCGCGTTCGCTTCTTCAACGTCACGATACGTCTGCCCTGGTTGAGAAACAAGCATTCAGCTTTCAAATCAGTGCGGTGTTGATGGAGTACATCGCAGAACGAATTATTGAAGACAATTTTAAATTACGTGAAGAAAAAGCGGGTTCAATATTGATGAGCCATACAATTTTTGAAGCACAACTAAAAAACTACATCCGCGAACAACGCTTAAAAACTTAGATTTAATCGTTCGTTCTTGGTTCTAACAAGCAACAAATAACAAATGACAGATGATAATTTGTTAAGAGGAATCAACGTATATTTAATCGGGATGATGGGTGCTGGGAAGACAACCATAGGAGGCTTGCTGGCAAAACATCTGACTTACAGATTTGTGGATACTGATGATGCGATCGCTAAAGTTATGGGTGATAAACCAATTACTCAAATTTTCGCTGAGTCAGGGGAAACAGAATTTCGCAGACTGGAGAGTGCTGTACTAGCAGAAGTTTGCGCTTTTACTAAATTGGTTGTCTCAACCGGTGGGGGAATTATTCTTCAACGTCAAAACTGGGGTTACTTACGCCACGGCTTAGTTGTTTGGCTGGATGTCCCAGTTGAACTACTTTACACTCGCTTGGCAGAAGATACCACCAGACCCTTATTGCAAGATGTTGACCCTCAAGGGAAATTGCGATCGCTCCTCAAACAACGACAACCGCTTTACTCTCAAGCTGACTTGCGAATTGTCACCCAAGGGGAAGAGACACCAGAAGAAATTGCCATGCGAGTAATTGAGCAAATTCCCAGCGTTATTAAAGCAGATGTCGCTCGCAATTAGGAAAAGGAAATTGTGCAACGGTACAAAACTCTTCTAAACTTACTAGCTAGATCGGTCTAAAATATCAGCAACTCCTCATAATGGTCAAAGATACTGATTACATCAGGGAAGATGCCGCAAGTCGTGTGCAAGTGTTAAGCGAAGCATTGCCTTACATTCAACAATTCGCTGGTCGTACCGTTGTTGTCAAATACGGTGGGGCAGCAATGAAAGATAACACTCTCAAAGATCAAGTTATCCGCGATGTGGTGTTTCTATCCTGCGTAGGCTTGCGACCAATTTTGGTACATGGCGGTGGACCAGAAATTAATAGTTGGTTGGATAAATTAGGAATTGAACCACAATTTAAGAATGGTTTGCGAGTCACCGATGCTCCCACAATGGATGTGGTGGAGATGGTGTTAGTCGGTCGAGTTAACAAAGAAATTGTGGCTTTGATTAATTATGCTGGCGGTTTAGCGGTGGGACTTTGTGGCAAAGATGGTAACCTAATCACAGCTCGTCCCCAAGGTCAAGCAGGTATTGGCTTTGTCGGAGAAGTCTGTAACGTTAATATCAAAATTTTGAATACACTTGTTAGCAGCGGCTATATCCCAGTCGTTTCGAGCGTCGCCGCCGATGAAACAGGGCAAGCATATAATATTAACGCCGATACTGTCGCTGGAGAAATCGCAGCAGCAATGGGGGCAGAAAAATTAATCTTGCTGACCGATACCAGGGGCATTTTAAAGGATTATAAGGACCCATCCACGCTGATCCCGAAAGTCGATATTCAACAAGCCCGCGAGTTAATTGAGAATGGTACTGTTGCTGGTGGAATGATTCCAAAAGTTAATTGTTGCGTGCGATCGCTAGCCCAAGGTGTTAAAGCCGCCCACATTATCGATGGTCGCATTCCTCACGCCCTACTTTTAGAAATCTTTACCGACATCGGTATCGGTACAATGCTCGTTGGCTCTCAGTATATGTCTTAAAGGAAGGGGAGAGTTAGAAGTTAGAGTTATGAGTTAGGAGTTATGAGTTAGGAGTTATGAGTTAGGAGTTATGAGTTAGGAGTTATGAGTTAGGAGTTATGAGTTATGAATAGGAATTACGCTGCATTGTCTCCAAAAAGCTTAATACGAGCATAGAGACAATTCATGTGGCTTGCCTCTTGAAGGGTATTGTCTTTACAGCTAAACTCCAAACTCCAAACTCCAAACTCCAAACTCCAAACTCCTAATTCCTAACTCCTAACTCCTAACTCCTAACTCCAAACTCCTAACTCCTAACTCCTAACTCCTAACTCCTAACTCTCGGGAAGAAAGCTACCAGGGATTAGTGATGAACACGCGCGATCGCTGTCTCAAAGGTCGGCGATACTGAGAATTGTTCACGACCGTGGGATTAATTATTATCAAGTAGGGAATGTTGGGATTTACCAATCTCGAACGTTCCACTGCTCGCCTCATATGCGGGTAATAATAATCACTACGAGTCGGCATTAATCCTGTCATTGGATTTACTGGCATGGGAGTCGCAATCGGACTGCCGTAAATAAAATTACCAACTACGGGGGGTTGACTAACTCCGTAAGAACTACCTCGTTGAATTATGATGGTTTGTTGAGCAGAAGCGGGAGTATTATTAACACCCATCAGTGCTAATACGGAAGCAACTCCCAAGCAATTGAATAGTAAAGGCTTGATTTTAAACATATTATTAACAACCAATTTTGGTCCTCGTTGTTGTTTTTAATACCCCGACCTTCCACAGGTCGCCCGTTTTAAGTCGGGGTTTCGGGTTCCAATCCACATATATAAACCTTCTTCCTTCTTCCTTCTTCCTTCTTCCTTCTTCCTTCTTCCTTGTTCCTTCTTCCTTCTTCCTTCTTCCTTCTTCCTTCTTCCTTCTTCCTTCTTCCTTCTTCCTTCTTCCTTCTTCCTTCTTCCTTCTTCCTTCATTCAATGTGGCAGTACTTTCCACGATAGAGAGCGAAAAAACCGGGGAATATACTTACTTAAAATTCTAGAAGTTTTATCGGCTTTGAGGATGCCTTCTTTACAAAAGATTTAAAAATATTCCTGAGATTGGCAAAATAAAAACAGTGCTGTATGGTGAGCAAAACATGACAGAAAGTTTAGAAATTGCCAAAACCCGCTACCAAAAGGGAAAGGTAGCGTTTGAAAACGGGAAATATCGGGAAGCGGTTGAACAATTGCAGAAAGCCAGCGCTTTATTAAACGGTAATTCTCGTCTGGGGGGAGAAGTGCAAATTTGGTTAGTAACCGCTTATGAAGCAGATGGACGTTCAGAAGAGGCGATCGCTCTTTGTGAACAACTTAAACGCCATCCTCATCTAGAAACCAGCAAAGAAGCAAAGCGGTTACTCTATATCTTACAAGCACCCAAGTTAAAAAGACCCACCGAATGGATGACTGAAATCCCCGATTTGGGTGCAGTACCTGATAATGAAAGCAAAATTCGTTTCACAGGCAATAACACAAAATCTTCTGGAGATAAAAAACCACAAGAGCCAGAATTGGTTGATATCAGTCAAGTTAATACCAGAGATAATCGCTTTATCTGGTTGGCTTTAATTGTCATTGCTTTAACTGTAGTTGCTGGTTATTTGTTGGTTGTTATTGGTTAATTCGGGAGTTGGGGGTTTAATACCCAGACTTATTGAGTTTGTCCGTTTTGAGTTCGGGTTCTGTATCCACATCTTGTAAATTTCTTCCTTCTTCCTTCTTCCTTCTTCCTTCTTCCTTCATTCAACGTAAGAACCAACAATAAAAATTGACTTTTCGGGAGATTTGTAGTAATGAATTTATCTTCTTTAACTAAGGGTTTTGTACAGCGAAGATTGCTATTGGTGGTGCTAGTCGCATCGCTGTTGCTGTCTGGCTGTGTAGAGTATGACGTAGGTTTGAATTTTGATAACCCAAATCGTGGTGAACTGGTGCAGCATATTCGGTTGGGAGAAAGGCTCACCAGTTTCAGCGGTGAATCTGTATATGATTGGTTAAACAGCATTGAGCGTCGTGCCCGCAAACTGGAAGGTAAAGCGCAGCGGATTTCTAAGGAAGAAGTAATTGTCACAATTCCTTTTAGTAGCGGTCAGGAATTACAAACAAAGTTTAACGAATTCTTCAACTCGAATGCCAATCGGAAACCCGATAGTAAAAGTGAAGCTGATTCTGAACTGCCAAAAATTGAGTCAAAATTGCTCTTATACCAGAATAATTTGTTACTTTTGGTACGGAATCAGTTGATATACGACTTAGATTTGCGATCGCTTGCTCTAATTTCCAGTAATGGTAATGTTTTGGCGAATGCTGGCTCAATTTTAGATTTGGAATTTAGCTTGAAGACTCCTTGGGGAGCAAAAAACATTCAAAGAACTGAAAACGCAGTCGAACCAGAAAAAACCGAAAACCGACTCGTGTGGAAGCTTAAACCCGGTGAACTCAACCACATTGAAGCAGTTTTTTGGCTTCCCAGTCCCCTTGGTATTGGTGGCTTGTTGATTATCTTGTTTATCTGGGGTGGACTTTACCTGAGATACAGTTTTATGCCAGATCCCAGAATTCAGTTTGCTCAGACAGTTACTCAACCAACAAAACCTGCAGTTATACAGCAGCCGTAAGTAATACCCCGACCGTTCTCAGGGTCTTTCGTTTTGAGTTGGGGTCTTTTATCCCCATCTCAAAACCTCCTTCTTCCTTCTTCCTTCTTCCTTCTTCCTTCATTCATCCGTTGCCAATCTTGTAAAATTTATTACGCTTATTATATATTTTCTATCTGAGTTATGAAAGCTCGTATATCCTTAATTATCACTTTGCTAGTTTTCAGTTCTAGCCCAGTTTTAGCGCAAACAGCGCAACCAAGACCAAAACCAACTGAAATCTCAGCACCTAGTCAGCCCATTAAAGTTACTAAGCCTATTTCTGACTTTACAAAAAATGTGGAAACCTTTGATAAAAGCTTGACAGGCATCGTCTTTACTGTCGCAAAGGTGGTGTTTGGTTTAGTGAGTATTCTCGTACTCTATCGGCTTCTTTTATTGATTGTTTACCGCTCATCCCAGTTGGTTATCGATAACTTCAGTAATGCTTCGGGTGCTGATGAACTCAACAATGTTTTAACAGGTTTGAGCCAGTCGGCCCGAGAAAGACTGGTACGGGAAATGAAAGGAGTCCACAGTCGAGTCAAAGAGCATATTGAAAGCACCGGACCTAGAACTTATCAGGCTCCTAATAAGTTACAGTTGCCACGAACAACTCCAGAACAAAGACTATCAGAATTCTTAGCTTCCTTAAGCGAATTTACACCAGACCAAATCGACCCAATTGTTCATATTCTCAAGGTCGTATTTCCACCTTATGGTACAAGAGTTACCAGTATCCTTCAAAGCCAAGGGGCATACCATAACAGGCTAGGAATTACCTTTGAAATCACGGATATAGAAGGTCGGATAGCATCGAAGCTTTACACTATTTGGGAACTAGATGAACGTAGTCTGACAGATGGTGACAAGGATTGCTCGCCACTACAGCTAAAAGACCGCTACAGAAAGTTATTGCGATCGGCTACTCGTTGGCTAGCAACAGAACTTTCGCGCAGGGAAATGATTGGCACGATACCTTGGATGTATTTTGGTAATAAACAGCGCAACCACTACCAAGGGCAGATTAACAACTTTTTTGGGGTTTATAATTCTACTAGCGCCTCAACTCATGGCAAATTTTTCTATCAGTTAGCCATAGAAGATTTGTTACAAGCGATCGAACTATCTCCAGATTGGTACCAACCTTACGAAAATTTGGCTGATACCTATAGCGCTCAGGGACGAGAACTCCAAACGGAAGGTATAAAATTACAACGCAAAGCAATCTTACAATACGAGAAAGCATTGAAGTTATGCCCAGATGATTCTATAAAGCGCCGAATTCGGGTGGGGAAAGCTACAGCCGCACTACTGTCAGGCGATAAAATGATGATTCAGGAAGCCAAACAGGAAATAAGCACGATTGAGTCTTGGTGGAATGATGCCTCAGAACTAAACTTCCGCTTTTTGTATAACCTAGCATCTTGGTATGCCTTGACATTAAGCGTTTTTTCCTCAGACATTGCTCACCAAAAAAATTTCGCAGTCGCAAACGCACTCCCCAAAGCCCGTCGCTACTTAGTTTATGCCCTCACTAGAGATAGCGATCGCACGCTATGGTATTGGGCTAGTAAAGACCCAGATTTAGAAAATATTCGTGAAGGTTTTGCGGATTTAGAATTTTTCCTATTGAAGAAATTGAATGAGATTCCTGATCTCCCGACGCTAGCAGGCGATCAATTTGCCAAACCTATAGAACAAGTTCTGAAAGCAATTAATTGGTTATAAAGGAAGTTAGTTAAAAATGACCCACACCGAATTCGAGAAAGCCAAAAAGCGCCTAGAGCAAGCAAAACAAGATATTTTCTGGGCTATCAATGTTTTAAACAATTCCGGTAACAAACTCAATGAATATGAGCTAACTCCACAAGAAACGGAGCAACTGCATTCTTATTTCCAGCACGATTTAAACGAGATTCAACAAGCCCTGGCATTAAAACCCTCCACAAACAAAGAAATCTCTCGCGGTATGCCTCCCAGTATGGGTAAGCCTAGCAAAAGTTCTGGAGGATATCTCAAAAATTCCCATAAATTTGATGGGCCGCCAAAAATTGTAGGAGCAATCCCCCCCTACGATGATGACGAAGAAGAATAGACAACAGTGCTTTCATTCTTTTTCATCTGCGTCTTACCCTTGTCTGCGTCCCGTGAGGGATACGGCAGCGCTGAACGCTTACGGCACACTAAGTCCCAAGGGGACTGGCTTCGCCTACGTGAACAAGAAGGCGAAGCGCTTACAGCGTGCTATCCTACAAGAAGGCGTATGCTGACGGGACGCTTGCAACGAGAGTGCCTACTGCGGTTAATTATTTATTTTTTGGCAATGAAGCTTAAGGTGATAAACGCTCAATTTGCCAATTGTCATCATTCAAGAGAGTATAACGCAGGCGATCGTGCAAGCGACTGGGGCGTCCTTGCCAAAATTCAATTTCTGTCGGAATAACTCGCAACCCTCCCCAGTGATGGGGACGCTGAACATCCTGATTTTCATATTCTGCTTGCAGTTCCCACAACCGTTGCTCCAGAACTTTTCGACTTTCTATCACCTCACTTTGATTAGATGCCCACGCACCCAAGCGACTGTTCAAAGGACGGCTGCGAAAATATGCATCAGACTCGTTTTCTGAAACTTTCTCGACACGTCCAGAAACTCTCACTTGACGTTCCAATTCCGCCCACCAAAACACCAAAGACGCTTGAGGATTTTCAGCTAGCTCCTGTCCTTTTTGGCTGTTGTAGTTGGTATAAAACACAAAGCCCCGTAGATCGAAATCTTTCAGCAACACGATTCTAGCCGAGGGTTTGCCGTCTGGTGTAGTAGTGGCAAGGGTCATCGCATTTGGTTCAGTTAGTTGAGCGGCTAAAGCCTGTTCAAACCATTTTCTAAATTGTATAAAAGGATTAGAGTCAGCCTCTGTTTCACTAAAACCCTGTAAGGTATAGTCCTTGCGAAGGTCGGCTATAGTTTTATCCATAAAATATGTTTCCTTATTATCAGTTAAGTTAATACATCTGTTTGCCAAAAATATATATTATAAGCAAGCACTAACTCATACTAAGTATTTTTTCTGTATGACTTGGCTTTTATCCGCTTCCTTGTGGGGGTTTAATACCCCGACAATAAGCAGGGAGCCGTTTTTAGATAGGGGACCCCATCTTGTAAACCTTCTTCCTTCTTCCTTCTCCAATGACATAGTTAAAGGCTCTCAAGTCAAGATATTTGCCTTAAGAGCAAAAAAAAATTAAGGTAAAGTATCTGATTTTAAATTATTTATGCGCCGTTCACCGTCCCTGAAACGTTTGTTAATCTATGGTCTGGGCGCTCCGATTATCGCTCTCAATGTCGGGCTGGTAACCATAGTGTTTCACTATTTCCAGCACCCAATAAGCATTTTGGGCATTGCCGCAATCCTGGCATTTTTACTCAACTACCTGGTGAAGTTCTTTGAACGGGCACGCATGACTCGTGCTCAAGCAGTGATTATCGTCTTGCTAGCAACTTTAACCCTGTTGGTAATTTTGGGCGTAACGCTAGTACCGATTGTAATTGACCAAACAACCCAACTATTAAGTAAAATGCCTGATTGGTTAACTGCCAGTCAAGAAAACCTGAGGCTGTTTGAGGATTTGGCAAGGAAGCGGCGTTTACCGCTGAATTTCAGAGTTGTCACCGAACAAGTTAATGTTAATATCCAAAATATGCTACAGCAATTCGCTTCTGGTGCTGTCGGTTTTGCAGGAACGTTGCTTTCTGGATTATTAGATTTGGTGTTAGTGGTGGTGCTAGCGTTTTATATGCTTTTGTATGGCGATCGCGTATGGTTAGGTTTGGTTAATCTCTTACCAGCAAATATTCGCCTTCCCCTTACGGTATCATTACGGCTAAACTTCCACTACTTTTTCCTCAGCCAAATTTTACTAGCAATATTCATGGCTGTTATTCTCACCCCAATCTTCTTAATTCTGAAAGTACCTTTTGCGCTGTTGTTTTCCATCCTCATCGGAATATCCCAGCTGATTCCTTTTATCGGAGCGACTTTAGGTATTGGCTTAGTCACAATCTTAGTACTGCTGCAAAATTTCTGGTTGGCAGTGCAAGTCGCATTAGTTGCCATATTCATACAGCAGCTAAAAGATAATCTCATTGCACCCAGATTACTCGGCGAGTTTATTGGACTTAACCCCTTGTGGATTTTTATTGCTATTTTGATGGGATTTGAGATTGCTGGGTTGTTGGGGACACTTGTCGCTGTTCCTATCGCCGGTACTATTAAAGGCACCTTTGATGCCATCAACAACTATAAGCCAGGAAACCAGATGTCAGTCAATATTCCTAATGGCTCACCTCCAATTTGAGATGGGGAATATGAATTTTTCTACGTTTTTCTTGCTTTACATAGATTTCTCTGCCTTATCGATCTCAATTATTTCTAGATAAATTTAAGTATAAATACTAGCAGTTTAGCTGTTAATGCTACATTAATAATAGTATAAAATATAATACAACACTTGATTATCTAGCATAATTCTTATACTATTTTCGCTGTAGACGTGCAATGCTTATTATTTGTTAAAAACAGTAAAATCATAAACTTGTAGAATGGCAAGTAATAGTTAACAGTGGTATCAACTGTACGCATTTATTGAGCATTAAGCACAATTAATTTCGCGATACTTAGTTTCCTATGAGACAATTTAACTTCGTTATAATTTTTATATTTTGTTTAGTCATAGCTTTGTTTACGGTAGAGAATAGTCAGCCTGCAACAATTCAAATAACTCCTGGGCTACAGGTTTCCGCCGCCATGCCCTTGGCGACCACTTCGTGGTTCGCGATAGAATTGCTTATAGCGAGCGGCTTGGGCGCTTTTGTTGTTTGGTTATTTAGTGTGTGGACACACAGCAATCAAGTTCGCCAAAAAAATATGCAAATTCAAGAGCTAGAAAGCAAGATTAAACAGTACCAAACGGAAATTCAATCGTTAAAACTACCGCTACTGCACAAGAGTGGTGATTCTTTGACCCAAGAAGCACAAATTGCTCAGTAAAGGAAGTTAGGAGTTAGGAGTTAAAAATTCATAACTCATAATTCATAACTTATAACTTTTCACTCCCCGCTCCCCAACTCCCCCACCCACTCTCCACTATAAACTTCCCTGATGGATGCTTCCGAGCTATTAGCAACAATTGAAAATCTTATATTTCAAGCAGAACAAGGGGAAATCGATCCTTGGAATGTTCAGGTGATTGAGGTGATTGACCATTACATAGAACTAATGGCGGGGTCGGGAACAACAAGAGGCTATGAAGCAGACTTGTCTCAATCTGGACAGGCATTTTTGTCAGCATCAATGCTGGTTTTATTTAAAGCAAATACTTTGATGGAATTGCAGTACTCAGCTTCAGACGAAGAAGCAGCACTGGATGATGTCCTACCGGATGAAAATGGGGTACTACATCATGCAACTCGCTTACCTTTAGAACGTCAGTTGCGTCGTCGTCCATCGGCAATGCCACCTCCAAAACGCCGTGTGAGTTTGCAAGAGTTGATTGAGCAATTGCAGATCATGGCAAACCAGTTAAAACTGGTACAGAAAGTAGAAAAACCCGTGCGTCTAAAGCGTCAACCCAATATGCAAACGATGCGGGCAGCAATGGAGTTGGCTCACCAAGAAAATCTCACAGAAGTCGCAGGGGAACTGGAGCAACTGTTACACTTAAAGGCAGCAGAATTAAATTTAGACGAAGATTGGTTGAATCTCCAAGAATTAGTACAGTTATGGAGCGAGACACAACCAGCACAGCAAAATGGATCGCATCACTTCCGCGAACACAGCCACTTGGTAGGTGTTTTTTGGGCCTTGCTACTACTTAGCGCCCAATCTAAGGTGGAACTATTTCAAGAGGAGTTCTATCAGGAAATCAAAATTCGCTTACTCACAGATTCAACAAATGCTACCAAACCTCGGGAGTAGTCTACAAACTGAGACGATTTACCCAAAGAATAAGTCAGCAGTCCCCAAAATCTGAGTAAATTGAAAGTATAACGGATAAAGAACAAAAGTTGAAGGATAAAAAATTTATACTTCGTACTTTATGTTTAGTACTGCCCTGTTTTAGTCTAACCACAGGAAGGGGCTTCTAT
Organism: Cyanomargarita calcarea GSE-NOS-MK-12-04C; assembly: GCA_019359595.1. GTDB lineage: Bacteria > Cyanobacteriota > Cyanobacteriia > Cyanobacteriales > Nostocaceae > Cyanomargarita > Cyanomargarita calcarea. The sequence goes on from JAHHGZ010000012.1 coordinate 64,682, forward strand.
TAAGGCAACACCCAAGGGGAGCCGGAACGTATCCTTAGTACAAAAACGGCTTTGCCTTCTGAGAGTTCAATATGCTTGCTTTTTTTAGCGATCGCATTTCATCTTATCTATGCCTGCTTTTCGTATCAAGTACTAAAATCCTCCTTATCCGTGCATTTAGGGATGACTTAGAACAAAAAGGAACCGATGATCAAGTATCAATCAATGTTATTAAACTGGCTTGTGGTTGAGGAATAGACATTTATGAAGGCGATGATTCTCGCGGCAGGTAAGGGTACTCGTGTCCGTCCGATTACCTACACAACCCCCAAACCAATGATTTCCATCATGCAAAAGCCAGTGATGGAATTTTTACTGGAACTATTACGCCAGCATGGGTTTGACCAGATTATGGTCAATGTCAGCCATTTGGCGAAGGAAATAGAAGACTATTTCAGAGACGGTCAGCGGTTTGGTGTGGAGATTGCCTACTCTTTTGAAGGCAGAATTGTTGATGGGGAACTAGTGGGAGAAGCTGTTGGTTCTGCAGGTGGAATGCGGCGTATCCAAGATTTCTCGCCGTTTTTTGACGATACTTTTGTGGTATTATGCGGCGATGCTTTAATTGACCTAGATTTAACAGCAGCTGTCAAATGGCATAAGTCTAAAGGTTCGATCGCCACCATTGTGATGAAATCTGTCCCACAAGAAGAGGTTTCTAGTTATGGTGTTGTTGTCACTGACGATGATGGTCGCATCAAAGCTTTCCAAGAAAAACCCTCCGTAGAAGACGCTCTAAGCACCAATATCAACACTGGTATTTATATTTTTGAACCACAGGTATTGGACTATATCCCCTCTGGGGTTGAATTCGATATTGGTGGTGATTTGTTCCCCAAACTGGTGGAAATGGGGGCACCTTTCTACGCTATTCCAATGGACTTTGAATGGGTCGATATTGGTAAAGTCCCAGACTACTGGCGAGCCATTCGTGGTGTTCTGAATCGAGAAATTAAAAATGTACAAATTCCCGGTAACGAAGTCGCCCCCGGAATTTACACTGGTTTAAATGTGGCTGTAAATTGGGATAAAGTCGATATCACCGGTCCAGTTTACATCGGTGGTATGACCAGAATCGAAGACGGAGCAAAAATCGTCGGACCGGCGATGATTGGGCCTAATTGTTGGATATGCAGTGGGGCAACCGTAGAAAACAGCGTAATTTTTGAATGGTCGCGTCTGGGACCAGGAGTCCGCTTGGTCGATAAGCTAGTCTTTGGTCGTTACTGCGTGGATAAAACTGGGGCCTCAATAGATGTCCAAGCTGCGGCTTTAGACTGGTTAATTACTGATGCCCGTCAAGCTCCACCATCTCACACCCCTCTTGAACGAGAAGCGATCGCGGAATTATTGGGAACGAATGCCACTTAGAGTTAGGAGTTAGGAGTTAGGAGTTAGGAGTTAGGAGTTAGGAGTTAGGAGTTAGGAGTTAGGAGTTAGGAGTAAACAACCAACAACCAACAACTAACAACTAACAACTAACAACTAACAACTAACTATTTAAGTACGTATATCTTCTAAGGCTCTGTTCGTAGGTTTGTAGCAATCGCTGAGATTCAGCTAAAGTGATGCGGTTTTCTTCTAAAGCTTTCTCGCAACGCTGACGCATATTTTCCACCATATCCTCAGAGTCATACTGTACGTAACTCACCACTTCACTCATGGTGTCACCTTTGACCACATGTTCAATTTGGTAGCCTTTGGGTGTCAATTGGATGTGAACGGCGTTAGTATCACCGAACAAATTGTGCAAATTGCCCATGATTTCTTGGTAAGCTCCGTTCAGGAACATCCCCAGATAATAAGATTCTCCGAGTTTGTGGGGGTGTAATTCCAATACAGATTTTACATCCCGCAGGTCGATAAAGCGGTCAATTTTACCGTCGCTATCGCAGGTAAGGTCTGCCAAAATTGCCCGTCTTGTAGGTTCTTCCGCTAAACGGTGAATTGGCATGATGGGAAATAGCTGGTCGATCGCCCAACAATCTGGTGCCGATTGAAACACTGAAAGATTTATGTAGTAGATGGAAGCCATGATTTTTTCTAGGTCTTCCAAATCATCAGGCACGTAATCTAGTTCTCTAATGATACTAAGTATTTTCTGACAACAAGCCCAGTAGAGTCGTTCAGCTTTCGCACGTTCCCTGAGGCTTAAAATTCCCAAGTTGAAGCGGCTGATGGCTTCTTCTTTAAATTGAGCCGCATCATGGTAGAACTCTTGAAAATGCTGCTGGTTGATGGATTGGTAGGTTTCCCAAAGATACTTAATAATCGGGGATTCTCCCTCTTGCGGTTCTTCTGGTGCGTCAAGGGGGACATCGCTAGTGCTGAGAACGTCAAAAATCAACACTGATTGATGAGAAGCGATCGCCCTACCGCTTTCACTAATCAGTGTAGGTACAGGGATGTTTCGTTCAGCACAGGTATCTTTTAACTCTGCCACGATATCGTTGGCATAGTTTTGCATATTGTAGTTTTTCGAGGCGTAGAAGTTAGTTTGGGAACCGTCGTAGTCTACACCCAAGCCACCGCCAACATCGAGATATTTCATATCTGCACCCAAGGATGCTAACTCCACATAAATGCGGCTGGCTTCTTGGATGGCATCTTTAATCACATTAATGGCGGAGATTTGCGAGCCGATATGGAAGTGCAGTAGCTGTAAAGAATCCAGCAGGTTCGCGGAGCGTAACTTATCAACTGCTTCGATAATTTCGGGAATGGTTAAACCAAATTTTGCGCGATCGCCACTGGAAGTACCCCAGCGTCCCATACCTTGGGTACTGAGTTTCGCGCGAACTCCCAAGATAGGTTTAATTCCTAACTGGCGATTTGCTTCAATTACCAAATCCACTTCTTCAACCTGTTCTAGGACGATGACCGGGGTTTGTCCTAGTCTTTGTGCCAACATCGCTGTTTCGATGTATTCTCGGTCTTTGTAGCCGTTGCAAATAAGCATTGCGCCGGGGGTATCCAGGACAGCTAAAGCAATCATTAATTCTGGCTTGGAACCGGCTTCTAAACCAAATTGATGGGGCTTGCCAAACCTTACCAAGTCCTCAATCAAATGCCGCTGTTGGTTGCATTTTACCGGGAATACTCCACGGTAAACACCAGGGTAATTGTAGCGGGCGATCGCTTTGGCAAAACAAGCGTTCAATCGCTCGATTCGGTTTTCTAAAATATCAGAAAAGCGAATTAGCATGGGTAATCCCAAATTACGCTGCTTAAGAGAGTTAACTAATTCAAACAAATCCAGCGAACCACCGCGATCGCCCTTGGGAGAAACAGTGACGTGACCTGCGGCATTAATCGAAAAATAAGGCTGTCCCCAACCTTCAATTCGATAGAGGGCTTCGCTATCCTCTATTTTCCAGCTTCCTCGTGGCGTTTCTGATGTGGCCGGTGGAAGCAGCTTTCTGAGCTTATCCTTCTTCCCTTCTCCCTTGTGTCCATTGGACGGAGATTTTACCACCTCAATTTCAGATGTACCACTTGATTCAACACCCATTTTTTCCTGACCTCTGTGTTTCACCCACGAATTAACACTTTAACGCATTCATCTGTGAGTGGATATGCTCTGAAAGATACTTTTGTGAGATAAACTCTGATTGGTCATTTTTCACTAGTCATTGACAAATGACTAATGAAAAATTCAAAATTATTTGAGGAGATAGCAATGGAACGCACATTCTTAGCAATCAAGCCTGATGGCGTACAACGGGGACTAGTCGGTGAAATTATTGGTCGTTTTGAAACCAAAGGCTTTACCCTCGTGGGCTTGAAGTTTATGACGGTTAGCCGAGAACTAGCTGAAACCCACTATGGTGTTCACCGCGAAAGACCGTTTTTTCCAGGGTTAGTGGATTTTATCACTTCTGGGCCCGTAGTTGCGATGGTTTGGGAAGGTGATGGCGTTATTGCTTCCGCTAGAAAGATTATTGGCGCTACCAACCCCCTGAACTCAGAACCAGGAACAATTCGCGGAGATTTTGCCGTGAATGTTGGTAGAAACATTATCCACGGTTCCGATGCTCCTGAAACAGCTTTAGAAGAAATTGCTCTATGGTTTAAGCAAGAAGAATTAGTTAGTTGGCAACCACAAATCATGCCTTGGTTGCGCGAATAATTAAACACAGGAGTGGTGAAAAGAGTTAGGAGTTATGAGTTATGAGTTAGGAGTTAAATAGGACTTACGCAAAATTTTCTCAAAAGCCCGAACAGAGCCGTAGTGGTAATACCCTTGCCCAAAGCGAAAGGGATGGCTTCGTCAACATGAATTACCACTAAATCAGGACTTTTCTGCGAACTCCTAACTCCTAACTCCCTACTCCCTCTTTTTCCATCTCCATCTCTTTCTCTTTCTCCACTTCTAGGACTACTGTTGATTTTTCCACAGTGCGCTTGGAAAATCCCCAGGTTAATACGATGCAGATCGCAGCAATCATTACCCATTGTGGCGGTACTAAGGCATCATTTACCACCTTCACCAGCAGCCGCAAGCCGACGAATGCCACCGTAATATAACCGGCATCTTCCAAATGCTTGTATTCATCCAACCAGCGGATAAATAAACCCGCCATAAAACGTAAGGTAAAGACACCAATAGTAGTACCTGTAATTACTAACCAAGTTTCTTGAGAAACAGCGATCGCTGTAGTCACACTATCCAAAGAAAAGGCTAAATCTGTAAAGGCAATTACGGGTATCGCTTGCCACAAAGAATTAAAGCGCGGGCCGTGATGTTGATTATCTTCATCTTCATCGGAAGTGAAATGCTCGAATACCAACCATAGGAGATAAGCAGCACCGAGGAATTCAAACTGCCAGAATTTTTGTACCCAAGTGGCAGTTAGTAGTAAAGTGATACGGAGAACATAAGCTACAACTAACCCAATGTTTAAAGCTTGACGCTCAAGTTTTTTATCTTCCAGTCCTTGGGCGATCGCAGCGAGGGCGATCGCGTTGTCAGCAGACAGCACTGCTTCTAGTAACACCAGAATGAGCAGAACTACAGCCGCTTCCACGCTGAAGTTAAAGTGAAGGAAATCAAAAATATGGTCTAGCATTTAGATTTTGTCAAACCCTGCTTAAAAAAGTCGGTATAAGGTGAAGTTTAATTTTACAATCCTACAGGTGGCAACACCTTAATACAGCTTAACCTTTACAAGGAGAATTCTGAAGACGGTTATTACCCCTGCAGTTTGGGGGAAATTGTTAGGATGTGGTCATGAAAGTACAAGCAGCTGTTTCAGTTAGATAGCAGAGGTAATAAATCTTGCAACAAGAGTATAAAATAATACGCCTCATGCTATGGAGTCGCAGTAACCCAAAAACAGCTAGTAAGCTTTTACGCAAATTATGAGCATTGACCACGACCGACTATTTAAAGAACTAATTTCCACTTTCTTCATCGAATTTATCGAGCTATTTTTACCAACTGTCGCTAATGATATTGATATAAACTCGATTCAATTTTTACCAGAGGAAGTCCTAACCGATGTTACTGCTGGAGAAAAGAAAATAATCGATTTACTTGCAAAAGTAAAATATCGAGAACAAGAAACCTTCTTCTTAATCCATGTTGAAGCTCAATCTTATACACAGCAAGATTTTGCCAAACGTATGTTTAAATACTTCGCTAGACTTTACGAAAAATATGATTTACCAATCTATCCCGTTGTCATTTTCTCCTTTGACGAACCACAACGAGAGGAGCCAAAAATCCACACCATCACATTTCCCAATTTAGATGTTCTCAAATTTGAATTTGCTGGAATTCAACTAAACAGAACTAGTTGGCGAGATTACTTAAACCAACAAAATCCTGTTGCCGCAGCATTAATGGCAAAGATGAATATTACGCCAGAAGAACGTCCACAAGTAAAAGCAGAATGCTTATACCGTTTCTTTGTGAAGCTGCATATATTACCCCCCGGCTACGCCGTCCCCCCTTGCCAAGGGGGGACTACAGGGGGGTCTTGATTATGTGCATCTTCATACAGAATTGGTATTACAGTTATTAACTACTTTAAGATTAGATCCTGCACGGATGCAATTAATATCTGGTTTCATTGACACCTATTTAAACTTAAATCAAGCAGAAGAACAAACATTTAAAGCTGCAATAAGTACAATGGGATTAGAGCAAAGAGAGGAATATATGGAAATTATCACAAGCTGGGAGCAAAAAGGTGCCCACAAAGCATTAGAGCAAGTAGCGATTAATTCCTTACATGAAGGACTATCAGTGGAAGTAGTAGCGAGAATTACGGGGTTAACAATCGAGCAAGTGCAGCAATTACAGGTGGAATTGCAGTCAGGGAATAAATAAGGGAAACATAGGCTACCAAAGTTCAATTCTACGCCGAAAACGAACCTCTAAAAAATTCTGCTACCTACCTACGCGATGGATGGTGCTTTGCACCCGCTTTACAGTGATCGCAATAAGAATGCTGCATAAATTTCGGCTGCGATCGCAACTGCAAGTCCTGGTGTTAGGTCTTGAAAGGCATCTAATGGTACTATTCCTTCCATAATCTTATTCGAGGCACCGTAACCCATAATTTCAAGGATTGTAGTCTGACTAACCTTGCATTTTCCGCCCAACTTAAGGAAAATCTAAACACATTCTGGTAAATATGCCTACAAAATAGTTTGCAGTAGTAACACCATTACAGAAATAATATGTCTGAATCCACGATTGAATCTATTTTGCAAGAAAAGCGGGTATTCCCTCCCAGCGCTGAATTCTCCCAAAACGCTCAGATAAAAAGCTTAGAAGACTACCAAAAGTTATACGATAAAGCTTCATCCGATCCAGAGAAATTCTGGGCAGAACTCGCTGAGAGTGAATTACATTGGTTCCAAAAGTGGGATGATGTCCTAGATTGGCAACCACCTTTTGCAAAATGGTTCGTCAACGGCAAGATTAATATTTCTTACAACTGTCTTGACAGACACCTCACTACTTGGCGTAAAAATAAAGCAGCATTGATTTGGGAAGGTGAACCCGGAGACTCCCGGACTCTTACCTATGCCCAACTCCACCGCGAAGTTTGTCAATTTGCTAATGCTCTCAAAGAACTGGGAGTGCAAAAAGGCGATCGCGTTGGTGTTTATATGCCGATGATTCCGGAAGCGGCTGTTGCGATGTTAGCCTGTGCGAGAATTGGTGCGGTGCATAGTGTAGTATTTGGTGGTTTTAGTGCCGAAGCGTTGCGAGACAGGTTAATTGACGGACAAGCGAAATTGGTTGTCACCGCTGATGGTGGTTGGCGTAAAGATGCGATCGTTCCTCTGAAGGTTCAGGTGGATAAGGCTTTAGCCGATACTACAGTCACCACCGTAGAAAAGGTCCTCGTAGTTAAGCGTACCGGACAAGAAACCGAAATGGAACCCGGTCGCGACCATTGGTGGCACGATATGCAGTCATCTGTTTCCCCAGATTGTCCCGCAGAACCGATGGAAAGCGAAGATATGCTGTTTGTCCTCTATACTTCCGGCAGTACAGGCAAACCGAAGGGAGTTGTTCATACAACAGGTGGTTATAACTTGTATACTCACATGACCACCAAATGGATATTTGACCTGAACGACACAGATGTATATTGGTGTACTGCTGATGTAGGTTGGATTACAGGGCACAGTTACATCGTTTACGGGCCATTATCCAATGGTGCAACCACCGTGATGTATGAAGGAGCGCCTCGCAGTTCCAATCCTGGCTGCTTCTGGGACGTAATTGAAAAATACGGTGTAACAGTTTTTTATACCGCGCCTACCGCAATTCGCGCCTTTATCAAGATGGGGGAACAGCTACCTAATGCCCGCAATCTGTCATCTCTGCGTTTGCTGGGAACAGTTGGCGAACCGATTAACCCAGAAGCTTGGATGTGGTATCACAGAGTAATTGGTGGAGAACGTTGCCCAATTGTGGATACTTGGTGGCAAACAGAAACCGGCGGCATTATGATTACACCATTACCCGGAGCGATCGCTACTAAACCCGGTTCCGCAACTCGTCCTTTCCCCGGCATTATTGCAGATATCGTGGATTTAGAAGGTAACACCGTACCCGAAAACGAAGGCGGCTATTTAGCAGTGCGGTACCCTTGGCCCGGTATGATGCGGACAGTATACGGCGATCCCGACCGTTTCCGCCGCACTTATTGGGAGCATATTCCACCCAAAGATGGCAAATACACCTACTTTGCTGGTGATGGTGCCAGAAAAGATGAAGATGGCTACTTCTGGGTAATGGGTCGTGTCGATGATGTATTAAATGTTGCTGGACATCGATTAGGGACAATGGAAGTAGAATCAGCTTTAGTATCTCACCCTGCCGTTGCTGAAGCTGCTGTAGTAGGGAAACCAGATGAACTCAAAGGTGAAGAAGTTGTTGCTTTTGTTACCTTAGAGGGTACTTATCAAGCAAGTGAGGAACTGAGTAAGGAACTCAAGAAACACGTTGTTAATGAAATTGGGGCGATCGCACGTCCTGGTGAAATCCGTTTTACCGATTCACTACCGAAGACTCGTTCTGGAAAGATTATGCGGCGCTTGTTGCGGAGTTTGGCGGCTGGGGAAGAGGTGACTGGTGATACTTCGACTTTAGAGGATAGAAGCGTGTTAGATAAGTTGCGAGAAGGGGCTTAATCTGATTTCGGATTAGCTAGTAGTCCACTCCATTATAGTAGAGACAATTCATGTAGCTCCGCTTCTTGGAGGGTATTGTCTCTACGGCGTTGCTGAATTGAGGTATGAATTACCCTCACCCCCAACCCCTCTCCCTTGGGGAGAGGGGAGCTTTTAATTCTTGTCCCCTCTCCCTTGGCACAGAGGGCTAGGGTGAGGGTAAATTTAGCAATTCATACCCGGATTCAGCAACGCCGTCTCTACACTAAACAAGAGTGTTTTCATCCTTCTTCATCTGTGTGTATCTGCGGTTAATTATTTATTTCTTCGATTAGTCTAATGAATTAAAGAAGTACCAAAACCTTTAATTATGAAAATTGCTATTGCCCGGACTATTCTTTTAACAGTAATAATTTCAGCTAGTTGTTTGGTCAGAATCAAACCAGGATTTGCGGTAAATTCTGCTGGTGAATATAGACAATTAGGACTTTCCTATCGTCAACAAGGAAAATATTCAGAAGCAATTGCAGTTTTGCAAAAATCAGTAGAATTAGAACCGCAAAATCTTTCTGGAATAGTATTGTTAGGATGGACACAACATTTAGCACAAAAACGGCAAACCGCAGCAACATCTTTACTCGCAGCAATATATCAAAATCCAGTTTATGTTCCGGCTTACAATGCTTTGGGAATTGTCTATTTAGTTGATGGCAATATTCCAGCAGCTGTACTACTTCACACTTGGGCAGCAATTCTCAAACCAGATAATGAAATTGCATACTACAACTTGAGTTTAGGATTGCATCGACTGCAAATTTACAACTTAGCGATTGTAACTGGAAATCGTGCTGCTATATTAGAACCAAATAATCCTCATCCCTTAATTGCTAGTGGGATTTCTTATTGGGATAGCGGTGACAAAAACAGCGCCAAACAAGTTTATCAAAAGGCAATTAATTTAGATTCTAGATATCGCGATCGCACTTTTTTGAGTCATTTCAAAGAAGCAGCCTTTAGTTCAAGTCAAATTCAAATAGTTGAAGATATTCGTACTGGTCTTAATTTATAATAATATTTATATAGACCCCTGGTTGCGCCTATGACTTCCCCCTCGGCATTAACCCTACCCGATCACACTCAGTTACCAGATTCTGATGGTAAATTTGTGTTCGCGAAGCGTGTCGGAGACAAAAATCTTCAAGAACATCCGCAAAGCATTTTAATCACAGATTCAATTAAACCTATTTATGTTGCCCCATTAATTGTTCTAGAATTTGTATCGGGAGATGGTGCAGAAGAACGGGATACAACATCCCCATCTCAAGGAAATCCTGGAAAATTTTGGGTTTACGAACAGGCTATTCGTGTCCCTTATTATGGAATTTACGAAGTAGCAAAAGCACAAGTGGAAGTATACCATTTAGTAGATAATACTTACCAATTGATGCAACCCAATGAGCGAGGACATTACCCAATATCACCGATGGGGGTAGAGTTGGGTATTTGGCAGGGATTATATCAGAATGCAGAGTTACCTTGGTTGCGGTGGTGGGATGCAGAAGGAAATTTACTACTAATAGGTGAGGAGAGAGCAGAAGTTGAACGACAGAAGCGAGAGAGAATTGTAGAAAAATTACGCGGACTTTCTCCCGAACAACTTGAGGCGTTAGGAATTAACCCTGAACTGTTAGAATAATTTAAAAAATACCTAGACCCTGGTGGAGACGTTCCAAGAAAATCTCTGTACAATATAATATTACTTATCTTCTTTTTCTTCTTCCTAGCCTTGCCCTTTGGAGACGCTGCGCGATAGCTTGCTTCCTTGAAGGGCGAATGTGTACTTCGTCCTAAACTATGTCGGATTAACCGAGCATGGTATCATTAGCTTACCCAAAAAATTAACTTGCAGATGATACCATAAGATTTCATCTTGATGTCGTCAATCAAAAATACTCAAAATTTTTAAGTCGCAATAATGAACATAGCTATACTAGTTGTTTCTTCGGTATCGACCGCACTCATACTCGTCATCATGTTGTTTGTTATTCTGATTAATATTAATTTACGCAATCAGAAAACGCAGCAGGAAAAAATACTAAGATTTTTAGAAGAAGCTAATGAAATTAGTAAGGATATAAAACGTATAGCCTTTGAAGATAATAAACAGCAACCTGAAGTACCTGGAAGTTTCCAAAAACAGCTTGATAGTTTAATCTTAGAAATTCAAAATATTAAAAATAATTTAAATGAATTACTGCAAAGTAATGGTCAAACAAATGAAAATTTTTATACTTTGATTCAAGAAACTCAAAAAGTTGAGAACACTCTAAATGAGTTGCTACAATCTAATATTAAAGAAAGTCAGAGTTTATACATCCTTTTGTCTGGTAACACAAATATGCAACTAGAAAAGTTGCAAGAAACATTTGATGAAATAAAGGGATTAAAAGCTAGTTTAGAAGATTCAGCAAAGTCTTAGAGAGCGTTTATGAAATAAAGATACGTTAGTCTGTGTTAGAGACACGACTATGCTAATATCTTGCAGCTCTAAAAAAAATGTCAAAATAATTACAAATGAAGGAAGAAGTAAGGACCGAAGTTGGAAGAAGGAAGAAGGAATAGCTAATAAAAATGCGCGTTCTGAGTTTAGAGCTTCAGTAAAAAAAAAAGATGTTTTTCGAGTCCTTTGTAGCGCGTTCACGTAGTGTCTCGCAGAGAAGAAAAACAGTGTCCTTGTTTCAATCCCACATGAGTGCTCATGTGGGTACTTCTTCCTTCTTTCTTCTTCCTTCTTTCTTCGTGAATGCTATTAGCTGAGAAATAGATTAATCTCCTTACCCGCCATTCTCCCAGAAGTCCATTTTAATGGGCTAGATATAATGCTTTGATTTTATCGTATTTTTCATAACTTATATAATTACAAGTATGTGGTTTATACGCAAAGTGCAACATATGAGTATATATGATGATTTTTAGATAAAATTTTAATAGTCCTCTTTCAGAGGACTTTAGCGATAAGACAAGGACTTATAGTCCCTGGTAGTCGAAACGCAGTCGGGGATCTGATAAATCTCCCTACTTTCACGAACGAACTAAAATGCCTTTTTCTTCATAAACTGTACGGACTAATTCTCGTAAATTGGGTAACTGTGTTGTGAAATATATAGAGCCTAAAATACAAACAATACCATCAATAACTAATGTATTTGGAGCGCCGATATGAGTTGCTAACACTCCTCCTAATAAATTACCAAAGGGTATTGTCCCTAAGAAAGACATTGTAAATAAACTCATTACACGTCCGCGTTTATCGTCGTCAACTATTGTTTGTAAGAATGTGTTACTAGATACTACTTGGAGAATTGTCCCCAAACCTACAAATAACATTGTGGCTAAAGAAAATGGTAAAAATCGTGAGAAGGAAAAGGCTATTAATCCAATTCCTAAAATTGTTGGACTAAAAGCAATTAATTTTCCAATTCCTACTACTTTTTGCCTTGTCGCTAGATAAACTCCACCAAATAATGCTCCAACTCCTGAAGCTGCCATTAAAAAGCCGAGTGTTTCTGCACTACCTTTGAGAATTTCTTCAGCAAAGATTGGCACGAGAACAGTATATTGCATCCCGAATAGGCTGACTAAGGCTGATAATAATAGTATGCTACGAATTGGGGCAAAACTAAAGGCATAAACAAACCCTTCTTTGATACTTTGCAAAGGATTGACTTTGCTTTTTGGAATTTTGATGGGTCTAATTCTCATCGCCAATAATGCAAAAATAACGGCAATGTAGCTTAAACCATCTATTAAAAAACAATAAGCAGGACCAAATGAAGCAATTAGCAAACCACCAATCGCAGGCCCAATTAACCTAGCACCATTAAACATTGTAGAATTAATCGCGATCGCACTGGCTAAATCTTCGCGTTTTTCCACCAATTCTGGCACAAATGCTTGCCGTGCGGGTGCATCCACGGCGTTGATAAGTCCCTGAAATAAGCTGAGGACAATGATATGCCAAACTTGAATTACACCTGTTAATGCTAATACCGCCAACAATAACGATTGAATCATCGCCAATATTTGCGTACAAATTAAGGTGCGATGGCGGGAAAATCTATCTACAAATACCCCGCCAAATGGTCCAAAAACAAAGTTGAGAATTTGACTAGTAAATCCCACAACTCCTAGCATTAAAGGGGATTGTGTTAAATTATAAACTAACCAAATTGTGGCAAGTTGTGTCATCCAAGAGCCAGTTAGAGAAATACCTTGTCCGGCAAAAAATAGACGGTAATTTCTTGACCTTAAGGCTGGTAGTGCTTTAATCATTCTTGATTTAGTTAGTATGCGTAATATTAATTCGCTATTATTTAAATGTCAATTCCTTAGTATGCGAACTATCTTAGAAAAAAAATCTGAGTAGAGCCTCAACCTGTTGGGTGATTATGAAGTTTTCTTAAGACAGATTTGCGATCGCTTGATCCAAGAGGAAGGAAAATATTTCCCGTTCACGGTGGGAAATGCCTTGCATCGCTTGTTCCCTGACTTCTAATGCAATTGGAGGTAACACCGTTTCTAAGTCTTTGCCGGCATCGGTTAGCCAAATCCGCCAGATGCGGCGATCGCGGCGATCGCGTTCTCGGTGAACTAGACCCCGTTCTTCCATGCGATCAATTACACCTGTTAAAGTGCCTCCCACTTGTTGCAGCTTGTCCCCAATACTGGAAGTAGGTAAACCGTCTTCTTCCCACAAACAGGACAATACCAACCAGTGAAATGGAGTCAGTCCAAAGGGTGTTAATCCCTCACTCAATCTTCGGTGCAGTAGTTGTGATAGCACTTTGATGCGGTAGCCCATACCGTAAGGAGGGCGAACTTCTTGCCACGACCCCAAAGCTTGGTAATTGTCAGATGTAGGCATCAGATTCAATATTACTTAGTGTGCGTAATATTATGCTAGCTTGGTTTATTAATCTTTGATGGAAGTTTAAAAAATTTGAATTAACTGGTACTCTTGCACTGTACCGATAATGCGATGAGGTCTAGTTAATTGCGATGCTTGTTTGACTGATATCCAGGCATAACTATTCGTTGGAAGTTGGGAAGCTTCTTCAACTCGCTTACCGTGGTTGGGAGTGTAAAAATCCAGCAACACCTCTATTTTATTGTGGACTTCAACTAAATTAACAGGATAATTTTGAAAAATTGAGTTGTTATGCTGGATAAAATTTTTAACATCAGGATTGTAATCACCGATTAAGCCAAGACTACCAGCGACAGCTAAACCCAACCAAGCGGGAATTAACCAGCCAGCAAGCCAATAACGAACACAGAGAAACTTTTTACCAAAACGATAACGAGCAATCCATACTGTCGGTAAAATTAAACAAGCATTCCCGATCGCTAATCCCAAAGTTGCATATTTCCAGCTTTTGGTATCGCTCACAATCCTAATAACTATGCTTGCTAACAACAGAAAAATACCGAATCCACCAAAAGCATAACTGAGATTACGGGCAAGGCGTTTATTCCTAGTAAAATAATGTTCGCCTAACCAATTTAAACCCACGGCTGCAAGTAAAGCTATGAAGGGATGTAAAACAAGACTGTAGTGAGATAAGCGAGTTGGAAAAAGACTAAGTTCGGCAAACAAAACCAGGGGAAAGCCAACTAATATCGACTGGTAACGGGCTATGGGATGCCGAATTGTTAAAACTAAGCCTAAAATGCTGAAGAAACTCCAAGGAAATGCTTTGAGAGGAATATTCCAAAAATAGAATATTATGCCATTACCATCACGTTCACTAGAACCTAAGCTAAAAAGAAATTTAAATAATTCTGCATAGCCAGCATCTCCATAGCGAATAAAATTTAGCCAAATCCAGATGCAAGTTGGAACTAGGGCTAATACGAACCCTATATATAATAGAGGATTTTTCAAATGATGGCGGCGATGCTCCAAGATTAAATAAGGTAACAAAGCCATCATCGGCAAAAAAATCATAAAACTTCTGATTAAGAAGCCAAACCCAAAGCTCAGACCGACAATGAAGTGCAAAATGGGAGAATATTTGGGATGTAATTCCGCTTTTAGCAAACACAAAACCGCTAAAAGTACCAAGCAAATCATTGGGACATCCGGATTACCTAAACGACAGTATTGCAGCCAAAGTAATTCCACACTGAAAATTGCAGATGCTAGCCAAGCGACTTTTTTACCTAAGATAATTTTGCCAATTTCATATAAAATAAAAATGCTAAAAATGCCAAACATTATACTTGGCAGACGCACGCTAGCTTCACTAATTCCAAATATTTTGTAAGAAATAGCTATTATCCAGTAGATACCAGGAGTTTTATGATGGGGTTGAGACCAAGGACTTACCCAGTCACCAGAATCAAACATCATTTTAGCTCGCCAAGCATAAAGTCCCTCATCATGTGCCATCAAGCTACTAGCTCCAGAATTGAATATCAATAATGGAAGTATCCAAAGTAACAAACTAAAATACGAAAATCCCGCCCATTGACTTACTTGCTGCCAAATAGGATAAAACAATCGAATGTATAACATTGAATGAATCAGAAAAGAATATTAGTTGTTAAGCTCATTTATTGGTTATTGTTTTTTAAAATATGTAGGGTAGTATACAAAAAAATTTTAGCCAAATACTACCTAAGAATCATGCAATTTTGCAAAGTACTTGTTTAAATTAATAATTTATGTCCCTCAGCCCAAGTCAACGCATTAAGCTAGATGACACAGACGACAAACTGTTCTACTCTTCTCCCCGCTTTGTCACCCATGTAGACGAAGGGTTCATTCAGCAGCTTACAGATTTATATCGCGATCGCCTGAAACCCAACACTCGCATATTGGATATGATGAGCAGCTGGGTATCTCACCTGCCATCCGAGATGCAGTTTAGCCACATTGAGGGACACGGGCTCAATGAAGAGGAATTAGCACGCAACCCTCAATTAGATCGTTACTTCGTGCAAAATCTTAACTTAAACCCCAAGCTACCATTGCCGGATCGAGAATTCGATGCGGCGACCAACTGCGTTTCAGTGCAGTATTTGCAATATCCAGAAGCGGTATTTACAGAAATTCATCGTGTCCTCAAACCTGGTGGTGTGGCAATTGTCAGCTTTTCTAACCGGATGTTTTTTCAAAAAGCGATCCAAGCTTGGCGGGATGGTTCTGAAACCAGCCGAGTTGAATTAGTCAAAAGCTATTTTACCTCAGTACCAGGATTTTCTACCCCAGAAGTTATTATCCGTCAATCAATGGCTCCCAGTTTCCTCCAATGGTTGGGTGCATCTGGTGGCGATCCATTCTATGCTGTGATTGCTTATCGAAATTAAGAAGTGGGGAGTTAGGAGTTAGGAGTTAGGAGTTAGGAGTTGGGAGTTAGGAGTTTTGAGTTTTGAGTTGGGAGTGAAGAGTTGGCAGTTAGGAGTGAAGAATTAGGAGTTGTCAGTTGGGAGTTTGCAGTTGGTAGTCTTTGTGTTAAAAATTCCTAACTCCAAATTCCTAACTCCAAATTCCTAACTTTTAACTCCTAACTCCTAACTCATAACTTTTTCCTTGTATCAATCAAAATCTCAAATTTTTCTGGTCGATACAGAAAAAAACGCTGATAATTGCCTAGAAGGTGAAGTATATGGAGGAACAAAGATGATTTTACCGCGCGTACGTAGAACTTTAGCTGCTGTATTGCTTTCAGTGCTGTTATTTACTACAGCCTGTAGTCAATCCGCACCCTCACGTTTTGACCAAGCACAACAAGATAGCACCCGTGTAAAAAGCGGTCAAGCAGTAGCGAAGAAGGCAACCCAAGGAAGCGAATTTAACAAGTTTTTCCCTCCTGCAGGTGATGGTTACCAGCGGGTATACACCCAAGAGAAAAAAGGGTTTGCAGAAGCTAATTTGAAAAAAGGTGGTAAGGTCGTAGCCCAACTAGCTGTTTCGGATACCACTAGCATTCCCAGTGCAGCAGCCAAATTTGCTAAGAGTACAAAACAAATTGGCGGTTATCCTGCGGTGCAAGTTGGGAATACTCAGACTTCAGTTCTGGTGGGTAAATACCAAGTGAAAGTGCTTTCCAAAGACCCAACATTCTCAGCAAGCGATCGCGAAGCTTGGATACAGAAATTTAACCTCAGCGGGCTGTCCAGACTGAAATAAATTTACACTTGTTTGTTGTTGGTTGTTGGTTTGTTGTGAAATCACGCTCTTACCAATGTCCAATAACTCTTGACCCTTGAGTAATTAGGAGATTTTTATGAGCAAATCGATTTTTGAGTTGGTCGATCAATTGCCAACTGGTGGCTTGACAATTTCGATGTTAAATGCATTAGATTTTGCTGCTCCCGGTCAGTGGCAAAATACGGTAGGCTTTGTCAATACCATTAAAACTGTGACTGGTGAAACCGACGAAGACTTGATTCAGCAAATTGGCGAACGTGCGGTTTATTTATATAATGACCGTTCCCAAGGCTATCAAAGGGCAATGTGGCTTTATCAAACTGTTGACAGTACAGATAAGGCGCTTGGTGCAGCAGCTTTAGCAAATAAGGTTGGTGAGTCAGTTGGATTTTTGAGTTTTTTAGGTAACATCACTCCCAAACCCGACAAAGCCCAAACCATTGATTTGTGCTTGAAATTAGTTGCTGAATTAGTTGCTTTTTGCCAAATTAACGGGATTCCCGGAGACAGCATTGGGGATTTTGTTGCTTCTTTAGGAGAATATAGCGGTGAGTCTCTCATCCGCATGGTAGCCTTAGTTTGCGTTGATGGTTTGATACCCCTTGGTCCAGATTTTATCCTCAAAGCCACGTCTGGAATTAGCAACACAACCCCACAGGAATTAGAGAAAAATTCAACTTTCTCCAATATCAAAGATTCTATTCCCGGTAATGATTCTAGTAGCAAACTGAATTTTATTGGTGAGAGTTTCGACTCTGTGAAAGGTTGGATGAGTGGTTTGGTGTCATCACAAAATCTCACACCACAAAAGGTTGTTAGCAACTTGTCGAAGTTTATGGAAGTTGCCGATGACAAGCTCGATTACCTGGCTGCGTTCATAGATATGAGTACTAATTACTATGAGCATACAGGTACGCAGACCTTAGCACGTCGCTTAATCGAACGGGCGATCGCTGAGATTTAAAATTCATGTAGCTCTTGTGGGCTGGGCCTCGGTGCCCGCCCAAATGATGCAATGTTTATTGGTTCTTACTTTTGACTTTTGACTTTTTACAAATGATGTTGAAGTAAGGAGGAATAGCTAATAAAAATGCGCGTTCGTAAGTTTAGAGCTTCAGTAAAAAAAAAGATGTTTTTCGAGTCCTTTGTAGCGCGTTCACGTAGTGTCTCGCAGAGAAGAAAAACAGTGTCCTTGTTTCAATCCCACATGAGTGCTCATGTGGGTACTTCTTCCTTCTTTCTTCGTGAATTTTGCCTTGTTGTACTAGGGTGTTGCGGCCTGGTGGAAGATCGCAGTGTAGCGATCGCGTCCCTGTCGCTTTGCTTCGTAGAGTGCCTTGTCTGCAGCAGCAATTAAGTTTGCAAAAGATGTCGTGCTAGTTGGGGCTATAGTGGCAATTCCCAAGCTGATCGTAATAAATTCACTGACATCTGAACGAGCATGAGGCAATTTTGATTGATGAATTGCTTGCTGAATTTCCTCTGCAACAACGATCGCTCCCTGAACATCTGTTGATGGCATAATCACAGCAAACTCCTCTCCACCATAACGAGCAACCAAATCTGTTGGACGTTTCACCACAGAAAGCAACACTTCGGCAATTTGTTGCAAGCAGCGATCGCCACCTTGATGACCGTAAAAATCGTTGTATTTTTTGAAATAATCGACATCACATAAAATCAGTGATAAAGGTTGCTGCTCAAGTTCTAAGCGATTCCATTCCTGCAATAAATATTCATCAAAATGGTAACGATTGGCAATTTGAGTTAACTTATCGACTCTGGAGAGACGTTGTAGTTCTTGATTTTTTTTTAGTAGTTCACCCTGAGTGGCTTCAAGAATTTCTAAAGTTTGGCTTAACTTTTTGGTTCGCTTCTTAACTTTTTTTTCTAAGTTGCGGTTAGACTTAGCTAATTCGTCTGTAGCTTGCTGCAAAGCTGCATTTTTCAGGGAAAGCTCTGCTTCTGCCTGCTTACGTCGTGTGATATCACAAAAAGCAGCGATCGCATAAATTATTTTACCTTTGTTGTCGAAAATTGGTGTTGCGGAAACCTCCAAAGGAGTAATTCTATCCGCTATATGCAGTTCAACATCATCAACAACTACACTTTCACCGTTCAAAGCTCTGACAATAGGAACCCTATCAGCCGGGTAGTACTTTTCTGTTCCTTGCACATAAGCTTGGTAAATCTCGGCTAATTGAGAAGTTGTATTGGAAACGATTCCTTTTCCCAAAATTTTTTGTGCAGTTTGATTCGCATAATAGGGTTGTCCTTGGGAATCGATCGTAAATATACCTATTGGTACAGCTTCCAGAAATTGTGCTAACTTTTTCTCACTTTCCCGTAATGCTTCTTCTGCCTGCTGACGCTCGCCGATTTCTTGCTTACAATTTTGATAAAGTTGAGCATTTTTGATTGAAATTGCTGCCTGAGAAGATAAAATTCTTAATACTTCTAATCTCTGTGATGTGAAAGCACCTACAGCAAGATTATTTTCTAAGTAAAGTAGACCAAAAAGCTCACCTTGGTAAATAATCGGCGTACACAATACAGATTTAGGTTGATTTTGAATCATATACGCATCTGTGGTAAATATTCCCTCACGAGATGCATCGGTCAAAATTACATCTTCTCTAGTTCTGACTACATAGTTAATTAAAGAATTGGGCAACTGTTCGCTAGTTTCTGCTAGTACCGATTCGTATACTACTACCTCCGAAGTATCTACAGCACTATACGCCTCAATAAATAGCTGTTCTTGCTGTTTTAAAATGAGAAAACCAGTTTGAGCGCCTGCATTCTCGATTGTTATAGCCATTATTTTTTTTAGTAGCTGCTCTAAAATAATTTCATCGGCAATAGCTTGAGAAGCTTTGAGAATTGTTACTAAATCTAAAACTTGTGAATTACTAGTTGTAGTAAAATGATAACTATTGTTTTTTGAAAAAATAATGATATGTGGATATTTTGATTCTAAATCTTTGGCTTTGGCAATAGCTCCCCAGCAGATATAACCATAGTGTGCCTTGGTCATATAAGTTTGAGCAATTTCCTGCCGTCCTAAAGCTAAATAGAATTTAGCTGCTAATTCATAAGCTAGTGCTTCTTCTTGGATATATTCATTTTTCTGCGCACCAGCTATAGCACGCTCGTAGTAATCCATAGCTGTAAGTGTTTCTTTCAATACTCTAGCCTTTTCAGCTTCCACTAAATCATATTTGTGTTGATAATTCATGGGAGCGTGTTCAGCCCAGTATTTCATCTTTTTCTGATTTTCATCTACTTGGCTCAAGTATTGCTCTAAATTATTTACTTGTTTCTTTTCGGATTTTAATAAGTTATCAGAATACTCAGCAAGCAGTGCTAAAGAATAAAACCAGTTATGAAGCGTAAAGATAATTTCACTTTTAAGGAAGTTACCATAATTTACTGCTATTTTCGCATATTCTAGAGAGTTTTGGTATCCCTCAAAAAGATAACAAAGAAATGATTTATAAAAATAAACATTAAATAACGACATTGAATTATTAATTGATAACAAATAAGGTAAAGCTTCTTCTTCATCCAGAATTTCACCAATTAATTTAGTTTTATCCGCAGATTGTCCGAGTAAATTAGCTACTGCCTGAGCGGATATTTTAACTAGATAGAGTGGATGTTGTTGCTCTAATTTGCTAATAAATTCAATATAAGCTGTCTGATTTTGGGTAACTAATTCTAAATGTTTTCCTACAAAGAATAGATGAGAACAATAAAAATTTGCGGCATGGCAAGCAAACTCAATATCTCCCACTTCTAGTCCACTTTCAATTGCTTCATGCAAAGGATTTATGGTTTCTTTAATATGGTTTTTTTTATAGATAATGCTAATATAAATCGTTACCAGTGCTTTCGATTTAAACTCTTTCGCATTTAATTTATCTAATATTTTTAGAGATATTTGACCAAGTTGATAGGCAAGATTAATATCTATACCAGCTTTAACAGCGCCATAAAGTGCGTAAGCGGAAATAGATGGAGGTGAATTGCCATACTTTCTAGAAACTTCAATCATCGTATACAGTATTGGTAAAGCTATTGCACTTTGCCTAAAACAAGCAGGAGCAAAAATAAGAATCAAAACCTCCATTGCTGCTAATTTGTATGAATCGTTCATAATCGGTTGGTTAGCCACCTGCTCAACATCAATATTGTTTGGTGGTGATTCTACTAAGGAAATACTTAGCATTTGCAAAACATTCTGTCCAATATCTAAAACAGTGTCGATTTGATTTTGCGCTATGTAAATTTTAATTTTTATCCGGTGAAATTTGACATTATCTAGGAGGTTATAAACTTGTGTTAGTGCCAGTTCGCATAAAAATAACGCTCTTGTAAAATTAGCATTTAGGTATTCTGCCTCTGATATTTCTATATAAAAGTCAAAAGTCAATCTATATTGATTTTGCCAACTATCTGGATGCAGTATTTGTAGACCTATATTTAAGTAATTAACAGCAGCCTCATAAGCTGTAGATGCTTTAGCTTTCTGACCGGCAATGAGATTTAATTGAGCTAACTCATCCTTTTCGATTTGCGTTTTTAGTAAGTCAGTACCAAAATTTAATTGATTAACTAAGGTAAAAATATTATCTTTCTGCTCCTGTAGCGTGGTATTTTTTAGCAATAGCTGACCAATTTTTAAATGAGTACTCTGTATTGATGATTCTGGAATCAAAGAGTAAGCTGCTTGTTGCACTCGGTCGTGCAAAAACTTATATTCAATTTTGATATCGCTAACTTTCAAAAAGTCCGATTCTGCTTGTTCAAAGACGATAGGAATTTTGTAATTTGAAGATAAAGGTAGAATTAGGCCGGCTTGCAACGCACTCCACAACTGAGCAGATGTTAAGATTTCTGATGTTTCATTGACAGTTGCTAAAATGTCTAAATTAAATTGGTTGCCAATACAAGCTGCCAACTGTAAAACTTTCTGTGTATCTGGTGGCAGTTTGCGAATATTTCTAGCAATCAGTTCGACAATATTATAGTCAGTAATTCCAACTGCTTGAATTTGGTGAATGTTCCACTGCCAGCTATCTGTAGCTACTTGATAAACCAGCAGGTTTTCGGTATATAAGCTTTTGAGTAACTGAGTTAAGAAAAAGGGATTACCTTGAGTTTTATTAAAGACTAACTCTGCTAATAATTTAACTCGGCTAGTAGCTTTTGCTTCATTGAGGGTGTCTGCTACTAATTGCTGAACATGAGTAAGTAACAGGGATTCTACGGTAATGTTATGGATTAAAGTATCTGTTTGACATAACTTTTCTAACGTTTGGATTAATGGGTGGGTGGGGTTGACTTCGTTATCTCGGTAGGCTCCAATTAGAAATAGGTATCGACTGCTATCATCTGCAATTAAAAGCCGAATTAATTTTAAAGATGCAGAGTCTGCCCACTGTAAATCATCTAAAAAAATGGCTAATGGATGTTCAAGCTGGCAAAAAATATCTACAAATTGTTGAAAAACGTGGTTAAATCGATTTTCAGATTCAGCAGCACCTAGTTTGGGAACATCAGCCTGGGAGCCAATAATTAACTCTACTTCTGGAATCACGTCAATGAGAACTTGACCGTTGTCACCAAAAGCCTCTAATAGTTTGTTTTTCCAAATAGCAATTTGCTGTTCATTCTCTGTTAATAGCTGACGAATTAACTCTTGGAAAGCCTGAATTAAAGCAGAATAAGGGATATCCCGCCGAAACTGGTCAAATTTACCTGTAATGAAATATCCTCGTGCGGCGACAATGGGTTTGTGAATTTCATTAACAATTGAAGTTTTGCCAATACCTGAGTAACCTGTAACTAGCATCATCTCTGTTGCCCCCTGGCTGACCCTCCAGAAAGCATCCATCAGCATCGCAACTTCTCCTTCTCTGCCATAAAGCTTTTGCGGTATTGAAAGCTGACTGCCGCGATCGCGCTGACCAAGAATAAAATCTTTAATTTCTCCGGTGTTTTGGAGTTCTAGTAGACAAGTTTCTAAATCGAATTTAAGTCCAGCCGCACTTTGATATCGTTCTTCAGCATTTTTAGCTAACAGTTTCATCACAATATCTGAAACGGCTTTAGGAATTTCAAGAAGCAAGTAAGGTGGCACTGGTTGTTTGGCAACATGACAGTGAACCAACTCTAGAGGGTCGTGGCTTGTAAATGGCAGCGTCCCTGTCAGCATTTCATATAGAGTCACTCCCAAAGAGTAGAAATCTGTACGATAATCAATCGAGCGATTCATCCTCCCTGTTTGTTCAGGTGCTATGTATGCCAAAGTACCTTCTAATAAGTTAGGGTTGCTGATAGTTTGTTTTTCTAAACATAGACGTGAGGAAAGACCAAATTCCGTCAACTTGACCTGTCCTGTCTCAACATTGATAATGATATTGCTAGGCTTAATGTCTTTATGAATAATTGCAACTTGATATAAATCGATTAATGTTTCCGCTAAAGCGATCGCTCGAAGCAAACATTCTAAAATTGTTAATTTCCTAGACCTGAGGATTTGACTCAAGGACTGACCGCCAAAATCTTCTAAAATCAGTGCAAAGCTATTCTGGTATTTTTCGAGACCGTAAGGTTTAACAACTCCCTCAATTGTCAAGTCTTTGAGAACCTTATATTCATGCCGCAAACGAGTAATTTCTTCTAGTGTTGGATACTCAGATTTGAGCAACTTAATTGCTACTGATTCCTGTTTACTCTTGCCTCGGTAAATAACTGTCTCTATACCTTCATGAATTTTTTCAAGAATCTCGTATTCTGAAATAGGGATCATAAGTTATACGCAGCCTGTCACCTTCGCTACAGTAGAGATGTTCTGGCAAAAAGTCTCTACTAGGTTTATATTTATCGTATCGTTGTTAACGTCAAAGGTATTATATGTTAAATGTTGAAACTGAGTCAAAGGTAACCTTCTGGCTCAAATAAATCTTTAATATCTGGATATTTTTCAGATGCCTTTTATACTAATTTTTCGTAATCCCGCACGTTAATGTAATAAGTTGCTTTGCTTAGTCTAATATTTGGTAACCAAACAGTATACAAAGTGAAAGCAAAATCCAGTGAAGGATGCGACAGTTTGCATTGAGACCCTTGTTAAAAAATTTAAATTATCGGTGGTGGGTTAGGTTTATATTTCTTCATATACATTGGGCTTTTCTCGCTAACTTACTTAGTGGTTCACAGAAAGAAACGATCGCTCTGTTCCAAAACCAAATTAAACGCTTTAATACAACACTTTAATAGTTGCTTGCCCACTCTAACTTCAAAAACTTATATCTTCATGGGTGTATCCACTAATATAGCGGTTCTCAGTTGAGCGAGGTATAAAGTAAAATAATGAAACTCTTGTGGGGGAGCCAGTGCGTTGCTTATTTTCCCAAGGCACGTTTTGGGGGGAAGCGGAGGAACATAAGCTGCCGTCCCGTTGTAGCACCTTAGGTTGGGTTTCGGTACCCACCACAGTGTATTTCATCCAAGATGTTTCTTGTGCAAACATCGGGGGTTGTTAAAACTGCCGATTTTTCGGCTTCTAAAAGAATATTTTAAAATTCTAAAATATTTTGTCAAAAAACTTATAAAAATCATTCCAACAGCAGAGTTTAAATTCTACTGTGGCTGCTAATATTACTAATAGGAATAAATAGTGTATTCCTTTGGACGTGCAATATTATTACACAATCCAAAGTCCTGACATCGAAAAGTTTCCAATATTGAAAATTGTTAATTGCTCACTACGTGTAACTAGAGCGTTGCCTGCGACGTTGTTTATGTCTGGCGATCGCTTTACGTTTTTCTTTTTCCAAAGGAGTCTCGAAGTGACGCTTTTTTCTCATATCTTGGAAAATTCCTGCTTGAGACACTTGCCGTTTAAATCGTCGCAAAGCTGACTCAATCCCTTCGTTCTCTCCTAGAACTACTTGCGTCATGATGATTCCTCCTAATCTGGATCAATGGTCAAAAAATATTCCGGCAGAGATTAGCTCTTACCTTATCTATTGATAAGTTGTGGATAGATCAAAAGCAGGTAAACATTAAATACTTACCTGCTTTCAGCTTACAGAACGCCAAAGAATCACTAATAAAATATTCTGTTGATGGTCGATTATGATTTTAATTTTTATGCGTAGCCATAACAATTAAAACCATCTTCTCCCCAACTCATTAGCTGTGCCCATGACTCTTCTGACTCCGAGTAGCCAGTACAGAGTGAGCCTTATTGCTGTTCTAGCTAAAATACAATGTCTTGGCTATGAAAGCTAATCCTTAATTCACCGGAGAACTAGAGAAAAAGAGCGTTCATATCTTTTGTTTGTGACCAGCTAACGCAGCCAATAAAGGCTTAATCTGCAACCCTCTAATATCAGCAACTATCACCATTTATTGATAGGTTCTTCGAGGGTTAAGACTTGGAATTTTTAGTTATTCAAGACTAACCTTAGTAACGGCGGCTGTTACGGTCATTATTACCCCAGTTGCCACCACCACCACCACGGGAAGGACTTCTTTCCTCGCGGGGTCTAGCCTTATTCACTTTTAAATCGCGCCCCATCCATTCAGCGCCATCAAGTGCTTCGATTGCTGCGGCTTCCTCAGTTTCTGTTTCCATTTCAACGAATGCAAAACCACGAGGGCGACCTGTTTCCCGATCTGTGGGTAACTGAACGCGACTTACTTTACCATACTCTGCAAAAGCTGTCCTTAGGTCTTCTTCTGTGACCTTATAGGACAAATTACCGACGTAAATTGACATAGGGGCATCTCCCAGATCAGCATTTCAGCGTTGTGTAGAGAGTTACATTCGGAGAGACGCTTTTAAAAAAAATCAAAACGGATAACTCCACCGAAAATAATTCTTATATGAGGAGTATAGCACAGCATTAAAACAACTACACCGTTATAACCTAGGCATAACATACGCTTAACAAATTTTAAGTAGGCACATTACCTCAAGTCCCTTGCCCAATATTCATTAGGTTTCCAGGACTTTTAATCGCAAATTAGACTCCTTTATTTAGTATCTAATGGCACCGTTTTCTCCCTGTGTGTTTCTCCACAATTAGCTGATAAGTCGTGGTTAATCCCAAACCTGTACCTACCGATTTTGTGGTATGGAAGAGATCGAAAAGCTTGAAATTCAACTCTTTTGAGATTCTTGAACCATCCTCCTTGTAATTGCGATCCAATCACTTTCGGTTGTAGTCCCAATTGAAATTATAGGCAATTGGGCACCAGAGAAAATATTCGGCGTTGCTGAATTGAGCTATGAATTACCCTCACACTTCCCAGCCCCTCTCCTCAGGGAGAGGGGAGAAAGAATTCTTGTCCCCTCTCCCTTGGCACAGAGGGCTAGGGTGAGGGTAAATTTAGCAATTCATACCCGGATTCAGCAACGCCAAATATTCTTTGCTTCTTGCCCCATATCTTCAGA
This sequence comes from Cyanomargarita calcarea GSE-NOS-MK-12-04C, assembly GCA_019359595.1. Classification (GTDB taxonomy): domain Bacteria; phylum Cyanobacteriota; class Cyanobacteriia; order Cyanobacteriales; family Nostocaceae; genus Cyanomargarita; species Cyanomargarita calcarea. The sequence continues at coordinate 91,045 of JAHHGZ010000012.1, forward strand.
CAACACATCTATACAATAGCCAAAAAAAAGCTTCTCTTGCCATTGACCAACAAGAGAAGCTTAGTGTGGTGTGAGGAGCAAACTCAATGTTTGCTTTATACAAGTGTACCAAGTAAATGTAACTAGTTGGGGAAATTTATATAAAAATTCCGTGTAGAATTTTTATATTCAGAAATATTGCCGGAAATGCCTAGGGATCTGCTTTATCTGGTTAGATCCCCGACTTCTTCAAGAAGTCCGGGATCTCGCAACGCTTAAAAGTGATATGATCCACCTGATTTCAAGGTGTATGGATTATCAAATATGCCAATGACTTTAATTCAGGGTAACTTTAGAGTGCTTAAAGCTGCTCCTGATGGGGATTCGATCCGATTTTATCCGAAAAACCCCGAGATGTGGAAGAAGTTATCCACACGAGTCCGCACTAACCAGACTGGGGGGGCACAGTTGCGGTTGGATAGCATCGATGCTCTAGAAACACACTTCCAGCCCAGGGGTGGTAGTATCGGTTCTTCTCACCAACCATTAGAATATGCTCATAGCGCTGCAGATGAGTTGCTGAAATTTTTGGGATTTAAGAAGGTTACTCGTGGTGATCGTGAAGTCGTTACGGTCTCTGAACCGGAAGAAGTACCAGGTTTTATTCTGACTCGATTTGCAGACCAATATGGACGAGCGGTAGCTTTTGCCTTCAAAGGTAATTCTGAGGGATCGGATGGCAGCGAAACCAACTTGAATAAAACCTTACTGAAAAAGAGCGCGAATTTTCACTTATTATCTAAAGGACAAGCTTACCCAACTTTTTACTCAAAGTTATATCCCGACATCCGCAAAGAATTAATTGTTGCTACCCAAAAAGCTCGAAATGAAAACAAGGGTTTGTGGCAATTAGATAAGACGAATACGGGTTTTGTATTGGAAGAATTGGAAACTATCACCGATAAAGCTGTCATTTTACCGAAATTATTTCGCCGACTGCTGGGTTATTTGGCGATTAATGATGGGAGTGTGGCTTTGGATGGTTTTCCAGCTTATCTTGAATCCCTAAATGACAAAGTTATCATTCTTCCTGACGGTCATGTTACTGGATTTGATTACGTGGTCAAAGTTGAAGGTCAGAATATTAGGTTAACCACTTTGCCAGAAGATTTGGTATTTCTAGAAAAGTGATTTGGAATTCTCTAATATTGCACCTTGAAAGGGATAGTCGTTGGCATTGATCGCCATTCTATCCCTGTCGATTACGATGCAAGTGTGGATAGAACACTCACTTTCCATCTTTTGGAAATGGTAAGTGCAAGCGTTGATTAGTTCAATGTAGAGGAACACACTAAAGAACCAGAATTAAATGCGCCAAGTCTAACCTGTATGGGTTGCAAGAAATTTATCAATCTTAGCAATTGCCCACTTAATGCCAGCTTCTTTCGACTTAGCTAAGTTGCGGCTCTGGCAGTCAGAAAGCAATCTCTGTGTACAACCTGTATAGATCAGAATCACCCACTGATTACTTTGTTGTTTGTACTTGTAGAAAATCCTTATCCCTTTATAAGTGACAAAAGTTTCTTCTGTGTACCCTACTAAAACTTCTTCTCTTAGCTGCATAGTTGCTACTCCCGGCAATAAAAAAGTCTCTAGCTGCGAAGCGACTAGAGGTTAAGCGTGAATTAGGCATTTTGTGCAAGACAAACTTACTCAAAATGCTTATAGTTAATCCACTCAAGCATTTTCAATAAGTTTGCTTCCTGTTTATACTAGGGAAGTTGGCTTGGTAACCTGTTTGCAGGTGGAAAACTCCCCCCGTCGAGTACTCGATTCGCGAAAGTGCTCCACGTACTCTTTTAGCAATCTACTCCTGTTTGCAAATTTAATTCCTCCTCCTGAAGGTTATTTTATTTATTATCCTTTTATGTGAGCCAGAATACAAAACTTAAAATATTATTTTTACCAGAAAAAATCCTTCTTATGGAAGATGTTTTAATTAGCTTTTTTCTAAACAATCTAGAAAAAACATGAAGTCTTTCTTAGAGGACGTAAGGATGCGTATTATTATTAACATCAAAAATCTTATCCTAATACCAATTCTGTATGAAGATGCACATAATCAAGACCCCCCTGTAGTCCCCCCTTGGCAAGGGGGGACGGCGTAGCCGGGGGTTATATATGCAGCTTCACAAAGAAACGTATAAGAAGGGGATAGGGGAGTAAGGGAAGCGTGTTTCACGAAGAAAGAAGGAAGAAGTACCCACATGAGCACTCATGTGGGATTGAAACAAGGACACTGTTTTTCTTCTCTGCGAGACACTACGTGAACGCGCTACAAAGGACTCGAAAAACATCTTTTTTTTACTGAAGCTCTAAACTGAGAACGCGCATTTTTATTACCTATTCCTTCTTCCAACTTCGGTCCTTACTTCAACATCATTTGTAATGAAGCGATATTTAAATCTTTTCCATCAGATGTCTATTACGAGCGATAGCGCAAGCCCGCTCCTAGGAGTCACTTCGCTGAAGTTTTTTCCTCAAACAATTGGCAGTTCAATTACAAACTCGGTACCCTGACCAAAAACTGAATGACATTTAATTTCACCGCCATGTCTATCTACTACAATTTGATAGCTGATAGACAATCCCAAGCCTGTACCTTTGCCTGGTGATTTTGTTGTGAAGAAAGGGTCAAATATTCTTGGCTGAATTTCTGTCTTCACTCCAAGGCCATTATCAGCAATACAAATTATGATTTTAGATTCCACAATCTGGGTACGAATGTGAATTTCTCCAAACTCTCTTGCAAATGATAATTCCTGATTGATAAATGACTCTTCTAAAGCATCAATTGCATTACAAACTATATTCATAAATACTTGATTCAACTGACCAGGATAACATTTTACTTTCGGCAGTTGACCGTAATCTTTAATAATTTTAATTTCCGGAATATTAAGATGTTTTTTCAGCCGATGCTGTAAAAGCAATAAGGTGTTATCGATACCTTCATGAATATCTGCTAGCTTGCATTTAGATTCATCAAGACGGGAGAAGTTGCGTAAAGAAAGCACAATTTCGGTGATGCGCTGGGCACCTACTTTCATCGAATTCAGCAATTCCGGAAAATCTTTGGCAATAAAATTTAAGTCGATGCTTTCTAGCTCTTGGCTAATTTCTCCGATTGGCTGAGGGTAATGCTGCTGATATAAATTGATGAGGGATAGCAGTTGTTGGGCATAGTCTACTGCTGGCTCGATATTGCCGTAGATAAAACTCGTGGGATTGTTAATTTCATGAGCAACTCCTGCTACCAGACTACCCAATGATGCCATTTTTTCAGAAAGTACCAATTGGGTTTGGGTGTGTTGAAGTTGAGTTAATGCTATTTCTAGCTGTTCAGCCTTGTTTCGTTCTCGTGCTTCACTTTGTTGTAAGGCTGCTTCTGCTTTTTTGCGATCGCTGATATCACTGGCTGTCCCCAAAATTTGCTTGGGATTGCCGTTAGGATATCTGCTAAACAGAGTATACCGACTTTTCCGCCAACGCCATTCGCCGTTTTTGTGGCACATCCGGTACTCTAATTCAAAAATCTCTCCATCTTTGGCGGTATCCAATCGTAGTTGATGTTCTGCAAAGGCTGTTAAATCATCACGATGAATTACTGTTGGGAAAAACCCCATCTCCATAGAAAAAACTTCTTCTTGGGTATAGCCTAAAATCTCATAAATTTCTCGGTTGCAATATACATTACGCTTTTCTATCAAATCATAAACATATAAAACATTAGGATTAGCACTAACTATTGTTTGTAACCAATGCTGGCTTTCTTTTAATGCCTCTTCTAACTGTTTGCGCTCCGAAATATCCTCAATTACACTAATAAAATACTGCGGAATTCCTTCCTCGTTACGCACTAAAGAGAGACTGTTCTTCACCCATTTGAGTTGACCATCTTTGCAGACAAAGCGTTTTTCTATCGAAGATGTGGCAGTTTCAGAAGCTAATATCTGACGCTTGCACTCCAAGTCTGACTCTACATCACCCTGATAAATAACATCATTGACAGTTATTGCCAATAATTCCGACTCTGTATAACCCAAAATCTCACATAATCGCTGGTTAACCTCAAGAAACTCGCCGGATATTGCTATCTGTTTAATTCCAACAGCAGCTTGCTCAAAAATCCCACAGAAACGTTCTTCACTTTCACACAGTGCGATTTCTGCCCGTTTGCGTTGAGTAATATCCTCGACGACAGTAATGAAATATTGCGGAATTTCTTGGCGATTGCGCACGAGTGAAATACTAATATTCCCCCATCGCACTTGCCTATCTTTGCACAACAGTCGTTGTTCTATCGAGTCGGTGGACTCACTTGCAAACATCCGTCGCACATACTCTTGATAAACCCCTAAATCTGACGGGTAAGTAATAGAAGGCCAACTTAGCTGCAACAAGTCAGATTCTGTATACCCCAAAATCTCACAAAATCGCGGGTTAACCTGGAGAAATTGACCTGATAGTGACACCAAATTAATCCCAACAGCAGCTTGTTCAAAAATCGCCCGAAAACGCTCTTGACTCTGCCACAGCAGCATTTCTGCTCGTTTGCGTTTAGTGATATCTCGCGCTACCCACACCGCACTGGTATCTGAGGTTGGGGAAATGCTAGCAGTAAACCAAACTTCTTCTCGCATCCAACAAAGACTGTAATCAAAATTTAGCGTCTGCTTTTTTTCTAAAGCCTGTCGAACTTTTGTCAACCAAATTTTTGCTGTCTTCTCTTTAAAAAATGCTTCTACTGTTTGACTAAGTAAATCAGTGCTGCGTTCATTCAAATAAATGGAATTTGTTGGGAGAATTTCTAAACTTCCCAATTGGCTGTTTTGAGTATTCACTACCAGGATGATGTCGCTCATTGCCTCTAAGGTTGCACGCATCTTCATCTCAGAATAACGTAGCTTATCTTCAACTAATTTGCGCGTGCTAATTTCCTTTTTAACTTGCTGGTTTAACAACTTTAATTCTGATGTTTTATCTGCCACTAAATCCTGCAAGATTTTCAAAGATTCATACATTTCTAAGGGGTTAATCGTTTCTAACATCTTAGCCTGAGTGATGATCCCGAGTAATTCCCCTCCATTATTTGACACCACCAACCGCCGCACCCTATGCTTCTGCATCATTTGATCGGCTGCCCACAATGAGTCACTTCCTCGAATTGGCAACAGCGGTGTACTCATCACTATTGCTGCAGCCGTATGAGCTAAATCTAATTCTATGTGAGATAGCTGAACAATATCGTGTTCTGTAATAATACCGACTGGATTTAATTGACTATCAACTATCACTACACAACTGACCTGTTTGAGGCTCATCAGTTGGGCCACATACAAGATAGAATCACTACTTTTTGCAGAAATCACTCCAGAAGACATTACTTCTGTTACTTGCTTTTTTGTCAATAAATCTACTGGATGAATCATGTCCTCAATAGTTTGAGGTGTAATAATCCCAACAAAGTCCCCCGTTTCACCCACCACCGTTAAATGACGAATCTGATGCTGCTTTATCTGATTTACTACCGCAAATATATCTTCTGCCTCAGTTTCTGTAATGCTAACGAACTGCTTGTTCATCACAGAAGCTACAGACACACTCCCCAAATCAACTCGTTCAGCAGCCAACCGCACCACATCTTGCTCTGTAAATAAGCCAATTGGCCGACTGTTTGAATTGGCCTCAGCCAGCACTACTATACCCCTACTGTCCGTTTGGCTCATCAGTGCTAGAGCTTCCTTGACAAGGGCATCCTGTGTTATGGTCAAAGGATGACGATTGATAGCTGAACGGGTTCCAAAATTCCGCATAAGGTAGATTGTTCATCTTTTTTTTGGCAGCAGATAGAATCAAGTAACAATTCAAATTGCAACCTTTAACTGCATACAGACAGCAACTAACTTGACGTATATTACAGTACTTTCCACTCTGCCTGCAAAACTGTTGAAATAGATACTTTTGCGGATTGCTGTTGCCAAGTAGCATAAAGGATTATACAAGCTGAAGTTTGATTCTAGGCAGTAACAACACGCTCCGTAAGAAAAAATAAATATTATGTAGAGGCAAAATTTAATTGTAGGCGATAAACCTCCGGTTCGCTAGAGCGATCGCATACAGCTGGGGGTGGAGATTTTCGCACATCCAAAAATTTAAACGATAGCACTTTGTACCAACTTGATGGTTTATTTATCATAGGACTTACGCAGAAATTACCAAAAACCTTGATTTATGGAACCGCGTAGGCGAAGCCAGCCGTCTCGGCTTAGACGCGAAGTACGCATAGCCAAAGGTATGCCGTACTCCTTCGGGGAAGCAAGCTATCGCGGAGCGTGCCGTAAGCGAAGCGCTGCTGGAGGCTAGGCAAGGCTAGAAATAAGAGTTTAAGAGAGTTTTTGCGTAAGTCCTATATCAGAGGGACAATACCAAGCAACGGTGCCCACGCTCCCATATATATGTTAAGAGGCAATTATGTTCCAAACTCCTTTAAAAATGACAATTGAGGAGTATCGAACCTACGATGACGGCACAGACAAGCGATAGAGAGAGCTTCTCTCTCCAGCCCTATAAATGCAATTTCAAAAATAAAAAACCCCCGATTGGAGGTTCTTAGTTGAATTTGTGAAGAAAACAAATTTTTACAGTAAATAAAGCAAGCCAAAAAGGATAATCCAAATAACATCAACGAAGTGCCAGTAAATTTCAGCAGCTTCAATACCAAAATGCTTTTCGTTACTGTAATGACCTTGTTTGCCCGATCGCCACAATACAGACAAAATCAGTAAAACACCAATAGTTACGTGCAAACCGTGGAAACCAGTCAATACATAAAATGCACTGGCGAATAAATTGGTAGTTAAACCAAATTCCAGGTGGCTGTATTCATACAACTGTCCACCCAAGAAAATAGCACCCATCAAAGCAGTGATGCCAAACCAAATTTGCATCCCTTTGAGATTGTTCTTTTTGATGGCAGTATCAGCATTGTGAATCACAAAGCTGCTAGAAATTAGAATTACAGTGTTGATACTGGGCAACAAAAGTTCTAGCCTTGGCGTACCTTCTGGAGGCCAAGAAGGTAGAGTGGAACGGAAAGCTAAATAGGCACCGAACATCCCTAGAAAAATCATTCCCTCAGCGATGAGGAAGACAATCAACCCAAATATCCGATGGTCGGGATGTTCTTCGTGATGACCACCTGCCACTTCTGCAGCATGGTGATGATTTAGGTCCGTTTTAGCTGGGTCAATAGTTTGACTTTGCATGAATCTTTAATTTCTAAAAAACAAGAAGTTAGGAGTTGGGAGTTAGGAGTTAGGAGTTAGGAGTTAGGAATTGGGAGTTAGTTTTTTTCAACTCATAACTCATAACCCCTAACTCCTAACTCTACTTTCTATCTTCAGGGCTAGCTGCAAACTCTGGATCGGGTTTAGCCCTCAATACTGAGTTAGCACCACCAGACAAAACAGGATTGGCATCGTCTAAGGGTACATCCTCATTCCGCTGTTCCAAACCGTAATCATAGGGACCTGTTACCAACACCGGCAATTTGTCGAAATTCTCGATCGCTGGTGGTGAAGTCGTCATCCACTCTAGGGTAAGTGCATTCCAAGGATTGTTGCCGGCTTTAGGCCCATACATCCAACTCCAAATGGCGTTGATGATAAAGGGTAAAGTGGAAATCGCTAGAATGTAAGAACCGTAGGTACAGATTTCGTTAATTGAGGTAAATTTGGGGTCATACTGGGCGATACGGCGGTTCATACCCATCAATCCCAATTTGTGCATGGGTAAGAAGGTCATATTCAGACCAATCATTGTCAAGGCAAAGTGAACCTTACCCCAAAATTCATTGATCATTCGTCCCGTAATTTTCGGGAACCAATGATATATACCAGCAAAAATGCCGACTACGCTACCGCCAAACAATACGTAATGTAGGTGCGCTACTACAAAATAAGTGTCGTGGACGTGGATATCAAACGGTACTGCCGCCAACATTACACCACTGATCCCACCGATAACGAAGGTTGCCAAAAAGCCCATTGCAAATAGCATGGCACTATTGAGGCGGATTTTACCACCCCAAATTGTTGCCAACCAGCCGAAAATCTTAATTCCTGTGGGTACGGCAATAATCATGGTGGTAATCATGAAAAACATCCGCAACCAACCGGGAACACCGCTGGTAAACATATGGTGTGCCCAGACAATTAATCCCAAGAAACTGATGGCAAGGGAAGAATAGGCGATCGCTTTATAGCCAAAAATCGGCTTGCGGGCATGAACTGGAAGGATCTCTGAAATCGCCCCAAAAAAGGGCAAAATCATGATATACACCGCTGGGTGTGAGTAAAACCAGAACATATGCTGGTAGACTACCGGGTCACCACCGCCAGTGGGATTAAAAAATGTTGTGCCTGCCAATAAGTCAAAGGAAAGCAGAATCATTGCCCCAGCTAGCACAGGAGTCGATATTAGCACCAGTGCTGAGGTAGCAAACATCGCCCAGCAAAACAAGGGCATTTGATGAATACCCATGCTAGGGACACGCATTTTGATAATGGTGGTCAAAAAATTGATTGCCCCCAAAATCGATGACGTACCCAGTAGCAGGATGCTCATAATCCAAATAGCCTCACCCAACTGACCTGTTACCAAGCTCAGAGGTGGGTAAGAAGTCCAACCGGCATCCGGCGCATCACCCATTACCAAACTAGCGACAAGCAATATTCCCGCTGGAGGAATTACCCAAAAGGCAAGGGCATTCAGACGTGGGAATGCCATATCTCTTGCCCCAATCATCAAGGGAATTAGATAGTTAGCAAATCCCGCCCCTGTTGGCACAATCCACAAGAAAATCATGATTGTGGCGTGCAGCGTAAACAAGCTGTTGTAAACTTCTGGCGTCACAAAATCTGTTTCTGGCGTGCGTAGTTCTGTACGAACTAATTCCGCCATCACGCCACCAATACAGTAAAAAATGAACGATGTCACAAGGTATTGAATCCCAATTACCTTGTGGTCGGTGTTAAAGGTAAAGTAGTCTCGCCATTTCCTGACTCCAGGCTCATCAATTAGAGCCGGGATATTGGCATTTTCTTGCAGTTGTGCTTGTGTCATACAATAACTGTCTGTTAGTTGCTAGTTGTTGGTTGTTGGTTGTTAATTGTTAGTTGTTAGTTGTTGGTTGTTGCTTGGAGCGTTGTTAGCATTAACTCCTAACTTCTAAACTCCTAACTCCTAACTCCTAACTCCTAACTCCTAACTCCTAACTCCTAACCATTTAATGGTGCATTTGATGGATCATTTCTGGCTGAATTCCCATGTCCTTGGTGTAAGGGGCGAGAAATTCATCAGCGGAAATTCCTGTCGGATTGACAGCAACTGCTTCATTTAAGACGGATTTTGCTGCAACTAACTGCTCTTGCGTCCACTTCTCAAAAGCTTCTGGCTTTTCAACGACAACCTGAGTTCTCATTGCACCGTGGTAAGGACCGCACAACTCAGCACAAATTACATTGTAATCACCCTCTACTTTGGGTGTGAAGCGAATTTCGCTTTGCCGACCGGGCATAATATCTTGCTTAATCCGGAATTCTGGCACCCAAAAAGCGTGGATGACATCGTTGGCCGCCATATTTAATTTCACTTCTTGCCCGACGGGTACGTGCAGTTCACCAGATGTTACACCAGTTTCTGGATAAGTAAAAATAAAGGCATACTGCAAAGCTGTAACGTTAACCATTAAAGCTGGTGCTTTGCCGGCCTTATCAGAACTCGCACCTATGGTAGGAGAAACGATCCCCATACCGGGAGCATCCTTTTTTTGAGGAATTTGGTCAGCATTGCGAACTTCTGCTGTCCCTGGGTCAGACATTGCCTCATCAGATTTTTCTTGATTCAGGTTAGGTGTCTCGCTCAAAGTTGCAGCGATCGCCGAACCCGGCATTGACATGGCTTCTGGTGCCATCTGGACTTGATGAATCGAATGGGGATCGAAGCCGCCCATTTCGTTATAGACATCAAAGCTGTATACAGAAATACCAAGGACAATAATAGCGGGGATTGCCGTCCAGAGGATTTCTAGCGGAATGTTGCCTTCAACTGGTGGCCCATCTGTCTCGTCGCCTGCACGCTTCCGGTATCTAAAGACACTGTAAATCAAAATTCCTTCTACGAGCAGAAAGATACCTGTTGAGACAGTCATCATTGCATTGAACAGACCATCCACCAAGCTAGCTTCATCGGTAGCTGCTACAGGCAGCAGACCATGATTTTGTCCGTACCAAAGGCTGACCAGCGTCAGCAGGATGCCACTTAGTAACGTCCAGATTGAACTTGGAATTTTCACGGTTTTTCTACGGTTGTGACTTTACTACGTTGGACAGAACTGCTTACTCACTTACTACGGTAATCCAGGCTGCAGGACTTATGGTCAAAGATAGTAAATTTTTTCTTAATTTTTTAAGTAATTTACTAAATCTTTAATACAAGTAATCTATTAGGTATACCAGAAGGCGGATGTAAATTAAAGCCAAGCAATCAACAATTATAAATGTTTTTTTCTTCTTAAGTGTATTTTTTTCACCTTGAATAAAAATAATCCACTAGGTATGTCACAGATATGCCTGATGGTGGATGTAAATAGCAAAAATAAGTCAAAGAAAATAAAAAATTTCGGGATTTTTAGGTGATAATTTCACTCGGAATAGAAATGATTCCCCAGGCACAGCAGTGTGTAGGTGAAAACAAAAGAAAAATTTAAGGAAGTTTTTGTAATCGTTAGATGATATGAGTTGAAAACTTAAAAAATGTCTGAAGCTTCAGGCTCAAACTGGTCAAGGTGATTCAGAGTGTTAAATGAGAGCCAATCTCTAACAAAGATTCTATACGCTAGGGTGGAGATATGTCGGTTTGACAAATCTTAAAACTGTAAAACTTAGATAACTGACTCAAAACGGGCAGTAGGTATCTTTCATGAGCGAATTTGTCCTAGAACAACAGAAAACAGCGGCAAACCCGGAGCAACAGCCTCTTGACAGAATTCGTCGCTTGGTGTGGAAGATGTGTATAGCCACCATAATTTTGATGGCGATCGGCAGCGCTACCCGCGTGATGAATGCTGGGCTTGCCTGCCCAGACTGGCCTTTATGCTATGGGAAATTAGTGCCGACAGCTGAAATGAATTTCCAAGTTTTTTTGGAATGGTTTCACCGACTGGATGCGGCCTTGATTGGTATCAGCGCGATCGCCCTGGTCGGATTATCCTGGTGGGATCGTCAATATTTAGCGAGATGGGTTCCTTGGGCTTCGACATTTGCCCTTGGTTTAATCGTCTTTCAAGGTGTCTTGGGAGGACTCACTGTTACCGAACTGCTGCGGTTTGATATCGTGACAGCCCATTTGGGAACGGCACTATTGTTTTTTTCTACCCTACTAGTCATCGGCACCGCATTGACCCCCTACCAGGGAACTGGAACCGTTGGTAAGTTGCCGATACTTGGCTTAACCGCCGCAATTTTGGTTTATTTGCAAAGTTTATTAGGTGCTTTAGTTGGTTCTCGCTGGGCTTTACACCAGTGCTTTGGCACCTCCCAACTTTGTCAGGTGATGTATAGCCATATATTTGGGTTGGTACCGCCGACACTCTTCACAATCGCAGTGGTATTTATTTCCTGGCGGACTCCAGCACTCCATCCAGCTTTGCGACGGCTGGCAAATATTGCTTTTGGGTTATTAATTTTACAACTACTTTTGGGAGTCGCGACTTTTCGCTTACACCTGCAAGTTGAGCCACTTACTGTTTCTCACCAAGCCATCGGTGCTGCTTTGTTGGGAACTTTAGTTGCTTTCACTGTTCTAGCTATCCGTGACTGGGCTGAAAGTCGTAGTATCAACTCGATATCCATTAGCGAACAAGCATCATGAATCGAATCCCTAAAGCCAGGAAAAGTTAACAGTTAACGGTTAACTGTCAACAGTTAACTGTTAACTGTTCATAGGTTTAGTTGTTGAAAAATAAGGAAATAGTGCCAAGATGATTGAGACTAATGTCTCGAAGCACCACGATACAGTTCTTTCAGTTATCCAAAGCTACTACCAGCTAACCAAGCCTCGGATTATTCCGTTACTCTTGATTACCACCGCCGGTAGTATGTGGATTGCAGCCAAGGGACAAGTTGACCCATTGCTGTTGCTGGTGACTCTAACTGGAGGAACATTAGCGGCTGCTAGTGCCCAGACAATTAACTGTATCTACGACCGAGACATTGATTATGACATGGAGCGCACGCGCCATCGTCCAATGCCTTCGGGTAAAGTTCAGCCCCGTGATGCTTTGATTTTTGCGATCGCTCTGGCGGTAATTTCCTTCACTCTCCTGAGCGTATTTGCGAACTTGCTAGCAGCAGGTTTAGCAATGTCTGGTATTGTTTTTTATGTGCTAATTTACACCCATTTTCTGAAGCGTCACAGTATCTACAATATCGTGATTGGTGGGGCTGCAGGAGCAGTTCCGGCATTAGTGGGTTGGGCCGCTGTTACTGGCTCTTTAAGCTGGTCCGCATGGCTAATTTTTGGGATTGTTTTTCTTTGGACCCCAGCCCATTTTTGGTCATTAGCTTTGATGATTCGGGATGATTACGCAAAAGTTGGTGTGCCCATGCTACCAGTAGTGGCGGGGGAAATAGAAACAGTGCGGCAAATTTGGATATACACCCTGGTAACGGTAGCAGCAACTGTGTTGCTAGTTTACCCGTTGCACGCAACTGGAGCTATTTATCTGGCGATCGCTCTGAGTTTAGGAAGTGTATTTATTTACAAAGCTTGGCAGTTGTTGCAAAACCCAGGCGATCGCGCTACAGCAAAAGGCTTGTTTTTGTATTCCATCTCTTACATGATGTTGTTATGTTTGGGGATGGTAATTGATAGTTTGCCTGTAACACATTATCTAATTGGTGTGGTCACAAGTAAGCTAATTTTGTTGATTGGTTAAAATTAGAGAAACCGGGTTTTTAAAAACCTGGTTTCTTAAAAAAGTTATACGATTGAGCTTATACGCAAGAAATATTTTTGATTATTATAAATGCGGACACATTACAAAGTAAGTTAACTATTTTACTTAAATGGATGCAGTCGGCGATCCATTATAAATTAAATTTATCTTACACAAAACATAAATAAATTATCTTACTGCTTAGATACGCTAAAACTGATAGCAGTTTCACAATAAAATGAATAGATAATTAGTAAGAAATTTTTAGGTAGATTTGTGAAACGTGACTCCATCTATTACCAAATTTTTAAGCGTTTTCCTGGGTTGATTTTTGAACTCGTTGATTACCGGACTGAACAGGCGCAGAACTATCGATTTGAGTCCGTTGAAGTGAAAGAAACCGCCTTTCGCATTGATGGGGTCTTTTTACCTCCAGAGGGTGCAACACCCAGAATTATCTTTTTTGCAGAAGTTCAATTTCAGAAAGATGAAGCTCTTTATCATCGCTTCTTTACTGAGTCGATGATGTATTTGAACCGGAATCAGTCTCAATATGATGACTGGTATTGTGTAGTAATTTTTTCATCACGCAGTTTGGAACCAAAGGACACAAGAACTCATCGAATGTTTTTGAACAGCGACCAAGTGCAGCGAATTTATCTGGATGAGTTAGGCACTCCCAATACTCTGCCAATAGGCGTCAATTTAATGCAGTTGACAATCGCCTCAGAGAAAGCGATGGCAGAGCAAGCGAAGCAATTACTTGAGCGGGTACAATTAGAAGAAACAGACACACTGGCGAAAAACGAAATAATAGATATTATTACCACTATCGCCGTTTACAAATTTTCTCAATTAAGCCGTGAAGAGGTGGAAGCCATGTTGGGACTGAACATTGAAGAAACACGAATTTACCAAGACTTGGAACGTCAAACCAAATTAAAAGCAGCAGGACGCCTTTTGAGCATGGGCTATAGCATCTTTGAAGTGGCAAAGGCAGTTGATTTATCGGTTGAGGAAGTCACAAAAGAGGTAGTAAATTATCAAACCGACACAGGACAAGATGTAAGTAGGTGAGCGTAAATAAACACAACTATACTTCTGTCCGCAGCGTTGCGTAGATTGCCGTAGGGTGGAGGCACGACGTTAGAGAAGCGTTCCCGTTCACGTACAGTGTGCTCGTAAGGCCGATTGGTAGCAACCGCAAGGGTTTCGACCTTTTTACAAGTTATATAATAGGGTTTATTCGTGCCTACCTACTTATGCATAAAGTAAAGTTTCTGAGTTTGAAATAAAGTTACCTTTCCGAGGTAACTTTTATTTCCAGTTGGTTTCGGTTTAGATATGGTGTACACGTTGGTGCAAAAATAGTTTATGGTTGACCGAGTGTGAAAATCTTGGGCTGGGTCTGCTGTACAGCGTTGATATCATTCTTTAGTCATTGATTATTAATTACTCCTAAATCTCGTATTGCATCTAGCTTTCATAGTGCATCCGGCACACTAATAAAGAGACTTAAGCAAAATTTATCAATCAACGAGAGAATCAGGATTGTGGATAGCGCGATTGAAAACAGGATGCAATCTTGTTCTGAAGTCTCGACTACCAGAACTTTTCGTCAAAACTGATGATGATCGATATGATGCGATAGGAGTCGAAAATTCTGTGAAGTCGTACTTTTAGGGCGGAAATGAGCAAACGATCGCGCATTGCTTGGCCGATTTATCTCTTTCTCCTGTGTTTGGTTGTAAATGTTCAAGCGCTTAAAGACCTTCATCGTTTAATAGATGATGGCGAAATAAATGAAGAAGGTATAACTGAAGAATTGGGTGCCACATTGGTCAGAAATCTGAGCAGAAATATTGCGACAATCATAGCATCATACCGTTAGTAGAAAAGTTGATAGGATAATTTGACGACAGTTTTTCACCCGACAATTAGCAATAAACCGCATCAGCAATCATTTTTTATAAAAGTTATCATAGAGTTTTCAGCCCGACTTATCCGGACTTTGTTCGTTGGATAATAGATAAACGAGGTTTAATATGGCTCATTTAAATCTGCGTCGTCCCCAAAATGTCAGTGGTGACTTTTATGTAGATACATCTTGTATAGACTGCGATACCTGTCGCTGGATGGCAAAAGAAGTGTTTTTTCGTGACGAAAAACAATCGGCAGTCTATCACCAACCAACTAATGAAACCGAAAGATTAGCCGCACTCCAGGCTCTTTTGTCTTGCCCCACCAGTTCTATTGGTACTGTCGAAAAACCCCAAGATATAAAAGTTGCTCAGTTAAGTTTCCCCATCCTTGTAGAAGAAAATGTCTATCATTGCGGCTATCATTCAGAGAAATCCTATGCTGCTGCTAGCTACTTTATTCAACTTCCAGAAGGTAATATTTTAGTTGACTCTCCCAAATTTACGCCACCATTGGTAAAACGTTTGGAAAAAATGGGGGGAATCCATTATATGTACTTAACTCACAGGGATGATGTGGCGGATCATCAAAAGTTTGCTGAACATTTTGGCTGCGAACGTATTCTTCACGCTGATGATATTACATCTGATACTCAAAATGTGGAAATGCAGCTAACTAATTCACAACCATTGCAACTAACTCCTGATTTATTAATTATCCCAGTACCCGGTCACAGTAAAGGACATACCGTTCTACTCTATAAAAATAAGTTTCTTTTCACTGGTGACCATCTAGCTTGGTCTGATAAATTAAAACAATTGGTTGCTTTCCGCGATTTCTGCTGGTATTCCTACTCCGAACAGATTAAATCGATGCGTAATTTAACTAATTACTCTTTTGAGTGGGTACTACCAGGACATGGACGTAGATATCATGCTGATAGGGAAACAATGAAACTACAGATGCAAAAATGTGTTGAGTGGATGGAAAGTTAAGCAAACTCAATTTTGCAGGTAGTTTGTAGAGTGCATCATAAATTTCAAATTTTTTGAACCGTTTCATACCCCTCTCCCTTGGGGATGCTGCTGGCAAATGGTAGGTGTGACCCCTCAATGTTGATCCAAAGAGTTCTCTCGCATATCCGACATAAGGCCCGCAGGCTAGAAGCCTGGGGCTATCCATACAAAGCCCACCAACGCGAGGCTACATTTTTTAGCCTCGCGTTGGTGGGCTTTGTTCAATTAGCCGCACCATTCTATGGTGACGGTGGGATTTCGGGTTTTGGAGAAGTATCATCCCTGATTCGCCAACAGTATCCTTGGGGAGAGGGGAAGGGCTTACTAATTTCGCCAAATATTGATTTTCTTATCATATCCGCCGCTGGCGAGTATTTCCCCATCAGGGCTAAAAGCGATCGCACTCACCCAGTCAGGATGTGCGTAAAGTGTGTTTACTAACTCGAATTTAGTCAAATCCCAGATTTTAATACCATCCCTGCCAGCACTAGCAAGAGTAGTCCCATCCGGATGGATAGCGATCGCATTCACCCAGTTATTATGTCCTGTAAGGGTGCGGACTAATTTTTGCGTGTTGACATTCCATACTTTAATTGTGCGATCGTGACTAGCAGTAATAAAAGTTTCGCCATCTGGTGTAAAACTAATAGCACTGATAGTAGTTGAATGTGCGGTAAATGTCCGGATTAACTTACCTGAACTCAAGTTCCACAACTTGATATTACCCTTATTGTCGCCACTAGCAAGAGTATTACCATCACGACTAATAGCTAAGGAATAGATGGAATTATCAAAGTTTACCAGATTAGCAAGCGGGCGTTCCTGAAGTAAATCCCACACCCGAATACCGTCTATAGCCCCACTGACAAGAACTTTGCTGTCAGGAGTCACAGCTAAAGATATAATGTTCCCTGTATGACCCACAAAGCTGCGATTATACCTGTTATTTGTTAGATTCCACAGGTTAATCATCCTGTCATCACCACAACTAGCCAGAGTTCTGCCATCTGGAGAAACGACTAGAGATAGGACTGAATCTTTGTGCGCTCTACTGATAATTCCGATTCCTTTACCAGTTAGGGGATTCCACAACTTAATTATACCGTCGTTATCACCCCCACCACTGATGAGAGTTTTGCTATCTGGACTAAAAACAAGAGATTTTACAGTTGCGGTATGTGCTTTGAGGTTATAAAGCAACTGCGGATTTGCGAAATTTCTGCTTGTTGGCGATCGCGGTGTTGTTTCTGTCGCACCATGAGCAGTGCCGACATAAAATCTCCCCCAAATCACTGCTGGAAAGGCAACAACCGCAAATATCAAGATAATATATAGGCGAATCGCAATACCGCGCCTACTTCTTTCCTCACTCCTCACTATTTATCCTCACTTTTTTATCAGTTATAAGCTAGGAGTTAGGAATTATAAGTTATTACTTACAAATTATATATACACGAGCGTGCTAGTTTTTAACTTTTTATGGGCGCTATTTACCCTAGCCCTCCTAACTCCTAACTCCTAACTCCTAACGATTTACTGTAGTGGTTTTTTCTTAGAAATATTCGGCATTGGTATAGCAGGACTTGACGAGCGTGCCGGCAAGTAATGTTGTACTATAGGCTCCTCCGGTAAAGGGCGACGTTGCTGGATGCGCCACCAGTTTAACAAAAGCGACGTCCCTGCTGTCCCCAATCCAAAAGCGAACAACGACCAGCTATCATCTAATCCACCAATCAGCGCATCTACTAGCCCCATCGTAATCAATACAGTGATTATTGGTTCTCTCCGGTAGGCTGATTTCAGAAAACGAGGCAATACAGCATTCATCACAGCTTAATTAGTTCCAGTTAACTTTATTTATAAATAACCTTCAAATACCTTACCCGCAATTGGCATTTAAGCAATGTAAGCCCCCATAACATTATAATTTTCTTTTATCTAAAACGACATCAGGCTATTTTCTATTTATCAAAGATTTTAGTTATGTGGATTATTAAATCTAGAATAGCATTTATATTTTCTCCTTCCTTTGTGTTTCCAGACCAATCTAAGCCGCAAAAAATGAAACCAGCCATAACATCCACCAGGTTTTAATGATAGTAGCTGTTGTAGAGACGTATGGCCAACACGTAACAAGCAAGCCCTAGGGTAGTTTCGGCAAAATTTCACGTAGAGGTTGTGAAACTCTTAATTTTCCTTAGTAGTTAGCCACACTAACGGAAGCTAGGTGCGATTTAAAAGCCCCCTTGCCCCCAATACTGGGGGAAAAGAAAATTCCAAGTTGAACATACTTGGGGAGCCACTGCGTTTCTTGGCTCTGCCGACTTGTAGCATGTGGCGTGGATTTAGGGGGCTGTCTTTACCCATCAAAATCAAAGTTCCCCAGAATTGGGGGCAGGGGGCTTGCCTTTACCCATCAAAATTAATGGCATGGACTACTAAGTCGTTGGACTGTATATTTATAGACTTACTTCAAACCAAGCCATGATAAAACTCCTTGATTGGTGACGTATTCAATCACCACCATCAAGACAAAGCCAATCATTGCAGCCCGACCATTCAAACGCTCTGCATATTCATTGAAGCCAAATTTAGGCTCTTCTAGCTTGGGGGTAATAGTGGGTTGTGGTTGTGTCATCATCGGAAATACCTTGTATTGTGGATGTAAAGTCAAAAAGTGGATATAAGTGCGGTTGGACCCATTGAATACTGTCTGGGTCAATTTGGTGTTAAATCTCAACACACCTTGATTAATACAATCTGAATATCTTATTTTACAAATTGTAATCATTCTTTATATATTTTAGGAACATGGGGGCAATAGTCAAGGGCTATATTTGGAAGCACCTCAGGTTAAGCGAATGCCGTTACGGGGATCGTCATCTGTACGGAATACCGCAGATTGGCTATCCTTAATACCAAAGTAGATCCGATGAGACTGACAAACTACAAACGAGATAAAAAAATAAATCAGAGGCTGTAAATGGAAATAGGCGTCCCCAAGGAAACTAAGGATCAAGAGTTTCGGGTAGGGTTGAGTCCGTTTAGCGTGCGGGTGCTGCGGGAAAATGGTCATGGGGTTTTTGTTGAAACCCAAGCAGGTACTGGTGCTGGATTTACCGATGATGACTACAGAAGTGCTGGTGCGGAAATTGCCTCTACACCTAACGCTATATGGAATAGAGAGCTAATTATTAAAGTCAAAGAGCCATTAACCGCAGAGTATAAATTTTTGCAGTCTGGGCAGTTATTGTTTACTTATCTGCATTTAGCAGCCGATCGCAAGTTGACGGAGCATTTAATTAATTGTGGAATTACAGCGATCGCTTATGAAACAGTAGAACAACCAGGAGCAAATAAATTACCGTTACTCACCCCTATGAGTATTATTGCCGGTCGCTTGGCAGTACAATTTGGTGCAAGGTTCCTAGAACGGCAGCAAGGTGGTAGAGGCGTTCTTTTGGGCGGTATTCCGGGAGTCAAACCCGGCAAAGTGGTGATTTTAGGTGGTGGTGTTGTCGGTACAGAAGCTGCGAAAATTGCCGTAGGTATGGGCGCGACAGTCCAGATTTTGGATGTAAATGTCGAGCGCTTAAGCTATCTGGAAACTATATTTGGTTCGAGAGTAGAATTGCTTTACAGTAACTCGGCACAAGTCGATGCTGTGGTTCCTGATGCCGATTTGCTAATTGGTGCAGTTTTAGTACCAGGACGTAAAGCACCAATTTTAGTCAATCGTAATTTAGTCAAAAAAATGTGTCCTGGTTCTGTGATTGTCGATGTAGCAGTTGACCAAGGTGGCTGCATCGAGACCTTACACCCCACATCTCACACTAACCCGGTATATGTTGAAGAGGGTGTAGTGCATTATGGCGTTCCCAATATGCCAGGAGCAGTACCCTGGACTTCGACGCAAGCACTCAACAACAGTACATTACCATATGTATTGCAGTTAGCCAATTTGGGCATGGAAGCATTGGCAAAAAATGAAGCGTTGGGTAAGGGTTTGAATGTTAAGAATCATCACCTAGTTCATCCTGCAGTCCAAGAAGTGTTTCCCGATTTGGCGAGTTAATTTAACAGTTACCAGTTATCAGTTTTAGTCCGAATGGCAGTCTTGTTAGGACATTTTTAGCGCTTAACAAGACTGCTGTTCGTCGGGGAAGGGAAACTCAATACTAAAATGTAGCCTTCGCACAAAGGCTTTATCAGTATTTTTACTCAACTTACTAGATAAATTGGTAACCCTGAGCATGACTGGGTTGCCAGGAGACATGAGTAAGCCTAAAAATTGCCCTGGTATATTTTGTTGACGCGATGCCGGAAATTGCTTGATTGCTTGTTCTAGGAACAGGTCGAGACAGCGAAGTTCTTCGCAGAGATGTTTGAGGTTGTTAGTGTAGGGGGGCATAATTGAGTGCGATCGCAGTTAAAAGACGCGATTTTTATATTGATTGCTACGATAGAATTACATTGTCTTCTGAACATTCCTAATATGTCCGAGCAAGTACAATATGTAACAAATCAGCAAGGGAGGTAATTATAAATGGTGACATTACATCTCAAGCAATTAAGTGTACCTCCTGGACAGCGGATTCTTTTAACTGATATCAACTGGTCAAACTTCGAGGATATTTTGCAAGAACTCGGGGAAAAAAGAGCTAGTAAAGTAGCTTACTTTCAAAATCAATTAGAAATTAGAATGCCGTTACCAGAACATGAGTTTGATAAAGAAATTATTGGTGACATTGTGAAAATTTTGTTAGAAGAGTTAGAAGTCGATCGCGAATGTTACGGTTCAACGACTTTTAAGCGAAAGGATATGGCAGCAGGAATCGAGCCGGATAATTGTTTTTATATTCAAAATTACCGTTTAATGATTGGCAAAAGGAGATTAGATTTAACGGTAGATCCACCTCCCGATCTAGCCATTGAGCTTGATGTCACCTCCAAAACCCAACTCAGTGCTTATGAAGCTTTAGGAGTGCCTGAATTATGGCAGTTTTCTCAGGGATGTTTAAGGATTAATGTACTGCAAGGGGGTGAGTATGTTGACTCTTCTTTTAGTCCTAATTTTCCTAATTTCCCCATTATTGAGGGGGTTTCTCAGTTTGTCCAAATGAGTTTGACGCAAGGTTCAAGTGCTGCTTTAAGGGCTTTTCGGAAGTGGGTGAGGGAGAGAATCGATTAGCGATCGCTACTAAAACGGTTACTACCATACTCAACTGTGCGGACAAATATATTTGCTGCGACCGTCTGTGTCAGTCCACCTTTAAAACTTAATCTCTTGAAGGCGATTTTATTTGTAGAAACGTTCAAAATAGTGCCTCTATTCTAATTTCTTACTTTGCCTTTGCTTGGAGAAAAACAACTTGAGCATCCATCGTTTTTGTTTCAATAAAAAGCGTTTGAGTATCCATAATCTTTGCTTGGGGAAAAAGTACTTCAGTATCCAATTTTCTGTCACGGCTTGACGTATCCACGAATTTCCGTAAATAATTATCGTAAAGAAAAGTCCAATAATGATGCCGACACTTAGACTGATTAAAATCCCTTCAATCATTTGAACATATTTATCGGTTGAGAATGAAGAAATTTTATTGCCTATTATTTGAGAGACTATACCACCAGCACCAAAGATGCTACTCACAGCAAGAATTGTCACTTGCAGATTGCGATCGCTCTCTTCTTGCTTTTTTTGTCGTCTAGTTTCTTGTTCTGCTTGTTCTATTGCCAATTGTCCACGAATGGAGGCAAGTGCTTTATCTATTAAGCTAGAGCCATCTTGAAAATATCTGATGTATGCTTCAATCTCTTCTTGATAAAAAGGGCAGTTTTCATCACTAAATGCTTTTAAAAAGCAAACATCTTCGTTTTGGAATGGAACACATATTTCTTCCATTAAATTATTATATTTTTTGATATTATTATCAATTTTGTGTTTGTAATTACTCATCCTCGCAAGTACTTCTTCATATTTCTTTGCTAAGGCTGGCAGTTTCTTGAGTTTATTTTGAAATTTATTTAAATCGTCTTCTGTTAATACCTTATTGTTGCCCAACCTGCGGAGATTGTTAACATCACTTACAATTTGTTTATAAACAGATTTTAGTGATTTAGAAACTTGAGTAGTTTTTTGAAAAGCTGTAATTATTTGACTGCGATGAAAAAATAAATCAAATAGCTTGTAACGAGACTCATAAAACTTGTTATAAGTTGTCCTACCCCGAAACAAAGACACAAATATACTACCAGAAGAAGGTAAATCTCTTTCTGTGCCGTATTGAAAAATTGGACTACCAAACAAATCACCTGTCCGGTTTAATGGAGGTTTATTGTAATTTTCCGGAAAAAAAGCCTTGAGACATTCATCTGCAATTTCTGTTAGTTCTTTATTACTTTTGCGTAAATCATTGGCTGTAAGCCTAGCAGTGATAATAATTGTTTGACCAAAAACCCCTCTATTGTTAGGTGCTAAAAAAAGATTATTTGGATTTAGATGACGCAACGACTGAATATCAACCTCGTCGAGTACCGATTCAGCTTCCTGTTTTGAAAAACCAAGATTTAGCCACAGCCCAAAACTATTATAAATTCTGACTGGATAGACAAAACCCTTTACTGCTATTGTCTGTTGGCTGTCTATAGGAACTTGTTCTGCTATAGGAACAGCTTCAGAAATATAAAAATCAGTCGTCTTTTTGTGTCTAGAAAAAATTTTTATTTTATCTGCATCTCTAAGAGCAACACGAAAACTAGTTGGTTTTTTTGCTAAATCAAGATAATTTATTAAGTGAAAACTATTTTTTTGCAAGGCTGAGGAGATAATATTATCGCAGATTTTCCATAGCCAGGAAATATATATATTTGGTCTTCCTGAATTTGTCTTTCCGGAATTAATTGTGATGATGGAACTGTCATGTAAATCGAAGGCAAATAAATGAACATTTGGATCGTGAATTTTATTAGTCATTATTGAGAAATTAAGTATTTATTGATATAGCAGTATCCAGATCCTCGACTTCTTAAAGAAGTCGGGGATCTAAATTTTCACGCATGATTTAGGATTGCTATAGCACCCTAAAACTAAACGAACCATAATTACGAGCTACTAATTATCAAGCAACAGAACTAATTTTAAGGAAAGCTATTGCCCATGTACAAATCAAATGCTGCACGGTAATATTTGACAGCAATTTCTAGATTTTCGCTTCTGTCGCCAAGAACGCGATCGCTATAAGCACTGGCGAGATGATATTGAATAGTTGCCCAGTTATCGCGGATATCAGCTTCCACAGCATCGGCTGAGTCTATATCCTGATAAACTTCTAACGCCGCATGATAGCATTCAATAGCTTTTTCCAAATTATCCGCCCTGTCTCCTTTTTGACGCTGCTTATAAGCCATACCCAGATAATTATGGGTCAATGCCCACTCTTCGGGTATTTGTTCGCGCTTGTAGACTTGCAAAGCCCCATTAAAACAAGCGATCGCTATTTCTAGATTCTCAACTTTATCTCCACGCAGGCGGTTACTGTAAGCTAAACCAAGAGCATTTTGGACAGTTGCCCAGTTTTCGGGCATCAAATCGCGATTGAATACACTTAAAGACCCTAAGTAGCATTCAATAGCCTGCTCTAAATTAGTTGCTTTGTCGCCACGGATGCGCTCGCTGTAGGCATTGCCCAGATTACTTCTGACAATCGCCCAGCGTTCCGGCGTTTGTTCTCGTTGGTAGATTTCCAGAACCGCCAGGTAGCATTTGATAGCTGATTCCCAATTTTCTGCCCTGTCACCCTGGATGCGATCGCTGTAGGCATTACCGAGATTTTTTTGAGTAATTGCCCAGGCTTCGGCTCTGGTTTCACGCTTGCAGACCTCTAAGGCGAGATGGTAGCATTCAATCGCTGTTTCGATATTTTCTGCCCTGTCGCCCCGGATGCGACCGCTGTAGGCAAAACCAAGATTATTTTGGGTTTTTGCCCATTCTTCAGAAAATTGCTCTCGCTGGTAAACTTCAAATGCTGCACGATAGCACTCAATTGCAAATTCCAAATTCGCAGCTTTATCTCCACGGATGCGATTTTGGTAAGCATTGCCCAAAAGATTCTGGGTTGCTGCCCATAAGGAAGGAAAACGCTCTCGCTTGTAAACTTCAAGTGCTGCTCGGAAGCATTCGATGGCAACTTCTAAATTATCTGCGACTTCACCAGCAATGCGATCGCTGTATACTTTACCAAGATTGCTTTGAGCTTTCGCCCATTGCTCCGGCGTCCGCTCCAACTGGTATATTTCTAACGTGGCACGATAGCATTCGATCGCTTCTTCTAAATTTTCTGCTTTATCTTTAAGAATTGGATCGCTGTAAGCATCACCCAGATGATTTTGAGTATCTGCCCATTGTTCGGGAAAACCATCGGGTGTTAAAAATGTCAATGCTGATTCGTAACCAGCGATCGCAATTTGCAAATTGTTAGTCCGCTTGCCTAATGGAAACTGCTGAATTAAATGGCTCAAAGTTACAATATCTAACGCAATTCCTTCGGCTATGGGTGGCTTTGCACTTGCAAGAGTTGCTTTTGCCCAAGTTTCCAGCACCTGCAAAAAGCCCATATCAAGTTTATCCAGATTTTCTTCTAGTAACGGGTGAACCACAGATGCATCACCCTTGCTCCTAGAAGTCACCCGCAACAAATCACCCAAAAAGTTTAGGTATTTTTCCGTAGGATTTGAAGATGCTTCCTTACTTACTTGCACGGCGATTGGTACTGCAATCCGTTGCAAAAAATCAGCGGCTTTTTGTTCGCCCAGTTCTGCTAATAATGACGCAACCTGTGATACAGTCAACACAAAACCTGCATCTAGCAAATCTTGGTTGGCGCGTAAAAATTCTGTTTCTGCTCCAGGAGGACAATTTAACAAATCATCAATCAACTCCATATACGCAGAAGAACGCTCCCCTCCATTCAAATGCAAATCTTCGGTAGCTTGTTGCAGCGCATTCTTCAATTGATCGGCCAAATCTCTTAGAAACTCAGCCACATCCCTAGCACCCTGTTCCACTGCCTGCACCGCCACCTGTTCGATCACCTCAAGAAAATCAGCGTCAATTAATTCTGTATTGGCTTTAAGCAGCGCTAACTCGTCGCCACTTGGACACCTCAGTAGTTCTTGAATCAAATTCAGATAAGCCCGGAGACGGTTTCTATCCATGAGGCGCTATTCTCCCTCCGTGGGGTATGCTGTTGTTTTTTATACTTATTTTAGAAGTGGCTTAAAAAGAATACTAGAGTCTTTTAATACCTTCAAACAAAGAATTTTGTTTGTTGATAAATTTGGTTCGCAGGTTAATAATCAAAGTAAAAATACTAGTTTTGAGTTGAATTACTTATAGACAAATCAAATTTATATTCGGTTATCTGTAAAAAGGTCAAATATTATCTAATCGGGTATAATTTGCGAAAATTCGCAGTCAGACGTTTACCTATAGATCGCGTCTCTACATGACATGAAAATCATACTAATGCTTTTACATACCAAGCCCATTGCATTGGTACTGACTGCGAATTATTGTACGTATTGGAAATTCCATTAAATTGACGTACTTATTATTATGTACAAAATTAATAGATTTAACCCAGGTATTGTCAAAAATACCTTAGAATAAAAATTACAACAGCCACAAATATAAAACGACAATCTGTCAAAGGTTAAGAGCTTTATGGAGGCTATATTTTACTTTTAATTGTAGTGCTATATACCAAAGAAAGCAGGTTATCCAAAGATAAAAAAAATACAAAATTCATGGAAAAATTTTGTATTTGAATACATCATTTTAAATGTTTATCCTGAAATGCCTACTATAGTGGAAAGCTGCAATGCAATTTTTATCTGATACAGTCGTGCTATCGCGAATGCAATTTGCACTGACTGCGATATTCCATATGCTTTGGCCTGTTTTGACAACGGGGATGGGAATTTATCTGGTTATTGTCGAGGGAATGTGGCTCAAAACGCGCAATTCTGACTATTACCACCATGCCCGTTTTTGGTCAAAGCTCTACGTCCTCAATTTCGGTATCGGTGTTGCTTCGGGTATCCCGATGGAATTTCAATTTGGTACCAACTGGGCACCCTTTGCTGAGGCAACAGGAGACTTTTTCGGCAGTATTTTAGGATTTGAAGCTTCGATGGCATTTATGCTAGAAGCTGGATTTTTAGGAATTATGCTGTTTGGTTGGGGAAGAGTTCACCCCGTCATTCACTATTTTTCGACAATTATGGTGGCATTCGGTGCCAATCTATCAACAGTCTGGATTTTAGTCGCAAATTCTTGGCTGCAAACCCCTGCAGGTGGGGAAATGGTAAACGGTAAATTTGTAGTTCATGATTACTTTCAAGCAATTCTGAACCCTTTTGCAGCCAAGAGCATTTTGCATATGTTCTTTGCCACCTTAGAGACTTCCTTGTTCGTAATTGGTGGAATCAGTGCTTGGTATATTATTAACAATCGTCACAAAGCCTTTTTTGCCAAGTCATTGAAGATTAGTTTAGCTGCGGCGATCGCTGTTGCCCCCTTACAAATTTATCTTGGACATCTAAGCGCAGAGCAAGTTTATCACTATCAACCCACAAAGCTTGCGGCAATGGAAGCCAAGTGGGAAACGTCACCAGCCGGAGAACCAGCCCCTTGGAGTGTTCTGGCTATACCAAACGGAAAAACAGAAAAAAACGATTGGGAAATTCAAATCCCTAATGGTTTAGGCTACATTCTAGAATTCAAACCCAAACTCTCAGAGCCGGTACTTGGTTTAAAGGAATGGAAACCAGAAGATAGACCCCGGATGGTAGGTTTAATTTTCTACTCCTTCCGAATCATGAGCGGTATTGGGTTCTTCCTTGCGGGATTAATGCTGTTTAGTGTATTACAGTGGCTGCGGGGTAAACTCTCCCCAGAAAATATTAGCAACCAACGTTTGATGATGCTTGGTTGGATGTTTGCGGGGCCTTTAGGATACATTGCCGTCGAGTCAGGCTGGATTGTCCGCTGTGTGGGAAGGCAACCTTGGGTAGTATACGGGCAAATTCGCACCGTTGATGCTGTATCGCATGTGCCACCTAGCAATGTTTTAACCTCACTCACAAGCTTTGCGGTGGTTTATACGATATTGTTTGTATCTGCTATGTACTTTGGCAGCCGTATTCTCCGCAAAGGGCCGAATTTAGAATTGCCAGTACCGGGACTGGATAATCAACCGGCAATAGAAACTGAACCAGCAGAATTTATTCCTGATGCTCGTCCGGTAGAAGCACAGCAATAAGATACAGCACTTTGCAAGTAAATGAAGTACACCCCCTCCCCAAGGCATACGGGGAGGGTTGGGGAGGGGTATTTCTGTACCTCACAAAGTTGAAATTTGCTGTAACAGTTAACGGTTAACGGTTATAGCGGTTTCCATCCTGATGAGCTACAAATTTATCTGCGGTTTTTAAACTCTTAGAGGATGTTTTAAAAGTATTATATGAAACTTCAAAAATCTCGGAACATAACCCCCCAACACTCAGAGTAAATGGGGGTTTCCAAACCTCTCTCCTCTTAGGAGAGAGGTTTGGAGAGAGGTTCTTAAGTAAATTTTGTGACTTTCCAAACATCCTCTTACGTGTACCTCATGCAACTGGGAATCGCTATAACTGTTAACCACTAAATAAGGAGATTTTATGGACCCGTTAGAACATTTTCTACCACAAGTTTGGTTTGTAATTTTGGCGCTTTTCTTATTCCTTTATGTCATGCTCGATGGCTTTGACTTAGGAGTGGGAATCTTATCTCTAACAAGTTCTGATGACGAACGTCGAAGTATTTTGATGACCAGCTTAGGCAACGTTTGGGATGCCAATGAAACTTGGTTAGTTCTGATGGGAGGTGCTTTATTTGGAGCATTTCCCCTAGCTTACGGCACGATTTTAACTGCCTTATACATCCCAATTATGATGATGTTATTTGGTTTAATTTTTCGGGCTGTGGCCTTTGAGTTTCGCGAACATTCTACCCGAAAATACTTTTGGAATTTAGCTTTTGGGGCTGGGAGTTTCTTAGCCGCATTAGCCCAAGGATTTGCTTTGGGTAGCGTATTAGAAGGCATTGCAGTTGATGAAGCTGGTCACTTTATCGGTGGTACGTGGGATTGGTTAGATTGGAAGACGGCACTAGTAGCTCTGACATTAATTCAAGGCTACGTTTTGATTGGTTCTACCTACCTGATTGCGAAAACAGAGGGAGAACTACAGACAACTCATTACCGAACAGCCAAAATCGCGGCTTTGACCACATTAATTGGAGCGATCGCGATTACAATTGCCACACCTGTATTTTATGAGAGTGCTAGAACCAAATTATTTGAACAACCGCTAGTTTATATATTTTCGGTAATTCCTATATTAGGAGTGCTATTAATTGGACTACTCCTGAGAAGCATAGAACGGAAGGAAGACCAGACACCTTTTATCTTCACAATTCTACTTTTCTTGGTAACATTTTTCGGACTCGGTTTGATTGTTTTTCCCTACGTTATTCCCACCCAAATCACTATATATCAAGCCGCTGCTTCATCAAGTGCTTTGGTATTCATGATTATTTTCATCGGCTTTCTTATCCCGATAATGTTGTTCTATAACATCTATCAATATATTGTGTTTCGGGGTAAGGTTTCCGAGAACCATTATGGTTAACAGCAATAAACAGTATCTTTGAGAAGCCAGAATAATTAGAGATATAGCTCAATACGGTTCAGTTAAGGCTCGAATAGCTGTAAAATAGGCATTGTTTCCAAAAATGGAAATCAAGTACGGTGCATCTCAAAGAATTCTCATTAGTGTCTCCCAAGATACAAAGTACGGAGATATTCAAAGCGATAGAGGTCGCTATCCCAGCGACTTCTATCGAGCAAGCGATTGCGCGAAGGCGCACGCTGCGCGATCGCTAAAACGAAAGTCGAAGAGGAACGTCATCGCTCGTTACCAGCACAACTGGTAGTTTGTCTGATAATAGCAATGAGCCTATGGTCGAGAGACTCAATGCGGGATGTACTCAAAAATCTCATTGATGGTCTTTCAGAAGCATGGGTCAAAGTTGGTAAATATTGGCGATTTCCCTGTAAATCGGCTATAACGCAAGCCAGACAGCGATTGGGAGCAGGGGTGATGAGACAATTGTTTCATCAGTTGGTGCAACCAATGGCAACTAGCGAAACAATAGGGGCTTTTCTTAATGGACTACGAGTTGTAGTGATTGATGGAACTTGCTTAGATATTCCAGATAGTGATGAAAACGCAAGGGTTTTTGGTCGCCCCGGTAGTCGCCCTGGTACACGAGCCGCATTTCCCAAGTTTCACCCTTGCGTCTAAGTTTCACAGGAACATTACGAGTTGTTCGTCGTGCCCTCCCAAAATTTCAGCGTTTGGAGCCACAAGAACTCCCCTTTTTTTTAGCTGGTTAATTGTCGAGATTCTCGACCAAATTTTACCTGAAAGGGTTCATAGAAACAACCCAAGGGTTGTGAAAAAGCCTGTATCAAAATTTCGCTCGAAAAAAGTGAAACACAGAGGTACTGGAACAATAACTAATCCTCCTGTGTTTGTTGTTTCAAGCACTGCATAGCCTTAACTGAACCGTATTGAGATATAGCTAATAAAAAACCCCTAGTCTCAACGTACTAGGGGTTTTTCTTTTTCCAAAATTTATTCTTTATGATGTAACTATCCATCTTTCTGGTAAATGCTTGGGTATTAAACTAAGCTACTTCTAAAAAATCTCTCTCTGATGGATTGTCTGGGAAGAATACATTAGGTAAAAGATTGAAAAACTCTGCAAGCTTTTGAATGTGTTCAACTGTTAATTTCCGCTTACCTTTAATACCGTTTCTTTATAAAGATGCGCCTAATTAGCCCACGCAGGTGGGCTTTGTTTGTATAGCCCCAGGCTTCAGCCTGTGGGTGAATAAAGCGCAACCTCATACAGAATTGGTATAAGTACATCAGATTTATTATCGGATGTAGGTTTACCTTGGTTTCGTACTTCCGCCCAAAATATAGCAGCTTGTACTGTAACTACGATCATACTAAAATTTTCACGCATCAAAGTTGATGCGTGTGTCTACTACTTCAATCGTTCAATCAAGTGTTTCCCAACCCGTAAAGCATTGGCAATAATCGTCAAAGCCGGACTTACTGCAGAACTAGATGGGAAGAAACTGCTATCCACAACATAGAGATTATCTAAATCGTGGGTGCGACAGTCGAGATTTAGCACAGATGTTGTTGGATCTTCTCCAAAGCGACAAGTACCAGACTGATTTGCGACTACTTGAATTGGTGTATCAGTTCTTGGATAAATCCCTTGTTTAAATATTGAATTGTTTCCAGTTCTATCCACTATTTTTAACACATCTTCCCAGCGATAAATTAGGCGATCGTGTGCCTCCGTGTTATTAGGGATGTAGTCTAAATACAGCTTTTCTCCGACAACACGCACCCGATTTTCAGCATCAGGCAAATCTTCTGTCTGCAACCACCAACCGATTGAATGCGTCATCAGCTGTCGCAACCCAGACTCCGGAACTAATCTGGATAATAAAGACAATAGAGGTGGTGCTTGCCCAAGAATCATCTCATGAAGAATATTACCCGTGTTTTGAATATGACCCATCGGGTAAGGAAAATCTCCATCTCCCCAGTAAAAATCATTGATGCAAATCGTCTTTTGGAACATATCAGAGTTTTCTTCTGGACTTAGTTGCACCATTCCCGTCATCAAGTGTTTCATAAAATTACGTCCCACTTGGTCGGAACTATTAGCAAGTCCGTTTGGGTGTTTCTCACTATGCGATCGCAACAACAATGCTGCCGAGTTCACCGCACCACATGCCAACACCACAATATCGCCAAAAAATAAATGCGATTGTCCATTAATTTCTACTTCAGCGGCTTTAACTTCAAGTCCCGAGGGACTGGTATGTAAACGCACAACATTTGCTTTGGTTTTCAAGGTGACGTTGGGATATTTTAATGCCGCTTTAATCCCGACTATCTCAGCATCAGCTTTACCACCAATTTTGCAGGGAAAACCATCACAAGTGTTGCAACGGATACAAGCGCTTTGGTTGGGAGCAGTTTCATTTAGCTTCAGTCCCAAAGGTAAATAAAATGGATTCAGTCCCAGCTTTGATATCGCATCGCAAATTTTTTGCATCCGGGGTTCGTGCGTCACCTCTGGATAAGGGTATCCTTCACTACGATCTGGTTCTGTCGGATCGTCTCCTTTTCTGCCGTGGACACTGTAGAGCTTCTCGGCTTCGGTATAGTAAGGTTCAAAGTCCTGATACTTCAGTGCCCATTCTGGAGAAATACCATCCTGATGTTTTACCTTTTCAAAATCTCGTTCCCGCATCCGTAGCATAGCCGCACCATAGACCTTGGTGTTACCCCCAACCCAGTAATTAGTTTGGGGACGGAACGGATCTCCAGAATTGTCATACCACTTTTCTTGAGGTTGATAGCGGTCTTTCTTGAAGACTTCAGCAGCACTCCAGTTTTCAGCTTCTTGGGGTAAAAAATCACCCCGTTCTAAAATCAGAATCTTCTTACCCGTCGGTGCAAGTTTGTATGCTAAGGTGCCTCCACCTGCACCTGTACCGACGATGATCACGTCATAGTGTTGGTCATCAATAATCATACAAATTATCCTCTGTGTTACCCCATTTTGGATTTTGATTAACCGCGAAGACGCAAAGGTTAGAAGTTAAAGAGAAAACAGGTAATTTTTAATTGGAAAGAGAGTAACTCCTAACTTCTAACTCCTAACTCCCCACTCTCACCTTGTTCACTGCCACACATATATGAGGACAAACAAAATAATCCAAATCACATCAACAAAGTGCCAAAACAGCGATGTTGCATTAATGCCGAAGTGACTTGAATCGTAGTTACCCGGTATAAAAGAGCGAACCAACATAATCGTTTGCAAGAGAATGCCGGTGAAAACGTGCAATCCGTGGAAACCTGTGAGCAGGTAGAATGTCCCCCCAAATACTCCAGAGGTGAAACCAAAGGCTAGACTCTTCCATTCCACAGCTTGTCCGTACAGAAAGTAGCTACCCATCGCCATTGTTGCCAATAGAAACAGGCGAAATCTCCACAAGTGATGGCGGTGAAGGGCACGTTCTGCAAAATAAATCACAAAGCTACTGGAAACTAGAATTACCGTGTTGATGGTGGGTTCTTTGACTTCCAACCCTTCTACACCAAGTGGTAACCAGTCGGGAGTTGTTAATTTGTAGGCAATATATCCTGTGAAAAAACTCAAGAAAATGATGCTTTCTGAGAGCAAAAACACAATGAAGCCAAACATACTGTTGCCTTCTTCATCGTGGATATGTTCTACAGCATGATGTGGAGTATGTTCCAACCCCTCTGGACTTATAGAAGTGTTCATGATTGAAGCCTCATTGATTATTTTCGGTTGGTTCCCATCTTTTGAAACCCACCCCCTGCCAGGATTAGCGCAAACAGGGAGGAGATACAAATTTATCTGTGTTTATCCGTCTTCATCTGCGGTTAATTACTTGTCTGCGTACCTCATTTAAGTGAGAACCGCTATCAATTTATTTCAGGGCTTAATCGAGTCCAGTCAGACCTCTTGCCTAACCTACGCAGAACATTTGGGGTATTTATTTAACTGGAAGTCGCGATATTTGTAGCGATCGCTTAATCCTTCTTTGACGTCCACTAATAGTCTGTCACAGTAACTTTGCGGGGTTTATGGTATGGAAAATCAAGTTATTTTCTCCCCCTGCACCCTGCCCCCCTACTCCCTGGCTGCCGTCAACGGTTCAGACTTCCCGTAACCATAAGGTTCTGAAATAACGATGGGAATTTCGTCGAAGTTCTCTACAGGAGGAGGAGAGGAAACCATCCACTCCAATCCGATCGCTCGCCAAGGATTATCAGATGCTTTCTTTCCATCCACCCAAGAACCCACAATATTCAAGATAAAGGGCAGTGTTGACATTCCCAGCAAAAATCCACCAATGCTGGCTATAACGTTCCAAAATGCCAACTCTGGAGCATAGGAAGAAACTCGACGCAACATACCCTGTAAGCCTAATGGGTGCATGGGGAGAAAATTCAAGTTGGTGCCAATAAATGCCAACCAGAAATGCAACTTACCTAAACCTTCCGAATACATCCGCCCAGTCATTTTCGGGAACCAGTGGTAAATGGCAGCATACATGCCCATCGTGACTGTACCGTAGAGGACATAATGGAAGTGACCCACGACAAAGTAAGTATTGTTGACGTGAATATCTACGGGAACTGAAGAGAGCATAATTCCAGTGATGCCCGCAAACACAAACATTACCAAAGCTCCGAGGGCAAATAGCATTGGTGTATTTAGTCGCAGTTTGCCTCCCCAAATGGTCGCAACCCAAGCGAATACTTTAATCCCAGTAGGCACGGAAACGCACATCGTCGAAACCATGAAAACTATCCGCATCCAACCCGGTGTCCCACTGGCGTACATATGGTGTACCCAAACCAAACCGCTAACTCCAGCAATCACCATCGATGAAATGGCAACTACTTTGTATCCAAATAGTGGTTTGCGGGAATAGACGGGAAATATTTCCGAGAAAATCCCGAATACTGGCAGAATAATCACGTAAACGGCAGGGTGGGAATAGAACCAGAAAAAGTGTTGGAAGAAAATCGGATTTCCGCCCTTCGCTGGATCGAAGAAGGCTGTACCTACACTGAGGTCGCATAGTAACATTACCGCACCTGCAGTCAGTGCTGGCAGTCCAAATAATTGGATAATCTGGGCGCTAAATACTGCCCAAACAAAGACAGGCATCTTAAAGAATCCCATCCCCGGTGCCCGCATCTTGACAATGGTGGTAACAAAGTTGACTGCCCCCATAATTGAGGACACCCCCGATATTGCCACAGCTACCAGCCAAATAAATTGACCGTTAATTAATTCACCTGTGGGGTTTTGGAGGCTAACTGGGGGATAAGACCACCAACCAGCTTGTGCGGGGCCACCCGGTACCAAGAAACTCACCATCAGCAGGATTCCGACTACTGGCACCATCCAAAAGGCCGCAGCATTCAAACGGGGAAACGCCATATCTCGTGCCCCAATCATTAGCGGTACCAAGTAGTTCGAAAGACCAACTAACGATGGGAAAGTCCACCCAAATAACATTACAGTACCATGCATGGTAAACATGGCGTTGTAGACAGTCCGATCGACTAAATCCGCTTCTGGAGTAATCAATTCCCCACGAATCACCATCGCGAAGATACCGCCCAGAAGCAGGAAAATAAAAGAAGTAACCAGATATTGGATACCAATGACCTTGTGGTCAGTACTAAAGGTGAAGTATGTCCGCCAAGTAGTTGGAGGATGTTCGGGGTGAATCTCAACAATAATGTTGGGACTATGGACGTGAATATCTGTCATCGATAACTCTCCTTTAACTTTACGCTGTTAGACAACTCTTATTCCTCCTTGTCCTCTGCGATCGCTAGTCCTGTGGAGTAATTGACCAAAGGAGCGGATGCCGGCACAACAGTGGGATAGCCACTTTTGATTTTTGCCTTTGATTCTTGGGCATACTCAGAAGCTGCCTGATTCGGTGCAACAGTCGGTGTCCGGTTTGCAGCCAACTTCAGCCAATTTTGGTAATCCTCTGTTTCCTCAACAACTACATTCGCTGCCATCGTTGCGAAATAGGTACCGCTATATTGAGAATCGGTCAATCGATATGTCCCTGGGCGGATGGGAGTAAACTCAAAGTCAATAGGCTGGTTGGGAATAATGTCTTGCTTGAGACGAAAAGCCGGAATATAGAAGCCGTGAATCACATCCTGCGATCGCATTGTCAAACTGACTCGTTGATTGGCAGGTAAGTGCAATTCCGTGCTAGTGACATTTTCTTTGGGATAGCGGAACACCCAAGCCCACTGCTTTGCCAGCACTTCAATTTTTTCAATCGGTTCACTGGCTTCTTCCATTGGCTCCGCATTTGCCGATTCCATTCCCATTGGATTATGCACGTGCATCACTTCCATTGGGCCACGAATCCCCATTTGGGAATAGACGTTATAGCTGTAAATAGCAATCCAAAACACTAACAAAATTGGAATTGCCGTCCAGACTACTTCCAAGGTGACATTACCTTCAATTGGTGGCCCGTCCCTCATGTCATACTTGCCGGCTTGATGAAAAGCAATCGAATACAGCAAGGTTCCAGTCACCCCTAAAAAGATGAACGTCCCCAACGTCACCAGAAAACTAAACAAATCGTCAACGAGTACGGCTTCTTTAGCAGCTTGGGGAGGAAACCAGGAGTAAGCCTGTTGTCCCATCCACAAACTGACACCAAGAAGCGCGATCGCGATTGCAATCAATCTCAAAATACTCTGGTTTTTCATCACAATAGATTGGTTGGTTGTTGGTTGTTGGTTGTTGGTTGTTAGTTGTTGGTTGTTAGTTGTTGGTTCTTAAACACTAACCCCTAACTCCTAACTCCTAACTCCTAACTCCTAACCATCGCCCAATCGCAACAAGCGATCGGCGGTATTATGCACCCCAAACTCACCTGCTAAATGTGCCCCTAGTGTCCCGTGGACGAACATAAGCAACAGGATAAAAGCTCCCACAAACAGATAGCTCCACTGCACTTGTTGGCTGACATCCTTACGCCAAGAGTAGCGCTGAAACCCTCTCCAGATGGTCATCCCAACAATCAGCGCCAATAAAAACACACCGCCGACACCATGCCAGAGCATTGTCTCCATTGCCTGCAATCCCCAGGCACTTTTCACACCTTTTGGCGCTTCTGCCAGCATCATTTCATAAAAGCCTGCAGCCACTGTAAAAAACGTGATAATGGCTGAAGCGAGCATGTTGTACCAGCCAACATCAAAAAAGTTGGAACGAGCGGCAGGAATTGCCAAAAATTTGAAGACTGGTTTTTCTAAGGGATACAGCACACCAACAACATCAAAAGCAATGCCGATAATAAAAAGACCGAGGGTGAGGTGAACTAAATTAGGATGAATGGGGATTGCGTAGGGTAGTCCATTTGCTCCTAACTGTTTTAACTGGTCAATCAGTTCCGAGTTCATCGCAAAATTCCCTCCTTGATTGCTTCAACAACTTCTACTGTGTGCAATCCATATACCCAAACGAGTAAATCCCCAAGATATACCTGGAAAAATACCAGACTGCTCAAAAGCAAACCCACTCCCAGGTAAGGAATTGGCAGTTTTTGTGGATCGCGCAAACGAATCACATAGCGCCAAGCTGTAATCGTCGCAATAATTCCTGAAAGCGACCAGCCAATCAGCGTATGTAAATTTAGGACTGGCTCTACGGCTTCATAAGGTTCTGCTAAACCTGCTTCAATCTGACCAAAAATAATCGCGATAAAGATGGCAATAGTTGCAAAAAACATATTCCACCAGCCGACTTCAAAAAAACGCGGTTTTTTGGTCAGATAGCCGACAACATCACAAAATGTGGCAAACAACACCATCGCGATTACGAAGTGGACGACGATGGGATGAAGCGTGTCCGGATACGGTAAATTGTGGTCATTCAAAGGCAGAAGATACTCAAACATATTCTCCTCATGGACATATTTTCCGGATCTTCATTCAACTTAACAAGTTGAAATTTTAAATAATGTATTTAAAGATGAAGTTTTACATATTTTTTTGAAATTTTATTGTTTAAAAATTTGATATTTTGCCATGAAAAATATATATTGACAATCTGTCTTTTTACCTAACGCGATTATCAATATAAAAATTTATGCAATACTGCAGTACAAACAGTATAAAAACATAGTAAAAGCCAAAGAATGCATATTTTTGATTGACCGGGAGGGATTTACGTAAAAAATGCTCCAAGTAGGGGTAATACCTACGGAAAGCTTACACCACCTACATATGGCTTGCGGGAGCGCAGGGTATTAACTTACGAAAAATCGCGATTAAAAATAAAATTAATATTTTCTACAAGTGCTACTGATGAAAATATTTAATATCATGTTTTTACCTTAATGGAAACCATTCAAGCTATCGATAATGTGCTTATTGTTTTACCAAGAAGCATTCAAGAAACACATCGCATTGCAGTAGAGTTGGCAATGCTTATACCAATTTAATATGAAGCTGCATAGAAAAGAGGTTCTAAAATAAAGTTAAATGCACTGGCGGGGAGTTATACCGCTGTGTCCCCTTGCTGCATCTCACAGGAGAGCGATGTCAGAGATCCAGACAGTGCAGACCAACCATGACCTGAACGCTGGGGAGTTTTTATCGCTTCCTCTCCTTTATTGCCACCAATGGCAGGCGAAACCCTGCATCAGAGCGGTCAGAGGTGGCGATCGCATCAGGTCATGTCCACCTGTTTAGCCCTCACTCCAGTACGATCGCCTCTCGCCGTAGGTTGAGTTGAGTCTGCGAAACCCAACACCCATAAGCATTACAACGATCAGTAATTGCATGAATAAGAGCAATGAATGCGGAGGCTACCTCGTCGTGGAACTCTCAGTGTAGGCAAGTTCCCCACAGGGCGCTTTTTATACTCGATAAAATTCCATCTACTGCAGTCTGGGATTAGATGCTCCGACATTAAATGGCCAAAGAACCATAAGACTGATCTTTTCTGAAATTTGCACTATTTGAACTTATAATTCATCACTGCGAACTCCTAGCTCCTAAAATAGAGATAGACTTTGTTGAGATTTGTATAGTAATTAGGGAAACCTATTATGGCTCCCGCTGTTTTAATTCAAAACCTAAAAAAGCGCTACGGGACGGTTGAAGCCGTCAAAGATGTTTCTTTTCAGGTAGAACCAGGAGAAATTTTCGGTTTACTCGGGCCCAACGGCGCTGGGAAGACAACGACGCTGCGCTCATTGTGTACTCTCACAACGCCAGATTCTGGCAAAATTGAAGTTTCTGGCGTTTCTGTCATAGATAAACCGCGTCTTGCCAGACAACGCCTGGGCTATGTAGCTCAAGAAGTAGCTATCGATAAGGTGCTGACAGGACGGGAACTCCTACAACTGCAAGCGGCGCTTTATCATATACCCGGTGAGAAAGCCAAAGAACGTATTGACACCGTTTTGAGTTTACTGAGCTTGCAGGAATATGCGGATAAAAAAACTGGTACATATTCTGGTGGTATTCGCAAGCGTCTTGACCTAGCGGCTGGCTTACTTCATGCACCAAATGTCTTGGTTTTGGATGAGCCGACAGTCGGACTTGACATCGAAAGTCGGGTTGTAGTCTGGGATTTCTTGCGGAAATTGCGTTCTGCTGGGACGACGGTAGTGATTACCAGTCATTATCTCGAAGAAATTGACGCTTTAGCAGATAGACTCGCAATTATTGACCGTGGATTGGTGATTGCAGAAGGGACACCATCACAACTGAAAGATAAAGTCGGGGGCGATCGCGTGACTTTGCGAATTCGGGAATTTTCCCCGATGGAAGAAGCCGAAAAAGCAAAAGGCTTGTTGCAAAGCTTGCCCTTTGTGCAAGAAATTATTATCAACGGCTCTCAAGGAAATTCCTTGAATTTGGTGGTCACACCGCAAAATGATGCCTTGATTACCATTCAGCAAGTCTTGAATGCAGCAGGCTTACCAACGTTTGGTATCGCCCAATCTCGCCCCAGCCTGGATGATGTTTACCTAGCTGCTACCGGAAAAACCTTGATGGATGCAGAATTAGCAGCCGTCGCAAATCGCGATCCCAAAGCTGAGAAAAAGCAGAATATGAGATAGGTAAAGTTAGGAGTTAAGAGTTAGGAGTTAGGAGTTAGGAGTTAGGAGTTGGGGGTTAGAAATTCAAAAATTCCATCCTACAGCAAAGCCGCTCTTTAGAGTCTATCGACTCCCAATACGGTTCGGTTAAGAGCCGTGAAATAAATTTCTGGCTGAAAACTTAAACCCATTAAAATGGGTTAAAAGATTACTTTAGCTATGAAGCCCTTAATTTATTTTCGGGATTTTGGGCTTAACCAAACCGTATTGTCTCTACTCCTAATTTAATTCCTAACTCCTCACTCCTAATTCCTAACTCCTAAATCTTGAAAATCCAAAATTACTATGACTGTTACTCCAAATACTGAAATCAACTGGCAAAAAGTCGCATCACCCCAAGTTTACGCTGATGCTGCACCCAACTTTGTTGGTGACTTAATCCAAGAGACGCTGGCTTTAACTCGTCGCTTGTTTATTCAACTTCAACGTCGTCCTTCCACTTTAGTAGCGGGAATTATTCAACCAGTAATGTGGTTAGTTCTGTTTGGTGCGCTGTTCCAAAATGCACCGAAGGGAATGTTTGGTACAACCACAAATTACGCCCAATTCCTGAGCGCAGGGATAATTGTATTTACAGCGTTTGCTGGAGCGCTGAATGCTGGTTTACCTATAATGTTTGACCGCGAATTTGGCTTTTTGAATCGCTTGCTGGTGGCTCCTTTAGCTTCGCGGTTTTCGATTGTATTAGCTTCGGCCATTTTCATTATCAGCCAAAGTTTGCTGCAAGCTGCAGTAATTGTAACCGCAGCAGCATTTTTAGGGGCAGGGTTACCCGATGCTGCTGGTTTGGGTGCGATCGCCTTGATTGTTCTTCTCCTCGCTTTGGGCGTAACTGCGATTTCCCTCGGTTTAGCTTTTGCTCTACCCGGCCACATCGAACTGATTGCAGTGATTTTTGTCACCAACTTACCCTTATTGTTTGCCAGCACAGCCCTAGCTCCATTGTCCTTTATGCCACAATGGTTGCAGGTTGTAGCCACTCTAAATCCCCTCAGCTACGCCATTGAACCAATTCGTTATTTATACACCCACAGTCAATGGGATTTAGGTAGTGTGGTGATGCACGCTTTTTGGGGAGATGTCACATTTGGCGGTGCGTTGCTAGTGTTATTTGGCTTTGCATTGGTAGCTTTAGTCAGCATTCAGCCACGACTACGGCGTAGTCTTGCGTAAGATAGAAGCATGATTTATTGTTGTCGGAAAATCAAGATGAAAATCCTATTCCCCCTGAAGCGTCTCGTTCTTGCAACTGTGGCCGGAATTGGCTTTGCTTGCTTATCATTACCCCAAGCAAGTTTAGCTGGTCCTGGTGTCGGTGGCTTGCAAGACTTAAATCCTCAAAACACGAACGATCCTCTCTCCCAAGGATCGGATCAGAATCCTTTCAATATGTTTCAGCTGATTCATAACGCCAATCTTGGCGCTAACAGTCTTAATCCAGAATTTTTTAGCGAACAAAGACAACAAATTACCGACGAAGCATCAGCTTTTAAAGCAAAGCAACAACAACTGCTTGGAGGTCAACTTCCCGTTCAACAAATTCCAGGTCAGCAACAGAGAAATCAAGGTTCTGGGTTAATTACACTTCCCGCGATCGCACCTGTTGCGAAATAGACAGCTAGTCTTGCGACTAAAACC
Source organism: Cyanomargarita calcarea GSE-NOS-MK-12-04C (assembly GCA_019359595.1). Lineage (GTDB taxonomy): Bacteria > Cyanobacteriota > Cyanobacteriia > Cyanobacteriales > Nostocaceae > Cyanomargarita > Cyanomargarita calcarea. The sequence goes on from JAHHGZ010000012.1 coordinate 131,559, forward strand.
AAGCCTGTTTACACAAACTCAAAGCTTAAAAGCCTGCTCCAGCAGGCTTTATTTCTCTAACTAAAAACTTTGATTATCAGAAAATACTTAGGACTATCTGTCTGATTACTACAATCCTAAAGTAGCTAAAATATCACCAGCGTGGGTGGATGTGCTGACATTAGCATCAACATGGGTAATTTTTCCCTTGCCATCAATCACATAGGTTACGCGCTTTGCATAACCGCCACCATCAACATCGTAAGCTTTGATCAAACTGTGGTCGGTGTCAGCCAATAATGGAAAATTGAGATTGTATTTAGACGTGAATGCTTGGTGGGATGACTCATCATCAGCGCTGACTCCTAGTATTACCACATCTTTACCTTGGTATTCTGCTTGAGCATCGCGGAAGCTACAGGCTTGTTTGGTGCAGCCCGGTGTGTCATCTTTGGGGTAAAAATACAATACTACTGTCTTACCCGCAAAATTGGACAAAGATACCGTATTGCCGTTGGTATCTTTGGCGGTAAATGCTGGTGCATCTGTACCTACTGCTAGAGGCATAATTAACTTTCCCTGTTTTGTGATTGTTGCTGCACTTGAAATTTTACAATAATTTAAGGACTAGCGAATAAAGACTTACGCAAAAACTCTCTGAAACTCTTATCCCTAGCCTACGGCAACGCCAAGGGCGTACGGCGTACTACCGAAACTCCAGGCTTACAGCGCCTATGGCGGTTAATTTTTTAATTGTTTTGCGTAAGTCCTATGTAAACTAAGAAAATTCTAAAAAATAAATTATCCTGTCTTGTCAAAAGTCAAAAGCAGGTCTGTAGTCCCATTAATTCCTGCTCTACATGGATATATACAGCATTTTGCAAGTAGATAAGGTACAAATTTGAAAGCTCAAAGTCTTGTGGAATGGGCATCCTTGCCCGTCCAATTCTACTTCACCAAGATGAAATATGCTGTTATTTATATATATTTGAAATTCTCCTATCCCCTAATTCCAAATTTAAAATGGCTGCAAGTAATTCTCAATCAGCGGAAAAAATCTTTACCTATAGCCCTGCTACTATAGAACGAGCGGAACGATCACTTATGTGTTCGCCCTTCAATTTGCCCTTGTTTGCGGGAATGTCTAAGCAAACTGTACCGATGAAAGCGATCGCTCTAGAAAATGGTGTAAAAAATGGCTATACTAAACGTCCGTTAACAGAATTGGCGTGCGATGAGGCTTTGGTATGGCTGGTTCAAGTGGGTGTATTGCGACGAGAAGTAGATGGGCAGGGAATTACAGATAGTTTTCGTCTCACTCCCCTCGGTCGCCAGTTGGTGGAAAAATTACAGAATAAACCTTGGCGCAATCCCACATGGCGCGATCGCTTATACAATACTGTGGTTCGGTGGTTTCGACTACCGCTTTAGAATTAAAGGGTGAAGAATAGTTACCATTGCCCCATCAAAGGGAACTATATATACGGAAGCTTCAACATTATCCATGAAGTCTTTACTTATAGTCATCCGACTTGATATGTGAAGTCTTAGCAGGAATATCAAACCAGGGGAAGCGCATAAACCAGGGATACAGGTGAATTCCCTTGTCCTAGCGCATCCCAAATCTCTCCTGCTAATATGATTCATTTTTGAATCTTCGGATTGCTATATCGCCTTTCAAACCTTAAACTTCACCCCTTATCTTGAAAAGCTGACAGTTAATTATGAAAGGAATTATGGTAGTGGGAACAACATCCCACGCAGGGAAATCACTGATAACCGCCGCCATCTGCCGCATTCTGTCGCGGCGTGGTTGGCGAGTGGCTCCCTTTAAAGGTCAAAATATGGCTAATAATGCTTATGTGACCCCGAATGGTGGAGAAATTGGTTATGCTCAAGCTGTTCAAGCTTGGGCGGCAGGAGTAATTCCTTGGGTAGAAATGAACCCAATTTTGCTCAAACCCCAAGGTGATATGACTTCTCAAGTGATTATCAAAGGCAAGCCTGTTGGTAAAGTAAGCGCAGCCGACTACTACGAACAATATTTCGATGTGGGTTGGGCAGCAATAGAAGAGTCGCTACAACACCTAGGTACAGAATTTGATTTAATAGTTTGCGAAGGAGCCGGTAGCCCTGCGGAGATTAATCTCAAGCACCGCGATTTAACTAATATGCGGGTAGCAAAATATTTAAATGCACCGACTTTATTAGTAGTAGATATTGAGCGGGGTGGCGCTTTCGCCCATGTAGTCGGAACCTTAGAGTTACTAGAACCAGATGAACGGGCATTAATTAAAGGTGTAGTAATTAATAAATTCCGGGGACAGCGATCGCTCCTGGAATCGGGTATTAAATGGTTAGAGGAACGTACTGGTATCCCGGTTGTTGGTGTTATTCCTTTTTTAGAAGACATATTTCCCGCAGAAGATTCCCTGGACTTGCTGGAACGTAAACCAAGTAAAACTTTAGGCGAACTCAACATCTCTGTTGTCCGCTTGCCAAGAATTGCCAATTTTACCGATTTTGACCCTTTAGAATCAGAACCAACTGTCTCAGTCAAATACCTGAGTCCTAAGCAAGATTTAGGACATCCCGATGCCGTAATTCTTCCAGGGACAAAGACAACAATCTCTGACTTGTTGTTGCTACAAAGAACTGGCATGGCAGAGGCAATTCAACATTATGCATCCGCTGGCGGTACAGTCTTGGGAATCTGCGGTGGTTATCAGATGCTGGGACAGATGATTGCCGATCCAGAGGGCATAGAAGGGCAAGCAGGCAGATTTCAAGGTTTGGGGTTACTACCCATCAAAACCGTTATTACAGGACAAAAAATCGCCCGTCAGCGCCAAGTGACATCAAACTTTCCGCAAATGGGTTTACCTGTGAATGGATTTGAAATTCATCAAGGGCGATCGCGTATCGAACAGCAAGGCACCGATAACCAAGCTTTTCAAGCCTTATTTGATGATATCAATTTAGGATTGGTAGATAGCTGTCAGTCCGTTTGGGGTACTTATCTCCACGGTATATTTGATAATGGGCCTTGGCGACGTGCTTGGTTAAATCGCCTCCGCCAACAACGAGGTTTAAAATCTTTACCCACTGGTGTTGCCAATTACCGGGAACAACGAGAACATCTTTTAGACAATCTTGCTACAGAAGTTGAGCGCCATTTAGACTTAACACCATTTCTGTCATAGTAGAACCAGGGGGAATAAAATATCATTGGACTAGTACTCAACTAACCGCTCAAAAAAATCTCTAAAAATCTAGGTAAGCTAACCAAAAATTGACCTCTTGGGCGTAGTACTGAGTCCTTATAGTAAAGAAATAATACCCAGTAAAGTTGTATTAACGAACTACTAGGACTTGGCGAAAAATAAGTACGCTGAAAATCCTTGATGAAGAGTGATTTTTTAATTGTTCAACCCAAAATCTAAAATCCAAAATTGGTATGGCTGTCCGCGTCCACTTTTTACCAGATGATGTTACGGTTAATGCCGAAGTGGGAGAACCCCTGCTAGATGTTGCCGATCGAGCCGGAGTATTCATTCCCACTGGTTGTCTAATGGGTTCATGTCACGCTTGCACCGTAGAAATCGAGGATGGCAAAGTTATCCGCGCTTGTATTACAGCAGTGCCTCCGGTACAATCCGAGTTGGTAATAAACTTATATAGCGATCCAACATGGTAATTCGCACAGGATAAGATTCAATTAAGAAGGAAGAAGGAAGGAGGAAGAAGTTTGTATGTTGAAAACTTCTTCCTTCATTGGTAAAAAATAAGGACGACCTTTAACAGCGATCGCCCTTTTCACACCAACCAACATTCAATTTTTAAAACACACAAAAAAGAAAATTTATCTATGGTGACTACCCAACCACTTAGCTGCAGCAACTCCCAGGATACCAGCGACAATAGGATTGCTAAGGAACCCGATAATTGCTGGTTGTTCAGCTAGGACTTCCTTGAAAATATCCGGGTGATTGTGATAAGCGAAGGACGCAAGTTTGCTGACATCATCAGCATTCATCCGGTTAGGATTGTGGGTAGAAAGTCCCAACTGCTGTTCCAGGTGACGGTCGTCGAGTCCTCTTTGTTTAAGATGTTTAAAGAAAGAGCGGGCTACGTCGTCTCTTTCCGACGGTTTAATTTGAGCGATCGCTTTCTGCAATTCCGGCTCCATCTGACTGGTAGGAATCCGATCGGGATGCAAGGATTTGCCAAACATTTTGCGACGTTCGTCAGTTGTAGACCGTTGAGCAAAGTCGTCAAAACTTTGGTAGTCTCTGCTTGGATCGCTCTGAACATCATCTAGAGATTCGACATCACCCTTCGCCAAATCTTTCATGATTTGACGTTTGTAATCTTCGTTACTTGTCATATTATTTTTCTCCTTCTTTTGTTATTTGTTTGTTGTTAGCTTATGGTTGCTTTTCAAATTTGCTACCAACGACTAACGACTAACCAATAACCATTAACTATTAGGTGTACTGAACTTGCTTCGATTGCACATCATACTGTGCAGTCAAAATCAGTTTTTTGTCAGGTGCATACACCAAAACAGTCAAGTCTTGGTTGGGGAACTTCTGCCGGAAGCCTTGTACAAGAGATTTCGTTAAGTCTCTTACTTCGTTAGGACGAACTTTAGGGGAAATTACAATACCTAATTTGTTATTATCCCGCACATAAGCATCCTGAACCAACCCTTTAGATGTCTGCACAACCCAGTCAGCAAAGGTTTGTCCTGGAGCTGTGTTCCCTCGCTCTAGTTGTGCATATGGTGCATCACGACCAATTGCAGTAGGAGCGTTTGGTCGATCCAGTGCTGCGACTTTTCCGCTGCTGCAAGCACTAGTAATTGTCAGGACTAAAATTAGAACTAAACTAATCAGAATCTTTCGTCCCTGTTGAAGCCAAATCATTTCTCTAGCCTCCAAAAAGATAGATTTTTGTAATTAAATTTATAATTTTTGAAGTTAATACAGCTAGTTAACAGATAGCTAATATTTCTCAAGTCAAAAGCTATACAAATCAACTCATTCAGCCAAATTATCCTTGATTTGTATAGCTTCAACTTTTACCTAGCTATCCTTAAGAGTACAACACACCCTTCTGAACTACCTAGATTTATTCAAAATTACAAAGGTTTAGTCAATTGTTTTTTTGACATCATCTTTCACGTCTTCTATTCCGTGACGGACTTCGCTTTCAGCTTGTTTTGCCTTACCTTTAGCTTTATCTTCTGGATCGCCAGTAATATTTCCTAGTGCTTCTTGAGCCTTGCCTTCAACATTTTTAGCTGCAGCTTTAGCGCGATCTTCAATACTCATATCTTTCTCCTGTTTTTCTACCAAGCTTTTTTAAAACTTGTTTTCAAGCTTTAATCGCTTTTTTGATTACCTTTTCAAAGTAACTTAATGTTTTGCCTACAGCCTTCCACCACAAGACACATTAGTTGTCTATGTAAAAAGAGGGAGATATGCTAGAAATGGGATCGCTGAACGTCTTTGTGATTTTGGCTAATATAAAAATTTGTTCTTTTTATTAACAAAGAGCTAGGGGAAGATAATTTTATATAAATAATTCAACCAAATAAAATAAAATCTAAGACCTGCCTACAATCTTGGCTGTTTCACTCTTTGCGTCAAGCAGTCGGCAACTCAGAAAGGCAGCCTTTCTGAGTTGCTAGATTAATTAATCCAAAAAGCCCATGAGAGTCTCAGAATCGCCTGTTTCATTTGGTGCCACTGGACGATTACCCATTACAGAGTAGGTTTCAGAGATTATTATTGCGCTCGAACCAATAGGACGTATTCCAGATTGGTTCATGGTGCCAACTACGTGCATTGTATTTGCACCAATAGGGCGAATCCCCATCGCGTTAAATGTTTCAGCAACTTCTAAATGACTGATACCAACGGGACGTACTCCCACCATTGATAGTTTCTCAGACACTTCTAAGTCACTACCACCAGGTGGGCGGGTTCCAGCAATGGCAGCTTTGTCCCGGACTTGCAGTTTGTTGGATGATTTTTCTTGCACTGGCATTTTTGTACTATCCTGTGAATTTGAACTCTGTGCTTGGTTATTTTCGGCTTCCACTGTGGTTTCTCCTTCTAGCTTGGCTTTTTTTTCCCGAGGATTTACTGCTTTACCAGGGCTGCTAATGGTCATAAAACTAATACCTCGAAATTGTTAACTTTTTTACAATACTTAGACTTAGGAGAGTTGAAGTTTTTCTTATAATTTGAGAGTTAAACTTTCAAAGACCTAACATAGGTATAATTATCTTAAAAAATTACACATAAGTAAACTAAACTAGTAAATTTTTATAAAAAAAGTTAAAGATTACAATGGGCGGCGATCGCTACTTGGAAGTGTCGGATACCAGCGAGTTGGCATAAAAGCCAGTCTTAGCGGACTCCGCTACCATAGGAGAGGGTATTAAATAGCGATATTTTATGAAAGACTTTTGTCTGAAAGCTCCTTTTGTGGCGACTGGTGACCAACCAGGGGCGATCGCACAGCTAACCACTTCTATCAATGCTGGCAATCGTTACCAAACTTTACTGGGAGCTACGGGTACAGGTAAGACATTCACGGTAGCATCGTTAATTGAGAAGGTGGGTAGACCGACCTTGGTGCTGGCACATAACAAAACACTAGCAGCACAACTTTGTAATGAATTACGCGATTTCTTCCCTGAGAATGCCGTGGAGTATTTCGTTAGTTACTACGATTATTATCAGCCAGAAGCATACATTCCCGTTACCGATACATTTATAGAGAAGACCTCTTCGATAAACGATGAGATAGATATGCTGAGACATTCAGCAACGCGATCGCTTTTTGAACGTCGTGATGTCATCGTTGTTGCTTCCATCAGCTGTATCTACGGTTTGGGTATCCCTTCTGAATATCTCAAAGCTGCTATCCCTTTCAAAGTCGGGATGGAAGTAAATCAACGGGAGGTGTTGCGAGAATTGGCATCAGTGCAGTATAGCCGCAATGATATAGAGATGGGTCGTGGTAAGTTTCGTGTCCGGGGTGATGTGTTAGAAATTGGGCCAGCTTACGAAGATAGAATCATTCGGGTAGAATTTTTTGGCGATGAAGTTGACGCTATTCGTTATATAGACCCAGTGACGGGTGAGATTATCAAGAGTGTGGAAGCGGTAAATATTTACCCTGCCCGTCACTTTGTCACCCCACAAGAACGGTTGGAGGTGGCATGTGATGATATTGAGGCTGAATTAAAAGAGCGCAAATTCCAATTAGAAGAAGCAGGAAAATTACTTGAAACCCAACGCATTGACCAGCGTACTCGTTACGATTTAGAAATGTTACGCGAGGTTGGTTTTTGTAACGGTGTAGAGAATTATTCTCGACATTTAGCAGGAAGACAAGCAGGAGATCCACCAGAGTGTTTAATTGATTATTTCCCTAAAGATTGGCTGTTGGTGATTGATGAATCTCACGTCAGCGTACCGCAAATTCGCGGGATGTATAATGGCGACCAAGCGAGGAAAAAAGTATTGGTTGAGCATGGGTTTCGCCTTCCTAGCGCTGCTGATAACCGTCCTTTAAAAGCAGAGGAGTTTTGGCAAAAGGTAAACCAATGTGTCTTTGTTTCTGCAACACCAGGAAATTGGGAATTAGAAATTTCTGAGGGTCAAATAGCAGAACAAATCATTCGACCGACGGGAGTAATTGACCCAGAAATTAATGTCCGTCCAACAGAAGGTCAAATTGATGATTTGTTGGGTGAAATTAAAGATAGAGTTGACCTGAATGAGCGAGTTTTAATTACAACATTAACCAAGCGGATGGCAGAGGATTTAACCGAATATTTTCAAGATAATAGCATTCGGGTTAGATATCTCCATTCGGAAATTAATTCTATTGAACGAATAGAAATTATTCAAGATTTACGCGATGGTAAATTTGATGTGTTGGTGGGTGTGAACTTATTACGGGAAGGTTTGGACTTACCAGAAGTTTCTCTTGTAGCGATTTTGGATGCGGATAAAGAAGGCTTCCTGCGTTCGGAGCGTTCTTTAATTCAAACTATTGGTAGAGCAGCGCGTCACATCCGAGGAAAAGCGATAATGTATGCTGATAATATGACGGATAGCATGATTAAAGCCATTGATGAAACAGACAGACGGCGCGGGATTCAAATGGCATATAATAAAATGCACAATATTACACCGCAATCGATAATTAAGAAGAAATCCAGCAATGCGATTTTATCATTCTTGGAAGTATCGCGGCGGTTGAATTCACAAGATTTGCAAGTCGTAGATGAACACATTGATGAATTACCCTTAGAAGAGATTCCACAGTTGATTAATTTGTTAGAGAAACAGATGAAAGAAGCTGCAAAGAAAATGGAATTTGAAGAAGCGGCAAAATTCCGGGATAGAATTAAAAATCTGCGGGATAAATTGGTGGGACGTTAGTAATTAACTCACAATATAGCCCGGAATTAAAGTTCTGGGCTAATAGCTAAAGTTATCTGAAGATGACTAAAATTCGGAAGTTAAATCTTCAACATCTGCGTTTATCTGTGTTCTACCCTACACAGTAGCCGTACAGCGCCTACTGCGGTTAATAATTAAATTATGGATGGCATTTACCTTAATATATAATCTATACTCACCATGTTTCCCTGGCAAGAAGAAGTTATAATTCGCCATAGCCAACTGCTACTGCACAGCTATCAACACTGGACAGGACGTTTTCTAATTGATGCGATCGCTTCACCAGAAGAAATATCGCAAGCCTTATTTGAAGCTCCTTTTGCCTTGGTATCTCACGGCACAGAATTAGACCCGATTTTTAATTATGGCAATCGCAGAGCCTTGGAATTATGAGAATTATCTTGGGAAGAATTCACGCGAATGCCGTCTCGAAAATCTGCCGAAGAGGTCGTACAACAAGAACGTGAACGCCTATTAGCAGATACCTTAACCAAAGGCTTTAGCAATTTCAAAGGCATCCGCATCTCTAGCATGGGTAAGCGGTTTCACATAGAAGAGGGTATTTTATGGAACTTACTAGATGGGGAAAATCGGCGATGCGGTCAAGCCGCCGTATACTCAAACTGGAAATTTATTGCACCAATTAATAACTCTTCATCGCTCGTTGCATATCCCGTTGGTCTTGGCGTTTTTTGAGTGATTCCCGCTTATCGTGCAGCTTCTTACCTTTACCAAGGGCGATACTCACCTTCACTCGACCGCTCTTAAAATACATCTTTAAAGGCACCAACGTCAAACCCAACTGTTCAACCTTACCAATTAGTTTGCGGATTTCTTGGCGGTGTAACAAGAGCTTGCGGGTACGGCGTGGTTCATGATTAAAATATTGTCCGCTGGAAGTATAAGGCGAGATATGGACGTTAATCATCCATATTTCGTTATCGCGGATTAAAGCATAACCATCTTGCAAATTGGCTTTTCCCGCACGAATAGACTTAACCTCGGTTCCCGTCAACTGAATTCCAGCTTCATAGGTTTCGAGGATTTCGTATAGAAAACGCGCTTGTCGATTGTCGCAAACAACTTTGTAACCGTCGTTTTTTTCACTCATTGAAAATCTTACTTGTGTCGAATAAATATAGAATTTCTCCCTGCTTGCGGGGAACTGGGGCATAAGGGGTGGGGTTTTGCTCAAAGAGCAAGTTACAAGTCAAACCACTTATGCTACTGTTCTAATTTAACGTTTCTACAGGGGAAATTGAAAGTTTTGCTGCCACTTTAACCCCAAATTGACTCAAAAAAATACATTTCACCCCTTAGCGAATTCTACTAAAATCCTTTCCGCTTCTGTGCAAAGTTGGTTATGGATACTACCGTTACTCGCCATCAAACCACCCCACTGATTGATGTCGCCCGTATTGTACTGTAATGGGGTGCCATCAAAATGAGTAAATTTACCACCAGCTTCTGTCAAAATTAACTCCGGTGCTGCGAGATCCCAATCTTTGGGAGCAGATTTTCCAGAAAGAGAAATATATACATCAGCTTGTCCTTCGATAATTGCAGCTATTTTACAGCCGATACTGCCCACTGATTTTTCGTTACCAAATGAGAATTTTTGCAGCAGGTAATCTAAACTCTCATTTCTGTGGTTGCGACTGGCGACTACAGTAAAATCTTGAATGGAATTGCGTAAAGATACTTGTATAGGTTTAGTTTCCCCATCCCGTGTTTCAACAAAAGTACCACCACCTTTAATCGCAGAATATAACTTTTCTGCTTCTGGGACTGCGACTACTGCCAAAACTGGGCAATTTTGCTTCACCAAAGCGATGTGAATTGCATACTCGCCAGTTTTATCAATAAAATCTCGGGTACCGTCTAAAGGGTCAATTATCCATACCCATTCTTTATTTAAATGCTCGGCTTGTTCTGATTTATAAGTTTCTTCACTGATATAATCATAATCTTCATTCCCTAAAGCCTCTTGTAACCGCTCTAAGATATACTTACTAACCGCGACATCCGCAATAGTCACAGGCTCATTCTGTTTGTATTGGACTTCGAGATTTTGGTCTAATGCCCCGTGGTAGTAAGACCGTAATATATATGATGCTCCCCATCCTACAGAACGAGCGATCGCTAATATTTCTTCTAGATTTTTCATTTGTTTGTACCTTTTATTGAAGAAGGAAGAAGGAAGAAGGAAGAAGGAAGAGGTTTTGAGTTGGGGATTGGAAACTCAACTCAAAACGGGTCACCTGTTTCTTGTCTTTGTATTAAACCCCCACAAAGAAGCGGATAATCTGTAAATATACAAAGAACCAACCCCCTATCCCGCATTCACGCTGTTTCGATAATTTTTACTTTTCTCCCCTTTTCTGGATGCTTTTAGGGGGATGAGATTCTTTGCATCCAGCGACGAGTACCAAAAAATTGACAGGAATTAGCAGCGATATTCGCGGCTTGTTTCAGTGCATCAGTAAAACTTTCTTGTAATATATAGTGACAAAAAGCTCCGTGAAAGATATCTCCAGCCCCTAGTGTATCAACAGCTTCAATAGTCGGCACATTTATCGTGCCAGTTTTATTACTGCTAAGGTATGTAATTGATTTTTCACCGTGGGTAATGGCGATATGGGGAATACCAAGTTTATAAAGATAAGCAAATACCTCTTGTTCAGTATCGCAACCTGGAGGATGAAAATTAGCAGAGCAGATAGCATAATCAACTTGATGTAATAATTCTTCAAATCCTGGTTTCCAACTACCACCATCGATCACAACTGGAATCTTCTGCGCTTTCGCCATTTGAGCCTGGATAAACCCCACTGCCATCTGATGCCCGTCAATCAGTACAATATCAGTCTTTTGTAAAATATTTGGTGGAATAGACACGCTCAAAGCTTGAGTTTTGGCAGCATTGATAGAAACTACAGCCCGTTCACCAGTTGTTTGAGTGACAATAATCGAAGAAACTGGTGGGGCAATTTCTGTGGTAGGGTCAAGGTCAGCGATCGCTATTTGATAATTTGCTAAATCTCCTTTGATTAACTGGGTCATTGGGTGAGAACCTACGATGCCCAAAACTGTAGATTGATTTCCCAAATAACTGAAAGTGACTGCAGCATTTGTTGCTGGGCCACCCGCTGCTACAGTATAGTCATTAGCCACTATTTTTTGATTGTTCAAAGGTGCAGAATCAGCAAGGTAAATCAAATCCAGCGTTACCAAACCAACGAATAGTCCATTATTAGTCATTTGTTAAATGTTGTTTGTTGTTTGTTAGTGGTTAGTGGTTGGTTGTTAATTGTTCCCCATCACCCACTCTGCTCCTCCCAACTCCTAACTCTACGGCTGTTAAGGTGTAGGCTGTAAAATGGTTCTTTCTTCGCTTCTTCGTTACTACCCTCCGGGAAGGCGAAGCGTCTATCGCGGTTAAAAAAAAAGATATATTTAACCGCGAAGTAACGAAGAAGCGAAGGTAAGAGTAAAGGTTAGGTATTTTACACTAGTTCTTGAGTCACTTTAACAGGGGTACTCCTAACTCCCAACTCCCAACTCCTAACTCCTACCTGCCCAAAATGCAAACCGAACCAAAACCAGGAACACTCTACATCGTCGCTACACCAATTGGGAACTTGGAAGATATGACATTCCGAGCAGTGCGAATTTTGCAAACGGTGGATTTAATTGCAGCAGAAGATACACGTCACACGGGGAAGCTGCTACAACATTTTCAAGTCAAGACACCGCAATTGAGTTATCACGACCACAACACCAACAGCCGCACTCCAGAATTATTAAATCACCTACAGAACTCAAAAGCGATCGCTCTGGTGACAGATGCGGGGATGCCACTGATTTCCGATCCTGGATATGAACTAGTTCAAGCTTGTATCGCAGCAGGGATAACAGTAGTTCCCATTCCCGGTGCAAGTGCAGTAATTACAGCATTGAGTGCAGCAGGACTACCAACAGATAAATTTGTCTTTGAAGGTTTTCTGCCAGCGAAATCTCAACAACGTCGAGAACATCTAGAGTTGCTCAAAGCAGAACCCCGCACTCTAATTTTCTACGAATCTCCCCACCGCCTGCGGGAGACTTTACAAGATTTTGCAGATGTTTTGGGAGGCGATCGCCAAATCGTACTGGCACGAGAGCTAACCAAATTATATGAGGAATTTTGGCGGGGAACGATCTTTGAAGCTTGCGAACACCACCGCAACAAGGAACCCCAAGGTGAGTATACTTTGGTAGTTGCGGGTAAACTCGGCAGTCAACCCCAGTTAACCGAAGACCAACTGATTGCAGAATTGGAGGCTTTATTCAAACAGGGAATATCAAAATCCGAAGCAAGCAAAGAACTAGCGAAAGTCACTTCCCTAAGCCGTCGTGAACTTTATCAACTAGCCCTTACTATTAAGACATCGACTCAAAGCGACGAACAATAATCATTTGTAAAATCTAATTTATAATTATTTTTTAGTGCTATTCAAAATCATGATGCACACTGTGCAGCGTCTCAATCATGAAGATCGGCTGCATCCAACGTTTGCCACCCCAACCAGGGAGTTTTGCCAGCCTTCTGGTAGCTTATTATAGGAAATAATCGATAACGAGGGAAGAGTAGTAATGACTCAAGTGCTTCTAGGAGAGAATGAAGGAATAGATTCAGCTTTGCGTCGGTTTAAACGACAGGTTTCCAAAGCTGGAATTTTAGCTGATGTTAAGTATCACCGACATTTTGAAAACCCACAGGAAAAACGCAAACGCAAGGCCGTAGCTGCTAGACGCAAACGTCGTTTTAACTAAAAATATTTGGTGCTGGCATTGATTGACGACTTAAACGTTAGACAAGCCACACAGTCAATATCATAATTATACAAATTAAGCAAGATGAACCGCACCCTTTTTTTTGGGTGCGCGTCCATTACTTTTTTTTCCTTTAAAATTCAAGACTCAGTAAGTGTAATAGCCGCACTATTACAGCGATTCATTGCCTTTTCAACACCCTGTTTTAGACATAATTCAGCGCATTCGACTACAAACTGAAGTACTTCCGACATCAATTTATTTTCGACTGCAGAAAATCGCCCCAATACATGAGAGACAGTATTTACATCATCATTAGCAGCACCTTTTGGTTTACCGATGCCAATTCGCAAACGGGGGAAATTGTCGCTACTAAGATGTGCGATCGCGCTTTTCATGCCATTATGTCCACCTGCGGAACCAGATAAGCGCAGACGGGTTTTTCCCAAAGGCAAATCCATATCATCATAAACTACCAAGACCGATTCTGGCGGTAACTTATACCAACTAGTCACCGCTTGTATTGACTGTCCCGAAAGATTCATATAAGTAAGTGGTTTCAGCAAGCGGATTTTGTCTCCACCTCGTGCGGTTCCTTCCCCAAACTCACCCTGAAACTTGCGATTTGTCGATACAGGAATTTGCCAGGAACGAGATAAAGCATCCACAGCAGCGAAGCCAATATTATGGCGTGTTTGATCGTACTTCGGCTCTGGATTCCCCAAACCAACAATTAGCTGAGGAATTACCAAAGCCTTCTTAGCAACAGCTTCCGTCATTTGCAATCGTTATCAACTGTAAAATATCTTTAATCCTAGCCTTCGGCAAGCCTTTCAGCTTCAACATCCTTTTGCACAGACTCAATTTGTTTCGGTTCTAACTCAGCAGTAGTCTTGACAACTTGTTCTAACTGTTGAGCTTCCCGCTTAAACTCATTTTGGAACTCCGACGAAGCTTCTTGAAAGCCACGAATCGCTTTTCCCATACTGCGACCAATTTCTGGAAGTTTTTTGGGTCCAAATATTAACAGTGCTACCACCATAATTACGCCCATTTCTGGTAGACCGATACCAAATATATTCATTTTTTTCTCCTGTAAACTGAAAAATTGACCAATTAAATCCACCTACATATGTAGTTTAGACAATTGTCAGTAGGATAGGCCTCCCACCTGTCGTGTTCAGATCCCCGACTTCTTCAAGGATGCAGAAGAGCGAATCAGGGGTAAGACCCCTCCGAAACCCGGAATCCCGCCGTCACCATAGAATGGTGTGGCTAATTAAACAAAGCCCACCCTTCCAGGGTGTGGGCGTTATGTCGGGTATGCGAGAGAACTGTTTCGATCCTCATTGAGGGGTCAGACCTACCATTCGCTCTTCTGCATCCTTCAAGAAGTCGGGGATCTAATTTTCATGTAGGCGTTCAGCCAGCCCGTAAGCCGAAGCCTATGCCGTAGGCTAGGGCTTACGATCGAATGGCACGCTTGTTAACAGGATATTAAGCCAAGAAATAAATTTCACAGTAAGAAGCTGAAGTAAGCTTTAGCTTACTATGTGAGCCTTTCAACCCGTTGAAACGGGTTTAAGCTTTCAGCCCGTTCGCGCAGCGTCCCGAAGGGATAATTTATTTCAGGGCTTAACAAGCGTGCCATTCGGCTTACGATCCTCGAATAAACTTTTTAATACCCCGACAAGAACGCAGGTCGCCCATTTTGAATTGGGGTCCTGTATCCCCATATATAAACTTCCTTCTTCCTTCTTCCTTCATTCAGATCAAAAAACCCGGACAAGCCGGGTATCACACAGCCTGTAGTGCAGGCTTCTTAATGTTTGGATCGTTTAGCTGCCTAAACTTCGCCAATCGACTGTTACATCTTGGATAATCAATGATTTATTGTACAGTTGCAGAATAATCAGCAGAAATACAAAAAATAATCCCATAAAAACAGCCATTAAAGGCGTAGTACCCCAACCCGGAGCAACTTTACCATACTCCGAGTTCAAAGGTCTAAGGATATCTCCCAAGCGCGTCCGTTGTGCCATAGTTCACCTAAGATTGCTTGCCAAAGCTTTTTTTAATCTTCTGTAATATTCTATAAGAATAGCATTCATAATTTATCTCTAACTTATGGAACTCGCAACAGTTCTTAGCAATTTGGAACCCGCAACCGTCCTCGGTATTTCTGTCTCTGCTGTGGTAATTATTATTACAGCGGCTTCTATCTATACCTCCTTCGGTCCCCCAGCCAAGGAACTCTCCGACCCCTTTGAAGACCACGAAGACTAGAATAGTTAAGACTTTGCCAGCGCTGAGTTCTGAGTTTTCCTTAGAATGAAACCTTTATATTTATAGATAAATTCTTCAAATATTCAGTCTCAGTAACTGGCGTGATATTTTACTACCTATACTTCTTCTGCCACCTTTATAGGTAATCTATGCGGACAAATAGGAGTTGTGGGTTCGGCAAAAAGCGGTCAGATTTTCTGCCGCTTTATAGCCGTTGGATGCAAAAATCTTAAGTTTCGTGTTGGACGTTCTCATCTTTTTGGAAAGCTAATTGCTTTTTTGCCTGTTGCCAAAGCGCTTCTAACTCATCCAAAGTGTAATCTGAAAGTGGGCGATCGCTAAATGTCTCCATTTTTTGCAACCTTTGGATAAAGCGCTGATTTGTTCCCCGTAAAGCTTCACTGGCATCAAGTTTATACCAACGCGCCAATTGCAGAACGGAAAATAGCAAATCTCCTAATTCTGCTTGTTGTGCTGCTGGTGTTTCAAGAGCCAAAGCCTGCTTAAACTCCCCCAACTCCTCATTAAACTTATCCCAAACACCATCAATATTTTCCCACTCAAAGCCAGCGTCAGCAGCATGACGAGAAATTTTCATTGCCGCCATTATCGGGGGAAAAGTAGACGCATAACGACTAAGCTTATAGCTAAGTTTTTGGACATCTGGGGATAATTCACCCTTTTCTTTAGCTTTTATTTCTTCCCAATTTTGCCTTACCTCATCTACATTTTGCACTAGCACATCACCAAATACATGAGGATGTCGGCGAATTAATTTTTGGGAAATACCCTCAGCCACTTCTTTAAGAGAAAATTGCCCATACTCGTAAGCAATTTGGGCTTGCAATACTACCTGTAATAATAAATCTCCTAATTCTTCAGCGATCGCCGATAATTCACCACCCTTAATTGCATCCACCACTTCATAAGCTTCCTCAATCACATAAGGTGTCAGGGTTTCGGGAGTTTGTGCTAAATCCCAAGGACAACCACCATCAGGCGATCGCAACTTTGATACCACATCAATCAACTCTTGTAAAGCCGCCAAAGTATCCTTATTTCTTTCCATATAACTGAGTCTGCCTCTACGTTTAAAAAATATTATTCTCCCTGTTCTTTTTAATACCCTGAGCTAATCAGGTGATTCGTTTTGAGTTGGGGTCCTGTATCCACATATATAAACCTCCTTCTTCCTTCTTCCTTCTTCCTTCTTCCTTCTTCCTTCATTCAAGCCTATTTTAAAGTTTTGGAATTTGTGCGACTTTTGCTAGTTTTTGGCTTTGATGGACTATTCCGCCTTGTTTTACGCTTCTTGATTTTCCCACGAGGGAATATACCTTTAACACCCTGCTTTTGGTAACGCTTATAAGCCGAACCAGTCCAATCGCTGAGGGAATGACTCATGGCACCCAGTTCCAGACCCAAAAACAGCGCTATAAATTCTGACGAGTAAATATTGAGCGATCGCCCTACTTCATTGCTCATACCCTGCCAATTCAAAGCCACAGTCCCCAACTTTTCCGCTATTACCAAAACGATAATTAGAAAAATTCCCACTATGGTTAGGAAATAAAGCACCCGCAAAGTCGTGCCAATAATCGGACCGTGAGATAAAAAAGAACGATGACGCAGACGTTTTTGATAAGGAATCCAAATGAAACGCAAGTAACCCCAGCGTTGGTACTGACGGGAGTAAATATCCAAATCGGGGCCAAACATCAGCCCACCCAACATAAACCCACCCGCTACCAATAGAGTCAGGTTGCCACTTTGAGTTTGCCAGAAGGTCAAACCGGCGATACAAGGCAAAGACCAGAGAGTGATGCGATCGTGAGTCCGACCAGAGGGCATAATTTAGGAGGGGCGGGGTAACCTCACCCGTACGGGAGTTAGGAGGCTCAGAACATTCTGTCTGTACTGAGTTGGAAGTGGTCAAAAAATATTTTCTCAAAAATACTAGCGCGATTCAGGAAAGTTTGGTAAGATTATTTCTTGTAAGCGAAAAACGGGTGGTTAGCTCAGTTGGTAGAGCGCCTGCCTTACAAGCAGGATGTCATCAGTTCGAGTCTGGTACTACCCATTAGAAAAATTAAGGCTAGGAAAAATTTAAGACTTTTTCCTAGTTTTATTAATTAGGTGTATTCAAAGCTTAAAAAAACCCTCAACTTAAACTTTTAGCCTACCGATTACTAACTATTAACTAATTGCTACCCACAGTTACGTAGATACAGGAAAAAAGGCTACGAAACTATCGCTTTTGCGTAGCCCACGCAGGTGGGCTTTCTACGTATAGCGACACCCTTCTAGGGTGTTGCGACCTCGTGCAAGATATTAAGTAATCCGACTTGGGTAATTATACCAATTCTGTATGAGGTTGCGCTTTATTCACCCACACGCTATTCGTCTGGACGCCGGTGCTTCTCCTGTCGGAGACGCTACGCGAACAAGTCGGCTGCATCCGCCCAACGCACTGGCAAAGGCTTGCGATTAGCAAAGGGGTACATAGGCGCTGAACGCTTACCGCAGGTAGCCCACCTTACTGTGGGCTATTAATTGCGTCTTCATACTATTTGGTATTAGGCTTGTTTAACAGATAGAAGTTGATTCGCTAATTCACGTAACTTCTGCTTCAATTCCGGAGGTTGCTTTGGTTTCGGATACCCTTTCAACTTCGGCTCTACTACCACTATAGCCTGTTCAAACATAGTCCAGAGATAGCCAGCACTTTGGTTCACAGCTTCTTTCCAATGTTTCGCTTTATTCCCTCTTGGCTGGCTTAGTTTGCTGGGATTAATCTGCATATTTTGAGCAATCAAATTAAAGTTAGCTAATGCAAACTCTAGAAGCTCTTCTTGTTGTTCTCGGACTATTTCAAGTCTTCTGTGTTCTATCTCCTCTTGCATTTTAATATCAGTCTGAATTACCTGTAGAGCATTCCCAAGTATGGGTTTCTCCTTGATAACTTCTCGGACTATTGGATAAATTTTGTTATAGGTAAAATCAGCTTCTGCGTGGGTATTTTCGATGGCACTAACTTCATCTATCGATAGTTCTTCTGCCAACTTGTTACAGAACAAGTCGAAGTTATTAAACACATGACGAGCGATTGTATTTGTTTGATAGCTTATTGAAATTAACTCTAGCAACTCATCGTTACTAATATCGAAGCTGTAAGTATCTAAGTAATTTTTTAGCGCTTGGTACTTCGCATCCTTGTTAGCTTCACGGGTTAAAGCAGATTTCGCACGACGGGCTAATTGGGCATCCAACTCGGCTCTAATCTCCACACAAACCTTGTCTACTAAACTTTTCTTCCAAAGTTTGATTGGTGCCGCAGAGTGATATTTAGTATTCCTTTTAAGCTCCGGCTCACCGAGGTACTTCTCAATGAGCGTAGGAGTGAATCCAAGTGCCTTAATGTTTGTTAAACAATAGTTTTGTTGGTTCATGTATTTTTTCCTTAATTTTTGTCTAGTTTTAAGTCTTTTAATTTATTTCGGGTCAAGCGCAATCTTCACCTGTTGTTTTAATTTCCCCTTTCTTCCCGCAACTCAATCCTGAAGATTTAGGGTAGTGCAAATGGGCTTCAACTTCTTCTGATGCTCAAGCACGACATTACCCCAACATAGGACTCACGGATTTCTGACAAGTTAGAGAAAAAAGGTCAGTTAAAAACGGCCAAGATGTATATTGCGTGAACATCCCAGCAGCACGTACCACAACCTCAAATAATACTGATTATATCCCAAGTCCTTTGTCAACCACTCCAAGCGAACCGTGATTGTCGGCGCCGAACGCTATCGCACGACTGAACGATCTCCCAAAACAGTCTGACCCATTAATGAATCCTTGTTTCTCAACCTCAAATCTGAATTAAGCCAGTTTGAATCTGAGAGTTGAAACTAAAACGCACCTAGCATACCTATAAAATGTATTTATTAATACATATTAAGTTCGGTCGATGAAAGAACTACCACCAAACTGTATACCAGACAATCCCAAACTGTATGCCAGACAATCCCAAACTGTATGCCAGACAATTGCAAACTGTATGCCAGACAATGGGAGGTAATTCGCTAAAATTAGATATGTGTCTGTCACCGATATGAATACACCACTTGATGCACGAAAATACGCCCCAGCAACCGAACGCAATCGGGAAGCTATACTGGAGGTTCTTTCACAAATCCTACCTCCTACTGGTGCAGTTTTAGAGATTGCCTCAGGTACAGGGGAACACGCAACCTTTTTCGCTTCACGTTTAGGCGATAGCGCAAGCGCCGCTAAAAGCGATCGCAAATGGCTCCCTTCTGACCCTAATCCCGAATTGCGTGCTAGCATTGCAGCATGGTCTGAATATTTGGGATGCGCAAATATTTATCCACCCATCGACTTAGATGCTAGTAATTCAGTCTGGGCAGTGGAAGATAATTTAGATACTTTGCCAATTGCTGCCATAGTCAACATTAATATGATTCACATTTCGCCTTGGTCAGCTTGTTTAGGGCTGATGGCAGGTGCTGGTCGGATTCTTAAAGCAGGTGGAGTACTGTATTTATACGGTCCATTTAAGCAGAATGGGAAACATACGGCACCAAGCAACGAGGCTTTTGATGAGTCTCTCAGGATGCAAAGTTTAGAATGGGGTGTACGCGATTTAGATGATGTTGTCGTCGCAGCACAAGCACATAACCTAAACTTGATAAATACTCATAAAATGCCTGCAAATAATCTTTCGCTAATCTTTCAACGAGTTTAATAAACTTATGACTTACGCAGAACTATGGAAGAATTAACCGCAGAGAGAAGTTGGCGGTTTCGGCTCGGTGTCTATATATACTTCGGCGGGTCACAGAGTTTGGGAGAGTTTTTGCGTAAGTTTTGAATCAAGATTTTTTTTGGAGAGTCTATTTTGTTCGATTCGATTCACCATGCGAAACCACGCTTAGAATTTATTCCCCAACGGTTTAACCGATTTGTGCTGAAACTGGCACATATTTTCTTGCCAGTCTTGCTGCGTTTTCGAGTCAGACCGTGGTTACCGGCTGGTATTTCTCAAGTATCCGTGGCTAATGCTAAGACGTTAGTCGATTTATATCAACAATTCCAATCGGGAAAAATTCGCTTGCTCATGGCATTTCGTCACCCTGAGGTAGACGATCCAGTTTGTATGATGTATCTGCTTTCTCGAAGTGTCCCACAAGCTGCACGTCAACTCGGTATACGTTTGCAAAAGCCATTTCACAGCCATTTTGTCTATGACCGAGGCATGACTATTTGGGCTGGAGAATGGCTAGGTTTGTTTTTTTCACGTTTGGGAGGAATTCCCATTCATCGAGGTAAGCGACTGGATAGAGTTGCTTTGCGAACTGCACGGGATTTGTTTGTTAATGGTAAAATGCCGATTTCAGTTGCCCCAGAAGGTGCCACCAACGGTCATAGTGAAATTGTCAGTCCATTGGAACCTGGTGTCGCACAGTTGGGTTTTTGGTGTGTCGAAGATTTGGTAAAAGCTAACCGTCCCGAGACAGTTTTGATTGTACCGATTGGCATAAAATATAGTTACATCCAGCCACCTTGGTCAAAATTGGACTGGCTTTTAAGTAAGTTGGAAGCGGATAGCGGTTTGATATCCCCCTTGAAAGAAGGCGACATTAAGAGTAGTGTTCAGAAACCAGAAGAAATTTTCTATCCCCGTCTGTTGCGTTTGGCAGAGCATCTTCTCACACAGATGGAAGAATTTTATCGACGATTTTATCATCAAAATATCGCAGAAAGTGACCCAAATGGTAGTCCCAATCAAATATTGATAGCACGATTGCAAGTTTTACTGGATACAGCATTACGTGTTGCCGAGCAATATTTTGACCTCCAACCCCAAGGAAATATAATAGATCGTTGTCGCCGCGTCGAGGAAGTTGGTTGGAATTGTATATATCGGGAGGACATATCAGATATGAATGCGATATCACCCTTACATCGAGGAATGGCAGATTGGGTTGCAGCAGAAGCAAAGATGCGAATGCGACATATGCGGTTGGTGGAAAGCTTTGTATCGGTGACAGCAACTTATGTTCAGGAAAAGCCAACAGTTGAACGCTTTGCCGAAACAACACTCATCATATTTGATACGATCGCCCGAATTCAAGGAAAAAAATCTCCCCGTCGTCCGCATTTGGGTTGGAGACAAGCTACATTAACTGTGGGTGAACCAATTTCAGTTACTGAACGTTGGCCACTTGATGAAAGCGATAAACCTACGGTTGGCTTACGCGATCGCCTGAAAGCAAGAAAAGCTGTTAACGATTTAACTAACGACATACAAATGAGTTTAGAAAAATTAATCTAATATAAATTTTTTTTCCCCATAACCCATTCCCCCTTACCCATATGGCAGACGTAAACGGCACTTGGCTGGGAACCTATTGGCAATCAGAAAACCCTACCCGCTTTGAAGCAGCACTAGTTCAAAGTGGTAATGCTTTAACTGGTAATATTCTGGATGATAGTTTTTTAGGAGAGGCTCAAGTCAGCGGTGAGGTAATTGGGCGTAGTATTAGCTTTAGTAAACGGTATTTGACGACTTCATCCGATCCAGTCGATTACACTGGCACAATTTCAGAGGATGAGAATTTCATCCAAGGTAAGTGGAAAATCGGTCGCAGGTATTCTGGTGTTTGGGAAGCACGACGTGGAGGTGAGAATCTGACAGCAGATTTAGAGAATGCTAAGAGGAAGCAATTACCCGTGAGCATTTAGATGGAGGTTAGCGGACTCGAACCGCTGACATCCTGCTTTCCCCGTACTCGTTGGAAAATTTTTCAACGAGTAGGCTTGCAGGTTTATCGGCTATCGTGGCGGCTTACGAAATGGCTTCGTAAGAATTTTTTCTATGCTCCAGCCCTTCTTTAGTCTGGCGTAAATTGAATTCCTGTTGACCCCTAATTTACTTGCCCAGTCTTTTAAGCAAAGAGTTTCGCCCCTAAACTCTATCCAATGTATGTGACTTTTCCTGTTTAAATGTTGTTCTTTAACCGTTGCCCACCTGCAATTCTCAGGAGCGTAGTTTCATAGGAGCGCCTCTATCTAGTGAATGTACTGAATGGCAATGCCGCATCCAGTGACACGACACTTTTGGGTTTACCCCTGCCTTGATGGCCGCGACTTTGACAATACGATGTACAGCACTGCGGTCAAGTCGATGCCCTCGTACACTGCAAAATACGGGAGATTCGCCACTTTGGACTCCCCTCAATGTCTCTAACTCCACCCATACCGAGTCGGGCACAAGAACCACCCGACGTTTCCCCCCTTTCCCAAAAATTGATACCTGCATTGCGCCGTCGTTACGTTCGAGAAAATCTTCCCAGTTCAAACCGCACGCTTCGGATACACGCATTCCGGTGGCTTACAGCAATTTTAGTAAAGTGCGATCGCGTCCGGGTGCAGCTGTGTTAATGAGCTTCAATATCTCCCGCTGTGGCAGAATGCGGTGGGCAATGGTGTACTCAATTTTGCGCAATCGTAGCGCTGCTGCAATGTTGAAGCGGATGTAATTCAGCTTGGCAGCAAAGGAAAAAAGCGATTTGACTGAGTTGATTTTACGGCGAATGGTGCGTTCTTTGAGGGTCAGGGTAGTCAGGTGTGTAGCATACCCTTGCAAGTCAAGAAGAACCATTGCTGTGAGTGGTTTATCGACTAAATCCAGACGTTTGAAAACTTGGCGCTTGCTATTAGCTGAAGTGGGTAAGCCGACTGTGAGGAGTTAAGTTCGTCAAGTCGCTCCTTTACGCTGCGGGTGGTCAAGCCAATTTTGTATCGGCTTGTGCCTACCGCGTGGATAAAGTAGATGTGGCCAGTTTTAGGGCTTGACATTGGATTTAAACTTTGCAATTAAAGACTTGCGTTTCTCTTGCTCTAAAACTTCTGCAACAGCAGTAAGCATTTTTTCTGCCTTATCTCCACTTAATCCCAATTCATTCGTTACAAACTCGTTGACAGTGGTTTCTTGTGTTGCTTCTAGCTTTGCCAGCAGAGCAGTTTGTTGGTTTGAAAAGCTGCGGGTATCGCGGTTGTAGCCAGAGTAGTTGGGAAGCTCCGGCATAGGAAACCACTGATTGAATCCCCCGTGGTAGATAGCACGCCCAACAGGAGATTTTTTACATAGCGTTTCTAACTCAGTAGAAGATAAACGTTTGTCACTTGATATAATCTGGGCTTTGAGAATCTGCTCGGACGCGGGGATTTGTGCCGCCGATATCAACACAATAGGTGTAAAAATAGATCGCTCACCGCCGTTAAAGCCAATGCCATCGGTATGGGCATTTTGGGAAGAGGCAATAAATTTGATGCCGCGTGAATCACCTGAACTTGAGTAGCTAACAAATTTTGCTTTGAGTAACTGGGCCGCACCTTTGATGGTGCCGAGAAGTTTCATGGTTGCAGCAATTTCACCAAAGCAAAGAATTTTTAGCTCCGTGCCAGCATCAAAGCTTTCAAATTCTTCGAGGCACTCACAAACCCAATCACAAACCTGTTGTGGTGATTCTTCTGCTATGTTCATGTGGAAAGGATAATCGACACAGCCGTCAAAGTAGCCGACCTCTTTCGGATCGGCTTTGGGGTCGATAAAAAATATTGTGGCTTTGGGGTGTAGACTACGAACATCTCGCAGCACATTGGAGAGGAATAAGTCTTTGCCAACCCCTGGAACACCAACGATTAGGGTGTTTTTTAGATTTTCAGCAATACTGCGGGTAAGGTTCGGAATTTGCTTTGAGAATTGAGTTTTTGCGCTCATGTCGCCACGGAGATTCGGAACGGTGGCAGACTTTGCTTTTTCTGGCTGGTCAGGCAACCTTGCTGTGAGTGATGTGTATTCTTCTGAGGTGTTTGATGTCATAGAGACGCTTTCTATGTTAACAATTTTTTGTTGAGCCAAAAATTCAGATGCATCGCTACTGAGGGGGTAACCATTCTCGCGTGCCCACTGGCATTGAGCAACGATTTCTTCATCTCCAACCTGCGCCCTAAAAGCATGGAATTTACTGCCTTCTAGGGCGTGAGCAAAACATCCAAATTCGTGAACTGCTGCTTGGCTATGCTGCGACTTAGAAGCCGATGATAATGAAAACATCAAGCAGCAGACAAAGCTAAAAATCCCCATTGGTACGCCTGCAAATGGCACAATTGCTACGCTCCCTAGTATTCCTAGAATCACGACGTATTGAAGGTTGCCGTTGCGGGTGCCTCTCAATGCTTCAATTGCCCACTCTTCTGAATCCCGTTCTGTGCGTCCTTTAGGGTTAAACATGGTCATCGTTGCGGCTGTGTTGCGGATAATAAACTAAATGTCCAAATCAACATCAGGACAATAAACTCAACAGCGAATATTGTTTGCAAATTAAGAAAAACGTTTCCCCAGTTTATTAACTCAAATCTTCCGTAAAGCAACATATCTCCTATCATTTCAATTCCACCTTTGATGGGCGAATTGATAATTGAATTGACCATGAAATCAATTAAATAAGAGACAACGCACAGTTTTTCTAAATTTGCCACGAATGAAACGGGAAGGGCATTGTAGACAGTTTTCATCTTTACTACTACTGCCTCGTCACCGTCTCTAATATTTACTTTTTGGCGAGTGTCTGACTTTGTAATCAGCGACTTCATGAATTTTTCGCTGCTAAATAATAGGATTGGGAATAACTGCAAAAATTGAAGAATAGCCCAGAAGCAAGTGCCAAATATTAGCAAAATGCTTAAAGAAGCAAGGTTGCTGTCAAATTTGAAAACGCCTTGTGATAAAATCGTCACGAACTTTATATAAGGCGATACGTTGAGGCAGACAAACCACAATCCGGCAATTAATAAACAGAAAATAAAAACGTTGAGTAATGCGCGAGTTTTGTCAAGCCGTTGTTGTTGTGGCCGATTTGTTCTAACCATGTGTTGTTTGTTGAAATTACTGATTGGGTAAGACGTAGCGTGCATTGGCACGTTTTTTGGCTTTTTCAATTAGTTGTAAGTTGCCTGTAAAAAATACCTCCCCAACAACGGGTTTTGATTGGCTGCGAACGATTACCGCAGTTCCACCATTTGCGTCGCAGACGATATTGTTGGGAGCAAGGGGAGTTTTACGCACCTGGTCTATCACTGGCAAACCTTCTGTTAATCCAGTAAATTTATTTGGGGCAATTTGAGCGACAACCATGATGCAGCCATTACGGAACCTTGATGCCGCAATTTGTTCTTGTTTAGCTAGTAATGCTTCTGAAATATCAATTTGCTTTTCTTTTTCAGATTTACTGCGATTTGCGGCTTGTACCATATTTGAGGATTGCATATTAGCCTCAATTGTCGAACGCGATAAAGCAAATATTACACAGCCAGCAAAGAACATTATTGGAAACATCGGGTTGCGATTAAGCCACTTCATGAAGCCACTCTCAGTGAAGCTTTTTTTATCAAATTTTTGACCAATGCTTTGGTATCTTTCGCTGTTTTGGGGATAATACGCGGCTTTTTTCCGGTTGCTACCTCTGACAAAAATTCGTCTGCGTCAAAATCCAAAGTTTCTTCGTTGATAACGGTATGTAAGTCTAGTTCGGTTTGTTCAATCGGTTTAACATCAAATTCTTCAAGTAGTTGTTTTAACTTTTCAGGCTCATTTAAAAGCTTTGTCATTGCCTCAATTTGCTGTACCGATAAATCGCGCTGCTCGCCTAAAAATTGGGCATTGAGGTGTGACATCGTACCCGAAAATGCGGCACGCTGCATCTGGTGTAAAGTTGCCGCTTGACTTACAGCACCTTCAACAACAATTTCAACCATTGCGTTGAATATCTGTGGATTCAGGTTTTGGGCTTTTGCGGATGCTAATTCAACTGCCATTTTTTGGGTTTGGGCAAGGTTTGATTCTTGGATTTGGCGATATTCTTTTACAGCTGCTTCTGTTATTTCAAAAGCCCCTTCTAGCTGTTCAGTTATTTCCGTTGGAAACTCACTCGCTTCTGGGTCAATGGAAGTATCGTACTTGGCAAGTTCGGTAAGTGCCCTTACTACCTGCGCAGGTGTGTACGAATTTGAGAAAAATTCAAATAATTCTTGGCGACTAAACATGATTTGCTCCTGGTTATTGACTTTCAAGCCAGTTGTTGAATTGTTGTCTTGTTAGATACGTGTGAGATTGCTTTAGCCAGTCCTTGATTTCGTCGTACTCGCGCTTTTTTCCGTCACACCATCCTTGCCGCTGCGCGTGAATCAATCCCAGGATAAAGCGCTGATAATTGTCAAGAAATTTTGATTTTCGATATTCTTTCAAAAGCGGAAACACCAAGCGGATAATTTCTCGCTCCCACCGCCATATCGAAGTGCGATCGCATCTCAAAATTACTGCCCAATCTTTGCGGGATTGGTAAAAGGGCTGAAAATGCGCTGAGAGTAGGTTTCTGGACTCCAGTATTTGAAAATATTCATGTTGCACTGCTGTTGATTTAGTGTTGCAGTTTGATGCAACACAACTGCTATGTGGTTGAAACACGTTGCAGTTGTGTTGTACATACTTAAAATAAAAGAACCCGGCCTCCGGGTTCTACGAAGTTATAAACGAATTTTATGTTTATTAATCAGCGCAATAGTTGCGGATTTGTAACTTTATAAAATCTGGTACGCTACCACCATGCGACAGATAAAAATCAATTAGCCAGCATTGTGACCGTACTGAATCTGGAATCTCGCAGCTACCTGCCAAATAATCATCAATCCTGCGGTATCCCTTACCGAGGATAGCTGGTAGTAAAGTTCGTGATATTGCCCACTTGGTTTGTAGTTCGCGGGGTGTCATGATGTTAGTGCCCTTCTGTAGGTGATTCTACGGCTTGGGAAGTCCTGGTGCGCTGACACGCACCGGGCATTCTCTTGTTGTGCGTACTATGATAATATGCACCAAAATATTATACTAATTTTATGCTAATTGATATAGACAAATTAATTGAAGCGCTTCAGTCGGTAGGGGGATTAGAGGAAATTCAGTCGAAACGAATCTCTACCACAGAGTTGCCAGCCCAACTTTATTTAAGAATGGTCATTGCCAGTTTGGCAACCAAGAAAAGCATAACCAACTGCACGAGTACCGCGCTTGAAACGTATACAATTCGGAATGAAGAGAAGCACTTAGCAGAGATTAAGCTTCAAGCTGCCGCTGCGGGAATGGGGATTGAAGACTATTTGGCGGATGCTCTAGCAAAACGACTTTTATAAAAACAGCCCCGGTATCTACTCTGGGGTTGATTTCGATGTAAACCTATAACCGCAACAAGGCTCCGGGTTCTTAGTCACCAAATGCGGACAGCCGTATTTTGGAGATCCGCTGCACCATTCTAAAAAATGCGGGCAGCCTTGTTGGAAGATCCTAAAATTTGGACGACATTTTTGGTGGAAGGCTGCCCGCATTTTTCTACGAAAACCCTCCCAAAAATTTAGACGACTTTCTTGCGAAGTTGGACGGGACAGAAACTGACAAAAGCCCACTTCGCGCTTTTTCGTTGACGGCTGTCCGCATTTGTCAAGGGTTAGTGTAGCGGTTATGCCTGGTGGACTAAGTGTTATAAGTCACACTCTTAAAATACCAAACTTTATAAAAAATTACTTAATCCTACGGTTTTTTAGTTAGTCGTTCCAATGCCAGTTTGGTTCTACTTGCTGGCATTAGTATTATGAAAAATATTTTTATACTATTTTTTGAAACTCGCTCTTTGTCACTTCGGAACTATTTAGTAGAAGACAATATTGGCTTGGCAAGAAAAGTCGCACACGTGGCTGTTAATTCCTCAAATCAACCCTACGAGGATATGCTGTGTTATGCCACAATCGGCCTAACAAAAGCGGTTGAACGTTACAACCCACTGCTAAATGATTACTTTTCAAGCTTTGCTATGCCGTATATTCGCGGAGAAATTCAGCATTACTTGCGTGATAAAGTTTCGGTAGTACGGTTGCACAGAAAATATCAAGAGTTGGCGACTAAGAAAGAAAAAGCTAGCCGTAAAATGACACGCACTCTTGGCAGGATTCCTACTAAAAAAGAATTAATTGAAGAGCTACAAATATCAACAGAAATGTTTGAGGAAATAGAAATAGCAGTTACTAATCGAAACAATCAACTACGTTTAGATATGCCGATTGGCAGCGACGATTTAAAACTTGGGGATGCGCTACCAGCGAGAGAAAGCATGATTTTTGCTTCGGCTGAACAAATTTGGTTAGAGGTTGAAAAAGCGATTATAAAAATAAGCCCTCCAATGGCACGAAAGGCTTTAGCACTCATTTATTTAGATGGGATTCCTCTAATTGATGCCGCTTCTAGTCTGAGGTTAGAAATTCAAGAAATATTGCTATTTTTAGCACAAGGAGTTGAATTATTATCAGAAAGTATAGATATTCCTTTAGAACTAATTGTAAATTTGCTTGCTGATTTTGGGGAAGAGAAGGATATTAAAAAAGCTTGGGAATTAGCCTCTATTTCGATGGACGATTACTTGCAGGGACAATTTTACGAGTGGCTGAAGTCTGCGTAATAGCGATTGCTAGAAGTAAAGCGAGTTGAGAGTTCGTCATAATTTCTCACATAAGGTGGCGTTGATTCGGTGGTTGGGGTTGCCAACCTCTGCGCGAATCTTCTCCTCTAAAATTCCCACCCAATCAAAATTACTTAACTCTTTTTCTCGGAGGCAAGCAAATGCAACTTGGAGTATTGCACGAGTTGCTGATAGTCGCGTTCGAGTGCTGGAGGAATAAGCAAATCCTTCCAAATCAACATCCCAAGCATCAATGAGGTGACTAGCACCACTTGGGGTAATTGAAAAGAGAGCAAACCGATGAGTTTGCATAGGAGTAGGGTGCGGACGCGCTCTGAGAGTGACAATTGTTCCGTTGAATTCCCCAATAAAATCAGCTTGTAGTTCACACAGGTAATCAAGGACGAGTAGGTAATCGGATTCTTGTGACCTAACAATTCGCAGTGTTGCTCTTGATCCAGGGGTGCTTCGTTCGATTTGGAGGATTGCCCCACGTTTGGTATACCAGCGCTTAAGGACGTGTGGGTAGTCAGGCTTTCGTTTGCGGTGCCATCGGCGAAGCCATCTTCTAAGTAGTCTGATCCATCCTGATCCTGCCACATTATTCCTTTGCCCCGCCGATGTTAAACTTACTGAGAAAATTATAAATTTGCTCGGTGGGAGAGGTGCGAATTAATGTTCCTAGCGCTGAGATTACTCCAATCCGTCGTATTGATTCATCAAATTTAACTTTTCCTGACCAAGACTCTTGAATCGTTGCTCCAACTGGCAAAAACAAAAGTGCCCACAGTAAAAACTCGAAAGGGTCTAGGTGTATACTGCGCTTACTAAAGCGCAAATGAATGCCATTTCGCCGACGGTTAGGACAAGTTGTTGGACAAGAATTTTCCATTTCCGTTTGTTAAGTCTTTACCTTGAACGTTCCCTGTCGCGACAAAATGCGAGTCAACAAAAGCCACAAGGTCGATATATCTGAATCTCCAGCTACCCCCTTGCTTCACACCAATAAATCTTCCAGCTTTTGCAGCTTCAAGCAATCCTTTTTTTGAGAATCCCGATATTTTAGCTGCTTCTTCAATTGTGATTGTTAACTTTTGATACAGACGTTTGTTTTTTTGCTCCTCGATAAGTTCTTGCACTAATTGCATCAAAATTATGCGTTCGCCAGCAGCGACAGACAGCGACAATTGAGATGTCTCGGTTGTCTCCATCCTGTTATCTTCGACTGGAATTGCCCTATGTACAGGCATTTTAAGTTCTTCTTCAAGTGCCATCACATCTTCTTTTTCAAACATGGCTTTTCCGGCGACATAGACCGTTTTTAGTTTGCCCGATTTGACATAACGCTCAACGGTTTTTGTTGAAACCCGTAAGTAATCTGCAACTTCGTACTTATTCATACCCTGCGACACCCGTAGACAGTAGTTTTCTGCGGTCATTGTCGCACCTTGTCTGGGCTGTTCAGCAATTTGGGGGAAACTTAATTAAGTTAACAATTATGTCTTCGGAAGTATTGTATTTTTACAAAATTGCGATATTAACAAACTATGACTATTTCAGATACAGATTTGATTGAGCTTTCTAATCAACATTGCGAACTCATAGGGAAAAAAGCTCTGTTGATATCCTTGTTAAAATCCGTTCGTCGTTTTGAAATGGATTGTTTGGAGTGCGGAGACTACAAAACTTTTCGGTTTGGCAAGCAAATTGATGCGTTGATTTCTGAAGAGGTCGGGAATTGTAGGGTGGAAGTAGGGTTAGTCGCAAGTTAAGTGCCAAAAAAAATCGAGTGGGACGAAATTAAAAAAGCATATTTGGAGGAAGCTGAAACCTATGCCAGTCTTGCCTTACGGTTTGGCGTGGGCAAAAGCACGATTGAAGCGCGAGCCTCGGCTGAGGGATGGGCGGCGCTGAAGAAGGGTAAGGATTCTGGGGTTTCTAGGTCTGCGTTTCAGGGTACACCCCAGAAACCCCAAATCAGGGCTAGAAGCCTCACTGTGCAAAGTATTGACGAGATTGAGATAATTCAGGATGCCATCACCAAGCTGAGTGGCGATTTGCACGTTGCCGAACCCAAATCGGCTGAAGGTGTGGCGGGTGCGATCGCTAAATTAGTTGAACTACACAATCGGCTCGTGCCAAAAACTGCATCTGACCTTGCTGATATGGCAATTGAACTAGGGATTGCCCCTGCTGACTTTATTCGCGCATTGAACAGCAAGTGGCAAGAAAGAGCGTAAAGGCACGGGAGGAATTTGCCGAAGCTTGCGCTATTGAGTTGGGGTTAGAAGTAGTAAGTGAGATTGATTATTCTTGCTATGCGACAGACCCGATAGGCTTTATCGAAAAAGAATTATTGGAAATTTTGACGGACAAACAGAAAGAAATATGTCTTTCTGTTCGGGATAACCGCGAAACTAATGTACAGGCTTGTCATGGTGCAGGTAAAAGTTTTTTGGCTTCCCGGTTGTGCTTATGGTGGATTTATGCAGTTACTGGATTGGTTATTACCACTGCGCCAACTGACCGTCAAGTTGAGCAAATTATTTGGGGTGAAATTCGCAAAGTTCGCGGGAGGTTAAAGCTTCCAGGTGAATTTGGCATGAAATTTCTTCGCGTCTCCGAACAAGCGCGGGGCTTTGGTTTTACAGCTAGCCACACCAATTCAAACGCTTTTCAGGGTATCCACAACGACGCGCTGCTGGTAATTGAGGATGAGGCCTGCGGCATTTCGGAAGAAATTGACAATGGTGCGGAATCCTGCACCACGGGAGCGAAAAACCGGATGTTACGAATTGGCAACCCCATTCAAGGGGGCGGCTCATTTCAACGGGCCTGTGTGCGATCGCATATTCGCATTGCCGCGTGGTCGCATCCTAATGTTGCCTGGGCTTACGAGAAACGTCACGACGGCAACCATCGGCTCAAACCCGAAGTAGCAGTAGAAATATTAGACTTTGATGGCGAGGTCAAGGACTCAAAGCTTTGGGCCGATTGGTGTGAGCGAGATGTTGTCCCTGGGGCTGTGTCGATATCTTGGATTGAGAATGTTCGCAGGAAAAAATCTGAATCTTCGGCGTTTTGGCAAAGCCGAGTTGAGGGGCTATTCCCAGTCGATAGCGAGCAATCAATAGTGCCTCGATCGTGGTTTTTGGCTGCCCGCGCTCGCTACGATGCTGACCCCGCACGGTGGAATGAAATGGCAAACTATCACCTCTGGCGACATGGACTTGACGTGGGGGACGGTGGTGACGACCATGCAACTGCATCCTGGCGCGGAGCAGTGCTATATGTAGCTGCGACAATTCCTACCAAAGGCGATAGGCTCGATGTTTCGCGAGCTGCAGGTGCGGGCGCAAAGTTGATTAAAACTAATGGCGGAGTTGTGATGGTGGATATTATTGGTGTTGGGGCAGGGGCTTTGTCGGCGATGCTTGAAGAGGAATATCAAGCAGTTGGAAGACATTGGGGGGAAGCACCCGACGAACCTGCACTGTACGCCAATCGCAAAGCTGAGGATTATTGGCTGCTGCGAGAAGCTTTTCGCAATGAAGAAATTGCGAAAAGCTCCGCTGGGAGATATCGAAGAAATGTTGATGGAGGATTTAGCGGGAACCTACTATGAGGAAACCTCCACCGGGAAAACTAAGATTGAAGATAAAAAGAAGACAATACAGCGTCTGCATCGCTCGCCTAACGTTGGCGATGCCTGCGTGTACGGGTTCGCAGCACAGGCGAAGCCAATAGAGTTTGAGTCAATCGGACGTACACGCAGTACAACAAAATTAAGTGATTATTGATTCTCAGTAGTCGCTGATAAATTTTCCAGTGACTACGGCTCCGGGTTCTTAGTCACCAAATGCGGACAGCCGTCAACGAAAAAGCGCGAAGTGGGCTTTTGTCAGTTTCTGTCCCGTCCAACTTCGCAAGAAAGTCGTCTAAATTTTTGGGAGGGTTTTCGTAGAAAAATGCGGGCAGCCTTCCACCAAAAATGTCGTCCAAATTTTAGGATCTTCCAACAAGGCTGCCCGCATTTTTTAGAATGGTGCAGCGGATCTCCAAAATACGGCTGTCCGCATTTGTCAAGGGTTGGTGTAGCGGGAACTGTAGGGTAAAAAATGCCACTGCCCCGTAACCAAAGCTCTGAAATCGCTTCAATTAAACGCGACCATACGCTGTATCTCAACGCCTTTACGGGCTTGACTTACATGAACCCGGACGACGTTTTACAAGGGCGCGGGTACGGGCAGTATCAAGCTTACGAGGATTTAAAAAAGGACGGACACGCCTATTCTGTGCTGCAAAAGCGTTACTTAGCAGTGGTTTCTCGCGAGTGGAAAGTCGAACCGGCGAGCAGTGCGCAGGCAGATAAGAAAGCGGCTGATATGGTGCGATATCACCTCACCCACCTAGCGGCCCGTGCTGAAGACCAGGATGTTGTATCAGTTGGGTTTGATGGGCTGTGTTACAACTTGCTCGATGCAGTTTTAAAGGGTTACAAGCCAGCCGAAATTATCTGGAATGAGGACGGAAGCGAGATATTTCCCGCGCAGGTAAAGACCCGCAACCAGCAGCGGTTTCCGTTTGGGGTGAATCAAACAAGCGGACGTTGGGAAATGCGATTGCTCACACCAGAAGATATGGTTCATGGGGAGGCTGTGCAGCAGATGTACCCACGCAAGTTTTTTGTGCATTCCTTTGGTGCAAATGATGACAACCCCTACGGTGCAGGGGTTGGACGAACCATATGGTGGAATGTTTTTTTCAAGAAACAGGATATTAAATTCTGGTTACAGTTCGTTGATAAGTTTGCTTCCCCCACCGCGATTGGTACGTACCCGCGTGGTGCAACCCAAGAGCAGAAAAGTACTTTGCTCGCAGCGCTGAATGCGATCGCAACCGATGCTGGCGTGGCCGTGCCGGAAGGGCTGGGCATTACGCTGCTCGAAGCTGCTCGCAGTGGCTCAATTTCTACCTACAAAGACCTTGCTGAATACATGGACAGCGAGATTAGTAAGGCAGTACTAGGTGAAACCCTTAGCACCGAGATGGGTAGTACTGGTAGTTATGCAGCCGCACAAACACATGACAAGGTGAGTCAAAGACTAGCGAAGGCTGACGCTGACTTGCTTTCGGATACTTTAAACCGGACGTTAGTGAAGTGGATAACCGCGTACAACTTACCCAATGCCAAACCCCCGCGAGTATGGCGGGATTTTGGGGAACAGGAGGATTTAAACAGTCGCTCACAACGCGATAAAACTTTGTTTGACATGGGTTTTAAGCTTAAGCCCGAAGCCGTGAAGGAGGTGTACGGCGATGATTATGAGCCGATACAAGAGCAAAGTCAAGAAGTAACACCAGACCAGTTTTTAGCTAATTCTGGCGTTGATAACACTCCAGTATCCGACACAACGGATATGGCTGAAACGCTGGATTTTGGTAGCATTATCGACCGAGTTCTTAAGTGGCAGGGATTATCAATAGGGGTGGAATACCTTCCTGGTATGGTGCGGTTCCCCGGTCGCAGAACCAGTAAAAAGCTGCGTTCTGGATACGGACATATACGGGGGTACGTAGGTGCGGATGACGAGGCGCTTGATTGCTACCTGTATCCCGGATTGCTTAATCTGGAGCCAGGGGGGAGCGATGCAGTGTACGAAGTGCGCCAACTGTCAGACGATGGCGATTTTGACGAACACAAATATATGCTTGGCTATGGCAACATTGATGTTGCCCGTCAAGCTTATCTTCAAGAAATGCCAGGGTCGTTTTTTGGGGGGATAATTGAGGTTACACTGAGCAGTTTGGAACAATATCGTCGTCAACCGCTGAACCTCTCAACTTCTCAATCATTGCCAATAGCATCAAATTTTACAGAGCTTGAGAAGGATGGAATTGACCGCTACACCGAGCAGTTAGCGAAACGCACCGCACCGATTATCGATAGTTGGGTTGAGCAAGTTAGGGACGCGATCGCAAACAGTAGCAATTTCGCAGAAGCACAAGAGCGCATTATTCAACTTTACCCCGACCTTGACACAACTAGTTTCGCGGAAGTGATGGGACAAGCGTTGATTGCGAGTGAGGCTGCGGGTAGGTGGGAGGTACTGGAGGAAGTTAGGGGTGCGGAGTTCGTAGAAAGCGAAACAATTTCTTTTGCAGCTTCAAAAAAAAAGAAGCAACTTCCGGGTCTCTCCTCGTAGATAGTCGCGGGCGGTGGCGCGACCCTCTTACCGGCAGGTTTATCAATATGCCGGATATAAAAACTGAGGCAATCCGAAAACATATTGAGAATGAGCTTGAAGATGGGGGGCATGCTTCTGTTGCTAGAAATTTAATCCGAGATATTAGCAAACTTAAGTTATTGTCTTTGACTACTCCTGCTGCTTATAAAGCAACAGTTGAGCAGTTACAGCGAAAGTATAAAAACAGCCCTTTCGCCCTTTCGCTGATTTTGGCGCTGCAATTAGAGCGAGGTGTTTCCAGTAAAGCCAATGCAGCCAATAACATTCAGGAGTTAGAAAAACTTTTAACCGCTTCAACAAAAACTACAGTAACAAGCGAGCCAGCACTAAAACACAATCTTAGAGATATTCAAGTTAATGTAACTCCCGTTCGTCCCGATTCCGGGTTAACAGCTATTCAAAGTCAATTAAGCACGGTGGATATCAGTAAGCTAACTGATGGCGAGAAAGTCCAATTCGCCGCAGATTCTTCAGCCCTGCAAGCTGTATTAAAGTATCGTAAGTCAGTCGAGGATTTGAATGCTTTGGTAACAGAAATCAATTCCACCAAAAACTTTTCTTCAGACTCCTATGAGCAGCTAACTCTTGAGCGCTCAAGAGTTTGGAGTGAAATGAAGCAAGCGCTGGATGAGGCGCATGGTCTAAAAGGGTCTTATTTGTCTCACCCAGAATTGGATGGATACCTGGAAAATATGCAAAAAATTTCTAGGGAGTCTCCAGGCGGTTACAAAGTTACGTTACCAAGTGATATGTCCCAGTTGAAGGCAAAAGCAGCGCCTTCGCCTTGCTAAGAGTAAAGTCGCTGATGAAGCTGCTAACTATATATTTTAATTGTAAAGTGCGGATCGCTGTTTGTAATGTTTGTGGATCTGTTTGTTAGTTCATGAGGCGATCGCTTTCTAATTAAGAGGCGTTCGCTTTTTGTTGTCGGGCTTCTGTATCGCTAATATCGACTTGCAACAGATCGTCAATCGGAACCTGAAAATATCGAGACAGCTTGACTAGTGTCGCCCAGTCACCCTTCTCTGTCCCTTTCTTGAGGGCAGTGATTGAACGAGTATTCATATCTAGGTCTTTGGCAACTTGAATAACGGTCATGCCCTCTCGCCAAAAGCGAGATATGTTTACTGTTACTTTCACGGCTTTCATAATTACCACTACTTCTAATTTTATAGTCAACTACCCTGTACATCAAACTAGCATAGTACTTTGTTTAGTCAAGTACTTGACTACTTGGATAGCTTGAGTGATAATAAAACAAGCCGCTTAACTCCCTAGTTTTCTCAGGACACGAGAGTAAAGCGGCTGTTTAACCCGTTGAAAGGTCTAGCTATAATTATGTCTCAAACAGCATTCGACTCACAAGCGATTCATAAAGAAAGCTTCGCTAACGCGCAATTTGAGCTTGACAATAGTATTTACTACCAAGCCCAGTTAATTGCGCCAGATTTTACAGATATCAAAATCAAAGCTGCGATCACCAAAACCGAAATTGATTCTATCGCCGATATATTTGGTGCGCTTTATCGCGTTTGGGATGGGATGAAACTACTTGGTACATTTTATGAAAATTTAGACGGTAAATGGATAGCAATGCCTTGTAACCGTGATGATTTTCGCCCAGCCTTGAACACCTCAGACCAAGCGCACTTAGCTGTGGTCGCTAGTTACTTGCAGGTTTAATCAATTTCGGTTTTTCGTTTATCTGCGGATTTTCCGCAGATAAATTATTCGCTTCAAAAAACAGGGCATAAAAATGAGCGATTTAACAGTTTTTCAGTTTGAGTCTAAAGAAGTCCGTTTTGTTGGTACGCCAATAGACCCTTGGTGGGTAGCAGCTGATGTTTGCGGAGTGCTAGAACATAGCAATCCATCGTCAGCGATCGCAAGACTAGATGAAGACGAGAAAAAACTTCTTGACCCTAAACAATACTTAGGGTCAGCCTCAAATCAAGATTTTTGGGCGATTAACCAATCTGGACTATATTCATTAGTCCTCACTAGCCGCAAAGCGCAGGCAAAACGGTTCAAAAAGTGGCTAACCTCTGAAGTTATTCCTAGTATCGTTAGAACTGGTAAATACGAATTACCGCAGGCAGAACAACAACCACAAGCTCAAGTTATTTCAGCCTCAACAGAACAACCTGCATTACCACCCGCACCACCAACACCTTCGGAAATCTCAGAAGTACTCAGCCTAATTTTCCAAAATACCGACATCAACCCCAACCTCATTGCGGGGGTAAAAGCGAATGCGATCGCTAAACAGCATCCACAATATACAGCGGTGATTGAAGCTGCGAAAAGTGCTTTAGCCGTCCCAGTCGAGGACGAATTATTATCGCCCACCCAACTTGCACAAATTTTATCCGACTGCGGTGAGACGAGTTGGAGCGCACGGTCAGTTAACAAGCTATTGCTTCAACAGGGACTGCAAACGCGCAACCCCGACAGCGATAATCCAGCTTACTTACCGACACCAAAAGGTAAACAATACTGTCATATATTTTTCTTGCCTGCTAGGAATATGTTAAACCAAATTCCGGGGCATCCAGCTTGAGGGATTGGAACAGCATTGACTGAACTGCAGGGTCGAAATCTTCTAGGTCAACGAAACTAATTACAATTTCATCATCATTTTCTGGATAAGGGTAGTCAAACTTTACTCCTATTTTTTTTCCAGTTTCGCTGTTATACCACCATCTACCATTTTTAATCAGGCGGAATATAATTTCGAGTTTATCACCATCAAATTCAAACCAAAAGCTTCTCATGATAACGTCCCAGCTACTTTGTTCATTATAGTTTCAGCGTTGTATAAAAGGTTGCGTTTGTAGCTGTTTTCAGCCAATCTTTGCAGTTCTTTCATAGCATCTGCACCGTGTGAAGATTCAAGAACGGATATAGCCTGACGAGCGTTGTATTTGTGGATTTCAGAGTTCATTCTTGGCCGGGATTTGGAATAATCCTGACTTTCTTGGTGTCCTTTGTCAAAACTAAAGTAACCGTTGGTTTTTTCGTAGAGTGCTAGAGCGTCTGCTTCACTCAATTTTGAAAGTTTCTCTGCTTCAAGAAGCTTGGCGGTTTTGTCGTGGATTTGCTGGTCAACTGAACCTTTGTCTCGCAAAAGTTTTTGATTGGTTTGGATTTTGGTATTTAGGTTATCAGCATCTTGTCGTAGCTTATCTCTAACCGCTTTAGCCGTCGCCTTATCAGGATAGCCATTGGCATCAGGGAACCTAGCATTAAGTTTGATTGCATTCTTTTGAGATTCCAGTGTCACCTTGTCAGATTTCCACTGCTGCAAGTCAGATTCGAGGGTTATAAAAGTCTGATGTTCGGTGAGAGCCTTCTGGGTTTTATCTAGAGACTTTTGCAGTGCTTTGCGCTGCTCTCTAGTATCTTGTAGCTCCTTTTCTTCGTCAGGTGTAAGTCCCTTGTTTTTGACTGGGACACCATTTTTGTTGAGAGTAGTATATTTCGCTTCATCTGCGTCATGAGATGCGATTTTGGATTGAGCCAGAGCGATTTCACCTTGCAGTTTAGTTTCGTAAGTTTTGGGGTCTTGCTTGCGCTCTCTTAATTCAATAAGTTCAGTTTCTAGCTTTGCGGACTTTGTAGCGTTAGTAGTGTTAATTTCAGTGACTTTTGATTTGATTTTCTCCTTAATGGTGGCTGATTCGCTGTCCTTAAACTTGTAGTAATGCAGGTGGGTTGCAGTATCATCCCCACTATGAGCGCCGTCCATAAGCTCTATAAACTGCGTATTTTTGCCGTGCTTTGCTGAATTCCAATACTCAGGAATCACCTCCATTTCAATGTCACCAGTTTTGGGATTGCGAAAGTAGCGAACGCTTGCTGGAGTTACCCTGCCGTTGGTGTCTACATGAACGTTATTATGAATATGATGATGTTCGGTGCCATCAGACAGGGACTTCTTGACTTCTATGTGAGTCGCATCCAAGTAATCACTCGGATTTTTGGAAGATTCGCCGTTCATCACATGAGAAACTGAACGGAGTATCAATTCTTCAGCAATTTCTTTCTGACCAATTTCTCTCATTTTGTTGATAGTGGGAGCGCCAAAAACTGAAGCATAACGAGGAATTGGGTTACCATCTTTATCTGTGTCGTGCGCTGTGTCCTGAAAAACAAGATGCTGTCGTTGAGTGTAAAGTGCTTCCATGACTTTGACACGCTCCTCTGCTACATCCAAATCAGGGTCTTTAAGCAAGCTGGTACTGCTCGCAGTGAGGGTTTGTTCGATTTTCTGAAGTCTGTCTGGCTTTAATCCACTTTTTTGAAGTTCGGCAGCTTCCTCTTCTAGCTTGGAGCGTTCGACCCGTCCGTTAAGGTGATATTCAAGGTCACGATGCGCGTTTTCCACTTCACGTAGCCGCATAGAATCGGCTGCGGGGTTAGATTTAAGAGCGTTCAACTCTGCTTCGATTTCTGTAAGTCGCTGCCGCTGGTTAACTATGTTCGCTTTCTGTGCCTGAATGTGGTGTTGGGCAAGTGCAGATAGGTCTTTTTCTTCAAGGCAGGGCATGAGCGGGTATTTGTAATTTTATTTAGCTTTCCCGGAGCATTGAATTGCTTGTCACACGCTTTGCACATCTGAGTTGCATTAACGTAGCCGGATGGTACATCATGTTTCGCAATTTTTGTGACTTCAGCTAGCTGCGTGATCGCGTGATTGTTCCAATCGTGAATTAACATTTTGCCCTCTACCAAATTTAAAGTAAGAACAAGAAAGAGGCACATAACAGTGCCTCATAAGTGATGGGAGAACTTAAACTTCTGTTTGCAGGCAGGGATTCTCGTAGACTGCAATAATTACAAGTTGTGCTTGCAATTCGGACTGTAAGCGAGGGCGAAAATCGCAGTTAATTGGTTGTGGAATCCAGTAGCCGTCCATGTCTTGGTAAAATGTGCCGCACAAGTTATAGCTATTCCAGATGCGATACAGATTGCCGAAATCAGGATCATTGTCGCAGTCGATTTCGTAGCTAGCGGGAAGTCGTTGCTCAAGTTGCGCGAAAACTTGAGACTCAATCATTGTTTGAGTCATAATATGAATGTCCTTTTGCTTAATGGTGTTTGGACTTAGAGAGGCGCTTCAGTTTTGCCGACGGTAGCGCCTTCTCTTTGTCTCATGACTATACTAGTGTATTATACTGATGTTGTCAACTGGTGTGGAATAAGATAGTGTAATATTAGATTGGAATAGTTATACAAAAGAAAATATGATGATGGAAGTTGTAAAGCAAGTAAAAATTATTGTTCCTGATTTAGCTTCTAGGATAAAGCAGTCTAGAGAAAAAGATGGCAGGTCTGTGCAAGTTTTGGCAACTGCAGCTGGTATTTCAACGGCTTATTGGTATGAGATCGAGAAAGGTAAGCGTCATTGGATGTCAGAAGAAGTATTAAGGGGTATAGAAAATGCTTTGGGAGTTGACTTGGGAGTGCGGTTCAATGATTGACACTTGTGTCAACTTTGGTGCTTTCGAGAGAATTACTGCGCAATGTCCGCAGGCTTCCACTGAAAGTGGTAGTTCTTAAGTGCTGCGACATCTGGCAAAGACTCGTTAGTAAAAGCGATCGCATTCAACTTCACTCCCGCCAACAATTTCGGCTCTAATCCGGCTTGCCCTAATGTCAAATCAATCAACTGCGCGATTTCGTCCATTGTTGGGGTAGGTAGCAAAGGTATCTCTGATATGGGTTGAACGAGAACTTGATTTACTAGCCTCTTTTTCGCTTCTGTGAAAGCTTTTACCAAGTTGATTTTCGCGCTTATAACCTGTTCTGTGTTGCGCGATAAAGTCATCAGGAAAGTTGCTTGCTCTTCTAAAAGCCATGCAAAAATAACTTTGTTTACGGCACCAACCGAGTTTGTGACAGTTCCGTTTTCAAAACGGAGGTGTCCAAAATTCCCTTCTGGTTTTATGCTGATTGCAGTTCAGGATTCTCGAAGATTGCGATCAGTATCAAAATTGCCTGGGCATCAGTGCTAAACTTGCCACTGACTTCGGCTTTCACTGATTGAACAATCCACTTGCCATCTAGTGCTTTGTAGAAACTTCCTACAAACTGCCAACCCTTCCACAGCCTAAAAAGTTCGCCAAAATCAACGTCTTTTTCGGAGTCGATCTCAAATTCTGGGGAAAGTTCAACTTGAGTTCGCTGAAAGTTTTCCTCAAGTTCAACACAAACTTGAGCTTCAATCGTAGATTGAGCCATAATATAAGTGACCTTTTAACGGGTTAACGCTAGGCGCTACGATTCTTCTTGGCGGGAGATAGGTAGCGCCTTTCAAATCTAATTCTACAGATTTGCTATACTAAGCGTCAACCCCTTAACGCTTTATTTCAGTATATATTTATGAATATTCGCCAACTTAGAGAGCGTAAAAAGCTTAGAACGGTTGATGTTGCTAGTAGATTAGACGTTGGAGAGTCTACAATTCGTAATTGGGAAAAAGGGCGAACCATACCTAGGTTGAGGATAGATCAGTTCAATGATTTGCTCGTGCTTTATGACTGCACGTTTGACGAATTGTGGACGGCTGTAAAAAAAAGCTGTGAAGCCGACAAGGGTGAAGACAGGCCAATTGCTTCAAGTGCTTAAGATAACCCTTGAAAATTTATTGAAATTCTATGCTTATTCGCAATAAATACGTGATTGACGTGATTTTGGGCGAGGATTGGATGGAACTGTAGTTGTTGGCGCTAAAACAGTAAAATTAGCTGAATAAGTATCAAAGTACTTTTAGCTTATACAAACTATCAACTATTTGCCTAGTACAGCTACCGACGCAGTACGCCAACCTCTCTTCATCAGCATCAATTTGGTCAGACAACTTTAATTGTTTACTGAAAAAAACGAGGAACCAAGAGTGATTTCTAAACTTTCCAAATATAGAAAGAACAAAGGCTTGAGCCAGGACGACTTGGCTAAGTTGTCTGGTTTAACTAAAACTACTATTCAGAATTGGGAAAATGGAAGAAATCTTGGCGCTGTCTTAAGGGTTCTAAAGGTGTGCCAAGAACTTAACGTTGATATTCGGGATTTATTTGAGTTAGGCGAAGAAACGGAAGAAGCTAAAGAAAAAAGTGTAGTCGCATCTTAAGTAAAAGCACCTCCCCTACCTAGCTCCATAGCCGATTTTCATTATGACGAATTATCAACCCGACCGTTTAGACCGAATCGAGGCAACGCTAGAGCGCGTGTCGCAACAACTTGATAATCAGGTTGCGGTTAATGCGGAATTGCGACAGTCAACGCAACAGTTACAGCAAACAACAGCTACTTTGACGGATACGGTAAATGTTTTAGTTAGTTCCACCGCATCTCTTGTCCAAACAGTTACTAGTTTGGCTGGTGTAGTTACGCAGCATCAAGAAAATATCCAGGAAATGCAATCCGAGATTCGCGGGTTACAGTCCGAAAATCGTCGCATTCTTGACTATCTCGAACGCGGAAACCAAGAGGGTTGAGTGACTCCCCTGGCTCTTGCCTCCATGTCGGGAATTTTTTCTATAAATGGCACAAATCGACCCCTTCAGTCTC
Organism: Cyanomargarita calcarea GSE-NOS-MK-12-04C; assembly: GCA_019359595.1. Lineage (GTDB taxonomy): Bacteria > Cyanobacteriota > Cyanobacteriia > Cyanobacteriales > Nostocaceae > Cyanomargarita > Cyanomargarita calcarea. The sequence goes on from JAHHGZ010000012.1 coordinate 174,528, forward strand.
CCCTTTACCGAAGCTATCGCCTATTTCAAATCTAAGACTCCTCTCCCCTCTACCGCTTGGGACGACTTTGCTGATGCAGCCCAAGACCACGCTTTTACGGTTGCTTCTGTCACTTCTGGCCAACTGTTGGGCGATGTCTACAACTTGGTGCTGAGTGGACTAGAGAACGGCGACAGTTATGGCGAATTTAAGAAAGGGTTTGACCAGGCGATAGACAAGGCGGGGTGGAATCCGGCGAATCGCGGATGGCGGACGAACATTATCTTTATGACCAACCTTCGCCAAGCATACGCCGCAGGGCGCTACAAACAGATGTCTGATCCAGAGGTGTTGAAGCTCAGGCCGTATTGGCGTTATCAGCACGGCGATTCACGAGTGCCGCGACCTGCACATTTATCACTTGATGGTAAAATTTACCCAGCAGACAGCCCATTTTGGCAGACGTGTTTCGCCCCCAATGGATTCGGGTGCAGATGCCGAATTTTTTCTCTGTCACAACGCGAAATTGAGCGAGAAGGACTAACTGTTGACACTCCGCCACAGGAAACAGTTGCTATTCGGGACAAGGTGACAGGTGAGTTAAAGCGTGTTCCATCTGTAAATGGGCAACCAATAGCAGAACCTGGATTTACAACTATTCCAGGAAGTTCAGAGGCTCAAAATAGAGAGCAAGTCCTTCAAAGAGGACTGGATCGCCTACCAAGCGCACTGCGAGAACAGGCAATCCAAGCTATCAAAAACCGACGCGATCATTAGTCAAGATACTTGCAAGTCCAGCCTTTATGCTGTTTGTATTTTCCAGTAGTTACGCTGTGCATAGCTGACTGAGATAATCCGTGTTTCCGACAGAAAGCATTGAGGTTATAGATTTCGTGATGTTCGCCGACATATATCTTGCCGCTAACAGTGTTTTTGATAACGTAAACACCACTGCAACTTAGCAGAGAGCGATCGCATACAATATTCATGGCTGTACCTATCACACAGGTATAGAGGCTTGGGTGTTACCAGCACCGCGAAGCCATATTTTATACAATAATTATCTCATAAGATCGCTGTAATGTATAGAGGGTGGTAGTTTTAGGCGATAATAAGTGTGGGTTCGCGCTCGGGAGCATCCAAACTCTTGGCTACTCTTGCTCTAGTTGGCTTTGCCCGTGAGGAGACTCGCGCATTACCTCTAGCTTGACCCGTGGGAATTCTCGTGATGTCGCTATTGTCAAGTGACCATTATGACTGACATAATTATTACACTCAATGACCTAGTAGCTCGCCACGGACTGCAACAAATCGAAGAGCGGTTACACAATCTGCGTCCTGCCTTTGCCTCAATGGGCGAATACATGATGCGACGGGCTGAAGACAATTTCAAGGGAGAGCATGACCCTGACGGTGTGGCTTGGGCACCGTTGTCTGCTGCTTACAGAAAACGCAAGCGGGGGACAAGAATACTCACCGAATCAGGGCGGCTGCGGGCTTCTATCACTTATCGCGCTGATGGCACTCAAGTAGTAGCAGGGTGTAATCCGGTGTACGCTCGCGCTCAACAGTACGGTTATCAACGGCGTAATTTACCTGCACGCCCCTTTTTAGGAGCTTCTGAAGGTGATAAACAGGAACTGGGAGAAATACTGCTTGATTATCTGAACTTATAGGGAACAATGAATCTGACGTAAAGAGTGAATTCTTGTCTCGGTGGTGTGAATCACCGAGATTTTTTATTGGGGAATTGTAGGGGCATCTTTGCGAGCAGTTCTGACCCCAATGACCCAATTAGGTGACAGCCATGAAATAGAAATTTTTGCAGCCGGGAAGCACACTAGCTCCAATGGTGCGGATTTGGTTTTTTCGACCTCAGAACTGGATGCGATCGCTTCTTCATATAACCCCACCCTTTTTGACGCACCCGCAGTCGTAGGACACCCCCGCGATAATTCTCCTGCTTACGGTTGGGTGGAATCAGTGCGACGTGAAGGTAATAAGCTGATAGCCAAGCTTAACCAAGTTGACACTGATTTCCAAGAAGCGGTGCGGGCCGGTTGCTACAAGAAAATTTCTGCCTCTTTTTACTCCCCAGACTCCAGCGCTAACCCTAATCCCGGCAGCTATTATCTGCGGCATGTGGGGTTTTTGGGTGGCATGGCACCAGCAGTAAAAGGACTGAAATCGGTGGCTTTTGCTGAGGGGAAAGAGGGAGTGGTGGAATTTTGCAGTGGTGAAGAAATGACTGTATTCCGCAACTTGCGGGAGTGGTTCATTGCCGAACATGACTTGGAAACAGCCGACCGAATTGTTCCAAGCTGGCTAATCAATCAGCCACCTGTATATCAAGCCGAAACTCTTGACCCCGAAACCGAATCCAAACTCGAATGGCTAGGACGCAAGGTGATGGATTTGCTGGAGAAAGAAGGCGCTGATATCGACACTAACCGGGCGATTCAAGTTCCGACTGCTCGATATCTAAAATCAGGCATTGCTGGCAGTGTTGTGCCTTTGTCGATAAATTTGGCTTAATTCTTTTTTTAACTTTTACTTAATAAGAAAAATATGGCAACAGGTGGATTATTTTTATATCGTGCGCTGGAACAACACCTTCCAAATATATTAGGAAGACGCTACCGCGAACTATACTTTGAAAACGGTTCGGTAATCCCCACAATCGCTGACTTGGAACCCGGTGCCGCTGAAGTGGTACGCGACACCGTGGACGAAGTCGGCGATGCAGATATCATTGGTGATGGCGCATTTGACATCCCAATTGTGGATATTTCGGCATCCGAAGACCGTTACAAAACTTTCATGATTGCCAGCGGATTTTCCTTCACATTTCAGCAGGAACGTGCCTACGAATTTGCTAACAAAAATACTCAAATTCTCGACCGCAAAATGAAGTTGGCACGTCGGTCAATCGCCGAACGGCACAACCGAATTGCGGCTTACGGGGATGCGCGATTGGGCGTGACGGGCTTTGTAAACAATGCCGCTGTCGCGCTTAATAACAGCTCTTTCAACCCTAATACTGCGACAGAAGACGACCTCCAAGGCTTTTTTGTCGATGAGTTAAAAGCAGCACACCGCAACTCAAACAACGTTGAAATGCCGATGGATGTGTTGATTCCAAGTGGCTTGTACTTCCAGCTTATTCGTAAGCGCATTCCCAACACTTCGATGACCGTGCTTACCTACATCAAGGAAGCGCTTTCACAAGAAGGCGTAAACTTCAATATCATGAAGTGCTTAGAATGCGACTCTGCAAACCTCGAAGCGCGGGGCGTACAAGCGGGCGGTACGAACAAAGACCGCATCATTTTTTACACCAAAGACCCTGATGTAGTTGAGCGTCACATCGAGTTGCCGCAGTTGATGTCCAACGACTGGGTGACGGTGAAAGACGGTCGTAGGGTGTATCCAATGTTTAGCTGCACCACGCAGACTATTATCAACTACCCCGGTGCTTTCCGCTACTCAGACGTGACGAAGGTGGCATAATGCAGAAAATTCTTTATTTTCCTAACAAAGCGTTCCCACCGCGCAGTGGCAATGTTTTCTTCGACACGATTGCGCTCAAACCAGGAACCAATAACCATTTGAGTGCAGACGATATTGCAGCACTTAAAGCACACCCCGATTTTCCTCAATACGAAAAATGGGGCGCAATTGAGATTGTAGGTACCGTAGCTGAAATCAAGCCAGTGGCAGCATCGTCCCTATCGCAACTTTCGGCAGAAGAAGCCGAAAAAACAATCGAATCAACTCACGATGCTGAAAAGCTTGCAGAGTGGATGAAAAACGAATCGCGAATAACGGTTCGACGCGCACTTAACCGACGCATTCAGCAAATTAAAAGCGGAGATGAGTAATTCGTTGAAAAATTTATCAACGACTACTTAGAAACAAACATGACATACGCTACACCTGCCGACATGATTTCAGCTTTCTCAGAAGCCGAAATTATTGAGCTATCAAACCTCGACTATCCTGATGCAACCACCATCAATACGGAGGTGGTAACACGAGCAATCGAGGACGCTCAGGCACAGCTTGATTCTTACCTCGAAACTCGTTACCGCACACCGTTAGCGGTAGTTCCAGCGGTAATCAGGAACTATACGTGTGATGTCGCAAGATATATCCTCGACAAGGACAAACCAAGGGAAGAGGTAACTCGCCGGCGAGACTTGGTTTTTTACTATCTCAAGGATGTGGCAGCCAACAAAGCCAGCCTTCCTGGTATTCAAGAGGGTACAAATGGAAGTGTGGGTTCAGGAGGTACGGGGGTGGGAGATGTGGTGCTATTTCAGTCCCCTGGACGAGTGTGGACAAACGAAACCTTGGGGGGTTGGTAAAAAATGCTCGCTGAAGCTGAAAATGCCATATTCAAAAGAGTTCAGGCAATTTTGGCACCCTTTGAAGTGACAATTGCTCCATTTCCAGGTGATAGCGACCAACAACCCAAGCCTGGGCGTAAGGGCATGATTTTGATTGGGTACAAGCGCTCAAGACATCGCTTAACTTCAGTGGAGCCGGTGACTTGTGAGGTGATTGCCGAGTTTGAACTGTCTCTGCAACTAAAAGATTTGCGGACACACAGAGGTGCATATCCATTGCTGGATATGGTGCGTTATGCCATGACTGGGCTAATTCCTCTCAAGGGGCCACTGGGAAAATGCTATCCAGTCCAAGAAGGATTTTTGAAAGTGGAGGACGGTATTTGGTATTACGCTCAAGTTTTTGCAGTGGCGATGCTGCAAATCGAGGGGCAACAACCATACACGGCTGCTGATATTGATTATTTAGAGCGCGATCCATCTCTAGGAGTGCGACCTTATGCTCCGGTCGGCGGCATTCAACTCCAAAGTTCAGTGAGGCGATCGCTTGTTGAGAATCTGCCCAGCAACGTAGTGGATCGTGAGTTCATCGTGATAGGAAATGTTCCGTCAACATGCCTCAAAAAAGAACCACGTACATATAACAGTCTTCAATTAGCTCAAAAGTTAGAGAGCGAACTGACAAGTCAGCGCTTCGCTATCGCCAAATTCAACTGAGTCCTGACAGATTAAGACGGGTACTCGCGAAGGAAGTCTGCCACGGGGAGTACTCCCTGTGGCGAGCTTCGCAAAAAAAGGGGGTCATTTGGAAACGAGCAAGGAAAAGTCACAAAGGGAAACAGGACTCAAAAGCCAAAGAAATAAAGCAAGCCGACCTAGATATGTTGGAATTGGCGGCAGCCACTGGAGAAATAGACCTGAAGTATTTGGATGAATCAGGATTTTGTGTATGGAGTGACCCAAGTTATACCTATTACCAACGAGGTGAGCAAAAACGCTTAGAACAAACGCAGCGTCGTGGTCGTAGATTAAGTATTATCGGATTTTTTCAACCTTTGATCAGTTTTGTTTACGGTTTGGTTATTGGCGGAGTTGGCAGAAAATCTTATATCCAGATGATGGAGCAAGAAGCGGAAGAAGCGGAAGCTGTTGGGCGCATCCGAGTAATAGTACAAGATAATGGTCCAATACATAGATGCAAGGAAGTTCAACAGTTATGGTCGAAGTGGGAAAGCCAGGGCTTACACATCTTCTTTTTGCCTAAATATTGCTCTGAAATGAACCCAATTGAATTGGAGTGGCAGCATTTAAAAAAAGATGAACTCGCAGGGCAAATGTTTGATGACGAGTTGGAGCTTGCCTATGCCGTAATTCATGGGGTTGAAGTTAGAGCAGAAAAAGGAAACTACAGTACACAACGTACTAAATTTGACTCTAAAAAAGCAACTCAACATTTCGTTACATAGTTTAATTTTTTCACGCCGACCTACTTACCAACGATCCCGTAATAAGCACTCACCATTATCTAAAATTTCTATAACTCTTGTGGAGAGAACCGAAAAGTCTGCCCGATCCCGTGTAAGTTAGATGTATAACCAATATGGTTGGGATAAGCAACAAATCGAAAAAAATAGTTGGCTGTAAGTCTTATTTTTAAGTTTTTCCCCTTTCCCTTTTAACCGAACCGTATTGGATGTGTAACAGCTTAGTTAAAAGTTTCTTCTTGTTTCCCTCTGTGTTCTCTCCATCCTGTGTGGTTTCTTTTAAATAAAATAGAGACCCCCGAAACCAACAATAAATCATTAGCTGTAGAGTCTAATATTTTACAGTTAATGCTGCCCAAGAAAAACCAGCAGCACTACTGGCTAAAACCACTAAGCTACCAGGTTTGATTTTATTTTTTTCTAGCGTTTTGCCTAAACAAAATAGGGTGTCAACTGCACCTAAATGACCATATTCAGTTAAAGAATTAAAAGTTTTGTCATCCGTTAAAGACAAAGATTCTAAAATTCGTTTTGATAAGCTCTTTTTCACTTGATTGGTAAATATAAAATCTACGTCATTGATAGAATAGTCTCCAGCCCCACAATAAGCAATCAAATTAATTTCGCTCGCTGAAATTCCTGCTTTTTTGATTGCTTCTAATGCTGCTTTAGTACCCATCTCACTAGGATGTTCATCTTTATCGGCAATTGGTTTCTTTTCTATCCCAATTTTTTCAGTAAAGACAAACTCGGGCAGATTGGCTAGTTTCGCCATTTCCTCACTAGTTAAAACTCCTGAGGGAATATAGTAGCCAATGGATGTGATGCCAACAGTTTCTGTTTCCATATATCGTGATTTTAAGTCTCGATTTTATTTATTAGCTGAAGCTTGCAAGTCTGACTGTATTCTTAATAGCTTCTATTAAAATTAACTTAGGCAATATACTTTTCCGACAGAAATTGCTTTTTAGCGATCGCTCTCTTGAGTTTTGGAATGATAATTAGTAATTAATGCTACAAGTTTATTTTTGGAATTTTTGTTATATTAATCACTAAAATAAATATTTTTCTGATTTAATACTGATATATTTTTTATCTCAAGTTCGGATGATTAGCTGTAATACTCGTAACACCAAGTACATCCCTACCTTTATGAAGCAGATGCGCTCTCAACGCAGTGTCTGATGTTCGCACGGGGTCTGAGAGCGTGTTTATAAGTAAAATATTAAGTAGGGTGTCGGCAGGCTAGATAGGTCTTTCAGGTTATTTATCATATTTTTGAGCCTGCTGCACCAAACATAATGGTACGTTACGACCGAATGACATTTTCTCTTAAAATCATATACCGTCGTCGGTCTAACGTACCCTACAGAAATTTTATCTTTATTTTATAAACACTCTCTGAGATAAGAGAAGGAGATAGCACAGGTTTAGAGGGGTGGAGTGGCTGGGGGAATTATAAGTGATTCGCCTGAGTTTATATTATACAAAGCCGATATAGATTTTTTTGTTTGCTCTATGTAAACTTTAATTCAAGTGCTACTTCGGTTTTTAGCCAGAGTCAATTTATCTATCAATTCACCCTTGAGTTTTTCAAAGTAATTTGCAGTATCTTCCAAACCGGAAGCCTTGGCATAACGAATCAGAGGTTCCACTAGCCAAGCTTCCGTGGGGGTCATCTCAGGTTCGAGAGTACCCAAACGTAGTTTCATATCCACCCATTGCAGGCTAGAGGGAATATGGGAAGCGTGCGCTCGACGTACTTCCATTAACTGGTCGAGAATCACTTCAAAATCTTCTTCTAATTTGTAAACTTTCACCATTTGTCCAACTTCAAACACCTGATGGGCTAATTCGCGAATCTCGTTTTCATAAGAACTTTCCAGAATTTGCTCAACAGTTAAAGTTTTAAAGCGACCTTGAGAATCAATTGCTAACAGTTGTCCCAACAAATTACAAGTCAGATTAACCAACGCTTTATCAAATTCCAAGCGGGTAGGAGAAATGTTGGGAGCAAGTTCAAACCAGCCTCCCCGTCCAGCTAAAATTTGGCGACAGCGTTCTCGGGTGGTGTTATCTCCTCCAGCAATTTGAGTCCGTCCTCTCGGTCCAGGTCGATAAATGGTTTCGGCTCCATTACCTTCCCGCACACCTGTTTGAATAGTCACCCCTCGCAAAAATCGAGAGACGATTTGCGGCATAATGTCGGGCCAAAGGTCAGGCAGACGACCAAAGAGAGTGGCTTCTTCGATTTTCTCAATAAAAATCTGTCGGAACCGCTGAAAATAGATGCCGTTAGAACATAAAACCAACAACGGCAATGGCATAGCTGATTGTAGTAGCTCTCCTTGTTCGGATATCTGCACTAATAATTCCACAACAGTGGTGACAATGCTCAAAAGCTGGTCGGGGTTGGGACAGATCAGAAGTACTTCTGGTAAAAAACCAGACTGATAGCAAGTGAGTAAGTCTGGTTTCAGGATTTCTTCGGTAGGGATAGACTTGATTTTCTCTTGGGTGGCTATGGTTATTTTGCCACTGCTCCTTAAAACTTGGGAACTTGGGGAATTGCGACGCTCAATAAAGTACACCAGACCATCAAGTTGTGTTAATTTCGCTGTCAAATAATAAAATAAGCTTACTCCCAATGCTCCTGCTGGTAAGATTCCTACACTACCCTCAATTATAAAAGCCACTCAACAGCTCTCCTTGATTTGGGCGAGTACCTCACAAGCCTTGCTCAAATCGGAAACTTTGAGCATCAGACGCATCTTTTCCCCAGGGCGGGTAGTGCTACCATAAGTGTATTCAATATTAATCTTGGCTGCGGCTAGAAGGTCAGTTAACCGGGATAATTGACCAAGACTATCGATCACTTCCACTGCTAAAACATCCGCTTCAATCACGTAAAAACCTTGTTTTACAAGTAAGGCTTTACATATGCTTGGCTCGCTTGTGACCAACCGAATCAAACCCTGCTCAATACTGTCGATTAGAGATATCGCTTCAATATTGATGCCTTCTTGAGCGATCGTAGTGCTGACAGCAGCTAGGCGTCCGGGGTAGTTTTCCAGCGCCACAGTTAGTTGACGTTTTGTCGTAACCTGCATGGATAATTTATGCCAAAAACGGCAAATAAAAATTATAAGATTTAGATCCGCTCAAAACTCGCGGCTGAATCCCAGTTGATAAATTAAATTTCAGTATAATTGATATCCTCCTTACCTTAATCCTTACAGGGCTTGTCCTCTCCCTGTGACCGCAGTAGGAGAGGCCGTAGACTTTTTAACCACTCTTCAAACGGTGGCTTGTTTTGTAACAATAGCCACAATAAAACCTCAAATTCCGATTGAATTTGCTGCTAATTTGCTTTTGCCAATCCCAGCAGATAGATGCGATCGCGCTTCAGGACGCTTAAGTTGATTTTATCTTAAAACCTAACTTGACAAACTTGTCTGGTCTAAATTAGGCGAACGCTGAAGAATAGAGATAGTTCATTCAAGGAGCGGCTTGTCCCTAACATCGTTTGGAGATAACCAGTTCTCTCGCAAAAAATAATTTGGCGTAGGTACTGATAGCTCACTGCTTTTCGCTAATTACGTCTAGATAACAAAAAACGAATGACAAAAGACAAATAATCCCTTCCTCAACAAAAGTTTCTTTTCAACTATGAGCTACCTCAGAGACAGGACTGAAACTTGATGTCAGAATAAGAATATCGAGTTTGGATATGGCTCATGACAACTACTCTTTATTTTGCCACAGTACCTATCAAGTTTTAGCAGCAGCAGAAAACAGGGGTAATGGGATTACTTCGTTTTGGTCAGATTGTTCGGGATGAAGGGTTACTAGAAACAGTTAAAATTGCCTGGTTTGCGTCAAAGAGCCTTACAAATACTCCGTAATTTTCAACATTAAAATCATCTCGGCTACATCGCTTCTTAGGCAAATATGTAGAGACATAGCACACTTGTCATTGGTCGTTAATCATTTAGATAAATAGGAGTCCATGAAATTATGAATACCACAGTTGCATCATCTAACACTTCTTTTGCTGCTACTTTGCACGATTTAATTGAATATCCCACAAGTGGCCTTTTCAGTAAAGTCTTACTCAAAGATAATAACACTCAATACAATTTGTTTTGTTTGGCAGCAAGTAGCCAAATTGAGGAACATACTTCCACTCGTAACGCTGTAATAACAGTACTGGAAGGAAGAGGAAACATCAATTTAGAAGGGAAAGATATTGCTTTAGCACCAGGAGTATTTGTCTTTATGCCAGCAAATGCACCCCATGCAGTCCAAGCGCAAGAAAATTTGGCATTTGTTTTGGCTATGCACGAACATTCCTCGTTAAAGAAGGGAATTAGCCAACAAACTATCGATATCGTCAAATCTACTGCCCCCATCCTCAAACAACACGGTCAAAAAATTACTACTCGGATGTACGAAATTATGTTTCACAACTATCCAGAAGTGAAAGCACAGTTCGATATGTCCGCACAAGCTAATGGTACTCAACCAGTTAAACTTGCTACCGCAGTTTATAGCTATGCCACTCATATCGACGATCTCGAAGCATTAAAAAAAATGGTAGATCAAATCGCTCATCGTCACGTACAAACCCACGTTTTGCCAGAACAATATCCCATAGTGGGTGAATGTTTACTACAAGCAATTCAAGATGTTTTGGGAGATGCTGCAACTGAAGAAGTCATGACAGCTTGGACTGAAGCCTATCAAGCTTTAGCTGAGGTTTTTATTAATCGAGAACAACAAATCAATCAAACTGCTTTGGCAAACTAATACCATTTCTTTATGAAGATGCAATCAATAGCCCACGCAGGTGGGCTTTGTACGTATAGCCGAGCCAGTGCGTTGGGCGGCTCCGCCGACTTGAAGCACCTGGCGTCCACCCTTCTAGGGTGTGGGTGAATAAATTCTTTTTCTAACAGCTAGCATAGTTTTGAGTCCTCTATGGAGAGGTCAAAATTGTCGTTTGTTAACTATAAGAAATTATAAAAACAAGCATCCTAAATAATTTAGGATGCCCAAAAATAAAAAATGTCGCAAAAGCAACAAAAAATGAGCGAAATCTGATCGTTACCAGCTAAATCTATCAGCCGATAGAAACCTTTAGGCTAGCGGGTTCGCCAAGATTACCTTGCAACACCACTCCACGCTGATTGGCAGCAAGATGACGGATAATCTTGTAAATCTCTTCAATTTGCTCTAATGCACCTGCTTTTGTTGCAACTTCCTCTATACTTAGGGCTGTTTTTTCTGTATGCAGGACTTCCATTACTCGTCTTTGCAAGTCGATAATCACTGCAGCGGCTTTTTTGCCTGCTTCTACCCCTGGTTGGTGGTAAGCGTTGATGTTCACCAAGCTGGCATATAAACCAACAGCCCGCTCGTACAATGCAATTAACGCCCCAACTGTGCGAGCATTGACTTGGGGAATGGTTAGTGTAATTGAGTCGCGGTGGTTTTCATACAACGCTTGGCGGGTACCTAAGAGAAAACCAGAGAGATAATCGCCAGATGTCACTCCTGGATCGATTTCTGGAGATGAACCTTTACGATCTTCTAAAACTTCAATCAATGTGGCAAAAAAGTTCGGCACACCCTCACGCAACTGTTGGACGTAGGCGTGTTGGTCGGTTGAACCTTTGTTCCCATATACGGCAATACCCTGATAAACGGTGTTGCCGTCTAGGTCTTTTTCTTTACCCAAGGATTCCATTACTAACTGTTGCAAGTAACGGCTGAATAAAAGTAAGCTGTCTTTGTAAGGTAGGACAACCATGTCTTTTTCACCCTTACCATTACCGGAATGGTACCAAGCTAAAGCTAACAAAGCTGCCGGGTTGTTTTTTAAGTCAGGAACGCGGGTGGCATCGTCCATTTCTTTTGCACCATCAAGCATGGCACCAACATCAATGCCTTGTAATGCGGCTGGTACTAGCCCCACAGCAGACATTTCTGAAGTGCGTCCGCCTACCCAATCATACATCGGAAATCTTGCCAGCCAACCCTCAGTTTTGGCGATTTTGTCTAAGTTGCTATCGACGCTAGTGATGGCGATCGCATAATTAGCAAAGTCCAAATTTTGTCCGGCATAGGCTTTCTTGACTTCAATCATGCCATTGCGCGGTTCCGGTGTCCCCCCAGATTTGGAAATTACCAATACTAATGTACTGGGAAGACGATTTCTAACTTGAGTTAGAACCCGATCTATACCCGTTGGATCGCTATTATCAATAAAGTGAATCGTTACGGGTGGGAAGTCTGGAGCTAGGGCTTCGGCAACAAATTCTGGGCCTAGTGCCGAACCACCTATACCAATAGAGATAACATCAGTAAAACGCGAGGCTTTGGGTGGATGAATTGCACCGGTGTGAATTTTTTCCGCAAATACTTCGATCTGTTCTAACGTGTTGACAATTTCTTGTGTGACTTCCGGAGAGGGTGCTAGATCGGGATTTCGCAGCCAGTAATGTCCAACCATGCGATTCTCATCAGGGTTTGCGATCGCCCCCTTCTCTAGTTCCGCCATATCCGCAAAAGCCTTCTCAAACTTGGGCTGCAACGCATCGACGAAGGCATCATCAAACCGCATCCGACTTACATCTAGGTAAAATCCCAATGCTTCGTGGAAATATAGCCATTGCTGGTATCTTTGCCAAAGTGCCGTAGCGTCCATAGGGAAATCTCAAGTAAAGTGATTTTCACAAAACAAGTTTAGTTTAAGGTTCCAGCGATCCCACCTCACCCTTATACAGTTTTAAGTGTTCACCCAACTGCTCGCTTTAAACATCTGGCATAGGTATAACTCTGAGAAACTTTACAATTTCTCCCTTAACTTCGATGCCAAGAAGATAATTCTCAAGAGTGAAGCGGTGAAAAATCCCTTCACTATTGAGTTGTCGCAGTTGGGGTAAGTGATGCAGCTGTCCCTTATGGGCAAACTTGACAAACACAAAATCATACACCAACTGATAGGCAGTTGGCTCTAATCGTTTCAAATCTACTAAAAAAGACCGTGCATAACGCACTTCCAGGCTCACGATTTCGTCACCTCAAGCAATGAATGAAGGAAGAAGGAAGAAGGAAGAAGGAAGAAGGAGGAGGTTTTATGAATGAAGGAAGAAGGAAGAAGGAAGAAGGAAGAAGGAGGAGGTTTTATGAATGAAGGAAGAAGGAAGAAGGAAGAAGGAAGAAGGAGGAGGTTTTATGAATGAAGGAAGAAGGAAGAAGGAAGA
>JAHHGZ010000059.1 GCA_019359595.1 Cyanomargarita calcarea GSE-NOS-MK-12-04C
AGGAAGAAGGAAGAAGGAGGAGGAGGTTTATATATGGGGATACAGAACCCCTGATTAGGTCAGGATAATGGCTGGTTCAATTTTGACGAAACATTAACAGTCGTAAGGCTTCATCATGAGTTAAAGTGTCCCACGGTTGCTGCTTTTCGCTTGACTTCTTGTATGGCTTTCAGCGTATAAAAGTCACAGTATAAAGTGTGAACAACGCTCCAAACTTTTTCTAGTTCCGAATCATCTAACTGGATGAAGGAAGAAGGAGGAGGTTTAATGGGGATTGCGATCCCTGATAATGAGCAAAAATGAGGCGAAATGAGGGGAAATGAGGGGAAAAGGGATTTATTCTTCCAACCCTAACCCAACAACCAACAACCAACAACTAACAAAATATGATTGAGTATCTGGTATTTTTGGCGATTTCTACGTCTGTTTTTGCTTTGTTTGGTCTGGGGCTAAACTTGCAGTGGGGCTTTACAGGGCTGATTAATTTTGGTCATGTGGCATTTATGACTTTGGGGGCTTATACGACGGTGTTGCTTAGTTTGAAGGGGGTTCCTTTAATTATTGCAGCACCAATAGGGGCAATTGTCGCGGCTTTATTGGGTTTGATAATAGGTCTTTCTACTCTGCGCTTGCGGGAAGATTACTTAGGGATTGTTACTATCGGTGTTGGTGAACTAATTCGTTTGATAGTAAACAATCAAGATTTACCTGTGGGTAATACTTGGTCACCTGGTTCGTTTGGTGTGCAAAGTTACCCAATACCTTTATTCACTTTGGAACCAAACTTATTTCTCAAGCTGCTGATGATTGGGTTATTGACGCTGCTTGCTGGTGTTTCCCTGTTTTCGTTGTGGCAATGGATACGCGGGGCACAAGCGGCTGTTGTGGCTTCGGAAAGGAAAATAGATAGTGCTAAACAAGAATTAACATCTCGTTTGGGAGTGTCAATTGTTTTAGCTATTTTGGCGATCGCTGTTTATATTTCTGGTGCTGTCTCACTTTATAACTACAAGTCAAATGCGGGCTTGATGTTGGTGTCGCTAACTATCCTAGCTTTAGTCTTTTGGCGGCTGGAAGTTGTAGTGCGATCGCCTTGGGGTCGAGTTCTCAAAGCTATCCGCGAAGATGAAGAAGTAGCCAAAGCATTGGGGAAAAACGTCTTTTGGTATAAATTGCAATCTTTTATGTTGGGTGGGGCGATCGCTGGGATTGCCGGTGCTTTGTTTGCATGGCAACTCAGCGCTATTTATCCAGATAATTTCCAGCCACAGATGACCTTTGACTGTTGGATTGTGGTGATCTTAGGTGGTTCGGGGAGAAATATCGGCACTATCTTAGGTGCGGTAATTTTCTTTGCCTATGATTCGCTAACTCGGGAATTTTTACCTAGAATCTTCCCACTTGATGCCGATCGCTTGGGTGCGTTTCGCATCATGGTAATTGGTTTAATTTTAATGGTACTGATGATTTGGCGTCCGCAAGGTATCTTAGGAAAAAAGGAGGAACTCACCCTTGGCAAATAACCAGTCATCTGAATTACCCTTGCTGAGCGCAAGTGGACTTTGTAAAAGCTTTGGTGGTATCCAAGCTGTAGATAACGCGGAAATTCAAGTTGAAAAAGGCACTATAACTGGGTTGATTGGTCCCAATGGTGCCGGTAAAACTACTTTATTTAATCTCCTCTCTAGCTTTATCCGCCCAGATAAAGGACGAGTCGTTTTTGATGGGGAACAAATTCAGCAACTGCAACCGCACCAAATTGCCCAGCAGGGACTAGTCCGTACCTTTCAGGTAGCACGCGCCCTTTCACGCTTATCAGTGCTGGAAAATATGCTACTGGCAGCGCAGAAACAAACAGGCGAGAATTTTTGGCAGGTTCAGTTGCAGCCTCATGTGGTGGTGAAAGAGGAAAAAGAACTCAAAGAACAAGCGATGTTTTTATTAGAATCAGTAGGCTTGGCTAAAAAAGCACAAGACTACGCAGGTGGTTTGTCTGGCGGACAACGCAAGCTGCTAGAAATGGGGCGAGCGTTGATGACTAACCCGAAGTTAATTTTGTTAGATGAACCCGCAGCAGGTGTGAATCCTAAACTGATTGACGATATATGCGATCGCATTAACGCTTGGAACAAAAACGGCATGACGTTTTTGATTATTGAACACAATATGGACGTAATTATGTCTTTGTGCGATCGCGTTTGGGTTCTCGCTGAAGGAAAAAACCTTGCTAACGGTACCCCTAACGATATTCAAAACAACCGCCAAGTTTTAGAGGCATATTTAGGGCAGTAGTAAAATTGATCTTCAACGCTACACTCCCGATTCGCCAAAATACTAAAAATTGTCAATCGACTTTCGTTTGCTAAGGCTTTAAAAAACCTTAGCAAGATGTCAAATTGTTGATTGTGCATAAACTTCCGATTAAAACGTTGTATTTTTGCGATTTTAGGGTAAATGAACCGTAGCCTGCACTCTTCTCAAATCTTTGATTCCCCCTTGTTGATGTTCAAGAAAAGGGGTCAGAGTTGAAGTTTGAGGGCATAGTCCACTTAACCGAAAATTGCTGTAACCAGAAGTTTATAGAATTTCTCAAAGTAGATGCTATTAAAAAGTAGATGCAATTTATATCAATAGGGCACACTATTAAAAGTCGGGAACTGAACATCATCAATTTATGTTAATTGTCAATGCCAAATTCGAGAAACGCGATTTGTAATTACCTTGGAGAGCAGCTTTCAAGCCAATCCCGATAAGTTGAACTCAATTTTATAATTATGGAATCAAGATAGCGAACTATTCTATCTGATTGTTGCCGAGTTATTATCCACAGGGGTTGGGGTCGTATTCCTGCGAGTCAAACCCAAAACAGTTTGGGCAGACGGGAAGGCAAAAGCAGCTGTTTGCACTGGGAAAGTATTAACTTTTGCTGGTTGAGGTTCAACCACAGCGCTTTGCATTACTAACGGTTGGGTAACGGTTGTAGGCATTTGCATCCAGCCACTTTCGGCAGGAATAACTTCTTCTTCCTGCCGGACGGGTTTGCTCATGATGGCAGATGCATAGCGTTTAATTTCACCCTCCTCTTCTAAAAACCAGGTTAGTTGGGAACGCACGAGATTGGATGGTGATACTTTGAGTTCCTCAATTTGAGACTCTTTTTCTGATATCAGCTTCCGCAAATTTGTCATCTGCTTTTCTAATTCAGATGTTCTATGTACCGACTGTCCCCATCCCAAGGCCAGTGCAGTTGTTACTCCCGCTCCTAAACTGAGTGCGGTCAATAAGGCTGCTACTGGGGGAGAAATAACATCCTTCAGTTCGCCATAAAACATATTTTGATTGTCAACTTGTACTTCTAGCGACTTGGAACCTTGAGTAGTCAACAGTACAACTAAGCAAACAAAGAGTGTACCTGAAACTAGTACGGTGGGCATTAAAATTTTTTTGAGCATAACTAGTACTAACTGGTATCCAATTTGAGAAAGGTTTGAGTAATTAACGAATGATACTCAGGTTAAACACCCTTTATTGCTCGCTCTAACTCCCATTTTTTTTTGGGTAAGAGCAAAAACTAAGATGCAAATTTTACCTAATCATTCACTGAAAGTTTATATTCAGGTAAGGATTAGTTCGTGTTGTTTTGATGAAATTACTCAAAAGTATTGTTAACTTTTCAAGAAATTATTCTAGTATTACCATAAAAATGCTGAGTTGACATAGATTTTTTATACTTTTTTTTTGCAACTATTTTTACAATCAATGCCATAAAATTATAGATAAGTTTACATAACATCTGTATTCAAAGAGAAAGCCGATTTCTTTAACAAATCGGCTTTCATGAATTCAAGTTATGGGGTAGGTAGGCACGCTGACTCGTTAGTTCGCCAATCATCTGAAGCAATGGAAGACAGATAATAATACTACTTACAGCAGTTACAAATTACAGATAACTGTGGTATAGAAGCAGAGTTAAATGTGCGACGTTTGGTATAGGTAGTTTACAGTCTTAAAAGTCTACTTCAGACCTTGCGCTTCAATTTGCCTAACCACAGTCAGGGCAGAATAACTCACACCTGCTGTTCCTTCCCCTGGATGAGTGGAGTCACCCACTAACCATAAACCTTTGATTGGTGTCCGATTGGCAAAACCAAAAGGTCCAAATGTTGGTATTCTTTGACCGATACCGCCGACTATACCCCGGTCACGGGCTGTGTAATGAGCAAAGGTGCGGGGTGTTGCAGCTTCTGTATAAATGATGGTTTCTGGTTTCAGGTAGAAATATTGGGAAAGTTTAGATACCGCTTCTTCTGTAAATTTTTGTTTCAAGCCTTGATAATCCTCTGTCTGCCACCACTGCTCGGGGTCTACAAAGGAAGATGCAATAATTGTGGCTTGTCCGGATGGTGCGCGTCCATCCCCTGTATGGCTGACGGAAACAAATAAAGAGTTATTTTCGCCAATTGGGCCGTTAATATCGGATAAAAATTGTAAGTGTGGCGGACATCCTGGGGGTATGGCGCTTTCGTCTACACCTAAATAAACTACAAATGCTCCCGATGCTTGCGGGAGTTTATTCACACGCTTTTTATAACCACCCGGAGCCTTATCCCCCAAGAGTTTTACTAGGTTTTGCACGGTAACATTAGTAACTACATGGTCGGCGGATTCTGTCCAGACTTCGCCTGTTTTCTGATTTTTTATGACTACAGCCGTGGCTTTACCGTTCTCAACTTTGATATGTTCCACCGTGTGCCGCATCAACAGTTTACCGCCATCTCTTTCTAATGCTTCTACCAGGCGATCGCTCAACACCTGCATACTACCTTGGAGGTGATACAATCCCTGCGGTGCTTGGGAAACACTCAATGCTGTTGCTGCATAAAGTAACGCCGTCTCCTCTGCGCTCACCTGAGAATATAGCTTTAGTTGCAAATCCAAAAATGTCCGCAATCGGCGATCGCTTCCCAAGCCGTATGCCCGCAAAGCATCTCCTACTGTAAACAGTGTGTAAGGTACGGTAATTAATGTACCCGGACGCACCGAAGAAGCTAACTGCCACAAATCCCAAAGATTACGCGGTGGCAAAACTGGGTCCCGTCCTTGAAAATCCCAGCTTGCTTTAAATAGAGCCGCTAGCAATCCCCAAAATGGTTCGCTACCAGGAAACTGTCGTTGACGTTCTTCTTGCCATTTCTGCCGGTTTTGCCAAACGTTGATTGGTTCGCTTTCTCCAGGCAAAAACACCGCACAAGCAGGGTCGCAGGTGGTTGCCTCCGGTATGTCGATTCCTAATTCAGTGAAAATACGGTGATGAATACCCCCAGGTTCCAATCCTGCTACCTGAGTGGCTCCGACATCAAAGGTAAATCCTTTGCGTTTGAAGGTAGAAGCACAGCCTCCTGGTACAAGGGCTTGATCTAAAATTAAGACGCTGTAACCTAATCGTGCTAGTAATGCGGCTGCTGTTAAACCGCCGATTCCAGCACCGACGACGATTACACGCGATTTAGCTTTGCCATTTAGGTAATTTGGCATAATAAAGTTTATATTTCTTAATATTTATTAATTATAATTTGAAACGCGGAGAATCGTTTTGATTAGGATTTATGTAGAAATTGCGGAAACTTTCTTTTATTGAACCGCGATAGGCGCTTCGCCTTCCGTCTCGGTAGACGCGAAGGACGCAAAGAAGTAAGAGTTTATGAGAGTTTTTGCGTAAGTGTTATGGAAGTAGAAAAATAGGAATTACCTGATTCGCAATAATTGCACGAATGTATCGCTTACCGTATGGTCTTTGGTATCTGCTGCATATTGAATCAGTTTTTCTCGCAATTCCTTCGCAGCATCCAACGGTAACAGCGTCCCCAATAAAAAATAAACTCCGCGAAAACGCGGGTCGCCCATGTGGTTAATGAGACGGGATTCGGCTTCATCGCCATAACCGAGGAAATTTTGAACTAAGAAAAACTCCATGATTTTATCGTGGCGAAAATACCATTCTTTCTTCGCTTCGCTACTATTATCAAGCCATTGACGGCTGACGACCATTTTATATTTGTCGTCTTCCATACTGAGTAATTCTTGGTGAAAATCGTCAACAGATAATGCTTGTTGGTCGTTGAGTCGTAAATCGTACACGGCAGCCGAAAACTTTTTGAGGGGAAATTCGTGCTTCCACTCGTGCTGGTATTCTGCTGCCATCAAATTATATTGCTGTTCTTGCAGGTTGAATAAATTTGGTTGGTTGCCCTGTGCCATCATCAGTGATACTACAGTTAAATCCATTGGGTTTGAGAGAATTCGCAGGTTTGCGGCTAACTCTTCTTTGGATTGTTGGGGGTTGAGGGCTTCACCTAAGTAAGTTTCGCAAGCTTTTTCGTAATCTCCACCCTGTAATTTTGCATCTTGGGGAAGTCGGGGAGTCCGGGAAAGCAAAAACTGTTCGATTTGATTGCGGGTAAGGGGTTGAAGATAGTAAATTTTTGCGGTTTTGGGAGGAGTCCATTCGAGGGGCTGGGTAGTCATGATGATGTTACCCCGAAAGTAACTTTCGACGAATTGACATATTTTCGCTCTTGTGTCTGCGGTAACTTCGTTGAGTCCATCGATACAGATGTCAATCGCACCGCTATATATTAGATTCTTGAGAAAATCCGCGTCTTGTGCTTGCCCGTGCAGCTTGATTTGGATAGCTTCGATTACACCTTTATCGCACTTTTGTGCTGGGAGGTAAACGACGATGCGCTTCGAGCTTTTGAGGGTGACGCAGGAACATCGATTTACCCAAACCGGAATCACCTTCGAGGACAATTTGCCCAGCGATTTTGGGAATTATTGCGGTAATAGATTGGATTTGCCCATTTTGGGTATCTGTAATATTGGAACTAGGAAAATATCCTGCGGGATTGAAATTATCTAACCCCGCATCAGCGAGGAGGGAAAATTTGAAGGGTTCTAACAATTTGCGACGGAAAAACGGAACCCAGGTGAGGAGAAAGCCGACGTAACCCATACCCAGGATGCGACGTACCCAAGGATTCCAAAAGAAGATAGCTTGAATTTCGGGGGATTTCGGATAGAGGAAGATGAGGGCAAGCCAGAACGTAAGGTGGATAAGGATAATATTTCTAGCTTGAAAAATCCATTTCCAATATTCCAAGTTTTGGATGATGCGTCCAACCGTATCATATTGTTTATAACCGCTTTGTTTGAGGTTGTTGTAATGACCTTGGAGTAAAGCAATATCCCCTGCTTTCCATGTCACCTTGTCTGCAACCTCAGCAATTTGCTTGGCTAAATCGTCGCGTAATCTCAGTCCTTGACTGGGTTTCCAGATTTTAGCGAACAATTGTAAAGTTTTTCTAGCTTCGGCGTAGTCTACTTGTTGTAATTGCGCTTCCGCTTTTTTATGGTCGTAATGAGCGAGATATTTTAACAGCGTTTTTACTTCGTCAGTACCACCACTAGTTAGATAAGTCAGGAAACGCCATTCGTTCCATTCTGACTCGCCAGAGCGATAAAATAAATCAAGAACATCAAGAACTTGTTCCAAAATTAGTTGTTTGATTTTAAATAATTCTTTTGCAGCATTAGAGCGAAGATTGATATCAACCTTTTCATCTTTGATAATAGCGAGAATGTCTGAGATGTAGGATTTCGACCCGGAATTTCCCAATGCCGATGCAGCATTAGAGCGAAGATTGATATCAACCTTGTTATCCTTAAGAATAGCGAGTATATCTGGAATATAGGATTTTGCAGCTTCGCCAAAATTTCTCAACCCATATGCAGCATTAGAGCGAAGATTGATATCAACCTTGTTATCCTTAATAATAGCGAGTATATCTGGAATGTAGGATTTCGCAGCTTCGCCAAAATTCCCCAATCCCGATGCTGCGCCAGCGCGAACACTGGTATCAACCTTTTCATCCTTGAGGATAGCGAGAATATCTGGGATGTAGGATTTCGCAGCTTCACCAAAATTACCCAACGCCGATACTGCGCCATCGCGAACATTGGCATTAACCTTTTCATCCTTGAGGATAGCGAAGATATCTGGGATGTAGGATTTCGCAGCTTCGCCAAAATTCCCCAATCCCGATGCTGCGAAATAGCGAACACTGGTATTAACCTTTTCATCCTTGAGGATAGCGAGAATATCTGGGATGTAGGATTTCGCAGCTTCGCCAAAATTTTCCAACGCCGATGCTGCACCAGCGCGAACATCGGCATTAACCTTTTCATCCTTGAGGATAGCGAGAATATCTGGGATGTAGGATTTCGCAGCTTCGCCAAAATTTTCCAAAGCCGATGCTGCATTGCCACGAACATTAGCATCAACTTTTTCATTTTTGAGGAAAGCGAGGATATCTGGGATGTAGGATTTTGCAGCTTCGCCAAAATTCCCCAACGCCGATGCTGCACCAGCGCGAACATTGGCATCAGCTTTTTCATCTTTGAGGATAGCGAGGATATCTGGAATGTAGGATTTCGCAGCTTCGCCAAAATTCCCCAACGCCAATGCTGCGCCATTGCGAACATTGGCATCAGCTTTTTCATCTTTGAGGATAGCAAGGATATCTGGAATGTAGGATTTCGCAGCTTCGCCAAAATTACCCAGCGCCGATATTGCACTAGTGCGAAGATTGGCATCAACCTTTTCATCCTTGAGAACAGAAGCGGCTTTTTTCGCTATATTCTCTAGTTTCTGTTTATCTAAATCTTTTAATTGATATTCAACTAACTTATTAAAAGCCAGTCCCTGCACACCAGGATAAATGTCATCAATTGCAGCGATAATACCGTTAAGTTGCCAGTCTTGCGGTTTTGGCTTGGGTGCTTCCTTCGCATTTACCCAGGGTAGCCACAGAAAG
Organism: Cyanomargarita calcarea GSE-NOS-MK-12-04C; assembly: GCA_019359595.1. Lineage (GTDB taxonomy): Bacteria > Cyanobacteriota > Cyanobacteriia > Cyanobacteriales > Nostocaceae > Cyanomargarita > Cyanomargarita calcarea. The sequence goes on from JAHHGZ010000059.1 coordinate 8,874, forward strand.
AAAATCAGCAAGAAGGTAAACGGGAAAAGGAAGATAGGGGAAGGTTTGCGGCGAGTTTTGAGCATGGTTGAGGGCGGAACGCAGCAAGGGGTGTACTACGGTAATTTCTGTAGATAACGTGAAAAGCTACATTCGGTTTAAGAGTTTTTCCGGAATACTTGGAGATGTTCGATATATAGCCGATACATCGAAGCTCTCGTGTGCTTAAAATATCTGGTCTGTCTCATTAGTTCTGGGGGGTTAGATAGATCCCCAACTTCACGACTGGGCAAAATTAATACCACAGAATCAGATCCCCGACTTCTCAAAGGATACCGTTGGCGAATGGTAGGTCTAACCCCTCAATATTGATTCAAGCAGTTCTTTCGTATACCCAACAACCGCCCGCAGGCTAGAAGTCTGGGGCTATTGATACAAAGCCCACCTGCATGGGCTAAATTTCTTTAGCCCATGCAGGTGGGCTACCTGCGGAAGGCGAAGGAAGCGCCTATGTTCAATTAGCCGCACCATTATATGGTGACGGTGGGATTACGGGTTTCGGAGGGGTCTTACCCCTGATTCGCCAGCAGTATCCTCAAAGAAGTCGGGGTTCTAAACCTCACGACTGGGCAAAATTTTGATCTGACGCAGTGACAGACCGAGTTAATCAAAACAAACTCTTTCCGTCAACCTCCAAGAGCGTAATTTTCAGTTGGTCGAGTCGTAGGTAATATAAAGGTAAGAAGTACTCACCGCAAACACAATGACCTCAACCCTGCTGAAATTTCCTCGGCTCAACGCTCCAAAGTTACATAGGTTGGCGAATGGTTTGACAATAGTCGTAGAGCAGATGCCTGTTGAAGCGGTTAATCTGAGCTTGTGGGTTAAGGTTGGTTCTGCTGTTGAATCGGATGCGATTAACGGCATGGCTCACTTTCTAGAGCATATGATTTTTAAGGGAACCCAGAGACTGGCAAGCGGTGAATTTGAACGTAGAATTGAAGAGCGGGGTGCTATTACTAATGCCGCTACCAGTCAGGATTATACTAATTATTATATTACTGCTGCTCCTAAAGATTTTGCGGAATTGGCACCATTACAGATTGATGTGCTAGTTAATGCCAGTATTGCAGACGATGCTTTTGAGCGGGAGAGGTTTGTAGTATTAGAAGAAATTAGGCGTTCTGAAGATAGTCCCCAGCGTCGTAATTTTGCAAGAACAATGGAAATGGCGTTTGCAAAACTACCTTATCGTCGTCCGGTATTGGGGCCAGAAGCTGTAATTTCTCAACTGCAACCCCAGCAAATGCGCGATTTTCATCAAACTTGGTATCAACCGCAGTCAATTACAGCTGTTGCTGTAGGTAATTTACCAGAAGAAGAATTAGTAGAAATTATTGCCGAAAGTTTTATACAAGCTAATAAGAACCAACAACCAGCAATTAACAATCAACAATCTACAATTAATCCAGAATTACCATTTACAGAAATTATCCGCCAAGAATTTATTGACGACAGCCTGCAGCAAACAAGACTGGTGATGGTTTGGCGGGTTCCGGGGTTAAAGGATTTAGAAGAAACTTATGCTCTTGATGTTTTGACGAGTATTTTAGGACACGGACGGACATCAAGATTAGTGTGGGATTTACGTGAAGAACAAAGGTTAGTTACCAGTATTTCTGCGAGCAATATTACCCAGGAATTGCAAGGAATCTTTTATATTTCCGCCCAATGCACGGAAGAGAATGTGCCTATTGTCGAAAAAGCGATCGCCCAACATATCCGCGAACTACAGACAGAATTAGTCAAAGAGTCAGAAATTGAGCGGATTCGCAAACGTGTGGCAAATAGATATATCTTTGGTAACGAAACACCAAGCGAGCGGGCTGGGTTGTATGGTTACTATCAATCGTTGGTGGGTGACTTGGAACCAGCTTTTAACTACCCAAGAGAAATTCAATCTCTAGAAGCTGTGGATTTAATGCGAGCAGCGAAAAAATATCTTTCTCCAGATGCTTATGGTGTTGTTGTCATGAAACCCGCCGTTATATAGTTAAGGGTTGGGAGTTAGGTGTTAGGAGTTAGAAGTTAGGAGTTAGGAGTTAGGAGTTAGGAGTTAGGAGTTAAAAAGAAAGTTAAGAGTTAGGAGTTAAGCTGTTCCAGATTTTAATTGCATAATTTTGAAGTGCAAGAAGCCCAACGCCAGGTGCTACAACGGGGGGAACCCCAACGCCAGATTGCTCAACGGAGGGAACCTCCGCACGCAACTGGCTCCGCAACGCACTGGCTCCCCCACAAGAGTTACATGAATGTTTCAACCCATTTTAAGCTTCTCGCTGTGAAATTTATTTCAGGGCTAAAAATTTCTTAACTTAATGTCATTCACTCATGACTTTATTTTTAACTCCTAACTCCTAACTCTTAACTCCTAACTTTATTCCTAACTCCTAACCTTATTAAAGATGTGGACTGAAATTGATACCCGTATTAGTGAAGTGATTGGCGAAAAATTTCACACCTCTAAGCGCACTTCTGTTAGCGGTGGGTGCATCAACCAAGGTTATGCTGTTTCTAGTGACAAGCTGACTTACTTCGTCAAGCTTAACCAAGCTGAGCAAGTGGGGATGTTTGAGGCAGAGGCTCTTGGTTTAGAGGAAATGTTGCGATCGCATAGCATTCGTGTCCCTAAACCAATTTGCTGGGGTACTGCTGGTAATTCTAGTTACATTGTCTTGGAATGGTTGGAAATGGGTGGTGGTAATCCGAAATCTTGGTTCGAGATGGGAGGAAAATTGGCGGGGATGCATCGCTACCTGTCCCCTGATTCCGGAGGTTTTGGTTGGCAGATTAACAATACTATCGGCTCTACACTACAGATAAATACTTGGACTGGAGACTGGGTAGAGTTTTATACCAAACATCGCTTGGGTTATCAATTTCAGTTAGCAAGGCAACGAGGTGGCAGTTTTCCTTTATTTAATGAATTATTAGCCGCTGTACCAAAGTTGCTGGCAGACCATGAAGTACAACCATCCTTAGTGCATGGAGATTTGTGGGGGGGGAATGCAGGGTGTACAGTGTCAGGAGAACCAGTGATTTTCGATCCAGCGACTTATTTTGGCGATCGCGAAGTTGATATTGCTATGACTGAACTTTTTGGTGGGTTTCCGACGACGTTTTATCAGGGTTATCAGGAAGCTTGGACTTTAGATGCAGGTTATGAAGGAAGAAAAACGCTTTACAATCTTTACCACATTATCAATCATTTCAACTTATTCGGTGGTAACTACGAGTCGCAAGCTAACCGGATGATTGCCCAGATTTTACAGCGCTGAAACTAACTGCTAACGCTACCATTACTATTTTGCTGTATTTTTGGCTTATTTAATTCCAAACATTTAGCTTGTGCTTGTTGATGAGCCTCTAAATATTCGCGATCGCCTAACATGACATCACCATAATATTCATAAGGGGCGTTACCATAAATTGGTAGAGGGTCATCTTCTGGATAGTCTTCTTTCGATTCATCTACGATCGCTTTTAATTTTTTCACATTCAAACGTTGTGCCGCAAAATACCATAATTCCTGCGGATTTGTCTTGATGTATGGCAGTGTGGGGTCAATAATGCTATCCCCAACCTCAATCCAAGCATACTCAACTGGTGCATATGGCTCTCCAGGAAAGGTTAAAAAGCCTTGTACATAAACCGCTCCTTTAGTCAACAAGGCTGCTTGATAAGCATTTTCAAAGCAGTTGCTAGGCTTGCTATTGATAAGTTTAGCAACTTCTCTTGAGAGAGTTTCATCTAATGAATTGCTCATAGAAAAAATATTAATTTCAGTTAAGATTTTAGCCTAATTTGGATCTTAATCATTTCTTGATTCGCAGTAGAGGCGATGCTGTGTATGTCTACTACTTCGTGGTATTGCCACTCCCGATAATGGATATTCAGATTATTTCTTTCCCCCTTCCCCCTTCCCCTACTCCCCACTCCCCATATTGTTGATGAGCGCTCCATACAAATCAGCCCCTCTCAAGTCTGTCTGGTCTAGATTTGCCCCTCTTAAGTCGGCTTCGCTCAAATTAGCACCAGATAAGCAAGCGTGCCTCAAATCTGCGCCTTTTAAATCTGCCCGTGATAAATTGGAAGCAGACAAGTTGGCTCTAAACAACCGCGCTTGACTCAAGTTGCTGTCGCTCAAATTAGCATTTTGAATATCTGCCCTTGTTAAATCAGCCTTACTGAGATTAGTTTCGCTGAGGTTAGCAAAATTTAATTTAGCATGACTTAAATTTACTTCACTCAAGGAAAGAGAGCAGGCATTTGCACACCTTAAATTAGCATTGATAAAAAACCTTTCTCCCATTGCATAACGAGAGACAAGTTCATGAGTTGCTAATCTATTTAAAACGGCAGTAGAAGCACCTTGATAGCACCATGTTGCTTCAATTAAATTAGCGGCAGTATTAATCGCAATCTCGTCACATTTGGGCATTATCACAGCATTACACTCATCCCACTTTCCGTTGAGCATAAATGCTATTTCTTGAGCCGCAGAACTTGAGTCAAACAGTAAAGTATATTTTTGCTTTCCTTGCAACCAGCTATTCAAATTAGTTAAGATGTTGTTCATTTTTTAAATTTTGCTGTCGTTACAAAATAAGCCAAAGTAAAGAATAAATAAAAAGGTTTAGATCGAGTAAATTTATTTATGAGATTTACTTTTTACTTTTATCTTTTTACTTTTTAAGTCTCATTTCTTCCTGACGCATAGGCATAGCGTCAATTTCATTAAAAATAGCTTTAGCTTTTACAGGAACTGTATCCTGACGCTTTGCACCACCATCTTTACCCACCAAAATTACGCGAAAATTGTTTTTGCTAACATCAAAGCGATCTCGCAACTCAACAGCAGAATTTTCATCTATTTTCTGTCCGTTGGCATAGCTCTCACCTGTTGCCAAAACCTGGACGAGAACTAAGTCTCTATCTAAAAAAGCTGCTTTTTCCTCAGAAAAAATCTGCATTTGCTCTTGGTAAGCACTGTTATCAGAAGACGGTGCAAAAACTAACAACACGCGGTTTTTCCATTTTTGGGAACTCAGATTAAATGAAGACATTTTAACAGTCCGATTGGTTGTGGCTTGAGGAGTCGCAGCTTGACTAACTGGCAAGAAAACGAGAGAAGTTAGTAAGGGTATGATGAATAAAAACTTGCTCATAGTTGATAAAAATCAGCGTTTTTAAAATAAGCGCATATTCATACTAACCGGGTCAAAAGTTCTAGAAAACCGAGTACTCTCATCGTAGGAAGCTCCACTCAAATTTGCTCCGAAAAGTTTTGCATAATTTAGTTTTGCCCCTCGTAAATTAGCCCCATTGAGTTTCGCACAGCTGAGGTTCGCTCGGGTTAGGTTTGCTTTAGCTAAGTTGGCTTCACTCAAATTGGCTCCCCACAGTTTAGCTTTAGCTAGATTAGCTCCTGTCAAATCCGCTCCCCAAAGAATTATTCCAGGTAAGTTGGCTCCAATCAGCTTGGCTCTGGATAAGTTGACAGATGTAAAATCTCTTTCTCCTGCGGCATAACGGCGCTTTAGCTCTTCAGCATCCATGCTTTGTTCACTAAGTTTATGGCAGTGACGATTTTTTTCCATCAATTGCTTGATTTTTTTAGCAAAATTGATTAAGTCACTAGTATTAAGATAATAAATTTTTCTGGATATTTCTTCTATCTACTGGTTTGTTTTCAAATCGTATTTTGCACTTCTAAGCGAGCAGGTGCTTAAGGTGATATCTTCCATCCGCTAGAACCTAAAATACAAAAAAACTAAGTGTTCACAGATTTCTCTACTGCGCTCCCATCCGCCATTCTCCTCAAAGTCCCTGTCTCATAGCCAAAGTCTTCTATTCGCCCTTGGCGTTCCCGTAGGGTAGAAGACTATTGAAATCTTTTTATTTTAATGTTAAATAAGTTACTAAGTAATATGCGATTAGTGATTTATACGTATAGGTGTAAGATTATGAATAAACCCACTTCCCAAAGAAGAAGTCAGGGTTCTAACCACTCGTAACGTAGAAAATTTGATTTTGTTGCCAAGATGGAAGCGCGTTTGCTCTTGTTTGTGCGATTATATTTAATTCGCAGAGCAAAAAATTCACCCATGTCTCAAACCGTCTGGATGGCAAGACACGCCAACCGCTTAGACTTTGTAAATCCTGATTGGTTCCTCACCGCACCTCGACGTTACGATCCACCCCTGTCTGATGATGGCTTTTTGCAAGCCGAGCAACTAGCTAGACGGCTCAAGGGTGAAGACATCCATCATATATTCGCTTCCCCCTTCTTGCGAACCGTACAAACAGCCCATGCAATTGCAGAAGTACTGGATTTGCCAATTAAACTGGAGACAGGTTTGAGCGAATGGCTTAACCCCGCTTGGATGACAGAGGAACCAGAAAAACTCTCAACCCCGGCACTCTTCAAATTATTCCCCAGAATTGACATTGGTTATACTCCATCGATTGCGGCTAAATATCCCGAAACTCGTGAACAGGTACGGGCACGTTCTGGACAAACGGCCCGATGTCTTGCTAGAGATTATTGTCCAGAGAATATATTACTAGTGGCACATGGTGCATCGGTTACGGGAGCAGCAATTGGGTTAGCGGGACAAATTGCCAATAATGGAGAGAAAGTCCGCTTATGCAGTTTATTCAAAGTAGTGCTTCAAGACTCGGAATGGTCGTTAGAAATCCACGGAGATACTTCCCATCTCACTCAAGTAGAAGAAGTTGTTCGATTGAATTAATTTTGTTAGTAGTTAGTGGTTAGTGGTTAGTGGTTAGTGGTTAGTAGTTAGTGGTAACAACAACTATATGGAAGCGTGCGTAATCCCGGAGCGATTGCGCTAAAAGACGTGTCATCATATAAACAGGACTTACGCAAAACATAACGAATGTAGTAAGCTAGACTACATCTAGTTTGCATATTAAAAATCGATATAACTCTTGTGGGGTGGGCTTCCAGCCCGCCCTAATTATGCAATATAAATGTGGAGCAGCTTAGTCTGTGTCATTAATTTTGATGGGTTTAAACAAATAGGTAGTGCGAGCTTCTAGCTCGCTAGCTAGAGAATAAAAGCGAGCGGGGACGCTCGCACTACCCCTCGAATTTAATGCGGTTGACCACCAGTACTCTACCGCACTCGCTATGATGGCTATATTTTTCGCAGACGCATTGATGCGCAGTTAATACAGGCTGCGACCACCCACCATAGCGAGTGCGTCGAAGTACTAGTAGTGGTAATTCATGAATTACCACTACGGCAAATCGGATTTTTTAAACAATTTGGCCTAAGTCCTAATAAAAATATTCTCATTTTTATAACGCCAAATACCTGTTAGGATAAATTATCGCTAACATGAGAAGGATGTGCCAATTTTTGCCCTTCGAGTTAAAGTAGTGCTGATTTATATTTAGGCAAGATAACCCGTATGGATACCGATGAGTTAAAGTTTCTCCTCAAGTTACTGGGGTGTAACGATTATCGTTCGAGCTTTAGTGCGAATATTTTCAAGTCTTTTAAAGGAAAAGACAAAATTTGTGTTTCCTTGGGTCAGCGAGAACTCGTAGACTATTCCCGTGAAATTGGTACAGTGAAAATTTTACCCCCTGGTCAAGCTTTGCTCAAACTTGACCCCAAAGAAGTACCTATTACAGAGAAAGAGCGAAAGGTATTAGAGAAGATAAGCGCAGTTTCTGGTATTAGTCCCGGTAAAATCACCTCACCCAAAGCTAGCGAACGTGACGAGATATTGAAAACTTTAAGCGATCGCGGATTGATTGAAGCTGAAACTAAAATCAAAAAGTCTAAAGCCGAAGTTTGGTTGACCGAACGCGGTATAGAGTATTTACGGGATGATTATGTACCTAAAGGTGCCGCGAACATTAGTTTTGATTTACTCGGTAATTACTTACGCTTTTTGAGGAAAGCGCTACAATCGAAATCAGAACAAGTTTTTCCTACATCTAGTGTCGAGTCACCTGTTGAAATTGCCAGTGTCACCGACGAAGAGATTTTAGAAAACATCCGGAAACTAGACAAAGAGCTTGGTACTGACAATTACTTACCAATCTTCCACTTACGGCAAAAATTACAACCCCCACTTTCACGGGATGAGTTAGATAAGGCACTTTATCGTCTGCAAGGTAGCGACCAGATCGAGTTGAGTACGTTATTAGACCCCTCAGGTTATACATCAGAAGAATTTCAAGCTGGAATTATTCAAAATGTTGGTGGTTCGCTGTTTTTTATTACCGTTTACTAAATCACATAGCTAATATTTTTCTTAGCTTTAGTTCGTCTTCTCTGCATAATTTCAACTATGGTATCTATTAACGAAATTATTATACGCGAGGTTAATCCTTTTGACCTTGTAAATATTCGAGTAGGTAATTTTTGGACTGATAGTCAAGATTATACTTCGATAGTTGAGTCAATTCATCAAGAAGTGATAGATGAAATCGAGGGCTTTTTAAACCTTGTAGCGATGGATAATCGTAGCCGTACTGTATTACTTATAGGTGATGGAGGTTCGGGTAAAAGTTATCTTTTAGGTCGCTTAAAACAGACTTTTAACCCAAAAGCTTTTTTTGCTTATATTAGTCCTTGGGTTGACAATGATTATATTTGGCGGCACATTTTGCGCTACACAGTTGATAGTTTAATTCAAGTTCCTGAAGGTCAGCAACAATCTCAATTGATTTTATGGCTGAAAAGTTTATCTGCTTTCACAAAACTTAATGATACTATCTGGCAGATATTATTGAGCGACCGTCAGAAGTTTATTAAACACCTCAAAAACACTTATAAACTAGCTGGAATTTATAATGCTGATATATTTTTTGGAGTCTTACATGATTTAACAGACCCAGAACTATATCCTTTAGCTTGCGAGTGGTTGCTAGGTGATGACTTAAGTGAAGAATCAATGCAAATATTGAAAGTGAAATCATGCATTGATACAGAAGATGCAGCCAAAAACATTTTGGCAAATTTTGGAAAAATCTCGATAGAGACACAACCAATTGTTTTATGCTTTGACCAAGTTGAAACAACTCCAAGCTTTGATACAAATCCTCAATATATATTTCATATCAATGCAGCGATTCATAACGATAATCTTAAAAACTTTCTAATTATTATTACCATAGTTAAAGATAATTTGATGCGTGCTAAGAAGCTTATCCCCCAGACGGATAAAGCTAGAATAGAGAAACAAATCAATCTTAGACCAATTAATTTAAATCAGGCAGAAGCGATTTGGGCTTATCGATTACAATCATTACATCATCAAGCTAGTCCCCAACCAAATACATCTATTTTTCCGCTGGAAAGAAGATTACTTGAAGATACTTTCCCTGGTGGAAAAACTTTTCCAAGAAACACGATTATTTTGGGAAGACAAAAGTATCAGGAATATAAGCTTTCTCTCTTACCTCCAAAAGCAGGTGAAACTCCCCTTCCAGTTGTTGAAATTACAAAAGAAATAGGTAATCATCCTGATGCTAAACCGACTGTAAAGGTGACGATTCGCAAAGACCGTCCAGTTAATAATCCTGTCATTAATCAACTGAGTGAAGAAGAACTAATTCAGGCAGAATTTGAATTAATTTGGCAACGAGAAATAAAAAAAACTCAGCAAAAAATCAATAAAATTTGTTTTGTAGCTGCAACTGAACTGATACAGATGCTACAGCTAGCTTTAGAAGCTTTGCAAATACAATCTGTGAAGCCTAAATTGATTGCTGGTAAATCTGCTAGTTACTCTTTAAGTTACCAATCTCCACAGGGGAAAATCGGAGTAGTTTGGTCAGAAGATGCGAATATGACAAGTTTTTTTAATATTATGAATGCTAGTCATAAAATAGTCCAGCAAAATCTTTGTCAAAAACTATATTTAATTAGAAAGGCTGGGGTTGGAGATGCGAAGCTAAAAGGTTATCAATTGTATAGCCAAATCTTTAAGGCAACTCAAAATATTCACATTCAGCCTAACTTACAATCAGCTCATATCCTCGCAACATATCAAAGCTTAGTTAATTCGGCTCAAAGTCAAGACTTAGTTATTAGTGGTAAGACTATTCAATTACCAGAGTTACAATCTCTACTTTGCAAATCAAAGGTTTTAGAAAACTGTACTTTATTACAGGATTTAGGTGTAGTTGCTAAAAAACCAGAATCTCCGTCGAAAACTAAAGATTTGCGACCTGTTAAAGATTTTTTACTCAACATGGTGAAAATTCAAAATTTCATGGGTGTTCCAACCTTATATTCACATACAAATTCTCAATTTCCAGACATTAGCGACAGTGATGTTAAACATTTGATTGACTTACTTTGCCAGGAGAAAAAAGTAAAAATTATTGATTTAAAAGCAAAAATACAAGACCAATTAATCTGCTTAGTCAGCCAATAAATTTATAACTTATATGATTTCATGCAATATCTAAATGATTCTGTCGAAATTAAAAAGCAAATAACCAAATTTACCTCAGCTAAAACACTGTGGTTAGATACAGAGATTGCTGATTGGTATACCTCTGTTCCCAGATTATCTTTAATTCAAGTATTAGCTGTATCTGATGATTCTACAGGTGAATATGCTTATCTTTTCGATGTATTAGATAAACCCGATTTGGCTGGTTTTTTCATCAATCAAATTATGCTTAATCCCCAAATCGAAAAGGTGTTCCATAACGCTAGCTTTGATTTAAAATATTTGGGTGAAAAATCAGCTTTAAATGTTACTTGCACTCTCAAATTAGCAAGAAAGATTAAAGAAAAATTACAAGTTTCTAATTTAAAGCTGAAAACATTAGCTGTAGAACTTTGTAATTTTTCGCACGTCGATATAGAAGAACAATCAAGTGACTGGGGAAAACGTCCGCTGACTCAAAAGCAACTTAAGTACGCAGCAATGGATACAGTTTATTTAGCTGCTGTACATCGTTGCTTATTAAAACACTCTAATCCAGAAACTGTAAGTAATATATTTAATATGCCATCTCATGATTTAAAACAACCATCAACCCAAGGAAATACATCTATAAGTGCAACTAAAGTCAGACTTGCTTTTGAATGTCCTCGATTATTTTACTTACATCAGCATTTTGGTGGAAGTAGCTTATTTTTACCACCAAATAGCCAAATTGCTATCGGTAATGTATTTCATGATTTAGCTGATGATTTTATTAATATCGCTATCAACGAACCTAAATTTAAAGAGCTATTTAATCTCGATGCATTACTATTGAATGTAGAGGAAATAACCTCGCAGATGCAGCAAATTTTTTATCAACTGAAATTTTCTCACTATTTAGAAAATGCTGTTGCTCGTGATGTAAATCAAGCAAAACCACTGTTTCAGGTTTGGCAAGGTTTGCGAGGATTAATTAAACGTTTTGCCGAGTTACTGGTATCTAACCGTCGCTACTGTAGTCCTGAGAAACTTATTAGTAATACTTTTATTCTAGAAGACCGAAAACTCGAACATTATTTTCAGCTACCAGATGGAACTCAGCAAAAAGTTGTCGGAAAATTAGATTGCTTAGTTTTCAATTTTGAAGTTAACCGATTATGTGTAATTGAATATAAAACTTATCAACCAGCAGACCCATCCGCACAATTAGCTCAGGTTGCGCTTTATAGTTATATGCTATGGCAAAAGAAGAAAGTAGCTGTTGATTGTGCTGTTTATTGCGTTCTCCCGGAGTTTAAAGAATATCATTACACTTGGGAACAGCTAGAAAACACAGTGCATCAGCTTATCCCTCGTAAATTACAGCAAATGCAGCAGTGGTTGAGTTGGCAACCAGAACAGGATAATCCACCTCCTGCTACAACTCAACCAAATTTATGCAAAATCTGTCCGCAACGGGAAAAATGTCAAACTTATTTTGGTTTGCTATCTAGCAGTAGCAATCAAGACGATTCGGAAAATGAAACTCAAGAACCGAATAATGCTGATGGTATCGGAGAAGATTTAGTCACTACACTTTCATCCTTCGGAATTGGTGTTGATTATCAAGGAGTTGCTGTAGCTCCAAGCTTTATCAGAGTCAAACTTAAACCGCAGCTTGGTGTAAAAGTTAACGCTATATTGAAGTTATCTGCGGATTTACAAGTACAATTAGGGTTACAAAATCCACCTTTGATTGCTCCCCAAGCAGGTTATGTAAGTGTAGATTTACCCCGTCAAGATAGGCAAATTGCTAAGTTTGAAAATTATCTTGATTCGACAAGATTACCGAATAATGCACCTGTAAAAATTGCGATTGGTGTGAATTTGGAGGGACAGCTAGTAGAAGCTGATTTATCCGACCCAAATACTTGTCACTTTTTAGTTGGTGGTACAACAGGGAGTGGTAAAAGCGAGTTTTTGCGATCGCTCCTCCTTAGTCTCCTTGTCCGTTATTCTCCGCAACACCTAAAAATAGCGCTAGTTGACCCCAAACGTGTCACTTTTCCAGAATTTGAGAAAATGCGATGGTTATATTCACCTGTAGTTAAAGATGGGGAAAGTGCGGTTGAATTGATGGAAAGTCTGGTTGGGGAAATGGAAAACCGCTATCAGCAGTTTGAGAAAACAGGATGCAACGATTTGGGTACTTACAATCAACGTTCTCAAACTCCCTTACCACGTATCGTCTGTATTTTCGACGAGTACGCTGATTTTATGGCAGAAAAAGAACTTCGCAAGACTCTAGAACTAAGTATAAAACGTTTGGGCGCAATGGCACGAGCCGCTGGAATACATCTGATTATCGCTACGCAACGTCCAGAGGCAACTATTGTTACTCCAATCATCCGCTCAAATTTGCCGGGAAGAGTAGCTTTGAAAACTGCGAGTGAAGCAGACTCAGCAATTGTTCTAGGTGGTAAACAAACCGCAGCTGCAAATCTATTAGGCAAAGGTGATTTGCTTTACCAAGTTGGTGCTGTTATGCAGCGTCTGCAAAGCTTATTGGTAACAAATATTCAACTTGATGATATTTCTTGATTAATTAAGTTGTGACATTGCACCATGTTTTTCAAACAGGTCTAGTAAATACTTATTATTTTGCTAAAATCCTGAGGGGTACATTAATATAGCGTTCCTAAATCCTAATACCAAATATTATGAAGATGCGCCTAATTAGCCCACGCAGGTGGGCTTTGTTTGTATAGCCGCACCCTTCTAGGGTGTGGGTGAATAAAGCGCAACCTCATACAGAATTGGTATAAGTTCAAAATAGTTATTGGTTAGTGGTTAATGGTAACAACCAACAACTAACAACTATCAACTAACAACTAACAACTAACAACCATCAACTAACAATATTATGACCTTATTATTAGCAGGAGATATCGGCGGTACAAAAACAATTTTGCGACTGGTGGAGGTATCCGACTCACAGCAATTACATACGCTGTATGAGGAACGTTACCACAGTGGCGATTTTTTAGATTTGGTGCCGATGGTACAGCAATTTTTGGCGAACGCTAAGACTCCGACACCTCAAAAAGCTTGTTTTGCGATCGCTGGGCCTGTGGTTAATAATACTGCCAAACTGACAAATTTGGTTTGGTTCCTCGATACACAACGTTTGGAACAAGAATTAGGTATTCCAAATATTTCTTTGATTAACGATTTTGCTGCTGTGGGTTACGGTGTTTTGGGTTTAACCGAAGAAGATATATGCACCTTGCAAGTGGGCAAACGCAATCCAAATACACCCATTGCGATTATTGGGGCTGGGACTGGTTTGGGACAAGGATTTTTAATCAAACAGGGAGGACAATATCAAATCTTCCCTTCTGAAGGTGGACACTCTGACTTTGCCCCCCGGACTGAGTTAGAGTTTCAGTTGTTGAAATATTTGCTGGATAAACACGATATCCAACGGGTTTCTGTGGAACGGGTCGTTTCCGGACTGGGCATTGTCGCAATTTACCAATTTTTGCGCGATCGCAAAATGGCAACCGAATCACCAGAAATTGCTCAAGTCGTTAGAAGTTGGGAACAACAAGCGGGACAAGAAAAAAGCGTCGATCCAGGTGCCGCTATTGGTACTGCAGCACTACACAAAAGCGATCGCCTTAGCGAACAAACAATGCAAATTTTTCTTGAAGCTTACGGTGCTGAAGCTGGTAATCTAGCGATAAAACTCTTGCCATACGGGGGTTTATACATTGCTGGAGGTATTGCACCGAAAATTCTGCCTTTAATCCAAAACGGCAATTTCCTGTTAAACTTCAGCCAAAAAGGTCGAATGCGGAGTATTTTGGAAGACATCCCCGTGCATATCGTTCTCAATCAAGATGTGGGACTAATAGGTGCTGCTTTGTGTGCTGCTAGGTTATAACGGCAACAGTAATAACAGCATTTCCAAGTTGCCAAAAGTATGACATTCAAATTTTTTTTACCATTCATTACCGCTACCCTTATGTGTAGCGGATATGCACTAGTAGAAGCACGCCAACCAAAACGTCCGGTAATGCAAGCCAAACCAGTGGCTTCGGAACCAGAGAAGTCTCAGTGGAAGTTGTTCACCGCTCCAGATGGACGCTTTACTGTTTTAATGCCGGGTATGCCTAAAAGGGTGACCCAAAACCAAAAAACCTTTATGGGAGAAATTAACCTAGAGTTATTTGTTGGTCAACCTCAAAAACAGGAAGTGGCATACGTAGTAGCTTTTAATGACTTCCCCGATAGTTATGGTCAAATGGCTAATCCCCAAAAAATACTGAAAAATGCTCAAGAGATGGCATTAAAAACTACACAAAGTCAGTTGCTCAACGAGCGAGATATTCGTAGTTCTAACGGTCATCCCGGCAGAGAAATCGAGTATATAAATACCGGCGGTAAAATCACGAGAAACAGGATGTACTTTGCTCAAGGACGTTTATATCAAGTAATGGTAATCGTTACTAAAAAGCAGCAAAAGTTTTTAGCTAAAAGTATTGTGGGTTATTTGAATTCCTTTCATGTCGTACTGAAACCATAAGGTACTATTAGTGACTAATTTCATTAATTTGGATGGGATTAGGGCAGATGGGGAGTATAAATTCTCTGAATGCACCTGTGTCCTATAGAGTCGTGAAAACAAGGGTTGTAATCTCAAACGAGATAAAAACTTACTATCCGGAAATCACGTTATCGCATTAGTAGTTACAATTTGAGCTAGTTGTAAAAAATACCGCATGATTACGATTACATCAGACGAAATTGCTAACTTTCGTTCTCAATTAACAGATAATCCAGAAGCCTTAGCCGCATTGGACTTGATTGAAGATTGTCAAGGAAATCTAGAGGATGCTACTTCTTTAATTTTGATGCGGGATGGCAAAGAACAATTCCGACAGGTAGATTTAGCCGAATTAGCGAATAAATGCCGCAAAGCCATTTGTAGCGAGCCAACAGAAGACTTTCTTGGACTGTTGAATTTGGTGGGTGGGTTTTTACCACCTCCAGCTTCTTTAGCGGTTCCCGTTGTTGTCTATGTCCTGAAAGTCGGTGTGAAGAACTTTTGTAAAGTACCCAAACCACAACAAGAATGGGGACCAGAGAATGAGGAATGGGGAATGGGAAATCAGGAATGGGGATAAGGGACGATGGGGACTACTTAAAAATCATATCTAGGCGCTGCTGGGATACTTTTAAGGCTTCTTGTGGCGAACTCTTACCTAATAATACAGCTTCCACTGCCCGACCTATGTTTTCTGAAATGCGGTTGTATCCAGGGAAAATCGGACGCGATCGCCCAAACTTTGCTTGATCCAAAAAAACCTTCAGCATTGGTAGTTCCTTGATAAATTCCTGATATTTCTGACTTTGGCGGGAT
The DNA here is from genome assembly GCA_019359595.1 of Cyanomargarita calcarea GSE-NOS-MK-12-04C. Classification (GTDB taxonomy): domain Bacteria; phylum Cyanobacteriota; class Cyanobacteriia; order Cyanobacteriales; family Nostocaceae; genus Cyanomargarita; species Cyanomargarita calcarea. The sequence continues at coordinate 24,742 of JAHHGZ010000059.1, forward strand.
TTCATATTCATTGGCAAATAACCAGTTCCCAGAGCCAATTCTGTCTGAAATTCCTGACTCATCGTATACTCAGCGAAGGTAAACGCGGCTTTTTCTCGTTCTGGGTTAGATTTGAATAGAAACAGATTCTCGCCGCCAACGCTGGTGGCGGGCTGTTTATCGGCAGGGAGGGCAAAAACGTCAAAATCGATCCCAGTTGTCTTGAATTGCCCCAGAGTCCAAGGGCCGCTGATTTGCATTGCCACCTTACCAGCTAGCAAAGCATCTGTTTCATAACCGCGTTCTGGACCAGATAAAATAGCGGAACCATCGGTAACCAAATCACGCCAAAATTGCAAAGCAGCGATCGCACCTTGATTATCTTTCAAATCCACTCGTGCGGCATCTTGGGCTTCACCATTCGACAACTCACCACCGGCACTCCACATAAATGGCAACCAAGTGAATACCGTGAATTCTCCTTTCCCCAAGGGTAAAAACATTCCATGTTGGTCTGGTTTGCCATCAGCATTAGTATCCCTAGTTAATTTCTTCGCAACTTGCCGAAACTCCTGCCACGTCTTTGGTAATTCGGTAATTCCTGCTGCTTTAAACAAGCTCGGACGATAGAAAATACCAACATTATTGGTAGCAAAGGGCACCGACCAAATCTTCCCCTGATATTCCATCGAAGTAAACAAACTGGGGTCAATTTCCGGTTTGACTGGTGAATTCGCCAACATTTCGTCCAGAGGTACAAGTGCATCTAATTCCACCAATTGACCACCAATAGCCGGGTTGTACCACAAGAGATCGGGGGGTGCATTTCCCACCACTGCGGCCAAAATCTTTGGCATTTGTTGATCTGCTTGTCCGACATAAAGCGACTCTACCTGAATATCGGAGTGAGTCTGATTAAATTTGTCCACCAGTTTTTGTAAAACGTCACGATTTGGCGGTGGATTTACACCCTGCCACAATGTGATTCGAGTCACCCCACTTTCATTGACGGGCTGACATCCCCCTAAAGGAATGGTTCCTAAAAATAGTAAAGTTGCCGTTAGGATGGGGAGACTGAGAAATTTAATGAACTTCCAAAATTGAATAATCACGATTTTCTAGTTTTAATCATAATCAGAGTAGATTACCAAAACTTGACAGGACTTAGGGTTAAGGGTGGGGTCAAATGGCTGCAGGTATTATAACTAATCATCAGAACTTGATATAACTCATATCTTGCACCAATATCAAGAAGCATGATTTCGGGCTTATTGAGAATGGTTCAAGATGTCAGATATAACGGATGATTGCCTACCGAAACGCACAACATTCGTTGCCAATTCTAATCAACCAAAACCGACTCTGATTCCGGTCGAATACTCCGATATCTGTCGGTGCGAATGTCTGTAATCACATTATATATATGGCTTTCTAGCTCACCCAGAGTTATCAGCAAATGCCTGCTGAGTTCCAATGCTGCTTCAAATTCTGGCTGTACAACTTCTTTTGCACCCATAGAAGTCAAAATATCAATTTCCCGGTTGTGGTGCGATCGCGCTATTACATCTAACCTTGGTGCAATGGCTAATGTTCGTTGCAGAAGTAAGCGGGTGCTGGCTGGGTCGGGTAAGGCAATAACTAGGGCTTTTGCGGTTTCTAGATGAGTTTTTTCTAAAACTAACTCGGAGTCAGCATCGCCAAAAATATAGGGGATTTTCTGCATTCTCAGTCGTTGAATCGAGGCTTCACTGTTTTCAATTACCAAGACTGGATAGCCTTGAGTTTGCAGTACTTTGACGATGATTTGCCCGACTCTTCCGTAACCTGCAACAACCACATGACCGTGAATAGTTTCAGGTATCGACAGGAGTTTTGGTCCGGCAAAATCTTGGAAATATTGGGCAAAAAAAGGCATCCGGGTGAGCTTGTCGGCAAGGTCAGGAGAGATATTCAGCCAGAGGGGAGTGAGTACCAAGGTAATTGCACTTGTTCCTAGTAGCAGCAAATAGGTTTTTTCGGGAATCAACCCTAACTGCAAACCTGTTAATGCCAAGACAAATGAAAACTCCCCGATTTGATTGATGCCAAAACTCGTGATAATTGCAGTTTTGAGCGAGTAACCAAATTTGAGAATGATGGGTAAGACAATAATGGCTTTACCCAGCATCACTAGAGTTACCAACCCAACAATTAAGCCAAAATTCTGCAGCAAAACCCCTGGATTAATCAGCATACCAATCGAGGCAAAGAAAAGACATGCAAAGGTATCTCGCAAAGGTAGGATTTTTGCCAGTGCGTGGTCTGCATGGTCAATTTCCGAAACCATCAAACCGGCGACAAAAGCCCCCATTTCAATCGATAGACCGAGTTTAGCGGTGAGGATAGCTATCCCCAAACACAGAGCAATTACCGTAATCAGGAATAATTCCGTATTCTCCGTTGCTGCAATGCCACGAATTAAGCCCGGTACAATCCATTTACCGAATGCGATCGCAAATCCCAAAAATACTACAACTTTCAGTAACGCAACACCCAATGCCACCCCAATACTTTCCGGTTGCTTGAGCGCAGGCAAAAGCGCTAGCATCAGCCCCAGTGCTAAATCCTGAGCAATTAAAATCGCTAACATAATTTGACCGTGAAGCGTATTTACTTCACCTCGTTCAGCTAGCGTTTTCAATACTACAGCCGTCGAAGAAAGCGAAAGAACTGCTCCAACAAAGATTCCTTCGGTGATATTATTAACCCAACCCAGTGAAATACTTAAAAGTGCCACGAAAGCTGTAGTCAACCCGATTTGTAACAAGCTTCCCTTGAGGGCAATATCTTTGAATCGTTTGAGTTCAGCCAAAGAGAATTCAACACCTAGCGCAAATAGCAAAAAGGCAACCCCAATCGCTGCGAGAGATTGAATTCGTGGCATATCTCCAAGGAGTTTCAAACCAAAAGGTCCAACAAGCATTCCACTCGCTAAATAGCCGAGTAAAACTGGTTGACGCAATCGATTTGCCAGATAACCTCCCAGTGCCGAGGTTCCCAGAACGGTAGTGAAATCCACAATCAAACTATGTTCTGCTGCCATACCTGCACTTGCTCAATATGCCACCTTTAATATTAGTTTGGAAAGATGCTTTATATTTTATTTTTCTCACTCAATTTGAGTGGTGAGGTGAGCTAAAACGGATGGCATGGGTTTTGGTTAAATTATTTTCACAAAAACAATACTCTGCTGCAGCCAAAGCATATTCGTATCAGTTTATCCTAGAATTACAACGTTCTTATAAGTACAGGTTATGGCAGGACATAGTAAATGGGCAAATATTAAGCGTCAAAAAGCTGTAGTAGATGCCAAAAAGGGTAAAACCTTCACTCAACTATCACGGGCTATTATCGTTGCGGCAAGGAGTGGTGTACCAGATCCAGCCGGAAATTTTCAACTCCGTACCGCAATTGAAAAGGCGAAAGTAGCTGGTATTCCTAACGATAATATTGAAAGAGCGATCGCCAAAGGTGCAGGTACTTTTGAAGATGGTAACTCGAATTTTGAATCTATTCGCTATGAAGGTTACGGTCCGGCAGGTGTGGCAATTTTAGTAGAAGCCTTTACAGATAATCGCAACCGTACCGCTGCAGAATTACGTGTAGCTTTTAGTAAGAATGGGGGCAATCTCGGTGAAATGGGCTGTGTCAGTTGGATGTTTTCCCAAAAAGGTGTAGTGGAGTTAGAGGGAATCAAAGACGAAGAACAGCTTCTAGAAGTATCTCTTGAAGGTGGTGCCGAGTCATATGAGATGACTCTTGATGAATCAGCAGAGGTATTTACCGAGATTGGTAATTTAGAAACCCTCAACCAAACCTTGAAACAGAAAGGCTTTAAAGTCACAGATGCCGAATTGCGTTGGATTCCTGGCAATAATGCTGAAGTCACCGACCCACAACAAGCGCGATCGCTTTTCAAGTTAATTGACACGTTATCCGCTTTGGATGACGTGCAGAACGTTACGACTAATTTTGAAATGAATGAGCAGCTAATGGCTCTGAGCATGGCTTAGGGGCATTTTCGACGACCTACTTAGTATCTCGTTCATGAGAGGTAATTTATAATCTCTCTCTTCGGGCTGGTGAATGCCGAAAAAGAGCAAGGTATCGTAAAAAGCTGTAGTCTGTTAATTGTTAATAGCTATCACAAATTTTTCTGAACACAAGCTGGATTTTATAATTGATTAATTCGCATATCAAAATAATCAATTCTTTGAGAACTATAAAATTAGCTGCATTGATTTTTAACAACAAACGGAGAAAAACAAAATTATGCCTAGCAATCCTCTCTTAAGCATTAAAGATTACGGTCAAAGTATCTGGATGGATAACTTGACTCGTGACTTGATTCAAACTGGTGAACTACAGCAATTGTTAGAGACTCGCGGTATTCGCGGTTTAACTTCTAACCCAGCTATTTTTGAAAAAGCTATCTCCGGTAATGCGCTCTACAATGCCGATATTGAAGCAGGAATCAAAGCGGGTAAACCTGTATACAAAATTTACGAGTCCCTAATTTTTGAAGATATTCGCAATGCCTGTGATATCTTTCGATCTGTATATGAAGAATCTGGTGGTTTAGATGGCTATGTGAGCATCGAAGTCCCTCCGACAATTGCCCACGATACAGAAGCGACGATTAAGGAAGCACGACGTTATTATCAAGAAATTGGTCGGGAAAATGTGATGATAAAAATTCCCGGCACTTCCAGCGGTTTACCTGCAGTAGAACAGGTAATTAGTGAGGGAATTAATGTTAATGTCACCCTGCTGTTTGCAGTTCAAAGCTACGAAGAATGTGCTTGGGCATATATTCGTGGTTTAGAAACTCGGGTGAAAAACGGTCAAGATATTAGCAAACTTGCTTCAGTTGCGAGTTTCTTTCTCAGCCGGATCGACATCAAAGTTGATCAAATGATTGAAGACAAAATTAAGAGTGTTGGTACTGACGATTTGAACATGAAAGCTCAGTTACAAGCGATTAAAGGTAAAGTCGCGATCGCTAATGCGAAAATAGCTTACGAAAAATACAACGAAATTATCCAGACTGACCGTTGGAAAGCTTTAGCACAAAAAGGAGCAAATGTACAGCGTTTGTTGTGGGCTTCTACCAGTACCAAAGACCCAACCTACAGCGATGTAATGTATGTTGACCAGCTAATTGGACAAGATACCGTTAATACTTTACCACCGACGACGATTGAAGCTTGTGCTGAGCATTGCGATGTTAGCAATCGATTGGAGACTGGGATTGAGGAAGCGCACAACTTGATGGAAAGTCTCAAGAAGCCAGATATTAACATCAATATTGACCAAGTTATGGCTGAAGTTTTAGATGAAGGAATTGATAAATTTATTCAGCCCTACCAATCCTTAATGTCATCAATGGAAGAAAAAGTTAAGCAATTGTCTCCTGTTTAAAGCCCCCTAAATCCCCCAATTCTGTTCTACTTTAAATTTTCTTCTCGAACAGAATTGGGGGCAGGGGACTTCAACGTGCTTCAACTAGAGTAACTATCTTCCTCGGAGTAATCCGGAGTAAAACAGAGTACTAGTACTACATATTACTAAAGGTAGGAATTAGCCTACCCAGTTATACCAGACTCAGTTAGAGAGAAGTCTAGCTACGCTCATCTGCTGTATATCTGCTGTATATTTGTTTAAAGATATTTGTTTGTAATTACAATAATAGTGTTATGGGTGCTTAGTTAGGCACTACCAGAAAAATAAACCCTTGCAATTATATTGCGACTGTTGTGCGAGAAGCGCGTAAAGGAAATTTATTACCACCTATTCCTGCTGCTTCTTAATAAATTGCCGACAGGGGGATGTGAATAGTTACACACTCTGTCATAGTTAAGGAACAAAGACTTTCTGTTGGTAAATAACTAAATGAAAGCTTTCTTAACAGGTTTAGTAAAATTGGGTGTCAAAATTACACCTAATTGCAGTCAAAGAATGACACACATTTCAATCGGGCAATCTATGATGATGAGGTCTACTTGCCCTTGCTGCTCAAATACTTTACTCCGTCACGCACGCGATAGGGAAATTTACTGGCGTTGCAGTTATTGCTATCAAGAAATGCCTGCTTGAAACCTTAAAATAAGTCTTGCTTCTATTCCGTGATTTTGACTGTTTCGTGAGCGTCAGAATCTGGGTAACTTCTACAAAACCTAGATTCTAGCCCTCTCAAACAGATGAAAATGAATGACATAAAATACTAGAAAACGACGGAAATAAAACTACTATTTTAAAGATATAAAAACTTTGTAAAATCATCTACCTTTCGGCTTATTCTGGCAATCAATAGGTGTAAATATCTCACCTATTTGTAGAAAATATTTGTGATTCGTAATCTTGCTTCAATAATCGTGAATTAGAGGTCAAAATGTCACACGAATTAATCAATTTGACATTACCAACAGTGATTCGAGAAATTGAAAATGCCTTGAATGAGTATCCCGAACATCCTTATCAATCAGCCTTTTCGATTCATGAACTGCGACAACAGCTAATTGCTCATATTCTCAGTCAAATCCCCAACCGCTATGCAGTCGAAGGGTTACAGGAATCTACCCAAAAGCCGAAAGCGCTCGACTCATCCCCGATAAAGGAGCGGTTGTACATGGAAACAGTGGTTCACGGGAGTATCTTGCATATCCTGCGACAAAATGCTGACTCACTTAGCGATCGCTTTAGCTTAAACAGTAAAAGCCCCACACTGTAACTATACTCAGTGAGCGTGATGGGACGCGAACAATGCGGGAAGCGAAGCTACAACGCATTTTCGCTCATGAATTTGATTCCCACTTTGTATTTTCAATTCTCATTTCAAGTTTTGTGATGAATCTAACCAATACTTCTGGTTCCATGCATATACTCAAGGGTGTGCAAGTATTGGTTGTAGACAACGATAACGATTCTGGAGAAATATACGATACTTTACTCAATCATTTTGATGCAATTGTTACGTTATATAGCTCAGTAAAAAATGCTTTAGAAATTCTTGATTGGTTGACACCCAATATCATCGTTTGTGAAATTCGCTTCTTAGGTGAAAGTGTTTATAGATTGTTTGAGAAATTGCACGCTATCGAAGTGGGTAGTGGGAATCATATTCCAATTATTGTTACTTCAACACGCCACTTAGCAGCCGAGAGTAAATTTCCGATGTAGAGTTTGAGGGCTATTTACTTAAACCATTGGATCCAGAAGAATTGGTTTTGACAATAGTTAACTTAATGGAGATTGGCAGCAAATTATTCATTAAGTTAAAGAAAAGCAGATGTCCGTACAAACCAAAAATCAATAAATGCTGTGCAAATGAGGAGGAATTATTCTATACTTACGTCTTTGTGTTGATGTATTTTTTATCTATATGTATTAGAAATAAGTTTCGGGTCGCAGCCCCTACATGAATCAATTTTTGATTTTAAATTTAAGGGCAATAAGAATTCAATGAAAGCTCCACTGCCAAATAACGAAGCAGCAAGGCTGGCAACTCTATACCAGTATGAAATTCTCGATACTAAAGCTGAATCGGGGTTTGATGAAATCGTCAGTTTAGCCGCCTATATTTGTGGAACTCCCATTGCTTTAATCAGCCTAATTGATGCTGACCGTCAATGGTTCAAATCGAAGATCGGAATAGAAGCAACAGAAACACGGCGTGAAGAAGCATTTTGCAGCCATACAATCCTCGAACCCGATATTTTGATTGTTAATGATGCATTGGCTGACGAGAGATTTAGTACAAATCCATTGGTGACATCCGAACCCCATATCCGGTTTTATGCTGGTGTCCCCTTGATTACACCCTCTGGGGAAGCGATAGGAGCGCTTTGTGCCATCGATCGCGTACCGCGATCGATGAGTCCTCTTCAAGTGTCCGCATTGCACGCATTAGGTCATCAAGTCATTACCCAGCTTGAACTTCGCCGTAGTGCAATTGAATTTAAACAGGCAGAAGTTGCACGACGACAGGAAACTTCCCACTCTCTGTTAGTGGCTGAGATTGCCCAACGTATCCGTCAATCCTTAAAACTGGAGGAGATTCTTAGCACTACTGTGTCTGAAATCTGGCAGTTCCTACAAGCAGATCGGGTGTTTATTTATCGCTTCAAACCCGATTGGGGCGGTGTTGTGGTGACAGAATCGGTAAGTTCCGATTACTTGCCTATATTAGGAAGGAAAATCAAAGACTCCTTTTTTGAAAAAAATTGTGGTTGGCAACTTTATCAACAGGGACGGATTCAAGTTACAGAGGATATTTATACAGCAGGTTTATCGACATGCCACATCGATTTACTAGCTCAACTCCAAATTAGAGCTAATTTAGTGGTTCCCATCTTGCAAGAACAATCTTTGTGGGGATTGCTAGTAGTTAACCAATGTGCATCACCCCGACAGTGGCAACAGTCGGACATCAAGTTGCTCTCTTCATTAGCAATGCAGGTTGCGATCGCAATTCAGCAATCGACACTTTTTGAACAGGTTCAAACTGAACTGATGGAGCGCAAGCAGGCAGAACAGAAAATATTGGAACAAGCAGCTCTGCTGGATGTGGCAACAGATGCTATTTTTGTTCAAGATGTAGAAAACCATATTTCATTTTGGAATAAAGGCGCTGAACATCTCTACGGCTGGCTCGAAAAAGAGGCTCTCGGTAAAAAAGCAAACAAGCTTTTGTATAAGGGTTTGCGCTTAAGTGTAGAAAATCAAAAAATTGTCCTCCAAGAAGGCAATTGGTTGGGGGAGTTGCATCAAGTCACCAAATCAGGTCAGAAAATCATCGTCTTTAGTCGCTGGACACTGGTGTGTGATGAAACAGGACAAGCAAAATCAATTCTGGTCGTCAACAGTGACATTACAGAGAAGAAACTATTTGAAGCACAGTTTCTGCGTGCCCAACGACTGGAGAGCATTGGAACTCTAGCAAGCGGTATTGCTCACGATTTGAACAATGCCTTAGCACCTGTGCTGATGATTGCTGAACTATTAAAGATAAAAAACTCCGACCCCCAGAGTCAGATGTTGCTTGCCGAACTTAAAAATAGTGCCAAACGTGGGGCTAATTTAGTTAAGCAAGTGCTGTTTTTTGCACGAGGTGTCGAAGGTCAGCGCACCACAATCCAAGTTAGGCACTTACTGTTGGAAATTAAGCAGATTGCGGCGCGGACATTTCCGAAGTCAATTGAAATCTATACCGATATATCGCCTACCCTTTGGGCTGTTCATGCAGATGCAACTCAACTCCATCAGGTATTGATTAACTTAGCAATCAATGCTCGTGATGCGATGCCTGATGGTGGAACTTTAAGCATTTGTGCAGAAAATTTGTTCATAGATGAACATTATGCCAGGATAAATCTTGATGCCTTGGTGGGCCCCTACGTTGCTATAACGGTGTCGGATACGGGAATGGGTATGTCGCCGGAAATCTTGGATAAAATCTTTGAACCATTTTTCACTACTAAAGAGGTGGGCAAAGGCACAGGGCTAGGTCTTTCGACAGTGATGGGAATTATTAAAAACCATGACGGTTTTATCAAGGTATATAGTGAGGTTGACCAAGGTAGCCGATTTAAGGTGTATTTACCATCACTTGAAGGTAGTGAAATACAATTGACAGAAAGTGTTGAAATCCTAACAGGGCATGGAGAATTGATTTTTGTTGTGGATGATGAAGCAACGATTCGAGAGATTACCGAAATGACGCTCTTGGCACACAACTACAAAGTTTTAGTTGCCAGTGATGGGATTGATGCTTTAGCGGTGTATGCCCAACATAAGCATGAAATCGATATTGTGTTAATGGATATGATGATGCCAGAAATGGACGGTTTGAGTGCTATTCGGGTGTTGCAAAAAATTAACTTGCAAGTGAAGATTATTGCTGTCAGTGGACTGGCTTCGAGTGACAAGGTAGCAACTGTTATGGGCAGTGGGGTAAAAACATTTTTGCCCAAGCCTTATACTACGCAAGAATTACTCAAAACGATTAATGGTGTTCTCAACACATTAACGTCATAAATTCAGAAGAAGACAAACGTTTAATTTGTATAAGTACTAAACTAAATAAAAAGTATAAATTATTTAGTAGCACTCAGGGCAAACGCATCTTAAAATCAAGCCGGATGCAGCGTAGCTGCATCCGTACCATTCGAGCGATCGCAAAAACGGTACGATAACTTCTTCTAGCGATTTCTGTAATTTAAATAAAGTCTTGGTTATGTCTATCAAGACTTCAAATATATTTATGGAGAGATGGAGAAAGCGGGTAAATCAATTGAGAATACACATCCTTGTTGGGGGAGATTGCGGACAGAAAGTATACCATTGTTTAACTCAACGGCGCGTCGTGAAATGGTAAGCCCAAGTCCTAATCCTGATTTGTCTGTTCCCATCTGAGAAAAAGGCTTAAAGAGTTCTTCCTCTACTCCAGGAGGAAGTCCTTCACCTTGATCCTCTACTTCAAGCAAAACACGCCCACCTACAGTTTTACTGCGTATCGATACAATTCCACCCGGCTTCGTGAACTTAATGGCATTTTGAACCAGATTTGATAGGGCAGATATTATTAGGTGAGGATCTGTAAAAATCTCCAATTCAGGCACTGCTTCAGCATGCACCTCAATTGATTTGGCACTCGCTTCAAACGATGCAGTAGCCTCAACTTCACTGACTAAGTTAATAACTCGACATCTCTGATATTGAACGGTTGGTTCGTTCCGCAGTCGCACCTCAACAAGCGAACGATCAATAATGTTCTTCATCCGCGCATGGGCACGTTCAATAATTCGAGATGTACTTCCATCAGCTCCGACTTTCCCTGTCTTTACAAGTTGGTAAGCTAGAGAGGCGCTAGTCAACGCATTTCGCAATTCATGTGCTAAAAATCCAAGACGCTGAACTTCATCCTGCTCTGCATTCTCGCGCTGACCTCGATTAAACTCTGTAACTGCTTCAGCGATAGCGATATCAAGGCAGAAATTTAATCGATTGAATTCTCTAGGGGATGCAGTTTGACTACTATTTTCCTCTATATACTGAGTGATAGCTTGACAAAGAGCGCCATAGCCATGAACAACCTGAGAAATGCTGTAGCCAAGTCTCAACGACTCCTTTCCCCGGCGCTCTGCAGAGTTTCTGTGAACATTTTCTATAACATTATCACGTGCTTCTCCAAATTCATCTGTATCAGCACGTAATACCTCGATAAGTTCATCATAGAACAAAGGTAATCCCCTTTCCATTTCGTCGCTCGAACTTCTCGAATCAGCAAGACGGACGATCTTGTTTGAACACAAGGCGAGAATGTTGTCACGTTCTGCTGATAAAAATTTATGCAACAACATTTACATTTATAATGTTATTAATTTTAGAGTTATCTTACCACAAAATCAGTCGAATCTGTCATACTAACGAAGTGATGGAACTGTACATTAAGACAGAGATTAGGTAAATTTGTTAGAAAAAGCTGGTTCTTCACTACTTGTTATGCTTAACTAATAGTTGGTATGCCAATTTAGCAAGATCCCCTCCTACGAAAAACCAAAATTTTCACCCATCAAAGTTCCCTTGACAGTCTACTAAGTAGCCATCATGAACTGCGTACACAAGTACAAATGAAAATGGAAGACAAGAATACCTATTTTGATCGCAATCGAACCTTTATTTTCAAGTCAGGTGAGCATAAATAAACCTAAAATAAAATTTTGTTGATAGGGCGGGCTAGAAACCCATTTTATATTTAATTACGCCCACCTGACTCTCGAATACTCCACGCTCAACTTAAGCATAAAAAGTGACTGTACAGAAGTAGTTTTACAATCTGAACTTAAAAACTTAACAGGCTTCTACGCACCAGGTGGGCACGACCTTTGTGGAACACCATGCACCTTTAATTATGCCATTTTTATGTTCTGCTGAACTCACCCCACGGATAAATCCGGGGGGTTCCAACTCACTGCGTGAGTTTCGTTTACCCTTTCAGGTTCCGACTCCTCACGGGCTATTGGATTACTGGACATCTGCTCTGTCCCACAACCAACA
>JAHHGZ010000039.1 GCA_019359595.1 Cyanomargarita calcarea GSE-NOS-MK-12-04C
GAAGGAAGAAGGAAGAAGGAAGAAGGAAGAAGGAAGAAGGAAGAAGGAAGAAGGAAGAAGGAAGAAGGAAGAAGGAAGAAGGAAGAAGGAAGAAGGAAGAAGGAAGAAGGAAGAAGGAAGAAGGAAGAAGGAGGAGGTTTATCCGCTTCTTTGTGGGGGTTTAATACCCCCTGCTGGGGTAGAAGAGGAGATGGGGATGAATTTATATTTTTGCTACTCGCTAATCCAAAATCCATAGATACTACTGACATCAAACGCTTGAAGTGGTATGTGCGGCTCCTTTGTCGGTAATCCAAAACCGAAAATTGTTTGACACCCTGAGTAAAAAAGGGCAAAGATATATAGTGAAAGTAAATATTTATAAAGATGGCGGTGTTGGATGTCCCTGGAGTTCATATCTATAGAAAACATCCAAAGAATTGCCCATGATTACGGTTATTGGGCAATTTTTTGGGGAATATTATTAGAAAATTTAGGCATTCCCCTTCCTGGTGAAACCGTTACCCTGGTGGGTGGGTTTCTTGCGGGGAGTAAGGAACTGAGTTATTGGTTCGTTCTGTTAGATGCGATCGCCGGTGCGGTAATTGGCGGTATATTTGGTTATTGGATTGGTAGAGTTGGCGGTTTATCTTTCTTAATAAAATTTGGTCGGATATTTAGAATTTCTGAAGCAAGAATTTTAAGTATTAAAGAGCAATTTAGCGAAAATGCTGGCAAAGCAGTATTTTTTGGCAGATTTTTTGCATTATTGCGAATTTTTGCCGCACCACTAGCAGGGATAGCCGAAATGCCCTTTGGCAGATTCTTGCTGTTTAATATCTTGGGAGCTAGTGCTTGGGGTAGTGCGATGGTGACATTAGCATTCTTTGCCGGCAAACTTGTTTCTTTAGAGCAATTAGTGGCATGGGTAAGTCAATTTGCTCTCTTTGCATTGCTTATCTTAGTTGCTGTAATTGCTATCCCCCTTTGGTGGGAGTCTAGGCAAGAGAAGAAGCTGGAGAGTGGGGAGTAGGGAGATGGAAAGATGGGGGAATGGGGGGAAAAGGAATTAATTTTTCCCTTTACCCTTTACCCTTTTATTTATCCGTGAACTGGGGGTTTAATACACAACGACCTTTACAGGGAGCATGTTTTGAGTTGAGGTTCTGTATCCCCATATATAAACCTCCTTCTTCCTTCTTCCTTCTTCCTTCTTCCTTCTTTATTTTCCTTTCTCTGCCCAAATGCGGGTTGGTAGTCCCCAAACGTAGATAAAGCCTTCAGCCGCTTTGTGGTCAAATTGGTCTTCAGCGCCGTAGGTTGCCAAGTCCGGGGTGTACAATGTATTTTCGGAATGACGACCAACGATAGTGGCATTGCCCTTAAACAGCTTCACCCGGACGGTTCCTGAGACTCTTTCTTGAGTCTGTTGGATGAAGGCATCGAGTGCTGTTTTCAGTGGACTGTACCACAAACCGTTGTAGACCAATTTGGTGTAAGTCTCTTCAATCCCCCGTTTGTAATGAGTTACATCTGCGGTTAGGGTGAGACTTTCTAAATCACGGTGTGCCTCTATTAACACTAGCATTGCCGGAGATTCGTAGATTTCCCGTGATTTGATGCCCACCAAGCGGTTTTCGATCATATCAATCCGACCGATACCGTGATTTCCAACTAATTTGTTGAGTTGTTCAATTAACTCTACTGGATTTTTGGCTGTACCATTGAGGCTGGTAGGAATACCCGATTTAAAGCCAATTTCAATATATTCTGGCTCATTCGGAGTATCGGCGATCGCCTTGGTCATTTCATAAATTTCTTCTGGTGGTTCGATTGCTGGATCTTCCAACACACCAGCTTCAATGCTGCGACCGAGTAAATTTTTGTCAATACTGTAAGGGGATTTTTTCTTGACTGGGGAGGGAATACCAAATTTTTCACCATAAGCGATGGTTTCTTCTCGACTCATACCCCATTCTCTAGCTGGTGCGAGGATCTTCAAATTCGGATTCAATGCAGCACAAGACACGTCAAAACGCACTTGGTCGTTACCCTTGCCAGTACAACCGTGAGCGATCGCATCTGCACCGTATTTTGCTGCTGCTTCTACTAATATCTTGGCAATCAACGGACGAGCAAGAGCAGTACCCAAAGGATAGCGATTTTCATAAAGGGCATTTGCTTGAATTGCGGGAAATGCGTAGTCTTTGATGAAGCTATCTTTAACATCCACCACTAAAGATTCACTCGCACCCGATTTTAAAGCTTTTTCGCGAACTGGTTCTAATTCATCTCCTTGTCCTAAATCTGCTGCGAGGGTTATTACCTCTTCAACACCCCATTCTTTCATCAGATAGGGGATGCACACTGATGTATCTACACCGCCAGAATATGCCAAAACAACTTTTTTTGCGCGACCCATCGGTTTCTAAGAAGAAAAGTTTCCACAAGTCCCTATTATCTTATTAATCAGTGTGAATCTGCTTAAGTAATTACACTGATTAATGTTTATGAAGCGTTTATATTACAGGTCATGGAGATAAAATCGGCTTCAATACCCGTTACCAATTTTAACTTTCCCAAAAGCGATCGCTGAAACTAAATCTTGATGAAACAAAGGATGAATAGCGACTCGACTAGTTAGCTGTAAAGTTGTTTCCCCGATGCCAAAATTTTCTCGCAGATGATTTTGCAATTCCTTCAATAAGCGATCGCGTTCTGAAGTTCTGGCACAATCTACAATCAAATTCGCACTGAGCATCACTTTACCCTGGCTAATTCTCCAAATATAGAGCTTTTCAACTTTCACAACACCAGCAACAGATTCAAGATAATTTTGCACCTCCACCGGGTCAATTGATTTCGGTGCATATTCCAAAAGAATATTTAAGCTTTCTCTGAGTATAGGTAAAGCACTCAATCCTGTTAAAAGCGCTACCACCAAACTAATCGCTGCATCAGCCCACAACCAATTCCAGAGGTGAATAACAACAGCCGCTAAAATTACACCAAGGGAACTAACTGTATCTGCAATCACATGAAGAAAAGCACCACGTAGATTTAAATCGTCGTGAGAGTGCGGGTGAAGTAGGGTGATGTTAAGCAGATTGACGATTAAACCCAAACAGGCGATCGCTAACATCGGTAGGTCTAAAATTGTTTCTGGGGTTTGGAAGCGATTAATGGCCTCCCAACTGATGACCAGAGCTATAGCAAGCAAAGTCAAACCATTTACCAAAGCAGCCAAAATTTCTACTCGGTGATGTCCAAAAGTAGCTTTACCTGTAGCGGGTTGCTGTGCCAACCAAGTAGCAAACAGCGATAGCCCCAAAGCTGCAACATCTGAGAGAATATGTCCAGCATCAGCCTGTAAAGATAAACTGTGACTCCACAAACCCACACTCCACTCAGCGACAAAAAACAGCGCTAATAAAGCCACAGTTATCCACAACAGTTGAGTTTTTTGCCGACTTCGAGTCATATTGGCAGAATTATCGACGATATCGCATTTGCACTGTTGAGATAAAACCATAACCGAAACAACCTGTGTGACTCACCTAATCGATGAGCATTTTATGACAAATGACGCTCTTAGATGCAGCACAAGTTCCATTTTGTAGCGATCGCAAAAATCGTCAATCACATTCGCAGAAGAGACAAAAATAAATCATAGCTCGTATGCCTTTAGGGCTTTAATGTATAAGTTATACGCCAGTTGCATTCCGATAACTACTTTCTTTAATCCCTCTCTTACTAAGAGATTAGGACTTACGCATTCATTTACAGGGAGGTGAAGTCAGATAAAACCTATGAATCTATCTCCGTAAAAGTCAAAATACTGAATACTTTAGCTCTAAAAAAATCAAGTAAATTCACGTAAAATTTCCGGAAAATTCACCATACATTTCTTAATTTACCTTATTCTTTCTTAATAAAGGTAACACCGTATTTTTTTCACACACAAGATTATTCAGGAAAAACAGAGTAAATTATGCTCCGCTTTAACACTGCATGGATATTGCCAATAACGTTAACTGCAATCGGTTTCGGCTCAAATGTAGAAACAGCCTACGCGCAAACTACCACTATTTTTGACGTAAAATACAATACATTACTTACACTTGTACCCCGTTCTGATTTAGGTGAGGGTATCTTCAGAGCAACCATCACAGGTGATACTTCTGATGCGGCTTTCGGGTTGACTAAGTTTGAAAGTAATACTTACGGAAAGTTAGTGGAGGCTACTCCAACTACTCAAAGCTTTGAATTTAATGCAAATCCAGCCCAGTTTGGTTTAAAAGACTTACCAATGCTTGGTGACAGGTATTTGGGTGGGAGCAACGAATTGTTTGGAAAAGCAAACGACCGGGCTAAAGTGGACTTTGCAGCAGGCACAGTAGCGGGTGGTGGTACAATAACCCTCACCAAAGGAACGGGATTACTGGAGAATGCTAGCGGACAAATAACTTTTACTCAGCAAGACAAACTAGACCCTACTGCCCCTCCAGGCACTCCTGTAAAGGGTGAGGCTATACTGAAATTCTCCGTGACAACCCCCCGTTCAGTTCCCGAACCAACAGGCACTACAAGCCTAATCGGCATCGGTGTTACTGGGGCTGTTTTAATGTTGAAGAGACACCACCGCAAAGGTAGTATTGGCGGGTAGTAACGGATATTTTTGTCATTTGGGGAAACTCAGTCTATGGGAGGAGTTTTAGCGAGGATTGGAACACCAGCCTCACCTCCAAAACCCCGTGGAAAATCACCTGGTTGGGAAACTGGACAGCCACGTCAGCGTAGAATTACATATCCTATTGTCAGAAAACGTACTTCTAAACTCCGTAAGCAAACGGCCAAATCTGCTTAGTACAGTTTTGCATTAATTCGTAGCGTTTTTAAACGCAGTAGGCGCTGAGTCGCAAGCGACACGCTCCGCGAACGCCTTCTGTGTAGGGTAGGCCGCTGAGGAAAGCGCAGAGGTACGCAGAGTTTTTTTAAGAGGATTCGCTACGAATTTATGAAATTGTGTACTTAGTTTATCTCTTTTCATATTTTCTGATTGAAATTTCTTTAACCCAGCATCGCTGGGTCGTTTTCCATGCCTTAGTCTAAACTCCAGTACATTAGTCTCATATCTTAAAATTGTCCGTCATGATGACCGAGCGTTGGAGACCGTTGGTTGCAATGACGCGGATGCGGATATCTTGTCCCGGCTTGAAGTGGCTGCGGTCAATATCGAGGGATGGGGTCTTGAGACCAATACCTATCGTCTGCCAAATTTGACCAGCGTCAGTGCTGACTTGGACGCTGTAGGTGCCTTCTGTCTCGTCGGCGTCGGCAGCGATAGCGATGCTCTCAGTACCAACTTCCGCACGTAGAGCGCGCACGTCTGGTAACGGACCGCCTACCTTATAGGTGTCAACTACCCGATCTGCAACGACTAACTCAATGGCGCGAGACGTGGGATCGACAGTGATGATGGCGTCCACGATACCCTCACGGTCGTCGCCAAGCGATAGTTCAGAGTCGAGCCGAACGGCAATGGGTATCTCCGCCAGCAACTGACCATCGGGACCGTTCACGCAAAGACGGGCATCTTCGCCCACTTGCTCGCGGAACTTGGGTTTTTCGAGAGGATTGACGTACTGTATCTTCCCCGTGCGTTGGGTCAGGTTTACGGTTGCCACGACGCTGACGGTAATCTCGGATCGCGCCTCAAATCGCTGTCTTTCGTGAGGGAAGCGCTGGTCGGGACGACCTCTGCCCCCCCCGGATACTGGCGCAAGACCCGGAATACCATCGGAACCTAGGGCGTCTTCCGCAGCGAGTCGGCGGCGGATGCCCAAGTAAGTGTAGGCACTGAGCCACTGAAAATTGCAATAGGTCATCACGTCACGCCATTGCATACCGGGCAAGGCTTGCATGGGTAGGCCGTTCGCCGGGTCGCCAACATCGAAACCAATGAAGCTGTCATTAGCGTTGGCAAGCTGCCCGTTGACGAAAGGGTAGTTGTCTAGGTCGTTCATAGTTTCCCCGCAGAAGCCAGGGTGTCGGCGCCCATATGTATGACCGAGCTCGTGTCCGCCGTACCAGTCGCCGTAAGAGCCGTCCGTGTCCCATCCCCACGTGCCCGATCCTGTCGGACCCGAACCGACGGCGTCGGGACTCGGTTCCGACGGGACACCGGCACAGCCGCGCATGAAAAAGCCACCGTCGCTTACGATCCCGTAGTAGTGCGTGCGCTCGTCGCCGCCTAAGTCCATGTCTAGAGTTCGTATCGCCGCGAGTTGGGCGTTGATATCGCCGCAATTGAACGGAGGCGTCGCGATCGCATCAACGATTGTCGTTGTGATGACGAGCAATCCTGCCGGGAAAGCCCGACCAAGCCAAGACTGGAGCAAGGCGAAGTCGAGGGGCGTGGGGACATACGACACACCGTTTTGCGTGTACCGGAAGCCTACCACCCTGAGACGGAGGGGCGCCGAGGCATGGAACCAAACCGCCGGTCGGCGCTCGCAGGTGAACGCGACGGCTGTGCCCGTTACCGTGTTGGTGATGCTGGAAATCTCGATGCCCATTTGTCCTTCGGTAGTAGCAGGCAGCACGAAGTTGAGACTCCGCGTCGCGTCTTCCCGCTTAATAGGCAGGTTGCCAGCCTCGGCGGGATTTAGAACCACGACGTTCTCGGAGGGAATCACGAAGGGCACATCCGATGGTCCCTGCCGAATCGATATCTCGCCCTGGACGGTGATTCCCGGACTATTGGGGTGACTGAGATAGACACGGACTACAGTCCGCTTGCCCGCTAGCAGCGGGATTGACTGGGCGATATCCTGGATGCCCTGAGTGACCTCAATTGCATCCACCTGGATTGGTGCTGAGTTGTTGCAGACCGTCGTTGAGACCTGTTCAATCTCAGCCGAGTTGTCGGGATGCAGCACGTCTACCTGTCGGCCAGCGATCTGTGCCGAGCTAAGAACGTCGATTGTGGCGTGCTTGCGCTGAAGGTGGTGTTCGCTGTCACTTGATGTCATCGATAGCACCAGTACCTCTGCCAAATTTGGGGAGGGACCGACCCAGACGCAGGCGATTCGACTGGCTTGAAGCAGGGTGATTCTCTGAACAAATCCGGTTGTTGTCGGCATAATACAGTCCTCAAATCGGCTCGATCCGAACAGAGGTGATTATCGCGTCGGAATCGCCATGCACTGCTACCACTTCTCGGTAGTTGGTCGAGGAAGTGGCGAGAGCATGGATCATGCTGTTCGCAAAAACCGCGTCTAAGGTGGAGCCGTCATTGCTTACTACAAGAATTTCGGTGTTGTCAGGGGTAGGGCCGACCCACACGCAGGTCGTGGTATCTGTCAGAATTGAAAGTCTTTGAACCAGTCCAGTTGTCTCAGCCATTACACGTATCTCCTCGAATAAAGGACGGGGTTAAGGAATCTCTTGACAGCTTCGGGCATCGAGAGACCCACCACCCGCATTGACCGCAAAAATCAGCATTGCGGTTTAGAGGGTTTTTCAAAGGCTCCTTAGAGAGGATTTTTGAGGATGCCTAACTCGACGGCGATATCACTGAAGTAACGAATGTTTCCCCGGATGCGAAGCCCTCCGGTCAGGAACTGCTTTACGGCATCCTTCTCACCATCGACAATGGCGCGAATGATGTCGGCATCGCCCCATACCTCAAGCAGAGGCTTGTGGTTTGCTACCCTATCTACATTCTTGGCTATCGTCGCCTCGCCACCCCTACAAGAAATGCAGTACTCGCCACCTGCATCCCCAAAGAGGCGAAGTACGATCTCGCCCGGTCTGAACGCGGCACAGTTGCCAAGCGTTCTGGAGAGCCGCGTGAGGGAATCCTCAAGTCTCTTCACGTTCTTTTCGTCCGCCATTGTTTGTCCTCCTGAGCATCTAATACTAGGCTGGTCTCCCGATAACCTCACTGTGTGAGATTAACTCTTTACCCCTGAGTCGAGGAACAATCTTTACAAAATGTCAGTGCGTTTTAAACATCAGGATGGTACCGAGTCGAGATATTGGTAATTTCCTGCATTCGGGGTCTAAAAATTCTTGCCCTGTCTAGTTTTGATAATTTGTTACATGGCAAGTCAAAAAGCCTCCCGTTACAACGAAAAATCAAGCATTTTAAAAGCCGGAATGCGTATTTTTGCGTTGATTGATATTGGCTTAATACAGAATTAATTTTCTATTTGCTAATTGCGTTAATAAAGGTATTTGGGTATTAGCCTTTGAGAAAACTATATCCTCTAAAATCTTTTCTATACCTATACCTAGATTATGATTGGGTATTAGATGTACGAATCAAATAATTTACAATTCTTGACTTTGTTGTTTTATTTACATAACATTTCGTGTTATGTGTTATTGTCCCAAATCCTTTAAAGATAGAATTTCAGGAAGACAGGTGTCAGTTGCCTCTCCTCACATCTTGCACCTGGCTTTTTTGAATGTCAAATCCTTGACTAAGTGCCAGTTATCTCAAGCGTTCAATATCTTGTAAAAGAAGTAACACTGCTTTGGTAGAAATAACAAATCGTTTCTCATACTTGCCGTCATGTCGTTTGAAATAATACCAGGATATATAGACAGGAAACTTCAAACCCTGAAGGTAAAGCTGCTGTCCTCGTTGATGTAAGTGAGCAACACAACGCCCATCGACTAACTTGCGAGTACAAGCTATACCAGCAATTATGTGATATTTTTCTCCTTAATACTGTGTATAAATTAGCTGGTGCCAAAGCCAGTATCTACTAGAACCATCACCTCCTTGAAGGATACCGTTGGCGAATGGTAGGTCTAACCCCTCACCCAAGGATTTAATAGGGTTTAAGGGTGTCGATAGGATAAGGATAGCGATACCTTACGGTAAGCTGCGCTAACGCATTCCTCAAATCCTTATTTTTCGTCGTGTTAGGGGGTATTACCCCTTATTCGCCAATGGCATCCTTAGAGAAGTCGGGGATCTTGGTATAACTTTTGTTTTAATTCTTTGTGGTTAGTTATTTTTGCCAGCCTGGAATAAGCTGTATTTTAAAACATTGGACTATGTTCTTGATCCCAGCATTTACCATCTTTCCAAGTCCTTCCACGATATTTACAATCGGTTTTATCTTGTATCCAAGGAAGTGATGTTGGATAAAAGTTATCTTGGGCTTCATTTGTAGACGAAGATGATGAGAAAGCAAAGGAGGAAAAGATTCCCGAGAAGATTCCTGCGCTTGAAGCAAGTAGAACAAGCAAAGAACTGCTTATGAAAAAAGTATTTACTGGAGTCCAGAAAGTCATACCTGTTCTATATACCGCTTTTTTTTGAGAAGATTCTTTAAGAGATGTCTGCAAAGCTGAATAAACTCTATTTTTATTAGCAAATTTCACTTTTAGTTCTCCTATAAATTAATTAAAAATTATTTTTAGACATATTAATACCTCGCATTCAATCAATGCTCAGAACTTACGTCAAAAAGTTCTGCTATTTGCGGTAATACCCTGTGGGATGGCCTTACCAGTACAGCATTTTGCTAGATAAGGTACAAACTTGAAAGCTCAAAGTCTTGTGGGATGGGCATCCTTGCCCGTCCAATTGTACTTCACCAAGATGAAATATGCTGTATGTAGGCACAACGTCCAGAGCGTAGCTATTACCGCTACGACAAATCAGGTTATTGAGACTTTTTTTTGCGTAAGTCCTAAATGCTTAAGAACAGGAGAGAGACAATATTAATAAGCTTCTCAACTAAGGCATGATCTTTCTTTTTATGTGATGGAATAAAAACTTCTTATATAGGTTTAGCCTACTTACGATTTAAATAGTATTACTTACTCCCAAAGAAACAATATCTTTATAAATAAGGCATCTATTATGTAATCTTTACTATTAAGTCATTAGGTTCATCTTTTTTCCCTGATGCTCCAACCATGACCAGGATGAAGCTTACAGCTATTGGAGGGTAAATAAACCACATTTTTGACCTCTCCTACAACGAGAGAGGCTTTGATATTCCCCCTTTCCCTGGCAGGGTAGAGGGGTTAGGTAAGAAGTGCAAATTTGCGGTATCTAAATCTTGGACGGAGATGTCTAGTATTTCCGTAACTAGAGTAAGGTAAGGAACAGTGTTTAAGGTGCTGCTGTCCTATCCTGGAGATGGGTAATCAAGTTGTGGGTGAGATTGTGTTTTTTAGTGTTGTTATTCCGACTTACAATCGCAAGCCGATTTTAGAGAAGTGTCTGCGGGCCTTAGAAAAGCAGAATGTCCAAGGTTACGAAATTGTCTTGGTGGATGATGGTTCCACTGATGGCACATTGGAATGGTTAGAAGCGCACAAAGAGGAATTTCCCCATGTGAAAAGCTTTCTTCAAGACCATGCTGGGCCATCTGCGGCTCGAAATTTGGGGGTAGAAAAAGCACTCGGTGACACAATTATTTTTATTGATAGCGATTTAGTAGTGCTGGAAAATTTCCTGCAAGCTCATGCTGACGCACTTACGCAGGGACAAAAAGAATTAGGTAGCGATAATTTTTTTACTTACGGAGCAGTAATTAATACTGCCAACTTTGATAATCCAACCGCCGAACCGTACAAAATCACAGATTTTTCGGCAGCCTTTTTTGCTACAGGGAATGTTGCGATCGCCAAACATTGGTTAGAGGAAGCCGGACTTTTTGACACAGGGTTTCAACTCTACGGATGGGAAGATTTAGAACTAGGTGTAAGACTAAAAAAACTAGGTTTAAAACTGATTAAATGTCCAGCAGCGGTTGGCTACCACTGGCATCCAGCTTTTAACTTAGAGCAAATACCTAACCTAATTGACAAAGAAATTCAACGTGGACGCATGGGAGTTTTGTTTTATCAAAAGCATCCTACCTGGGAAGTGCGGATGATGATTCAAATGACTTTGCTGCATCGCTTACTGTGGGGAGTTCTTTCACTTAATGGGGCACTTAATGAGCGGACAATGGCTCCATTTTTGCAATGGCTAATCAACCAAGGTAAACCTCAGTTAGCTTTAGAAATAGCCAGAATTTTTCTCAATTGGTACAACGTTAAAGGTGTTTATCAAGCCTATGCAGAAAGCAAATAAAGTTAGGAGTTAGGAGTCGGCAGTCCAGCCTTTTTGTTCGCTTGTTGATAGTTTGATGGGAGGATTGCAAACGGGGGGAGGGCACTTATGCTGAAGGAAAAATATATTTTTGCCCTCTTCCCTCTGCCAAGAGCCTTCGTACTTCTGCCTTCTTAATTCTCTAGAACTTTGGATACAGTAATTACCACAGCCTCGCATTCGTACCGCAGCACGACGCTTGCGTATTGCGGACAAAGTTGATGGGTGTTATGAAAGGTTGGGCGATGTATTAAAATTAGGTATACCCCTCGCAACGAAATAGGCAAAAACTATGACTACAGTCATTGCCAAACCTTCATCCTTACTTAGCAACATCAGAGTGGAAAAAGTAGATAACTTCCATTTCTTCAAGTTTGATGATAAAATCCAAACGCGAATGGAAGAACTTCTGGAAAGGAAAAAAGCTGATTTACTTACACCAGAGGAAATTTTGGAACTTGAAGCGATTGGAGAGCTAGACAGGATTTTCACCCATGTAAACGCGATGCTAGTTGCTCAGGTATGACTATTGATGATACCACCAAAGAATTTATTAGAAGACGGGCAAATTATTTGTGTGAATATTGTCACTCTCCAGAACGCATTTGCACAACAAGATTTACAATAGACATGTAATACCAAAGTCTGTTGGTGGTTCTGATAAAGTTGATAATTTAGCCTTAGCTTGTCGCCGTTGCAATGAGCGTCGCTACAATAGGTTTACCGATTATTTGGACAATTGGTTTAATTACTCTATCTATAATCTTATCATTATTTGCTGGTTTAATTGCTGCTTATGCTGGTGCTTTTATTGGTGATTTATTAAGCGGGAATACTTACGGACATACAGTTTTTGGAATTATTTCTTTAATTTCCTTAGTTAGCTTTTTAATCATAATTTTTTGGTCAGGTTTAGGAGGAACACTGGCAATTTTATCAGAAGTCATTGCCGCTTTCTTAATTGCTGTACTCGCTTTTTTACCAGAAACAGAAAGTAAACTTATCGACTCGCTGATTATTGGTGCTGTTTTTACAGTTATTGCTTTAGCTGGTTCCTTAGCTGGACTTGTAAACATGGCTTTAACTGTGGCAATAGCGAGGGTAATGGCTTTACCTAGAGTGCGAATTATCACGGCATCAATGGCATTATTTGGGATTGTAGTGGGTGCATTATTGGGAGTGCGATCGCAAGTCTCGGCTTACTTCATTTCTGTAATAGTTGGTTTAGCTGCAATTACCTTGGGTGCTTATGTTGGTTGGCAAGCAATATCGGATAATAAAAAGTATTCGCTCATCCGTTCTTTAGCTGTTGGTATTGTTGCTTATGGTGGAACTAAGTTTCGCAATGCCGATTTAACCGATGCTGACTTTACCCAAGCAACGCTTAAAAGTGTCGATTTTCGTAACGCCATTTTAACCCGTACTTGTTGGTTTAATGCCCAAAATCTAGAGCAAGCCCGTATCGATGATACATATTTAAAAGATATCAAAGTGCGGCAGTTAGTAACAACTAAAGATGGTCGAGATATAAATTTTGATTATTTGAATCTACGACGTTTAAATTTACATAATGCAAACCTTGAAAATGCTAGCTTTGTTAGTACAGATTTAAGTCTAGCAAACTTAGAAAATGCGAATTTATCGGGTGCAAAACTCGCTCAATCACAGCTATATCAAGCCAATTTAAATCATGCCTATTTAACAGGAGCATACATTCAAAATTGGGGTATTTCTACCGATACTCAATTAGAAGCAATCAAGTGCGAATATATTTATATGCGATTGCCAACTAAAAATGACCCTGACCCTTGCCGCAAACCCGATAACCGCAACGAAATATTTAAAGAAGGGGATTTTGCTGATTTTATTGCCCCTATTATTAAAACCCTCGATTTATATCAAACTCAAAATATAGACCCCCGTCAAGTCGCAAGTAAATTCAAAACTCTCGACCTATTTCACTATGAAGGAATTGACCCAACTGCGGCTGCGATCGCAATCACTCAATTAGCCGATAATTATCCTGAAGCTGGTTTAGAAGTGGTTTCTTTAGAAGGCAGAGGACAGGAAAAAATTCGACTTCAAGCGATTGTAGCAGGTAATGCAAATCGTTCGGAATTATATAACGAATATTTTAGAACCTATAGCGAGATTAAATCTTTGTCTTATAGCGATTTACAAGCTTTATTAATTGGTATTCAAGAAAAAGACGAACGCATCCGTAGTTTAGAAAATTTACTCGGTAATGCAATTCACCAACCTAAGTTTTACGTCGAAACCTATCAAACTCAAGGAGATTTTAATATGTCGCAAAGCAATAAAGGTAATGTCTCAATCAGTGGTACTCAAGGTAATGTTAGCGGTGTTGCTGCCGCAGGTGAAAATCAGTCGATGACTGGTGTTGCTATTGGTGCAATCAGCGGTAATGTGACTAATAGTATTAATCAATTACCTGAATCGAGCGAACCTGATGAACCGGGTATTAAACAACTACTCACGCAGCTTCAAACTGCTATTGAAACTGATACAAATTTAAGTGACGAAGACAAAGCTGAAGCATTGGAACAAGTCCAAAAAATAGCTGAAGCTGGACAAAAGCCAGAAGATGAAGGTGTGCAAAAAACAGTTAAAAAGTCAGTAACTTTTTTGAAAGGGATAATTTCTGATTTACCTTCTGCTGTGGAATTAGTGAAAAGTTGCGCTACTTTATTGCCTTTAGTTACTAAGTTTTTTGGTTTACCATAGTTAGACCATTTCTGTATGAAGATGCAATTAATAGCCCCACCCTTCTAGGCAGGGCTATTTCATTCTCTTAAAAACCAAACAAGCCCACCCTGCGGGAAGCTAGCAACATCCCCTAACCCCTTCTCCCAACGTGGGATTCGTGGACGCACTTTACAAATAGGTTGTTGTGTGGGTCAGCCCCAAACATCGAATCTGTAAGCGAGCATCTGCCATTTTTTCCCATTTCTATCCCCTAATACCAATTCTGTATGAGGTTGCGCTTTATTCACCCACACCCTATTCGTGTGAACGCCAGGTGCTTCTCCTGTCGGAGACGCTACGCGAACAAGTCGGCCAAGCCGCCCAACGCACTGGCAAAGGCTATACGTTGCTTGCTTCCCCAAAGGGGTACAAAGCCCACCTGCGTGGGCTAATTAGGCGCATCTTCATAATATTTGGTATAAGTGCATAAGTTAATTTTGCTGACACTTATAAAAAAAGAAGACACGAAGGTTAGTTATCCGAGCTTAACTTTCGTTCACTAAACAGGTATGACTTAATTCAGATAATCAAACTTTTGTCAATGCGTAAGTCCTAGAAAAATAAAACTTATCATAAGCGTCAGGGGTTTTAAATTTGATGAACACACGTTTCTGGTATGGGTGTTGGTTGAAGATAGGAATTGTGCTGGCAGCAACGAGCGGATATGTTTGTAGTCAGAAGGCGATCGCCCAAATTGTTCCCGATCGCACTTTAGGTGCAGAAAGTTCGATTGTGACACCAGCTGATATTAAAGGTTTACCGAGCGATCGCATTGATGCAGGGGCGATTCGTGGTGCTAATTTATTCCATAGTTTTCAGGAATTTAATATTAGGGATGGACGAGGAGCTTATTTCAGCAACCCGACTGGAATTGAGAATATTTTTAGTCGAGTAACGGGGACAAATGCCTCAAATATTTTTGGCAAACTTGGTGTACTGGGTAATGCAAACTTGTTTTTGCTCAACCCCAATGGGATTATTTTTGGTTCCAATGCTTCGTTAGATATTGCTGGTTCATTTTCAGCGAGTACGGCTAACAGTTTGAATTTTGGCGATGATAAATTTAGCGCCACAAATCCCACAGATGCGCCATTACTATCAGTTAAAGTGCCCTTGGGAGTGCAATTTAATCAAAACCAGCCAAGTGCGATCGCTAATTCTGGGAATCTCTCAGTGGGTACAGGGCAAAACCTAAACCTGATGGGAGGAACGGTAGTTAGTACCGGGCAGTTGTCAGCACCGTCCGGTCAGGTTGCTGTTGCATCTGTGCCAGGTGGGAGTGTGGTGAATTTGAGTCCATCAGCACAATTTTTAAATATTCAAACTTCATCACCTGTAGCAAGTGTTGGTACATCTTCTCTGAGTGAGTTACTGACAAGTGTTGATGAGCGATCGCGTCCAGGGTTAACGGTGAACAGCAACGGACAAGTGGAGTTGGCGGGATCGGGTTTGCCTGTGGTGGATGGGGATGTGGTGGCAAAGAATGTCACGGCTCAGACTGCGACACTCACAGCCAAGAATAATCTGACGCTGGTGGAGAGTCAGTTAGGTACGAATGGTGATTTGAATTTGCTGGCAGGGAATACGGTGCGGGTGCGGGATAGTGTAGCGAATCCCTTTGTGGCTCAAGCAGGAGGAAAGTTATTAGTTCAGGGTAGGCAAGGAGTTGATATTTTTGCCTTAAATAATTCCTCCAGTGGACTTGTTTCGGGAGGGGATATGGTGTTGCGATCGGGTAACACTGTGGGAGGTGATGCTCACTACTGGGCTGGGGGAAATTTTCGGATTGAGGAACTAGATGGGAGTTTAGGAGGTTTGTTCAGTCCTTATGACCCAATTATTCGAGCTAGTGGAGATGTGAGTTTTGCCAGCTATAGAGGAAATTCGCTGCATATTTTGGCTGGTGGGAGTGTGAGAATCGATGGCACAGTTGAAATTACAGGTGCAGATGCAAATGCACTTAGGGAGAATGAGCCATTAGAACTATTAGATGGCACAACAATAAGGATTGATGGTACACAATTTCCGACTTTGGATATTCGAGCTGGTACGACAAATTTTGGTTTTCCAGAACTCACACCGCCAGTAAATCTTTTTCCTGGTGCTGGTAATATTTTTCCTAATCCCCTAAACATTAACCTTATCAGCCCTAAAACTAGACAAACAGGCGCCCAAATTAGTATTGGAAGTATTATTAATAGAGTTCGCACAACAGACAGTGGCCAAGTATTTTTAACTAATCGATATTTTCCAGATAGTACTCTACCTGGAGGTTTAATTGAAATTAGAAATCAAATCGTAGATCCAGAAGCCCCTGGTTTAGGTTCCTTCTCAATTCGTGCTTACGGTAATCCAGTCACGATAGATGCTAGAGGAGATGTGCGGGTTGCTGGCATCATTACTGGTAGAGGTGATGGTAACGGTGGAGATATTAAGATTCTCAGCGAAAGCACCATTGATACTACAGGTGGCAACATTAGGTCTTTAAGCAATGGTCGGGCTGGAGATGTTACTCTTCGAGCGAACGGTAATATTAACTCTGGTCGTATAGAAGCTTCTAATAGCAGTACTACTGATGATCCAGATAATTTCAGCACAATCAGACTTGAATCATTAGAAGGCTCAGTCATATTAAATAATGTTCAAATAGCAGCTAACAATAATGGTTCTGATTACTCAGGAATTATTGATATTTTGGCTCCTCAAGGCAATGTAGAAATCAGAGGGGATCGAAATATAAATCCTGGAGTAGATACTATTGTCGCAAATGGATATTATGGAATAATTAATATTCAGGCTGGCAATGATATAACCATCAGAGATAGTTTATTAACTGCTCAAACTCCTAGTTATTTACCTGCACCTGGACAAAATATTAGTCGTAGAGCTGGAGAGATTGATATTACTTCCCAAAATGGAAATATTGATATTAGAAATAACTCAAGCATAAATTCCAGTACAAGTGTCAGATTTGACGATGAACCTCAGATCAACGTCAACGCAGGTAACATCAATATTAATGCCAAAAATGGGTCAGTATTGATTGGGTCGCCTTGGTTGGTGTCGCAGACAGATCGGTCTCAAGTGTTGAGTAGAAATTCCGGTGGACGAGGTGATGCAGGCAATGTGACGATTAAAGCAGAGCGAGGTACGGTTAGTATCGCTGGAATTAAAGACAATGGCGATGCCACTGTAGCCACTGATGTAGCAGGGGGTGGAGTAGGAAATGCTGGTGAACTTACAATTACAGGACGCTCAGTTGATATCAAAGATGAGGCGATAGTAGCTGCCAGCATCATTAATGGAAATGTTGGAGAGGGAGAAAACGGCAGAACGATTGCAGCACAAGCTGGCAATGTGAATATTATGGCTACTGATACAGTCTCTGTGAACAACAGTGTGGTCTTCAGCGAGATAGGTTCAACATCAGTTGGTAACGGCGGAAAAGTTAACGTCACTGCACCGAAAGTTAATCTTGACGAAGTTGCATTTTTAGTCACCATTGTTCGAGAAGGTGGTCAGGGAAAAGGGGGTGAAATCAATATTAACACTGATTCGCTTTCCCTAAAAAATGGCAGTTTACTTGCTACTAGTACCTCCGGTAATAGCATTTCTGGAATTCAAGGGGGCGCTGGTAATGTAACTATTAGAGGCTATAATACTGAAGCCAGTAATACCGTTTTTATCGATGGGAGGGGCAACAATAATAAAAGTGTAGTCAATATTCCCAGTCTAGGCAGTAACCCCATTCCCAGTGCAATTTTAAGTACGGTGGAAGCCGCAGCGCGGGGTGAAAATAATGGCGGCAATATTGACATCCTAACTGGCTCCCTAGAAGTTACAAACAGTGGTCGAGTGAGTGCCACCAATTTTGCACAAGGAAGGGCTGGGGATGTCTCTGTAAGTGCTAACTCGGTACTGTTACGGGGCACTAATCCAAATACTGATTTTCGCAAAATTTTCGAGAATAATCAGACACCTCAAGAAGGCTTATTAGCTGAAGCAACTAAAGAAGGTGGAACTGCGGGAGGCATAGGCATTGAGACAGATGAACTGAGGATTGAAAATGGAGCCACAGTGACTGTGAGCAGTCCTGAGGGCAAAGCGGGCAACCTCTTTGTTTTCGCCAGGAAAATTTTCCTAGATAATGGGGCACTCCTTGCTACAACTGGACAACCAGGCAATAATCTAGGCGGGGCAAATATTCTCTTATTCGGAAATGAAACAACACGTCAGGCATTACTGTCAGTAGTATCACTGATAACGGATGATCAGCTACGCAACCAAGGCAAGAAATCTTTGCCTGGTTCTCCTCTTGATTTCCTGATTCTGAAGAATGAAAGCCTAATAGAGACTAACGCTAAAAATTCGGTTGATGGTGGCAACATTGCCATTAAAACTCGACTACTTCTTGCACTTCCACCAACTGGTAAAAATGGTAGTGACATTTCTGCGAACGCAAAGAAAACGGGTCGTGGTGGTGTAGTCGCAATCGACCCTAGACCTTTAGGCATCTATGGCACAAAATTCCGACCAAAAACAGAAAATACACCTTTGAATGACATCACTGCCTCTTCCGAGCAAGGTCCGGAGGGCACTGTGGCAATTGTCCCGATCGATGCAGACCCCGAACGTGGGTTACTTGAATTACCAGAAGATTTAGGTGACTCTTCCAGATCTATTACGCCGAGTTGCCCAGTAGGTAGAACGCAAGCAGCAAGTCGCTTCGTTGTTACCGGACGGGGTGGTTTGCCGCCAAGCCCAAGTTCAGCACTCAGCAGTGATGTTTTGATGGGAAATACAACGACAAACGTCTCCCCAAGAGAAACTCGCTCTATACAAAGCACTTCCCCAAGTTCCACTCTTGTCGAAGCCAAAGGTATGAACATTGGACCAAAAGGCGAGATTATTTTCACCGCCAACCCATCCAAATCTTCTTCCGATAATTCTTGGCAGAGAAACACAGATTGCAATGCAAAATAATCCTCCTATTAAATCGCCAGTTGTAAATCCCTGGCTAAGAGCTACTGTCCTCTCAAGAGGACTAAAATCCTTGTTTAGCAATACTTTTAGTCCGTTGAAACGGAGTTTAGCTATTAGCTCGGAAATCAATTTCCGGGCGGTCGAGGGTTTGAAAACACGGTCTAGTAGGCTCCTACTGCCTATAGCAACACTAGCGTTGAGCCTACCTGTATCATTCAGCATACATCCGGCTGCATTAGCACAAGTCCCCAGACTCAATGCACCTTCAACGCAGAACTTACCGTCCAATTTGCCCCCTCCCCGCGATGTAGTACCTCCACTATCTCCACCCCCGCAACCGCAGCCAGTTCCTTCACCTCTTCCAGAAGACCCGTTACCCAAGCAACCTTCCCAACAACCGGAATCTGTTCCAGTAGTTCCTGATACATTTTTTGTTACCAAATTTAAATTTGAGGGGAGTACGGTTTTCAAAGACGAAGAACTACTGCGAGCAATGGAAGTGGTTCTCTATCTCTATACCCCCGAAGAATTAGACGAAAAGTCTAGATGCGAACAACTTTCCGGTCAATCAATTAAACAGTCTCCCCTTCGGAAACTGCCAAGAACTGAAAAAGACGCTCCTGTACAACTGTCCTTTGCCCAACTGCTACAGGCACGTTGGGCAATTACTCAGCTTTATATTTGTAAAGGCTACATCACTTCTGGCGCAGTGGTTCCAGAACAAACCTTGCTACCTGGTGGAGGGGAAGTAAAAATTCGGTTGGTTGAAGGTAGCTTAGAAGATATCAAAATTACTGGTACTCGGCGATTAAATGGCAGTTACATTCGCAGTCGCTTAGAAAGGGCAAATCAAACACCCCTAAATCGCGATCGCTTACTCGAAGCATTGAACCTACTTCAACAAAATCCCCGCATTGATAGTATATCGGTGGAATTGTCTGCGGGAAACCGTTTTGGGACTAACTTGCTCGAAGTCAATGTAAAAGAAGCCAATACTTTTCACGGTGAAATCAGCCTTGATAATAGCCGTTCGCCGAGCGTGGGTAGCTTCCAACGCAGCGCTAAATTGTCCGAAGATAACTTATTTGGGATCGGAGACACAATCAGCCTGTTATACGGCAACACAGATGGTAGTAACGAAGTAAATTTCAGCTATGCCTTACCCTTGACTCCCCAGGACACAACCCTATCTTTTAACTACGGCTATACTTCCAACAATGTAATTGAGGAACCTTTTAATGAATTAGATATTGTATCGAATTCCCATAGATACGAACTCCGTTTAAGCCATCCATTTATTAAAACCCCGACGAAAGAATTAGCTGTAGGACTAGCCCTTTCGCATCAGCGATCGCAAACTTTTCTCGGATTTGAGAATACTGGAGGCTTTCCATTATCACCAGGGGCTGATAAGCAAGGACGCACCCACATCTCTGCCTTACGGTTCTTTCAGGAATGGACGCAACGGGGGGATCGCTCGGTTTTGGCATTGCGATCGCAGTTCAGTTTCGGGCTACCTATATTTGATGCCACGATTAACGATGTTGGTAACGATGTTGCTCCTGACAGCGAATTTTTTGCTTGGAGAGGACAGGCACAATGGGTGCGAAGTTTTGCTCCAGATACGCTCTTAGTCTTACGGGGTGACGTGCAACTCGCAGACCGGAGGCTAGTATCCTTAGAACAATTTGGAACTGGTGGACTAGCTAGTGTCAGAGGATACCGTCAGGATCAATTGCTGGCAGATAACGGAGCCTTTGGTTCTATAGAACTTCGCCTACCTGTACTACGCATTCGTGAAGCACAGGCATTGTTGCAAGTAGTACCTTTTGTTGATGTAGGTACAGCCTGGAACAACTTTGAAGGTGCAGACCCCGACCCTAGCTGGCTTGCATCGGTTGGTTTGGGGTTGCGGTTTGAAATTCGCGATCGCCTCAATGCTCGCTTGGACTGGGGAATTCCCCTAATCTCAGCAAAGTCTA
This sequence comes from Cyanomargarita calcarea GSE-NOS-MK-12-04C, assembly GCA_019359595.1. Taxonomy (GTDB): domain Bacteria; phylum Cyanobacteriota; class Cyanobacteriia; order Cyanobacteriales; family Nostocaceae; genus Cyanomargarita; species Cyanomargarita calcarea. Next base: position 20,839 of record JAHHGZ010000039.1, read on the forward strand.
ACGAAAGAACTTTACAAGAACAAGGTTTATATTTTTCTGTCGTATGGAACCCCTTCTAAAGCGTTATTTCCCCAAGCTCTACCCTTATATCCCCGTGCAGAAGGTAAATCACCGGATCATTTACCTATTTATCGTAGCTTTTATTTCGCTTATTTCAGTGTTTGGTATTCACAAGTTGTTGGTAGAAAGGGCTATTGGTAGCGAACCAGCAGCGCAATTGATTTGCACAAAAACACCAAACGTTAGCCCAGAACAGTTAAGTACTCAAGGTAGAGAACGTTACGAAAATGGGCGCTTTGATGAAGCAATAGATTGCTGGCAAAAAGCTATTGCTGGCTATCGCAAGCTTGACAATGAAACCGAAACTGTTAATAACCAAATTAACCTAGCGCAAGCCGAACAAGCTCTAGGGTTTTTCCCACGGGCCTGTAGTACACTATTGCAAATCTATCGCGAGGAAAATGGCGAAGAAAACTGTAAAATACTGCTACAAGATGAAGAGAAGCGTAATGAGTTCCGGAAAAAACTTGCAGAACGTGCAAATTCTCCTAGCAAGATAGCTGGTTTACGCAGCTTTGGCAACGTCCTACGAGGACTAGGCGAACTAAACTTGTCAAATGAAGTTTTGTCACTAAGTCGGGACAAAAGTCAAGCTCAAGAAAAGGCAGCAATTTGGCTGGATTTAGGAAACACTCAGCGGGCTTTAAGTAATAAAGAACAGGACTTATACTACCGTTCACAAGACCAGCAAAATCTTATTTGTGCGATTATAGATGCTTACGCAGCTACAGAAGCCTACAAAATAGCTGAAGGCGAAATAGATTCAACCTCGCCCTCTCCATTCAACAACATTAAATTACAGTCACAGCTAAATCAGTTAAGCCTAGTATTAGATTTACAAGATTGGCGCAATAACAGATTAAAAGAACAAACGAAGGGTAAACAAGATGTTTTAGATCAGTTGTTTAAGCAGAGTAGCTTATTTTTGCTTAATAAAGAAAAATATTGTTGGGAGGAGTTGAAAATACCACAGTCTAGTTACAAATCTACAAATTTGAGGGATATTGAAGCTAAAAATAGTGTTGAAACATTAGAATCAAAACAGCCTATTTACATATTTACAACTAAAATTCGTACATGGTTATTGGATAATCAATTATCAGATAAAAATCCACTAATTCAGTTACCACAAATTGATAAAATTCAACAGCAGATAGAGAAACTACCAGTAACTCATGCAGCACTATTTACCAGACTGAATTTTGCTAAAAACTTAATTCGGATTAAAATCGTTCCGACTACAACAATTAAGCAATTTCTGGAAACTTCAATTAAACAAGCCAAAGATATCCATGACTCGAAAATAGAATCCTATGGTTACGGCTATCTAGGTGAGCTATATGAAAAACGTGGGGAACTTGAATTAGCTAAAGAATATACTAAGAAAGCTTTGTTAATCGCTCAATCACTTGAACTAGCCTCAGAAACCCAATATCTATGGGAATGGCAACTGGGACGCATTTACTTTAAAATTCCAGCAATAACACAAGCTCAAACTAAAGGAATGCAGCAAGAAAGTTTGAATAATTTGAATGCTGCACGGGAAATATATCAAAGTGCATACCGAACTTTGCAATCCATGCGTAGAGAGTTAGTAGCTGGTAATCCTGATGCCCTATTTTCATTTCAAAATGATATCGACACCATCTATCGCAATTACGTTAATTTGCTGTTATGGGATAATAATCCTTCCCAAAAATATCTTTTCAAAGCACGGGAAGTAATTGCTTCTTTGCAAGCAGTAGAACTAGAAAATTTTCTGCGAGTAGCCTGTCCGGAGTACAACGTAGAAAAAATTGACCAAATTGTTGATAAAGAATCCCCAAATGCAGCTTTTCTCTACCCAATTCGTTTAGAAAATAAAATTGAAGTTATTGTCAAACTTCCCAATCAGGGAGAACTAAAACGTTATAGCAAAACAATTCCGAATAATTTTGATGAACAAATTAGACAATTTCAGAGAGATTTAGAAGAAGAGTATACCTTTGAAGATGTTACAAAAGAAGGAAAAAAAGTATATGATTGGCTTTTAAAAGAAGCAGTAGCGTTCATTAAGAATGACAAAAGGATTGACACATTGGTGTTTGCCCTAGATACAAATTTGCGAAATATTCCCTTGGCAGCATTGGTAGTTGATGATACAAAAAATCCACCCACCTATCTAATAGATAATTATGCTATAGCGCTAGCTCCAAGATTAGAAATTCCCACCCCTCGAATCATTCAAGATAAAAAACTAAGTGTTTTGGCTGCTGGGCTAACTAAACCCGATGCTGAAAAATATCAACAATTCCCAAAATACTTACAAAATTTTGGTAAGTTGCGTTTTGCTACAAAAGAAATAAATGCGATTGAAGAGATAGGTGGTTCTAAGATTTCACTTTCCAAACTCGTTCCAGATTTCAATACTAAAGATTTTCAAGAAAAAGTCAATAATTCTACTTTTCAAATTCTTCATTTAGCTACACATGGCGAGTTTAGTTCGAGTCCGGAAAAGACATTTATATTAGCTTCCGATAAACCAATTGTAGTTAACGAACTAGGTAATATATTCCGCAGGCAAGCTCAAAATCAACCGGAACCTGTAGAACTAATTGTGCTGAGTGCCTGTGAAACCGCAGCAGGAGACCAGCGAGCAACTTTAGGAATTTCTGGTGTGGGTGTTCGAGCGGGTGCCCGAAGTGCGATCGCTTCACTGTGGGCATTGGATGATGAAATCAGTGTTGAGTTCACGAGGAAGTTATACGAGCAGTTACTTGTACCAGAACAGACAAAAGCTCAAGCCTTACGAAAAGCTCAAAGAGAATTGAGGGATTCACCCGGTAAGGGTTACGAACATCCAAGATATTGGGCACCTTACATTTTGCTAGGAAACTGGTTGTAGGTTACATTGAAAAATTATTTATGTGTTTGCAGTTAAGCTTAACCAACTTATAAATTCGTTAAGCTTAACTGTAAATTGTATTTATTGGTTACATTTCTGGTTAGTGTTTTTCTGTACACACTCTAATGTTAAAATGGGAGATTTAGCAATCTCATCAACAATCTTATTTTTATCCTTTATCTTATTAGTTTCGTCTCTCTTCTCGTCCTCATCATTCTCATCAATCAAGTCTAATACCTTGAAAAAGTCAAACCAATCTTTCTTTATAGCTTCTTGATAGTTGTCGAAGTTGGAGACAAACGAGTTCTGATTAGGTTGCTTTATAGGTTCGTAAGCTTTCACAAGCCAAGTAAATGCATCGTACAAGAACCCAGAGTGAGCATAGACGCGATATCTTACAGCAGGTATTGTATTAGATTGTTCTACTACTAATACAGATTTTTCAGGTGGAACTCTGCGAATCGAGCCTGTAACACTAGGATTTCTAGAAGGCTTATTTTCGTCACACACAATTGAGAAGAACCATTTGTATCGTTTATTCACTTCTAAACTTATTGGCAGCATAACTTGAGCGATACCAGCTTTCTCTGGAAGTTTAAAAAGAATTGGTGTTTCTTTAACAATACGTTTGTCCTCGTCTACTAGCGCAAGTTTCGCATACTTTAGTTGCGATTCTTCATTATAGTTATAAGGAATGTAAAACCAGAGAGATGGCTTCTTCTCAATGGTATCGGTGGAAAACCAGGTTACTTTAGATTTTGATTTAAGAGGTGATTTCAGAGCTTCAGATGATGAAGAATTTGACTGCTTAATTGGAGGGATGAGTGAAATTAATCGTTTGTCCCTATTTGTACCCTCATATGCTAAGTTAGGACATTCTCCACGTCCCGCACCATCGTTTGGACGACCGTCAGCTACTCCTAGCACATTTCGTGGTTTATAACCAAGAAAAGTTGTTATCTGTTCCCAAATATTAGCTGCTAGAGTTGGCGAAGGGTAACTGACTAAGAAAACCATTATGATAGTGCTGTTAAGAACAGTTTTAAAGCATTTAATCAATAAATGAGTCCAGATCATAAATAACTTAGTAAGCTAAAAGGGTTGTTAGAGTTTAATTTTTTTTGGAGATTGAAGCTCTACTAAAATTATTACTCCTCCTAAAGATAATGTAAATGCACAAGTAGGAGAAAATAATGGTATCCAATACTTAGTTGAAAGACTAAAAAAGAGAAAACAGATAAAGCAAAAACTTAAAATACAAAAAACATAAGTTCCTCCTAATAGAAATAAGAAATATTTAGATTGTTTGTATAACTGCGGTAAAATAGATCCAACAACTGAGCCAATGAGAATCAAAAGTATTTCATCTGTAATAAAACCAGCTTTCAGTAGAGGTCGTGGTGATTCGTCTGAGACTGCACTAACAAGCTGACTCACCATTTGTGCTTGAATATATAAACCCCACATCTGCGGATCTGATCCTCCACTAGAAAAGGGAGTATGAAATTTTTTGTCAAATGAATTAATAGGTGTTCCAATCAAAACAATTTTGTCTTCGACTTGATCCTTTGAAATTAGACCATTTAATACTCCCTGAACATTAATTTTTAGAGCAATATTCTGAGGAGAAGGTTGTCCGCTTTCTTTTAGAGAACGATAATTCAGCAAAATTTGATAGCCATCAAAGCTATCCCCCTTTTTATTGTATCCACCTTGTCTCAAACTATCAAGTGGTTGTAAGACGGTGTTACCAGATTTGAAAGAGTCATCTTTGTTAGGTTTACTGTAAGGTTTGTTATCCTTAGCTAAATATTTTTGAGCTACTTTGAAACTAAAGGACTCCATTTCTTTTTTTTCCTTATTCCTACATTTAGAACTTGTAGTTTCAGGAGTTCCCATCGTTATAAGTTGCCTACGGATAACTCCATCACTTTCCTCTAGCAGGTCACTCAACCCTACTTGTTCTATCGGAATATCACCTGGAGGAGCGACACCTTTATCGTTACCAGAGGGAAATTTGCAAACGAAAATTAAAAGCTTGCTTTTTTCTGTGTCCTTTTTAAACAAAGCAGCCAGTTCATCCTTGGCAGAAAAATCACGAGAAATATCTAAGCCTATTACTCGAGGTTTTTTTTCAATCAGTTTATTTAGTAGTTCCAAGATAACCTTGTCTGGCAAAGAAGCTCCATTTTCAGCACTTCCATATTTTTTTTTATTTTTATCAGAACGATAGTATTCCCTATCATCATCAGTAATCTCAACAAGTAACAGCTTGCTATCTTTATTTTCGGCTTGTTGATTTCGCATCATACGGTTGAAAAACAAAAGCTCTGATGCTTCAAAGATTCCCATTACACGCATAACTATTACTAAAAGGGTTATTGGTACACTTGTAAAAACTGTAGTACGCAGGCTACGCCAAGGAATTTTAAATAGTCTTTTTGATGTTCGAGGTATGCTGATATAATCCGATTTCGCTTCAATAGCTTCTCGGATTTCTTTTGCAACCTCTTTGAATGCTTCATCCTGATTTTGCCAACTTGTGATAGCTTCTTCATTTTTAGGAAGAGCTTGCAGACCACCAAACTGGGCACTTTTCCATTCACAAGGGCGTAGTAATACAGGAATAACACAAGCTTCTTCAGCATCGTGCCTTTTCATAGCTAGTGTTACATCTCGCTGCCAGAGTTTCTCAGAAGCCAAAAAATCTGAACTAATTAGCAATAAAATAATCCGGGCTGAATTTAGATGTTTTTCAATCTCATCAGCACTTACTTGTCCTGCACTAATTTCCCCTTCATGCCAATCAGTAATCACTTTCTGACGCTTTAAAATACTTAAGTGATTGGCAAGTTTGTCACGCAGTTTACTGTCTTCTTGAGAATAGGAAAAAAAAATTTCAATTGATTCTCTTGGCACTACTTTGAGCATAATTTTTACTACTTAAATACAATGAGAACATAAATTAAGACGTACATTAAACTTGATTTTACAACTTATTGTAAAATAACATCACTATTATTTATAAGAATACAGTTTATATTTGTAAACCTTGTATTTACTAAATACCAGCACATTGTTTAACTATCAAAGAGAGTATGATCATTATTAATACACTTCACAGATTAAGCTTTTTGGCTTAACTCCTTCACAACTCGACTGATACCTCTAGCAATATCTGCAAATACCTGATCCCGATTTGACCAATTTGTTACAGGTTCTGCATTTTTGGGTAACGCTTGCAGTTTCCCAAATGGAGCTTCGTGCCAATCTACCTCACGCAGAATAATTGGGATCACACGGGCTTCTCTTGCCTCATGCCTTTGCATTGCCCGCTCTAATTCCACACTCCAGCAGAAGTCAGAAGCTAAAAAATCGGAACTAACCAGTAGCAAAATGATCTGGGCTGAATTCAACTGCTTTTCAATTTCACTTTTCCACTCACTCCCAGCTGTAATGTCATTGTCAGACCAGCCTTTAATCACTTTCTGCCTTTCTAGAAGTTTAAGATGCTTTGCTAGTTCATCTCGTAAATCTTTATCTTCACGAGCGTAGGAAAAGAAGACTTCTATGGCTTCATTCTCAGGTTTAGACATAGGTTCTGGTTGAACAAAAGGCTGATCCGGAATTCCCACTGCTTCCAACTTCTTCAGCAACTCAGGGGTCAAGTGTTCTTCAATTCCCGCCATTCGGATAGCAACGCAACCTAGATTGTAAGCAAACTCTATCGATTCTCCTGCTCCCAAAGCATCGTAAAATCCTACCGCAAATTCAATTGCAGCTCTATCGCTAATAGCCTTACTCATGCCGATAACATATTTAATGTGTTGAGCGATCGCCTTTGCTTGTACCTCTGAATAGCAACCATTCAACACTACACACTCAATCTGATCGGCAAATAGTTTAAACAAGCCGGCTAGCGCAACTCCACTTACTAACTTGGACAGCCCTGTCTCATCCTCAAAGACTAATCCCTCTTCTGCTGCGCCATGTCCTGAAAAATGAATAATTTGCGGTTTAATATCTAAGAGTGCCCGTTGAATATCTCTAGGACGAGCTGCCCACTGTTGCTTGAGACTAAACTGGTCACGTTTTTGAGAACGCTGTAATCCTTCCTCAATATCTCGCAACTCTTGATCCAGACGCAGGCGTGAAGTATCTTTGGGATTTGCTGCTAAAATCAGGACATTTTTTTTCAAGGGATTCGAGGTATTGCTGTCCATTTAACTACTAAATTAAGGAGCTGTTTATTTATAGTAAATTTAGAACCAAGCTTATGCAGGCGTACCGATGTCATTAATATTACAGGTCTAAGAATTGGAGTAGCGATCGCACATTTCTAGGACTACATAGCATTTTGAGACGTCCTTGCCCCAATACTTACATCTTGAGGGTAAGGTTCGCTACAAAAATTCCATTAAGACAACTTCAGCAACACAGGCGTGAAGTATCTTTGGGATTTGCAGCTAGAATCAGAACCTTTTTGATCGGAGTTTCTTTTTCCATATAACTACCGAAGAGGGACTGTTAACAAGTATTAAGTTATATCCAGAGTTCCGCCGAGTTCCGCGCTTTCTGAGTATATTACAGCATATTTTATCTGGGCGATTTCTTCAAGTTCGGTTATGAAGAGTGAAAAGCGTGTTTTTGCACTTTTTTTTGAGACTCAGTAGTTAGGATTTATATACCGTATAAATTTTATTCTTCTGATTCAAATACAACACCTTCATACAGCAGTTCAATCGCAATCTCAAATTCGATACTTGATAAAGTGATAATATCTCCAGTGGCGTAGGGATAGTAAAGCCACATTCTTCCCTCTCCCCGACAGTAACGTTCGACGGAGATTTTTTCCGAGTTTATCAATAAATATTCTTGTAAAGAAGGCATACTCAGATAATTGGTAAATTTTTCACCCCGATCCTTCGTGCTTGTACCAGGGGAGAGAACTTCGGCAATTATTTTCGGCTTTTGAATAAATTTACGGGCATTGATATCTTGAGGGTCGCAACTGACGACAACATCAGGATAATAGTAAGGACTGGAGGAGCTAACTTGCACCTTTACATCTGACACATTGACTCGGCAAACTCTGGGACGTAGATGTGGGCGTAAGGCAGTATAAAAATTCAGCGCAATATCGTTGTCAGGAATTGTACCACCTGTCATAGCAAAAACTTCGCCGTTGAAATATTCGTAGCGAAGGTCTTGTTGAGGTTCCCATTCGAGATATTCCTCAATGGTCATTTTGTCTGGTTGTTGGAGAATGGCTATCATCGCTATAAGGATTCCAGTTTGCTTTGATTTTAGCGCTTTCGTCCTGACGAGAGCGGGATTATTGACATTCATCCGTTGCCGACTCCGAACCCCCAACTGATTCAGATTATGCTACCCTAGTAGGGTTCATTAATAATCTCGCACATCTGGGAATTCGGGTGTTTCTAGACCAAAAATGGCTTGGAAATACGCCTGGATGGAGGTTTAACCCGAATCGGAGTTAGAAATTCATGGCAGTAGTTTCATTGGCTCAAATGATGGAGTCAGGGGTTCACTTCGGGCACCAAACCCGTCGGTGGAATCCAAAGATGGACCCATACATCTACACATCCCGCAACGGAGTACATATCATCGACTTGGTGCAGACAGCCCAGTTGATGGAAAATGCTTATAGCTATATGCGTACAGGCGCAGAGCAAGGGAAGAAATTCCTGTTTGTTGGTACTAAGCGACAAGCAGCAGGAATTATTGCTCAAGAAGCTGCTCGTTGTGGTTCCCACTACATCAACCAACGCTGGTTGGGTGGAATGCTCACCAATTGGACAACCATCAAAACACGAGTAGACCGTCTCAAAGACCTAGAACGTCGGGAAGAAACCGGCGCTCTGGATTTGTTGCCGAAAAAAGAAGCCTCAATGCTACGTCGGGAAATGACAAAGCTGCAGAAATATTTGGGCGGCATTAAGAGCATGCGCAAAGTCCCCGATGTCGTAGTAATTGTAGACCAACGCCGGGAATATAACGCAGTTCAAGAATGTCAGAAACTGAGTATTCCCATCGTGGCATTGTTGGATACAAATTGCGATCCTGATGTTGTCGATATCCCCATCCCAGCGAATGACGACGCTATCCGCTCGATTAAGCTGATAATTGGTAAATTGGCGGATGCTATATACGAAGGTCGTCACGGTCAGTTGGAAGCTGAGGAGTTCGATTACGAAGATTACGATAACACTGAGTACGAAGATGACTACGAGGAAACTGAGTTTACTGATGCGGTGATTCCCGAAGAGGGAGAGGAAGAATCATAATCAGTCCTTTTTGAGTCCTGGGTGCTGAGTCATGGCTGCTGAGTAATATAGTATTACTCAGTAGGTATGGGCAAAGCTGAATTCTGAGTTTGTTAGTTGTTAGTAGTTAGTTGTTGGTTGTTGGTTGCGACTAACCATCAACTTCACATTAATATCATTGATCGCAACACACCCAGGACTCAAGTCTCACAACTGTGCACTATTTTTAGCGATTAAAACCCGAGGTCAAGTAGGAATTGAGGCAACATGGCGGAAATATCTGCAAAACTCGTCCAAGAGCTACGCCAAAAAACTGGTGCAGGCATGATGGACTGCAAAAAGGCTCTGAAAGAAAATGATGGTGACATCGAAAAAGCCGGCGAATGGCTGCGACAAAAAGGCATCGCCAAAGCTGACAAAGGGGCAGGACGGATTACGGCAGAAGGTCTGGTAGATAGTTACATTCAGCCCAAAGGTCAGGTTGGTGTACTTATAGAAGTTAACTGCCAAACTGATTTTGTTGCCCGTAACGACGCTTTTAAAGCTCTAGTTCAGAACTTGGCGAAACAAGCTGCAACCGTTGATAGTGTTGAGTCGATGTTGACTCAACCATACATTGAAGATTCAAGTGTGACGGTCGATCAGTTCATCAAGCAAATTATTACCCAACTGGGTGAAAATATGCAGGTGCGTCGCTATGTCAAATTTAGTTTGGCAGAAGGCGTACATGGTGTAGTGGATAGCTACATTCACACTGGCGGTAGAGTCGGCGTGTTGGTTGAGTTAAAATGCGAAAGTGAAACTGTAGTCGGTCGTGAAGAATTCCAAACCTTGGCACGGAACATGGCAATGCAGATTGCAGCCTGCCCGAACGTCGAGTATGTGAAGGTAGATGACATTCCCGCCGAAGTCGCAGAAAAAGAAAAGAGTATTGAAATGGGGCGGGATGACTTGGGTAACAAACCCGAGAACATCAAAGAAAAGATTGTTCTAGGACGGATTGAAAAACGCCTCAAAGAAATGACTTTGGTGGATCAGCCTTACATTCGCGATCAGAGTATCACTGTGGAAGATTTGATTAAGCAAGCTCAGACTCAACTAGGTGAGAAGATCGAAGTTCTTCGCTTTGTCCGCTTTATTCTCGGTGAAGGTATTGAGAAGCAAGAAAGCAACTTTGCTGACGAAGTTGCAGCGCAAATAGGCACTAAGTAATTTGGTTGTTGGTTGTTAGTTGTTAGTTGTTAGTTGTTGGTTGTTGGTTGTTGGTTGTTGGTTGGTTGTTGGTTGTTGGTTTCTGTATTGACGACTAACGAATAACAATTAACAAATAACGAATAACAAATAACAATTAACAAATAACTAGAAGAAAAACAGGTCAAGCATATAAATCGCTGACCTGTTTTTCATTAAATTAGCGGCTAAAATCTAAAATCCTTCGGGTAATTATTCTAAAATAAATACGTACATTTGTACCATGTAAAGGAGCAAATGGATGATAAAAATAAGATATGGCAAGAGCAATCGAGCGAATTGAGCGGGATATTTTAGCATTAGAAGAGGCAATACGGGCGATCGCACAAGAACTGCAAAGTACATATAGCGGTTACTTCACCGTTTTGGGTCAAGCTTTGCGGCAACAATTGATACTGGCAACTTATCACCTGTGTACTCAAGGATATCCTGAAAGCTTCCTGAGTTTGTCCTTAAATCAGCGGCAAAAATTGCAACAGGACATCCGCAAATTGGGTAATTTGGGGGCTGAACAGTTGTTGAATTGTATGAACGCAAACGAAGCAGTCATGAATTGGGGAGACAGGGAAGATGAGGGAGACAAGGGAGACGAGGAAATTAATTCTTCCATCCCCCCCTCTCCCCCTCTCCCCCTCTCCCCCTCCTCTTCTATTGACCTTTCTAATCCGATAGAATTAGTGAAATGGCAGCAGAACCTAGAAGAGGTGATGCAACAGACGCTCTCCACTGTCTCTCGGGATGCTAATGTTTTATTAAAAAAATCTGGGATTTTACCCAAAAAATTACCAGAACCGATTTTAGAAGCAGTAGCTGCGGCATCAGAGGCCTCTGGTGAGGTGATGCCGGGGCCACCCAATTTATTAAGCTTGGTAGTGCAAATTGACCGGGAAGATGATTCAGAAGACTCCAGCCTCACAGAAATAACGACTATTAACCTGCGACTGGGAGAAATAGAGTTTGCCGACTTGAACGTTAGTGCTGGTCGCAAGCAAATTCGCTATTTCTTGACTCAGCTTAACAAGCTAGGGCGTGAGTATACAAAAAAATTACAGGAACGCTCAGTTGCTGAAGCTGAAGCCGCATGGCGGGCTAGTTGGTATGAAAATTAGTTATGAGTTAGGAGTTATGAGTTATGAGTCCCAACCCCAACTCCCAACTCCCAACTCCCAACTCCAACCCCAACTCCTAACTCCCAACTCCTAACTCCTAACTCCTAACTCCTAACTCCTAACTCCTAACTCTTAGCTGCTCTGACTAATGACTAACGACATTCCAGATTGGTTGCGATTGCATAAAGCCTTGGCAGTGGAGGCCGAACAGGGTTTCATCGATTTGATGGGCAGACAATACCGCTTCAGTGAATTTCTTACCCTGATTTTCGGTAAATTCCCTAGTAGCTTGCCTAACACTGAACGTCGTCGCTGGCAAGAACTAGCGGCGAAATTTGCTGGCTATCCAAATCTGGAGACGGAAGATAGACAACACTTAGTAGCAGAAACTCGCAGATATCTTTACCAACTACAGCAGGGGGGGGAGAAGGGGAGTGGGGGAGTGGAGGAGAAATATTCCCCGATACCTAATACAAAGCCTCCAATTGTGGCGGAGGTTTCTAAGCTAGTTGCGCCGAAGCTAGACCAAAAGTTGGGCGATATACCACAAATAGGACTCAGAAAGGCGGCTAATTTGGCGCGTCTTGGTTTACTAACTGTGCGGGATTTGCTTTATTATTATCCCCGCGACCATATTGATTATGCTCGTCAGGTAAATATCCGCGAGTTAAAAATGGGTGAGACGGTGACTGTGATTGCAACGGTGAAGCGTTGTAATTGTTTTGTCAGCCCGAAGAACAAAAAGTTACTCATTTTTGAATTGGAGATTAAAGATAACACCGGTAAACTCAAAATTAGCCGCTTTTTTGCTGGTGCCCGTTTTACCAGTCGCGGTTGGCAGGAAAGTTTAAAGCGTCGCTACCCTGAGGGTGCAATTTTAGCGGCTTGTGGATTGGTGAAGGAAAGCAGATATGGCCCGACACTGGATAACCCAGAATTGGAAGTGTTGGGAAATCCAGGAGATTCGATTGAGTCGTTGGCTATTGGTCGGATAGTGCCAATTTATGCTCTCACTGAGGGAGTGGTGGCGAATATGGTGAGACAGGCGGTTATTGATGTTTTACCCGCGACTGTTCACATGAAAGACCCCCTACCAAGTGGTTTGCGAACTAAGTACCAGTTGATCGAATTGAAGGATGCCATATCTAACATCCATTTTCCGAACGACAGCGACACCCTAAAATTGGCGCGTCGTCGGCTGGTATTTGATGAATTTTTCTACCTGCAACTCGGTCTATTACAACGTCAGCACCAAGCAAGACAAATTCAAACCAGCGCGATTTTGGCTCCCACAGGGCAGCTACTGGAAGATTTCTACAAGATTCTGCCTTTTCAACTCACTGGGGCACAGCAACGGGTAATTAACGACATTCTCAACGATTTGCAAAAAAACAGGGCAATGAATCGTTTGATCCAAGGTGATGTCGGTTCTGGTAAAACTGTTGTGGCTGTAGTTGCTATCCTTGCCGCCATCCAATCGGGGTATCAAGCGGCACTAATGGCTCCCACGGAAGTGTTGTCAGAACAGCATTATCGGAAGTTAGTTAGCTGGTTCAACCTACTGCATCTCCCAGTGGAATTACTGACAGGCTCTACTAAAATTGCAAAACGGCGACAAATTCACAGCCAATTGGAAACGGGTGAATTACCGCTGTTGGTGGGCACTCATGCCTTGATTCAAGACCCTGTAAACTTTAGCCGTTTGGGTTTGGTGGTGATTGATGAACAGCACCGCTTTGGGGTGGAACAGCGGGCGAAGTTGCAGCAAAAAGGCGAACAGCCCCATGTATTAACGATGACAGCCACACCGATTCCTCGCACCCTAGCGCTGACGATACACGGGGATTTGGATGTGAGCCAGATTGATGAACTGCCACCAGGACGGCAAAAGATTCAAACCACTGCCCTATCGGCACAGGAACGCACCCAAGCTTATGACTTGATTCGTCGGGAAGTTGTCCAGGGAAGGCAAGTTTATATAGTTTTGCCCCTGGTAGAGGAATCAGAAAAATTAGACTTGCGATCGGCGGTGGAGGAGCATCAAAAGTTACAGGAAAGTATTTTCCCGGAGTTTCAGGTAGGCTTGCTGCACGGTCGGATGAGTTCCGCTGATAAAGACGCAGCTATTACCAAATTTCGGGACAAAGAAACTCAAATTCTCGTTTCCACCACTGTTGTTGAGGTGGGTGTTGACGTTCCTAATGCAACTGTCATGCTCATTGAAAATGCGGAGCGCTTTGGCTTATCTCAGTTGCACCAGTTGCGCGGACGTGTTGGTCGAGGTGCGGCACAGTCTTATTGTTTACTCATGAGCAGTACTAGAAGTGCCGATGCTCAACAACGTTTAAAGGTGTTGGAACAGTCCCAGGATGGCTTTTTTATCTCCGAGATGGATATGCGTTTTCGCGGGCCTGGAGAAGTATTGGGAATGCGACAATCTGGGGTGCCGGATTTTACTTTAGCAAGTTTAGTGGATGATGAGGAAGTTTTGATATTAGCGCGGCAGGCTGCAGAAAAGGTGATAGAGATGGATGCAACTTTAGAGCGTTGGTTTTTGATGAGAGAGGAGTTGAAGTATCGGTATGAGCGGTTAATGGGTGGAGCGATTTTGACATGATTGAGAGTGATTAATTTGATGGTAGTATCTATGTAATATACCATAATCACATAATACCTCTATGCGAATTGAACCATACGAAGATAGCCAACTTGATACCATCAAAAGTCTTTCGCTTCGGGCATGGAGTCCGGTCTTTGATTCGATTCAAAAAGCGATGGATATTGACGTGTACCGCTCATTCTATCCTGATGGTTGGCGCCTCTGCCAGCTTCATGCTGTCGAGTCTGTCTGTACTACAGCAGACATGAAGGTGTGGGTTGCCATCGACGATGAAAGAGAAAGGCATGTCCGTTGCTATGGTCGAGACCGGAGGAGACCCTGGTCATGCACCAGCACGTTGTACCGATGAAAAGCTGGGTTTCAGGTTGTTACCAGTTGCTAGGTACTTCAAGAAGCTGTAAAAACCTGCATTCTGTAGAGACAGGGGAAAAAATCAAGTAACCAGAAGCGAAGTGATAGAAATTTTCGCACTCACCGCTGAGAGCCAAAACGTCATAATAAAGGGTAAGGAGCAAAATTACAGCAGGCAAAAATTATGAATATCCAACTCAAGCCGGAAGATGAGCAATTGATTCAAAAACAAATTGCCAAAGGTAAATATGAAAATCCTGCTGAAGTTATTAGTAAGGCCTTGAAGCTATTAGACGAATGTGAAAAAGGCTATCAAAACTGGGCTGAAGAAACCCGTCAAAAAGTAGAAGTCGCTGTTGAACAGTTAGATAGAGGTGAAGGGCTTGACGGGGAAGTTGTAGTCGAACGACTGCGGGAAAAACTGCGTCAAGCTAGAGAGAATCAACCATGAAACAGCACATTATCTCCCCAGAGGCAAATTAGGATTTAGAAGAAATTATTGATTATTTTACGAGTCGTAATATTGATGCTGGAGAGCGTTTTGTTGATGAGTTTAATAAAAAATGTCGGTATCTTGCTAATTTCCCCAATATGGGACGCAGTTATGCAGATATTAAGGATTATTTGCGGGGCGTACCAATAGAAAATTACATCATTCTTTACCAAGTTACAGATAGCGGAATCGAAATTTTACGTGTAATTAACGGTTATAGAGATTGGAGTCTTTATTTGCATTTTCAGATGAATTAAGCCAAAAAAGCTGCGCTGACTGGTAATAAACTGTTAAGATTCAGAAAATCCTCAGTTACAAAGCGCTTAAAAAATCTATATCATGAGGGCGACAATTGAGCAACTTTCTCAGGTGATAATTTTTTCTCAGTTGCCATCAGACAACTTAGAACAGCTTCAACCTCATACCCAAATTCAAGCTTATTCTCAGGGAGAAATTATCTTTCATGAAGGAGATACCCTGCCTGAAACCTTATATGCACTCATCCTTGGGATCATCCGTGTAAGCAAAACGTCATCAACTGGTAAAGAAACAGTTCTCCGAACGCTTACAAAAGGAGAATTATTTGCTGCACCTGCTTTTTTCGGTGATGGTATTGCTCCAGCAACTGTGACAGCATTAATTGATTGCCAGATATTAACAGTAAAACGCGCTGCATTGCTGGATGTGATTCGAGAATCACCAGAAATTGCACTCACTATACTCAGTACTTTCAACAAACGATTGCAGCAACTTCATAACACAGTACATGGATTAGTTTCGGAACGGGCGATCGTTCGTCTGGCGCAGTTTATTCAAGATGCCATAGAAGAACAAGGTACCCTAAAATCGCCCCTTCCTTACTATCAAATTGCTCGCAGCATTGGGATTACATACGAAGAATGCGTCCGTTTATTCAAGCAACTACATAATATTGTCACCTATCAACGGGGTGGCAAAATCACAGTACTTGACCCCGAGAAATTGGAAGCGATCGCCAAAGGTGTATTAGAAGCTTAGGCAAATGCTGAGATCCAACTGCTAACACCAAGCATAAAGTAGCGATACCGCAAGCGCGCTCCTAGGAGTCAGTTCGCATCAAGCCATTCATGTTTCGCCAAAAGAGGGCCTTACGGGACGCTCAAAAATGAAATGTTGACGATAATGAGAACGTATGAATTCGTTCCGCTTCAGAAGTTAGCGGTTGTGTCAGCCGATAACCGGCTTCAATACTTAGAGGGAAGACATGGGGATTCATAGGAATCAAGAACTCGACACCACCCGTAAGCTGCAAGACATAACTACCATAAATGTCAGTTGTTTCGTCTGGTCTGGGTTCGCGAATTAAAAAACGGCCTGCACCAAGGCCGGTTTCAATCCGACCGAAGAGTCCTCCAAACCGCTCGGCACCCAGACGACCTCCGAGTGACGTTCGACCTTGTAGCCCAACCATCGCGCTACCGAATTCATAGGGGATAGTTCTTGAACTGGGCGACCTTGCATTGGCGATCTCAAGAATTGTCCCAACATAATTCCAGTCGCCCCCTGCCGTCAGGCGGAAGTGTCCCGCTCCCAGTTCTGCAAGGATTCGACGATACGTAAAGAACAACATGAAAGTTTGGTCATTGAACGCAAACTGCAATGATAACTGATTACGCCCCTGACCCATGCAGTATGCTGCTGCCATTTCTGCATGATAATGAGTTGCATCGCCGGGAATGCCACAGTTATGACCGAGTTCATGCATTAACGTTTCAGCAAGTCCCTGCGTGCCTTGAGCGTACCCAGATGGGGTGTAGGCAATATTTGAACCGTTCGTGTCACCCCGAGCTAGCTCATTGCCTGAGGGATCTGCTAGTTTCCATATCTGTGCGTTATTGAAAACCTGTTGCAGGGTGTTTGGAGTAGCGTTTGGGCATCGCTGTTGGAAGAAGTCATGGCAGGCAGAGTATCGATCCGAGTTTGTCGCGACTTCTCGTACCTGGGAGATCGCATTGTCCACTCGTTCAATTTCAGCGGCCGGAACAACCGTTAATGTGAAGGTACCACCACCGGGACGACTCCAGTTCCCAGGAGGTGTTCCTGACCCACGAACCATCCGTCTCAGTACAGGTTGGGTTTCGTGGCTTTGTTGCATGACATGGGCTAATTCGTGTGCTAGAAGCCTCTGACCCGTGAATGTTCCGGGTGCATATTGGTTGGTTCCGAAGACAATGTTTGAACCCAGTGTATAAGCATGGGCATTCATCGCATGGGCCGATGCTGCTGCTTTTTCATTCGTATGGACTCGCACTTCGCCAAAGTCAGATCCAAACCGGGATTCCATGAAAGCTGAAGTTTCGGAATCGAGGGGTTGACCGGGAGCGTCAAGGGCTTCGTGGACAAGGGTTTGTGCGTCAGGCGGCTCCTGACAACGGGGACATCCTCCACCACAAGCGCAACTGGATTTGCGCTGGAACATCGGTGTTGTTACTGCACCAGATAGAGAATTCGCGGGTTTAGCGCCAATGTTGGATTGGTTTCTTGTCCGGATATTGTCTGAGACGGACTTGTTCGCAAAGGTTTTCATAAAATTTAGGTTGGATCGTAAACATAGTTCGGCGGGGTGTCTCCTTCTTGACTCCCCCGCTGACTTGGCGACATGGCATCTGGTAAATTTGGGTTGGTGGGTGTCCAGCGTCTCGGACGGTAGAGGGCATCATCCTCACGAGGTGTTTGACAAGTGCCGGTTTGAAAATTCGACACCTTATAAAAACCACCACCACAGGTCATGCCATCACAATCCGTCCAGGAATCAGTACAGTCTCCCTGGGTTAACTGAGTCCAGGTTCCCTCTCCCGTGAGTGCCCACTCTGACCCCTCTGGCGAGTTATGACAACACTTTCCCCCCAAAAGACCCCAATCTCTGCGTTGGATCATCTCCAACGGTTGGTTGCCGGTTTGTTGAACAACATGAGTCAATTCGTGTGCCAGCAAGTGTCTTCCTTGATCCGTCTCGGGCTGATACAATCCGGTATTAAAAACAATATTTTTGCCAGCAGTATAAGCCTGAGCATGGATTGCTTGGGCTGAGGTGGCAGATTGATCGTCCACATGAATGCGAACCTGATTGAAATCCTGACCAAATCGTGATTCCATAAAATTACGGGTGCGAGGATCAAGCGGTTGTCCGGATGAATTGAGCACGCTTCCAACGATAGACGAGATAGAAGATTCCGTCCGTTCCAGATTCGATGTCGTTGATGATTTGGTTTGAATCATTTCTTCTTCCTCTAACTCATCTGTTTCTTGGTTAACTCCTGTTGACATCCGCATGATTTGATCCGCAACACGATCCGCTTCTTGCTCGTACCGATCATCTGGTTCATTAATCGTTAGTTTAGTTTGAATTTTGACGTTATCTGCACAGCGTGGACATCCACCACCGCAAGCACAGTTAGATTTGCGCTGAAGCATTGCCGCACTTGTTAAATTGGGTGAAAGGTTACCAATTCTTGAAGGGGATGTATTTTTCACACTAACAAGCTTTTTTCGTGAGGTTTCCGTAGAGAATGCTTGATTTGCAAGAGTTTTCATTGTTTTATCTCCTTGAATCTGAGGGCAAAAGACGGTAATACGATCAGCTTCTTGTTCGTAGCGATCGCCCGGTGTGCTGATTTTCAGAGCCGTTTGCACGGGTTGCTGAGTCTGGTCCTGGGGGCAATCGATGAACTGTCCCCATAAGTGGTAGATGGCTTCCATAGGGATTGACAACGCAGTTGGTAGGCACTGACTGCCTTTCTGCCTCTTCCGGTTGAGTCTGACGCTGAATTTTCACTTCCGGTATTCGCATTACTTCGTCGGCAATGCGTTCGCGAAGCGTCTCTAGACTCTGAACGAATTTAGGAAAAGTACCTATCTGTAGAAATGTTGGGTTTCATGCTTCAACTCAACCTACGGGTGAGCGATCGCACTATCAGTATTGTTACTTTCGATGTGGAAATGTTGGGTCGAAGCATGAGGCCCAACCTAAAGGCGATTCTACTATAGTTTGAGCGGTCAGCAATCAGCAAATAACTCATAGCTGAAGTGCTCGTAGCTAAATCAAAAGCTCAGTTTATTCCCGTGCAAAGTATAACTAACTGGACACTCATCTGACAATGATACTCGTCCATCCACTCGAGCTATGCTTATTAATTTTATCAGCAACTTCACAAGAGACTCGCACACATCCAGAAGAATGACAACTGCTGCCCAGTGGTTGAGAATTATGAAACCCAAACCGATAACCATGACTACTAAAGCCAGTGAACCAAGCCATGTTGTAACGCTTCCAACTGGTGTGACTAACTCCGCATTTAACTCCAACAGTGTCCCATCCTGTGGGTGTGCTATCAGAGTTAGGTGTACAATTATGCACTTCTGAAGTACCTTCAGCAGTTTTTGGTGTGCCGTTCCAAAATAGGGTTACTTGACGATCTGCAAGCACTACGCGAATGTGACTAATTTTGTTGTCAGGATTGACAGCATCGCTCGTACCACAGTTATCCCGTGTTACTTCATCTGAGCGGCACAATCCTCCACATCCGCTACTGACTGGTTCTTCACAGGCACTAGGGCAGATTGAACGCTGTATAGTTTGGTAAAGATTGGGAGTAGAAGAACTGCGCTGCTGAATTGTGTGAACTAATTCGTGAGTGAGGAGATGAAGACCTGAAGACGTATGAGGAGAAAATTCTCCACGAGCAAACCAAATATCTTCACCAACAGTAAAGGCACGGGCATGAGTTGTCTTAGCCGCTTGATGAGCTTGGTTGTCTGTATGAATCCGAACTTTAGAAAAGTCATGGCCTAAACGACTTTCCATAACCTGACGGGTCTCGGTTTGGAGAGGACTGCCTCTGTGTTGCCGCTCTAGAGCTTTCTGCAAGATAACCTGTTCGTTATTGCTTAGTTTGTCTGTGCCTGGTTCAACTTTTCTTTGGGCGAGTGGAGCGACATTAGATGCTTCGAGTTCTTCTAGCTCTTCTTCTGTCGGTTCTTCATCTCCCCTCTGAGGCTCTTGTTCTTCTTCAGCAGCTTGACGTTGGATCGAAGGTATAATTTTATTAGCGTGGATAATTTCTTCTTGTCCGCGATCGCCATTCGATATTGTTTGATCGATCTGAGATTCTGGTGGTGTATTCATCACCAGATCGGCAATACGTTCGGCTTCCTGCTCATACTGGTCTCCTGGTTCACTAATATAAGGCTTAGTTTGCAACAAAGCTGCTTCCTGACAGCGCGGACAATCACCACCGCAGGCACAACTAGGCTTGCGTTGTAGTTTTGGGGTGCTAAGAGAAAAAGTAGATAGATTGTATATTTTTGTAACAGGTTCATGGTGAATAGGAACATACTGCCGCTTGGAAGTACCGACTGAGGGGTGTTGAGGAGCAAAAGTTCTCATGGCTTGAGTACTCCTATGAGTTGATTAATGTCAAATTTATGAACATCTACCTGATGAATTAATTCTGTCAAAGGTAAACCATTGTAATTGAAGATTACTTAGGATATTTCCTAAATTGGGGGCATGAATCAATACTTTTCGGTTAACAAAGTATTGCCTTTATGGCGATGGCGGTCGGCAAGCATCAACAAGTTCTGGGTCGATCGGTACGCCGTTCGCATCAGCTATAAACTGTTCGAGGCAGTGAGCGTTGCCGGCACCACCTCCGGTGTCTTCAAGTCCATAGTAGACGTGTGCCGCCTCATGAATTAGAGCAAATGCCCGGTTATCAACAGAGTCGTGCCAGAAAAGGCGACAGAGAAAGATACGTGAGGTTCCCGGAATGGCTGCGGCCCAATCGTCAGCGTCACAATCAGGATCCAGGCAAGTGTAGTTCATTCGACCGCTAGTCAACAGGCTGCGGACGTTGCCATACCATCTGATGATTAGTTCAACGGTTCCCGAACCTGTACCAGTCCAGACCTGCGGGTTATCAGGATCTAAGCGCAGGCGTTGGCGCATCCCTCTGGCGATCTCGTCTGAGATGAGGGGCCATGCTGGGGTTGCACCGGCTTGCACCTGGGTGCGAATATCCGATAGCTCATCAATGACGTTGGTCAGCATTTCTATAGCCCGTGCATCTGCTGTCTGTAGCACACCCACTGGATCTACAGTACCGATAGCAGTGAAAATTGGGTAATTACGAGGAAAGCGATTGCAGCTAACGCGGTTGGCATCTACGAGACGTTGAATCTGTTTAGGGCTAACCGCTAATACACTAGGGCTAATACCACATTGTTGCACTACGTGGGTTAGTTCGTGCGCCATAAGTGCTTGATTGTGTTCACTCTCGCCCTTGCCTAACCAGATGTGATGTCCATAGGTGAAAGCTCTTGCCTGAATTTTTGACGCAATCTGATGCGCCTGCTGATCGGTATGTAGCCGCACCTGGTCAAAATTAACTCGAAAGAGCGGTTCTACAAAGCGACGCGTCGATGTTGATAGGGGGGTACCGCCATCCTGATCCTGCTTAAACTGAATGTCGAGAGGGGATTCTAGGCTATGCAGGAGTGGCAACTCTAGCTCATCCTGCCCTTGGCTTAAAGGTGTAATTTGGTGAATAGACTTAGTCTGAATTTTCTCCTCTTCTTCCTCTTCCTCTGGTTCAACTTGACGTTGAATAGCTGATTCTGGCATTCGCATTACTTCATTGGCAATGCGTTCGGCTTCCTGCTCATACTTATCCCCCGGTTCACTAATCTTTAGCTTGGTTTGCAGTAACGCTTGTTCCTGGCAGCGCGGACATCCCCCACCACAGGCACAACTCGGTTGGCGCTGAAGTACGGTTGAACCAGTTGAAAGTGTAGAAAGACTGTGCGTTTTTTCAACAGGCGCAGGAGTTGCTCTCATTGGTTTCTGGTCAACGGAATCCTTTTTAGAGGGTTGTCTAGTGGCAACGGTTCTCATAGCTTCAGCGCCTCCCTAGATGATGATATTTGGTATTTTGGGTTTGTTGGGTTTCATGCTTCAACCCAACCTACGGGCGAGCTGCCATTGCGAGGAATTCTGAGAAAGTGGTTTGGTGGCAAGACCTTTCATAGATTGAGTGCCTCCCTCGGCTATAGATTACTCTTCCTGTGGACTCAAGAAAGGATTATTGGACAGGGCATTGTGCCATTTATTTGTCCAGCCACTTCTGGCTCTGGACACTTCAGGCGCTGCAAGACCCGCTAAAAATGCCCCTGCACCTATGAATGGGCCCGCCGCAACACTGGTTACCAAACCTGCCCCAAGGCTGCCAAAAACGGTTCCAGCTCCCTGACAGTCAAGATCGAACTGCGGAGAATCATTGCAATTGACCGTCAGTTCACAGGGTCCTGATACTTTGAACCATTCCCAGGCACTGGCGTCTTCGGGTGTCAGTGGTTGATGATAGCGCGATAAAATGCCATCGGCTTCGTATACGGTATCGCTAACGGGAGGATGAATTGGATGGTTCCCTTCTTCTGGAATGACTGCATAGTTATCCAGATCCTCTGAGGAGCAGCCCTGAAATGTCACCGATCCTGAAACGAGGGATGCTCTTTGAATCAGAGCAAGCCCTTGCTGCTGTTGCAACACATGGGTCAGTTCGTGGGCGAGTAATCGCTTGCCGGAAAGGGTTTCGGGTTCATACTGTCCCCGGTTAAAGACAATGTTGTGACCCAGGGTAAAGGCGCGAGCCTGGAGAACCTGGGCTGACTCGACTGCTTTTGCATCAGTATGCACTTTTACCTGACTAAAGTTATAGCCAAATCGATCTTCCATGAAACGACGGGTGTTGGCATTGAGCGATTGTCCGGTGGTGCTTAAGACCTCATGCACGATCGGCGGCACTCCGGCAGGCACAGGCTGATGGGGGTTGGGAGGAGCGATCGCCTGCCTCTGAACTATCTTCTCCTCGTTCTCTTCTTCAGACTTGACCTGCTGTTGTACAGAAGGTTCCGGCATTCGCATCACTTCGTCTGCAATGCGTTCGCGAAGCGTCTCTGAAAGAGAATCGGCTTCCTGCTCGTACTCATCCCCCGGTTCATTAATCTTCAGCTTGGTTTGCAGCGTCAGGTCGCCTTGACAACGCGGACAACTGCCGCCACAGGCACATTTGCGTTGTAGCAGTGGTATCCCTGTTGAAAGGGGAGAGACATTGCGCGATCGCACTCCACTCACTGCTAAAGGCGATCGCACGCGATCCTGCTTTTGCTGAGATAAATCTTTGGCAGGTTGTTTGGTAGCAAGGGTTCTCATGTGTTCAGTACCTCCGGTGGTTGAGGTATTGGTTGTTGTGGGTTTGTTGGGTTTAGTGCCTCAAGCTACCCCTGTTAAGGTGAAGTTTTTTTCAACGTAGTAGTAAGGGTTGTAGCGTTGCACCGATTAAAATTTGATAGCAAAAAATAGTGTTTGCGCTCAATTTTTCGGTTTAAGGGTTGCGAACATAACGTAAGAATAAGGCTTCCACCTAGTACATTATTGGTACACCTTAACAGGGGTAGTGCCTCAAGCCAAGCTACAGGTGGGCGATCGACTTGTCGATGTGGACGCATTACCAGGATTAAAAAATAACCTTTCAAATATGCCAACAGGGCAAAGTCATTTTTCCACCTATGATTTTGATCTACGAAAAAACATCTCGGTGAGCTAGCCATGCACTAGCACGTTGACGAATTCTAAGTTGTTCCTCCTCTGAAGCCTTCGTGATCAAATCTGCTGCAAAGGGAAAAGGATGTACTGGCGGAGGATAAAGGAAATCCTCATAGTTGTAAAAAATGATCTCCTGGGAAGACGAAAGAAAGTTCTCTCCAGTCATCCGAGTTAAGCAACCAAGGGCAGAACCAGCGACTGTGAAAGGTGTTCCCTCAATATTTCTCGCACTATCCAGAGCATCTACGAGAACGGGTAATACTTCCTCAGGAGGTGTTGGAGAATCAAGGTGTTGGAAGGCTAATGCGAGTGCGCTAAGGTACCTAACGTGTTCATCTGGATTTTGTAACATTTCCCTAAGTCGATCGGTTGGGCTTTCATCGCCAAGATATCTCAGCATGGAGACGATCCAAATATCCAAAATAGGACTTCGTTTACCTAACTCGTCGTATAAGACCTTCTTTGCTGGGCTACCAATCTCCAAAACAAGGTCATAGCAAGCATCTTTCACTGCAAAATCGGGATTGCTGAGTCTATCCAGAAGCCACGGCACAGTAGCTTCTTTCCCGTCTAGGAGAACTTGCTTGCTGCGTTGCCCATTCTCTATATTAGCGGAGGTCAGAGCCCGCTCAGGTAATGGGAGCGAAGCCAAATAAGTATCGAGATGCTTAGTAAGTTCCTGCTTAGGGTCTGCGTAACTCATCTGAGTTTGTACCTCCCTTTGGGCTGTATTATGAATGGTTTCAGATATATAGCCTTAAAAACTACACCATTTGGCAAGAAAACTATTATTGAATTGTTCTCCCCAATTAGGGAAGCCTTGTTCTAGTCACATTGGTAATATTGTTATGCGATAGTGTTACCGTAACGCGGTAACGAGTTCCATCGGGGTAACGAAAAATCACTGTACGGGTGCCGTTCATGGTGCCATCAGGGTTCGCCGTTGCTCCAACTAAATTTGTGTCCGACTCAAGGACTGCTCCAATCATGCCTAGTTCCGCCGCTAAACCTTGCCCATGAGATCCACTGGTGGGTGAACCATAAGCTCGCTGTGCAGCCGTAGTGCCTAGTTGTTTTTCTCGTTGTTCAACGAGTTCATGAAGAAGAGCCGCCCTTGCATCCCAACCAGGTTGACCAATTCCCAATGCCTCTATATCAGCGATGTCGATCTGTGACAGGGCGTAACTACCCACGATGGACGTCCCTCCAGAAACCACGCTAACGGTGGTAGTCCCTGCCTCATTTATCAAAGATTGAAGTCTCCCTGTGAAGAATTGCTGTTCAGGCGTAGGTGGTCCCTGATTTCCACTTTGGATGATCTCTACCTCCCCAGATGCGCTCATCCGTGCTTGAAAACGAATGTCTATCCCAGCATTTATAATAGCAATGACACGCGCAACGTCTCCCTGAGTTCCTGTCAGTGCCAGTTTTTGTTGAATATGAGCTGGAGATTTTGTGAATCCAAAGTTGTTTACTTTCATATGCCGAGTGTTGGGTTGCTGCTGCAACACATGTGTTAATTCATGTGCTAGCAGTCCTCGACCACTAACCGTTTTAGGCAAATATTGTCCTGCCCCAAATACAACATTATGCCCTACAGTATAGGCCAGTGCCTTTACTGTTTTTGCTGACTCCACTGCTTTTTCATCTGTATGCACTCGCACCTGGCTGAAATCATGACCAAAGCGGGATTCCATGAAGGTGCGGGTTTCGAGATCGAGTGGTTGACCGGGGGAGTTGAGGACTTCCTGGACAATCGGAGGGACTTCAGAAGATTCTTGTATTGGGACTGAAGAAGCAACTTGGCTATTAATCGCTTTGGTCTGAATTACACCCTCCTCCTTTGGCTCCATCTGTCGCTGCACAGATGGTTCTGGCATTCGCATCACCTCATCAGCAATGCGTTCGGCTTCTTGCTCGTACTTATCCCCCGGTTCACTAATATTGAGCTTGGTCTGACAACGCGGACAACCACCCCCACAAGCGCAACTAGGCTTACGTTGCAGCACCCCAGAACTGAGCGATCGTCTAGATGGCTGAATCACCGCACGATTCACAAGAGCCTGTCTTTGCTGAGTATTTGAGGGTTCTTTCACGGCAGGGGTTTTCATGGCTTCAGCGCCTCTCTAGATATCAATTATGAAATCATTCCTCTGTTGATAGTGATATTAAACACTTCAACACGACCCGTCTCACATCTCACCGCATTCTCAGAGGAGTACAGTGTATTTCCCTGGCTATCCATCACTTTGATATACAGATCGGGACGAGCTTCAAATAAATCCTGAAAATCCTCGGTGCGATAGGCGATCGCAAAATCTCCATTGGCATCGGTTTGTGTTGTGCCCAGGCGATCGTCAAAGTGAAGATCGCGATCGGACAAACTCACTACCAACCCCTCCAACGGTTGACCATGTTCGTCGCTCACCCGTCCCCGCGCTAGCCAGACATCGGGTTCCACCATTACATCCACTATTACATCGGTTGAGTTACCATCCGGCGGCGTAACACAGATTTTTAGGACATCAGTATCGGATAGGAAAATTTCCCGATAAACCACCTGTCCCGGTTGAATTGTCAGGGCTTCTGAGCTGCGATAGAGGATACGTTGATTTGGATCGCTCACCATTAGGAACACTGGCTCCGTGGGTGGCTTTGTAGCAGATTTATCATCTTTAGGCGAGTAGAGGATGGCAAAGTATCCCCGCTCATCGGTGCAGGCATAACCCAGATCCCGAATCCATTGCCCTTTGCGATTGACAAGGGAAACAGTCAGTCCGGGAATTCCTTGATTTTCCTTGGCTTGGAGGACGCGACCGTGTACCATCCAAGTATTGCGATCTACGGTAGGCACCTGAATTTTTGTTTTTTCGATTTCAACCTTGAGGTCGCGGGTAAAGCCCTGGGTAAATTGAAGCTTTGTATCAATTCGTTGCACCCGCGCATCGTTGGCTCCGTATTTAACCGATAACCGTTCTCGTTCTTTTTCCAATGCTTTGGTATTCACCTGCTGCACCGTCGCCATTTTGTCCAGGTTATCTGCCCGGAGTCGATCGGTCTGCTCCAGCGAGGTGTCGATTATTCTAAAGATTTCATCCGTACTAAACTCTGTTCTCTTAGGCATAGGACGCTAGACCTCTCAGCTATATCGTTCGGTTAGGGCGTTCACGAGGGGATTACAGAATTGATCGAATAACACAATGTTATCGCGATCGACTCGTAGCTGGGGACTGCTAGCCAAGGCAAGGAAGCAGTGAGAGCCTTGATTGTAGGTATTTGTATTGAGAATGCCGAAGGAAAAGAGGGAGAGTAGTGTAAAAATTAACCCCTCTCTAAATCGGTTATCGTTTGTCCTGATCGAAAAACCCATCAACCAAGTATTAGTAACCAGCACATCAATTAACGTATTGCAGTCAGACTGATTGCTGCTAAAACCAATATCATCCAGCGTAAAAATAAACTGTGAACTGAATAGTAAGTCTGTTTCAATAGCCCGTAAATCCAGTGTCGTTTGGTTATCGTTAAATAACACCTTTCCACTGGGCCAAAATGTGCCATAGAAAAACGCAGCCTCGAATACCCCTGTCTGGAGCATAAAGCCATTAGTAGTCCCAACGGCTGCGGTCGGTGCATTATATGTTGCTTTCCCAAACTGAGTCGCTTTGAGCAACACCAATCCCAACAGTTCTTGAATGGTGTAGCCAAGGTTGAGAATAAAAACGGCTCCAGCAATGTAGGTGAAGAAATCCGCCTGTACGTCAATGTCTTGGGAGGTGAATTCGTTATCCACCACGGAAACTGGGCCGATGGCGATGATAAACAACGCCTGCCCCAAGGGCTGCGTCACCACATTCCCATGCACTTTAACCGCAGGCACCCCATCATCAAAGGGCAAACCCGTTTTGACAACTTCTGCAATATCACCCAGCAATTCTCCTACCCGTGAGGCCAAACTCAGAGCAATGAAAATTCCACCCCGTAAACCTCGTCGAGGTCGTTGTCTCTGTGTTTTTTTGACGAGTTTGCCATTATTCAAGATGTAGTTGTTGCTAATGTCAATCCGGTCACCAAAAAGAATAAAAACACCACAGATCGGATCGAGATAACTAATCCCATTATTTTCAATTCGGTTTTCCTGGATCGTGGCATATTCGCAACCTGTTAAAGCAATCCCACCAAAGCCAACTTGTCCCAGCAAATCTTCGGGAATGGGGTTCGGGAGTTGTTGGGCACATTGGGTAATCTGATTGCGGTAAATGGTCAGATCGTTAACCTGTACCATTAATTGAATTGTTTCCAGCTTTAAGAAACTGACAACACCAATTCCCGACAATCCCATCCGCTCAATTGTGTTTTCTTCGATAGAAATTCCATACAGGTGGCTGACAAACTCTTTCTGTAAACGCTCCAAGCGATCGCTGGCAAGTTTGCTTACAAAAATCCGCTCATTTTTGGGTGTATTCTCGTCAAAAATCCCGTCTGGCACGTGTCCCAGCGTGATGCCATTGCCCCATCCACCAATAATTTCATTACCAATAATTTTCACCCCATCGGAACTGCTGCCAATTTGAATGCCTCCTTGAGCCAGATAAATCGGCTTTTCAACGACCAAAAATTTGGCTGCATACAAGAATATAGACTGCACAAACTTGTAAATGGAAAACTGAGATCCATAGTAAAATTTTAAAGGTTTACAAGGGTCGAACGCGCCACCTGAAGGATCGTTCGGTTGGCGGGGTTCTTGCGGATCGTTTTCTTGGGGGGGTGGCACAATCATCAGCCGATTGCGTTCGATCAACACACCATCTGCGATCGCCAAAATCGTGGCTTTTCCAGTTGGCTTGTCTAACAAGTAAATCTGGTTATGGGCAATCCAAATATCATTGTTTCCCGCTTGAGTTTCATTCCGTGTGCGAATTTCGATCGCATGAATACTGGCAGTAATGTAATTCCAGAGAATGTGAATCCCGGTGGAATCTTGAGGAGGAACCCGAAGAGTATCCGATGGAAGAAGCTTGAGATCGTCCAGAACTTGAATTGCAGTACCAACCACCGTCACTAGGTTGAGGTGATCGATTTGGATATTGCGTGAGAAGGCAATACGGAAAATTGGATCGCTGGTTGAGGCTTCGGTCGATAGAGGATGGACGATCGAATGTACCCCGCACCCTGTAATTTGAATATCACGGCGGTTAATTATGTCCACATTGGCTGCATGAATGCCCGGTAGGACACAGATTTTACCACCGGAAGGTGGGAGGTGACGGATGGCATTTTCGATCGAATTAAAGTCCCCCTGACTGCTTTTACCATCCCCTACCGAGAAGGTACAGCAAACCTTTTGATTGGTCAGTGGCCGAAACGGTTTGCGACAATCTTCAATTTCCTGATTGGCAAAGCTAATATCTTTCGCTGCATTCCAATTGAGTTCGGCAACGGGTACCCGATGGTAAACAATCCCTTCCGGGGGCTGGTTATCGACTAATGGTGAGAGATTCGCAATTTCGCCTGCCCGTACTTTAAATGTCCAGTAATCTCCAGGTGTATAGATTTTACCTGGAGAACTGGGATCGTCAAATTTAAGCAAAATCCCATCTTGCAGTAGTTTGGCAGGATTCATCGCAAAGGTAGCAATGTCGGCAATCCCATTCCACAACCGGAAAAAGTAAGTTATGGGTAATTCTCCTGGTGCGGGTGGGGGTGAGACAGGTTGTTCTGTGCCAAATATGACAGGGGTTGCTAATTCCAGTTCGTTGGAATTGTTCAGAGATGCCGTTGCCCCATAAATTACCTGCTGATTTCCCAATGCAACATTGTATTCAATGACTTCTAAGTAAAAATCACTAATCCCTGAATGAATAATCGCTTGTAAATTATGTGTTATTGTAACTTTGCCTGGTTCTCCACCAGAGGGAGCCTGAAACACACCTCGCCCCACCAATCCGCCATTAAACTGTGACCATTTGAACTTGGGAATGGCATCTTTACTATCGGCAATTTCAACCCGGTAGAGGTAATGCTCAAAACCCGTATATCCACCTGCCGAAACAACGGGACAATCCCCATTGGTGACGGTTGGATCTTCTAGCGAAACGGTGAGTTTGCCCTTTTCATCCCATCGATCCTGCAGCTTGCCGCGAATATTATCACAGGTTTCATCGTCGGCCAGTCGATAGAGCCGCCAATTCATAGCAGTTTGAACCCGTTCCGTGGTGTCGGGACCACCGAGGGCAGGTTCAATCAGCGTTTCCGGTTTCTGGAAGCCATTGAACGCCTCTTGCCACACTTCCAGAATAACCGCATCCCGAACACCCCCCCCGATCGATCCCACTGTTCCCTGCGGATTCTGAATCGGGGGTTGCAAATATGTCGCTTGTCGCGTGAGGGTGTCTTTTCCCGCTAAATTGAGCAAGAACCCATCCGCCCAGATACGACCGGGTTGAACTTGGATCTCAACGCGATCGGGATTGCTTGCTACCTTTGCCTGCATCACCTTAAAAGCATCAGGATTCTCCGCAGGCACTGCAGCCACCCCGGCACCGATGATGTCCTGCCCAGCGGTTGTCTGCCAGTCATTCAGCAGTTGGGTTTGGGCATTCCAGTCAGAATCGAGCAGGACTCGTCCCTGCTGGTGCAGAACACTATTAAAGTTCTCATTGCGATCGTCGAAATTCCATTTTGAAAAATCACCTTTCATCCTGCACCTCCTTTGGGAAGTTAAAAGTTAAAAGTTAAAAGATGGCTACCAGTCAGGGTTTACAATTGTAACTACGTTTTATTATGGTCATTTAAGCGGACATCATATTACGCAGAAATTGCCGGAAATCTTGATTTATAAAACCGCAATAGGCGCTTCGCCTTCCCGGAGGGTAGACGCGAAGTACGCGTTCGCCCTTGGCGTTGCCGAAGGCTAGGAATAAGAGTTTAGGAGAGTTTTTGCGTAAGTCCTATTTTTAATGGCTCTAAGTGACTGGAATCAACAAGGGTCGAATTCCCACGGGCATGAATTCTCGATAACGAATTTGTAAATTGCGCCATTTATGTGACTCTAATAAAAATCCGAACGCTCCCATTGCATCGTCGTTTGGTCCTTGCTCGCGAATCTGGCTATCTGTGCTTTCATGGATCTGACCGTAGGCTGGTTGTCCGAAAATTTCACTGACGAACCGCAGTTTAGCTTCTGTTCCACTAACACAAGCATGATTTTGCGGTAGGCGATCGCCCTGACCGGAAAAATAGCTAAATTTTAAACAGCCTTTTTGGTTATTCAGAACTTCTAACGGATGTACCCAGATTCCTCCTTGGCCGCTAATACTTTCTACTCGCATTCGTCCAAACACCGTAATGCTATGAACTTGCGTAGGTGCTCCCCAAGTATTGCCAGGATCAGTTGTGCTTGTAACAGCAAAACTGTTGCTAGAATCATCACCAATGCCTTTACCTGCATCAATAATTGATTCTGTTAGATGAAGTTTATAATTTGTATCGATCAGGATTGGACCTGCGATCGTGCGATGTAGAATGATTTCCGGCACTTGGTTAAAGGCAGCTTTTTCTATATCATCACTAAATCCGTAGGACTGATCCAGTTTGAGAGATGTAAAGATATCCTTACGCTTACCTTGAGCCGTACCATCCAATTCCTTATTACCGCCGGGATCGAGTGTACAGTCGAGAATCTCCAACTGGTTGACAGCAGCCTGCTCAATTAAGGCATCACTGGCAACCCAACTATCTCCTCGCGTTAGGTACAGACCTTCTAGTCGAACCGTTAGAAGTGACATTAAAGCATTTAAATTATCTTGCTCATTTGCATCAACTCCCTTTACCTTTTGGGGTCGGAATCGCAAAGGCTTTACCAACTTAATCACAGGACGTTGGTCACTAGCGGCACGAATAATCAGCGATCGATTCAGCTGTATCGTACTGATGTCCAACGTGTGGGTCATACTGTCCTTAATTTCAATCATCAACGGAGCGGTTAGACTCCCAATATCCTGAAGGGCTGCCTGTAAGCCATTGGAATCTTGGTGAAAATCAACGGTACGGGGAATCACGTCTTGAGGTGCTTCTCCTGGTCTACTTTGCCATACCGTAGGAGCGGGCGATCGCGAGATCGGATGGGCACCCACTGGCCCTACCGCACCATAGGTGTAGGTGAGTAACAATTGATTGACTAAAGCAGTGGCTTCAGCATCGTCTTTTACGCCGATCGCAATCCGACCAATCACTGGGTCAATAGCGATTTCTCGATCGTGTAAGGCCCGATTCAACCCCGCTTCCCAAGCACACAGGTTTGCCCCCCGAAACGTCCAACCTGTGATGCTAAAGGTTGGTCCCGGTATATGTAGCTGCAATCCCGTTTCACCAATGTCGATCGCGTTAGCTGCAAGATCAATTGGATTATAGGTTTCAACAGTGACATACTTATCTGGCACACCTGCATTTGATTGACTCGTTAAACGGGGAGTGGGAATTGGGCTAGGTGTTTCGTCAATCAATGACACAACGGGTGGGCGCAGGTTAGGATTATGGCGATTGATATTGAATAATCGCACAGGCTGGCCCAGAGGATGGACATCAAATCTCACCACAAACGGAGCAGCATCCGGAAATTTGGTTAAATCAATCGGTTGAATACCCCGGCTTACGGGTTGGGAAACATCAATTCGATAGGCCACAAGTCGCCACAGAAAAATCGCTAAATTGGGTAAGTTATACCGAATATTGCCCCCAGCAGGTGGCTTGAGATCCACAACGTGAGCAAATGGATCAAAGGGGGAATTTAGAAGACTCAACATGGCTGCATCGCGCAGCACAATCGTTCCCCCGCGAATCACAGTATGGCGGGTTGCTTTGGCGTAGGGAGGATTACCGCCTCGATCGGGACGTTGGTGATTGAGATGATGATTCCAAACCAGATTTTCCAGTAACTCCACACAATGCACCCCCCAACGGGTCAGGTCATAGGTCAGTTGCTCGATCGCCCCCAGTGTCCCTTTTCGTCGTCGCAGGGCGATCGTATCCGCCACATCGGCTCGCAACGTCCAAGCATCTCCTTTGAGATGGCTCGTACCCAGCAAATCGCCGATGTAGGGAATCACCCAATCCTCGCAGGTTTCAATAAACAGGTCGTGGTAGAGCGCCTCAATATTGTCATGAATAGCACCATATACCACTTCTACCAGAGCCAGATATTGCTTCAGTTGCCCTGGGGGTTGCTGTTCCTCGTCGCGAATTCGGTAAATCTCGGGGAGGCGATCGTACAAAGACACTCGTGTTTCGCTCATATCAGCACTCTCCAATAGAAATAGTGGTCACAAATTGCGGCTGGAAATGGATTGTATGCAAACTTAGAATTTCATGGTTTTCACAGATTAATTTGCCAGGATTCAGTTTAGTCGCTGGCAGTTTGAGAGTGAGGGGGTCATCACCAGTTCCCAAGAGAAAACCGAACGCTGAAACCTTAACCCACATCACACCTTCAACATTTTGCAGGGTGGCGGCAATGCGTGTTTCATATTCCGCTTCACCAAACCGACGACGAGGCAAACCAAAGAGTCCTGCCGTCCCATCAATGCCATTCCCTTCTTCGCCAGTTACACCGATCGCGACCTGAATTGCCCGTTTAACTAGCGGTTGCTGAAATGTTGGATCGATACCAATAGTGACATCAAGATAAACGTGACGCAAGTTACCAGGACGAACATAAATTGGAAAGCGTTGGAATCCACGACAGCGATTGTAGGTATTGAGGATTTGTTGAACCTCATTAATCTCTTGCTCTCGACCTCGCTCCATCAGGACAGTTAACATCACCATCGGGGTATAATTCAACAGTCCCCAAATAGCTGCAACTTTCGACACGCCTTGAATCGCGAGAGTTTCCTGTTCAAAATCTTGCAGAGTGACCAATCGACCGAGGCTTTGGACTTTTCCAGGTGCCGCTTCTTTGGCATTGTCTCCGGTTTCCGGCTGTTCTCCCCCTGTGGCAATGTCCGGCAGCCAGATTTTATCCAGCCGTTCGAGCTTTCCACCCTGCACCGTCGTATCTGGCTTGAGGGCACCATAGGCTCCAATGCCTGTACGATGTTTCGCGACGATGTTATTTAACCCAGAAGGCAACCGTGCCCCCGTTTTACCATCCCCAAACTGTACCCAACTATCACCGTTGGTATCTTCCCGAACGATATAGATTTCCTCAATGGAGCCACGATCGAACAGCGAAGGTACCCGTTTCCAGAGGCGATCGCTAACATAAATTTGTAGCTCGGGCACTTCCGGGGGTGTTTCACTTTTGGAGTTGAAATAAGTCAGGGGTGCTTTGGGTAATTTAAAGGTTTGGAACACTTGCCGATTATCCCCATTACCCAAGACTGCTTGGGGTTCTGTTTTACCCTGGTTAGCTTCAACTAAGTTGCCGTAAACTGTAACCTTGGGTGGTTTTTCCAGTGGAAAATCTCCGAGGGTAAGTTTTTGCAGCGATGGTTTTATTGTGAGAGGCCGCAACGTTATCTGCTCGTCAGGATATGTGAGTGTGTCATCAATTCCGGCAGTCACTTGTTCAACCTGTTGACCTTGAACCAGTTGCAGCGATCGCTCTTCTAATTTTTTATAAGTGAAACCATCTCCGTAATAGAAAAGTTGTGAAGAGTTTGCTGTGATATCTGCTTCACGAGTAGACATAATCGTGAATGCTTGACCTACCACTTCTTGAAACTCGACACTGCGAATATCGGTATATCTGAGAGCGTCAGTACCAATAGCTGTATCAAGTTTGACAACTGTGGTTCCTCCCGTGAGTGCGCCGTGGGTTGCTGAAGCAACAGAAACCAGGGCGATCCTCTTTGCAAAGAAATAGGTTGAATCGGAGTCTGTTGGTGTAATATTACTCAATTGCAAACTTATCAACAAAGTAGAGCCAACAGAAATATCATCTACTTTTTGATCCAACGGGAATGAATTGTTGGCTAAGGCCGGATTGTATATGGGTGGAACTGGAGAAACAAGAATTTGGACACTGAGATCCGACAGCCTTTCACTGATTGGGCTAGAACTTACAGAGAACGCATCTGGGGAGTTGAAAGAACTGGCCTCGGCCACAATTTTTTTAAAGGAGGTACTACTAGGGGGATGAACATCTGCCACAAATGATACTGGCACCTGGGTAGCATTTTGCCCCACAACAACCGTAACGGTTGGGGGTGCATTGTAACCAAAGTAGCGGAACGATCGCCCTAGTTTATAAGCCGTCATTGCATGGCTATCAACATTACCACTTTGCCAACTACCTTCGATTGCGATCTCAGTACAATCTAATTTTTCGCTAACTTCAGCAATCACAACAATTTGTCTGAGTGTTTGCGATTCGGTTGGATCTTTTACCAACATTAAGCGATCGCCTTTTTCCAGCTTGAGGGTGAGTTTAGCCGTCTCAACTGCGAAGGTATTTCTATTGTTGGTAATTTTGGGATGAACAAAAGGACGATAGAGGTTAAACTGGCTAAATGCTGGCTCTGCAATGAATTCCCGAATGGTTTCAAAATCAATGGGCTTATCTGCACCTTCTAGCTGTGCTTTGACCGGAAAACTGGCTGGAATCACTACGGGTGTTGAACCCTTGACCCCAAACGCAAAGGTTGCCTTGCCGCCAATTCCCGGTGAGAGATGATAGCCTAACAACCGCACCAAATCGTCAATACTATCCCGCCATTTTGCGGTGCAAAGATAGGCTTCATTGGCATAGAGATCCTGATAAAATGTCAGAATATCGCCCAGAATTGCTGCTCCTTCCAAGAGGGCAATCCCCGGATCGTCGGCTTCGCGGTGCGTCCAAGCAGCCAGCAGGGGTTCTCGATCGAGTCGTCGCAATAAAAACTCCCGAATGTCCGCATAAGAACCAATCCGATAATCAATGTGCGTTAGTCCCGGTCGGTTTTTCACCTGCTTAGGAAATGTCAACGATTCCGCACAATCATTGCGACACCCGACTTGTTTTTGGTCATCCGTACTCATTGACGACCTCCTTTTACTTTAAATTCGATAAATCCTTTTTCCATGTGGTCGGGATCGTTTCGCACTTCGATGATTTCATTCGAGCGTAAATGAGCGATTTTATCGGTGCCGGGAGTCTTTTCATTCCAACGTTTTAACGCGATCGCAATCACATGTTCTACACCCTCAATCGCTTGAATGCGACCCAAAATTTGACTGGCGTGGAGTTCCTGCCCAAATGTCCAGCGATCGGGGTGAAAAAAGCCCATTCGCCCATCCGGTGTAAACCCGTCGGAAAACTCCTGTTCTAGCAAAAACTTAATATCTTCCGGCCAATATTCCGGATGGATACACAATTTCACCCGAATATCCAACGGCACAAACCGGGGTGGACGGATTTCCAAATCTTCGCCAATCAAGCGTACTGCATTTAAGTGTCGCGCTAGTTCTTCCCGCAGGGTGTCATCCAGGAGAGTCGTGCCGACGGGATCGATCGCAATCTGCACGGTTCTCCAACTGCCTGTCCAAGCATACCGGGCAGCGGCTTTGGACACTTCCGGCAATTCTTCTGCTCGCTTAACATAATCCTGGAGGGTAATCGCGCGTAACTGGCGGAATCGATAGGCTTCTGGCACTCGCCGAATAATTTCTGTAACGGGTTCTGGGGCACGACCGTTGGTTACATCAAAAGGATTCCAAACCGAGGGTTTTCCGGGTGACGCAGGCTGGAGTATAGTCGCATCGTAGGTAATCCGATTCTCAGCATCCAGACTAACTAACAAACCACCATGCAACAGAGTATCCGAGCCAATATTGCCATCTAATCCCAAGCCAACTTGATAGTTACACTTTACCGTTGCTTGAGATGGTAACTTTCTACCATTCTTGTCATTGCCAAAACGAATGATACTCTGTCTGAGTTCATCTGTTTCCACAATAAAGCGATCGCCTGCTTCAGCACTATCGTCACTGTGGATCAGATCAATCACTTCATCCCAGCGATCGTCCTGTACATTCAAACTCACGGTCACCTCTAGCGTCGATTGTGGCGGAATTTCACCCCCTGGCAGTGTCGCTTTATACGCGAGAGGTTCCGGCGGTAATGAGCATATTGTGCCCCATCGTTTAGTGGGCTGATAGTAATACTCATTTGTCCCTAGAATTGTCCCTGGTGCTTTAAAGGCGATCGCGCGAGGCCGACCGTGGTGAACTTTAACTAAGTTGCCATGAAACAGAGAAACCTTCGTGGGTTGACTGGTGGCGCAATCGATCGTGAAACAATAGTTGCGTTGCAGTTTATCTTTCTCTTCCCATTGCACTTGGACAAACCAATCTCCTGTAAACGGGTCTTGTTTTGCCGTTGCAGCCGCTTTGCCTGGTAGCAATTTTAGTAACTGTCGCTTGGTTGGATCGCGACCTGCTGTTAAACCTGTTTCTGGATTCAGCCATTCTTGAATCACTAAGTAATTCGACTGACGACGGCGAATCAGATTTTCTAGGTATCTCGCGGGTATTTCTTGAGGGATGATTAACTTTAGATCGGCTTTTGTACTTCCAGCCGCTAGCGATGGAATTGCCCCATTCCAGGTATACAGTTCAATCTCATTCAACCACGGATGGAGATCGGGTGCATAAACATTAAGTTTGTCCTCACCTTGTTTGATGAAAAAGATTTCATGCTTTTCGGTATCTGTGAGTAACCATTGCTGATCGGATGGTTTCACAGTGACATGGAGATTTGCTAGCGTTGCGGAAAGCGTAACATTATTTTGGAGAAAGCGATCGCGCAACTCACTCGATACCGTGCCAGCATTTAACTCCGTAGTAAAAGCAATATCAATTTCAAATACAATATCGGGTGCATAAACAATGAGTTTACTCCCTAGTTGTTTGATCAAGAAGACTGCTTGCTTTTCAGTATCAGTGAGTAACCATTTTTGATTGGTTTCTTTAATCGTGACCTGAAGATTAGTCAATGTCGTCGAAAGCTCAATCTTGTTACGGAGAAAGCGATCGCGCAATCCACTTGATACCGTGCTAGCATTTAATTCTATGGCAAAAGCGGTATCAATTTCAAACAACGGTAGCGTTGACCCTTGGCTCATAAATACTTGAGAGGTAGATGCATTCACCTCTTCACCCGTCCAAGTAAGAAACCCCGATGGAAGAGCGAAAATTTCTCCCTCTGCCACCCGAATCGCCACCCAAGTACTCCCCTGATTGCCTTGGTGAATGTGGTAGTCCATCAAACGCCCATGACGAGCTAGAGAAACCCGCTTACGAGCACTCGCTAAATACGCTTCATTCATCACCCGATCTTGGTAATCACTCAACTCATCGGCAGCAACACTGAAGATTTCCAACAAGACCTGATCGAGATCCGCTTCACTCGTAGCTTGCCAGTCCGGAACCCGTTGCATCATCGCGGCAATCATTGTGTGCCGAAACGAGTCATAGTCTTTTGCCAGATAATCGATCGTTGGTTCCTGGGGAGCCGGTTTAAACGTCTGCTTGGGCGCACATTCCGTACTGAAGCAACCGGGACGGAATTTAAACGAGAGTTGATTAAACAGCGGATCAATATTGGGAAAATTTAAACTCAATGTATAGGTCGAGTAGTCGCCGATCGGTTTCACCGTCAGCATCAATTTCTGGTCAGGATTGGGACTGGGAGCCGTAATCTGGGTCACCTGCACTTGGTTTGACGCAAAGCCGCCTAAAACCCGGTGCCCACCGAAAATGGGAAAGATTTCTTTGGCAGATGTAGCGGATGTGGCAATATTGGTTAATTCTTTTTCATTAAAGAAATATACCTCAAGATGCGCCTCCGTTGGATTTACTGGTGGCTCCAGCGTTACCAATACCAGCTTCATGCCATTTAAATTCTTACTGGCTAACTGTTCTGCCCGTTTTTCTAAAACCTCTGGATGAATAATCGCCATGCTCATCCTCCCTTGCGCTCAAATCGAACTCGTCGCCGATCTTCTGTCCCTGCAATGCGGTAGGTCAAATCAACCAGAATTGTGCTGTTATCAGTCTCGACCATCAATTCTTCCAGCGTAATCCGTTGACCTAGCCAGCGAGAAATTGCTTGCGTTAGCATTGCCTTGGTCATTGCGGCAGTGGTGTCGCTAATATTCTCAAACACCAACCGGCGCACACCTCCCCCAAACTCTGGTAAAAAAGCCCGTTCCCCCAGATTGGTGAGAATAAGCTGCATCAACTCATCCCGCACATGCTCTTCCAGCGTTGCCACTTGAGCCGTACGGCCATCATTGCCAACGCGGAATGGAAAAGATAGGTGCCGACCATTGGGAGGTGTCATAATGCCGATGCCTTGGGTTGTGTATTGACTACGATCGCGATTCCCTGGGGTGCCCCTTCAGCATTGATGCATTTGCCAATGCTACTTTGAACAAGGGTTGCCGTTCCATTTACACTCGTTTTGCTAGAACCTGCTGACCACTCAATTCGGACACAGGGTGAGTATTTGGGACCGACGGTAAAAGGACAACCAGCCACCGGATGAATGTCTGACTCTAGCAAAACGGGTGTACTGACGGCATTTGCTTGAGTATTCGACGTGAACAGAATCGCCTGTCCACCGTGGGGACACATGATTTGACTAGATGTTGTCAGATGATTTCCTGGCATATTAAGTCACCTTAAACGCACTATTGTTAATATCGACTCCAGCAGCGGATATTTTTATTTGCTTTGAGCTAATCTTGAGTGTAATTTCAGTGTTGGTCATCTTAATCTCTGCACCCCCAGAATGCACCAGTTTTAATTCTTGATTGCCATCATCTAAAATGATTTGATGACCACCGGACGTAACCAGCACTCTCGAATCTGTTTTCCCTACCGTCGGCATTTCCCCAGATGCCCACCAACAGCCTGTCCAGAGTGGACGAGAGGGATCGCCTGCCTCAAACTCCATCCAAACTCCATCACCAACTTCTGGTAACAGCACCAGACCATGTGCCTGACCGGCAAAGGGCACAACAGGCCATGCCCAGGGTGAAACTTGCTCATCCCCATAAATTTCGGGAACTTTTGCTTTAATTCGGCCTAAGTTATCGGAATCATTGTTCTCTTCGACAATGCCACGATATTTGCCGAAATACTGCGATCGCGATTGTTCTGCCAATCCGACTAGCAATTGTTCTTGTTCCTGTCTTGATGTGATGATGGACATTAGAAGATCCTCCCTTGAACGTTAAAGCTAAAACTAATACCAACCCCAGCAGCGACCGCAATCCCAGCATTGTTGTTAGAGGCACTGTCTTCCGATTGGGCGTTGCGTCGGAGCGTAAATTCTTGGGAGTATTGCGATCGCGTCAACCGATGCGTCACTCGGCTAATCAAGTAAGTCCCACTTTCCCTCGTATTTGCACCACACACCTGAATTAAACGGTAAGGACTAAGCACCCCTGCATAGCAATCGGCCACCACACTCCCAGTTGCCGAAATTGAATAACTCGCCTGCAACGTTTGTGCCGCCACCCAACGATCCAAATCTACCGTATCTCCGTGTCGCGGCCACAGAAGCTGAACTGCGCTATCTGGCGGGGTCGTTGGGGCTGTCCCCAAACGTGGAACAACCTCTAAATCAGAATCACTCCGAGTGATGCGTTTGTCACTCAGTCCCACCGCATAAGCCCTGAATCGTGCCGGCTGCTGAGAATCATTGCTGGGGTTAAAGTTAAACACATTGCGATCGCTGCCCAACAACACCAACGATGGCAACCCATCCGTTCTGGTAGGCAATTCCTGAAAGCAACCAATACTATGTCCCGGCTGTGAACCGGGCAGAACGTAGGCATTTAAACTTTGCCGATCCGCCAAAAACCGTAGTAAATGCATCGCTGTACCCCGGCGCACCACATCTGGAATTGGAGTAACTAGGGGCGTTGGTGTTGGATCGATTTTGCGTTCCTTAATAACCCCCGGAAATTCCTGAAATAATTGTGTAGCAATTTCATCATCTCGCAACCGTTCAAAATGATACTGTTTCTCTTCCCGATTTAAATAGTAACTATCATCCTGAACTCGGATGGTTAACATACTCCGTCCCGGT
Organism: Cyanomargarita calcarea GSE-NOS-MK-12-04C; assembly: GCA_019359595.1. GTDB lineage: Bacteria > Cyanobacteriota > Cyanobacteriia > Cyanobacteriales > Nostocaceae > Cyanomargarita > Cyanomargarita calcarea. The sequence goes on from JAHHGZ010000039.1 coordinate 61,609, forward strand.
TCCGCATTTAATTCTCTTTGAGAACCTAGGATCGGTCCATCAATCAGCGGTACAAAATCTCCATCCCCCACTTGAACTTCGATGCGAAGTGGGTTAAAATCCGCAATGAATCGATCTGCCTCCCCTAACCACCTGCCTTTTTCATCCGTAACAATCGGCATTTGTAACTGTGCCTCCCAAGCCATCCCCATTCCCTGCGATACAGTAATCTCCTCGAAGCGATCGAGTTGTTCCTGAGTCGCCGATATGTTGTTGAAAAAAAGACGATATTTAACAGATGGCATAGGAACTCCAATTCAAAATTCAAAATTTTTCTATTCACGACTTACGCAAAAACTCTCTTAAACTCTTATTCCTAGCCTTGCCCAAAGGGCACGCTACGCGAACGGCATGCCTTTGGCTATGCGTACTTTGCGTCTACCCTCCACAGAAGGCGAAGCGCCTATTGTGGTTCTATAAAAAAAGGTTTCGGGCAATTTGTGCGTAAGTCCTACTATTGTCGGGGAACCGCAATCACTCTCAGAGTTTCTTTGACAAGATTGTTGGCTTCTAGATCGGTGTTGGCATCCGCGATGTGCCAAAATTGGGTGGGATTGTTGTATTGCCGTTGGGCGATGATATCTAAGCGATCGTTCCCCTTGACAATCAGGGAATCGCCACTAATTGGCGGTAATCGTCGCAAGCTCAGAGCCTTGACTGGTCTACCATCGCGGCTGATGGCATCGACAACGGGTTGATTAAAATATCGGGAGGTTTCTAGAAACATAGTGATTGTCTCCTTAAAACGGAATTAAATCTGCAACTAGTTCCACGGTATTAGCTAGATTCAAAATCGCTTGGGCTTCTTTGGCAATGCTGGAATATTCCATTGCGCCTTTGGCAACTTTATCATCAGAGCAAAGATTGGTGGCATTGACCGAAAGTTGTAACGAAACTTCGGCACGCACTGGATTTAATAAATTGTCATATTGCTGCTCTGTAATACTCATAGAATCAATCACAACCGGCAAAATGCGCGTTCGTCCCCAGATAAACAAAATCCGAGGATATTGTTCTCTGGGAATGGGCTGACACGGGGCATCTTCACCACCACCACCCAGCCCCAAGGCATCGCCGATCGCGTCGATCGCTTGACCAATTAATGCCCCAATTTTGTTGCTGGGAAAAACCATTTTTTCTAAGGCAGCTAGTTGTGGACCAACCCCGAATTGTCTGGCTAAAATGTTATTGGTCTTCAAGTAATCCGCCGCATCAAACTCGGCTTTCAGGGTGATACGTTCGAGCGGTGGATCGCCAGCCTGGGTGGTTTCTCGCCGCGCTCCACCGGTCGGACGAGCGGGCACCTGAATGGCACGGGTAATGGTTTCCGGGTTGAACTGGAAAATCACCACATTCGGCAATGGCCCCAGAAAATCACTGGCATATTCAATCAGTGCCCCCCGCAACAAGTAAGGCATGGTCGCTATCTCCTAACGCCTGTTTGCGTCACAATTGCTTGAATGACAGTCTGCGCGATCGCCTGTCGTAGCTCACTAACATCTTGAGGATTTTTCACCTGGACAGTCCCCAAATGGAGATCCCCAATCGGTACAGTTTGCCCAGATGACCAGTTTTGCTGCCCCAGTTTGGCGAGCAACTCCTGTCCTAAGCCCTGCACAGATGATTGAGCTAATTGAGGCGGAATCCCTTGTCCGTTGATATGTATGCGATCGATGTGGATGTGGGTGTTATTCATTGTCGATCTATCCCTTCAATAAATTTGGCATAGCTACCGAATTGCTCCAAACTAACAGAACGATTCAGCTTGTCATATTCTCGCTTTACAGCTATTAAAATCGGTTCCATTGTCAACTGCGGTGGATTTGAGCTTTCCAAACTGAATCCTTCAGCCGTTTGTAAGCAGGCATTAAAAATAATCGAGCGAATGTGACCTCCTGCGAGTGGAAATTGTCGTGCTAAAAAATCAAAGTCTATTTGTGAAGCGTCTACTTTTTCGGGCATTACCTGTTGCCAAATCCGTTTGCGTTCTGGTATATCTGGCATAGGAAAATCTAGAATATATCTTAATCGCCGTAAAAACGCCTCATCTAAATCTTTTTTGCGGTTGGTAGCCAGAATTGCTAACCCTTTGAACCGTTCCATGCGCTCCAGTAAGTAACTAATTTCTAGATTAGCGTAGCGATCGTGGGCATCTTTAACCTCGGTTCGCTTGCCAAACAATGCATCGGCTTCGTCAAAAAATAGAATAGTGTCCGACACATCTGCTAGATCGAACAAGCGTTTCAGATTTTTTTCCGTCTCACCAATATATTTATTGACCACTTGAGACAAATCAATGCGATACATAGGTAAATCTAGTAGAGACGCTAATACTTCTGCTGCCATAGTTTTACCCGTTCCTGGTGCCCCCGCAAACAGGACTGAAATGCCACTCTCATTCCACACTCGAGCGGTTCCCCAACCGTAATGCACTTGAGTCAGTGTCCGCATTGCGTGATGAATTTCCTGAAAGAGGGCTTGCTGTTTGGGTGGCAATACTAATGAACTCACCGTAAAACGCGGCCTGACTTCCTGTGCAAGTTCTCCAATATCGAGATCCAATTCTGCTCGACAGGCAGAGAACAGGGTTGTTTCTGACAAGACCTGAGGTACACTCTTTAAAGCTTCACAGATCGATTTAATCGTTTCCTTTTCATAGCGAAATCGGCGAGCACATTCAGCAATTTCTCGATTGAAATGAGGTGCGGTTGAATCGAGACACTCCTGCCAATATTGCACGCGATTTTCATAAGATAAATGTGGTACTTCCACAATCGGCAACAAAAGAGTATTCGGTAAGTGAGTTAATTCATTACGCTCCCGAATTTCTAAGAAAATTGCGATCGGAATTGATTGTAAAGGCAGCAGATAGGAATGGCGGCGTTGGGCATCGCAGGACTGACAGCTTAGGGTATCAACGCGAATGAATAAATCTAAATTTTGCAACCAACAAAAGGTTACTAGAGATTTTAAATAAGCCGTATTTTCTAACAGCGCTGCATGACTTTGCAACTCAACCACAGGTCGCTGTGTCACCTGAGAAATACCTTGAATCACAACGCTTGCAGAAGCCCCGATCGCACTTCGCAGGGGCACGACTCGTAGACGATCTTTTGCCCGTGTCCGCAACCGTAAGGCCACTAAGTTCGCTCGTTCAAAGAGCGAGTGCGACTCTGATTTTAGTAACGCTAAGGTTTGGGGTAGGTCAGAATTGGGAAATAGCAGACTGTTCGCAACTACAGGTGGAACCACGATCGGGCTATGCCAATCAACTCCTGCTTGGTTGGTATTGGCAGGTTGAAGTAAACCATAACGCCAAAGAGGATGGGAGATATCTGCGATCGCCAACACTTGCCCCGGTAAATCCCACAACAGTTGTGCCAATGCCAGCGTGGGTTGTGTGGTATTAGCGTCATTCAGACAAGCTGAAATCACACTACCGGCTGCCTGATCGAACGAGCTAATTAATCCCAATGCCAACGTAAAAGTTGCTATCGAGTCTAAACGGAGAGTTTCTACAACCCAACCAAAAGACCCTTGGACGGGAAGTAAATCCACTCGTGGGGGGGCGATCGACAATTTATCAGTTAAATACTTCGCTGTAGTATCCGTTTGAAAAAACTGATTTTTTGCTTGCCAGTAACGGGTCATGTCCAAACTGGCCACTAGCGGATCGTTCAATGTTGGTAAGGTGGTCGCAAAGACAGGGTTTCCTCCTGATTGTTGATGCCAGCGCCAGCAAATTTCTCGCCGCAAGCGTACTGTCACCTGTTGCAACCAGTGATGGGCGATCGCATCGGCTGCCAGTAAACTGGGCGAAAATGAACTGAATTCTTGCTGGGCGTTGACGGTATTCATAACACTGAATTCATGGCAATGTTAAATTAATCACTGGACTATTTTTAGCTTGCTGACCGTTGACTCGAAGAATAACGCGATATTGTCCCGGTGGAACTGCTTGGGAGGCTTGCATTGCAAATCGTAACTGCTTTTGCAATGGTGTTGGTGGTAGTGGCGGTGATGTGGGAAGAATGGTCAGATCGTCGAAAAATTTAACCGTTTTACCATCTCGATATAAGGCAAGAAAAATATCATCCTCTACAGTACCGAGCAAAGAGCCTTGAATGTCTATCGTGGCATAGACATTTGAGTTAGTATTAGCTGGCTCGACACGAGTAATATCAGTAACAATTACAGAATCCAAAATCGGTAAGAGATTCGCCACGAGGAGATTACTCGATCGTTGCCTGCCACTCGGTAAAACCTCTACCACCGACACTGGATGGCTTCCGGCAGAAATCAGCCTGCCGTCTAAAAGCGTGCCGTTCACATTACACGCGACTGAGGTGGGAGTCTGCGCGGTAACACTGAGTTCGACAGTTCCAAATTTTACTGCTAACCCAGAAAGATTTAAATCATTGCCACGAAGGGTCAAGGTTGAAGTCAGACTCGCTTCCAGCGTAGTGGGAGAGAGGCTATCAATCGTCGGTCCCAATGACGGCAAAACATCCACCATAATGCCTTTGTCATCTCGGATAATATTACCCTCCTGATAATTAATACCAACCAATAGGGTGTAGGATACAGGCTCGCTCGGCACAATCATCACCGGTCGAATTTCAAAACTGACGGAACAGCGATATTTATCATCTGGTCCCTGCATTAACTTAGACAATAGATCGGGTGGGGTTTGGTCAAACGTCAGTTTCAGTTCTTCAGGATTATCATTCAAGGTACTCAATATCGATGCTGTACTGCCCAACTGAAGAAATGAAGCGGATTGCAGGGCACGTACCCCTTCCCCCAATAGCATATGAGCACCAATACTCTCACTGTTACCACTTTCATCAAAGGCTGTTAATACATATTTCAGTACCAGCCATAACGGAGGATTTTGTCCTGTATCTAACTCATAGTTTCTGAGGTTGGGATCGAATTGAATTTCGTATAAAAAAAGATTTAATCGAGGTATAGTCCCACCATTACCGCTCAGAGTTTCCGGTCTACCCACTGTGACATCTGAACCAGGACCGATCGTGATGTTAGAGACACTATCGGATAAAACCAGTTGTAATGTATGAACGCGATCGTATAGGTAATCTTTTAATACCTTGCTCACGGCTCCGATCGCTTTTCCGGTGTCTGCAAAGGGCATAATCGGGACTCCTCATCTAAGTCTCAGGTAGTGTCGGCTCAACCGGAATGGTTCAGCATCCGGGGCTTTTGTAGCCTGAGGGGGGACAATTGGCGGTGGAGCAATCTCTGGGGGTGGCGCTGCGATCGTCAGATGAATGCTGCCAATGGAAAGCACAAAATCTTGCTGAACCGTGGGTGGTTGCATCTGGGAATGACTGACTTGCTCTAACGCCAAGGCAGAGGGTTGATGATTTTTGAGAATAATCGGTTTTGTAGCATCCTCCTGAGGTAATCGATTTGGGGTTGGTCGATCGACGAGGACTTCTCGCACCTCCTCAAGGACTGTCGGTGTGCCTGCAACCCAATCTTGCACCACTTGCAAATAGGTCTGTGGAGTCAACGGTGTATCGGCTGCTTTCTGCGTGGTGACTGGTTCCACCTCAAGGGTTTCGACAACCTCTGGGGGGCTAGCAACGGATGTCATCTTTTTTGGTTGCTTCTCTTGAGGGGCAGGGAAAAACGCATTTTCTTCAATAGCAGTTGGTATTTCAACCTGTTCTACAACGGTTAACTCTGGTGTTACTGGGGGTACAGTTGTTGGTGTTGCTTCTTTTGCGATCGGTGTGACGCGATCGCCGATATGCGGCACTTGCGAAACAGGAGGAGCTTCTTTTGCAGAAGACACCATTTCATGACCGATGGAACGATCGCTCACCTGAGTCTCTTGCAGACGTTGCACCATAGGAGACACCAATTGAATCGGCTGTGGCACCACCACTTGATGATGCTCCTCTTGGATCGGGTTCTCCTCTGTAGTGGAATTTGCAGTGAAAATATCAGCCAGATCGTCGCTATCCCTTTGAAAAGTTTCCGAGGATAAGTTAATCCCCGTTTGTTGCATCAGTTGGGAAACATAAGTACTCATCAATGTTCCTCCCGATCGAGTCGAGCCAGATAGGACTCCCGTCGCCATGCCGGAATGGCGAAGATTTCCGATTCATTCCAGTGGTAACGGGACGCTAAACGATGAACCATGTCCAAAAGTTGTTGTTGGGTATTACGGAAACGTTCTAATGCAAATGCACCAAAATCAATAGAATGAGAATCTTTTGCACCACAGTAGGGACATTGCACTTCAACCTGAAAATTTACTAATGGGTCTATTTCCTCCATAGTTTGATTAAATGCTGGAATCCACTCTCCTTGGGCGATCGCATCCGAGTCTAGTTTTAATCGATCGTCTTCTCTTACAAGTGTCTTTAGCATGACCTGAGTTGCAGTATGTTCATCTTTAAATGATTGTTCTAACCATTTCAGTTGATCCGAACCCTTTGGTCTACGAATTCGGACTGTTTGATGACCGACTAGAATTTCAGGAAATTTTTCTGCATTTTTCAGGGACTGTAGCTCGCTTATCTCCTCCATCGAGAAATCGATTTCAATGCCTTCCTGGCACGCTGAATTTAAACAACGTAATGGAATCATAAATGCATCCCGATCGCGAACAGTTGCGATCGTCAACAAACATTCAATTCGTTTCCCGATCTCCATATTCCAAAAGAACTGAGAATTAGGTTTTGCACCCCGGCGATCGTCTGTACAGCACTCAAGAATCTCTACCTCTAAATAGGGTCGTAAGGGTTGATTAAAATTCACCTCCCGATCTTCTGCACAGTATCCAAAGGGACGGAGTGATAATTCACTCAAGGAAAATTCAGTTTTGAGTGTCTCAGGAATGCTGGGAAAAGGGACACGATTGGGTTCAAGTCGCATGATGTCTCTTAAGTATCTTTAGGAACATCACTCTTTTCATCCGGCTCTGTAGTTGATTTATCTCGCTCCCATCCATTCATTTCGATCTTCATCATCTCCACAGCAACGGCGTTCGCATTTGCATCTAATGCCGGAATTGCTGTAAATTCACTCACCCAGCAATCATGCAAGAAATAACGTAAGGCAACGTGACCTTTTTCATTCAGTACTTCTAAAACGAGTTCTTTCTTGTAATTGGCCAAATCCATTGCTGTATCGCCTGCATAGGGATGCACCTTATCTGCCCACGCTTCAAACTCTAGATCGTGGGTAATGCCACGTTCTAGGGTTAACCCATCATAGGTGGTGCGCCCTGGTGACTTGTGATCGGTGCTGTTCTCACCCCCCGAGCGATAGTTCACCACCTGGGTTGTACGCTTCAGTGCGCCTACTTTTGATACACCTAAAACCGTTTTTCCGTCCCATCTCACGCGGAATTTATAGTTCTTATAGGGATCAATACGATGGGCATTTTTGACAAATCCGTTAGCCATGCGCTACCTCCTGAAGTACGCATTAGAAATTTAGAATTACTTAGGACTTACGCAAAAACTCTCTTAAACTCTTATTTCTTCCCGTACTACCCTCCAAGAAGGCGTACAGCGTCTATCGCGTCTGAGCGGTTCCATAAATCAAGGTTTTTGGTAATTTCTGCGTAAGTCCTATTACTGAAGGTCACCTGCAATCTGTTGAATTTTGATAATCACAAATTCAGCAGGTTTGAGGGGAGCAAAGCCAACTTCAATATTGACAATGCCCAAGTTGCGATCGGCTTGAGTAGTCGTCTCGCTATCACACTTAACGAAATAGGCTTTATCCGGGGTACTCCCCTGAAAGGCTCCCTGCCGGAATAACCCATTCATAAAGGCGTTGATATTCAGCCGAATTTGCGCCCAGAGTGGTTCATCATTGGGTTCAAATACGACCCATTTTGTACCGCGAAAGAGCGACTCTTCCAAGAATAAAGCCAGCCGCCGGATGGGAATGTATTTCCACTCGGAACCAATATCATCCGAGCCATCCAGGGTTCGCGCCCCCCAATTGACAAAACCACTAGGAAATTTCCGTAAACAGTTGACACCCAGCTTATTGAGCACCCCATTTTCTTTATCGGTCAGGTTCACCTCTAAGTCCAAAATGCCACGTAGATCGGCTTCTAGACCCGCTGGTGCCTTCCAAACACCACGGGTTGCATCCGTTCTCGCTATTACCCCAGCAATCAATCCAGAGGCACCCATGAATTTCTTCACCCCTGCATCACTGTATTGAATCTTGGGATAAAACACGGCTGAATAATCCTTCACAACCAATGCCCGGAGGCTATTGACTTTTGTACTATCTGCCTTGGGTCGATCGCCATCTGTCCAATCGATTGGCGAATCCATGAGCAAAAATGCCCGTTTCTGCTGACAGTAAATGCTGACCTCGCCGTAGAGGGCTTGGCGATCGCTATCACTAATATCACTGTCCTCTGGAATCACCATCAAATTAAACAAATCAACGCTGTCTAAAGCATGAAAGCCGGACTGATCTAATTCATTGCCAATAAAATCTTCCTTTGTCAGAGGATTACCATCATCATCCCGACCGATATCGCCTGCACCATCCTGATATGAACTCGTTCCCGTGGTGCCTAAAGCATACTGGCGAGTATTGCTTGTAAACAGGTTAGGGGTACCGCCAACCCCAATATTGGTGCCGCCACCGCCCTCATTTCCAGTCGTTAAGCTGAGGGTGCTATTAATGGTACCTGTAGTCGGAATCAACGCAAGGTGATAGCCCCAAACTTCAGCCCGGAAGGGCAAGGACGGGGTACTGTTAACCTTTTGGGCAACGATCGCTAACTTTTCGCGCACGCCATCGTTATGAGCATTGACCGCAGAGGCCAGCGCATCTCGATACCAACGATCGGTCCCAGACGTTGTTTGTAGTAAATTTGCACCTGTTGTACTAAGTAAACTCACTGAGGTTCCAGAAACCGTTAGCTGATTGAAGGCATTTTGGGTCAAACTTGCGATCGCGTTAATATCCCCTGTCACAAATGTTGCATTGGGAACAGGTCTAAAATTACTGTACCGTGTGACTTCGGTTCCACCCTGATCCAGACCCAGCATTAGTGACCCCGATAAATCATTGGTTGCGGCTCGCCGAATCCTCACGCTGGTTCGACTGTTAGCAGGTAAGGTGTTGGAAGCGATTCGCAAGACATAGAAATCGTCATGCACGAGTTGCCAGCTACAAGATATCTGGAGTCCCGCAACTACAGCCCCCAAGAGGGCATTAATCCGAGTTTCTAGTTCGGTGGCGATCGCATCCCGATCGCCGCTAAATGCAGTGGGATCGGTCCGCAAATCTATCGGAATAAACTGGCCATCATTGACGGCGATCTCAAATTTACTACGAAGATTGGCAGAATCAGCCGGATAGATCAACTCATTCAAAGTTGTTGCTAGATCTGTGCCAGCAGTAGAAATGGGTCGCCGACTCTCACTATAGCCATCAATCGCTGGGGTTGCTGTAGCCAAGTTTAATCCACTCGCCAGTTCTAAGTCAATCAGCTTTGAGCTTTGCGTGACGAAATTGGGGGCAAATCGGGGTGAAGCCGGATTCATGGAGAGATTACTGAAGGATTCTGAGGCAATTTCAGTATTTGCCACTCGATAAATAACTCTCAAGTTAAAGGTTTCATCCGGATTGGGAGTATTATAAGTTACTTCCAAATAAACAGCATTGCCCCAGTTCCCGGCATTTTTTGCCCTTGCTCGTAAAACGGCAATAGAAGGATTAGCGGCATCGACTGGATTGCTCGGATTACCTAAATTCTTCAGCACAACACTGGCTTTTTGAGCATTGTGAGCCACCCGGATGACGTAACAATCATTCCCCCCATTATCAAAAAACTGTTTAACACTAGCTGCCACATTACTAGAGGGATGAGAGCCGCTAAACTCCCGAATGAAATCAGCTACACTTAAACAGCGAACGGCTTTGTTGATGGGACCTTTAGTGGTGCGTCCTAAAAACGCTGCGATCGATGTGGAAACCCCCGTAATGGTACGAACTCCACTCGGTACTTCTTGAATATAAACACCCGGATAGCTCACCGTGACCATTGTTAAGTCCTCCTTAGTTCTTCCAAGCCCAGAGATGAATGTTTCCGATACACGTAATTAACCAAACAAAATTAATTATTGATTGTTTTCTAGGCAACAATTTCAGCCCAGATTTTCTGTAATTCAAGTTTTTATGTGTAGCTACTTTTAATTTTGCAGTAACTTGAATAGATAAAAGCTTGATTGTTCAGAAATCTTTACAATATTTACACTGAAATTTTTGCTAACTTAAAGCTATAAATTTTACTCCGTAAAAGAAATATTTCTAGCATTTTACAGTACCCTCTGGGTAGTTTTTACTTGCGTTTCGGACATCAAAAGCATAAGTGTCATGGGTGCGGCTCTTTTCAAAATAGGGTAAATTTTTTGAGTAAAAAATAAAAGGCTTGTCAGAAAATAGAAAGAGCTAATTAGCTGTAGCGGCTTGCAATTATAAATCACTCGGCTTACAAACAAGTCAATTCCCGTCTGTTTAGCTAAAAAAGTACTCTGGCTCAAATTAAGTGCAACTAGACTTACAAACAAGTTTCCGGCTCAAATTAAGTGCAACTAAGTTTCAATCCCACATGAGTACTCATGTGGGTACTTCTTCCTTCTTTCTTCTTCCTTCTTTCTTCGTGAAATGATTGCCGTCGATCTGTGATTATCAACGTCAAGGCATTGGAGCCGCTCTCATAGAGTTTGCTCTCTTATGGATGAAAGAGAAAGGTATGTCTGTTGCTATGGTCGAGACTGGAGGTGATCCTGGTCATGCACCAGCACGTTGTACCTATGAAAAGCTGGGTTTCGGGTTGTTACCAATTGCCAGGTACTTTAAGAAGCTGTAAAAGGCATAAATTGTGAAAAAAAAGCGATCGCCTTGATTAACTTGCAGGCGATCGCTATTATTACACTCATTGGTAGAGACTAGGTGAACTCGATAGTCTCAACAAACATCAAAATGCTTTCTTGAATACCTTCAGCTTCTTCTTCAAGAGAACCAGGAGTATCACCTTCAAAAAAGCTGCGCTGACTGCTAACAATATACAAAAATTCCCCATTGACAAATGCCATCAGCCCCCGGTAAGCATCCAACCTGCTGGCATTGCCGTTATTTTCTTGCTTGGAAATCGTGGAGCCTTGAGGCATATCAACTAGGGCAAAATAAGCCCCCTCCAAAATGTCTGCAAAATATTCACTATGCTTGACCTTAGCATCTGGTAAATTGCTAACAATCGCGGTAGGGACATACTTCTCTACTAAAACTGATTGCAGATATTCTGGCAGCCCTACAGACTCCATTTCCTCGGACATTTCGGCAGGGATAGGATAATAATCAATTCGCAGCAAAGTGCCAAAATCATCAGAAAAACCAACTACCCCTTCTTGAGCTTGAATCCTACCGCCCTGTTGGGGGTCTACTGGTATCGGGACTGTAAAATTACCTAAAGGTGATTCATACTCATCAAGACTTGCGTCTATATCGACTACAGTCTCATCTTCGTCTTCATCTTCAACTTGTTCAAAAGCCGCAATCACCTCGCTAATAATTTCTTTTGCTTCATCTTCCTCAAGTTCCAAGGCTTCCTGGAGTTTTTTGAGCAAATCATTTTTCCCCTCGGGAACAGCCAATTCTTGTTCGTCTATAAGCACTCCCACACCCGCTGCAAAAGCATCCAGGACTAAATCTTCTGTAAGCGATTGACAAGCAGTGTTAAACAGCGCTCCCAATCCTTCATCCCCAGCGATCGCCAGGATTTTATCGAGCATTTCTAACAAATCTTCATCTGAGTATTCTTCAAAGACCTCGAACCCCCAGAGAATATCCGCTATATCCTCTGCATCCACTGCAACATCTGTAGAATCAGCCATTGCGGTGACAACAGCAACTGCCGCTACCGCTTCTTCTGGGCTTAACTCTTGTGCTGAAACGTCTTCTGAACTAAAAATCTTATCGTACTTGCCCACGATTTTGACCTCCGTGAATGGCTTTATAGCAATACCAGATAGAAAGTATCAATGGGTAGTTTAGCAATGCAGCGACTGCATAACTTATTTACTTTCTAATTTTGGCAGTCATAGCTGAACTTCATACACTAAAATTCAGCTTATAACAAATTATTTAGCAAATCTTATCAATGAGGATACAAGAAGCGTTGGGCAATATCGTCATAAAACTTATTGTCACTAAAGTAATCGAGATGAGCTTCGTATCCCCATGATGTCTCATATTCCATGAGAACGTTATCCAAATTGTTGTAATAATCCAAGTGTCCGCTAATTGGATCTTTGAGATGATAGTAATTCACCCACTGGAGTTGATCTAGCTGGCAATCCACTGGATTTTTAGTTAAGTATTTATCAGAATAGGGTGCTTGGGGTTTAACGCGGAAGGAGTTCAGGTGTCCTAAAATATAAGAGCGAATATAGTGATCTTTTTGTGATACCTCTCTACAGAAGAAGGCAATTTTGTCAAGTGGTGAGCCAAAGGTAACTAGCCCTGTAATTTTATCAAGCAGCAGACGTTTACCTTTATCTTGAGAAAGACTTGCTTCGAGACAAAGAAGGTTTAAGGTATCGTAAGCAATACAACTACCCAGAGAATGTCCAGCCACGATTACTTGGTCGTAATTCGCTTCTTTATCCTTGATAATTGCTTTTAATAGTGTTGAACTTTCATTAAATATTTCCTCCCGAATTTTTTGATAAGGGGACTTAACATCTTTGTTGCTATAGATAGCAACATCAGCAACAACATTAACCAGCAATGGTGTCACAATAGTTTTACTCAACGTCCAAGCCGATTGCAGAAAACGACCGCTGAGAAAGGGATTTAGCAAAAATAAAACTAGCCAAATCAAAAGCCTTAAAGCCGGATATATAAACTGAAATAGCCGTAAGAATATAGTTAGACGACGCAGCCGAAAATTAAACACACTACTGTCATCTTTATTTTGTTCAATAGCTGTTAATAGAGGCTGGTTTTCTGGATGACTATAAAATTTAATTGTTCCTTCAAGTGTCTGTTCCGCCCACTGCAAAATCTCTGGTACGCTAATTTTCTTTTCTGTTGCGGCTGCCCAGTAATACTCATGAACATCAATTATCCAGTCTTCTTCGGGGTTAATTGAACTTAATCTCACAAAACTTTCAGTCCAAAAATAACCACTTGCTTTTCTTCTTTTAGCAATCAAGTGTTCTAGCTGAAACTGTGATTTTTGAGCTTCAAAAGATTGGATTAAATTTCGGGCGAAAAAGTCCACAGTTTCAAAAGGGTTTTGTTCACCAACACCGTGAATAATAAAAAATGCCGTCCGTCCTTTGGGATATTTTATATTCATATAGGGACTAGATTAAAATAGGCAGTGCTTAAATATTGATCCAATGGCGTAAATCACTATTCCGGAATCTTTGACAGGATTCTAAAAAATAAGATTCCCGACAACTTTCAAAGTTGTCGGGAATCTAGGTATGCGCAATATACAGAGGTCTATTTTGGTTGAGTGGAACGCACTTCAATATCTTCTAATGTTTGCAACAAAAGACGCTGCGCTTGCAATTTCCAACCGATTTTCTGAATTCTAATTGCTGCTGCAGTCCCACCAATCGCAGCTAACAAACCGATGGGCTGATTCAAAGAAATTCCGAGTAACAACCCCAAACCGGCAACTCCCCAAAACGGCAAAGCCACTGTTTGACGTTGTTCCTCAATAATTTTATTAATTTGGCTTGATGACATTTGCGCCAACAACTCTTCTTTTACCTGTCGCTGCTGTGCCATTGGTACAGATATACCAATTTTCCGCCGTAGTTTTTCTATTTTACGGGCATCAGTACTGTATTCTGTGAGTTCGTCTTCAGCCATTTTCAGCAAACGTTGTAATTGTTCCATTGTATTGAATGAAGGAAGAAGGAAGAAGGAAGAAGGAAGAAGGAAGAGGTTTATATATGTGAATTGAGACTCCAACTCAAAACGGGTTCCCTGAATAAGTCGGGGTATTAAATCCTCAACTCTCTAATAATGCCTTCAAACAGTAAGCGATCGCTGATTTCTGAATAGTGAAGTTCTGAGTATAAACTAATTTTCAATTTTTGGTTTCAAATTTTGAAACACTCATTACTCTGCTGTTTTACAAATTATAATAGACTCACAATCAAAGCTTATGTGAATTTCATCAGAAGTATATTTATTAAATTCTTAATCCCAATCAGTTATAAAACTAAATCCGAAATTTCTGTGATATACAAAAGTATAGGAAGCACAATCGCACACCTTGCATCTACATAAGAGGTAATACTGATGGTAACAGTAGCTAAAGAAACTTTTCCGGATTCTTCCAGAGAGCAATCGCTGATCCTCTGGTTTGATGAAGTCGGGATTGCTGATATTCCTTTGGTGGGTGGGAAAAATGCATCCCTAGGAGAAATGATTCAGCAACTTGTGCCCAAAGGTGTTAATGTCCCGACAGGATTCGCTACAACTGCTTATGCTTATAGATATTTTATCGAGTCTGCGGGGTTAGAAATAAAACTACGTAAATTGTTTGCAGACTTGGATGTTGATAATGTTAAAAATTTACGGGAACGGGGAAAAAAAGCGCGATCGTTATTAATGCATACACCGTTTCCAGTAGAGTTGCGAGAAGCGATCGTCGCAGCCTACGAAACCCTATGCGAACGATACAATCTGGATACTGACGTAGCTGTGCGTTCTAGTGCCACTGCCGAAGATTTACCCGATGCTAGTTTTGCCGGACAGCAAGAAACATATCTTAATGTTGTGGGTATTGAAGGGGTTTTAGCGGCTTGTCATCGTTGCTTTGCGTCTATATTTACCGATCGCGCTATTTCCTATCGCCACACCAAAGGATTTGATCACTTTAGCATTGCCCTAGCAGTCGGCGTGCAAAAAATGGTGCGTTCTGACTTGGCATCCTCTG
Organism: Cyanomargarita calcarea GSE-NOS-MK-12-04C; assembly: GCA_019359595.1. GTDB lineage: Bacteria > Cyanobacteriota > Cyanobacteriia > Cyanobacteriales > Nostocaceae > Cyanomargarita > Cyanomargarita calcarea. The sequence continues at coordinate 76,628 of JAHHGZ010000039.1, forward strand.
GTGTCATGTTCTCTATTGACACAGAAACTGGTTTTCAAGATGCCGCACTAATTACAGCGGCTTACGGCTTAGGAGAAAATGTTGTTCAAGGTGCCGTCAACCCAGACGAGTACTGGGTTTTTAAGCCGACTTTAAAAGCAGGTTTTCGTCCCATTCTCGATAAAAGATTGGGCAGCAAAGAGCTAAAAATGGTCTACGATGACGGCTCTAAATTTACGAAAAATATTTCAGTTTCATCTACCGAAAGAGGTAAATTTGCGATTGGAGATGAGGAGATTTTGCAACTCGCAAATTGGGCCTGTTTGATTGAAGAACATTATTCCCAAGTCCACGGTAAATACACCCCAATGGATATCGAATGGGCCAAAGATGGGATTACCAATGAATTATTTGTCGTCCAAGCACGTCCGGAAACAGTGCAATCGCAGAAACAGCAGAATGTATTGCGGAGTTATCGGCTTGTGTTGGGGAGTGGGGGAGAGGAGGGACTGGGGGGACATGGGGGACATGGGAATGGGGAAAAATCTCCCACTCCCCCACTCCCCCTCATAACTGGTCGTGCAATCGGTGAAGCAATTGGTCAAGGGAAAGTGCGGATCATTGTTAATGCAAACAAACTTGAGCAGTTCCAAGCGGGTGAAGTTTTAGTAACTGATAGAACTGACCCCGACTGGGAACCGATAATGAAAAAAGCCAGTGCGATCGTGACTAATTCTGGGGGTAGGACCTGTCATGCAGCGATCATTGCACGGGAATTGGGTGTGCCGGCGATCGTTGGCTGTGGGAATGCGACGGAAATCTTAAAAACTGGTCAGGAAGTAACGGTTTCTTGTGCGGAGGGGGAAGAAGGACAGGTATATGCAGGATTATTACCTTTTGAAGTGCAAGAAGTTCCACTCGATAGTTTACCCCGCACCCGTACTCAAATTTTAATGAATGTGGGGAATCCGGCTGAAGCATTTAGTTTATCTGCTATTCCTAATGATGGCATCGGTTTGGCACGGACAGAGTTTATCATAGCCAACTACATCCAAACTCATCCAATGGCATTGTTACATTTTGAACAGTTAAAGGATGAATTTGTGAAGGCGAAAATTGCCGAAATCACCGCACTTTATGATGATAAGCCTCAGTATTTTGTCGATAAATTAGCACAAGGTATCGGTAGAATTGCGGCATCAGTTTATCCCAAACCGGCGATTGTGAGAATGTCGGATTTCAAGAGTAATGAATATGCCAATTTGTTGGGTGGAAGACAATTTGAACCCGACGAAGAAAACCCGATGCTTGGTTGGCGCGGGGCCGCACGTTACTATGATGAAGGCTATCGGGAAGCATTTGCTTTAGAGTGTGATGCCATTAAGCGGGTGCGAGACGAAATGGGTTTAACTAACGTGATTCCGATGATTCCCTTCTGTCGCACTCCTTCGGAAGGACGTTTAGTGTTGACAGAAATGGCAAAAAATGGTTTGCAGCAGGGTACTAACGGCTTGCAGATTTATGTAATGTGCGAGTTACCCAATAATGTAATTATGGCGTCCGAGTTTGCCGAAGTATTTGACGGTTTCTCGATTGGTTCCAATGACCTAACCCAGTTGACACTGGGGATAGATCGGGATTCAGCGTTAGTGGCACGGTTGTTTGATGAACGCAGCGAGGGAGTTAAGCGGATGGTGAAAATGGCAATCCAAGCTGCAAAAAAGAGCGATCGCAAAATTGGCATCTGCGGACAAGCACCCAGCGATTACCCAGAATTTGCCCAGTTTCTCGTATCTGAGGGAATTGACTCAATTAGCTTGAATCCTGACTCGGTTTTGAAGACAATGCTAGAAATTGCCAAAGTGGAAAATAATCATTTGACTAATGACCAAAAATGAAGGAAGAAGGAAGAAGGAAGAAGGAAGAAGGTTTATATATGTGGATACAGGACCCCAACTCAAAACCGGCGACCCCGATCGGGTCGGGGTATTAAAAAGAACAGTGAGGATGATAAACAGCAGATGAAAAAGATTTTTGTTTTCTTGTCTAATAACCAATAACCAACAACCAATAACCAACAACCAATAACCAATAACCAATAACCAATGACTCTTGACAAATGACTAAAAAGTGGTTTCAAATTGGCATAGCGGGGATATTTCTACTATCACTCGCACTGCGGTTTTGGGGACTGGGGAGATTTAACACTCTGGTATTTGATGAGGTTTATTACGCTAAATTTGGTAATAACTATCTCACCCATACTCCGTTTTTTGATGGTCATCCACCGTTAGCCAAATGTATCATTGCCATTGGAATTTGGCTTGGCAGTCATGTTCCTTTTTGGCAAGATACGGTGAATGGATATACAGGTTCGCAGCTATCTCCTTGGAGTTATCGTTGGATTAATGCTTTCTCTGGCTCATTTATTCCCATCATTGTTGCCGGGGTTGCCTATCAGTTAACTTTCAGACGCAGCTTTGCTTTACTTGCTGGTTTATTCACAGCTTGTGATGGGTTATTTCTGGTTGAATCACGCTATGCCCTAATTAACATCTATATTGTCCTCTTTGGGATGTTGGGGCAGTTATTTTTCTTGTTAGCATTAAACAACCAAAAACAAAAGCGCTGGTTTTGGTTAGTTCTTTCTGGAATTGGTTTTGGTGCATCAATTGCTGTCAAATGGAATGGTTTATGGTTTTTGTTAGGTGCTTATTCTCTTTGGATATTAGCTTCGGTAATTCGTTTGATAACATCAAATAAATACGATTCCGAGATATTAGATAAAGATAGTCAAACACCATTACAAAACCTGACACAATTAAGTATTTTTCAAATAGGGTTCAATCTGGGAATTATTCCTGTCTTGACCTATATTATTGCCTGGATTCCCCATCTAAGACTAGATACAAAATACGGATTTCTAGAAGTACACAAGCGGATTTTTGAGTTTCACGAACATCTTGGAGGCAATAACGCAGACGTGCATCCTTACTGTGCTGCTTGGTACAAATGGCCGCTAATGACTAGACCAATGGCTTATTTTTATCAGACAGCTAGGAGCGTAAATGAACCTTTACCTGTGATGGGACCACCTTTGCCATCCGGTGTTGGCAAAATATATTATGATGTCCATGCGATGGGTAATCCCTTTCTATGGTGGTGTGGTTTAGCTGCGATCGCCTTTTTATTGGCTATTCTGGGAACTAAAATTGTCAAATGGTTGAAGAATAAGCGTTTTTCCGAATCCAAAACCTTGAGTGTTGACGCTTGGATTGCCTTATACTTAGTTATAAATTACGCTGTGAATTTACTACCTTGGGTAAAGGTAAGTCGTTGTGTTTTTATTTACCACTATATGACCGGTGTTGTATTTGCATTTTTAGCGATCGCTTGGTTTGTTGACCAGTGTATCCGCAGCTATTACAAGGAACTCCGCTTTGTTGGTGTAACGATTACTTTTGCAATTATTGCCGCATTTATTTTCTGGATGCCGATTTATTTGGGTTTACCAATTACTCCTGGGGATTATAAACTGCGGATGTGGTTTAATTCTTGGATTTAATAGTTGATGTGAACCCATACGGCTAGAATCGAGGAATTAGTGATGCTTTATGATTAAAGATATAACATAGGCGATACGCGCACATCACCGACCACGAAAATCGACCATGAAGCCAACGGTTGAGCAAACGATGGAACTATATAAAATGTGTCAAAACCTGACATCAATGTATCTGCCGGTTCACCTCGTCACAATGGACGAAAGAACGAAAAACCTTTACCTACTAGCAGGTGAAGAGCTAGAAATTTTAATTAATCCGCAAGGGGAGGTATCGATACTGTGACAAAACCAGATTACAAAGCAATGACACAACAGGAGTTGAGGCAATACATCCTCAACCATCGTGATGACTCTGATGCAGTCCATGAGGCAGTGCTGCGCGTTCAAGAATATGGCACAACCCTTAACTCGGTTGATGAATTAAGGCAATTTGTTGAGGAAAAACGCCGTCAGCGTCTGGAACCATAACCCAAATATTAAAGCTTCTCAATTCTTGGCGGAACCTTGGTCATCAAGGGTGCCTTTGGTACTATTAATCCAAGCCGAAGCAAAACGTAAATTGCTCCATTCGTAAGTTAAATTGCGATAATTTTCGCGGCTGAGATAATGCTCTACTGTGCCAACTGGTTCATACATTACTGAATATGCACAAAGATTATTAAACCCATCGGCTAAATTACTTTTGAAAGGTGACCAATAATCTCTAGTTCCTTTTTTGGGGTCTGGATTTTTTGCCAACCAAGCATTTCCTCGTTGTCGCACTTTTTCATTAAAATCTGGTGGTTCTGGTGGAGGGTTAAACGGTATCACCTGTGTTATACCCCTGATAATCCAGAATTTCTTTTTTCTGATGTGACTATCCAACGAGGCCAAAATGGGTCATGTCCGGGTAAAACTTTTTGCAGTTCTTGATGTATTTGTGTTTGTGTTTTCAAGTTTTCTGGAAAAGCACTCATATCCGAAATTCGCATCCATGCCTCTGCGGCTTCTATCGCAATTTCTGTTTCTTTGGAACGAGCTTGTTTGAGTCCAAAAACTTCTGAGGTTAACCAGCCAACTGTATCTCCTTGTTTTGACCAAAAAGTTAATTTTTAGTCCATTTAAATGGACTTTTGCTATTAGACAGGGACTTATAGTCCCTGGCGGATAGGAACATGAATCGTCGATCTAAGTATCAATAATATTTATTACTACATTTACTTTAGGGGTGCAAGATGTCAGCCTCTAACGGGCGCGGCCATCGCTCCCGTAAAATATGAAAATAACACATTTTTTTGTAACCCTTGCTATATATGGATTGTGGAATGTGTTAGTTAGGAGTTACCACAGGATTGCATAGCGCTCTGTGTCGTCAGTACCCGTACATTGAAAGAATAATGGCGATAGGTTGGGACTGCACCGACAAGCGTCGCATGTAAAGCTGGAATAGAAATGTTTTATCTTTTTATTGTTCTCGTGCTTTACACGAGAACAATTTTTATTTATATCACCCCAATTTTCTCTTAACCGAGCAGTATTCACTCAGATAGGAGTGCTATATAAAATCTAAAATTTCTAAAAATTAGTTATCATATTTTAATATATATACACATAACCACTAGTTGAATTACTTTATTGTTAACATTATTTATCTCCCTATTTTCTTGTAGCCTGTTATACTTAGAACGCCAACAAATTGAAGAACTCTGCGAAGTACTTTTTCATAAGTAAAAATTCCTACGAATTGTTCTTGCTCTAACTATCTGCAATTAAGTTATTTGAACAAACACTATAAAAAAAACTTATAGATGTTTGTTTTTTTAACGTTCGGGGATATTAATAGGAGTATCAAAATGGTAATGGATTTGGAATTGCAAGGTATTAATTTGACTAGCTTGAAAGAGCCAGAGATTCATCTTTCTAGTCAAATTCAGTCTCATGGAATTCTTTTGGTTCTTGATGAGCCAGAGCTAAATATATTACAAGTAAGCAGCAATATATCTACTATTTTCGGGATTTCACCGTCAGAGGCACTGCAAAAAAAATTAGAAGATATACTCGACCCTTTTCAAATAGAAAAAATTAAAACAGGGTTGACAGGTGAATCTCTTGATTTTATCAATCCCACCAAAATTTGGGCGAGAATTAAGGGTGATGATTATGTAGTATTTGATGGAGTTTTCCACCGCAATAGTGAAGGTTTTTTAATTTTAGAATTAGAGCCGGCAATTTCTCAAGAAAATATCCCATTTTTAAGTTTCTATCATCTGGCTAGGGCTTCAATAAATCAACTTGAAGCAAGATCCAATCTACACGATTTCTGTCAAATCATCGTCAAAGAGGTGAGGAAAGTCACGGGATTTGATAGAGTCATGCTCTATAAATTTGATGATGATGGACATGGCTGTGTTGTTGCAGAGGAAAAAATCGCAAGTCTGGAACCTTATTTAGGTTTGCACTTCCCAGAATCAGATATTCCCAAACCTGCGAGAAAATTATTTCAATCTAATTGGATTCGGTTAATTCCTGATACCCATTCCCAACCTGTAGAGATTTTCCCGGCTAAAAACCCAGTTAGCGATCGCCCACTTAATTTAACCAATTCAATTCTCAGAAGTGCCTATTCCTGCCACATGGAATATTTGCACAATATGGGTGTTGGTGCATCTTTGACTATTTCCTTAATTAAAGAACAAAAATTGTGGGGAATAATCGCTTGTCACCATCAATCACCCAAGTATGTTTCCTATGAGTTGCGGAAAACTTGCGAGTTTTTAGGACGAGTCATCTTTTCGGAAATTTCAGCAAGAGAAGAAACTGAAGATTACGACTATCGGATGAAGTTGACATATATTCAATCAGCTTTGATGAAATATATGTCTCAAGAAGAAAACTTTATTGATGGTTTAATTAAATACGAACCAAATCTTTTAGAATTAACAACGGCTCAAGGTGCAGCGGTTTGTTTCGGTGGAAAGTATACGGTAATTGGTGAGACTCCCAAAGAAGAAGACCTGAATTATTTAGTGCAATGGCTGAAGAAGAATGTCGAGGAAGAAGTCTTCTATACAGATTCTTTGGCACGACTGTATCCCGATGCAGAAAAGTTCAAAAATGTCGGTAGTGGTTTGCTGGCAATTCCAATTTCCAAAAACAATTATGTCTTGTGGTTTCGACCGGAAGTAATTCAAACTGTAAATTGGGGAGGTGACCCGAATAAACCTTATGAAGTCAACCAATCACAAGGAAATGTCCGTTTATGTCCGCGTAAATCATTTGAACTGTGGAAAGAAACAGTTAAGTTAACATCTTTACCCTGGCAATATGTAGAAATAAAAGCGGCTTTGGAATTACGCAAAGCAATTGTGAATATTGTTCTGCGTCAAGCGGAAGAATTGGCTCAATTGGCTCACGATTTAGAACTTTCTAACGCTGAATTGAAAAAGTTTGCTTATGTCGCTTCTCACGATTTACAAGAACCGCTAAATCAAGTAGCTAACTACGTACAATTGTTAGAAATGCGGTATGAAGAAAAACTTGATGAAGATGCCAAAGAGTTCATCAATTATGCCGTCGAAGGAGTCAGCTTGATGCAAACGCTGATTGATGACGTGCTAGCATATTCCAAAGTAGATATGCAAGCGTTCGCATTTCAACTAACAAACGTAGAAATCCCATTAGAGCGTGCATTAGGCAATTTGCGGGCACGAATTTCTGAAAGTGGTGCGGTAATTACTCATGACGAATTACCAACCATTATGGCTGACCCAACCCAGCTAATGCAGCTATTTCAAAACCTAATTGCTAACGCAATCAAATTCCGCAGTGATAAACCACCAGAAATCCATATAGGAGTAGAAAGACAAGAAGAAGCATGGTTATTCTCAGTTCGAGATAATGGTATTGGCATCGATCCCCAATTTAGCGATCGCATTTTTATCATCTTTCAACGTCTGCACACCAGGGATGAATACCCCGGTACAGGTATGGGTTTAGCAATTTGCAAAAAGATTATTGAATGCCATCGAGGACGTATCTGGGTAGAATCAGAACTAGGTGGTGGCGCAATATTCTACTTTACGATGCCAGTCGGAGGCCGTGAACGTGAGCGTAGAAATGGACGAAAACCACAAAATAATCTTTTTAGTTGAAGACAATAAAGCTGATGTCCGCTTGATTCAAGAAGCTTTGAAAAATAGCTTACTGCCGCATCAAGTGGTAACAGTCAGGGATGGTGTCGATGCAATGGCTTATTTACGTCAAGAAGGTGAATATGCTGATGCACTCCGTCCCGACCTGATCTTATTGGATTTAAACTTACCCAGGAAAGATGGTCGAGAGGTGCTAGCGGAAATCAAAAACGACCCCAAACTCAAACGTATTCCCGTAGTAGTATTAACAACTTCCAGAAATGAAGATGACATTCTATATAGTTACGATTGTCATGTCAATTGCTACATTACCAAATCCCGCAACATCAGCGAATTATTTCAAATAGTCAAGGGGATTGAAAATTTCTGGTTCTCAACCGCTACGTTACCGTCAAAATGAGGAGTGGAGGGAGTTGAGGGGAATTAGTTGCGAGCTTTCTAACTCAAAACTCCTGACACAAACACTCCTGCGGGGAAGCAAGCTACGGGACTTAATATTATGTCTGAAAGCTCAGTAAAAATCTTGTTAATTGAGGACAACTTGGCAGAAGCTCGGTTGTTACAAGAGTTTCTGAAGCAAGCTAGTTCTAAGCAGTTTAATTTGTTACACGTCAAGCGATTGGGTGAAGGTCTTAAGGAACTAAATAATGATATCTACGATGTCATATTGTTAGATTTAACCTTACCTGACAGCCAAGGATTATCATCTCTGGTTCCTCTAATCGCTCAATCTCCTAGCATCCCAATTGTAGTTTTAACAAATACAAATGATGAAGAATTGGCAATTGAAGCAGTTCGTCAAGGAGCGCAAGATTATCTAGTCAAGCGACATGTAAATACAGATGTTTTAGTTCGTGCTTTGCGTTACGCAATCGAACGCAAACAGTCTTTAGAAGGATTGCGAAAAGTTAATGAAAATTTAGAAAACCGGGTTCAGGAATATACTGCTGAATTGGTAAAAGCCGAAGAAATTAACAAGTTCAAAGCTGAATTTGTTTCGATGCTTTCTCACGACATTCGCAACCCGCTAAATGCGATTCTTCTAGCTACAGGATTGTTGCAAAATAACGACAATAAGCTGACTCAAGAGAAAAAAACCTCTCATTTACAGCTAATTCGCTCAGCAATTAAAAATATGGCACACTTATTGGATGAAGCTTCACTCATTGGTAAAGCCGATTCCGGTAAACTTCAGTGTCAACTCGATCCACTAAATTTAGAATTATTCTGCCGTCAATTTGTCAAAGAAATTCAACTCAATATAAACGAGAAAAATCTGACTTTTATTTTTAACAGTATTGGAAAATTTGACGAAGAATTATGGGATGAAGGCTTGCTGCGCCACATTTTAGGTAACTTACTTAACAATGCCATTAAGTATTCACTACCAGGCGGGAAAGTGCTTTTTGAGGTGATTGATCGAGATGATTCAGTAATATTCCTGATACAAGATTGGGGAATCGGCATTCCTAAAGAAGACCAAATGCATCTATTTGAGCCTTTCCACCGTGCTAATAATGTCGATAAAATTCCCGGTACAGGTTTAGGTTTAGCGATCGCCAAAAAGTGTGCAGAGGCTCATGGAGGCAAAATTTCGGTAAGTAGTGAAGTGGGAGTGGGCACAACTTTTACCGTGATTCTACCGAAGATTAAAAGTTAGGAGTGATGAGTTAGGAGTTAAGAATTAAAAGTTAGGAGTTAGGAGTGATGAGTTAAGAATTAAAAGTTAGGAGTTAGGAGTGATGAGTTAAGAATTAAAAGTTAGGAGTTAGGAGTGATGAGTTAAGAATTAAAAGTTAGGAGTTAGGAGTGATGAGTTAAGAATTAAAAGTTAGG
>JAHHGZ010000022.1 GCA_019359595.1 Cyanomargarita calcarea GSE-NOS-MK-12-04C
AGTTAGGAGTGATGAGTTAAGAGTGATGAACTTCTGAGTTCTAACCCCAAACCCCAAACTCCTAACTCCTAACTCCTAACTCCTAACTCCCAACTCCCAACTCCCAACTCCCAACTCCCAACTCCCAACTCCCAACTCCCAACTCCCAACTCCCAACTCCCAACTCCCAACTCCCAACTCCCAACTCCTAATTCCTAACTCCTAATTCCTAACTCTCTCAAATAGAACACGATACACAGGTTCACCCCGAGACATTACATATAATTCCCTTTCAGTAGGTACTGGGAGGGGATTTTCTGCTAACCATTCACTATTACCTTGCTTAACAAAATCTGGATTTTCTGCAAAGCGATCGCGCATTTCCACGGCAACAAAATCAATGTCTGATTGCAAAAACACCAAACCCCCAGGTGCGAGATATTCCGCTAATTCTGCCACTAAGTCTTTTTGCACTACTCGTCGTTTTGCGTGACGATTTTTAAACCACGGATCGGGAAACTGAATTGTGACACGTTGTAAAGTTCCTGGAGTCAGGGTAGAAAGAAGCGAGTGCAATGAATTATTAACATTACAAAACAAATAATGCAGGTTTGTCAGTCCCAATTCATCCCGCAATATATTCGCATCATGTACCAGGGGTTCGCGAATTTCCAAACCCAGAAAATTCCAGTCAGTTGCCTGCTGCGCCATATTCAGCACAAATTGCCCCCTTGCACAGCCAATATCTAGATGTAGCGGTTGGCTTGGCTTCAGATAAACTTTTTCACACTCCAGGGGACTTGCGGGTGTTTTATATTTTTGCCCTAATGGATTAACGTGCTGACGGACTCTGACTCGCAACCTAGCTGCCAAAATATAGACTCCCTAACATCAAAAAAACAAATTTCCATCTGCGGTTGAAGAAGGAAGAAGGAGGAGGCTTTGAGATGGGGATTGGGGCCCCAACTCAAAACGGGCGACCTTTCTTAGGTCAGGGTATTAAACCCCCACAAAGAAGGGGATAAATAGAGATACCGACGCTATTTGATTTTGTCCACCCATTCCACATGTGTTTTCTAGACTTGCCTACGGCACGCTCCGCGAACACATCTAGATCAGCTTGTATGAAGTGCGGTAAGATACAGCATTTAAGACGCTAATCTATGAACAAATTGTAAGATATTTTACAATTTAAGTCAACAGTTTTAACCCTTTTTTAATCTCAAATAAAAGTATATTCCTGAAGCTCCCAAAAACCATCAATTGAATCTACTTTCTTTCTGACAATTTGTTTAGATTGGTAGGCATACATTGATTTTGTCCAACTTCTAATTTTGGGAATGCGGTTGAATTGAAAGAGACTAGCAATTTTTCTAGCGTTACTTGGTGACCAATTCAAGAGTTCGCGCATTTCATTCAGTGATTTTTCTGCTTCTGTGATATATATTCTATGGTTTAGACTATTTCTAGAACCAGACTGACGACGAAATCCGGCCAGTGGGGAAGGGGTACTGTAGAGTTCTGCATGGCAGAAAAAACGCGACCAAAGGTCAAAATCTCCAGCTAGTCTATATTCCGTGCGAATTCCTCCTGCCTTCTGCCAAAGACTTTGCCGCCAAAAAGTAGACTCCTGCTGTATCCAGCCAAACGCTTTTCTTCCCCAAGGTAAGTAGCAGGCATCTAAAAAAGCTGATTGTGAATATCCAGGAATGGTACGAAACCCTTTCCAGAAGCCGTGGTAATCGAATGCACCAGGATGTTGTGTCGTCAGCCATTCAATTTGGGGGAAGGTAGAAAAAATGCTGGCAATAGTTTGAAATGTCCAAGGATAAAACATATCATCACTATTAATCCAAGCTAATATTTCCCCTGTTGCATGAGTAAATCCTTTATTTATAGCGTCGTACTGCCCATTATCTAGTTCGCTGCACCAGAAATGTAGATGGCTTTCGTATTTTTTGATAATATCTATACTGCCATCTGTAGAACCACCGTCAATAATAATATATTCTAGGTTGGGATATTCTTGGGATATGACACTCTTAATTGTTGCTTCTAAAAATTCGGCTTGATTAAATGAGGGTGTAACGATAGATATTTTTGGTAGAGAAAGCGATTGTGCCGTTTTCAACATATTTAATTTTAATTTTTTAATTGTCTAAGTTCATAAACTTTTTGATTATATGAGTTGTTTGCTTTTATAACCTTTAGTGCAAATACTTAAAATATTTAAAGAAAATTTTTCATAACCGTATAATTACGATATTTTTAAAGACAGTTATTTTCTTCAATCTAACAACCGCTCTATTTCAGAGGTTGTCACAACATCACAATACCTTTAAATTCTCTAACTCACTGGTTGCTTCCTTTGAAAGTGTGAGTTAGATCAAAACTCTGAACTTCTAGATATGTTGGATGCACAGATTTTTGCAACTAATTAAAATCTACCCAATGTATAGAAATATTAAGCGGGATCGCTACGGCTTAACTTACCAGAGCAAGGTTATACTCATCTCAAATGAGCTTTATACACCCTGCTTTTAGAATAGTTCTTACTTCAATGAATGTTAATTTTCGCTTTGCCATAGTCAGTGACTTACACATTGCACTGCCACATACAATTTGGGATCATCCCAGCAGATTTCATCTAGTGGAAGTCAGTATTCCAGCATTAGAAAATGTATTACAACATCTAAGCCAACTCGATTTAGATTTTCTGCTGCTACCGGGAGACTTAACCCAACATGGGGAACCAGAAAATCATGTTTGGTTGCAAAAACGCTTATCTGAGTTACCTTTCCCCGCTTACGTTATTCCTGGTAACCATGATGTTCCTGTAATTGAGGCAGATAAGCAATCAATAGCTTTCAGTGATTTCCCTTACTACTACCAAAACTTTGGCTACCATAACCCCAAGCAAATTTACTATACTCATGAGTTATTGCCGGGAGTCAGGTTGATTGCTCTAAATTCTAACTCCTTTAATGACCAGGGAAAGCAAATTGGGCGCTTGGATGCTTCGCAGCTTCTTTGGTTGGAAGAGGTGTTAGCTGGAGTTGGCGATGAGTTGGTGTTAGTGATGATACATCACAATGTGGTTGAACATCTGCCGAATCAATCGCGCCACCCGATGGCAAGTCGCTATATGCTGGAAAATGCACCCGAACTATTGCAAATATTACGGCGCTACAATGTCAAGCTAGTCTTTACTGGGCATTTGCACGTTCAGGATGTGGCCTATGAGTCGGGAGTATATGATATCACCACAGGTTCTTTGGTGAGTTATCCCCATCCCTATCGGGTATTAGAGTATCGTCAGGATAAATACGCAAGAGAATGGTTGCAAATTTGCTCCCATCGTGTAGAGTCAGTGCCGCAATTCCCCGATTTACAATCTACTTCCCGGCAGTGGATGGGCGATCGCAGCCTGCCCTTTTTACTGAAATTGCTGACTCTGCCTCCCTTAAACCTACCATTACCACAGGCAGAAGAACTAGCCCCCACACTCCGGGACTTTTGGGCAGATATTGCTTCGGGAGATGCCATGTTAAATTATTCCCAATTTCCCGATTCACTCCAACATTACTTTAGCAAATATGGGGCGATCGCGGAAGGCGGTACTCCAATGCTGATTGATAACAATGCAACATTGCTGCTATAGCTGATTTTTACTGTTTTTGAAACCTATTTAACAATTCCTCACGGGATAATTGCACCAGCAATGGGGTAAATTCCTCTGGGGATAATGCTAATAATGGTTCAATGATGGCGTTTAATTCGTTGTCCAAGGAACCAAAGCGTACTTTTAGCAAATTGTCGATGACCCTACGTTGTATTTCTTGCCGTCCTTTTTGTTCGGCTTCAGCTAATTTTTCTAGATAAATTGGTGACAAGTTCATAAGTAATTCTCTATCCTCTTCGTCTGTATTTTGATTAATTTCTAATGATAGAGCATCAACTGAGTCGGTGTAATGACATTATCCGCTTTAAACCAAATGACCCACATGGCTACATTCGACGGGGTATGGTCTATTTTAAACTTGCCCGAATTGATGAGTCTATTCAAGATTTTGATTTCGCTGAAAAATTAGACCGCACTCTCACGCCCTATCTGTGGCCGCGGGGTTTATCTTATTATTATGCACAAAGATTTTTAGAGGGTGCCAATCAGTTTGAAATTGACTTGACTGTAAACTATCAAGACGTAGAAGAAACCGTGTGGCGATACCTCTGTATTGCTAGAATGAAAGGTGTTGCAGAAGCCCGTAGTTCTCTTTTAACTGTCAAAAATGACCCGCGCCCGATAATGCAGCACGTGTACGATTTTTATGCGGGAAATTGTAGCCCAGATGATCTTATTGCCGCTGGTAAGTTAGATGGTAAACGTGGCGAATTTTACAGCCACCTTTACCTCGGGTTGTATTATGAAGTAGATTCGCAGGTGCAGCAAGCATCAGAATATATCGTGAAAGCTGCCGATGAGTATCAAATTGACGATTATATGTGGCATTTGGCACAGGTTCATAAAATGTTGTTAGTTGTTGATTGTTACCATTAACTCCTAACTCCTAACTCCTAACTCCTAACATTGGCTCGACAAATTCCAAAAACCGAAGTATAACCGTGAAGGAATGTATTTCCGCCTACAGGACCAATTTCGCCGCCACAGAAAAAGCCTGCGAGGGGGATATAATTGAGGTAGCGTTGAAATAATTCCGAATCAAAATTCGGTTTGCCGTAGAGTCCTTCACCTCGTCCGAGACAGGCAAACATTAGGGCCCCAACTGCAGCCGGTTCGGAGATTTGTTTGTCTTGATATTGCTGCAAGAGTAATTCTAATTCTTCAGCAGAAGCTTCCGCATCGCGGAGATGGAATTGTAACCTTTGTCCGGGACGAACGCGATCGCCTATGGCAATTGCCCCAGCAGATGGATCTACACCCAAAATATCGCGGATTAAAAAGTCTCCCTGGTGTAAATCTTGTTTAAATTCATCCATCACAATCCCGACGAATAAGGAATGTTGAGCCTTATTGCGGTCTTCTTCACTGAGGTTACTAATCAAATCCCTTAGCACCATCAGCGGCACTTTTTCATCCAATTCTAAAATGATATTGCGATCGCCTTTTGTCACTTGTAACGGTTTGCCAATCGGTCGGCACCCTTGGGCCACAATAGTTTCTAAAACAATATTGCCACTTAAGGCGATTCCAACAGTACCTTCTCGATACAGGTGTTCGTTACAAAACAAAGCAATCTTACCACCCATACCGCCACCACTTGCCTGTCCTCCCACCGTCACCGAACCGGGATAAGCAAAATCCAACCCTTGTAATAAATTGCTAATACCAGAAGAAAAGGCACCCGACAGCAAAATGAACTGTGGTGTTGGGGTGGTTGGCACACCAATTAAATTTTGCCACCCATCTGGCGAACTATCCAAGTCGGGTAAATCTTCTGCAGCAACGTGAAAAGCTTGAACATTCACCCCTGGTAGGTGCGCCAAAGTCAAGCTGAGGGCTGGTTGTGCTTCCAATTCTTCGGTTTCTCCCCCCAGCGTCGTGCCAATTACACCCCCACCGCTACAGCCAATTAGCACAGGTACAGACAGTTTCTCTGCTAACAAGGGCAACAAGCGGGAATACTCACTCGCAAAAGCAGACGAAATGAATACCAGCCCTAAATCCGCAGGTGCTGTTAACTCGGAGGTAGCCCGTTGTACCACATCTGCAACAGCTGCTTCCAATGAAGGACGGGTTGATAGGGCATTTGCCCACTGCATTTGTACCATGAGTTCTATACTGTCTCTTTCTAGGATTGAGGCTAGTAGTTTTATCTTTTCTACCTTGGGAAACATCCATACCAGCCTGTTGCTCCCAAGATACTAGGGTTGTTATGCCCTACTATATTCGTCTAAAGATATTGTATAATTCAATCTTTGTAGTGAACCTATGGCTAAATCTTAAAAGATAAAGGTGTATCGATTATAGATGCCACAATTCACTATATTACTTATTGAACGAACATAAGGTTAAAATACTAAGTTAGCAAGTAAATAGCTAGAATGGTGAGCAAGAGTGCAAAAAAATAGCCTTTCTTGAACTTTTTGTATACTGGTATTAACAACACACAACGAAACCAAAACTATGACCGATAAAATCCAAGAGAAAATCCAAGAAGAACTTGAACAAGCTCGCGCTGTCTGTGATACTACAGGAAGCACCTCTGGCGAATGTGCAGCAGCTTGGGATGCTGTGGAAGAATTGCAAGCAGAAGCTGCCCACCAGCGTCAAGCAAAGCCCAAAAACTCTTTAGAAAAGTACTGTGATGACAACCCAGAAGCAGCTGAATGCCGGGTTTACGAAGACTGAAAACTTTCTTGGTAACTTTTCTTTGAGTCGGGTGGGCAAGCAACCAGGATCTATTTACTGATATCTTGCACCTATTTGTAGTCGATAAGGTGGGTTGACTAACCTACCTTATTCTGCTATGGGTGGTTGTTGATATTAGTTAAGGTCTTAGAGTTGCTTGTTTTTTTATGTAGTTCACTTTTCAACTCGGTATAATCTATGTTTGATGCATTCGAGAGAGAATGTAACAATGAACGCTAAAATCCGACGACCGTTATTAAAAATTAAGAACAATGAATGACGTATGGTTCCGCCCGCTAGTCTGGATGGACTACCGATTGGCAGTATTATTTACAGTAATTATCCCGATAATTTTACTGATTTGGGTGTTTGTGCAAAAAGCCGAAGCGATGCAACGCTTGATTATGATTTATTGGCGGGTATCGAGTCTGTTGTTGATTTCGCTTTATTTGATGATTGGCGAGTTCGGTGTCAGTTTTATCTCTAGCTTGATGGCACGGATTTTGATTCCAATTTGTCTGTGGTTATGGGTGGATATCAACGATGAAATTGAGTACCAGCAAAGCGGGCCACTGAAGTTAATTTTTACATCTTGGCGTTGGGCTGTCAGTATATATTGTGTTTTGGGCGCGATCGCCTCTCTACCTTTTTTGGGTTGTGCTTTTTCCGAAACTGCCATCAAAACCCCCTATTGTCGTGTCTGGTTTGAAGCACCATTACTCTTTAAAGAATATTTCCATGCCAATAGCAAACCTGGGTTCCTCGGTTTCCTTGGTATAATTTCTTTGATAGTTTATGTTCTTTATTTAAGCTACTTTGTCCTCGTGAAGCTGGGCAAACAAGGACGTTCAGCCACTTAATTAATTCAAAATTACGAACTCACTCCCCACACCCATTGAATGAACATTTCAATTGGCAAGCGTTTGGAACAATATACGAATCAACGCCCCCAAGAAGTACTACTGGTAACAATAAAAATTGGCGGCGAGCAAGACCAAATTGCTATTTTTCGAGGCTTTTCAAGCTCTTTGATGCGCCCCACTTCCTTCGACCCCGATGTGCCTGTTTTGCCTCCGGATGCAAAAATCATCAGTATTGACCGAGTAGCAAGTCCTTACAATCCAGAAACACCTCGTTACATCCAACAAGGACTATCCTGGGAAAACATGGAAAATCTATTATCCGAAATGGATGTCTAACACATTTTCGAGCCAAGGATGTTGGATATTCCACCAATAAACCCGGTTTCTCCACTCCCCTCAATTCCTAACTGTTAACTCCTAACTCTCCCGAAAAATGCCTCGTTCTGGATACACTCTCCCCGTTTTTGCGACTGCAGCGGCGATCGCTTCTTTACATTGGTTGCGGGATCGGCAAGCTTTATCTGTAGTCTCAGTAGATTTAATCGAACCAGCCCAAACCGTAGAAATCCCGATTGAACAGGTGGCAGGTCTTTTTGAGAACCAAGCTTTGGCAATTACCCGCAGTGACCCTGGTGATAATCTTGACCTAACTAGGGATACACCGATTTGGGCGGTTGTTGAGTTGGGTGAGGGTGAGGGGGAGAGGGTTATAATTAAGGGCGGAGAAGGAATTGGACGAATGGCTGATGGCAAAGCTGCGATTTATGCCTATGCCGAAATGCTTTTGCGCGAGAATTTGCGATTGTTGCTTCTTCCCTGTGAGAAAATTACGGTGACGATTATTTTACCAATCGGGCGATCGCTTGCCGTTCGGACTTCAAATGCGGCATTTGGGGTGGTGGAAGGACTTTCTCTACTGGGAACCACAGGTATTTCTCAACCGTTGACAGCACCGGGGCAATTGGAAGCTTTTCGCGAAGATTTGCAACGCAAAGCGAGAAGATTTGATTGTCTGGTATTTTGTATCGGGGAAAATGGTTTAGAATTAGCTACCAAACTCGGTATTAACCCCGAACAATTGGTGAAAACAGCCAACTGGTTGGGGCCAATGTTGGTTGAAGCAGCTTTGCAGAATGTCCAAGAAATTTTATTGTTTGGCTATCATGGTAAACTAATCAAACTCGCAGGGGGAATTTTTCATACCCACCACCATCTTGCTGATGGACGTAGAGAGATTCTTGTGACGCACTGTGCCTTAGCTGGTTTAACGTCACCCCATATACAATCGGTGTTTAATAGTGCCACTGCCGAAGCAGCACTACAATACTTACGCGATTTGGATACTAGTAATGATAGCGATTGGGTAAATCAAATTTATAGTGCGATCGCCCAAGAAATTGATACTCGTGCCATTGAATATATGAAGAACCACATTGACGGTGGGGTAAGCATTCCAGCCATTGGTTCAGTTCTTTTTAATCGCGATCGCAAAATTATTGTAAAAAGTATAACTGCTTGTTCCCTAGTGGCAAAATTATGTTAACTTATTATGAATAATCATTAGCAGTCTAAATAAATACTATTTTTTTGCAACCACTCTAGGGTAAGTTTTTCTTTTTAATACCATTTGCAGATACGCTGATTAGACAAACACCAAAATAGATGTGTTTGTACAGGTTTTGTATACGTTTACAAACCGAATTAAGCACAGAGATGGTATTAGCTAACAAACCGTAGTAGTAACGTTCTTATCCTTTCATCTCATCTACACTCCTGCCATCATGAATACAGCGGTGACTCTACCAACCGAACAAGCACCTCCAAGAGTAGCAACATTCGGGCAGCTAAATCGCCAATTAATAATCATTCTCGATTTTGGCTCTCAATATTCCGAACTGATAGCCCGTCGAATTCGCGAAACTCAAGTTTATTCTGAAGTCCTTTCCTATAGAACCACAGCCGAGCAGTTACGGCAACTAAATCCGAAAGGAATTATTCTCTCTGGTGGTCCGAGTTCAGTTTATGACGACCGCGCTCCCCATTGTGACCCAGAAATTTGGAATTTGGGAATACCCGTACTAGGTGTCTGCTACGGTATGCAACTGATGGTAAACCAACTTGGTGGGGAAGTAGCAAAAGCTGACCGGGGGGAATACGGCAAAGCCTCATTATACATAGACGATCCCACAGATTTGCTTACCAACGTTGAAGATGGTACAACCATGTGGATGAGTCATGGGGACTCAGTAACAAATATGCCATCTGGGTTTGAATTGCTGGCACACACAGAAAATACTCCTTGTGCGGCCATTGCCAACCACCAGAAGAAACTCTACGGTGTCCAGTTCCATCCAGAGGTAGTACATTCACTGGGTGGATTTGCATTAATCAGTAACTTTGTTTACCATATCTGCGAATGCGAACCCACCTGGACAACAGCGGCATTTGTAGAAGAAGCAATTCGGGAAATTCGCGCTAGAGTTGGTACCAAACGGGTATTATTGGCGCTTTCTGGGGGTGTCGATTCTTCCACCCTGGCATTCTTGATGCACAAAGCGATTGGCGACAAATTAACCTGTGTATTTATTGACCAAGGCTTTATGCGAAAGTATGAGCCAGAAAGGTTAGTGAAGTTGTTCCAAGAACAGTTTCACATCCCGGTTGAGTATGTCAATGCCCGCGATCGCTTCTTAGAAGTGATGATTGGTGTTACCGATCCCGAAGAAAAACGTCGTCGCATCGGACACGAATTTATCCGTACATTCGAGGAAGCGTCTAAAAACTTCGGACCCTTTGATTATCTCGCTCAAGGCACTCTCTACCCAGACGTAATTGAATCCGCTGATACCAACGTAGACCCTAAAACAGGGGAACGGGTAGCAGTAAAAATCAAGAGCCATCATAACGTCGGTGGACTGCCCAAAGACCTGCGATTTAAGCTAGTAGAACCCCTGCGTAAACTCTTCAAGGATGAAGTCAGAAAAGTTGGGCGTAACATCGGCTTACCAGAAGAAATTGTCCAACGTCAACCCTTCCCCGGCCCCGGTTTAGCGATTCGCATCCTCGGCGAAGTCACCAAAGAAAGGTTAAATATTTTACGCGATGCCGACTTAATTGTCCGTCAAGAAATTAACCAACGCGGCTTATATCACGAATACTGGCAAGCTTTTGCAGTTTTGTTGCCAATTCACAGTGTAGGGGTCATGGGTGACCAACGCACTTATGCACACCCAGTTGTTCTACGTATCGTCAAGAGCGAGGATGGGATGACTGCAGACTGGGCGCGGGTGCCTTATGATGTATTGGAAGCAATTTCCAACCGGATTGTCAATGAGGTAAAGGGTGTTAACCGTGTGGTTTTTGATATCACCTCCAAGCCACCTGGAACCATTGAATGGGAGTGAAGGAAGAAGTTAGAAGGAAGAAGGAAGAAGGACAATTAGTGGGAAATTTAAACCTGTTTGGTCATAAAAAAGAAGACTTCTTCCTTCCTTCTTCTTCCCTCTTACGAGCGTTAAATTTTTGAGTATCGCAGAGAACTTGGCGAACCTCCACGTTTTCCTCAGCGTCCCTCTGCGTTTCTAATAATCTCCCAATCTAGGCGATCGCTTCTAAAAATTGAATGGGAATGATTTAAACGCAGAGGACACTGAGGTAAGCGCAGAGTATCGCAGAGAACTTGGCGAACCTCCGCGTTTCTAATAATCTCCCAATCTAGGCTATGCTGCTGTGATGGAATAAATTCTTAGGGAATCGGACTCGAATGAATACTTTAATGGCCGTAGCAGATAAAACTTACCAATCTTATCTCCAATCATCTTTGACATTTCTGATAATTGGAGGGTTCGTTGCTGCTGTAGTTCTCGGCTCAATTGCTTGGTATAGTTCAAAACGTCCCGCTGGTTGGGAAAATGCCCAAACCCCAGAGTGGATAGCCAAAATGAATATTACAGACGAAAAGAAAGATTCTTCCAATAATTAATATTCACAAACCCGGTTTTTTTTGATACTTCGCCAAAATGTTTCAGAAACCGGGTTTTGGTGAGAGTTCTTTTGGTTACACAGTTACACCAACACTAGGACGGTTTGCTTGGGTTGTAGGTACAGCTAAAGCCGGAATTCTGGCTAGAATACCTTTTTTGAGGGCTTCAGGTCTTTCCGCCCAAGGTAGCAACCCCTGAGGGTGATTGTAATATTTAGTGGCGCACTCCAGTACTGTGGCAATTTTATCTCCTGAGGAATCAGGGGATAGATCGCCGAATAAATAAGTATATTTCCCGCCAGCAGCAAAAGAAACGACACAAGCGCGATTGCAAGCACTCATGCATTCTACAGCCTGGAGTGAAAATTCTTCATGCAATTGCCAATCTTGGTGGAGTTGAGTTAATTTTTGAAATAATTTCTCCCCACCACTTTCACCGACTCGCTTCCCATCTTTCCAAACACTGGCGCAAGTGGTACAAACAAATAAAGTATGTTGCGTTTGTATTTGCATCTAAAAACCTCGTAGATGAAATTTTACAGAATTTAACTACAGTTTCGGCGGGCATTCTGACTTATCAATTTTGTTAGTTTTTCTATTAAAATTGATTTACAGCTGCGGGACAGCGTTGGATTTTCACCAAACTTTCCCCCTTACCTCTAGTGGCTACTCCCCCACTAGAACCGACTCGTTAATTATATCTACTATAGTGCTTGTTTTTTGAACTTATATCTTACGCCTTGCGTATAAACCACATATTTATAAATTTATAAGTTATGAAAATTACTATAAAATAAAACCATTATTTATAGTCCATTTTAATGGACTTATGCCATTAGACAGGGACTTATAGTCTAAGAGCGGGTAAGGACGTTAATCGATTTCCCCAGGTAATAGCAGTGATGATAAAGACATTCTTTTTTAGAGGTGAAAGATATCACTTAACCCACATTCAGACCCCGATTTTTGCTTGCCTAAATCTTACATACCAGCACGGTTGCAGCAAACCGATTGGCTCTCTCCTCATTCCAACAGGAAGACGCTTGCCACCAGATCCAGAGCGGACGGCTACCTTTGCTTCTATTACAGCGTTGGCAAACAGCGGCTAGGTTGGACTTTACATCTAAACCACCCTGGGATCGAGCCACTACATGATCCAAAGTTAGAAAACGGGGAATGCACCCACAGTAGGCACATGACCCACCAAATCTCTGTTTAACCGCTGCTTTTATCTTGTGTTTTTGCGATCTCCCCTTCAGTTCTTTTAGCTGTGTTTTCGCCTTCATTTTAGTCCCCAATGTTTCCATAGCAAATACTAATTTTTATCCTCGCTGTTCATTTTAATACCCCGACCTCCCTCATGTCCCTCGTTTTGAGTTGGGGAGGGTTTTTCGTGGACAAGGATGGACAGCCGTGTTTTAAGGATCTTAAAATTTAGACGACATTTTTCGTTGACGGCTGTCCATCCTTGTCAAGAGTTAGTGCAGCGGTCAATAACAGCTTGGAAGCAAGCCTATGAAGAAGATGGAATTGACGGACTACGGCTGAACTATAAGGGAAGAAAAAGCTACCTTTTAAGCGCACAGCGAGAAGAAGTTTTGAGTTGGCTACAAACCAAAGATATCTGGGAACTTGGCGAACTGGAATATAAATTAGCTTTTGAATATGAGGTGGTTTATGAGTCAAAACAAAGTTACTACGACCTGTTCTCCGAAGCAGGAATTAGTTGGAAGAAAACTACAAAATTGAATCCTAAAGCCAATCCAGATGCTGTAGCAGAAAAAAAAAAGAGATTGAAACATTATGGGTCTTGCGTACTTAACGTGCTAAGTTAATAGGATAATGCCAAGAAAGTAAAGCTCTAATCTCAAAATTACGAAAGCTTCTAAATCCAAATCCACTTCGCTTTATTAACTTCAATTTATTATTTATTCCTTCTACTACTCCACTGGTAGTTCTTTGCTCAAAATATCCAGCAAAAATAAGATTTTCAATATTTTTAGTTCTGTGGAAATAGCGAGTGATAATTTATTTTGATTATTCGTAGGATCGAAACAACCTCAAATATGGGTAAGCTATCTGGTTGTGATAGCGTAGTAGCTATTTTAGAGTATCGTACCAATTTATCGAGTACAATTAGCGCAAATAATTATTTTAAAAAGACATGTTTGATGTGATCTCAATAAACACATTTCCCAATTCCTTTGGTTCTAGCTTGTGTAACCCACCTCCATAAACCCGTCCCCCAGAAATTAGATCCTCTTCGGAAATATGATTAAGATTTAGCCATAAATCCCGTTTCAGTGAAGGTTGTCGGGTCAGCGCATCAGCCAAAGTGGGCTTGGGATATAACATTAAGTAGACATTTGCTGCGATCGCATTAGAATTATTCAAGATAAAACGAAAAGCTTTTCCCCGACTGCTATCAGTACGTCCCATATAGGTGCAAAGATAGGGAGCAGGAGAACGATTTTCCTGGGAGTACCAAAGATTGCGATGCTTGCAGAGGTAGCGGGAACTAATACCACTTTCTATCCCCATCTGGAGATATTTCCACAATGTAGGGTAGCTGTTTTCTATTTCAGATAGAGGTAAATTACAGTCGATTAAAAATAATTGCTGTTCTAAAATAGGATTTCCGAGAACATCGGCATTGATTTCATCCAACAATAAATATCTGGGACTAGGTAGAATCGGCTTTAAGAACTGAGACGGAATTTTGTGAGCGATTGCTTCGCAAAACTTCGTTAACGCTTGCTCTTTAGTCAATATAAAGAAATTATTCGCTCCCGTTGCTAGTCCCCGTTTGATAGTGAACAAATCTTTTAGTTGATATCGTTCTAAATTGAAGTTTATCGCTTCACTTGTCGAGCCAATCGTCGTCCATTTCGCGGTATTGTGTAATATTTCTGGTGAAATATACTTTCTCTCATTAGGTCTAGCAAGACTACCACCATAGGAAAACTCAACTGTATGATTTTTCGATGGGAGAGTCTTCTGAAACCAAACAATAGCACTTGATACTAATGCGTCATCGAACTGTATATCATTGGGACAAAACCGATGGACGCGCAATAGTCTGACTTTATTCAGTAAATAGTCCTTTATTTGCTGTCCATAATTGACATCCATAAACCCACTGGGTATTAACCAGCCAGCGATGCCATCTTCTGCCATCCAAGCATCTGCAATACATAAAAAATGGCAATACAAACTAGCCAACTGGCTGAGTTTCACCCCAGCTATATTTTGACTTTGATTTTGTAATCTTAATTTATCACTGCGGGTTAAATGATGGTGACGAACATAAGGAGGATTGCAAATTATCAAGTTGACTTTTTTATCTTGATTTTCAGGTGGTATCGCTTTTGTAAAGTCGTTAATATTGAGTTGTAAT
The DNA here is from genome assembly GCA_019359595.1 of Cyanomargarita calcarea GSE-NOS-MK-12-04C. GTDB lineage: Bacteria > Cyanobacteriota > Cyanobacteriia > Cyanobacteriales > Nostocaceae > Cyanomargarita > Cyanomargarita calcarea. The sequence continues at coordinate 14,592 of JAHHGZ010000022.1, forward strand.
GGTGTATTCTTCCATAATGAAATCGCCTCATTCCCGTAGTGCGAATCAATTTCATAACCTACGGCTGTTCCGATTTGCGATTGAGGAAATAGTTGCAGCAGTGCGGAATAGAAGGAGCCTGTACCAAATGCAGGGTCAAGAAACCTGATGTTTTGATTTTGTGGCAATAAATTCTTGGCATATTCCACAATTGCGATCGCTAATTCTATCGGCGTTGCAAATTGACCAAGCTTGTTGCGTTCAATTTGAGTTTTAGCAGCATCAAGTTGAGTTTGTCGCTTTACTCTCGTTTCTTCCGTTAATTGAGTAATATTCATATTCCAAATAATGCTAAATCATCAACGCGATGTTCCCATGCCCAATCAATTCCTTCTGCGGCTTCATATCCTAAATATCCACTGTCAAAATAGCCGCAGAGAAACAAAATAAAATTGACCTTATTCCCATAGCTGCCCTTTAATTGTGCGATTTTAACTGCCTCTTCTTTACGCCGCTTGTTGGGGTTAGTAAAATCTCCAGCAGATTTTGCTTCTATCAATAAAGGTAAATCTCCAGGCGATGATTGCAACGGCATAATTACAGCATCTACGGGAATATTAACTTGTTTGCTGCCAGATTGTAAGTTTACCGGGATATTGAGGCGAAAAGCAAAATTTCCTGGCTGTATTGTATTCAATCTTAACCCGGTTCCTCCAGGTACATAACTGTAACCGCGTGCTTCCAACCATTCACGAATTACAGCCAGTTGTCTTTGCTCCTGAGCATTACGGATAATTGGGTCAGCTACTGCACCACACAAACGGTCTGCAACAATTGTTGCTGCTCTGTGAATTTGTGCTTCTGTTGGGTCAATTCCGGTATCGAGCCAAGGAAAAATATCTTTATCGATTAGTTGTGCTATGACTTGGCTGATTTTCTCTAGCTCTCCATCGATGAGTGCGATTTCCATTTTGGGCGGAATTCGTTGTTTCTCCTCCATATTTTTGACCAAGTTGGGTAAAACCCCAGCTAACCCGATTAGGCGATCGCGTGCAATAGGTGGTGCAGTCGCCATTCTCAGTATGGGGAGTACCGATGGATGTTGGCGCAATATGACAGGTGTGATGTTAGTCAAATTAGCTGTCCAAACCAGCGCTGATTCGACTTGCTGTGCGGTAATAACGCGAGTGTTTCGGTATGCACTGGGAGCAAATTCTATAAACCAGTTGTTATACAAATCTACCGACAGGGCTATATCTTGCTTCCATAAATGGGGTTTGTCGGCGTTAACTGGCACTTAATACTTCCTCTAGACGGTTAGCTTAGCTTCTCCCCTTTGGAGAACTCGCTTGGGTAGGTTTTTATATTGTTTTATATCGATACCACATTTTGAGTAATATTCCGTCAATTTTATATTCAACTATCTTTCAAATTCCTGTAACGCTTTGTTTAGTCCGTAAGCTCCTATTTGAGCCATACCATCAACTAGATCGAGACAACACGATCGCAATTTTTCATCTTTACCTTGGCTGTAAACTCGAATTAATAATTTGCTAATTTCATCGCCATAAGCAATGTCAGGAGTATTCTCGCAATTCTTTGTTTGAGAGACGTTAACTATTTTTTCACACACAACACAGGTAACATCTGGAAGCTTTGCTGTTGTCTTTTCCAGAGCATAAATCAAATCACGAGGATTAGTTTCAAATGCACGGCTTTGAACAAAAGCTTCAACTAAATTGCGATATTCACCTAATTCTTGCCCCTCAAATTCAAAGAAACACCGAGAAGCTTGTGAATGAACTTTCTCATTAGAATCATTAAAAAGTTGAATTAAACCTGTCTCGCAAAATTGGCGAAACTGTGCAAGTTTGAGATTTACAACGAATATTTCTGCTGCCGAGATGCGGTGTATTTCTGTTCCTGCAAGGCAACTTTCTCCGAGATAACGCGCCTCCTGTATCATTAATGATGATAGGCAAGCTTGCCTAGCGACATCCAAACCAACTTCGGCAATACCAAACAAAATCGCATTAAAGTATGATGGGTTGGCATTTATCGGGAAGTCCCAAATTAATCGCACTTTCACTTATAGTTATTTTGTAGTAATTACTATAGGGAAAAACCCCGGAGCTTTTATCAAATGGATTAGGCTGTTCAGATATGATGCTAATACTTAGCCGTCGATTTAAAAAATGACCTATTGCTTCGCAAGCCCACTCTGGGTTTTGTGTTGGTAAGTTATATATGTGCTGCCAAAAATCATTACTAGCACCTACCTGACGGTCAAGGATGCCTGTATCAATTAAACGCAAAAATAAATCAAAAAACCGCCTTCCCACTCCAAGTTCTGAAAAACTAATTAAGTGTACAAATCTTAGCGACCAGCTTTCCGAAGTACCAACAAAAGGTTCCAACAACTCAGCTACTCGATCTGAAAGTTGCTTCTGCATAGAGGAAAGTAATGTTACAGTTTTATCAATATACTTTTCGCTTTCATCTCGCAGCCACTGTTCAATTATCCCTAGACTATCTAACAATTGGAACCAGTATATAGAAGAATTGAAAATAACCCACACCTCCTGTGCAAGAAGATTTTGGGAACACATCAATTCGTTGATTATTTCCCATTCCCCTTCTTTAGGATTATCAAGTGTTGCTAATAGGGCAATTACTACCTTTTTCAAATGAAATCTAATATCTGAACTATTAAGCAATTCCCGAAGATTTTGTAGATAACCATCAAAATCTTCCTCTCGCTGATGGATGAGAATTTGCCTAACTTGAGCGCGACGAAATAAATGTTGCTCGCTACTGCGTAAAAAAGTTAATAGTTCTTGACCGCGATATGCAAACCGACGGGCAAAAGCATAATCAAAAAAGCTTTCATGGAAAAACGAAATACGTTTATTTTCCCAAGTTAATATATGTTCGGAAGCCATTGCTCTCGCATCATCAGCAAATTCATCAACAACGCTTTCTGGAGCAGATAAACTTTGTTGTTGCTGGCTGCTCATATAGTCACATAAGCGATCGATAACTTGGGTCCATTGAACCGAACGACCGAGACGTTCTCGTAATTTGCCTTGCTTTTTGCTCCAAAACTGGTCGTATAGTTCCTTTGCTGTTTGAAAGCTTAAAGCATCTACAGTAGAATCTTCAGCTATTTCTGCCAACAAGCTCAAATGCAAGGGTATCGATAATAAGTTAAGCTGCTTTTCAGTTAGTCGCGTGGTTTCTAAACCTAATTTGGCAACAACATCTCTGACCGTGAAGTGAGGAAGACGATTAATCGCGATCGCCTTAGCAACGCCTTTTTTGTCCTCAATCAAACGTTTTAATCTATTAGACTTATATCCCTCTCCGTATTCTCTCTTAGTCTTGTTCAGAAATCAAATAGGAGTCCTGTATAAACCTCCTTCTTCCTTCTTCCTTCTTCCTTCTTCCTTCATTTTGCTAAATAACCACTTTCACACTTGAGTAACTTGTTGAGCATGGCAATATCTTTCTTGTTTCCAGAACTGCGAATTTCTTTTTCTACAGCAATGTCAATTAATTGCATTTGTAAACGTCCCATATAACCTTGCTGCACATCAGTTTTTGTTTTACTAGTGAAATTTTTATAATTCTCTAGATAAGATTTTTGCTTGTCTAATTGCAAAATACTAATCAAAGAATTTATCACATATTGCTGTTCAATACGGGCTGTCTTTAAACTGTCTGTAATTGGTTGGCTGAGAATTATAGCTTGTTGTTTTTCATTTACTTTTCTTTGCAACCAAGATTCAGAAGTTGATATCGGGAAATCTCTCGTTTTCTCATCCACCTTAGCGAAAGCGTGAGCTTCCATATAGCTGATTTTACCATCTTGGTTATAGTCAGCCGAAGCAACTTTTTTCCCCGTGCGATCGCGTCCGCTTAAGCCCGCAAAGAAACTTGAGCTATAATCTTTATAATCTGCTTCATTAACTTCTGGTGTACAACCAACAGAAGGCAAAGTTTTTATCGTAGCAAAGAAACCACAACGAGTTTGTAGAGCTAGAGGACGCTTTGGATCTCCACCTTCATAGATAAAATTCGCGAAGGAACCTGAAAAGCATTGAGACATCATCATCACAACAGGCTTCTGTGGAGATTTATCCAACATTTTGGCAAGTTGTTTCACACTTAACGAGTCGTCATTCCATAGATAAAAATAATTATTCTCTAGGTCTTTTGCGTTTTTACCTCCATGTCCGGTAAAGTATAAAAATAAGGGTTTATTATCTTTCAATGAAGCTAACTCTTGGAAATAGCTTTGTAAATTACTAAGGGTTGTTGCACCTTTGACATTGAGAATTTCTGGTACTTTAAATTGCTCTTTTCCTTGAGAATCAATATAGCGTACACTAGCTTTGCCATCATTGCCGTTAGCAAAAAATATTGATGCAGCTTGCGGGTTGTATCCCATAAATTCTAAGGTGCGCTGAAAATAAAGCACATTCTTCTCTAAAGCAATTTCGTTGTAAGATGGAGCACCACCACCACCGACAACTAAAAAATTCGGTGCTGTCATCCCCTGACAAGTAGTTTGGGAATTTTCTGCTAGCTGAGTTTTCGCAGCGATACTAGAGGGAGACGCTACGACCAGTAACCCACAGACGAAACTACCGAATAAGCGGCGAATCTGAGAATAATTCCGCATTTTTTGAAAAATTAGATTAATTTTTGTATATTTTTTTCATTTTAATATTATTTATACTTTGTTGGTTTGGATACGTATAGTGTTTTAATACTTCTTTAAGAAGTCTTGAAATTACAACAACAGCGAAATTTATGTATCGATTTCAATTTCGGCGAATCGCGTTTGCATGCCTATCAGTATTATTTATAGTATTGTTTGCCTCGCCAATGCCCTCACTCGCAGCTACCCGCATCAGTCCGCAACTGGAGCAGCAAGTTTTGCAAATTCTCAAAGATCATCCAGAAGTACTTATACAGTCCGTACAGGCTTACCAAGAGCGACAAAATCAAGCAGTCCAACAGGCACAGCAAGCATTTTTGCAGAATTTGCAAACAAATCCCCAACAAGTAATTGGTGATTCACCGATTTTTGGGAATGCAGAATCAAAAACAGTCCTGGTAGAGTTTTCTGATTTTGAATGTCCCTATTGTGCCGACGCTCATAAAACTCTGAAACAATTCTTAGCAAAGCATCCTAATGACGTGGCTTTGACATACAAACATTTTCCCTTAACACCAATTCATTCTCAAGCTCGTCCATCTGCTCTAGCTGCTTGGGCTGCAAATCAACAGGGCAAATTCTGGGAATATCATGATGCACTGTTTACCCAGCAAGATAAATTAGGTGAAGCTTTGTATGTGGAGATTGCTGAAAAACTGAATTTGGATTTAGATAAATGGAAGAGCGATCGCACGAGTGAAGCTGCGAACAATGCAATTATCAAAGATATCCAATTAGCCCAAAGTTTGGGAATTTCTGGAACTCCGTTTTTTGTGCTGAATGGTCAAACTTTCTCCGGTGCTGTGAAGTTAGCGGATATCGAGAAGATACTCCTAGCTAAGAACCCCACCCCCTAGGCTTTCAAGGGTAGGTGTTTAAATATTAGGCTTCTTGAGAAGGTGATTTGGGAAACATTAAGTTCTGGAGTAAATGTGAACCAAGTTTCAGGAAAAAAAGTACCTTTTGCTAATGTCAAATGATTGAGAAACGCGGCTTTCATAACTAACTAGCCGCTCCTTTTTTTTCTCGATAACATTCTCATAGTTCCCGACGTAGAGGGGTTAATATTTCCTGCAACCAAACTAAATACTATTAATACACTTCAGTTACATCAAATCTTCTTCAGCTAAATCGCAAATGTTCATTAATGCTTTTAAAGTTCCAACTTTGAGGTCTTTATTTTTATGTACGGGAATCGAAATTATTTTATCAAAATCAGGATTTTGGTAGATGTGATGGCTGCCTGTAATTCTCTGTCAAATCCAGCCTCGCTGCTCGACAATTTTACACAACTGCTTACCGGAGATTGATTTCATACCGCAATTTCAACAATTTGAGCATTTAATTCAAGCGAGTGAGTGCTATTTGCAACTTCTAGCCATCCTTCAATTGCATCTTTTAAATTTGTTAATACTTCTTCCATTGTGTCACCCTCAGTTATACAACCAGGAAGTGCTGGAACTTCTGCCCAATAACCACCTTCTTCTGCCGGATGAATTATTGCTTTGATTTTCATAGGTTTTTATGTTTTGATAATTGGCTATTTTAAAAGATGAGGCAACTTTTTGGGAAACCTCCTACTAAGCTACCCCACCCTAATAATTTTTCATCCCCGCAATGCTTGTATTTTTACATTTTTTAGGGAATGAATCAGCCCTGCTAAAGTCTAGGGGGTCGGGTTTTGGATATCAACTCTTCGATTCCGACGACTCAAAGCTGATATGCTCTGATTTATATGAAGGTGGTTCAACGTGAATTAAAATCCTCACAGGGCTGAAGCGTTCTTCCAAACGAGATTCAACTTCCTCAGTTATGTGATGAGCAGTTTCTACGTCAGACGCTTGGACAATTAAATGCATTTCTATGAAAACTTGGCGGCCTAAAACACCCCGAGAAGCGATATCGTGGCAGTTAATAACTCCAGGAACTTCAAGAGCGATCGCATGAATTGCCTCTGGTGCGATCGCCATTTCATCCACCAGCCAAGGTAAATTATCTTTTAATACCGACCAACCGCTCCAAAAAACCATCAAAGCAACAGGGAAGGATAACACTAAATCCATCCATTGATAACCTAGCCAAACACCAATCAACCCGGCAATTACCGAAATTGTTACCCAAATATCGCTCATCGTATGTTGAGCGTCAGCGATTAAAATTGGACTACCTACCCGCTTTCCTTCTCCACGTTCGTAGAAAGCAACAAAAATATTTACACCTAAAACTATCAGCAATAACCACAATTCTGATGGTGATATTTTGACAGGTTCACCACCTTTTAGAATTCGCTCAACCGCACCTTGGAGAATTTCAAAACACGCAATACCCAAAAACGCTGAGATTCCCAACGCTCCCACCGCTTCAAATTTTTGGTGTCCGTAGGGATGTTCTCTATCTGGATCTGGTGAAGAAAACCTGCTAGCAATTAAACCCAAAACGTTATTAGCACTATCTGTCACACTATGCAAGGCATCCGCCAGTAAACTCAGAGAACCCGTCCAACTACCGACTACAGCTTTTAATGCCATCACAAATAGGTTTAACAGTAGGGTGAGAATTAACACCTTACGGACAGCGGCACGATTATCGTAAGCCATAGAGTATTTTTTTATATCAGCTTATGTAACTTCTACTGTAAAACTTAAAAGGTCAAAATGTAATTAAAACTCTTACACAGTAAGAATTACATATCTCTTTAAGCGCAAGATATCACCAGACTTTGTTGAGATTATTTCTAACTAATAGCAGCTAGAAGCCTGATTGTGATATGCGATCGCGCATCGGAGACAACTAGATATTTTCGCGTTAATTAGAGAAGAAAAAAAATTGGATTTGTGGAAAAATATATCTTCTTAAGCAGATATTTACCTAAGTCTCAAGGAAATTTCGCGATCGCTGACTCTTCACGTTGTTGTTATTGTTTAACCATAGAAGCTAACAGTGGTATACCCATGACGTATGACCATATTCAACCTGTTTCTAAAAATGGAAAAACAAGTTTTGAGAATCTTTGTTTAGCTTGTCGTATATGTAATGAATTTAAAAGTGACGCAACTGAAGCTGTTGACCCATTGTTAGGAGAAACTGTACCTCTTTTTAATCCTCGCACACAAAAATGGTCGGAGCATTTTACCTGGGGTCTAGACGGCACAAGGGTTGAGGGTTTAACTGCTGTTGGGAGAGGCACAGTTGCACGTTTAAGAATGAATAACCCAGTTATAATTGTTGCTCGTGGTCGTTGGGTAATCAGCGGTTGGCATCCACCTAATATCTGATATTAAAATAAAAACAATTACAGCAGCATTGCAGTCAACTTATGGCAACCGTAGTAATCAAGCCTTCATTTTGGCTAACAGAGGGAATTCGAGTTGAGAGAGTCAACAATCTCAATCTATTCAAGTTCACAGAAGAACTGGGGTTGCGTATGCAAGAGCTTCTCGATAAGAAGAAAGCCGATCTATTAACACCAGAAGAAACTGCTGAACTAGAGGCTATAGGAGAATTAGATACTATATTTAGTTATATAAATGCCATAAATACATCACAGTCGTGAAAATTTAGATCCCCGACTTCTTAAAGGATACTACTGGCAAATCAAGGGTAACACCCCTCCAAAACCCGAAATCCCGCCGTCACCATAGAATGGTGCGGCTAATTGAACAAAGCCCACCTGCGTGGGCTAAAAATGCAGCCCACGCAGGTGGGCTTTGTACGTATAGCGACACCCTTCTAGGGTGTTGCAGCTTGGTGCGAGATGTGCCTTAATAAACTCTATTATCTTCTTATATAACCATTACAAAACCATCAAATAAGTATCTTTCCCAGACACTGGTAAAACGCGCAATTTTTGAAGAGTCAAGTCAGGTTCTAATCCTAAATCTTCTAACGGTATTAATCCTAATAATGGGTCTGAACCCTCTGGTAACTCAATACAATTAAATAACCCTTCTCGTCCTTCAACTACAATATGTAATTCTTTATAAATACTAGCTGTTACTATTCCCGTAGCTATTTTTACATCAACCTCTCCTTGAAGAGGTAATCCTAAATCAAGAATAATATTTCGAGGTAAACAAAGCCTTGTCGCCCCTGTATCAACTAAAACATCATGTAATGTAACAGAGCGTGTTTGTTCTTTTGGTATAAAACCTCGTTCTGCAAGAATCTGGTCAATATGATTAGTAATCGCGATTGTGGTAGTAACTTTACCCATTTTTTCTATACTACTAAGCGTCATCTTATTTTCCTCCAAGCTTATTTAATAATATAAATATTGCTTACAATAAGCGTAGGTAATCAAGTGGGTTTCATAATGATAAAGGGCGCCTTAATTTCGGCGCCAAATCTAAGCGAGGTACAGGGTGTTGTTAGTTCATACAATTGAGACAAGAATTTTATCCATACCCTTCTTCACATCACCGCATAATCACTCATTATACTAGTCACCTTATAGTTTGCGACTCTAAGCTACCACATTATTCAAATTGTAGCGGCGTTCTTAGCAGTGTGTGGGGGCTGGATTGCGGGCTTCTTCATGTTTGTGCAAGATGTCAAAAGAGACGTTACATATAGCAATCCTATATGATTTGTAAAAAACGTGGTGTTCAGATCCCCGACTTCTTAAAGAAGTCGGGGATCTAAATTTTCACGACTGATTTAGGAATGCTATATAACGTCTCTACAAAATCGAAAAATTACCCCTTAACTAAATCCTTCACCTTATTCATAATGCTCACTGGATCGATACCTTGATGGGGGTACTGTTCCCATAAACCACCGGAACCTTCCTTATGAGTGCCAAGATGAGCGAATTTGGGGGTAAACCCACGTTCTAACAACCAGGAACCAAAACGGCTACCTAACCCAGTCCGACGATTGAAGGCTTCCACAACCAGGACAAAGGGAGCCTTACCAATTTTTGCCATCATTTCTTCATCAATGACATTCAGAGTTGGTTTATTAATCAACCCCACATCCAATCCTTCCTGCTTCAGACGCTCTACCGCATCAACGGAACGGTACAAGGCATCACCAAAGCTAACAATATAACCTGCTGTACCTTCGCGAATTATTTCATCTTTACCAGGAACGAATTTATAACCACTGCCAAAGCACTCTTTGCCGTTACTGTCAAGAATATTCGGTACTTTGGAACGGGTGGAGAAAATAAACCGCAGTCCCGGCTGGGGGAATATAGTTTCCACGCAAGCTGTCATTTGATTGACATCTGCTGGAAAGTAAAGCCGGGTTTCATAGCCATCATCCAAGCCGTTGTCGGCAAACATATTATTTAAACCAAAGTGGCAGGTGTTGTCCGCCATGTCATCTATTCCGGCATGGGAAAAGTGGCAGAGGACATTAGAATAGTTCAACCGTGCCATTGTGATTTCTGAGATACACATCTCTAGAAAAGCCGAGAAAGTGGCGAAAACCCCTTGTTTGCCCTTAGCCATCCCAAATCCAGCCGCAGCCGAGAAGTTGCCCCGCTCCATAATCCCGCTTGAGATGAAAATTTCTGGGTAGGTATCGTGAATTTTCTTCAGACCGCAGGAACCTTCCAAGTCGGTATCGATGACCACTACTTTTTCTTTGCGCTCTGTTTCACTCATGCGACTGAGAACAGCCACCATTGCATCACCAAACACATTCCGGTTGGCTCCCCATTTCTCAGAAGAACCCAGGAATGTGTAGGTTTGCTTCGGCTTCTGAATACTTTTGAGATTCTCAACAGCGGCAGTCTGTCCCCGAGATTCCAAATATTTGATTGCCAAATCCACAGAAATCACATCATGTCCGTGGGTAGAACCTTCCAACCCTTCAATACCGGGACACATCGGACGCTTATTAATTAGGGCGATCGCTCCGGGAGTATTTACCGCTTCACACATATTCCGGTATAAAACATCCAAGTCTTCTCCGTCTCCCTCAATCACCTTTAAACCATGACCTGCCAAGGTTTTGGCGACACTAAAACCGCCTAAATATTTAGAAGGATGTCCGGCGATCGTCACGTCATTGTCATCAATTATTAACTTGACGTTGAGATGTTGAGCAACAGCCAATCGGGCAGCTTCAGCATCATTACCTTCCTGCTGGGAGCCATCGGAACCGAGACAAAAAGCCACTTTACCGGGATTTGCCATTGCCACCCCATTCACGTAAGGCCACATATGTCCCAGTCGTCCTGAACTAAATTTTACCCCTGGAGTCAGTCCCAATTCTGGGTGTCCTGGTAAATGGGCATGGGCTTCACGATAGCGCATGAGTTGCTCAACAGGTAACTCACCGTGGAGAGCTGCCATCAAATACTGGGTTGCAACTCGGTGTCCTGCCTCATCAAAGAAAATCGGCACAAATTTCTCGATTGCTCCCCGGAAGAAGGCATCAAGAATCATCACCTCTGGCACTGTATCATAGGGTCCACCAGTGTGACCGCCAACTCCTCTAGCTGCTCCGGTTGCGGTAAAGAAAACGATCGCATCCCGACAGAGTTGAATGTTTGCTTTCAGGCTTTCTCGTTGTTCCGCTGTCAGGGTGTTATCAGCCGGATTCAGCGCTAAAGGTTTGTAAGCACTCAGAGCAATTGGAAATTGGCTATTAGCAGTAGTCATGGTTTATTTCCTTTGATTAACGGATCAAAAACATTCCAGGAGAGTCTCACGCATACTCCTACGCAGAAGAAGGAGGGTCGTGTCGGTAGTTGACTACATTGAAATGTGCATAAATATGCTTAAATGCAATTTGAAGTAAGGAGAAACGTGCAAATACCTGCACCTCAATAAGTATAAACTCACAAACGTGCAATATCAATCGAAAAAACGCAAGTTCAGGAAAATCAGTCATGTTAACCGCTGAGAGACGACAATTCATCTTGGAAATTCTTCGTCGCGATCAAAAGGTGCTTTCATCGGAACTCAGCGCGGTTCTCAACGTTTCTGAAGATACTATTCGTCGCGATTTACGGGAATTGGCTTCATCCGGACGACTAAAGCGCGTTCATGGAGGAGCGCTCTTGACTTCCCCTGCGACTGCAAGTTATGCCGATCGCCAAAAACAAGCACCAAAAGAAAAAGAAGCGATCGCCCGTGCAGCAGCAAAATTAGTTTGTCCCGGACAGGTAGTAATTTTAGATGGAGGGACAACAACCCTCCAAGTCACCCGCCATTTGCCACTAGATTTGCAAGCCACAATCGTGACCAATAGTCCACCAATAGCGATCGCCTTAGCAGAACATCCCTACATTGAGGTTGTGATGTTGGGGGGACAACTCTACAAAAAAGCTTTGGTAAATATAGGTACTGTCACAATTGAGATGTTACGAATGATTCGTGCAGATTTGTGTATGTTAGGAGTGTGCAGTTTGCATCCCGAAGTTGGAATTAGTGTCACGAACTTAGACGAAGCCCACGTCAAACGAGCAATGATTGCTGGTTCTGCAGAAGTAGTTGGATTAGTCACAGCAGCAAAATTAGATACCGCAGCCCCCTATGTAGTAGAGTCCATTCACGCATTAACATATCTTGTAACTGCAGCAACTGTATCCGATCGGATGTTATCAGCCTACAAAGCTTTCGGTTTGGCGATCGTTCGTGACGATTCTTAAAGATGGGGAAAAGAATCAAAAGTTAGGAGTTAGGAGTGATGAGTTAAGAATTTTTAACTCCTAACTCCCAACTCCAAACTCCCAACTCCAAACTCCCAACTCCCAACTCCTAACTCCTAACTCCCAACTCCTAACTCCTAACATCTCCCCTCCCTAGTAATATAAGTAATCATCAAGAATTTATAAAAAAATCATGTCCTCAACTAACCTGACACTGAACCTAATTGAAGGTTCTGTCTCTTTTAGCTTTTCACCTGAAGCTGCACGAGAACTAAAAGCAGCAATGGATCAATTAATGCAAAGCCTGAAAATAGTCGCTGCAAAACCTACTCCCTCAGGTGGTAAACCCACTCCCCAACGTCCTGTAGAATATCGTTACACTGGCGAAGTATTTTTAGAGATTTTCTGCAATCCCAATATCTGGCCCACTCCGTTCGCTGCCAAAGTCTTGATAACCGTCCGCAATCTGGGCATCCGCTTGACTACAGAAGCCGAACTCACCCGTGTGATTGAGGATATCAACCAGTATTTGGAGCAAGTCGGGTAAGAATGGGAAGTTAGGAGTTAGGAGTTAGGAGTTAGGAGTTAAAAATTCAACTAACAACCAACAACTAACCACTAACAACTAACAACTAATAACCAAGAACTAACAACCAAAAAATAAAAAACAACCGGAGCAGTTTATAGTAAACCGTTCCGGCATCAACAAGTCTTTCTTTAATGGCAAGCGCCGTTATTGTATAGCAATAGTTATGAAAACTTACCGCACAACAGGCTCCGATACGAGCGCTATATCGACAGGTTCTATAATTCCAAGTCTAGCGATTCTGTTCTGTGTTGATGGAAATAGGATTTGGATTGGGAAAAACTGAGCAAAAGCAGAGATTATCCGATTAAGATTGAACACTAAATCTTTTTTATCCATTCCACAACATCCACAAAAAATATAGCCCCAATCCAAAACTTACAGTCAAAGGCTGACTAGTCGTTATCCCATTCTTCTCGACCAATCAAATCGGCAATGCGATCGCGTAACAGAAAGTCGCATTTCTCTAATTCACACTCAATGCAAACCCATTCCCTAGCCGGAATGTATTGGCAGAGCGTATAGATTGGCTGTTGACGACTGACCACTCCCTTTTGCACCAGTCGGCGTGCTTCATCCTGGATGATTCCCAGAGAGTAGTAATTGATAGAAGGCACCGTATTCACACTCATGGCTTTTACTCACAAATTAACACCTAAATAGTCTTCCCTAAATTTACCGGGAACTAACATGACAAGAAATAGACTTGCTGCTAGGGTTTTGTAATTTGGTATACGGAACTATTTTCATTTTGACGCTATACACCCTAAAATTATCTAAAGAAATGTTAAGAAAGTCAATATCTCCTGACATAAACCCCAATTATCTGAAATACTAAGAGATTTCGGTAGCGGTTTTAACTTGCTTTTTTTGCTGTTAAAATGACAGCCATCTGCTTCAAAGCTGTTTGCTTGGGACTTAAATGCGCGATCGCATCGAAGTCAGCTTTCATTGTAATAGATTGCTTCTATACCAAATCATGTATGTATGGGCTATTGGCATTTGTCCATAAGAAAATATGCAAACAATATCTGGTGGAAGGTGAAGTATAATTTGCTGCTCCACCTAATGGTTCCCATACATCAATCATCTTGGTCTATTACTTGGTGTTAAGAATTTCTTAAACAACCTCCGTACCCTCACAGAATGGCTTTATCGGTAGCAACCCTTAGTTTTAGTGGGAGCAATGCGATTTACTGCATACCCCCACCTGATTACCGAAAAAGCACTTAGACTTTACAGTTCTAACAGCTACATTTAGAAATGCCAACCGATTCAACAAAATTACGTAAATCATTAGTCTCAAAATTGTTAATGCTCGTTACACTGATAAATTTTGCTGATGGTAGAGGCACAGACTGATGTATTATTTTAAAGTTTTGACAAATTTTCTTAGCGATGCAAGAGGTTGGGAAGCACGGACGCAAAGAATTAAAAAAGCAAGTTTTCTTTTCGTCCCTGCGTCACTCCTTTACCCGGTATAGTCATATTGAAACAGACGCGATTCATTCACGTCTGTCTGTTGTTTGGCTGATGTCTTGAAAGTAATTGTTATTTAAATACTTTGCTGTTTTAGTTACCAAAACCACCTGACATCCCGACATAGTACCGCAAGGCAAGGTGGGAGGATGTTAATTACTCATCATCATCTTCATCTGCAGTGCTATCCCAATTTTTTGCCACATTTGCTGGCTCGGAGCGCTTTGCTTCAAGTTGGTTTAATAAACTCAGCACTTTATTACCGCGTTCTATCGAATCATCTTCAATAAAACTCACCTCAGGTGTCCGACGCAAGCGCACCCTAGCCCCAAGTTCGCTGCGGACGTAACCCGTCGCTGATTTTAAACCAGCCATTGTTTCTAACTTTGCTTCATCAGTACCATAGATTGAGACATAAATTTTGGCGTGTTGTAAATCGCCAGAAACATTCACATCAGTAACACTTACCATTCCTGCGCCCACACGGTCATCTTTAATCCCGTTGAGCAACATTTGGCTGACTTCTCGTTTGATTAATTCAGCAACACGGGAAATCCGACGATCTGTAGCCATATAAAATCCGCCTCCTTACAGAGGTTGTAATACACAAAACAATTCAAAAGTCCAATAATTGAACCTAAGTTGCACTTAAACCAAGCATTGCACGCAGGGTCAGTGTCACGAAGAAAAAAACCCCCACTAGTAAACCCACAAGGGCAACTAAAGTGACTGGGCGTTTCAAGAACGGTAAGAATGGCTCAAACGTGTTTAAAAAAATCCCCAATACAATCGTAATCAAGTAGCGGGGGTAGCGAGAAACGTTATCCCAAAATCCGTCAAACATCTAGATTTAGACTACCTTTTTATAAAATGTAGGTTTTCTTATCTGCTTTATCCATTTAATTCTAATGTATGTCGCAGCAAAATTACTAATTTATTATAGAATATGGTTCACAACCCTTAATAACTATATTTGGCAGTCTAGTATCAGTTAAATGATAAGTCAAATCTCCAAGTCAACACAAGCGCGTCCATTTTTGAAATGGGCTGGTGGAAAAACTAGGTTGATTCCGCAATATACCGACCATTTTCCCGATTACAAAACTTACTATGAGCCATTTTTAGGTGGTGGGGCTGTATTTTTCAATCTCCAACCTCCAACAGCAATTTTAACTGATATCAATCAGGAATTAATTACTACTTATCGTTGTGTGCGAGATAATGTTGAAGAATTAATTGAACGAGTTAAAAAGCATGAACTCCAACACAGCCAAGATTATTACTATCAAGTACGAGCAAAATCAGCAAGTAGCGATCTAGAAAAAGCGGCTCGTTTGATTTATTTAAACAAAACTTGTTTTAACGGTCTTTATCGAGTAAATTCACAAGGTAAATTTAATGTACCCTTAGGCAGATACGAAAAACCAAAAATTTGCCAAGAAGATGTACTGCGTAATGCTTCTGTAGCACTTTCGCGGGATGTTGAGATTAAAGAAGCAGATTTTTCGGAAGTGTTAAATCATGCGACTGGTAGTGATGATTTTGTTTTCTTTGACCCACCTTATTACCCAATAAGCGGCACTAGTTATTTTACATCATATAGTCCACTATCTTTTAACAAAAAAGACCAAGAAAGATTGAGAGATACTTGTGCAGAATTGGCAAGTCGGGGCGTTAAAGTGATGGTATGTAATTCTGATTGTGAAACTATTATCGACCTGTACAGAGAAATTAACTTTAAGTTTCATAGAATCAAAGCAGCACGTTCGATCAACTCTAATCCCAAAAATAGAGGTGCGATTTATGAACTTTTGATTGCGTCTAAAGATTTTTGTTTGCCCAAGCAATAAATCTATCTAAGCTATAAACTGCTAGCAAATTGCGGTTATCATTTACTCTTGTTTTTAGCCAATTGCTTGCACCTTCTCTCATCCCAATACCACCGATAACAACAATAGTTGGTGCAGGATAATGGAATTGGATATTCATGTTCAAGTATGGAAACTTTTCATCAACAGAGCCAGGACTTTCCTGCCATTTACATTCAATAATTAAACCAGATGGCATCGCATCTGAACCAATAATATAAAAGTCTACTTTTAATTCAGTTTGATAAAT
This sequence comes from Cyanomargarita calcarea GSE-NOS-MK-12-04C, assembly GCA_019359595.1. Classification (GTDB taxonomy): domain Bacteria; phylum Cyanobacteriota; class Cyanobacteriia; order Cyanobacteriales; family Nostocaceae; genus Cyanomargarita; species Cyanomargarita calcarea. The sequence continues at coordinate 31,080 of JAHHGZ010000022.1, forward strand.
TCCAGAACCAATATAAACTTCTTTCCCATAACGTTTGGGCAATAAAGCAGCATTTAATACAAAATCTTTGGAAACATAATTTCCTACTTGTAAATAATCATACCCATTCAATATTGCTTCCACATTTCCTTCTAAAATATTCCCAGACTTATTTGCCCGTGTCCCTTGAGTCCTAGTCATCCTGAATCCCTCACAGCAAATTCGGTGCTTATTCTAGGATTCCACGGAAGCAGTAAAAAATATGCAGTTACTTAATATGAATTTTTTATTCAATGGAAATAATTGAGTTAAATGTAGGTTTAGTTGTTGTCGGGAAACCCAACCGACATTGATTATTGTTTTTAGTTGAGTAAATATAAATAATTTGGTACTAAAGTACTAAATACAAATGTATTAATAAGGGCTAGATAGTTTTAAATTTTTAGTGTTTTCCAGGAATAATTAAAGTTCTTTGAGAATCATCCTGTTTGCGTATTACTGAAAGCGGAAATAGAAGTAGTTCACTTAATTGCTGCAATGGTCTTCCATCAACTCCCCCCGTAACTCCTTTTAACTACCCGCAAGTGGGGTGGATATCAGGAAATTCTTTAACGGGGGAAACTTGACGGAAGATTCTCTTTAGGTCGAAGTCGAGGTAATTAAGTATAAGAAGCATTTGTAGAAACGAGATAAAGCCCTAAAAAACCAGCGTCATGTATACAGACGAACTATAGACAAAAGGATCAAGGCTTTAACCAGCTTGAGCTTCAGCATTACCATTGCGGATAGACCATGCGATTTCCAGTAGTTGAGTCCAGCGCTTTTGCAGCTGTTTGGGAGTGCATTTGATAGCTTTGGCGATCGCCTGGTCATTTTCTTTTGCAACTTTCAGGTGCAAGATTTGGCGCTCCTGCTCGTTGAGTTGAGCGACAAAGTTATCCCACTGCACTTTTGACATTCCCAGCTTTTGTTCCAAGCCAGCACCCAACCATTGATGTACCAACTGCCACTCATGGGTACGAGCAAACTTTTCTACATGGTACTTAAACCGTTGTTGCAGGTAGTCCCGTTGACGGCTGCTCAAACCGAGGATTTGGTCGATTTCTGGAGCGGAGAGGTCTTGGAGTTTGAGTGTCAAATAATCTACACAATCTTTTTGACCTTGTAGTTCCAGGTATTTCATCAATTCCGAGATGACGCGATCGCGCTCGGATTCTTCAGCCGGGTCAAAGCTAGATTTTGAAATCATTTGCGACCTTAGCTGTTGGACTGCTGAATTACGCTGGTATGATTCACCTTCTTCAGTTCTTCCACCCTCAATTGCCGCTTCAAAATCCACAGCAGTTTCCTGGGGCTGACGACGAGCGAAACTTTGTGCCCGCAAGATAATCAACTGCTGATTGTTACCACCAGGTAAATTAATCCGACGCTTGGCATACTGTTCAGTAAATGCAATGTATTCCGCTAGTTGCAACTGAGTCCGAGGTGAATAATCTTCAGCAAGTTCATTTTCCCGGCGAAAAGCTTTGATACCTTCAATATAAAATGCTTGCAGAAAATCTTCAATCAGAGTGTAACGAGCATCAAAACCCAACTCAGAGCCGGCTGTCACAACATGACGGTAAACCATTGCACCGAGATGGCTGTGTAATTCTACACGTCCTCGTTTTGAACCCAATTGGTAGTAACGCAAGCATTTTTGTAAACGATGACGTGCCAAAGTCATCTGCCAGGACTTGATTTCTCCAGAAGTTTGGATGCGGGAGCTTTTATCGCAAATACGTTCTACTTCTTTGACAATGCGCTGTGCTACGGCTTTCACACATCCAGGTGAGGCCTTCATGTTCGCTTGCATTTCCTGACACAGCACCTGCATTAAAGAATCAGTATTTGCAACGTGCAATTCTTCGGTGGAAACGATGCTGTCAAAAGTGGTAGATGTTGGTAGATTGGCAAGATTAGCTTTCATGATTTTTCCTTGGGTTGGTACTGCACCGAAACAAATTACCGAGGCTTGGCTTGTGGGGAATATGACCGTGGGTTCATCCACCATCGACCGCCTGGGGAACCGCTCACACCTATGAATGTAGGAAATATCAGAAAGTTACGGGGACGTTGATGTGTCGGTTCTTCCATAAGCTACCATCAAGACCAGTGGCACAAGGGTATCCAGTATTGCTCAAAAGTGAGTAAAAAGCTTGGTCTATAAACGTTTGGTCTAATTTTTTTTTCATGCCATTTTATTGGTTTTAGTATGACAATCTCAGAAGTGGATCGTTTATTTAAGACTTAGGAGTTAATTAAAAACTCAGAACTCCCAACTATTGTTTTTTTATACCCAACCTTGTGCCGCCTCCCAACCCAAACCTTGCCGTGTAATCATCGGTTGGTCGAGAGTCAAGTCCAAAATGGTAGACACTTCATACGTAGGTTCCTCGCCAGTGTCCACAATCACATCTACCAAGCTATCCAAACGGTCAAATAATTCCACTTGCGTCATTCCAGCTTTTGCTTCCACTTCTAAGGCTCCACCATCAATTTCATCTGGTGGCACATGAGCCGAAGTGGAAATAATCGGATTTTCCAACGCCTCCAACAACGCCAAGCACACAGTATGATTTGGTACTCTGATTCCAGTAGTTTTGCGCTTGGGATTTTGCACCAGTCGCGGTACTAACTTCGTCGCTGGTAGCAAAAAAGTGTATGGACCGGGAATCAGACGCTTCATAATTCGATAAGCTGTGTCACTGACGGATGCATAAGTTGCCACATTTGAAAGAGAAGGACACAGAAATGTTAAGGGCTTATCATTTGCTAACTGCTTAATTTGCCGCACTCGTTCCACCGCCGATTTGGCATTTAGATCGCAACCGATCGCATAAACTGTATCGGTAGGATAGAGCATGACTGCACCACTAGAGAGCGCTGTCTTTATTTCTTCTATTCGGCGGCTTTGAGGATTATCAGGATGGACTGTGAAAATTTTTGCCATAAAAGGAGAATATAGGTAGTGGTTGGTGGTTACTGGTTAGTGGTTAACGACTAACAACCAACAAATAAGGACTAACAACCAACAAATAACAAATCACTATGATTAAAATAGCTTATCTTCAATGTCCGACGGGTATTTCTGGTGATATGTGCCTGGGTGCTTTGGTGAGTTTGGGTGTTCCTCTGGAGTATTTAACTGAAAAGCTCAATAAACTGGGAATTGAGCGAGAATATCAGTTAAGGGCGGAAATTGTCCACCGTAACGGAATTGAGGCAACTAAAGTCCATGTAGACTTGTTTCATCATCACCACGACGAACACAGTCACCATCACGGACGGCATCTGCCAGAAATCGAACAGATGATTATCAAAGCTTTTTTGCCACCACGAGCCGAAGCTTGGAGTTTGGCGGTATTCCGGCAGTTAGCTCAAGCAGAAGGAGCGGTGCATGGCATTCCAAAAGAAAAAGTCCACTTCCATGAGGTGGGTGCTGTCGATGCGATCGTTGATATTGTCGGCACTTGCCTGGGGTTAGATTGGTTGGGAATTGAGAGCAATGAAAAAGGATTGCCCCTAATATACTGCTCGGCGTTACCGACTGGCGGAGGAACCGTAAAAGCCGCACATGGTGTGATGGCAGTGCCAGTACCTGCAGTGATGAAATTATGGGAAATGCGCGGTTGTCCAGTTTATAGCAACGGCATTGATAAGGAATTGGTGACACCCACCGGAGCGGCGATCGCTACTACTCTATCTCACTCTTTTGGTGCGTCACCCCCAATTACCATCAAACAAATAGGATTGGGAGCCGGAAATCTCAATTTACCGATATCCAACGTTCTGCGCTTGTGGCTGGGTGAAAGCGTTTCTTCTACTCAAAATAACAGCGAAATTTTAGAAACTATATCGGTGTTAGAAACCCAAATAGACGACTTGAATCCCCAAGCGATCGGCTACGTGTTTGATGCGTTGTTTGCCGCTGGTGCCTTAGATGTATTTACTACTGCGATCGGGATGAAAAAGTCTCGTCCGGGAATTCTACTGAGTGTCATTTGTCACCCTGAAAAATTCCTTAATTGTGAAGCGATTTTATTTCGCGAAACCACTACTTTAGGAATTCGTCGCTCTACTCAACAACGTTCTATTTTGCAGCGAGAAATTCAACAAGTAGAAACTCAATATGGCACGGTGCGGGTTAAAGTTGCATATAAGGAAGAACTTTTAGCCAATGTCCAACCAGAATACGAAGACTGTGCGGAATTAGCACGAAAACATAATATTTCTTGGCGGGAAATTCAGCGACTGGTGTTACAAAATTGGTATTTGAAACTTGAATGAAGGAAGAAGGAAGAAGGAAGAAGGAAGAAGGAAGAGGTTTACAATTAGATATTTTTGAGGAATCTAAAAAATAATTTAGCCCGCGCAGGCGGGCTTTGTACGCACAACACCCCACCCTTCCAGGGCGAGGGGAGGGGCTATTTAATTAATCAACAGCATCCTTCAAAGCGTCACCAGCTTTGTCAAAACTACGTTGAACAGACTTAGCAGCTTCGTTGGCCTTGTCTTGGACAAAATCACTGGCATCTTCTATTCTATTTTGAGTTTTATTAGCCAAGGCTTTGCCTGTATCTTTAGCACTAGACTTTGCATTCTCACCAGCTTCTCTTGCAGTTCTTTTCGCTGCTTCTGCTGCATCCTGACTGCCTTCTTTCAGATTTTGCACCGGATTTCCAATTGTGCGCTCTGTAGTCTTATTGAAATAGCCACCAGCGTTTTTGGCGTTGTCCTTGATATTTTCTAATCCTTGCTTGGTTCCTTTTGCCAAATCTTCAGCAGTACCCCCTACTTTATCTTTAGCAGACTCAGCAGTACGTTGCACATTCTTGCCTAACTCTTTACTATCTTCAGCGACACGGCGAGTGGCGTCTGGTACATTGGTAGAGTGAGTCTCGATATTTTTTGCAGCGTTATCTCCCAAAGCTTTTGCTCTAGCTTTTGCAGCATTTTCAGCATCTTTCGATCTGGGATCTACATCACTAAAGTTGTTCATCCCACCTTCATAAGGATTAAGGATGTTATCACCTTTGGGAACAGATATTTCTGAATTCGGACCAGCGGCATTTGGCTTCTCTGCGCTGACTTTACCAGCACAAGCTTGTGTAAAAATTAGCAAAAAGCCTGCCAAAAAAACTGCGACAATTTTGCTCAAACGAATTCTTTTGAAAAATCCAGTGATTTGATTCATTATGTTTCTCCTTTTTTTTATTTGACAATACTAAATTCTACCTATAACTGCCCCCAGATCCTAGAGACAGTTAAAGAAAATTTTTATCTCCCTTTCGCAGGATTTTTCATTAATTCAGGTCTTTGGCTTGCTTCATAAGCCTTATCATTCAAAAATTCTGAAGCTTCTTCCACAGCTTCTTTGACAGTGCCAATTCTGTCTCCAACTCTATCACCTAAATTTGGCTCGCGCTGAATCAAACCACCCGGTTTGGGCTGCTGAAAATCCTTCAATGTTTTGATTGGTAATTCTGCTTCTTTTTCAACTCTACCAGCTGGTGTTTCAGCCCCAGGGTATAGTATCTCAGACCCTTTACTTGTGGCAATCAACATTTGCGAACCCAACATTAAACTAGTTTCTCTGTCACTAGCTTTTGAGTCAGTGGACATATTATAATTTGTGTAACCGTCACCACCACTTTTGTAAGGATTGTTTGCGCTTTGAGTGTTTTCACTACCACTAAAAACAGTACTAGCTATCAACAATAAGCCAACCACAAACATACTTAAAATCTGGCGTAACCGCAGTCTTTTGAATAAAGATGTCAAACCCTTCACAAAACCCTCCTTTCAACTTTAGATAAGCTTGATTTTATTTGCTTATTACCAAAATACAGCATACGGGCAAAAAAGCACTTTCGGCCTCTAGCCAAAGTCACATTTTTTGCTTCTATTCTCTAACTATAGACAGAGATTAATTTATATAATTAATTTTTCTATTTTAATGACTTGATGTATAGCCATTAAGATGCTATATAATATGTGTTTATTTGCATCACTCTTAAGAAAGATATTAATTTAGTTTATTTCCAAAAATATGACTAAAATTACAACCGACTGATGTTGTATTTATGTAATACAATTTATCGCTATTATAGACTCATTAGTAATGCTCAGGCAAATTTTACGCTGGCTAATTTTGGGTGGAACGCTGTTTTTTTTGGCAACAGCCCTTAAAGATAACTGGACTCAAGTAACAGCTATCCACATTGATCCAGTCGGGTGGCCAATTCTTTTGATCGCTATTGGCGTAACTTTGCTAGCTCACACTTGGGCAGGCTGGATTTGGACTTGGATTTTGGGGGAATTAGATCAACCCGTACCCTCTACTCTGTTCATCCAAGTTTACCTGAAAACGAATATCGCCAAGTATATACCTGGTAATATCTGGCATCACTACGGACGCATTGTGGCAGCAAAAAGTGTAGGGGTTTCTGCTGGAGCGGCGGCTCTGAGCGTACTGTTAGAACCGCTACTGATGGCTGCTGCTGCTTTAATAATAATAGTCTTTTTTGGCAGCCAATTAGCAGCCACAGACTCCACCGTTATTTGGCAAATAGCACGACTACTAGCTTTGCTTGGACTGCTCTGCGTGCTACATCCTCGATTTTTAAACCAAGCGATCGCTTTTTTGCAACGGTTAAAAACAAGAAATGCTGGCACCACAACCACTATAAATATTGAAAGATATCCTCTGCGACCATTGCTAGGAGAATTAGGCTTCTTGGTACTGCGTGGCACAGGATTTATATTAACTATATATGCTCTAGGTTCTGTAAATTTGAGTCAAATTCCTTTATTGTTAGGGGCTTTTAGTTTTGCTTGGTTAGTGGGGTTTGTTGTTCCTGGTGCCCCTGGAGGGTTAGGAGTGTTTGAAGCAACAGCGATCGCCATCATGCAACACCGCTTTCCGGCTGGTTTGATAATTAGTGCCGCAGTTTTATATCGTCTGATTAGTATTTTAGCTGAAACAATGGGATACGCCTTAGTTTGGCTTGATGAACAAAGGAGTGGTTAGTGGTTAGTGGTTATTGGTTATTGGTTATTGGTTAGGAGTAAACAATCAACAACTAACAACTAACAACTAACAACCATCAACCATCAACTAACAACTAATTATTTTACCTTCAACTGAGAAAAGACGCGATAAGCATCCAAATTAAACTCTGTATTCCCGGTAATTTCTGTATCTTCTTTCATTTTAATCAAGTTATATTCAACATTTTCTGCATAAATTGCAAACGTAATATTAAAAATTTCTAGAAAATTAATTACCCACTTACATTCATCTTCCGGATATTTATCATAATAACGAATTAAATCCGCAATTCGCATTTCTAAATTACTGCGTGCATTTCTGCATATTAAAATTATCTTCAGCAGTAAAATCACTAAAGTAAGTGGATGACCTTGAGAAAGCAATAAAACAAATAACGGCGAAGGTTCTTGTCGATTTTCTGTTGTTAAGCAATCAATTAATCGGTTGCAACTTCTTAACAATAATTCCTTTGTTATCGTCTCTTCATCATATTCTTGTCTCCAAGCAAATAATTTGTCTAATAGCTGCTCTTTTAAAGTTTCTACAACTTGTTGTTGCTCTACAGAAAAAATTAAATATTTTTGCAAGTTTCCTTTAAACTCTTGAAAACTTTGATTTTGCGTCTGTTTAACAAATATATTAGCAATATTCTCGTAGCTAAATTCACCTTTTTTGACAACAATTGCCTTGATTAAACGTAAAACATTATCTCCCAAAATACTGGGATTTCTGTAGCGATTTATGCTAGAGCTATTAGATTGAGAACGAGCAATATACATTGCAAGCTGAAACTTAAATTTATCTTTGAGGTGTTTTGAAAGTTTTCTAGCAGCCTCTTGTTGTTCTTTTGGATTATTTTGATCTAAAGATTGAGCTAATAACAAATAAGATGTGTAACGATTTACCCAATGACCTCTGCCTTGCTCGTCATATCTATTAGCAAATAATTGAAGTTCTTTATAGTCATTGCTGTTAACAAAATTATCTAACCAAGTTCTAAATAGTTTGATTCTTGATGAATTGCTTATGCGTTGTTCTAGTTTATAATTAGCAAATAAATCAATTAAATCTTGAATATATTTATGTTTGCGACTGGTTTCCCAATTATTAATCAAAATATAACAACAACGCTTCAGTGTATTTCTAAAATCCTGTTCGCTATTGGTTAAGAAAATTTCATATATTCCTGGGGGGGAATGGGAACTACCTGCATCTAAACAGTCTATAAATAAACGTTTAAATTCCCGTAAAACATCCTCGGGTTGCCATTGTTTAACAAGTGCCATTAAGAAGCTGTAAATCTTCTCCTGTGCAACTTGCAAGTTTAGCTGTTTATCCTTGGATCTAACTAGATGTTGATTCCCCTGATTCGTTGGTAAGCTGTTAGTGGTCATTATAGTTCTCAAGACCAAAGACTACCCTGTTCATATTGTTACCAGCTTAACCTTGGCGAACGGCAGTATCAATCTATTCTTCCATAATTAAGTAATCTTTTTACACAAAATTGATATACGCATTAGCTCAAGTAATAAAAATATTCTTTTTTTTAAAGTAAATACTTAGGTTAGACAAACAAAATATTACATGAAGTGATGCGGTAATATCATGTCCGGTTAAAGAGTTATAATAAAAAGCCCTACCTCACATCTTGCATTTTATCGATATCGTCAACACAAAAAATAACTAAGTATTCAGAGACTTTCCGACTGCGTTCACGACCGCCAGGGACTAGAAGTCCCTGTCTCATAGCCAAAGTCTTCTTTTAGAGGACTATTAAAACATTTTTTTGTCAAAAAAACAACAATTTCTACTTAACAACGGGCAAGGATACTTATCCCACAAGAATTACATCTCATCCTGAAAAGCAAAATAAATAAATTATGCCCATAACTACGAAGCTAATTCTCGAAGTTACGGGCATAACGAGCGAATTCAATAGTGGGGGTGAAGGGACTTGAACCCTTACGACCGATTAAAGTCAACGGATTTTCATTCTCCCGCAGCTTTCGCTACTGCATTTGTGCTTTGAGAATTGGACTCTCCCTTTACCCTCGGCTAAACGTTAGGGTAGTTCCCGTCGAGTCTCTGCACCTTCCGAAAACTTAAGAGTGTTTGGGTTAGGAATTATTTCCTTAACTCAGCACTCAGAACTGTTTTTGGCTTGGCTCAGGATTGCCTTGTCTGTTACCAGATTTAGGTTTCCCTGAATTTGAGAACGTTCACTTGAAAGATTTCTCGATCAAGGCCCAGTTTTCTAAGTCCGTAGCGTCTACCATTCCGCCACACCCCCTAACACTGTTAGGAGCTACTGATTTTTTGGAGGCAACAAATACCTCCTCATATATTCCACCATCAAAAGTGTATTTTGTCCAACAAAATTTAATTTTTTTTTGATATTCCCCCTTTTTCCCCTTTTTCGGCACTCTTCCCATCGCTCGATCTCCCCCACTCCCCACCTCTTCCCCTAAGATAAAAGGGACACTATTCGCAAAGTTTTTGCCATTTAGAGAAGAATATTATGGTTGTAGCGCTACTGTATCTGATTTTGGCTGGAGCTTATCTGATAGTTATGCCAGTGGCTGTCCTGCTGTACCTGAGATTCCGTTGGTATACATGTGGCTCCTTTGAGCGTGGCTTTATGTATTTTATGGTGTTCTTCTTCTTTCCTGGTTTACTGGTTCTGTCGCCATTTGTGAATATGCGACCCCAGCGGCGACAAATTGGAGTTTAACGTTTCTCGGTAGGTCATAATATCTCATGCGACGCATTGACGCTATTGGAATTGGCTTTGGCGTTTTTCTAGCTGGTGGTTTGTTTTATGCCGGATTCTGGCTTGTAGGTTTAGACAACCAAAATGCTGGAATTTGGAGCCAAGTTTTGCTCGTTGGGGGGTTGGTTGGCTGGTTGCTGACCTATATTTTTCGTGCGGTGGGAAAGAAAATGACCTACCATCAGCAGCGGGAAGAATATGAGGAAGCTTTTTTCCAGAAGCGGCTAGACGAACTGACTCCCGAACAACTAGCACAAATTCAAGCCGAAATCGAGCAAGAAAAAGGTACGCAGGTCTAAAGTTAGGAGTTCTTGTGTTGGGAGTTATGAGTTGTGAGTTAAAACTTATAATTCATAACTCTTCCCAGTTTAAGTGCGCCTCAGATCCTATTTACAAGTTTCTCTTTGCAAATTGTGTCCGCAGGTCTGGCGGGATTGGTAGTTCCCGATCTACCCTGATAAAGTATCGAGACGTAATATAGGCGATCGCTTAAAAAATCGATTACTTGCGCTGATACTACTGGGAAAATAAATAACAAAAATGTAACAGTTAATTTTTTTCACACCTTGTTTGGTAGACAATTTAACGGATATGGTCTTGAATATATAAAGCAGATATCAAGCAGTTAAAAAAGCTAGTTGGTACTGAGTATTGGGGTTTCGGTATTATATAAAGTAAAGTAGAGTCAAAATTATTTATGTGTGAGAGAGAGAGTGTGTTGCTAATGATTATAGTTAAGTCGCAGTATAGGGGCAAAGGCGATGAGTGAAAGTATGGCATTTATCGGTGGTGTCGCCGTTGCTGGGCTGGCGGCTATAGTCTTGCTTAGGGGTACAGGCAGCCCTTTACAACCAAACTTCGGTGTTGCCCAACAGCAAATGCCCCTAGTCCAGCAGCCTGTAATGCTCCCCCAGCAGTATCCACAACAGTATGGGCAAGTAGCACCTAATGTACTGCCACAAGACCCGAATGGCGAATTGCGTATAAACGCAGAACGTCAGAAGATGCACATGGAAGTGCTACAGCGCGAAAACGAACAGTTGAAAAATCAAAACCAGCAGTTCCAATTCCAGCTCCAGCAGCAACAATTGCAATTAAACCCTGCGAATATTAATCTGAGGTCAGCGCAACCACCTCAACTACCATCGGCTGAAACCCCTTGGTGGTCATCACCAATTGTTTGGGCTGTAGGAGGGATGACTCTCACCATTGGCGGTGGTGTTGTCGTAGCTGGTGTATTGGCTTTGTTTTCATCAAAAGAGCGTCCTAGCCGTACAGTACAGGTAATTCACCCATATCACGGTTCTACCCCACCATTAGCTCCTGTACGTCGTGCGGAATTTCTCCCTCCTCGTACAGAAACAAGGCGAGTTCAATCCCCAGAATACGAAGATATGCAGTAATCTGCCAAAATATAACCCCTACCACTGCTACTTTGTGATAGGGGTTATTTGCTCTGTCTAGGAGGAGGGTCAATTAAGCTTGCTTTTGTTGTCTTTCTAAGTCCTCTATCGACGGGTGCCTTGCTTTTCGTCAAGAGTCATATACAGAACTCAAACAAGGGCTACTAAAGATTGATATCTGGACAATTGAGATATTTTGTCCACTTATGGGTATATTTTATTTAACAGTTCTTAGCCCTCTTAATTAATCCTGACTCGGAAGCGAACAAAGCCGAATTGTCCTCCGGGGACAGTATTAAAATTCACAACCACCGAGCCGTTGGCATTGTTTCTGTCACGGCAAATATTCGCATACTCCTCAGGTAAAGGGGTCAAAGCTGATAACACCCTTGCTTGGTTTGCAGCTCCAGTTACAGAAAGACCACTACTATAAGTTGTTCCGGCTGGAATTGAGTCGCAGAACCTAACATTTTGTAAAGCTTCATTGCTTTCGAGAATATAGTAGATTGTGTATTCTGCTTCATCACCGCTAAGTAAAGGTGCGTTTGTGATGTCAAATTGACCAACAAAACGTTCTGGGTTTGGTAGTCCATCGTCGTTGGTTTGATTTGGAACGTCGATGAATCTGCTGAAATCGGCATTATTTAGAGGCTGACCATTTCTAAACACGTTCGTAATCCGTTTGACTAACCGCAAATTGCCAGCTTCAGCAGCACCTAAGCGGGTACTACGGAAACCAAAGTCTATGGTCGTGAGTGTTTGATCTGGTCGAACAATGGTCGCAGGTAGTGCAGCTAAACCTGGTGAAACTACGGAGCTATTTGTCGGATTAAAGCCGTTGGGAATTTCTGCCTGTACTGTGTAGTTGCCCGGTTGCAAGCCAGTGAAGCCGTAGATACCTTGAGGATTGGTGGTAGTTCTACCAACTTCCTCACCGTTGGCATTCCTCAAAATAAGGGTAACGTTATTGATACCCGCTTCCCCTGGTTCCTGAGTCCGGTTATTATTTCTGTCAATAAAGACTTGATCGCCAATCAAAGCACCAGATCGTCGGAAACCAAAGTCTACTGTATTTAAGTTTTGACCAGGTGCGACGGTGACATCTGTTTGTGGACTGCCAGTGGTCGGTTGAGCAAGGAATCCTTGAGGGGGTGTGACTGTAACTCTGTAGTTCCCCGGTGGCAAATCGTTGAAGCCGTAGATACCGTTACCATTGGTGCTGGTTCTAGGATTGGTGATGGTGTCGTCAGGAGTGCCAAATTGATTGTCAGGCCCAGCACCAATGATGGTGAGAGTGACATTAGGAATTCCTGGTTCTCCCGGTTCTTGGGTGCCATTACCATTACGGTCTTCAAATACTGTATCGCCAATCAAAGCACTAGGGGCGCAAATTCTAATTCTTCGCACTCCAATAGACTCATCCTGTATGGGGTTACCAAATTCTGTTCCAGGTTCGTACAAAACCCGAATTTGGGTAATAGCACCAGATGGTGTTACCTCGATGTTACCATTAGTCGATTGGGGGAATGCATTCTCATTAATCCCAACTGCTGTATTGCCAGTAATTCTAACATTATTCGGACTGCTTGCTCTAAGGCTGACATCAACAGGTGAACTGCCATTGAGTGCTGTCACTGTCACCCGGTCTTGATATATTCTTCCAGCATCTCGCGCACCATCGCGGTCTATATCTAAAAGGTTGAGGGACTCAGCTAGGATAATTGGTTGTGCAAAGGTGATGGTCAGGGTTGCATTGCCCCTAGCTGGGTTTTTCTGCGGACCAATATTCCACTGTAAATGTGGTTCTTGAAATCCACCATATACGGTGTTCCTAATACTTGTTTCGTTTAAGTCGGTGACTGTTCCTAAGGAACCGAGACTATCGCTAAAGCTAAAGGTAGTGCGAATTCCACCAACATTGAAGTTTTGATTGAGAAATGGGGTGAGGTTATCATCTCTATCTGGAACGAAGGTCGTAGTCCAATCTAAGGTTCTTGGTGTTGTTCCAGATGGGCAGCTTGAGCTTGTTTGTGCGAAAGCTCTACCACCAGAAACACCGTCCACAATCGAGACTTGCGGCATGACAAACAGCAGTGTGACGAGTGTCCCTTTTAAAGGTATGACTATCTTAGTCGCGACATTTGGATTAATTTTCAGAGAAGCGGGTGAGGGTATGAACCCCTGGATGGATGACAATTTTTTCGTTATCTTTATTAAAGAGTTGCCAGCCAGTTTGCGATGTCGGCAAGATAAGCTCTTTGCCTTTTTTAATCCGCGACGTGTTAAGGTAGCTCCTTTAGATAGGGAAGTACGCCAATAGCAAGTTTGAGCGAAGGCTGGTAAATGCTTCAATAAAGCTTTCATTGTTTGCTTCCTAAAAAAATACTCTTATTGGGGAAGAAGGAAGAAGGAAGAAGGAAGAAGGAGGAGGTTTTGAGATAGGGATACAAGACCCCAACTGAAAATCGGCTCCCTGTAGAGGTCGGGGTATTAAACCCCCTGCTCCCGGATAGATAAAAGTTTAAGGGAGGGACTTGTTGAGACTTATGCGTTGGTGGCATTTGTCGTAAACCTTGAGCCAATAACTGATAACTGATAACAGTTTGAAACTCAATAATCTTTCTTGAGTTTCAAACTATGCTATAAAGATGAATTTCCGCAAGTCGTCAGAAGAAAGACTCAATCACAGTGCCGATTATTTATAGGGAAAAGCTGCACCCAAACAATAAAATTTCTCTTGTGCAAAGAATACAAGACAGCTACACACCTGTGAGAGCAGAAATTTTCTGACAACCATATCCTGAAAATTTAAAACTTTCAGTTCCTAGTCTCATTACTGACAAGAATATTTCACTGCTATCTAAATTATTTCAAGCCAACAAACTTGGCTTATTCACTCAAATATAATACTCCTCACCAGAACCACACAAACGACAGTGTTATTGCGAATCAAGTCCGCTTTACATAGAGCGCAAATTTGTTTTATCAAGAACTCCTCACACTGTTATCTACATCTTATTTCCACGGATAGATTTATTAAAACGGTTTTTTATGCTATGTAGAAAAATGCTAAAAGTCGGTTTATTTCCTCCAAAGTCATAGAATTATACACTTGATGATGCAACTACAAGTGCCAAATTGGCATTTAAAAAAAAATCTAATTTCATCCTACTATAATTTGCCAATATTCCAAGAAAAGCTTTTTAACAGTTATCAGTTGTCAGTTCAAACACGAAGGGTTTTAAGTCCACCACAAGGACGGTGTAAAAACGCTTGTCGTAATCCACTACCATAAGTGTTGTAGTCGGCTGTTAAATGTTCGCATATTTAACAAAATCAGCGATAAATATACTACTAGTACAGTGTGCGATTAAACAGTTAATAAGAGTCTTCAATCCTGAGTAGAACATAATTTTAATTTACTAGTATACGCAGTTAATGATAGTTACTTATGTCATATATTGCACACACAAGACTCACTTAGGTGGATTTGAAGCTGTCAGAATTGAGCCTCATCTGCCTGCAAGTTTGTTCGGTGTAGCTAGGACTGGAAGTCAGAAAATCTGCTTGCATAGGAACCCAAGCTTTCCGGATCGCAGGATTCAAGAGTATTAAATCAGACTTATAATTTTATTCTTTTACGATCTATTTATTTTTTTTTGAGAAAAAACACTGAGTTATACAATCAAATAGTAACTTTGGTTACATAATTTCTGATAGTAGTAGAAGTTAAGGATTTTTTAATGTTTCAAAATATAATTAAACCTACTGAAACTAGGCTGCATCTGCTTTACCTTGATGGATTGCGTGGTTTAGCAGCATTATATGTAGTCTTACACCATCTTTGGCTGATTCAGGGTGAGAACTTGCCGGGATGGCTGAATTTGCCCACAAAATCGTTCAAATTTGGGTTAATGAGTGTAGTCTTATTCATGGTGCTTTCCGGGTATGCACTGATGTTGCCAGTAGCCCGTTCGGAAAAAGGTTATATTCCAGGGAGTTTGTCGAATTATTTCAAGAGGCGATCGCTGAGAATTTTACCGCCTTACTATATAACTTTAGGTATTTGTTTATTACTAGCTTTCATCATTTGGGGATTAGAGAAAATTAGTAACTTTCAATGGCAGGTATTGCCTTTTGATATGTTTTCCCCAGACTTCTCTTTTCTTGATGTAATTTTACACAGTTTACTTATTCATAATTTTAGTTCGGGATATCAAGTTTATTACATTCATACTCCCATGTGGAGCATACCGTTAGAATGGCAGGCATATTTGTTATTTCCCTTGCTATTTCTACCTTTGTGGAGACGTTGGGGATTTTTTGCGGCTATCGCAGTGGCTTTGATAATTTCACTAACACCAGTCTATTTTTTAGATGGATTTATGAAAAATAGCCGTCCTTGGATGCTGGCTTCATTTACTTTTGGAATGGCAGCCGCAGACATTGGTTTTTCGCAAAAGCCATTGCTAATTAAACTGAGAACTACTGTGCCCTGGAATGTCGTTGCAGTAATTTTTGTACTTCTGACAGGCTTAACTGAGTCAGAAAAATTGGGATTAGATAAATGGATTAGTCATAGTTGTGCAGGTTTAGCTTTTGCATCGTTGATGGTGTATTGCACCTCCTGCCTAATTGAGAAAGATGTGTTACCAGTATCACTCAGATTTTTAGAGTCCCGTATCGCGATCGCCCTTGCAAAATTTTCTTACAGTTTGTATCTCAGTCACGCCATAGTCGTCACTTTCGTGCGTCATTTCCTCCTGAGTCTGCAACTGTCCCCCACGATGTTTGCAGTCTTGCTGTACGCAGTGGCTGTACCGTTGTCGCTAGTTGTTGCATACGGTTTTTACTTAGTATTCGAGCGTCCTTTTTTGTCTTCCAAAGTCCGGCAGAAATTTGTCGGTTCGGCAAATTGAACCCCACCCCTGCCCCTCCCCGCAAGCGAGGAGGGGTTCTGATCTGATATTCTTAAGCCCCCTCCCTGCATGCGAGGCTACCGTGTACACACAAGTTGAAAAAACCTTAATTTGTCCCTCAAAGCCCCTCACCCTAGAAGGGTGGGGCGTTGTGCGTGCCAAGCCCACCTTACTGTGGGCGAATGTTGGTGTAGCCCCACCCTTCCAGGGTGAGGGCGATAGGATTTGTGTGTACACCGTAGGCAAGCGAGGAGGGGTTCTGACCTAATATTCTTAAGCCCCCTCCCTGCATGCGGGGAGGGGGTTGGGGGTGGGGTCCTAATTAATTCGCACCCGGAAGCGAACTAAACCATAGTTCCGACCTTGACCACCAGGCACATTACCAAGATCCACAATCACTGCTCCATTTGGATTGTTTGAATCGATACAAGGATTCCCCTGAGGTAGTGGTGCCAAACGCCCGAAGAATCTACCTGCCTGCCTAGCTTGGTCGTTAGCTACCTGCAACTGATTGCTATTTGATACAAAGGTTGTACCAGTAGGAATCAAGTCACAGAAATTGACTCTGTTGGCTGTTTGAGCGCCAGTGTTGATGTAGTAGATGGTATATTCTACTTCATCACCGCTTTGCAATGACGCAGTTGCTGCTGCAATATCGCGCACGCCTCTAGGGTTACCACCAGCACTAGTAATATCACTAGCACCGTCCCCTGGGTCAACAGCATCAAAAGATACGCCACTAACTGGGGCACCACCTCTGGTTGCAGTTGTGATCCGTTTCACCAACCGCAGAGAACTAGCACCGGATGCAGAACCAGTAAACGGAATCGGTACAATTGCAGTACCACCCGCTGCAAGGGTGACAGGGGTGCTTCTGGCATTTCTCAGTGTCGATCCAGGTGGAATATTTGGGTCGTTGGGATCGACATCGACTGAGTAGCTACCAGCAGGAATATCGGTAAAGGCAAATTGACCATTGGCATCGGTAGTTGTGGTGCTGACAACATTACCGTTGGGGTCTAAGAGTCTGACGGTAATACCTGCCGGTAGCCGTGTTTCTCCTGGGTCTAAATTACCGTTTGCAGGTGAGGTGTCTTGAAACAGAGTACCGGAAATACCTTGGGGTACAAATCCAAAGTTTTGACCGGTGACAGGAGTGCCAGTGAAGTTAATTTGGCGGTTGTTTGGTGTTGTTAGGTTAAACCCACGGGGAATATTTGGGTCGTTTGGATCTACTTGAATGCGATAGTTACCGTTGGGAACCCCGGTAAAGGTAAATTGACCGTTGGGGTCGGTGGTCGTGGTTGCGACAGGGTTATTATTTGCGTCTAAGAGTCTTACGGTAATCCCTGGAGGTAACCCGGTTTCACCAGGGTCTAAAGTACCGTTGGGAGTTGTGGTTGAGGTGTCTCTGAAAAGAGTACCGGAAATACCCGATGGAATAAAGCCGAAGTTTTGATTGATGATTGGAGTTCCAGTGAAGTTAACTGGCAAGTTATTTGGTGATGTCAACCTAGAACCCGCTGGGATATCTGAGTCGTTGGTATCTACCTGGATGCGATAGTTGCTGCCACTCGGAACATTCGTAAAGATGTATTGACCGTTGGCATCAGTAACCACAGGAGGGACGACATCAGTGTTACTACTGTTTAAGAGCCTAACAGTAATATTTGCAGGTAATTTGGTTTCGTTGGTATCTAAGGTATTATTTTGTGGTGAAGTGTCTCGATATAAGGTACCGGAAATACCAGAGGGTCTAAATCCAAAGTTGCGATTGTTAACTGGAGTGCCAGTTAAGTTAACCTGTAGGTCATTTGGTGTTCCTAAGCCAAAACCACGAGGAATATTTGAACTGGTGGGGTCAACTTGAATCCGATAGTTGCCGTTCGGAACGTTAGTGAAGAAATATTGACCGTTGGCTGTGGTGGTTGTTGTTTGGACGACACTACCATTACTATCCAAAAGTCTGACGGTAATCCCTGCGGGTAGTCTGGTTTCGTTGGGGTCTAAGGTATTATTTTGGGATGCCGTATCTTGATACAAAGTACCAGAAATCGAACTAGGATTAAATCCAAAGTTTCGGTCAGCGATCGCAGTCCCGGTAAATTGCACGGGAATGCTATTATTTTGCGGTGATGTCAGTCGCAAACTAGAGGGTATATCTGTGTCGTTGGCATCTAGTTGGATGGTGTAGCTACCGTTAGGAACACCTGTAAATCTATACTGACCGTTAGCATCAGTAGTTGTTTGTTGAACGACACTACCATCACTACCCACTAGTCGGACGGTAATATTCGCAGGTAATCTCGCTTCGTTGGTGTCTAGGGTAGCGTTTTGTGTGGTGTCTTGATATAAAATACCGGAAATACCAGAGGATCTAAATCCAAAGTCGCGATCGTTAACTGGAGTGCCGCTAAAGTTAACTTGTAGGTCATTTGGTGTTCCTAAGTTGAATCCACTAGGGATACCTTGGCTAGTATCTACTTGAATCCGATAGTTGCCGTTCGGAACGTTAGTGAAGAAATATTGACCGTTGGCTGTGGTGGTTGTTGTTTGGACGACACTACCATTACTATCCAAAAGTCTGACGGTAATCCCTGCAGGTAGTCTGGTTTCGTTAGGGTCTAAGGTATTATTTTGGGATGCCGTATCTTGATACAAAGTACCAGAAATCGAACTAGGATTAAATCCAAAGTTTTGGTCAGCGATCGCAGTCCCGGTAAATTGCACGGGAATGCTATTATTTTGCGGTGATGTCAGTCGCAAACTAGAGGGTATATCTGTGTCGCTGGTATCTAGTTGGATGGTGTAGCTACCGTTAGTAACAGTTGTAAATCTATACTGACCGTTAGCATCAGTAGTTGTTTGTTGAACGACACTACCATCACTGCCCACAAGTCGGACGGTAATATTCGCCGGTAATCTCGCTTCGTTGGTGTCTAGGGTAGCGTTTTGTGTGGTGTCTTGATATAAAGTACCAGAAATGCCTGCTGTCCCAATATTGACAATTGTCGGTTCAGTTGCAGTCCCAACTGGTTGGTTGATTCTACCATTTGCATCGACATTACCTGGGTTTTGACCGGATGCGTCTACCGTGGGAGTGTCTCTGGTGTCAGATAATATCGGAGTCCCACCATCTTGGGTGAATCTTGCACTCGCTTGGTTGATAATTGGACTGGTAGCTCCTGGTAAAATCCGAGTGTTATATGTCAGGGTAACAGTCTGTCCAGCGGGGAGGGTTCCACTATTCGTAAATGGAACAGGTGTGTTGGTACCAGTAAAGCCGCTTTGGACTGTAGGAGTAGCAGTAAAACTTTGGTCAACGTTCGCAGTATTCGGCAGTAGCTGTAAGTTCGGAGTTTGAAAATCGCTAATTACTAGGTTGCTAATCGGGTTCGGGCTGGGGTTTCTGACGGTAACGGTGTATCGCAGGTCGTCTCCAGCATCAAGAATACCGTTGTTATTATTGTCTGCCAAACGGCTGACTGATTTATTAATTACTGGTACAGGTACACATTCGTTTAAACCGATCGCTGTCAAACCGAAGTCGTCACCACTAACATTATTTGCTGTGTCAATAATCGATAATGTTGCTTGTGTTTCTCCAGCACCTGTAGTGAAGCTATACTCGACTCGTTGCCATCCGTTCAAAGGATTTGCACCTAATGCACGTCTTCGTACTCTTATTGGGCTGGCACTAATACCGGCACCACCACTAACAGGGTCAATTCGCAGGGTTATCTGTGGACTCACACCCGTATTAATGTCATCGCTATCTCGAACTGCCTGGTTCGCAGGGTCAAGTAGGTTAAGAAAATAGCCGCTAAAGTTATAAGTTGTGTTTGGTTGTAACCCTGTAACGGTTTGTCGCCAAACTGTAGGGTTTTGGAAAAGACTTGTACTTAAACTACCACTAGCATCGTACCCTTGGTTGGGGTTGGAGTATAAATAAGTGTTCGATCCTACAAGACCGTTGGCTGTATCTGCTGGTAGAGGTACCCCCAGTACAATGCCACCAGCGTAATTGATAGTACCAGTTTGAACGGAAAGACCGCCTCGGGGATTCGTCCCTGCAACAGGTGCTCGTGAACCATCAGGATTATTCTGCCCATCATCGTCAGGATAAATGCCATTACCTCGATAGGGTAAGTTACTATCGAAGCTAGCAGCAGCGTTATTGGTGGGAGTTAATTGTCCCGTTGTTGTAGGATTTGTTGTAAAAGTACCGTTACGAATAAAAGAAGTTTCTGGTGAAGGTCCATTAGGTCCCTGTCTCGTACCCGCTGGACAACCCGCACTACCTCCCGCAGTTAAAGCCTGGGCTGGGGAAGGCAAATAACCAATCCCCATACCAGTAACCACGAGAGGCAAAATAATCGCTGTACGGGAAACTCGTATCCCGATCGCCGATATCTGCGCAATCCCATTCCTCTGGACAGTCGTGCTACCTTGGTCAAAATCAGAGGATGATTTGTAGTGTTTCTTCATGATTTGTATCTTTTTTGACAGAATTTATGTATAAAAACTTACTTTTGCGACAGGCTTTATCTAAGTAGACCACACGCAGACCTAACCCCCTAACCCCCTTCCCTATGAGGGAAGGGGGAATCAATCAAAGCCTCTCTCCTTAAGAGGAGAGAGGTACCCCTCCGGGGAAGCAAGCTATGGAGAGAGGTCTAGACTACCTTCTACCTCTGTTTCTGCTTCTTGGTGGTGTCCGTCTGGCAGGAGGTTGTCGTCGAACAGGTTCTAACTGTAGGTCTTCAAACTGCGACTCGATGATTATTTCGACACCTCGAACGTCTTTGAACTGGATTTCGGCACGGCGATCGCGTGCGTAATCTACCCGGTTTGGACGATTGCTTAAAAGCTGGCTTTCACCGAAGGAGCGAATGGTCATCCGTTCTGGTGGTACTCCTTTCCGAATCAGATAGTTTCTCGTTGCCAATGCCCGCCGTCTACCTAGTGCGAGGTTATATTCATTACTTGCACGGGGGTCGGTGTGACCTTGAATTTCAATAACGATAACGGGATACTGTAGTAGCACTTCTGCCACCCGATCCAACACTGCTGCACTGGTCGGACTGATGAAGGATTTATCAAGGGCAAAGTGGATGTTCCTTGGTACTTTAATCCTTAGTGGTGGTGGGGGAATTTCTGGCGGCTTCTCTGGTGGTGTTGGTGGTGTTGGTGGGGCCGGCCGAGTCGTACACTGAGGTATGGGTAT
The DNA here is from genome assembly GCA_019359595.1 of Cyanomargarita calcarea GSE-NOS-MK-12-04C. Classification (GTDB taxonomy): domain Bacteria; phylum Cyanobacteriota; class Cyanobacteriia; order Cyanobacteriales; family Nostocaceae; genus Cyanomargarita; species Cyanomargarita calcarea. The sequence continues at coordinate 52,471 of JAHHGZ010000022.1, forward strand.
CGGGGTTCTGGGGGGATTTGATGTCAGTGTTGGTCTGGTTCCTGGTTCACCAATTAAGGCTGCGATCGCTGGTTCGGAGGTGCCATATTTCGGATCGGAGGCGATCGCGCTTACCATGTCTCCTTGATTCAACCCCGACACTGTAGTACTAAATTTACCATCTTTATCTACGGGTACGGTTGCCAAGGGTTGGCTGAGTGCCCCATAACCGGGGTCATACATCGCCTGTTTCCCTTGTTGGTAATCCCCCAAGCGATAAATTGTTACCTCTGAACCGGGGTCAGCTTTTCCAGATACGGTGATGCTGCCACCGGGTGAAAACGTTCTCGCTGTGAATTCTGGGGCATTGATGGCTCCATTTCCCGTGTCCCGTCGGCGGTTGTCAGAATTCCGTTGAGCGTTGGGGCCATCACCTTTTTGAAAGTCGCTGACATCCAGGTTACGATTGGTGTTGAGGTCGATACTCAAACCCTCCAACGCCGCAAATTTGTTATTGGTAATGAGGTTGCGACCGCTATTAGGAAAAGCTGATACCACTACCCCAGGTCCGGCATGATTGTCTATTTCATTACCTGTAACTCTGTGGTTTTCACCCATCAAATAAACCGCAGCCCGTCGCAAGCGTCTGCCGTTGTAGGTGATTTTGTTGTTCACAAGTTCGACATCACCTTCGGGTTTAAATAAATACACCCCAGCCCCATCATTGGCGCAAATCAAGTTACCAAGAACCCGAGATTTCGTCACTACACCTTCAAAACGCAAGGCATCAGGCATCCCAGCAATCCCATTGCCAACGATAATATTTTGCTGCACGACCGTATTTTCCCCACGCACTGAGGTAATAATGGCGCTGCCATCATGATAATAAATGCGGTTGCGGCGAATTGTTGCCCCTTGAGAGTTGAATACATATACCCCAAAAGCTGATGTTTTCTCAGGCATTCTTTCATCAGCAGCCATCCCCAACCAGTTATCTTCAATGACAACATTTTTTGGAGGTACATCCCTGTCAGAAAAAGGGAAGCTGCTGTTAGGGGGTTGTTGACGGCTGATATCCGGGGGTGGAAAGCGGTGAGCAATTACAATATCCCCAGGAGGTGTCGTGAGTGTCACAGGCTTAGGGACACCATCGTAAATCAGCAGATTTCCCAGTTGTTGTTTGATCGGGCTGGAATTGAAACCATGCAAACTCAAACCCCGAATTGTCACACCATCCGCAACCACCGTCAAACCCCGAAACACTTCCTTATCAGCAGCCGGAGTTATCGTCACCACCGGAATCGGAATAGTAATTTCTGCAGTCGCTGATTTTGTCGAGTCATATCCCGGTTGACTTGCACCATCAATCACCAATCCCGGACTTGCCAAATCGGGGAGAACAGTTTGCAATTGAATAGTAGAAGCACCCGCAGGTAGATTAAACTCAATCCGCGAACCACCACCCGTTGCAGGTAGCACCAAAGCCCTCTCAGCAGCACTGAGTTTGTCAACAGATAACGTCCCATTGACAACCTCAATCGCTTCCCGTAAAGTCAACCCCTCATCAGCCTGGACATTACCATCCTGATTGCTGTTAACAACTACCCGGTAAGAAGAGGGAGTAGAGGGAGTAGGGGAGGGGACTTGTGAAAGATTCCCAATCCCCTTAGACAATCCAACAGCGGCATAGAAAGGTAAAAAACAGAAGGAAAAAGGTAAAAAAGAAATGATTGCTAATTGGTAATTATTAATCGATAGTTGTTGCTTAAACTTCTTATTAACAACCAACAGCCAACGAACTTTAAAACTGGACATCACTGACTCCTCCGCACCTGGGAACCCACACTAGCCCGAGGCTCTTGCCCCCCCGGCCCTCTCAGACGGTTAATGAGATTAATATTCGATTGCTGACCCAGCCTGAGACGCTCAATCAACCCTAAAACATCACCCCTATCCCTCTCTTTTATTCCTTCGCGTACTTCGCGTCCTTCGCGGTTAATAAAAGAAGTACTGTTAGGATTGCGTAATCCCTCTGCCATTGGCCCCACCTCAGACTCCTGCTGCTGTTTCGGAACAGGCTTTTGCAACCCAAAACCGCCCAAAAGCTCATTTAACTTCAAGCTAATATTTAAATAAATACCACCCTGCGAACGGTAACCAGAAAAATCACGGTCATCCACACCACCCAAGCTATAGCCCACAGCCAACCGTAAATCAGGCGTCACATAATACCCAGTTTCGATAGCCACACCAAATTCGCTGTAGCCCGTACCAGTATTCGTATTTTGACCAATCCAACGCCCTTCCACAGCCAAATCGTTGCGATAACCCAACCTATAAGCAGCCCGTAACTGCCCTAAATTCACAGTCCCATCAAAGCGATCGCCATCTAAGAATGTCACACCATTTCTGAGTGCATATTTCCCGTAAAATTCCCATCGCCAACTAGGAGCATAAATCCCTTCAAAAGAGAACACATGACCTGTAGCGGTACTGCCAATTTCCTGACTTTGAACTATTGAGTCAAAGTTTTGCCGATACTCATACTTCAACAAACCGTTAAATTGATCGCTATTCGGGTCGCGATATGCTAAACCGATTTTCAGGTTTGATGTGTCTCCGAGTTCTTGGAAGGTGACACCATTGGGGTTGACACCTGCACTGGATGGCAAATACACGTTTGCTTCTCCAGCTTGCCGATAGCGGACTAATGCCGTTAATGCTGGGGATAGTTTTCCGGCTGCTGCGGCTGAGATGACGGTGTTATTACCTTCTTCCCCATCACGGAACTCAAACCGTCCACTAGCTTGGAAGTCGGGATTATCTGTGTATTCCAGCCCGAGGCTGTAAACAGAACCAGAGAACAACCCGAGGGAGGAAGCAGTTTGACCCACCGCATAATATTGTCCAAAGCGATCGCCTGTCGCTGTGGCACCAAATATATTCTTGAATACGTATTGGTATCCGAGGTTGAGCTTCAATCCCGGTGCAATGCGAATGCGGTTATCTAACCCGACAGCACCTTGACCTTGCAAACCGTTATAAGCAGATAAGACTGAATAACGACCAGTGATGGTGGTATCTTCCCCAATCTTGCGATCCAAAATCGTATCGAAGGTGGTCAGCGAGTTACCCTGCAATAATTCGCTTCTGTCGTAGAATTGATGCGCTAGTCGGAATGTCACTCCTGGATAAGCTCGCCAATCCATCGCCAAGGTTGTCCGGTTGGGATAGAGTGGGTCATCACCACCCAGATTTAATTCGTTTTGCGCTCGGAACGTCAGTGCTTGTCCCAGAGGAACGTTGACACGAGATACCAATTGTTCCGCGCTACCTGTGAAACGGTTGCTAACTCTATCATCCCGTTCGCGGTTCACATATTCAACACTGGCATCAGCCGCACCAAATTTCTGCAAAATCCCAGCCCGGAATGTTCTCAGTTCGTTGTTGACTTGTTCGCCAGAACGTGCTGTGGGTTGCGGATCGAATAAATCGATATAATTAATCAATCCCGTCGCAGCGATACCGTAATTTTCTTCTACGTCGTAACCAACATTAAAGCTGGTAGTATCAGTCACCCCAACTGCCACTGACGCACCGTAGCGAGTTTGCCCTGGGAAGAAACTACTGGTTGCATTGTTAAGAAAATTTGGCTCAACTGCACGGTAATAGGCTCGACCATTCAAACGCTGACCCAAATTAGTCAGAGCCTCAATCCTATATGCATTGGCATCGCGATTTCGTCCATCCAACAAACTACTGCTAGAGCGGGCATATTCCCCCATCAACTGACCCACATTGCCAAAAGATAGTAAGAAATCTCCACCATACAACTCAGACTCAGTACTTCCTTGGTCTTCCCGCAAATAGGAACCTGCGAAGTAAGATTTCGCTTCTTGATTGTAGGAAATATTGTATTGCAGTCGTCCACCAATCAGGTTAGAACCTTGTCCACCTTCATTTTGATAGGTGACCACAACTCGTCTGACCGTACTTACTCCCAACGGGTTTAGTTCCGTTGCCAGAATTGGACGGAAAAAGTTTATCGTTCCGCGATCGTAGTCAATCTCATAATCCCGACCTCGGAATAGTTGCGTTCTATCCAGTACCGTACCGGGACGATTGATTTCTTCCATTTCCAGGAAAACATTTTCACTTCCTGGAATCAACAACCGCTTTGCTAAGAAGTAATTTCCACTAGTGCCATTCGGTACAAAGGTATCTCGTTGGAAACCCTCAATATTGTTGGCATACAATGCCGTTAACTGTATGGGACCAAAATTATAGTTACCTTTGAAACCATGTAACTGACGCGCTGTCGCCGTATACAACTGAGATTCCCGAGCGAACTCATTCGTGTTGTAGTCCCCCCACATCACATAATCTGGCTCGGCTCCCAAAATCGAAGGAGTCTTCTCCAACCGGGCATAGAAGCTATCAATAGAAGGGGTTGTAGACGAAAATGTCGAACTATCACCATAGACAGGATAGTTTTGTTCGCAAAATTGAATCCCACCAAATAGTCGGTTTCTGCCTTCGCAATCTTGGTTAATTGGGCGATCGCTATTCAACGCACCCGTAAATAACCAATCCCCGACTCTCCCTGTCGCAAATACTGCAGCGCTTAACTTAGCTGTGTAATCATCTTGCAGTTCAAATGACCCATCATCTCGTCTTCTCGGTCTGAGGAAATCGCTCAAACTACCCCAGTAATCAGTACCGCGAGGTCCCAATCGGAAGTTTACTATACCTGTTACCAAGGAAGGACGCAGATAGGTAGTAAATTCAACTTGCGTATAAGCTTCAATCGCTGCATCTACGCGGTCTGCCAACAAAGAATTATCTGTTTGTTGGGGGAATGATTCACCTGGAATCGTATTAACCCGATTATTCGCTGTCGGTGGTTTCCTTATGCTCTCCACCGCCGCCCGAATCCGGACTTGCTGGGGTTTAATATCTGATTGCAGAGTTGCAGTGAACTCACCATTAATGGCACGCACCTGAAACCCAACGGCATCTTTATCTTGGTCTGCCCCAACAAATTTCCCGGCACTAGTAGTCAAAGTGACCATCACGTCTTTAGCAAGCAATTCACCTTTTTCATCGGTAACTTGCCCGGAAAACTTGATCGTAGAGCGCCCATCCGCCTGCACCCTTGGATCGCCCACAGGTGCAATTTCAATTTGGAGTTTCTTATCCGCAAGCGTCTGAGGTGTGGAAGGGGCAACAAACTCTGTAGGTGACGGGGTTTGCTGTGCCTGGGGTATCGGTGAGCTTGGAATAACAGGGGTGGTCGAAGAATTTTCTTTCTCGTCCTCCTTGTTCCCCTTGTCCTCTGCCACTCGCTTCAAAGCTTTCTCTAAAGGCGAGTAACGATTCAACTCTGTTGCAGTTGGTGCTATCTGCGATTGGGTATTCTCTACCACCTGGGCAAAGGCAACACCAGGGAAAAACGCAGATGAAAACATTGCCAATGCCGGCAATATACCTGCACCACTCTTAAACATTAGGGCAAATCGCAAGACAGAAGATTCTTGCATTTGCTTAGTTTTGGGACCATTCCCAAAATTTCTGATAGACATCACTCCTAGTTTTTTTGTTTTCATCGCTTATTCTCTGAAAACGCAGGCGTAACCCCAAAATTCATCCGTGCCATACTGCCGGGAGCTAACCTCACCATGCGAGACTGGCTATTTTTTTCAATGAAATACTTGTTCGGTGCCAATGCATAACCGGGCAAACTAGTTAAATCCAGTGCTGCCGAGCGATTGCCCGATACCACATTCGCCAGGGAGTATAAACCGTTAGCATCAGTGACAATCCGGTTCCCATCATCCATGTAAATCACTGCATTAGGTATTCCAGGCTCTCCTGGTTGCTGTTCCCCGTCAAAGTTTTTATCGACAAACACGCGCCCAATCAAGGTTCCACAATCAGACAGAATACCCGGACGAATCCGCAATAAGTGAGTGGCTTGATTGCTTGTTAAGCTCCCCGATCTAGCTTGCGCCAAATTTCTCCCAGTCCCCCGAATCGCGTCCGGGGTCACCGTGGTTGCATAAACTACATTCAAAGTTTCGTTGGGTTGCAGTCCTCGATTTGAAGTCAATACAACCGTCCGATTTCTGGAACTAGGGCTAGCAGTCAAACTGACTTGCTGATTCCCGACAGTTCCTTTGAGCGACCTATCAATAAAATTCAGACCTAAAGGCAGCCTATCTGTAATCTCCAGGTTATTTGTCGCAGATGTACCCCGATTCGTAATTGCAAGGCGGTAAACTACTGTATCTCCCGGTTCTGCCGCTGCTCTGTCACCAGTTTTAATAATCTCCAGAGCCGCTTGAGAAGCCGTCAAAGTCACCGGGTTTGAGCGAACGACTCCACCATTCGCAGCGCTAGGAGAATCTCCTACACCAACGGTAGCTTCATTCTGTATTACGCCTGTCTGAGCAACTGTAGGTACAATTCCGTAAGTGATAATACCTAAAGAAAAAAATGTAAAAAAGAGGCTTCTAGGCCTCAGCCATGAAATTATAGATGTCATTGGAAGGCATCAAGCTATAGCGGAGGTTTTCCTATTGTTTAGACTTTTACGCAGACAAAAAGCCTAACTTTCATATTGTGAGAAAGCAAATTTCTTTCGCCTAAACTTACTTAGGTCTACCCAGCTTTTTATACAATTTCATTTTTATCTCCTCACTCCTGATAACAATGTAGCCATTTTTATGTGATAAGAGCATAGTATCAGAGGCTTGTCAATATTTAAACCATAAAATAATGGTTTGAGGCCTCTTAGCTCGGGAAAGTTGCGATATCGGTTCAGTCAAAATTTAATCAACTGTACTGGTATGAATGCGATAGTTGAATCACCTAAGTTTGATGATTATTTCATGTAACAATTGCATGAGAATTGAGTTCCTAAGCTACATCAATGACTCTTATTTAGCTTGCGGGGACTGAATTTGCCAGGTATGGCTGTTTTTTACCACTCCTCTAAAAAAATCAAATGGTCTGTATTAGGATTGCATTATGCAAGGCTGATTGATTAAAAAAAGCGCTGCTCTTAATTTTTATTTGTCTTGAGATATAAATATATACCTCAAATTTGGATCAATTAAAAGATGTAAACAACGATCGCCATGATTTTTAACACTGCTGATCGATTTGTTAGCTATTTATAGTACAGGTATTGGGGTATTTCCGATACCGCAAGCTTGTAAAAATAACATGGAAAATAAGTAACCAATAAATCATAGGTCTTTGTATTCCCTACTACCAAAAAATGCGAAAAATTACTTCTGTTGCCCTCACCTATTGCCGAGAAAATAGGTTAAAAAACGCACCGGAAACTAGATTAAATCTCCGTAAAAGTTTAATTTACGCTTTCCCAGACAACTATTTGTGACACTGCCCCGATTTGTTTACATGGGTCAGCTTGCTTGCTCGAATCTTCATATTGGGGTTACACTTCAGTAATACTACCCAGATTTGCTTCAGAAGCAATCCGGAAAATAAAAATATATTAGGTGTTTTTCGCTACTACTTAAATATATTATTCCCCGTATACGCATATTTCCAGCCGAAATAGATCCTCGACATTGGGAAGTCGGGGATCTATCTAACTTAGCGGTGATACAAAAAAATGGTGAGGTGATTAGGTATTATTGTCTTGGCTTTTACCTATCAACCTGATATTCTTTCTTAAATTCCGATGCAAAATACTAAGTTAATTGCTTCAGTCATCACTAGTACGGTATTGTTATGTAGTCTGACTGCTAATGGTGAAAAAATTGCTCAGGCACAACCGCGTCCTGTACCCTTGTTACGAGCAAAATGTGTAAACAGCGGACTTGGTAACTTCCGAGAAGAAAATACTGATATTGCTATTGGCAAAGCAGTATATAACAGTCAGTTTTTTTTAGGACCGGGCAATCGCTCGGCCTCAGTAACTTGTAAAATCCAACCAGATAATAGTCCTCAACCTGTATTTCAAACCCTAAATTTAGGATTTGGAATGCTTGATAACGAGACAAAAAGTCCGGGTGTTGAGGTGAAAATTTTCTTAGATGGAAAACAAGCAGAATCTACAACTGTAAGCCCAGCACAACGAGCTACTCTATCACTAAATGTGAGCAATGTCAGCAATGTTGCCATAGAAGCTGTTTGCTCTAGTTCAACCCAATATTGCGGTCGAGTTTACTTTTTCGGCACCAGTTTAGAAAAGCCAAATCCTGCACCAAAGAAAAATTAGCGGTTGTTGGTTGTTGTCAATGCATCACTTGCAATTACCCGCAATCCTGCCCGGAAATTTATTTCACGGTTGATTGCAATTGGTGCATTAAACTCGTCAAAACTGATTGATTTTACCACTCGCAATTACCCGCAATCCTGCCCGGAAATAAATTACTCGCTCCGCGAGAAGCAAGCTACACAGCTTTTAGCTTAAATCAGATAAATCTGATTAGGTAAAGATTTTCAACCCGTTAAAACGGGTTTAAGCTTCTTGCTATGTAGCCGAAGGCATCCCAAAGGGTAATTTATTTCATGGCTGATTGTAATTGCTGCGATAAATCAGTTTTTCAAACACGAGAAGTTTTTAAAAACCAAAAATTGGCTACCCTCAACCACTAACTATTGAGGTTTCTTGTTATTGCTAGGCTGTTTTTTCCCATCATTTTTAGGAAGCAAATTATCTACTTTGGGAAGCTCCTGTTGTGCTAAACTATCGGCGGCTTGCTTAAATAAAGGATCTATTTTATCTCGCCAAAATTGAATATTTGGTAACTTTTCTGGATGCTCTTTATAAGACAAAACTTTATCCCATTTGCCTTCATCGAGCGCTTTGTTGATATCATTGGATAATGCTTCTGCCTTCGCCCAATCTTGTTGCCACTGTGCAATCACCTCTACTGTATTCTTAATTTCTGAGGCATTTTGAGGAATAGTTTTCAACTGCGCGATCGCCCCTTGTAAATCACCTGTTTCATACTTCTTCCTCGCTTGCTCCAATAATACCGAAGCGTTCTGACTCGCAGTTGTGTCTTGTGTGCCTGATGGTGAAGCTAACGGAGATGGCACTCCCAACTTTGGTTCAGGCTTTGGTTTCGGTATTGGAGCCGGTTGAGTTGCAATCAGCCCAGCATCATCTACTGTTTTAATCGCAATATTTTTATCTCGCAGACAAGAAACCCAATCTTCATTGTTGGCAATGACATCTTTGTGCGTCCAAGCCAAATTTCCAGAATCCAGTTTAACTTCTACCCAACCGCTTTTTGTCCGCTTACCTGTGACCTCATACTTGGTTTTATTGGCAATAGTTTCTACGATAGTGTCAGAATTAAAAGAACTCGGTTCCGAACGGATGTTGGAATTGCCCTCAACCACAGCCACGCAGTTTTTAAGTGTCCCAGAGTCATTACCAGCAAACTTGAAATTAAAATTTTTCACATTTGGTGCAACATTCGCTACCAATGCAGCCGCTCCACCAGCTAATAATGCAGCAACAACTAGAGGCATCAAATCTGGCCCATTGGAAACTTTCCGAGCAGGTTTTGCCGGGACAGAATTTGCCGGTGAGACTGCAACAGTTTTCTGCCGAGACTCTGGAGATAGGTTGGTTTGGTAGACAGGTTTGGGGTATTCTTGACCAGTCGAAGTTGAAGAAAGCAGCCGCAACCGAAGCCGTGCATCTCCAGCGGTTTGGTAGCGGTCTTTGAAATGATAGCGAACCATAATAGTCAAGATCGCCGCCAAATCATTGCTTACGGGTGCCAAATGCTGCCAAATAACTTCGCCAGTATTTTGGTCTTCTTGCAAGTCCATTGGTGACACTCCCGTCAGCGCTTGAATCGCAATGATTCCGAGAGCATAAATATCGCTGTTAGGACGGGGTTTACCTTGTCCTTGCTCGGTCGGCATATAACCGGGAGTACCAATCGCCACTGTAGCTGTGGGCTGTGCCCCAGTCGTATAGTTAGGAGAGCGCAATTGTTTAACAGCGCCAAAGTCTACTAAAACTAACTTCTTATCCTGATCTCGGCGGATGATATTATCTGGCTTGATATCGCGGTGAATTACCCCTTGGCTGTGGACGAATTCCAAAATACTGAGAATTTCCTGCAACATCTGAATGACTTGGCTTTCAGTCCAACTTTGACCGATAGCCAATTCATCACTTAGAGGATGCCCTTCAATAAATTCTTGTACTAAATAGAATTCATGATTTTCATCAAAATAAGCCAAAAGCCGGGGTATCTGGTCATGGCTGCCCAACTTTTCGAGAGTTTCGGCTTCTGAATTAAACAGACGCTTCGCGGTTTCAAAAACTTTGGGGTCAGAATTTGAGGGTTTGAGGTGTTTGACAACGCAGATAGGGTTACCCGGTCGCTTGGTATCCTGGGCAATATAAGTTTGACCAAATCCGCCGATAGCCAGAACTCTGATAACTCGATAACGATGGTCTAGAAGCTTCCCAATCATATTCCCTCCCCAGTGTTAACACCCATTTTCCATCCTGGTAATATATATCTCCAATTTCTCTATAACAAAATCCGCTATCTTGAGAAAAGATTTCGGTAAAAACGCATTTTTTTAATAAATTTATCCTCGCTGGGGGTTTAAGACCCCGACCGGATTCAGGCTGTCTGTTTTGAGTTGGAGTCCCAATCCCCATCTAAAAACCTCTTTCTTCCTTCTTCCTTCTTCCCTCTTCCTTCTTCCTTCATTTAGACCAATCATGCCACCCAAAATCAACAATCCAGTTACATGGCAGCAGGCTGAACTCCTCATGCAACCTGCCTTCATCCGCGTTCTCGACAACATTCGCAAGCTGCTTGATAATTCTACTTGGACGGGAACATATCAGGACGTATTGATTTGGTCTGCTGACACGACTGATGAAACCAAAGCGATCGTAATGAGGCTACTGCAAGAATTAGAAACCGCAACACCAGAAGAACAGAACAAAATCAGAGAGACTCTTGCCAAACTACCAACGCCCCATCCAGGATATCATTTGTCCTTACAACGTCAAGAGCAGCAAATCAAGGTGGACTTGTGGGAACTGTGCTATCAAGTTTGTTTTCTTGACTACAGCCCCGTAAATGCAACAGTAGATGTTGATACTAGTTTAATCGATGAACTGGGTGATGTGGATTGGCAGAAGCTAGATTTTAAGGTAAAGGACTTAGTTGGGCAAGTGTTTGAAAATTTACCAGAATAGGGAGTTAGGAGTTAGGAGTTATACCAAACAATATGAAGATGCGTCTAATTAGCCCACGCAGGTGGGCTTAGTTAGTATAGCCTCACCCTTCTAGGGTGTGGGGACTTCATACAGAATCGGTATTAGGAGTTATTGAAGATGCGTCTAAATTAGCCCACGCAGGTGGGCTTAGTTAGTATAGCCTCACCCTTCTAGGGTGTGGGGACTTCATACAGAATCGGTATTAGGAGTTATTGAAGATGCGTCTAAATTAGCCCACGCAGGTGGGCTTAGTTAGTATAGCCTCACCCTTCTAGGGTGTGGGGACTTCATACAGAATCGGTATTAGGAGTTATTGAAGATGCGTCTAAATTAGCCCACGCAGGTGGGCTTAGTTAGTATAGCCTCACCCTTCTAGGGTGTGGGGACTTTTTCACACGAGTTCTTTATAAAACTCCAATTGCTCTTTTGCTAAAGCCTTATTAGTATATTTTACCATTGCTTTCTGATAAGCTATTTCACCTAACTTTTCAGCAAATTCTGGCTTGTCAATTAATTGCAACAAACAATCAGCCAGTGCCTTAGCATCACCTTCACAAAAAACTAACCCCGCATCGCCAATTACATAGGGAATTTCTCCTGAGTCGGAACCAATCACAGGTATTTGACAAGCCATCGCTTCAATTAGGACGTGACCAAATTGTTCTTTCCAACCGACAGATGTTAATGTTTTAAATTGGTAGGTTGTTTCTGATGGCAATACCAAAGTACTCATCAAATTAATATACTTTGCAACTTCATCATGAGGAACGCTTTCTATCAAAATTATTCTATCTTGAATGTTATTTTCTGCGGCTTTCTCCATCAACTCTGATTGCAAAGAACCGCGTCCTAACAACAGTAATTTCCAAGATTTATCTTTAATAGATATTAAAGCATTTAACAGCGTCATTAATCCTTTCTCTGGAACAAACCGACCGACAAAACCCACAACAAAATCGTCTTGTTTAATTCCCAATTTCGCGGCTAATTCTGGCTGAGATGTGGGGGTGAATAGAGTTTCATCTACACCTAATTGAGGCATAACCTTAATTGTGCCATTATATCCACGAGCGCGTAAAATTTCTGCGCCATCTTGATTCCCGGAAATAATGCCGTGGCTGTTTTGCAGGTTATATTTTTCTAATAAAGAAGTGGGGAATTTTAGTTCGTAAGGAAGATTCCACCAAGTGAAAAATACATTTTTAGCTTTCAGTCCTAAAAACTTATTCAAGGCTATCATCTGAGCATAAGCAAGGGCTTTAGAACCTTGTTCTACTTGGATGATGTTTGGCCGAAATTCTTGGAATAAACTAATTAAATCAGTGCCAAATGTCAACAATCCTTGATGATTCTGGCTGAAGTTAGAAACCGGGACTATCCGAAACTTGCCTTCATCGCGATATTCAGTTTCAATAATCTTATTTTGAACCCCACCTGGATTCCAGCGTTTCGGCACTACAACTGTGACTTCAATATCTGATTCTAATTGAGATAATGCCCGTAGTTTCTCACAGTTCAGGTCTACAATATAGGTATGGCTAGCTACTAAGATTTTCATTGCTAAAAAATAAATAATTAATTAACCGTAGTAAGCGCTAATATCGTCTTCGGGATGCTCCACGAACGAGAAGGCATTCAGCGCCTATCGCCTTGCCGTAGGGTAGGACGCAGATAAAAAAGACTTTTACACTTTTGTCCAATAGAATGTAAGACGCTTGATATTAGCGCCAAAAAGCCTTCATTTGTTTCGGTTCGGCGGTTTGTTGGGTTTCACTTAGTACCCCTTCGCTTACCCTGAAGCTATAACCTAACCTACAATTCTCCTTAACAGCAACCATATTGCAATATATTAGGCAAAGGCTCGTAGTAGCGCTAGTATAAACTTTTATTTATTTGTGCCGACTCCATTATATGCTTTATTAATTATATAGGTAAGTTTTAGTAGTCATTAAAAAGCATAGCGAGTACATTAGGCAATGAGCAATCGTTGGGGCTGGTTGTTAGCGATCGCGATAGGTAATAGCATTTTTTCGGGAAACAATGCATCAGCGCAAATAACCCCGGATAGCACTTTACCAAATAATTCCATTGTCACACCGGGCGGTAACATTTTTAATATCACCGGTGGAAGCCAAATCGGAAACAATTTATTCCACAGTTTTCAACAATTTTCCGTTCCCACTAACGGCACTGCTTTTTTCAATAATGCTCTTGACATTAATAATATTATCAGCAGGGTAACAGGTAATTCAATCTCCAATATCGATGGATTAATTCGCGCTAACGGCTCTGCTAACCTATTTCTACTCAATCCCAACGGAATTATTTTTGGTAATAATGCCAGTTTAAATGTTGGCGGGTCTTTTGTCGGTTCCACAGCGAACGCGATTCAATTTGGAACTTTGGGAATTTTCAGCGCAACTACTCCCAATGCACCCACACCATTACTAACAATCAATCCTTCCGCATTGCTGTTTATTCAACCTTCACCAGCAGCAATTACAATTAGATCAAATGCACCCGCAGGCGTGAATTTAGCAGGTGTTGAAGTTACCGGATTGAGAGTCCCAGATGGTAGAAGTTTACTATTAGTGGGTGGCGATGTCAACGTTGATGGTGGTAGCCTGAGAGCTTATAACGGACGCATCGAATTAGCCGGATTAGCTGCACCTGGCAATGTTGGGTTAAATTTCGCTGGGAATATACTTAGCTTGGGTGTTCCTAATGTGCAACGAGCGAATGTATCTTTAACTAATGGCGCTGAGTTAAATGTCCGGGGTAGTGATGGGGGTAGTATTGCCATCAATGCTCAAAACTTGAGTTTAGCGGGAGCAAGTAAAGTAAGAGCGGGGATAGATACGGGATTAGGTACGCTGCAAAGTCAGGCAGGAGATATTGACATTAGTGCTACAGGGCCAACGACTTTAACTGATGACAGCTTTATTGCCAATGTTCTCCAAGCAACATCAGTAGGTCAAGGTGGAAATATCAATATTACTACAGGCTCGCTTGCCTTAATTAATGGTAGTTACTTAAACACTAATAACTTTGGGCAGGGAAACGCAGGTAACGTTAATATCACTGCTGGGTCAGTTTCCTTAGCAGATGGCGCTTTTTTGACTGCGAGTACTTTTGGACAAGGAGATGCTGGTAATGTCTCAATACAGGCTAGGGATTTTGTTTCTCTTGCTGGTGGTAATAGTACAATCTTTAGCAATATAGAAGCAGGAGGAGTCGGCAATGGTGGCAACATTAATATCACCGCACCTTCACTCACCTTAACTGATGGCGCTCAATTGCAAGCTGGACTGCGTGGAACTGATACCCAGAATAACCTACCTGGGGGTCGGGGAAATGGCGGTAACATTAATATCAAATCAGGTTCGCTGTCTTTAAGCGAGGGTACTTTTATAGATGCAAGTACTGCTGGAAACGGAAACGCTGGTAACATTTTTGTGCAAGCTTCTAATGTCTCCCTAAAGAATGGCCGGATTTACAGCAGTGTAGATGCTGGATCTGTGGGTAATGGTGGTAATATTACTATTGACGCTGACTCAGTTTCATTAACCAATGGTTCAGAATTTAACAGCAGAACTTTAGGGCAAGGCAATAGTGGCAATATCACAATCAATGCCCGCGATACAGTTAGCTTTGATGGGCAAGGAGACAATGGTGGCATCTTTAGCCGTGCAATTACCTCAGTCATCGGTGACGCTGTGGGTAAAGCAGGAGATATTCAGATTACAACAGGTTCGCTGAACTTAACTAACGGGGCATTTTTAAGTAGTGGGACTTTAGGTAAAGGTGATGGCGGAAATATCACAATTGATGCCCGCGACAGTGTTATCTTTGACAGCGGTAGCTCTGCCTCAAGCATTGTTGCAGGTAATAGAGCTATAGGTAAGGGGGGAAATATCCGGGTGATAACTGGGTCACTATCACTAGTTAACGGTGCCTCTCTGACTACGAACGTTTCCGGGCAAGGGGAAGCAGGTAATATTACTGTAGAAGCCCGCGATAAAGTTAGCTTAGAGGGTGCTGGGGACGATTCATTAACAGGTATTTTCAGCAGCTTGCTTACTGGAGGTGTTGGTAAAGGGGGAAACATCCAGGTAACAACTGGCTCTTTGTCGGTAATTAACGGTGCTTCATTGGCTGCTGGCACCAATGGGCGCGGGAATGGTGGTAATATCACGATTAATGCTCAAGATACTGTTACCTTTGATGGCGTTGGCAATATTGAATTCCCTGGTAGCGAAGCATCCACTACTGTTGGTTCTAATGCGGTGGGTAATGGTGGAAATATAGAAGTAACTGCTAGATCGCTGTCATTAACAAATGGTGGTTTACTAAGTGCTAGCGGCTTCGGGCAAGGTAATGCTGGCAACATAAGCATTAATGTCGGCGATAATTTTATCCTTGACGGTGTTGGCAGTAATGGAATCTCTAGTAATATAAGCACTACAGCAAGAAGAGGTAATGGCGGAGATATCCAACTGACAACCGGCTCACTTTCGGTTACAAATGGCGCTCAACTGCTTTCTACCACATCTGGACAGGGTAATGGCGGTGATATTACCATCAATGCCCGTGATAATGTCAAGTTTGATGGTGTCGGCAGCAATCAAAGTTTCAGTGGAGCCTTCAGCAATGTCGAATCTGGCGGTGTAGGCAATGCAGGCAATATTAAAGTTACAACCGGATCGCTATCTTTAAGCAACAGTGCTAAAATTGCAGCCGCCACTTTTGGAACAGGAAATGCAGGCAATATTAATCTTAACGCCCGCGATGCCATTACCTTAAACGGCATCAACAATAATCAATTTACTACTGGTGTCTTCAGCACAGTAGAATCTAGCGGTGTGGGCAAGGGTGGAGATATTCAGCTAACAAGTGGATCGCTTTCTTTAGCAAATCAAGCTCAAATTAATTCCAGCACTTTTGGACAGGGTGATGCAGGTAATATCTCATTAAATGTAGATAATGCGATTTCACTAAATAATAGTTACATTCTAGCGGCTATCTTTGGTGGCGGTGTTGGTAGGGCAGGCAATATTGATATTTTGACACGATCGCTCTCATTAACAAATGGTGCGCAAATTGATTCTGTTCTCGTGCGATCGCCTAATCCGCTAATTGCTGGTGGTAAGGGAAGCGGGGGAAATATTCGGATCGATGCTTCTGATTCTCTAACACTTTCTGGAATAAGCGATCGCGGATATTCTAGCGGTATATTCGCCACAAACGAACGCGGTACATCAGGACCAGCAGGAAATATTATCATCACTACAGATAAATTTGCCGTCCGAGATGGTGGAATTGTCTCTGCTCTGACGGTTAATCCTGATAATGGAGGCAACATTACTCTTAATGCTCGCACTTTTGAAGCTCTTAACGGTGGGCAAGTAACTACCAGCACCAGTGGTAGTGGTAATGCCGGAACTATCAAACTCAATGTTAGAGATAGACTTACAGTAGCAGGAAGCGATCCGAATTATACTCAACGCATTGCCCAAGTTGAACAACGTTTGCGTCAACCAGGAGAAACTGACCAAGTTAGAGATGTTGTCATCAATGAAGGTGCAGCTAGTGGAATTTTCGCCACCACTGCTGTTGGTTCCACAGGTAATGGTGGTAGCATTTTCATCGACCCCCGTCAAGTCATAATTAGAGATGGCGCAAGAATATCAGTTAATAGTGATGGCAAAGGCGATGCAGGCAATATCACACTACAAGCAGGTACTCTTACCCTTGACAATCGAGCATCGATTTCTGGGCAAACGGCCAGCAGCCAAGGTGGTAATATTAACCTGCAATTAAAAGATATTCTATTGCTGCGTCGCGGTAGTCAAATTACCACCACCGCAGGCACTGCTGAAGCTGGTGGTGATGGTGGTAACATTACAATTAATACACCTTTCATTGTTGCCGTACCCAAAGAGAACAGCGACATTAGCGCAAACGCCTTTAGTGGCGAAGGTGGTAATATTGACATTAACACTCAGGGTATTTATGGCATTGAAGCGCGATCGCAACCGACACAAGAAAGCGATATTACTGCTACTTCTCAATTTGGAATCAGCGGTCAGGTCATTATCAATACTCCCTATATTGACCCCACCCAAGGTTTAGTGGAGCTGCCCGTAGGTTTAGTAAATGCCCCAGGACTAATTGCTTCTAACTGTGCAGCATTTGACAAAAATGGCAGTGGCTTCATTGTCACCGGACGTGGTAGTTTGCCCCTCAGTCCCGATGATCTCCTTAGTGGTGATGTGGTATGGTCAGATACTCGCCTCCGTGCTACAACAACACAACAGCATCCCACCAAGACACCGGCTGCGTTATCTCCCTCAAAACCAAAAGCTATGGAAATAGTACCAGCTACTGGTTGGGTATTTAATAAACAGACGGGGGAAGTAACGCTGATTTCCTCAGCGTATAATGCTTCTGGGTTCACTCCTCCTGCTTGCTCTCAACGGTAGACCCAAGTATCAATCGGTTCCCAATACGGTTGGTGTTAAGGCTAAAAACTAAAGCTGACCTAGCTGACGTAGCGATCGGTATCAATATAGGACTTACGCAACTGGCACATTTTTTCCCTTCGGGTGTGACGCTAGGAAAAAATTTAAACCTAGCAATAAGACTTGTAGCGTCACGCACCAACGATGAATTGTGACAGTAACGTAAGTCCTGCAATATAATGTAGTGAATGTAGTGACAATTCATGTGGCTTGCCTCCCGTAGGGTATTGTCACTACAGGTATAGCGTTTCCTAATCACATGAGGTATATCAAAAGCCCCCTCCCTGCTTGCGGGGAGCGGGTTGGGGGTGGGGTTTTTGTACCTCACTGAATTGAGAACCGCTATATTACAACCAACAACCAACTATTAACAACTAACTTCTTTATCAAGTCGAGTATAAATTTGACCATCATTCCATCCAGATTGGATGACACTACCCAAAGCTTTCAAAAATCCCAAAGTGTAAAAAACGCCACGAGTCAAAACTTTGATCGGGGAACCGCTTTTATGACAGGGAGGACGTCCCAGTACATGACAGTCAAATAAGCGGGCGTAGAGGCGTATAGCTTGGCCAACGGTGAGGTTTTTTAGCCCCATCAAGAAATGATTGTGATAGAAAGTCATTTGATATTTGAGCGATCGCATACTAATATCATGACAACCGCCTGTCTCTTCCCCTAAATGCACTAAATGAGCCTCGGGGTCATACCAAATCTTATATCCCGTCTGGCGCACTCTCAAACAAAAATCAGACTCTTCACGGACTGCACTGCCGCGAAATCTTTCATCAAAATGCAGTCCAAATTTAGTGAAAATCTCGCGACGAAAGGACATATTACAACCCCTCGTAGTCAAGACTTGCTGGGGTTTGACTGTATTTACTAAATCAATATAATACCAAGCGATACCGGGGTCCATCGCTTGAGGAGGAAGATATTCTATAGTTTTGTAATCATTATCTCCCTGTGTTCTACCTTCAGCAGCATCAGCCATTTTCATTCTGTCAAAGACTCTGCCAGCGACAGCCCCCACTTCCGGATTTTCTATATAATTTTTCGCATGTGCGGCTAAAAATCCTTGCGGTATTTCGACATCATCGTCAATAAACAAAACGATCTCACCTGCCGATCGCCGAATAGCATAATTTCGCGCTCCTGGCAAACTCGCCCAATCTAAGCGGAACCATTTAATTTTATCGTTTGATGCTTGCTCTTCTAAGTAAGCTTGAGTCTCTGGCTGATGTTGCGCAGTTTGATCCACAACCAAAACTTCAAAATTTGGATAGTCTTGTTTGAGGACATCTACAATACTGTCACGCAGCGGTTCCTCACGACCATAAGTAGGAATGATTACAGAAATTAAGGGTAAAACCATAAGAATTTAGTTGTTAGTGGTTAGTGGTTAGTGGTTAGGAGTTGAGAGTTGGGAGCAGTGGAGTCTTTGTGTTAAAAATTCATAAATCTTAACTCCTAACTCCTAACTCCCCTTTTCTGCTTGCGCTTCCTGCAATCTTTCGAGCTTGTCTATTTCTGGCAATTTCATTAGGATTCCAGCACCAAGCCAATAATAAACAGCCACTGGATCGACATCCAGAGGATAGTAGTAAGTGTTGTAACTAATAAACAATATAAACACCCACATAGCGGCTCCGTAACTGCGGAAATTACGGTTTTTTATTTTCCGATATGTCTGGAAGCTGATAATTGTCAGTGTTGTTACTAAACCCACAAAGCCTAATAATCCCAATATTCCAACTTCATGGAGTACTTTGGGGTAGTATGTTTCTACTAGTTTGGTTTCACCTAAGGCTCGGGCTGAGTTAGTTGCCCTACCTAAACCATTTCCTAAAGGACCATCAGAATTTCTCCAGACTTCGTCAAATTGATTGGTAATAAATTCGTAGGGTGGTGAAGCATTCCAGCGGCTGACAAAACTATCGGTTCTCTCTTGAACTACTGCGGGGTTGCTGCTAACCGCACCGACAAGAACGATCGCAAGTCCCACCCCTATAGGAATAAAGCGCTTGAGGTTGGCAATTTGACCGGTAAGGATTAGCAACAGTACAAAACAGGCAGGCACCAAGGCTAAGGCAATTCTCTGCCCGGAAATAACTGCATTGACAAAAACTCCTGCCAAGGAACCTAAACTGATCAGCCGCCATAAAATGGAGGGGTCGCTAAAGCCGCTGGCAAAGGTAAAAAAGGTGCTGGATATCAAAAACCATGCCCACTGCCAAGGGGCTACAAAGGTTCCTGGGAGGCGAATCACCCCCTGGGAAGGACTGTAAACTAAAGCACCGCCAAAATAACACCGGGCTTCTAATGTTGCTTTAAATAGAGCCGCCCCTTCTGCCTCTTGCGTGCCTTTACATATCCCAACTAGTAGAAAAAAGTATTGTACAAACCCCAGTACGCAGGCAATGAGGATGAGGACAACTTGCAGACGGGAGATAAACAGAAAATCGCGTTTAGTACGAATTAGATAATAAACACAACTAATTACTGGTACATAGCCCAAAAATACTTTTAGCCCCAATATCCCCATACCTAAAGGTATTTCTTTGGGTGGTGTTTCCAGAAGTCCAACTTGTGGTGGATTAAACTGCTGTGCCCCGTTGACAAATAACAGGGTTAGTATGCAAGAGCCTAATAATATGAATAGTGGAATTTTTATACCTTGAGGAATCAGCAGAGGTAATCGCTGCTTTTTGCACTCCTGCCAGATTCCAATCAGCGCTGGAACGTAGAAGGCATCTTTGGCTAATTGCAGGATGGGACTATTGCCGATGTAGTAGGTGATGGTACCGCCAAAAGGCACGTATATGATGAAAGCAAACAGTGCTTGGCGGGGATATTTGGAAGCAAGCGCGATAATGATGATTCCCAACATTGCGGGAACTGCGGCTTTGATTCCTGCAACAACACCTAGAATAAGACCGATAAAAACAGCTGCTGAACCCGCTTTGGTGAGTAAGTTGGTGAGTTCTTGACGTGCTTGTGTTGCCTTCCGCTTTTGAACTAGCTTTTCTTTGAGGGTAAGGGTCGGGGCTTCCTGTTTTGGCTGCTTTTTATTGGTCTTTTTTTTCGACTTCGTTTTGACCATGGGGAAGGAGTTCGGAATTAAGAGTTATGAGTTAGGAGTTATGAGTTAGGAGTTATAAGTTAAAAACTTTTTTTAAGCTGATGGTTAATTATTCTTAACTTATTATTCTTAACTCATCAACGCCTGTTTACTCAAATCGGGCCACACAAACTATGCAACTGACCCTTATTAACTCCTAACTCCTAACTCCTAACTCCGCTCTTCATAACTATCCCAAATGTTCCCCGACTTTTGACACTAATTCACTTGTCCAATATTTCGCAATTTCAGCTGATTCCGCTTCTACCATGACGCGGATAACTGGTTCGGTACCGGAGGCCCGGACTAAGATTCTACCCGTATCACCCATTGCAGCTTCCGCAAGTGCGATCGCTTGTTGTATGGCTTGACAATCTTTCCATCCTATGCGTTTGTCTCGGTCTTCCACTCTGACGTTTTGCAGCAGTTGTGGATAGGTCTGGAAGCTTTGGTCTACCATTTCGCTTAGGCTACTACCGCTAGTTTTGACCAAAGCGGCGATGTGTAGGGCTGTTAACAAGCCATCGCCAGTGAAGCCATAATGACGGCAAAGGATGTGACCTGATTGTTCACCACCCAGCATAGCGCCTGTCCGCATCATTTCGGCTTGAACGTATTGGTCGCCGACTGCTGTCCGAATAAAGTTACCACCCTGTTTTTTCCAAGCCCGTTCAAAGCCTAAATTTGACATTACGGTGGAAATAATCAGGCTGTCTGGCAACTGTTGTTTCTCTTTTAACCCCTGCCCCCACAAATAGAGGATATAATCACCATCGACTGTGCGTCCGGTATTATCCACTGCTAACACGCGATCGGCATCGCCATCAAAGGCAAAACCCATATCGGCGTTATGTTCTTCAACTGCTATTTGTAAATGTTCTAAATGGGTGGAACCGCAGTTAACATTTATGCGATCGCCATTCGCTTTGTTATGCAAACTGATAACAGAGGCACCCATTTCTTTAAATACTGATGGTGCCAGACCAACTGCCGCACCCCATGCCAAATCTAGTACAATCTTCATTCCCTGAAGACTTACTATATTGTGCAGTGGTTTTTTCAACGCTTCGCGATAATCTGCTAATAACTCTGGACGTGAAAAATGCCTGCCGCAATTACTCACGTTAACTGTGCTTGTTGCCAACCCACGCAATCCGGCTTCAATCTCTCCCTGCAATTGTTTAGATAACTTACCGCCATCCGAACCAAAAATCTTAATGCCATTGTCTTCTGGTGGATTGTGACTGGCAGAAATCATTACTCCCCCTACCGCATTAGTAACGCTGGTAAGATACGCGATCGCCGGAGTGGGGCACAAACCCAAATACCAAACTTCTAGCCCCGCTGCTGTTAACCCCGCACTGAGTGCCATTGCTAACATATCGCTGGAGTTTCTGGAATCCTGCCCGAGGATTACAGGACCTGTAATAAGAGCATGGCTACGCAAAACCAAACCCGTCCAAAAACCAACCTGTAACGCTAAGGGCGCACTCAACAATTCTCCGACTCGTCCGCGAATGCCATCTGTGCCAAACAGGGGACTCAGTGGCAGTGCTATTGAACTAGGCGCAAAACTGCCTTCAATAACTTTCCCAACGCTCTCAAATTCGGAAGTCGAACCCCCATGAATGCCCGGAGTACGAGTTACAAATGAAACCATAAGTTTAAACACTCCACACAGCCACAATGGACAATAGCACTTTACACTTTACTTAACAATTCACCCGGAATACCTTTCATGGAGAATGTAAATTTTTTTTCTCTCTGGAGATATATTATAAGATAGTTCTATTTCAGTAATAACACTGATAACTAGCTTGCATTAATTGTAAAGATTGTATGAAGCAAGTAATATCACTGAAAAATCGGCTTTTAAATGCGAAAAGTGATTAATTTTTCTTTTTCTTCTCTCATTCTCTATCTGAAAGAACTACAGCAATCCTCCTCTCAAGAACAACGGAATGACGGCAAAATAATATGTAGCAATAATTACTTTTTGTTGAAAAGCTCATGTTTGCAGGCGAGCGAGCAAATCTTAGCAAAAGTTCTTTAAAGTCAACAAAAATACAAGACTCACTCTGGAATAGCGCTTTCGGAGTGTAAAAGATTACATAATGTAACAGCTTAAGAAATTTTATTATAAATTCTCATTAAATGGTTTTAATCTAACGTCTTAATGGCATTTTTTAGCCATAGATGGATTAAAGCGATCGCAATTGACTTTTAAAGTAGAGAACTTTTTTTATGAGCAGCAATTTAGCAACAAAACTGCGTTTAGGTACAAAGAAAGCCCACACAATGGCAGAAAACGTTGGGTTTGTGAGGTGCTTTTTAAAAGGGGTTGTGGAGAAGAACTCTTACCGGAAGCTTGTTGGTAACTTTTACTTCATCTACTCAGCGATGGAAGAAGAGATGGAGAAGCACCAAAACCATCCGGTTCTTTCCAAAATTTACTTTCCTCAACTCAACCGCAAACAGAGCTTGGAGCAAGATTTAGCTTTCTACTATGGAAGCAATTGGCTTTCTCAAATCCAACCATCATCGGCGGGAGCAGCTTATGTACAGCGTATCCGGGAACTTTCGGATAAAGAACCGGAACTTTTGGTAGCACATTCTTACACTCGTTACTTAGGCGATTTGTCTGGGGGACAGATTCTCAAAGGTATTGCCCAAACAGCAATGAACCTTTCGGATGGTGAAGGTACTGCTTTCTATGAATTCCCAGAAATTCCGGATGAGAAGGCATTTAAGGCTACCTATCGTCATAATTTGGATGAGTTGCCAATTGATGACGCTACCGCAGATCGCATTGTTGATGAAGCGAATGCCGCATTTGGCGTAAATATGAAAATGTTCCAAGAACTGGAAGGCAATCTCATTAAGGCGATCGGGATTATGGTCTATAACGCCATTACACGTCGTCGAACCAGGGGTAGCACTGAATTGGCAACTGCTGATTGACACTCCACGCTATGAATGGTTAGTTATTTGTGCCAACCTGCATTACTTGAATAAACAACACTTAATAGGGGCAATAGCCTTGAGATTAGCCGGATTATAAATGGTTAACCACAAGGAAATTGCCCCTAATATTATTAGCGGAATGCACCTACCCAAAAATCCGCATTTCAGCCAGTTAAAACCCATGCTCCCTGCCCGACCTACTTAGAGGCTCTGGTGCTATTTAAGGCTTCAAGAGCATCTTTATCCCCTGGATTAATTTTAAGCGCTTCTTGAAAAGCCGATCGCCCATCTTCTTTTGTCCCCCGTCGAATTTGTATTTCTCTCCCCAATCTGAGATAAATTTCTGCCATGTGTTTGGGTTTAATGTCAACAGAAAACTGGCTAAATACGCTTCTGACAGCGGGAAATCCTTGTTTTTCATAAATTGCCATCCCGACAATTGCACAGGTTTCGTAAATGCCTTTTTTCAGTTGAATAACTTTACGACAACCCGCTAAGGCTTCATCGAGTTTCCCTTGCTTGACCAGTGCTGACGCTAAGTTGCTGTAAATATAATCACTTGGCTCTTTTTTGACAGCTTCTTGAAAAGCAGCGATCGCCAAATCAAATTTTTTCTGTTGTAGCAAGTTATCCCCTAGTTGTGCGTAGTTAGAAGCACTGGGGTTTATTGTAATTGCTTGCCGATATGCAGACACAGCCTCTTTTAATTTACCACTCTCATTGAATAGATAGCCCAAAGCTTGTAAGGGGACATCGTTATTGGGGTCTTCTTTAGTTAATTGGCGAAAGATAGCAACGGCTTCATTGAATGGCAGTATTTCTCCCAGACTAAGGTATGCCGAATAATTCTTGGGTTCAATTTTAATCGCTTGCCGATAAGCTGCGATCGCTTCTGATTTCTTGCTTGCTTTTTTCAGGGCATCACCCAAGGATTCATAATTATCGGTATTGGGATTCAATTCCACCGCTCGCATAAAAGCAGCGATCGCCTCTGACTTTTTACCCTGTCGATCCAACGCTTGAGCGATACCAAAATGAGCCGAATCACTTTTTGAGTCTAATTTTATCGCTTCACGGTAGGCGACAATCGCTTCTTGTAGTTTGTCAACACTACGCAATTTATTGCCAAATTGTGTGTAAATTTCAGCACTAGGCTTGATTTTGATTGCTTGTTTGTAAATGGCGATCGCAGCATCAATTTTCTGCTCATAAAACAAGACCTCACCCAACTTCTTGTAAGCTTCAATATTATTGCCTCCTGACATGCTCTTGATGACACGACGCCAAAGCGCTTCTGCTTCTGAATATCTGGCGTTTGCTTGTGCAAATGAAGCTTGTTCTATCAACTGTTCGACTGTTTGAGCAAAACTAATTTCGGGTGCGGTTACTACAGATAAAGTTACAATCAGCGTTAAAATCCGAGAAAATTGCACAATTCACCTCAAAATTAATTTAGTAAAAATGCGGTAAAGGAAGTATTTTTTAAGACAAAACCCTAATTTATAATCTACTAAGGCGATCGGTCATAATGCAAACAGACGCAGTTGTTGTTTTTAAGATCCCCTGCATTCAGTTTTAGTGAGTCATGTGTGTGGAGTCAGAATTTTGACTCCTGACTCAGGATTAAAGACACCAGAGGCATTGACCGCGAACGCAAACGGTGAAGCATAGGATAGAATTTATTGATATTGCTCCTTTCACAGGTGCAGCAAGGCTGGGCAATCCCTGGCAATAAGGTAAAAATGATTAAGCCAAAAAGTCTGTATCGCAAACACGCTATCGAAAAAGTTGGTCAAGGTAAAAAAGCCGTATTTAGGACAACGATTAACGAAAAGGAATGGTCTGCTCTCACCGAATCAGAAGTTAAAACAACTATTGATGCTTGGATCGATCAGGGAGTAGAACCTTGGTAATCCTGCTCAAATGCGTTCCACTCCTATGTCTATTGAATAACCTATGACTGGAGAAGCTCTATCTACGGAACGATATGGGCATTAAGCCAGATGAAGTAAAAATAGAATGCTAAATCTCCTCAAGAGTGTATTCTATGAAACTAAATTATTTTACCAAACGGCTTTCGACTGTAGGACGGTTTTTGGCTACAACTCTGTTGTGTGTGTCAGCAATGTTTTTGTTTTTCTCGAACACCGCAGCAATGGCTAATCCAGCTATAAACTTGGTCGCAACCGCAGACGCAGGCGATCGCGTTAAGGATAAAACTAATGAAGATGCTGGACGAGCCAAGAATTTTATCCGAGATACGGCAGATAAAGTTGAGCGGACTGCGAAGAAAAATGCTAAAAAGGTTGAACAGTCAACTGACGGCAATGGTAGTTTTGTTGAGCGCAAAGCAAAAAGAGATGCGGCTAGAATTGAGCGCAGAGCAGAGGAAGATGCGGCTAGAACTCAAAAAGCAGTAGACAACACAAAGAATGCTGTTAAAGGCACCGTTGATAAAGTCAAGGATGCTTTTAACAACTAGAGTTTAGACAGGCGTTGCAATTAGAGCGCAGATATAAAACAACGTCGGACGTATAAAATAATTTATACGTCCAAGTTTTCTGTAAAATTGATGAGGTGCAAGATAGGAGTAGAGAAAATCGATCGCCCCGCCATGCTTTAAGCTAAAAAAGCATCCGATAGAAATGTCCAGATAAAAAATGGCTGTCAAGATTCCTGTTACTGTGATTACCGGCTTTTTAGGTAGTGGTAAAACTAGCCTCATCCGCCACATACTCCAAAACAACCAAGGACGACGCATCGCTGTATTAGTCAATGAATTTGGTGAACTTGGTATCGATGGCGAATTGTTGAAATCCTGTCAAATTTGCCCAGAAGACGGTGACGAAAGTGATAATAATATCTTTGAATTAACCAACGGTTGCCTCTGCTGCACCGTACAGGAAGAATTTTTACCGATGATGCAAGAGCTACTTAAGCGACGAGACAGTATCGACTGCATTTTGATTGAAACTTCTGGTTTAGCTTTACCAAAACCCTTAATCAAAGCTTTTCGCTGGCAAGAAATTCGGGCTGCTGCCACAGTTGATGCGGTGATTACTGTCGTAGATTGTGCCGCAGTCGCAGATGGAAGATTTGCTAGCGACCCAGAGGCAATTGCACTCCAACGGCAAGCTGATGATAGTCTCGAACATGAAACACCTTTGCAAGAATTGTTTGAAGACCAACTTGCTTGTGCCGATTTGGTGGTGTTAAATAAAACTGATTTAGTCGATGCAGAAACACAAGCACGAGTCGAGGAAATAATCAAGCACGAATTGCCCAGAGTGGTGAAGATTGTCCAGAGCAAAAAAGGAACACTCGACCCCTCTGTGTTGTTGGGATTTAAAGCTGCAGTTGAAGATAATTTAGACAGCCGTCCCAGCCATCATGACACCGAAGAAGAACACGACCACGACGACGAAATTAACTCAACTCACGTAATTTTAGACCGTGCCTTTGAGCCTGAAAAGCTATTGCAACAGTTGCAAAAATTGACTCAACAGCAAGAGATTTACCGAATTAAAGGCTTTGTTGCAGTGCCAAATAAAGCGATGCGCTTAGTGATGCAAGGTGTAGGAAGTCGGTTTGAGCAATATTATGACCGTTTGTGGCAAAAAGAAGAAGCAAGACAAACCCGGTTAGTTTTTATTGGTCGCAATCTGGATTCTGAGGAAATTGAGTCGCAATTGGTGGTTTGTTAGAGCTTCTACCCCCTCCTGGTCCCGCAAACCTACCGTGTACACACAAGTTGAAAAAACCTTAATTTGTTAGAAGGGTGGGGTTATACCAAGAAAGCCCACGAAGGTGGGCTTGGCACGCACAACGCCCCACCCTTCTAGGGTGAGGGATAAGATTTGTGTGTACACCGTAGGCCCCGCAAACAGGGTAAAAATGACTTAGCGATCGCTCTTGAGGGCTTTGCGGTATTGCCCACATCATCTCACCTACAGCGAAATGCTGTAAGTTAGGATATTTGTAGTTTTCGTCATAGATCCCCGACTTCTTAAAGAAGTCAGGGATCTGAATGCCAACACTAAAATTATTTTAGTTGATATGACAGCACTTACATTAAATCTCAATTCTGTTATTAAACTGACAAGAGAGCAGTTTTATCAATTGTGTCAAGAAAACCCCGATTTAAAATTAGAACGCAATGCCCAAGGGGAATTAATTATAATGCCACCTACGGGAGGAGAAACGGGAAAAAGTAATTCTACTATTAATGCTCAAATATGGTTCTGGAACGACCAAACCAACAGTGGGCAAGTTTTTGATTCATCAACTGGATTTACTTTACCTACAGGGGCTGACCGTTCCCCTGATGTCTCTTGGGTAGAAAAATCTCGTTGGAATGCTTTAACTAAAGAACAAAAAGAAAAATTTATTCCCCTATGTCCTGATTTTGTCATCGAGATACTTTCACCTAATGACAGCTTGAAAAAAACTCAGAAAAAGATGCAAGAGTATATCGAAAATGGTTGTCGTCTAGGTTGGTTGATAAACCGAAAAAAGCAGGAAGTAGAAATTTATCGTCCAGGACAAGATGTGGAAGTTTTAAAATTTCCTCAAACTATTTCCGGGGAAAATGTTTTACCTGGTTTTATACTAAATATGCAAAAAATTTGGGAATAATGTCATTGCCAGACACAAAGCGATCGCAACAGCTAGAGATTGCTTCGTGCCTCGCAATGACAAATTATAGATTTCTCCATCGTTCGCTGGTAGCATAACTGCAGGCATTACCCGCATATCAGATGAACGACTCCACCTTAAACCGTCTGAGTGAACTGGCAAAGCTATTTTTCAAACTGGGAGCGATAGGCTTTGGTGGTCCGGCAGCCCACATTGCGATGATGGAGGATGAAGTGGTCACCCGCAAACAGTGGTTGACTAGAGAGCATTTTCTCGACCTTGTGGGTGCGACAAACCTAATTCCCGGCCCCAACTCTACAGAAATGGCCATTCATGTAGGCTACATCCGTGCTGGCTGGTTCGGATTGATTGTGGCAGGGGTTTGTTTTATCCTGCCTGCTGTAATCATTACCGCTGCTTTAGCTTGGTTATATGTCGCATATGGAAGCCTTCCCCAGGTTACCCCTTTACTGTATGGAATTAAACCAGTAGTTTTAGCGGTTATCTTTGGGGCTGTTTGGAAGCTCGGAAAAACGGCAATCAAAAACCGGAAGTTACTCCTTATCGGTCTAGCTGTGGCAATAGCAGTATTGTTCGGAGTCAATGAAACGATCGCTCTCCTACTCGGTGGAATAATCGGAATGATTGTCCTAAAAATTAGGCGATCGCATTTATCCGGTGCAATAATTTTACCACTTCTATTAAATATATCTCCTCCTCCCCTCACGCAAAGCGGGTTAAGGGCAACCAACATACCCTTATGGCAACTTGGTCTATTTTTTCTTAGGGTAGGTAGTGTCTTATATGGTGGTGGTTATGTATTAGTCGCCTTTTTGCAATCAGGACTGGTTGATAATTTAGGCTGGCTGACTCAACAACAATTATTAGATGCGATCGCTATTGGTCAATTTACACCAGGTCCGGTACTTTCCACTGCGACATTTATCGGCTATGTAATTGCAGGCATACCGGGAGCTATAGTTGCTACCATCGGTATCTTCTTACCGTCATTCATCTTCGTCGCCCTCCTCAACCCCTTCATCCCGCGTCTGCGCTCTTCTCAATGGATGTCAGCGTTTTTGGATGCAGTGAATGTCAGTGCAGTGGCGTTGATGGCAGTTGTTACAATTGAACTAGCCCTCGCTCTAATATTCCCCGGTCGTTTTGATTGGATTGCAGCATCAATCGCTGTTGTTGCAGCTATCTTAACCATTCGTTACCGAGTCAATCCGGCTTGGCTTGTTCTTGGCGGTGGTGTTATCGGTTGGCTGGTTAATTTTAGATTTTAGAATACATTCTTCTTTGCGCCTTTAGGCCTATGCATGGGATAAAAAGATGTAGTTACTTTACAAAAATGTATGATAATAATTGTAAATTTTTGGTTAGAATTTCTTGGCTGGACTTTCTTCTCACTTTTGCTGGCTGAGGTGCTAAGAGACAGCTACCATGCTTTGTGTCACCAAGTCAATTGGCTGGCTAAATGGCATAACAAACATCATATGGCTTATCGCCGGGATTTATCAGTAGTTTCCCTAAAAGCCTACCAAGATTCCCAACTCTATCACGACATCCTAGAATCGGGACTGCTGGTGGTGCTAATGACAGCGATCGCCTTAATTGTTGGTCAATTGGGGTTATGGGTTGGTGTACTTTATACTATCTCCTTTTTAGGTGGTGCAACCCTTAGGTATTCCCAAGGAACAATTGATACAGATTACACCCACCTACCGGGTCCTTTGGAGACGATTCCATCTGCAATGTGGGTGAATCGCTCTTATCATTGGCGGCATCACTTTGATAATGTTAATGCTTACTATAGTGGTGTCTTTCCCTTAGTAGACAAGATATTGGGAACGGGATTATCCCTCAAGGGTAAAACTGTAGCTTTAACGGGTGCTTCCGGAGCTTTGGGACAAGCACTGACTGCTGAACTTATCAAGCAAAATGCCAAAGTTGTCGCACTTACCACTCATCCAGATCAGATGCTGACACAATCTGGGGTAAAAGTGGTTGGTTGGCAGTTAGGCAAAGAAGCTGAACTGAAAGACAGTTTAGAGAAAGTCGATATTTTGATCATCAACCACGGAGTCAATGTTTACACAAACCGTACTCCAGAGGCAATTAATGAATCTTATGAAGTAAATACCTTCTCGGCAGTGCGTTTAATAGATTTATTTTTTACAACTGTTTCTGGGCCACAAGCGAAAGCAAGCAAGGAAATCTGGGTTAATACTTCCGAGGCTGAAGTCCAAGCGGCTTTGAGTCCACTTTACGAACTCAGCAAGCGAGCGTTAGGAGATATTGTGACTCTCAAGCGATTAGATGGAGTTTGTATAATTCGTAAGTTAATTCTCGGCCCTTTTAAAAGCCAACTCAATCCTTACGGAGTGATGTCAGCCCAGCAGGTTGCATCTTCTATCATGTTTTTGGCAAAACGGGACTGTCGCAATATCGTTGTCAGCATCAATCCTCTAACTTATATACTTTTTCCTCTGAAGGAAATTAGTACGTGGCTGTACTATCGAATTTTCACGAAGAAGTTGGTTGAGGTAAAGTCAGATTCCCCTGCAAACCCATCCCATCAAGGCTGAACATTTAAAACCCCCGATGGCGCGATCTCAATTAGGTATGGAGGCTTTGACATTGCTGGAAGGGGAGGAAACCGAGGAAGATGCAACAGTTTTAGAGGATGTTTGAAAAGTACCTCTTTATCTATTAACAGCGAGTAAGTAATTGTATAAAAATGACCAGACCATATCAAATTGTATTAGATACTAACGTGCTACTCGCTGGTCTGCGCTCGAATCGTGGTGCATCTTATAAACTGTTAACCTTACAAATGAAGGAAGAAGGAATAGCTAATAAAAATGCGCGTTCTGAGTTTAGAGCTTCAGTAAAAAAAAAGATGTTTTTCGAGTCCTTAGTTAGGATTCATACACCGTATATTATCTATGTTTTGTGTATAATAATATTGGCATCGCGTGGCTCTCCGGGTGCGAAGCACCCGGATTCACGTAACCCACAACTTGGGTTAGTAGTATTAAAAAGTTAATAGTTTTATTAGTTAACATTCTTTATGACATTGTTAGCCAACGTCAATTCACAGACTCATTAAATATTTATACTCAGCATTATTGGCAAATATTTTAGCCTTTTTGTACTACTTAATATGCTACAAAATAAAGTGCGGAATGTGGGATTTAACTTTTACTTTTAATAAAGTTATATTGTGTTTTAAAAATATTTAAAAAAAATGGCATGTAGGTTGGGTGAAGCGATAGCGTAACCTAACTTAACCTAACAGAAAACGAATAAATCTTTTTATGGTTTGTAGGCTTAGAAAAATTTTTTAATTATGGCAATTCAAGTAATAATGGGTTTATAAAGTAAATATTAATACCGTTTCTTTGTGAAGCTGCATATATTACCCCCCGGCTACGCCGTCCCCCCTTGCCAAGGGGGGACTACAGGGGGGTCTTGATTATGTGCATCTTCATACAGAATTGGTATAAGAGTAATTGTTATGCCTTTGGTGACTATTCCTAAACGTTATCTTGTTTCTGAAGACGAGGAATCGCTCGGACTCGATTTACCGGAGTCATTTTTAGTATCATTGCAACGGGATTATGGGAAGGTAAAGAAAGCTAAAGGCATTCTTCATCATAATAAAGAGGCAATGTTGGCTCATCTGGATGCGATTCGTGGGGAATGGGAATGAACTTTTTCTATGATAAAAATATTTTTATTTACTATTTAGCAATAACCTGGCTATACTCCAACACAGCATCGTATTGGTCAGACATACGTGAATACCGTGCAATTAATTCTAAATCTAGATCGGGTAGCAAAGCACTTTTGCTAACTTTCTGATACTTGTCTGCTTGCAGCGAATAAACTGATATTGATCCATCTTCCCAGTACCAGACTTCTAATATACCCAAACGTTTATATATTTCTAGCTTATTGATACCACCGCTAGTTACCGTAACTTCTAAAATCAAATCAGGTAATGGTTTTTTAGTTTCTAAATTATATGACTCATCTGGTTCGCGGCGAGTTTTATTTTCACTTTTACCAAGTGTTGCACTTCCCCGCTTATAAAAACGAATCTTTTTTTCACGAAAGTATGCTTCTAATAATAAACTTAAAGTGCTTTTCGCATCTTCGTGTTCATCAGAGAGTGGAGACATAATTTCAAGAATACCATCTTGATAAGTGAGTCGGGCACCTGTCCCTGCAAGAGTAATATCAAGTTGTTCTAGCTGTTCCCAACTAACACCGTTTAGTAAGACGTAAGTGCTTTGAGGTGTGGTAGG
Organism: Cyanomargarita calcarea GSE-NOS-MK-12-04C; assembly: GCA_019359595.1. Taxonomy (GTDB): domain Bacteria; phylum Cyanobacteriota; class Cyanobacteriia; order Cyanobacteriales; family Nostocaceae; genus Cyanomargarita; species Cyanomargarita calcarea. The sequence goes on from JAHHGZ010000022.1 coordinate 85,249, forward strand.
TTTTTCAATAACTCGGTTCGTCAAGGTCATAAACGTTTACCACGAATAAGCTTGTTTATATAATATTGTAATATCACCTACTGCGCGTTGTAGACTTAAACCCTCTTTAGGGCAATTTATATGTAGAGAGAAACGAACCACAGAGTACACAAAGTACACAGAGGAATTACCAAATACTGCGATTGCAAATATTTCAACACCACCAAATTTTCCGGGTTTTGACCGATTTTAATTTCCGTTCCGTTTCTCAACAAAAACCCTGTCTCGGAAGTAATCCGAGTGCGATGCCCTTGGCAACCACTTTGTGGTATCGCAATATATCCCATTCGTAACAAAGATCGGGCAGGGAGCAGGGAGCAGGGTTCTACGATTTTAACTCCTAACTCCTAACTCCCAACTCCTAACTCTCTATCTTCCAACACCTACATATTGGAATCCAGCCCGAATCATTTTCTCCGGATCGAGGAAGTTCCGACCGTCAATCATTACGGGGTGACTCATCAATTTAGCCATCTTCGTGTAGTCGAGATTGCTGAACTGATCCCACTCAGTGACTAATACTAAAGCATCGCAACCGTCGGCAAGCCTTTCAGGATCGGTTTCTACCAATACTCCAGTCAGACCGTGACGCATCCCAGTTTGAGAAATAATTGGGTCGTATGCCTTCACTTTCGCTCCCAGTCTGTTCAACTGTTCAATCAAGTTGAGTGCCGGTGCATCCCGTAAGTCGTCGGTATCGGGCTTAAAGGTTAAGCCAAGCAATCCCACAGTTTTGCCTTTGAGGATTTTCAAGGCTTGTTGGAGTTTTTCTAGGGCAATCAAGCGCTGACGTTCGTTAACGCTAACAGCAGCTTTTAACAACTGTGCTTCATAGCCGTAATCATCAGCGGTGTGAATCAGGGCTGAGACATCTTTGGGGAAGCAGGAACCACCCCAACCAATACCAGCGTTCAAGAATTTGTTACCAATGCGAGAATCTAAACCGATGCCTTTTGCTACTTGGGTAACATCAGCACCGACGCGATCGCAAATGTTAGCAACTTCGTTAATGAAGCTAATTTTGGTTGCTAAGAAGGCGTTAGCGGCGTATTTAATCATTTCTGCGGAACTGAGGTCAGTTGCCAAAACAGGCACATGCTGTAAAGTTTTATCCTCAGCAAAATTCCGCTCGACGATTGGAGCATACAGTTGTTTCATCAAGGCGATCGCTTTTTGAGAATTGCCTCCCAAGACAATGCGATCGGGGTTGAAGGTGTCATAAACTGCCGAGCCTTCACGCAAAAACTCTGGATTGCTGACAACATCAAATTCCGCGATTTCTGGCAATTTATCCATAGGAGCCCCACCTGCGGTTACAAGTGTTTTTTGACGTTCGGCAATTCCATCCAAGACAATCATCCGCACCCAGTCACCAGAACCGATGGGGACTGTAGATTTATTGACGATGACTTTATAACCGCCGTCTAAATTGGCACCAATGCTGCGGGCTACAGCTTCAACATAGCGGGTATCGCTTTCACCGGTGGGCAAAGGAGGTGTACCTACTGCAATAAACAAGATTTCGCCGTGGGCTACTCCTGCTGCAATATCTGAACTAAACTGGACTTTCCCAGATTGGATCGCAGATTGCATGATTTCCGATAGTCCCGGTTCAAAAATCGGTGACTGTCCGGACTTCATCAACTTAACTTTTTCTTCGTTATTATCTATGCAAATTACATCATGACCGATGTGAGCCAAGCAAGCACCTGTAACTAAACCAACGTAACCAGTACCAATAACGCAAACACGCATTTTATCTAATTCCTCAGTTTCAAGTGGTTAGTATTCAACAAAAGCTTTCAAAGCAACAAAGTCAAGTGTCCATTGACCATTGACTATTATGTACCTTTGATGCGATTGCTAAAATCTTCTATTGTCAGTTTTAACCCTTCTTCTAGAGGAACGGTAGGTTCCCAATTTAACAAGGTCTTTGCTTTGGTAATATCGGGCTGACGGCGACGCGGATCGTCAGAAGGTAATGGCTCAAATTTAATCTGAGCATCGGGGTTAATCATACCCTGCACTGCTTGTGCCAATTCTAAAATTGTATACTCACCAGGATTTCCGATATTTACCGGACCAACGTAATCGCTATTCATCAGCCTGATGAATCCTTCCACTAGGTCAGAGACATAGCAAAAACTACGAGTTTGCGAGCCATCACCGTATACGGTTAAGGGTACGCCTCGTAGGGCTTGGACAATAAAATTACTGACTACGCGACCATCATTTTCTAACATCCGAGGACCGTAGGTATTAAAGATACGGACAACGCGAATATCGACTTTATTTTGTCTGTAATAATCGAATGTCAAAGTTTCTGCAATTCGTTTGCCTTCGTCGTAGCATGAGCGAATCCCAATTGGATTGACGCTCCCCCTGTACTCTTCCGTTTGGGGGTGAACTTCCGGATCTCCGTAAACTTCACTAGTGGAGGCCAAGAAAAATCGCGCTTTGACACGCTTTGCCAACCCCAGCATATTCATCGTCCCCATGACGTTGGTTTTGACTGTTTTGACTGGGTTGTACTGGTAATGCACTGGGGAAGCAGGACAAGCCAGATGGTAAATTTGATCCACTTCCAAGCGAATTGGTTCAGTTATATCGTGGCGGATTAGTTCAAAGTAGGGATTGCCTATCCATTTGAGGACATTGCGTTTGTTACCTGTGTAGAAATTATCCAAGCAAATAACTTCATGTCCAGCACTCATCAATCGGTCGATAAGATGGGAACCCAAAAACCCAGCACCGCCCGTTACCAAAATTCTCATAATTTACCAGTTAATTACAGATATTTCTTTTCTTCCATTGCGCTCTTTTTTAGAGTACCCAGCGCAAGCACAAAAATTCCGTCAGCGGAAAGGGTAATCAAAATTTTTCCCTGTATACAAGTTTTTTACACTTGTATTCGATTTTTTGGCAATTTATTTAGCAAACTAGCAAACATTCCTCATGAATTCTTCACTTTTACCCAAGAATTCATAAAATCTTCAAAAAGATAAAGGGTATGAAGGAAGAAGGAAGAAGGAAGAAGGAAGAAGGAGGTTTATATATGTGGATTCAGACCTAACTCAAAACGGACTACCTGCGTTCTTGTCGGGGTCTTAAAAAGAACAGTCAGGATAAAAAATATTCACATTATTTACCCCCCTGCCCCCTGCCCCCTTAAACAGTCGCAGTCGTACTCGGAACCGCAGTTTGTAAAGTTACTGGTTGAGTGCGTGACGGTTCTCCCAGCATGATGATCGAACAGGTGAGTTGCCTTGCCAATTGAGTTGTAACATCGCTCATGGCTAATCCGCCGGGACTGGTACGATTGCGGATAAAAGGTAGGACTACCAGATCGTACAATCTTGCCGCTTGCAGAATTGCTTGGGCGACGTTTTCGTGGGCGATGATTTGGACTTCTGGGGGGTTGGGCAAAGCTAATTTTGATACTAGTAAAGCTAGTTGCGATCGCCTCCAAGCTATCTTGCTAGAACTAGTGCGACGTTCGCATACGTTTAGTACTGTCAGTTGGGCTTGATTTGCCTCTGCTAAAATTTGAGCAAATTGTATCGGCTGCAATGAAGGTGAGGTTAAGTTTTCTATCGGCACTAAGATGCGCTGAATTTTTCTCGGTGATTCTACTAAGCGGGTCACGGCTACCGGACAATGAGAAGCCCAAAGGACACTATCAATCACGTTGCCGAACAAACGTGCCCTCAAACCGGTGCGTTTACCCCAACCCATGAGGATTAAACTTGCCGACTGTTCCCGTGCAGCCCTCGATATTCCTTGAGCAAAGGCATCGTCAATTCGCAACAATGGTTCTGCTTCAATACCCAAAACCCGACTTTGGGCTGTAGCTTTCGAGAGTAAGCGATCGCTTCGTTGTAGAGATACTTCCAATTGGGGGGCATCCATATGAGCCGCAGCTGTAGCGATCGCCAGTGGTATAATCCTTCCGTCAGCTTGACGCGCCAGTAAAGCCGCCATTTCAATCAGATATTGCTGTGTTTGGGGATTGTAAACTGGTACTACTATCGTCAGCGGACTATCTTTTGTTTCTTGGCTGTCGTCGGGGTTTGTAAGTTGATCCCGTTGGGAGGAAGTTAAACCTACAGCCACCTTACTGGTAATCAATGGGCCGATGGTTGAAGTCACCAACATTAAAACAATTACACTATTTAAGACCCCAATCGGCAATAAACCCGCCCGATATCCCACCAAAGTTGCTGCTAAGGTTGCACCAACTTGGGGAACCGATAGCGACCACATAGTTAACATTTCCTGCCAGTTGTAGCGGTAAACCAGTTTCGCCAAAAAAGCTGCGAGAAACTTACTGGCAATTAAACCAATTACAACTAAGAGTGTTACCTTGAGGGTGCCAATATTTTTAGCAAAGACTGGTAAATTAATTAACAAGCCAAGGTCAACAAAGAAAATCGGGATAAATAACACGCTGCCAACAAACATCACCTTTTCTTTGACAGGCCCATCACCAACAGCTTCATTGACTGCCAAACCTGCTAAGAATGCTCCGATAATTTTTTCTACCCCAATTAATTGTGCGCCGACCACAGAGAGAAACACAGTCAGCAATACAAACAAAAATTGGTTTCCCTCATCTTCTCCTGAGCGCCGAAAAAATTCTTTCCCTGCCCAATCAAAGCCCGACACAACCACGGCAGAGTAAACAGTTAACCAACCCAGTAAGGTGAGGATTTTAGCAGGAGTAAATGCCCAACCATGAATCGCTACACAAACTGCCAATACCAACATCACGCCGATATCAGTAAAAATCCTAGCTCCGATTGTGACAGTAACTGCTTCATTGTTTACTACTCCCAGACGACTTACAATCGGATATGCCAAGAGACTGTGAGAGGCAAACAAAGAACCAATCAAAATCGCTGCATTCCACTCAAAGCCCAAAATCCGCCCCACTAAAGTTCCCGCTATTAGGGGCACACCAAAAGTGAAGCTACCAAATCCCAGTGAGCGAGTTTTGCGACGGCGGAATTGTTCGATATCAACTTCTAGACCTGCGACAAACATCAAATAAATTAAGCCAATGTCTGCTAGCAAATTCATCATTGGCGATTCTGCTTGGAATAGATTCCAGCCACTAGGCCCAAGCACTACCCCTGATAAAACCAATCCAACTAATGCCGGTAGTCGGAGCCGCTCAAATATGATGGGTACAACTAAAATTACCACCATTAGAATGGCAAAAGGGATGATTGGTTCCTTGCCAAGAACTTGGGCAGTTGGTTCAACAGCAAGAACTTGTGATATTAATTCCATAGGTAGGACTGGGAGGAGCGTTCCTTGAGGCTACGATGTTCCTGGGGCGGGATCGCCGATTGAATGAAGGAAGAAGGAAGAAGGAAGAAGGAAGAAGGAATTCGTAAGAGGTTTCGACCTGTGGATACAGAACCCCAACTCAAAACGTGTTCCCCTTCTTAGGACGGGGTATTAAACCCCCAACTCTCGAATCAATCTAATTACAAAAGCCACCCTGACTAAAAATAAAAAAGCACAGAATCACACTACCTATGGGTGGATTTGACTCAAAATGAACCGCAGGCGATCGTAATCGTCTTTAAGCAGCACACTCAGAGTTCGTCCGGCTTGAATTAGCCATTGTCGGTCAGCCTTGCGTAACTGGTACACCTCGCGAATGGCGGCTGCAGCTAAAGACTCTACAGGGGCACCGTTGACCGAAAGCACTGTCCGCAAAAAATCCATCTCTTCGGTAAATTTAACAATCGCTTCTGGTTCGCATTTATAAACCGCTTGATGAATTTGTGGGGGCCGGGGAGGCAGATACTGATACACCCGATTATTACCAACCATAACATCTGATGACCGCTCAAATCCCACAATCGCTGCACGGAATTCAGTTTTGAGCATGGCAAAGATTTGCGGTTGCTCCTCTCGTAAGTCTTGTAACGATAACCCCAGTGCCCTAGCCCGGTGGACGGAATCTATGGGCATAGTGGTTGCATAATACACCACACCATAAACTTGATTCCCCGTTTCTTCATCCACCGAGCAAACCCAACTGCCGAAAGGAGGCATCGGGGGAAAACTCAAGTCGTCCGGTTCCAGACACTGAGCTAAAAACTCACAAGTTGAAGTTTCAATCACCTCCGCAATGTGATTCGGGTGGCGATCGCGATTGGCAAACTGTGGTAAAGGAAGGCGCATAATATTATCGAGCTAGTTGTTAGTGGTTAGTGGTTAGTTGTTAGTGGTTATGAGGAGCGGGGTAAAGAGCGCTCGTACGGGAGGAGCGGAGTGTTTGTGTTAGGAGTTATTAGTAAAAATATTGACTCCTCACTCCTCGCTCTTAACAATTCTTAACTTTTAGCTCCAAACTCTTAACCACCAACCACCAACCACTAACCACCAACCACTAACTCCTAACTCCTAACTAAATTTATTTGCCTTTTTTCCGTGTGGTTGTCTCTACAGCTTCTAATTCTGATAGACGAAAAGTAATTAACTTATCCCAGTTACCACCTTCAAACAGTACCGCCACCTTGCCATCACTCACCCGTTGCACGAGTCCTTCAAAGCGATAATAGGTATCTTGTTGATTTTTGATGCGAACAGTTGCTCCAGGCAGGATCATGACTTTACCCTCTAGGTTTCCTATTAATAGCTTAATATTTCTGACTAATTATTGGTTAGTGGAGATATTCAAAGCTAAAAGGAAAAAAAATTAATTCTTCATCTTACCCCTGACAATAAAGGCCATTGCTCAATTTAATACCTTGTTCGTTGTTGGCGGAAATTTGCTACTGATTCGACTATTCCCAAGGAAATGAAGTTAGTGATCATCGCCGAACCTCCGTAACTCATCCAAGGTAGGGGAATACCCGCCACGGGTGCTAAACCCACGTTCATGCCCACGTTAACAATCATTTGGAAGACGATCATCGACAAAACGCCAATCGCCAACAACGAACCAAAGTTATCTTTGGCTGTTTGGGCAATATGTAACAAACGAAAACAAATTACTAAGAAGACAGCAAGTAATACTAAACAGCCAATAAAGCCAAATTCTTCGCCCACAGCAGAAAAGATAAAATCTGTATGCTGTTCAGGAACGAAATTCAGTTGTGTCATCGGACCTTTGAACAAACCCCATCCCTTAATTTCTCCAGCCCCAATAGCAATCCGAGATTGGATAAGGTGATACCCAGCACCGAGGGGGTCGTGTTCTGGGTTCATAAATACTGTTAGTCGGTCTTTTTGGTACTCTTTGAGGACATTGTTCCAGGCAAAGGCTCCAATTTCCCCACCCAAGAGGTTGAGAAGAAATCCACTCAAAGCGCCGATGCCAAATCGTCGCCAAGGCAGACAGAACCAGGCTACTATACCCATTGCGACTGACCAGGCTAACCATCCCGGCTTGTAGACGTTATCTAGAACTGCAGCAATTACTGGCGATACAAATAGCAACAACCAGCCTGGATTGGCATTTGCCCAGAACAGCATCCCCAAAACGATCGCACCGAATACTAATGATGTAGCCAAATCTGGCTGAATAAATACTAATGCCCAAGGAATGGCTGTTACTGCCAACGCTCTAAAAACGTCGGGTAGTTTAGATGCGGTAGTTTTGTGTAACACCGCAGCTAGGGTAATAATCATTCCTATTTTGGCGAATTCTGATGGTTGGACGTTCAAGCCAGCGACGTTAATCCACCGCTGTGCCCCTTTAGCGCTGCGACCGGCGAACATCACAGCAATCAGACTGAAGTTAATCAGTCCGTATGAAAACCAGTGCCACTGAAGCAGGTTTTCATAACGGATACGGGCAATAAATAGCGCCATCAGGGAGCCAATACCAGCGAGCGCCCAGTGCAACCACCAGTGAGCGACAGGCTGTCTCAATTCGGTACTGAGAATCATAACTCCGCCGAAGGCACTGAGCGCTACGGGAAGTATGAATAGCAGCCAGTCTACTTGCTGCCAGGGTTTAACCCAATTCTTCCAGCGAGAAGAAGGGAGTGAGGAACGTGAACTTTTTAACAACATGGAGCGACTTTAGACTTTATGTTTAGATTTTAGATTTAGTTACCTCTAAAAATCTGTATTCTCCGCACGTAGTGTATTAACCTGACAAAATTTCAAAAAAAATTATTACTTCATCTATCCGGGAGTTGGTGGTTTAATACCCCGGCAAGAAAGAGATCGCCCGTTTTGAGTTGCGGTTTCAATCCCCATATATCAACCTCTTACGAATTCCTTCATTCAAGCCAGTGCTGCAACTGATACTTTCCCTGCTATGGTCAGGGCGATCGCTTTCAATGCTTTAGCACTGGCGCAATCGGGATCGCCTACAACTATTGGCACCCCATTATCTCCCCCAAGTCTAGCGGATATCTCTAACGGCACGCATCCTAACAACGGGACTCCCAGTTCTTTTGCGGTCTTTTCCCCACCACCAGAACCAAAAATATCGTACTGTTTATCTGGCATATCTGGTGGTATAAAATAACTCATATTTTCCACGATACCTAGTACTGGCACCTTCATTTGTTGAAACATTCGCAAGCCTTTGCGCGAATCCAACAGGGCTACATTTTGCGGGGTGGTGACAATTACGACTCCAGCCATTGGCACTGCTTGTGTCAAAGTTAACTGAGCGTCCCCAGTTCCTGGTGGCATATCCACAATCAAATAATCCAATTCTCCCCATTGAACTTGATAGAGAAATTGGCGAATTACTCCATTCAACATTGGCCCTCGCCAAATCACGGGTTGATCGCGGTCAATCAAAAAGCCCATTGATACGAGTTTGACACCGTGATTAAAAGCCGGTTCCAATATTTCTCCTTTTTCGCCTTGGCGGACGGTAATAGTCGCATCCGCCAAACCAAGCATGGTAGGGTCATTCGGCCCGTAAATATCGGCATCTAGCAAACCAACTTTTGCTCCCGTTTGCGCCAGTGCCACTGCGACATTCACAGCTACAGTACTTTTACCCACCCCACCTTTCCCGCTAGAAATAGCAACAATATTTTTGACCCCAGAAATGCCAGTGCGGTCAGGCAAGCTCTTTTGCTGGGGTGTTTCTGCCGTGACTTCTACAGATACATCTGTAACTCCCGGTAGCTGTCTAACGGCTTTCTGGCAGTCTTCCACGATAAATTCGCGTAAGGGACAGGCAGGTGTCGTCAACACTAAAGTAAAGCTCACCTTGCCTCCGTCAATTTTGACGTTGCGAATCATGTTCAGTTCTACTAGACTTTTGCGGAGTTCTGGGTCTTGAACCGGCTGCAATATGGATAGAACCGAATCGGAATCGAGGACATCATACATAGTGTTTTCACCCTTGCTGCCGTAACAATTTTTAACAAAATTAATTCTTATCTATTTCCATATTAAGGGTCTTTGTTAGTTGTTATTTGTTAGTGGTTAGTTGTGAAAACAATCAAGAAATAACTACGCTCCCAGTAACAAAAAGCTAAAAATCAAAATTGAGAGATTTTTTCTTTCCTGACACTGCTTGCAATGCCGTTTGTTCAACTGCTTCCACTAAGGCACGGGCAACGCGATCGCTATAAGGACGAGAGAACGACCAAATTAGTGGTGATAACCAGCCGCGTAGGGTTACAGAATAAGACAAACAAGTCCCGCAAACAGTGGACTCTACTTGGTAAGTTACCCGTTCTTCGATGCCGGGAATTGCCAATACTCGTATAGTCAACAACTCATGAGGGTTGACGCGCTCGACAAAAATACGTATTGGAATCGGCGACAAGCGGGTTACTGCCTGGTAAATCAATCCAGGTTTAGGTACTAATCCATAAGGAACGTTAGTACTTTTAAGCAGAGGGTGCCAGGAAACGTCTGTTAAATCAACTACTTTTTGCCATAATTCATCCACAGAGGCAAAGCTAATCTCTCGATAGCTTCGCACCAGAGAAACACAAACCCGACGACGTTTACGCTGGATGACTTTGGACAACCAAGCTTGCATTTTGAAAAATCCTCCTCTTGACGCACTTTTAAAAGTTATTAGTTAAATACAAGCGGCGAAAACACCACATCGATTGCTGGGGATTGTGGGAGCGTGGTGCTATTCCTAAACCTTGAGCCTAATACTTTTGGTGGAAATATGCTTAAAAGTATCATCCCATGAGGCTCCAAGTGGTAATTGACTAATTTTTCACAAGTTGTATGTAAATATTCACATAAAAAAAGACCCAAAAAAGTCTGATAATATTCAAGCCTATACGGATTTAAGGGAAAATAACTTTTAGTCATGTCCATAAAATCTGTTAATGCTTGACAATCAACAAGAAAGCAGGTTGGGAAAGGCATTGCATGTGAACTGACAAATCAACACTTGCTTCTTCCACGCAAATTTAATACATAAACTTTTGTTGCTTTCTTCAAAACGTAATTTAGGCTGTTAAATTTATGTTGACCAACTCCCAAGCCCCGACTTTGCCAGTAGAATCATCCACCTTTTTACCACCAACTGACGCTAAAGCTAGGGTCAGTCAGTTTATGCAACAATTGCAAGACAAAATTACGCAAAAGTTGGAACAACTCGATGGTGTGGGTAAGTTTCAGCAAGATAGTTGGGAACGTCCAGAAGGTGGTGGCGGGCGATCGCGTATCATGCGTGAGGGTGCAATCTTTGAACAAGCTGGTGTCGGTTTTTCCGAAGTTTGGGGTTCTCACTTGCCACCTTCTATTCTCACCCAGCGTCCAGATGCAGAAGGCCATCGCTGGTATGCTACAGGTACTTCATTGGTATTGCATCCCCGGAACCCTTACGTACCCACCGTTCACCTCAATTATCGCTATTTTGAAGCGGGTCCTGTGTGGTGGTTCGGTGGCGGTGCCGATTTAACTCCATATTACCCGTTTGCTGAAGATGCGGCACATTTCCACAAGACACTGAAACAAGCTTGCGACAAAAATCACTCCCAATATTACCCGACGTTTAAACGCTGGTGTGATGAATATTTCTATTTGAAGCATCGCAACGAGACACGGGGTATTGGCGGTCTGTTTTTTGACTACCAAGATGGTAGAGGCGAATTATATCGTGGGCCCAATCCAGATGAAGCGGCGGCTAACTACGGTAAGTCTGTAGGGACGCTACCACAACGCAACTGGGAACAATTATTTACTTTTGTCAATGATTGTGGTAATGCCTTTTTACCAGCTTATGTACCAATTGTCGAACGGCGACATGGAATAGAATATGGCGATCGCCAACGGAATTTCCAACTCTACCGTCGGGGAAGGTATGTAGAATTTAACCTTGTTTATGACCGAGGAACGATTTTTGGCTTGCAAACCAACGGTCGCACTGAATCTATTCTGATGTCACTACCGCCATTAGTTCGCTGGGAATACGGCTATCAGCCAGAAGCCAATTCTCCCGAAGCCGAATTATACGAAACCTTCCTCAAGCCTCAAGATTGGATTAACTGGAGTCCCAAGTCCCAAGACAGCTAATCCTGAGTTAGAAGTTATGAATTTTATATCCTCAGTATTAAAATGCAGTTTACAGTTGCATATTTAGCATTCGATACTGAATTAGAGTCATGCTTCTAAATATCTTTGTGATTTTTCATACTCACCGCAGCCTTCGGAAACACACTCAGAACTTTAGCTTTTTTCATACTCAGTATATGCTTCGGGAACGCGAAGGAGTAAAAGACTTTTTTAGTGAGTTAAACTACTAAAAGTAACGACCTAGCAAATAGGATGACAGTTGCAGCTGTAACTTGTTAATCTCAATCTACAGGTAGTTGAATTACTAGTGAGTCAATTAAATCACGCTGTTGCTGGAGTGATTCTGTATTCAAGCGAATTTATTTGGCTTACCAGTCCACGGCATTTAAAAGCCGCAATTAAAGTAGTCAACAGCCAACAGTGAACAGTCCTGAATGCTTCTGGGAGGGTGATTTTCATCAACCAGATAGCGTAAGCACCACCAATCGGTGGGGACACAGGACTTGTTTATATTGAGCTGATAACTGATAACTGTTAAAGCAAGAGAGTGGCAAGCGGAGGCTCAGTGATTCAAATAGAGCAAAAAAGCTATACAACTCAGGACGGTAACACTGTTATCGTTTTGACACCAACGGGTCGTTTAGATATCACCACAGCTTGGCAATTTCGTCTGAAGTTACAGGAGTGTATCTCCAAACTCAGCCGTCATGTAGTTGTCAATCTTGGTCAGGTTAATTTCATTGATAGTTCTGGTCTTACTTCTTTGGTAGCCGGAATGCGTGATGCTGACAAAGTAAAAGGCAGTTTCCGTATCTGTAATGTTCATCCAGAAGCTAAATTGGTATTTGAAGTCACAATGATGGACACCGTATTTGAAATCTTTGAAACAGAGGAGGAGGCTTTAGAAGGTGTACCCCGCAGTATGGCTAGCTGAGAAAAAGTTAGGAGTCAAGAGTCAAGAGTTAGGAGTTGGAAGTGAGGAGTTAAGAGTTAATTCCGCTCCTCATAACTCCTAACTCCTAACCTTGCTCCTCATAACTGATTCCTTTTTGTGTAGCGATAAGGGCCCATAATCGCTCCCCAAGTAGCTTTGCCATTTGTAGAGTCAATTCCTTTGTCGTAGCTCAAAAATTCTTCACCTGTTGTTTCAAACCCCAAAGAAACCTGCACGGTATCACCAAGATATGTGAAGGTGCAACGGGCTTGATCTGGTGGTTTAGCAAAGAATTTATAACGGTTTGGAGCTATTTGTTGCTGCGTGACTGCAAGCCGACAACCTGGCAACAAATCTAACTGTTCTTGCGTAAGTGTATTCAGTAAAGCCGAATTGCAACCAGCGCCACGTAAGGCACTTGGGTCTTTGGGCATATAATATTGGATATGTAGGGGTGGATCAGATTCAGAACTTGCCATCAAACGCATGATTCGTTGACGGTAAGGTTGATCTAATTTAAGAACATTAGCTTGTTCGGCAAATATGGTCAGGCTGTCTTGACCGAATAAAGGAATTGGTCTTTGCCACATACGCAGGTGAACGTACCAAGCTGGATCGGCTAGAGCTTGTTCCCGATTATCAAATTCACCGGCCAGGTAGTCAGCCAAGGTGAGTAACTCAGGCGAAATGGTCATAAATTTAATGAACAGTTATCGAGTATCATAATTTTTGATTAGTATATTTATGTTATGGGAAAACAGCCCTGTAGCTAATACTAAGATGGTTGTACCAGCAACTTGCTTTTTTGCCGCAAAACATCTGTAGCGCAATAAACTTGTAAATTAGCAGTTCTTCAGGAAACCATAACTTGGCAAAGTTACCCTGAAGCGAGAAAATAAACAAACGTCGCCCGAAAATTTTTTATTTGTGATTAAGAGTGAATAACGTCCGTACTGTCTCTGATACCAAGCGAAGTTTCTACAGCACTCACACCCGTCCAATCAACACGATTTATCGTCGGGTAGTGGAAGAGCTAATGGTGGAAATGCACCTGCTCTCAGTCAATGTCGATTTTAGCTACAATCCTATTTATGCTTTGGGTGTCGTCACTACCTTTGACCGCTTTATGCAAGGCTATCTGCCGGAACGGGACCAGGAGTCAATTTTTACTGCCATACTTAAGGCTGTAGAACAAGATCCAACCCGTTACATACAAGATGCTCAAAGGTTGCAAAATGTAGCCTCTAGTATGTCAGCCAAAGATTTGATTGCGTGGGTGAGTCAAGGAACTCCTAACTCTAGAGATGCTGACTTACAATCGTCACTCGAAGCGATCGCCAACAACTCTAACTTTAAATATAGTCGTTTGTTTGCGATCGGTATATTTTCGTTATTGGAACAGGCAGATCCCGAATTAGTCAAAGATGAAAAGCAGCGCAATGACGCATTGAAAATTATTGCTACTGGTTTGCATCTGTCTGATGACAAACTCACTAAAGACCTAGAGCTATACCGTTCTAATCTAGATAAAATGGCACAAGCTCTGATCGTAATGGCCGATATGGTTTCAGCCGATCGCAAAAAACGCGAAAAACGTGCTGCAGGACAATCAAGCACCGCTGTCGCACCTCCGACTGTTAACGAATAGTTAGGAGGAGCGGAGTTAGGAGTTAGGAGTTAGGAGTTAGGAGGAGCGGAGTTAGGAGGAGCGGAGTTAGGAGTTAGGAGTTAGGAGTTAGGAGTTAGGAGGAGCGGAGTTAGGAGTTAGGAGTTAGGAGTTAGGAATGATAAGAGATGAGTGATGAGTGTTAATTTCCGCTCCTCCCAACTCCTAACAACTAACCATTAACGACTAACGACTAACGACTAACAACTAAATTCAGACTCCCAACAATCTGTAGAGCAAGCTGCTGATTACAGATAGTGCAAATGCTCCGATAATCGCACTCCAAATACCAAAACGCAGCCGAAAACCCTGCACCAGCGCGGCTGCAAGCCCAAAGGAAATGGCCGCAATCGCAAAGGTGAAGAAGCTCGATAGCAAGTTAAAGGTCAGAACATTCGGTATTACAAATAAAAGACGTAAAAGTGGTCTGACTAATGCCGTTACGATGCCGAGAATTGCTGCCGAGAAGAAAGCTTTCCCAGGAGAATCAATTTCGACTCCTAAAGGCAACTTGCTAATAATGTACAAACTAGCAGCTGTTACCACCCAAACAATTAAAAGCGTCACAAAATTCATTGCCACAACCCCTGAAACTTGAATGGCAGTTTCTGAAAAAAGACTTGACTAAAAGCCAATTATCTGTAAGTTAACAGTAATTTTTCCGCTGAATAGAATTCATATTAAATCTCTTTAGGTTTGAGGGCTAGGAGGAAGGCAAAGGGGGACAAGGGGGCAATTATTTCTCCCTACTCTTCCTTGTCTCCCCCACTCCCATTTACCTTTTTTTCGGTGCAGTCTTCGTTTGTCCAGTTCCTTCTTGTGTTGGCGAAGCCGTCACAGTAGGATTAACAGGAACAACACCTTCTGGTGTCGAGGGTTGATTGGGTACAACCGGCAAGGGAACTTGATTGGTTGTACCTGGAAGATTGAAGTTCGGGTTGGGTGGATTAATCGGAACAGATGGTGCGGTTCCCGGTGCCCCAGGATTTATGGGAAAATTGGGAATAGTAGGGAAAGGTGAGTTAATTGGTTGTTGAGAGGGACCAGGAATAATTCCCAAAGCAACGCGATCGCCTCCCACTCGTCGCAGGGTATCTAATGCCTGGATGACATCGTTATAAGTAGCTGAACGCGAAGCATTCAGTACCAAAACGCCGTTAGGATTTTGTTGGATATAGTTCCTTAAAGACTGTTCCAACTGTTGCTGTTGTATGGGCTGTTTTTCTACATAAATTTGACCAACAGCGTCGAGAGTTACCAATAACTGCCCTCCCGGTTGCTGTGATGTTGCTGCAGCCGCTGTTGTACCGCTGTTGGCTTTAGGTAAATCAATGTTAATTGCCTGTTGGCGAGTAAATTGTAAAGACGCTAACAGAAAGAACGTCAGGATACAGAAAATAACATCAATTAGGGGAATTATTTGGACTTGGACTTCTTCAACTGGGGTATGCAGGTTAACTTTCATCGTCTCTATTGTTCAATTATCAGGTTCCTTTTCTATTCAGTGATATCAGTTTCTGTTGGAGGTTCGGGAGGTTGTTCCAAAAACCTATTTTTACCTCGTTTGCGGGGTGGAGTGAACTTTTCTCGTGTAGTTTCCTGCGTTATTTCTTCATTCAGTGCCAGTTGTTCTCGTGTCCGATTGCTAAAATCAGGCGGAGACTGACGGTAGAGCAGTTCTAAATCGTTCCCTGCTTTGCGAAAAATTCTGACTTGGTTAACTACAAAAGCTTGAAATAGACGATAAAATGCCAAACTGAAGATAGCAACAACTAGCCCTGCTGCTGTACTAATCAAAGATTCCCCAATACCAGTAGTCACTCCAGCGGTAGATTCAGTTCCCAAATCGCCAATCTTAATTGCTCCTAGAGACTGATACAAACCCCAAACTGTACCAAATAACCCCAACAGAGGTGCAAGAGCAATTACAGTTTCCAAAAGTTTTTCTCCCCGACGCATCCCAGCAATCTCGTCTTCTGCTGTTGATTCCAATGCCAATCGGAAACTTTCTGCATCGGTTTGCGGCAGGCTTAGGGGTGCATAGAGAAACCGACCAATCGGTTTATCGGTTGCACGCCTAGCTATTTCCGCCGCCATTTCCCAATTTTCACGAGCAGCTTCCAAGACCCGCTCAACGATTTGCTTTTCTTGGCTCAAAATTCGCAGCCAAAACCACAGACGTTCAAAAATCACGCTCAAAGACAAGACTGATAGCGGCAGCAAGACGTACATTGCCGGTCCGCCCTTTTTAAACTCAGCTATAATATCCACTGTTTTCGCTTACCTCCGTTAACTCCTCGAACAAGTATCCCAAAGCATCTTAATTTTAAAGATTTATGCACAATTTCCAAACTCGTTTTAACTACCAATCGCTATTAATTTAGTCATAAGTTGCAATTAAGTAGCGTCTTCCATACCAAACTATGGCGGTTATTCCCACAGGGAGTTTAGAGTATAATCTGCCAAAATTAAAGGTAACTGGAGGTCAAACACATGAAATTTTCAATTCAAGCAGTTTATGGTTGGTATCGAAATTTACTTCACAACCCTAAGTACCGCTGGTGGGCAATTATAGGTACGCTAGTTTATTTAGTCAGCCCAATTGATATTGCTCCTGACTTTCTACCTATTGTGGGACAAATTGACGATGTTTTCCTTTTGACATTGCTAATTTCTGAGGTGTCTCAGGTAGCCATTGAAGGTTTCAAGGCACGTAAAAATAGTAACCTAGACGCCAACACCCCCAATCCAACAGACACTTCCAACTCCGCTACAGACACCATTGACGTTGATGCTGTGTCTGTTAAGTAGTGCCCGCAGCGCAACAAAAATTAATAAACATCGATCGCGGATTTTAAAGGATTACTCGGATTCCACGGAAAAGAATAATTAATTTTTAGATCCTCCGTGAAATCCTTTAATCCCTTCAAAATCCGCGATCGCCCGAAAGAATAATTAATTTTTAGATCCTCCGTGAAATCCTTTAATCCCTTCAAAATCCGCGATCGCCCGAAAGAATAATTAATTTTTAGATCCTCCGTGAAATCCTTTAATCCCTTCAAAATCCGCGATCGCCCGAAAGAATAATTAATTTTTAGATTCTCCGTGAAATCCTTCAATCCCTTCAAAATCCGCGATCGCAATAGCCTGAATCGTTAAACAGGAGTTGCCACATCTTCTACAAACTCAGTCAAGACGCGGAATGCCTTCACAATATAATTAGCGCAATCCGAAGGAGAGGTATTGTAAAACGATCGCCAAGCTGATGCTTTATATTCGTCATAGCGATCGCCTTTTTCTGGGTGCAATTCTAACCATGCGACCCGCACAGCATGACCGACTAATACATCCAACACGATATACTCTTCAATTTGGAGGTCGGGGTTCTTGGAAGCGATGGCGGCTAATTCCATCAAAGCTTCTATATTAACTTGACGGTACTCGGGTGACTCGATTTTATTTAATAAATGTTCAACTAGTAGGGCAAAGTTCTTTTCCCCAGGTGTCATTTCTGACAACATCACCTCACTATCCAAACGATTCCGCCGTTCTAGTTTATCGCCAATTACTACGCCTTTAGAATGTTTCATCAACAGCCAAACTTGCTGGAAAAAGTCTTTGGGTACCCTTCCAGTTGTCCCTTCGGCTTTGCGATATCTCCGCCATCCACCGACTGGTTCTTCGATTTCCTCTATCAGTGTTAATGGTATTACCCAATTAATCTCACTTTCTTTTTGTTTGACGTGGAGTGATTCTTGCAGGCGTAATAAATTACTCATACCAGCATACTCTCGTAATACTTTGTTTAATTTTGTTTTGACTTCAAATGGTGAAAGTTGCATTAATTTTTCATAAGCTTCATCTTGAGTTACATACAACTCCCGCCCAATTTCGCTGGTCAGCAACAAAATCAGATAGCCGACTCTGATTGTCAACAATCCTTGAAATAACTCAGGCTCTGACTTGATGAGGATGCTCACATAAATTAGAATTTCTTGAGTTAATACGCGATCGCGTATATCCTCCCGACAGAAGTTATTAATTTTCTCGACGATTTCGCTGTGGGATAATGGTGTGGTTATCAATGATGCTTCACTGTAAGCTTTACCCACGGCAATCTGCTTCCCGCGCACTACAACACTTGTGACCACATCAGACAAACCCATATCCGCCATTTGTAGCAAACCCGCAGCTCGACGCACAACCGCCCAGATTCCCAGTTCTGCGGCTTTGGTGTATACTTCATCCAGCAAGTCTGCTACAGTCACGGGAGTTTCAGAACCGCCAAAGCCAGTATCAAATTCGAGTCCGTGTAAACGTGTCAACGTCTGCAACAACTCTATTTGTTCGTAGATATTTTCTGCCGATCGCAAATAAGAAAGCAAACTATCTACGTTTGTTTCATACTCCATCTGGAATTCTTGGGTATGTCCTAACTGCCAATTCTTATCAGGATGGTAACCCAGGTAAAGATGGCGAGGTGCAGCATCTTTAACTGCAGACTGGGGAAATTCAAATTCCTCAAGAAAGTCAATCCGTTCGACGGTAGCTGTCAGCATCAACTGATTTAATCGTCCTAATTTGACTCGCACGCCGTGAAATACACCATTTTTCAATTCCTGCATTAAATTAAGTAATGCCTCACTGCCGGTTTCTAGGATGGTGTGTGTCAACATTAATGTTAGGGTAGGACGTCCTAAATCGCCCCAATACTTTTGAATATAAGCCAGTTCACCTCTAAGTTGTTCGACTAGAAAATGGTAATCAAGGGTTAAGTAGAACTGCTGGGCGTCTAAAAATGCGGATAAAAATACTACGTTCTCACTACCTATACGAAAAATTCTTGATGTTGTCAAACTTCTGGGACGGCGGGGGGGACGGCCAGTTAAACCGAGTTTGGCATTGCGTCCAATTTGGGTATAAATAGATAACAATTCATCTGCTTCTCTAACTTGAATTGGTTCTATTTGTTTGGGTGTTTGCGTCTCAATCCCATAAACTTCTAGCTTTGATTGTAAATCTTCATCTTCAGCTAGTAAGGCAATTTGCACCAATGCTTCCCGATTTTTCCCCAAACACAAGTGTCGTCCTAAAGGGTCAATATCGCCAACGGCAAGTAACCCTTCACTCAACATTTGCCCGAGAAGATATAAACTCTGTGCCCATACTAAAGGAATATTTTCATTAGGTAAACGCGGCTGACTCTGGGGTGCTAATTTTTCGGCTTCGATGTTCTCGGATGGCACATAATAAAGTTCTGGCAGCAGTAGCAAACCATTGCGTTCGACAAGTAATGACTCTAAACGCTCTTGATAATGGGTAACTTGCTCTTTTTCGCCGCAAAACAAGCTATCTAGTAGTAAATAGGTGAAAAATAGCGGCCATTCACATTCAATATGCTCAAATTGTTTAAGTTCCCCCGGTTCGTAATGCAAACGCTTGGTGTCTTCAATGACTGTTTGGTGTCCGTCGCGCAAGAAGCGTTTGCAGCCGTATTTTCCTTCCAGTTTGTTGATAATATCATTGCGAGTGCGATCGCGTAATTCGATATCTTCCACTGCAAACGCTGGAAAGCTAATCGCGCTCAACAATGCCGCATCAATTTCTTTAGAGCCAGATTCTCTCGGTAGTAACGATTCTAGAGTAATTCTGGCGCGAGCGATTTCATCTGGCAGGACGTGAATTACCGATGCTTGACTACCACGCACGCCAAATAAATCCAGTCCATTCATCGCTTCCAAAGCTGCTTTTGCCATCCCCACGGAACTAGCATTTAATTCTGGATTGCCATGATTAATTTTGTTTCCCCGTTCCCAAATTCCGTAATCTGGCGTCCGGTAAGCTCGTCCGATATAATAAACTAAATTTTGGACAAAATGTACTTCATCAATTGTGTAAACTATCTGCAATCCAGAAGCAGTCATTTGTGCCAGCATCAGCAAAAATATCGATGTGGCATCTAATTGCAAATGTCCCCATTCATCATCACCAACTACAATGTCCCCAGTAGTTGTGCTGTACTTCGCGTGTAATGCATCCAATGGCGACTGTGTATGTTTAAATTCTTCTACTTTGTGTGACTGTCGCATCATCGCAAACAGCAGCCCACGCATCAGCTTGACGACGCTATGTTCTAACTCGTAAGTGCGTCCTTTATCTTCATCCACTTTCCGATATGCTAACGCCAAACCCCAAGCTGCCAAAATACTATATACATTATCTCGCACCCACGCATCAGTATAATCACCGTGAGCAGTTATTGCCGTAGAAGCAGGTAGCAAACCAGTAATTGGATTCTGCCGGATCAGGATGATTGTCTTGATTTGCTGATAATAATAATCAAGGCGAGTTTGTAATTGGCTGGCTGTTTTCATGATTTGAGTTGATAAAGATTGACGGAATGCGCCCTGTATATAGAAAATTAGGAGTCTTGTAATCGGCGACCACGTTTTGCAGTAGATGTTCTATTATCTCTTGTTAATAGACTTTTGGCTTAAGAGCTTACTGCTGCAAACATCCATCCACATACATCTTTATAAGACCGCTGATGGTCGTTAAGATAGTCAACACTCAATCGATTCATTAGGTGCCTAAACTATGATTTCCAAAGAAGCGCCTTTTATTCTTCGACTGTGGACAGTGAAAGAATACCATCAGATGGCTGCATCTGGGATTTTTCACCATTGCACTTTCCAAATTTAGCGCTACAAAAAACCTTGTCAAACTTATCCATTAATTGCTAAGTAGACAGGTAAACCACCAGCGCTAGGTTTTTAATTTGATATGAGGGGTACGGAGTACCTGCACAGTTTGACCAGCCCACTTAGTAAACTGTATTTGCCGTGGCTTGCCATGCAAAAGACGGTTAGTCTTTACCTTTTTGTCCCCAAGAAAATAAAACTCGTTTCTGGCTATGCCGGAACAAATGTTTATTTTCTTGCTCACCTTAGCCCATGCCCCCGACTTCAATCGATCCTCTGGTCTTTTAAAGTAACGAACATGACCCAACGGAAGCTTTTCAGTACGACCTTGGCCGCGCCGCGCTATTACCAAAGCGGCAGCACAACCAGAATTTAGCCCATAAAGAGCCATGTATTTTGTGATACCAATGACTGAAGTATAGGCTGGATCGACTCTACTAAGTTCCACACCTTGCCTGATACAACGTGTTTCAATCAATTGGGTAAATTTGGAGTAAGCAAAATTAGACAGCATCCTTGCATATTTTTTGGAGCGTTCTTTAAGGGCTGCTTTTTTTTGCGTAAAGTCTAAATCTTCAATTGCTATTGGTACTTGATACTGTTGAGCGACTCGGACAATGGATGCAATCGCTTTTCCTAAAATATCTGAAGTTTGATTAGATGACTTGTCTTGAATATTAATTTTAATCGAACCGTGGCGAAGCAAATTTCCATGACGCTCGACAATTGCCCAATCAATACTGCTTGGATTAAAGTCTATTCCTAAAACGCCTTTTTCGGCAGAGGTAACGATAGTACCAACTACAGAGTCAACAATTGCATTGATATACCATCTACCAGCACGATTGGCCAATTCGTAACTTACAGGTTTTAAGGTTCCCGTCCGATATTTTTGTTTATCAGCATGAGGCTTACCATCGGGGTATTTTGTAGGCGTTAATGCATCTGATAACCAATCAGAACCATAATTAAAGCTTACGCCATATAAAGTCACTGTTTTACCATATTTATTCACTAAACATGGTGGAACGGTAAGTGTCAATGTTTGTTCGGTAGGATTATATTTACAAAGTTGATTGCCTGCAATAAATAGCTTTGCACCTTCATAATAAATCCGGTTATTTCTAGCTCTTCGCCAATCTTCTAACCATTCTTGATGATTATTATAACCATTAATTATCTGGCGGTGCTGCTTGTCAAATAATCTACTACTACCGAAGGTGACGCTAAACCGACCGCTGTCTCGTTGCTCCTTTAATTTGACAATTTTTGCTTGTAATGACTGTATTTTATTGGTTTTGTAGTGTAATTTTTTCTTGATGTGCTTAATTTTTAACTCATTTTTTTGTTTTTCAGCCTTGACCAATTGTTTCTCTAACTTTTTAATCGACTTCTTGACAGCCTTAATTGATTCGTAGCGTTCATCAATATATAAATTAACTAATTCAACTTGAGAAGTATAGGCAGCTTCTGCTTTGCTATAAGCGTTACGAGCATCTGTTGAAGACAACCCATATCTCAACTCTAACTCCTTAGAAATATCGCTTTCTAATTGGCGCTTAGTTTTATTTGTATCTGCCCCTAATTTGTTACGAATCGAGAAGCCTGTACGGATGGCAGAACCAAAAATTACTGCATACTCTTCTAAAAAATAAACAGCTGCAACATTGTCTTGATTTTTCAATATTGAAGTTTGTATTGTTACTTTCGACAACTACTACCACCGCCTTTAATTTATCTATTGATTAAATTATAGCGCTCTTGAAACGAATCAAATCAACTAATATTTTCTGATTCAATCATTTTTTTGATTTCCGTCTTATATTTTCGTAAACTGTAAAGCCTTGAACTAAAACAATGGATTATTGCAAGTAAGTCTTCCACTAATTCTTGATGGGGAGAAAGAGATAATTGATTGACAACAGTAATTTTACAACTATACCAAGAACAGAACTCTTCTAGAAATTCAAACCCAAATCTGCATAATCTGTCTTTATAAGCAACAATGATATGAGAAATTTCGCCCATTCTTACTTGTTTCATTAAAGCCAAGAAGTTTTTACGTTTGAAGTTCAAGCCACTTCCTAAATCTTTTACCCATTCATCAACAGCTATACCAGCATTTAATGCATATGTTTCCAGGGCTAGTCTTTGATGCTCTAAGTCAACTTTCTGAACATGAGTAGAAACGCGATAATAAACAACTATTTTCCCTTGTTTGAGTGGTTGCTCTATATTTAAAGCGTTGGCTATATCTTCCTCTGTATAATAGCGTTGGTTTCCTTTTCCTCTTTTTGCTGGTAAAGTTCCTTCCCTATCCCATCGACGTAATGTCGATGTTGACTTTCCAATTAGAGTTCCGAATTCATGAGGTCGATATACAACCATAAAACTTATCCATATGTCTTTATGCACAACTTTAGCACATAATGCATAGGTTTAGACAAGAAATCTCTTATCTAGTATAATCCGATCGCCCTGACTGACATCTTACCGCCAGTAATTCTCAGTTATAAACCCGGTTCAGAACATCCCTAGTACAGATCCCCGACAACTTTCAAAGAAAAGGGGATCTAAAAGGCTTCTGTAGCCCAATGAACCATTTAAATTGAAATTGAACTCGCGATATAAATTAAAGACTCCAAAGTTAGAAGTTTCTTAAATGGTGTAATTTACCCAAAGGAAGACCCACAATCAGCTAGCCACAAATTAAGATATAAGTAAATATAAATTCAATAAAATTATTCAATCGCCTCAAGCTGCCTCCCTGTACTAATTCCTTGTAGAATAGATAACCCTACTCTTGCAGAACCAGTGTAATTGGCTTTTGTGAATCTTCCGGAATGCACTAAATTTCCGACGAAGTTTAATCTCGGTTTTATCTGACTAAAAATTGTCTTTGAGCTAAACATTAGGGCTTTTACATCTATAATTACCTGAATCTGTCCAATTTTTTTTCAGTATTATCACATAATTTAGCAGATAATTCTCAGAAAAAAAACTACCTTGTAAGTTGTAAATATTTTGACTGTGTGAAGCTTAGAAATTATTTTTTTTGGGGCTTGACACAGATGATAAGAGTAGTAAAATTTACTCAAAGTAAACTGAAAATCAGGGCATTAGTGGCTTACTTGTGTGCAATAGCACTAAAAAGTCACACGTACATATAGCATCTACCGGATTATGCGTTTTTACACGTTTCCGAGTTAGGATTATTACTTAGCGATGCCTTGATTGGATATCGATACCGAATTTTAGGATTTTATGGACCGCAGTCCACCAGATGGCAGTACCAACCTCCTCTAAGCTGGCGAGCAAGTCTCCCAG
Organism: Cyanomargarita calcarea GSE-NOS-MK-12-04C; assembly: GCA_019359595.1. Classification (GTDB taxonomy): domain Bacteria; phylum Cyanobacteriota; class Cyanobacteriia; order Cyanobacteriales; family Nostocaceae; genus Cyanomargarita; species Cyanomargarita calcarea. The sequence goes on from JAHHGZ010000022.1 coordinate 109,397, forward strand.
TGCGGGGGAGACTATAGGGAGGTTTTTATGCTCATACAGGATGTTCGCAATTCAGCGATTGATGTTGCTGACTTGAACCAATTGAAGTTCGATTTGAATCGTTTACAACCAGTTGATGTGGGGGAGTACATTACGCAATTGCCCAAAAAACAACGGGCGATCGCATTCCGTTTACTCAATAAAGGGCAAGCAATTGATGTATTTGAATATTTACCCCCAGAAGTCCAAGAACAACTGATAAATTCCTTGCATGATGTGCAAGTAGTGCAACTTGTTGAAGCGATGAGTCCTGACGAACGGGCGGAATTGTTTGATGAATTACCAGCGGGAGTCGTCAAACGTCTGTTACAGGAACTCAGCCACGAACAACGCCAAGCAACAGCAACCATTCTGGGCTATCCGGAAGGGACTGCAGGACGGTTGATGACAACAGAATATGTCTGGTTGCGGGAAGGTTTAACGGTAGGTGAAGCACTGTGTAAAATCCGCCGTCAGGACGAAGATAAAGAAACTATCTATTATGCTTACGTCACAGATGACAACCGCAAATTGGTGAGTGTTGTTTCACTCAGACAATTGCTGTTTACATTTCCCGATGTCTCAATCAAAAATATTGCCAGCGATCGCGTCATCAAAACCAGAACAGAAACTTCTCAAGAAGAAGTAGCGCAAATCATGAAGCGCTATGACCTCATTGCTTTGCCGGTAGTCGATCGGGAAGAAAGATTAGTCGGCATTATCACCATTGATGATGTGGTAGACATCATGGAAGAGGAAGCCACCGCTGAAATCCAAAAATTAGCGGGGGTCAGCGGTGGTGATGACGGTGCGCTATCCGCTCCATTAGTTACCATTCGCAAGCGTTTACCTTGGTTGCTGGCGATTATGGCATTGTATATTGGAGCATCAAGTGCGATCGCTCCGTTTCAATCTGTAATTTCATCGGTACCCCTGCTGGCAGTAATTATGCCCTTGTTCTCCAATACTGGTGGGACTGTCGGTGTTCAAGCTTTAACAGTTACCATTCGGGGACTTGGTGTAGGAGAAGTAACACCAAAAGATACCTTGAAAATCCTTCGCAAGGAGTTGACGGCAGGATTAGGTACAGCCTTAGCACTAGGCACGACTATGATATTGCTGTCTAGGATCTGGGCAACTCCTCAAGAGCGTTGGGTAGGTGTAGTTGCAGGAGCAGTGATGGCACTAAATACTCTGGTGGCTGTAACATTGGGAACATTTTTGCCAATGGGGTTAAAGCGGCTAAAACTCGATCCGGCCTTGATTAGTGGACCACTGGTGACTACCTTATTGGATGCAATCGGCTTTATGATTTTCCTCTCACTGATTTCTTTCGCTTTAAATGTTCTGCATCTTCCTCATTGAGTTGTTATTTGTTATTTGTTAGTCGTTGGTTGTAGGTTGTTGGTTGTTGGTCGTTGGTTGTAGGTTGTCAAACAACCTCACTAACCACTATCCACTAACCACTATCCACTAACCACTATCCACTAACCCTATTTTATGCCTACCACTTCTCTTCCTTGGACTCGTCACCATATTCTTTCCCTGGCTGATTTCACTACCGCTGAATACGACACCGTTTTGCGAACTGCGGCCAGTTTTCGGGAGGTGCTTTCACGACGGACGAAAAAAGTGCCAACTTTGCAGGGACAGGTAGTGGCAAATTTATTTTTTGAACCTTCTACACGCACTCGCAGCAGTTTTGAACTGGCAGCAAAGCGTCTGAGTGCGGATACACTGAACTTTGCCACAGCAACTTCTTCGATGACAAAGGGAGAAACAATTCTCGACACGGCGAAGACTTATTTGGCGATGGGATGCGATATTATGGTAATTCGCCATCAACAGGCAGGAGTACCGAATGCAATCGCGGCTGAAATGGATCGTCTGGGTACCCGAGTTAGTGTACTGAATGCTGGTGATGGTCAACACGAGCATCCTTCCCAAGGACTCCTAGATTTATTTACGATCGCAAGCCTTATTGACTCTGATAATCCGCGACTCGAACTTCTCAAAGGTAAAAAGATTGCCATTGTTGGCGACATTGTACATTCTCGTGTCGCACGATCGAATATCTGGAGTTTAATAGCTAGTGGTGCAGAAGTTCACCTAGCAGCACCACCCACCCTGCTACCCCAGTTATTTGCTGAGTATGTCAGTGATGAACAGAGGGAAGTTTCTTGTCCCCCACTCCCAACTCCTAACTCCCCACTCCCCACTCCTCAATTATTTGTCCATTGGCAGCTAGAGCCAGCTTTACGGGATGCTGATTTTGTCATGACTTTGCGTTTGCAAAAGGAACGCATGACCGCTAATTTATTACCGAGTTTGCGAGAATACCATCAAATGTTTGGTATTACACGGGAAGCACTGCGTCTGTGCAAATCAAATGTCAAGGTTTTGCACCCCGGCCCAGTTAACCGTGGTGTCGAAATTAGCTCAGATTTAATGGATGACCCAGAATTTAGTTTGATTCAAGCCCAAGTCACCAGTGGTGTTGCTGTTCGCATGGCCCTATTGTATTTAATTGGTAGCGGTAAGGTTTAAAGGGTAAGCGGTAAAAAGCAAAAGACGTAGTGACAATACCCTACATCTAGCGGAGCTTCCCGAATGGTATTGTCCCTACACTGAGTTTCAAAGAATGCATAATTATTTTATGACTTAATCTATTATATTTTTTAGCAGAAAAATATCTAGCTTGAGATATAGAAATTGCTGGGTGCTAATGTGAATTTCGGGAGAAGACACAGCTATTAGACGCGATTTATGATGGATAAAATTACAATCCATAGCCGTTTGTCAAAAAGTCAATCAAGTTGTTGACCCTCGTAATAAAATTTTCCCTTACAATAATGATGGAATGAGTTTTTGGTTAAAACGAAAACTTTTGAACTGTTTTTCTCCAAGAAGTGAAAAACAGTTCAAAATATCAGACTTTTTAGAAATATTATCTCTATAATTTTACAGCTTGGCGACTGCAAAGTATATATATATAGTGGATTTTCGTTTTTTGAATGTTGTGGCTAAGATACTGGGGATACAAGGGTGGATATACAAAAGTTAGATATAAACGGATTTACCCTGCGTGCAGAAGCAATGTACAAGCGCTTGGCTTACTTGTATCAAAGTGCTGGTGCATTGCCTTTGTTGCCAGATATATTACCCCAAGCTTACAAAGAACTGGGCAATGCTTCAGAAATAGTGCAGATTGCTGCAGAGGAATTATACCAACAAAACGAGGAACTAATCAGAACTAGAGATTTGGTAGAAGCCGAACGTCAACGCTACCAAGATTTATTTGAGTTTGCACCGGATGGCTATTTGGTGACTGATGCCCACGGTCTAATCTTAGAAGCCAATCGGGCTGCAGAGGTCTTATTTAACCTCTCAAAGCAGGTTATGGTGGGCAAACCAATAATTAATTTTGTGACTTTAGAATCTCGTCAGTGTTTTCGCAGCTTGCTTAACCAACTATCTAAATCGGATCGAAACAAAGAGTTGTTAGTCTCCTTGCTTCCCCGAAATGGCAATAGTTTTAAAGCTGCTTTGACGGTGACTTCTATCCGCAACCAAGAGGGGAAACCTCAAGTTTTACGCTGGTTATTACGTGATATTACTGAGCGGTCGCAATTTGAATTACTGCCGTTAGAGAACGATTTCGACTTTATTCAGGATCGGCCTTTACACAAACATTGCTCCCGAGAAACTATTATTTTGTATCCGCAAGTGCTTTGGTATGTTACAGAAGGTTTGGTGAAGTTAAGTACTCTTTGTGAAACTGGCGAAGAAGTGTTGGTAGGGTTTGTCAAAGAAGGAATGGTTTTTGGTTCTAGCATGACTTCGCTGCATACTTACCAAGCAACAGCTTTGTCGGATGTTTCTTTAGTATCAATTCACTTAACAGAGATGGCTGCTTCCCCAAGGCTCAGTCATGTCCTTTTACCAAAAATTAATCAGCGGTTGCGGCAAACAGAATCTTTTTTAGTAATTTCGGGAATGCGACAATTAGAAGACCGTTTACTTCATGTATTGCACTTTTTGAAACAGGAAATTGGCGAAAAAGTACCACAGGGAATTCGTTTAAGCGTGCGTCTGACTCATGAAGATTTTGCGATCGCTTGCTGCACTACCAGAGTGACAATTACACGATTGATGGGCAAGTTAAAAAAACAGGGGAAAATTCATACTGATTCCAAAAAACACATCATTATTAATGATTGGTAATGAGGTATGAGGGTCGTCAGATCCCCGACGACTTTCACGAAGTTGGGGATCTTGCAGCCGATTATATTTGAGTAATAGCAGATGCCTGTCCTAAACTTTCCTGGAGACGGGTACTAACTATTTCTAAGAGATTCTTTGCTAGTATTGGGTCTTGTGAAAGCACTGCCTCGAAATATGCAGCTTTGATAGCTAAAGTCCGAGTTTTTACCCCTCCGGTCACGACTGTTGCCACATAATGGCTGTGGGTAAGGACTCCCAGTTCACCAATAGTTTGCCCCGGTGAGATACTCACATCTTTGCCTATTTTGCTGGGAAGTACCATTGCCTCCCCATCAATCAAGACTATAAGTTCAGTCGCAGGTGTTCCCATTTTGCAGATTTCTTGTTGGGGATGATACACCCGGACGCTGGCATTGCGAGCCAGTTCAATCAAAGCATTTGCTCTCAACCCTTGGAAGAAACTGCTGTCATAAAGCCAAAACAGTTTTTCTAAAGTTCCCACAGATTCTGTGATTGTATCTTCCTGGAGCGATCGCATTTCCCACTGCACGAGAATAACTAATTGATCCCCACTGCTAAACCGAACAATATCACCTTGTTTTAGTTGTATCTGCTGGTCGTGAATCTGATGTGAGCCAATCCGCAAACCGTTGCTGCTTCCCAAATCTTTGACACTGACTCCCTTGCGATCCACATAAAATATCGCGTGCTGGCGGGAAACACGTTTATCTAAAATAATGATATCGTTCTCGTCTCCTCGTCCAACTCGAATTGTCGGTTGCTGAAAAGTTCGTCTTTCTGTACGTCCCATTGCTCTGACCTGAGCAATTAGAGTTGGTATAGGGATCTTATTGTGATGCTGACTCTGACCGAGAATTCTTTGAGCTGTTTCTTTTACCAACCAATCTTTATTTTCCTTGGTATCCAGCACTTGATGAGCGGATTGAATGCCAACAAGGGGACTAGATTGATGCAGAGCATAAAGACTGGCAGCTTGCACTAAGGGATCTAAATCTTGCAAGAGTTCGATTAAAACATCATTTATTGCCCCCAGATGAGATACCCGCTTCCCACCTAATTGGTTGGGAACTCCAAGGGTATATGGTTTGGTTGCTACACCATTATGAGTGCTAGGTGCTTGTGTTGATAGTGAGATTCGCTGGGTTAGCTGGTTTTGTTGACGTAATGAACCAAAAACCCTTGAACCCAAACGCTGTTGCCATCCTAATTGTCCTTCATTAGACCGCAGAATTTCACCGATGACATTTACCGCTAATATCCCTGTTGAACGAGCAATATTCATAGCTTCGGGAGAGTCCCCTAGCATTTCTAAGATCCGGAATAACTGAGTGGTAACCAGTTTCTCCTTCTCCAGCACAGCTTTTCGCAGCAAAACATAAACAGGTGCTTGCGGGTTTGGCACTGAGTTGGACAGTATTTGACTGCTCACAGCCAAGTCTTGCAATCCAGCTAATAGGGTTTCCGCTGTCCGCAACAAAACACCGTCTTGATTAAACATCTCTGCTAAAACTTGTTCCTGTTCATCTGCAGTAATGGCATATTCTTGTCTCAATGCCAAAATTTGCTTTTGCTGACGCTCTATCGCTACTTGTAAAGGTGTACCATTTTCCACCAGTTCCAGGATCGGTAACTCTAATGCTCGTCGATAACTCTCAAGTCGCAATTTATTTTCCCGACTTAGTTGCTTTTGAGGATTTAGCAAGCTCGGATCTTCTACCCCTAGTTCCCCTAAGACAAAATAATGCTCCTCGTCGGTGACGCTCAATTCCTGACGCAGACCTTTGAGGACTTCCGAACTCTCGTTTCGACCTTCCTCTTCTAAAGCTTCCCGCAAAACTCCTTTATAAACTCCCACACGGTCTTGCCGATTAAAACCAGGGAGGACTTTCGCCAAAACGTATATTTCACCAGGGTTCAAGTCTTGCAAGGAACGTCCTTCTAGCAAATTTGACCAGTTTACTGCTAACTTGTTCAACTGCCGACGCAGACTACTAGCCAGACTTTCACGAGAATAAAGCTCTTTACTCCGTCCCAAACTCCGCTTTAACCACATCGTGCTAACTAATGCGATGATTGTGTTAATTGCAATAATCGCCCCATTTGGTAATATGTCCAAATTCGAGCGACCGCCAAACATGAAGAAGACGTTAAATGATATAAAAGTACAGACGACAAAACAAACGTGCAGAACTTGTTCTTCATTCAAGAATTTATTCTTCTGTTTCAGATAATTCCTGTAGGCTTTTTCAAGAGCAACACAAATGAAGTAAAAAGCAGCAGAAAAAACAGCCAAGGTTACGGGAGCTGCAATTAACTTGGGAATGGGAATTGGACGATTAAAAATGTAAAATCCGGGGTTGAAAAGTGTGCGTAACTGCCCCAATTCACGGTTCCACACTCCAGAGTAATAATAATCCCAGTTGCCGGCATACAAAAAGTAGAAGACAAAAAATCCCAGCATCAAACCAAAGTAACCGTAAAACACCAGTTTTTGATCCGCTCTGGTAATTCCATCCCAATAAGAGCGCTCCGCGTCAATATCGATACAAGGAGATTGACAACTAACACAAGCGCTTTTGTCCTGACCCGAAATATCGATTGTTCTACAGGTTGACTGGGTAATGCTTTGTGCCGGTTTTAGGTGAGCGTCACTTCCCAGTAACCCCCGCGTACCCGTATAGAACATTTGCACAGGTGCCATCGGGCAAAAATACTGACACCAACTTTTTCCTTTGAACAGAAAACCCACACTGATGGCTGAAGCGATCGTAAATACAAAGAAAAGTGCCATTGCCATGCGATCGCTATTCACAAATAATATGCGAAAATTCAAGCCCAAGTATAACAAACCAAATTGCAAAAATAGATAATTGCGACTCAGCCAAGACCCCTCTTCTACACCTGCCAATTCGTAACGCAAACTTCCTGTCTCAAGGTTCACTATCTTCCGCTTGCGTTGTATTCCTAGTGCCCGAGGAATCTGCGAGAAAAAAGACAACGGACAAATTCGTCGCCAAAATTCATGACCAAACACCAACAAAATCATGATTCCTATCGGTAGAACCATTGCCCAAAAGATGCGTGCCCCAATCCCATATGGATGTTCTTCCAGGCAGACTCCCTGAACTTTGACGCAACTCAATAAGTCGAGGTTCTTCTTAGAATTAATATGAAAAGGACTTATGAGATTGCTGGGGTTTGTCAACCAAAGTGAAATTGGATCGTAAATTAAAGAACATATTAATATCAGCCAGCCAACTGCCAGCAGCCACCTGACTAAGTGCATCTTTTTTTCCGAAACTTCACTAATCATCTTTTTTCGCTTTTATATAACAAGAAATCAGCGCTTTATCTATCCTTGCGGGGGGGGGTTTAATACCCCGACCTCTACAGGGAACCTGTTTTGAGTTGGAGTCCTGTATCCACATATATAAATTTCCTACGAATTCCTTCTTCCTTCTTCCTTCTTCCTTCTTCAAATGTTTTGGGTTCTATCCCACTAAATGCAATTAGACTCCAAAATAATTGTCATATATATGATTGCACTCTAGTCAATCTGCCATTAGGCATACTTTGGATAAAATGACAAACTGCTAAATCAATGAACCAATTTTATAATAAACTGTTCGCTCAACTCAGGAAGGATGCTCTATTGTTGACCTTCCTCCCCAAGAGAGTGAAAACTTGCCTGTAGGTACGTCATTGTGCCACCAATCCTACCTTTGGGTATGAAAAAATAATTAATACCAATTCTGTATGAAGATGCACATAATCAAGACCCCCCTGTAGTCCCCCCTTGGCAAGGGGGGACGGCGTAGCCGGGGGGTAATATATGCAGCTTCACAAAGAAACGGTATAACATGACGGCCGATCGCTTCCAAGGCTCAATAGTTTTGTAACAAAAATTAAGAATGGCGGAAACTCAGATAATCTAGACTTTTGGGTGAAAGGAATAAAGAACAACTGCATAACATGATTTTGCTCGCGCGTATATAAACAGGGGAAACCTCTCCAAACTTAGTTGATACAGAAACAGTCAAACTTCTTTAATAGCAGCTTGACAAATCACTAAGACGAAAACCCGCTACTGTATCGGTTAACTTAAAAATTGACTTTTAGCCATAGCGATCGTTGTCACCTATCAGGTTGTGATTATGAAGATTCTTGTAGAACATAGAATGAAGAAAAAATTCCTAGCTGCAACTTTGGGACTGTCCTTCCTCATCCCTTTTAGCAGTGCAGAAGCTCGAATCAAATTTAATGCACCAACTAATTTAGGAGTACCAGGTAGACGAGTTGCAGGAGGAGCGCGCAAACAGCAAGATAGCTGTATATCGAGAGGAGAACTCAAACCTCTGACAGCGTTAGTTCCCAAATCTAACGTCGGGTTAACAACAGCAGCAAACCCGGTTTTGTTTTTCTATATTCCTCAAACTTCTCGACCACTAGAGCTAGTTGTGCAGGATGAAAATCAAAAATCCTTCAAGCAAACCTACAAATCAAGTGGCAAAGCAGGAATTGTCGGTCTTCCCTTAACGAAGACTTCCCTAAAAGTCGGCTCATCGTACCGATGGTTCTTGTCAGTCGTATGCAATCCAACAGAACGTTCCAACGATCGCGTTGTGGACGGTACGATCAAGCGCATTCAACCCTCTGAACTGTTAACCAAGTTAAATAATGCCACCCCGACTCAGCGGGTAAATATTTATGCAGAAGCTGGCATTTGGCAAGACAGCCTAGCCACTTTAGCGGCTTTGCGTTTATCCAATCCTAATAATGCCCAATTAAAATCTGATTGGACAACATTGTTATCCGCAGAAAGCGTCGGTTTAAGACCAGAGTCTACTGAGCCATTACTGCAAGGAAGGGAAGCACCACAACCTAATTAGTCAAAATCCGGGTATGAATTGCCCTCACCCTAGCCCTCTCCCCAAGGGAGAGGGAGCTTTTAATTCTTGTTCCCTCTCCTCCCTAAGGGAGAGGATGCAGAAGAGCGAATGGTAGGTCTGACCCCTCAATGAGGATCGAAACAGTTCTCTCGCATACCCGACATAACGCCCACACCCTGGAAGGGTGGGGCTATCGATACAAAGCCCACCTGCGTGGGCTAAATTCTTTATTTAGCCCACGCAGGTGGGCTTTGTTCAATTAGCCGCACCATTCTATGGTGACGGCGGGATTCCGGGTTTCGGAGGGGTCTTACCCCTGATTCGCCAATGGCATCCTCAAAGAAGTCGGGGGATCTGATCCTTACAGATTTTTTGTATAAAAAAACTTTACCAAACAATCTTTATAAATCCGGAAGAATCCTGTCTTCTTTATGATTTTTTCATGAAGAACTCAGTAAAATCTTGTAATTTAAGCAATCTACAGTTTATTATTCGACACGAGTAAAGAATTGTAATCAGGTAAATATAGCGGTTCTTAGTCTGGTGAAGTACATAAGGACGGGCAAGGATGCCCATCCCACAAGATTTGTGCCTTCTTTATCTGTACCTCACTCAACAAAAGATCCGCTATAAAGACAACCCGAAAGCCTTGTAAACAAAAGTTAGAAAACTGAAAAGTCAGTCATAAGCGCGATAAGCACTCACCACATCTAATTTACATATTCAAAATTCATCTAACTTTTGTGGGGTAAGCTCTCGGTACCCGCTCGAATTATGCAATATTTATTTGTGGAACCAGCTTATCGCTCTTTTTGAATTGAGCGTAATGCAGGTCAAACCTAGGACATAGCAATGCTATCTATGCCCTCACTCTCTCATGTCTGCATTCAAAGTGGAAATAAAAATGACCCTTGGTACATAGGATAAAAGACACAAAAATTTGTCTTATTGTTCCAATCCGATTTTTTTTCTTGAAATTATACCTAGGTAAATGATAATGAAGATAACCCAATTAATGATGGCCATTGCCTTGGCTACAGTTCCTGTGATGTCAGCTTTTATTGAAAAAGCAGTAGCTCAACAAGAAGCAGTAGTTCAAGAAGAACTAGCACCAATACGACCGCAAGGCAATGGATACTCTCAACCGGGATCACCATCCGTTTTTGTTCAATTTGATTTGTTCGATGCACTCAGTAATGGGAATCCCATACTCGATCTGGAACAAAAAAACGACAAATTAGGTGTTTTTTTTGGAGCAATCGAGAACTACAATATAGGAACTGGACGGCTGCTTGTAGATGAAAAAGAGGAAGTTGTAAGGGATACTTCTGGTTTTGCTCAGTTTGAAATCCCCTTCACTTCCCAGAACACATTATTTGATGTAGGTAATTTGCGAGCAGAGTTAATTCCCTCATCTAAAGATTCGGAATATAAAGGTTCGGAAGTAGTTGAATATACAATTTTTGGATCGGGAAAAGACGGTACTATCTACCAAAAAAATCAACGAACCTTACCTTGTTGCAATTTTGATACAAAACGTGCTGTTAACGATTTGGAATACATACTACAAGAAAACTTGCTAGATGGAGCGATCGCTACTTTTCAAAACCCAATAATTCCAAATCGCTTTATTGGAGGAAGATTATACAGGACTGGGATAGTCACAAGAAATATTCCAGAACCTAATACCACTATCGGTTTATTCACTTTAAGCGTTATGAGTGCAGGGTTTTTGCTCAAACGCAAGATGAAATAGATGTTAACTACCTACATTGCCCTCCCAGACAGTGCAGGCTTGCGGAAAAACCCGCCAACGGTTACAAACCGTTGTCTAATAGCGAAAGTCCTCTTTAAGAGGACTAAATTTAAGTCCTAAATGGTAGGTCTATTTATGCCGTGCTGTACAAGTCCATTTTAACTCACATCTTGCACCATTCTCAATAAGCTCAAAATGCGCCCAGAAATAAATTTCGGGCTAAAAGCTTAAGTAAGCTAAAGCTTACTAAATAAGCTTTTTAACCCATTAAAATGGGTTTAAGCTTTCAGCCTGAATTTTAATTCTGGGCTTCCTGACATTGGTGCAAGATGTGAGTTTTAATGGACTTATGCTGTTAGACAGGGACTTATAGTCGAATGGCAGGTAGGGAGATTAATCGATTTCCTGAGTAATAGCATTACGTAGGGTGCGTTAGCGCTCTTAGTAACTTTGGTGCCTTAGAACGAACTTCGTAACGTACCCTACAATACGTAATTTTTTAAGCGTAAATGCACGCTACGCCAACATAAATCAAACCGGATTTTTATATAAGTCATAGTTATAATTTTTCTTGCCGACTTACTTAATCTTAATAAAGTGTATAAGTTCCTTTTACTTACACCTATTAAATATAGAAAATTCTCCAGGCAAAGCTTCTATATTTATAAATAATCTAGAAGCCTTGCATATAAAAAACTTATGTTGACTATATGTAAAGCCTTTTATGGGAGGATTTTAAAAGTAAGTCACTCCAAAGCTAGAGGTTTAAAAAATAATGCAATTATCTCCTCTAAAATTATCGCTTTTCAGCGGAAGTATTTTATTTTATTTATTAACTCCTTCCTCAGTTTATTCGCAGATTGTTCCAGACACCACCCTGCCTAATAACTCCATTGTTTTGCCCAATTGCACCAATTGTGATATTACAGGTGGAACCACCGCAGGCACCAATCTATTCCATAGCTTTCAAGAATTTTCTATCCTCAAAAATGGTACTGCAAATTTTGAGAACGCTGGAAATATTCAGAATATAATTAGTCGGGTAACGGGTTCGCTTCGATCGACTATTGATGGCACTTTAAACGCACCGGGAGCCAATCTATTTTTCTTGAATCCGAACGGGATTATCTTTAAAGAAAATGCGAGGTTGAATGTGGGTGGCTCGTTTGTAGCGAGTACAGCGAGTAGCTTGAAATTTCCAAATGGCGAGTTCCGGGTAGATGGAACTCAAACACCATTGCTGACTATCAATGTTCCCCCAATCGCTCTGCAATTTGGGTCAAATCCAGGAAGCATCCAAACTCGAACTGAATCAAAAACTGTTTCTCTACGGGTCAAGCCCAATAAAACTTTGGCGCTAGTTGGCGGAGATATTGAGCTAAAAGGTGCCTCCCTGACAGCACCTGAGGGACGAATTGAATTGGGGAGTGTCGCAGGCAACAATTTAGTCAAGCTGAACCCAATAGATAAAGGCTGGGAACTGGGTGGTTACGAAGGTATCCAAAACTTTCAAGATATCAAGCTATCCGACGGGGCTTATATTTCAGGTAATAACGTCAATATCCAGATTCAAGGAAAGCGTGTAACACTCACCGGAGGTAGTCAGGTTGCTTCTATTGCTAGCCAGAACCAAGCAGGGAATATAAAGGTAAATGCCTCAGAGCAAGTAGAACTATTAGGCACCCCAGGAGAAAGTTATCAGACCGGTTTATCTAATCAAGTCAAGGGTACAGCTCAAGGTGAACAACGAATCCTAGAAATTAACACCAAACGGCTGATTGTTACGGGAGGAGCGCAGGTCTCAACAAATACTTTTGGTACAGGTCAGGGAGCGAATTTGACGGTGAATGCCACAGATTCCGTCGAACTGGAAGGCAACTCTCAAGAATTTGGTCCTAGTGGTCTGTTTGCCCGAGTTGGGGACGGAAAGACAGAGGGAGGTTCTGGCAAGGGTGGAACCCTAACAATTAACACCGGACGGCTGACTGTTGAGAATGGGGCACAAGTGTCAACGGATACTTATGGTGCGGGAAGTGCGGGGGATTTGAGAGTAAATGCCTCATCAGTAAAGTTGGAGGGCAGAAGTCCAGGGAACAACCCCAGCGGATTGTTTGCTCAAGTTGGAACAATTGGATCGCAAGTTACAACAGGTAATGCCGGAAATTTGACTATTGAAACTGGAAAGTTGGAGGTTCTGGGTGGGGCACAGATATTATCGGCTGCCAGGAGTCAAGGTAAGGGGGGAGTTTTGACCATTAAGGCATCAGATTCTATCCTCGTGAGTGGAGCCTCAGCGAAAGTAGAGCCAGAAAATCCACAAGATACTAATAGGAGTAACATTTCCGTTGCAGCTCTTCCCGGTTCTACTGGTGATGCAGGAACATTAGACATTAAAACTGGACTACTCACCGTTGATAATCTAGCCAGAATATCAGCAGATACTTCCGGCTCCGGTAAGGGAGGAACTGCGAATTTAACTGTTGGACAGTTAGTTATTCGTGACAGAGGTGAGGTGAGGGCTAGTTCTTTGGGTTCCGGTTCCGGGCCTGCAGGAAACTTGAATGTCACAGCTAACGAAATAAGGCTTAATGGAGGAAAACTCACTGCTACAAGCAAGGCAGGAAGAGATGGAAATATCACGCTAAACAACTTAAAACTGTTGTTGATGCAAAACGCAAGCCAGATTTCTGCGGAAGCTTCTGAAAATGCCAATGGCGGAAATATCACGATCAACGCCCCTAATGGTCTTATTGTTGCAGCTCCTGGGGAAAATAATGACATTATTGCAAGAGCAGTTGAAGGTCGGGGTGGCAATATTAACATCGCAACTCAAAGCATTTACAATTTTCGGAATCTGCAGGGTCTTTCAACTCCACAAAACACAACCAATGACAATGACATTGATGCTAGCTCTAAATTTGGCTTGACGGGTACAGTGAATATCAAGACAACCGAGATTGACCCCAAGCAAGGCTTAGTTGAACTACCGACAGGGACAGTCGATCCCTCTAGGTTAATTGCCTCTGGTTGTGCTGATTTGGATCGGGCACTAGGCAATCAATTTATCATCACAGGACGCGGTGGGTTGCCTCCCAGTCCGAACGAACCCCTCAGCAGTAACGCACTTTGGTCAGATACTCGAACCCTCGTTTCTACTACACAACGCTCTCAATCTGTCAACACCCCGTCACCCTCTTTGAAAAATGCAGTTGCGATCGTTCCTGCTACTGGTTGGGTGTTTAACAATAAAGGCCAAGTAACTCTTATCTCCAATGTATCCGGTGTTAATCCTCATCTTTCTGGACAAAATTCCGCTTCTTGTGCGTCTCGCTAGCCCTCACCCAACCCTCCCCCCAGGGAGAGGGTCAGTTCCCCTTCTCCCTGGGGAGAAGGGGCTAGGGGATGAGGGCAAATGCCTGAAACATAGCCCGAAAAATGTGCGATTTCATTCCTTACAGCGTGTTTATAAAATAAAAATAAAATTTCTATAGGGTGCGTTAGACCGACGACCGTATATGATTTTAAGAAAAAACGCGATTCGGTCGTAACGCACCAAATATAAAGTATAATAAATAGTCCTCTATACCTATCTAGCCGTAACACACCTACTTAATATTTTATTTATAAACACTTCCTCTTAGCATTTCAATTAAAAAAAATATCCAATAAATCTGTAACACAGGCGTCTGGCCTGTCCTAATATAGATGAATAGGGTGAACCTCCCGTCGGCCCTACCGGAACATTTATTTTTTGGATTATTATTATTTGACTTTCTTATATAAGCTTAATATACATTCTTTAAATTCTATGCATCCCACCCCGTTGACGCTAAACGGGAACGTAAGTAAATCACAGCTTTGCAGGGTGGGGTTCTTGGGTTGGAGTGGATAATTAGCCGGACTTGATATAACAGAGTTAAGGTCAAATTCTTTCTTGAAATTTATCGACATCATAAATTTATCCAAGCCGACTTGCTTTCCGCAATTGTCCTTACTTACACTGTAGGTACCTATTGAAATCATGGCATTGTTGCTAATCGAAAAGCTATAGGAAGTAGTGTGGGTTGTCACCCCAATCGACAATCGGGGGTTGTACCAGCCAGTTAACTAACATTCTTGGATGTAAATGGGCATGATTAGAATCAAAGTCATCGATCCGCAAAAGCCAGACTGGCCGCAAGAAGTAGACTTACAGCCAGAAACAATGCTCAACCAAGAGTGTCTGATTGGTCGCTTTTCAAACTGTGATTTGGTTCTAGACAGCCCAGAAGTGAGCCGGATGCATGGTAAAGTTTCCGAGAAGAATCGCAATTATTATTTTGTTGACCTTGGTAGCAGTTGTGGTTCCCGGATTAATGGCGAAAATGCCCAAACAAAGCAAGATTATCTCCTCAAACCCGACGACGTGATTCAAATCGGCAGGTTTTCCCTGATGATTTTAGAAATTGACTCAGAGGAAGATAACACAATCGTAGAATCACAAAAAAAACGTCAATCCGATACTCAGGGGTTACAAAGACAATCAGGTATATCTCATTACAAAAGTGAGATGGTACCAACAAGCCTTTCGGCTTCTTCAGAATCTATGCCGATCGCTATGCTCGCACCTCACCAGATGCAATCCTGGGTGAAGGGGGATTTAACGGTTCGGTGTATAGGTATAATTGACGAAACACATGATGTGAAAACCTTTCGCTTTGTGGCAGACCCTCCAGTCTTCTTCACTTACAAAGCCGGTCAGTTTGTCACCCTGGAGCTAGAAATTAATGGTGAGCAGATATTGCGTTCCTACTCCATCGCATCAACTCCTTCACGTCCCTACACTTTAGAAATCACCGTTAAACGTGTCCCGTCTCTTTCTACTACTGAATCTGGTGTCCCACGGGGTACGGTTTCTAACTGGCTGCACCAAAACTTGAGAGTGGGCAGTACAATCAAGCTCAATGGTCCTTTAGGAAAGTTTACCTGCTTTGACACTAATAGCCAAAAATTGTTACTAATTTCTGCAGGTAGTGGCATTATACCGATGATGTCCATGTCCCGTTGGCTGTGCGACACTGGAGCTAATTGCGATCTGATCTTTTTCCACTGTGCCCGCACCAAAAGCGACATCATTTTCCTTTCTGAATTAGAATTGATGTCAGCCCGATATCCGAATTTTCATCTTGCAGTGACTACCACTCGCAAACAACCTGGTCATAGTTGGCTGGGTCTAACTGGCAGGCTGAATGCAGTTATGTTACAAGTTATTGCCCCTGATTTTCGCGATCGCACTGTCTATGTCTGCGGGCCGGATGGCTTCATGGAAAGCGTCAATCAGATACTACAAAATCTCAACTTTCCCATGCAAAACTATCATGAGGAAAGCTTTGGACCTCCACGCAGAAAGTCAAAATCTACTATACCCAAACAACAGCCGACCCAAAGCACGGCAAATAATTTTCTTTCTCCTCCGGTTCAACAAGGGTTGAAACAAATGTTTATGAATTTTCCCACAAAAACTGTTCCTCAGTCAAATGTGGGTAATTATACTGGGGGGACACCAATTCCTTCAAAAACTGTAACGCTACCAAAGTCAACATCCCCCAGCCAAATTTCTGTAGTTTTCTCCCAGTCCGGCAAAGAAGTTGTTTCCGATGGTGAAGAATCAATCCTCAACTTAGCTTCCTCTTCGGGGGTGAGAATTCGTAGCAGTTGCCTTTCTGGAGTTTGTGGTAGCTGCAAAAAGCGCAAGTTAGAAGGTGAAGTCAGGATGGAAGGTGAACCCGAAGGACTCGAAGAAAGCGAACTTCAAGAGGGTTATATTCTCACTTGTATTTCTTATCCTCTGGGACGGGTAATTATTGATGCTTAAAACAAATGAAGGAAGAAGGAAGAAGGAAGAAGGAAGAAGGATGAAGGATGAAGGAAGAAGGAAGAAGGAAGAAGGAAGAAGGAAGAAGGAAGAAGGAAGAAGGAAGAAGGAAGAAGGAAGAAGGAATTCGTAGGAGGTTTATATATGTGGATACAGAACCCCACTCAAAACGGGTGTTCTCTTTCAAAGTCGGGGTCTTAAACCCCCTGTTTGCGGATAGATAAAGTTTTTTCAGTGAGTATCGGTATATGAATTGTTATAAATTTTTATTGTCAGGAATTTTACTAATCGTAGGAGGAGCGATCGCGGTTATTTATAGCGATAAATCCAGGTCAGAATTTAGACCAGATGGAAATATTGCGATTAAGCTCAGTGGTGGTTTATTAGTGATGTTTGGCATTTTGCTCTTGCTTGGCAGTTTAATTGGCATGGAATATAACTGTCTCCCTAGCTAATAGTGGTTCCTCACATTAATTTCGCTCTTGCTGCAAGATCCCCGACTTTTTGAAGGATACAGAAAAGCGAATGGTAGGTCTAACCCCTCAATATTGATTCAAGCAGTTCTCTTGTATACCCAACAACCACCCGCAGGCTAGAAGCCTGGGGCTTTGTTCAATTAGCCGCACCATTATATGGTGACGGTGGGATTACGGGTTTCGGAGGGGTCTTACCCCTGATTCACCAGCGGTATCCTTGAAGAAGTTGGAGATATGACCCTCACAACAGGGCAAAATTAATGGGCAAAATCTCACCTGCTCGACGTGATATAATTTCTTATCTTTGTTTTTGCTGAACAAATAATAAAATCAGCATAAATTAATAATTTTATAATTTTTTATTTTAACTGCTTATGCTTGCTAGCCTGAGAAATATACTAACGCAGCCTGCAGTTGTTGCAAGCGTAATGGCGAGTGTGTTGCTAGTTGGGGTTCAACGGTTGGGAGTGCTAGAGCCGATAGAGTTAAAGGCTTTCGACCACATGATGCAATGGCGTACCGATCCTGGTCTGGACCCACGCATCTTAATTATCGCATTTACCGAAAATGACATTCAAAAATTCAAGCAGGGATCGCCAAATGGCGAAGTTTTAGACGCAGTTTTTAACAAACTAGAGCGCTATAAACCAAAAATAATCGGTTTAGACTTCTTTCGTGATGTTCCAGTCGAACCCGGTCACCAGAAGCTACTAACACGTCTAAAAAACGATTCTTTGATTGTTCCTATTTGCAAACTTGATGATGGTTCTACCCCTGCAGTCCCACCTCCTCCAGGCATAGAACCAGCTAATGTCGGATTCGCCGATCTCCTGGAAGATAAAGATGGGGTAATTCGACGAAATTTAATCGTGGTTCCTGGCAACCCCAAATCAGCTTGTTCGACTCAATCATCCTTAGCATTTCAACTAGCAATCAATTACCTAGGTAGTCCACCAGAATTTATAGACGAGAATCATCTAAAGCTGGGTGAAAAGGTATTTCAACGTCTCAAAACTGACTCAGGTGGTTATCGGGATGTAGACGCTAGAGGCTTTCAGATACTGCTGAACTATCGTTCTGCAAGCAAGGTTGCTCAACAAGTAAGTTTAACAGATTTGCTAGGCGATCGCTTTCAACCAGATTGGGTGAAAGACCGGATTGTCTTGATTGGTACAACTGCACCAAGTTCTCAGGATATTCGCTACACACCTTATAGCAGTGGCAAACAGGACAATTCTGGCAAAATGCCTGGGGTTGTAATCCATGCCCAAATGGTGAGTCAAATTCTAGATGCAGTAGTTTCAGACAAACAAGTTCTATTTTGGTTCTTGCCTGAGTGGGGAGAAATTCTTTGGCTGTGGAGTTGGACGTTGGTAGGTGGAATTATAGCATCGCGCATTGGGCATCCACTCCGCTTGGCACTGACAACCAGCGCTATCTTAGGAATATTCCTATATAGCTACTTTGTTATCTTTACGATGGCAGGATGGGTACCCCTAGCACCTGCATTGTTCGGTTTTTTATCAGCGCAAGCGGGTGTTATTGTCTACACGGCATTTCAAAACAAGCAACAGAAAGAGAAAATTGCACTTCAGATTCACGAGCAAAAGGAAACCATTTCCTTATTGCAAACCCTTTTAAAGGAAGGTGGGGGTGATACAGCACAGACACCGACGGGTATTACAGGTGGTTTACTCACAGAAAGACTGCTGAACCAACGTTATAGAGTCATTGAACTTCTGGGTTCTGGAGGATTTAGTTATACTTATCTATCTGAAGATACTCATCGGCCGGGAAATCTCAAGTGTGTAGTTAAGTACTTGCAACCGGCTCGAAAGGATGATCTATTTTTAGAGGTTGCTAGACGTTTATTTAAAACCGAAGCAGAAATGTTAGAGCTTTTGGGGCAACACGACCAGATTCCCCAATTGATGGCTTATTTTGAAGAAAATCAACAGTTTTTCCTTGTCCAAGAGTATATACCTGGGCATTCTCTAGAAGCAGAACTGAATTCGATAGATAGGCTAACAGAAGGTGAAGTGATAGATTTACTCAAAGATGTTTTACATATATTAGTGTTTGTTCACGATCGCGGTGTGATTCATCGAGATTTGAAACCCAGCAACTTGATGCGACGGCAAAAAGATAGACGAATTGTTTTAATTGACTTTGGTGCTGTCAAACAAATACAGCCAACTGTAGCTTCCGAGAATGCCACAATTGCTGTAGGGACTGTGGGTTATGCACCTCCCGAGCAGTTTATGGGACAGCCAAGGCTAAACAGCGATATTTACGGTTTGGGAATGATTGCCATCCAAGCCTTAACTGGGACACAAGCGAAAAACCTCGAACGAGATTCGACAACGACACTAATTTGGCGACATCTTGCACAGCCCACAGACGAATTCGCTGCTATCTTAGACAAAATGGTCTGCTTTGACTTCCAAAAGCGATATCAATCGGCACGGGAAGTTTTATCCAGTCTCGAATATTTGTGACCTGAAAAAAAAGTAAAAAGCCCTAAATTTATTCATTGAAATTTACTTTTTATCCGCTTCCTTGTAGGGGTTTAATACCCCAACCTCTACAGGTCTTTTCGTTTTGAGTTGGGGTCTGAATCCCCATATATAAACCTCTTCCTTCTTCCTTCTTCCTTCTTCCTTCTTCCTTCATTCAAAGCCAATTGCCTACCAAAACATAGGGTGCCCAATAGTAAGGATGCTGATATTGAGCATTTTCCAACAAAACAAGTTGAGCGCGTTTAAAAGCTTCAGCTTTCGTGATTTTGGGTTGATTTAACTGCCTGTAAAACTCACTCATGATCATTGCAGTTGCCTCATCGTCTACAACCCAAAGCGATGCCAATGTACTCCGTGCCCCCGAGCGGACAGCAACTCCAGCCATTCCTAATGCCGCTCGTTTGTCTCCTGTAGCCGTTGTGCAAGCACTCAAAACAAGTAGCTCAATGGCACCCCGTCTGTTAATTTCCCTAGTTTGAAGAAATTTATTCAATTCGTTGACATTGAGCCTACCATCATAAGTTAAAATAAAAGTTCCTTCTGCTTGCGAACTGAACTGACCGTGAGTTGCTAAGTGAACCACTGGGGTACTCAACGACTTCATGGCGTTCTCAATCGCATTGCTGGTAAATTTCCCATTTAGTAAGACTTGACTGCCGGGAACTGTTGATTGAATTTCGTTCAGTTCCTTTGCTACACCAGGCAATTGCGGAAAGTTTTCCCGACCTTCGCTTAGTCCCGCAGCAATGATTCGCAGTTTAGTCCGTGCCAAAGGTTGAGGGTTTAATAGCTGTAAACCCGGTGTCAGAGCAATGTTATACTTATTAACAAGATACTGCTTTCCGTCGTGCAGCGCCCCCATTGGAATACCCCTGAGGGAACCATCTAAGACAAATACCAAGTTTTTGATTTGGCGATTTGCTAACTCGGATTCAATTGGCTTAATTATCCAATTATACATTTCTTGGGATAAAGGCAAAAAGTCAAAGTTAGAGCGAGTCTCTAATTTTTCCCGCAGTTGTTGGATAGTGTCTTCTACTTTCTGTTTGTCTAAAAGAATTGTGCGATGGCTGAGAAACTGCCCTGATTTCTGGTTAGATGAGGAGTTAGGCATAGAAACAATAACTTCCATGCGATCGCCCAAAATCACCGGATAAATCACTGCTGCTGTCCGATCGACTTCATCAATATTGACAGGTTTAGCATCTATACAAGCCCTGCGGAAGAAATTGTCTAGTTCAGCCAGTTGTAATGACTCGATTACATCTCTAGCCTTGCTAAGATCCTCTTGAGTGGGTTGGTTGACTTCGGTCTGCGCTGTGATGAGACTTTTACTTTGATTGCTTTCAGGTTGCAATAGTAAACTCACCAGTTCCCGATAGATTGGCTCGACTCCTTCAGTAAAAGAATATTGCACATCCCGATTGATGGCAACTAAATCACTGCGTAAAGTTTTCAGATTATCAACTGCTTTGCTATATGCAGCGATCGCTCCTTTTTGATTTCCTCTGGCTTTAAGTATGCGACCTAACTGCCATTGCCAACGATAGCCAATATCTGGAGCTTCTATACTTTCAGTTAATGCTAAGGCTTGCTGAGTTAATTTTTGCGCTTCAGCCCACTGAGATGTCTGCTCGTACAACCCTCCCAAAGTACCCAATGCATAAGCTTCAGCACGTTTATCTCCCAGGCTTTTCGCTTCTTCTTGTGCTGTTGCGACTAATTTGGCGATTGCACTCCATTCTGGAACACCGTTAATGGTATCCTGTTTGGGACAAGTCGGATTTGTGGCTCTCCCATCACTTCTTTGTTTGAGGCAAGCGAGAGTCTGGGCAAAATTTATTTTCGCATAAACTGTCTTGCGACTGGGCGGTAAGGTGGCAAGTAGAGATTGAATCTCAGACCATAAAGTTGGGTAATCGACGTTTGGCCCCGGCAATGGACGCAATTGATTCAAAAGCGCATCAAGTCGAGTCATCTTTGAAGCAGAAGGGGTCGCAGCTTGTTGGTAATTATTTCGTGCTTCTTGAGCATTCAGCAATGAAGAAAATGTGTTCCCTAAACTGAGGTGAATTTCTGCCACCAGTTCTGGATTGTTTAGTTTAGATGCCACTTCCAAACTGTTCTGTAGCACCTGTAAAGAACCTAAGCTATCTATTTTGTCAACCTTATTTGCATCTTTCTGGTCTAAAACTCCCACGACTCGCAGAGTATTACCCAAGCTCAACAGCCCAGTCGCTTTCATCAAAGAGTCAGGTTCTTGTTGCAGTTGTTGATTTACCTGATTTAAAGTAATCACAGCCCGACGGTAAAGCCCCAATGTCTGCAATGCCTGGGCTTGATTAATCTTACTCCCAATTTCGCCCTCATTATCCCGATTTTGGGCATAAAGTTCTGTTGCCTCTTTCCAACTGAGAATCGCTTTTTCCGGTTGTCCTTGGGCTAATTGTACCTGACCTTGGATATTCAATGCTTGGGCGCGGACTGCTAAATATCCTTTTGAATTTATCCTATTTTTTGCGAGGGACGCTAAACTGTCAGCGATCGCTTTATTTGCCTGGGGTAATCCCAACTGCTGGTAGGCCAATGCCAAATAGTTTAAAGAATAGGCTTGATTTAAAGAATCACCTTTGATTTTAAATCCTTCCGCAGCCCGTTGTAAAACTTCTATGGCTTTGGAGTACTGTTGTGTTTGATAAAGCTTTAAGCCTTGTTGTAATTGTCCGTCATTCCCTACAATCGCGAGGATTTGAGGCTTATTGGTTTCTGTCACTGCAAGAGCAGCGGGAGTTGTCAGGGTTGCAATTTGGGCAAGAGCAGCGAAAATAATTAGTTTAGACATTGCTTATTATTTTTTTATTAAAGACGAATGACAGGGAATGATATATAATCCGTTTGCATCTTTTTTTTTTCAAATTAGTCTTACCCAAAACAATTAAAAATGAACCGCCAAATACGCCAAGTAAGAAGAGTTTCAGAGGGTTTTTGCGTAAGTTATATCAAACTTTGCGTTAAAAAAGATAGTTCTAAACTCATTCCTCTCACCTAAAACGGTTGAGTATAAATAAGAGAAAAATGCAAACCATCTTCTTGTAAAGTATTATTGCGCGATCGCACATCAGTTAAAGGAATGCCCCAGTCAAAGCGGGCTGTAATTCTGTCGCTCTGCCACAACAACCCCAAACCTACTGAGGCAAGGTTACTGGAGTCTAGATTGGCATTTCCTGAGCGATTCCAGGCTGTTCCATAATCAACAAATGGGGTAATTTGTAGCACTCCTCCAGCATCCGGTAACCGTAATATTGGGTATCTAAATTCCAGAGAAGACAAAAAAGCATTATCCGCTAACAGCAAATCTTGACGATAGCCCCGGACTGTGCGTTGTCCTCCTAAACCAAACTGTTCTAAAGGTACTAAAGCTCTGTCAGCTAATTGAGCATCTGCACGAATTAATACTAAGGTATCCGGAGCTAGAACCCTGACCCACTGGGCTTGTCCCTGCCACGAAAAAAAGCGACCATCAGGTGAATTGCTGTTAGTGGTAGCATCGAAGACATCTAAACCAAAACTAAACTGCGATCGCGCAGCAACTACTTGTTGGCTGTTGCGATTTGTCCATTCTTGAAAAAACCGCAGTGTTGACAAGTTAGTCTTTCCTTCCGAATTGGCTCCTGGTGAGGGAAACCCCTCTCTTCTACCTATGAGGGATTCCAAATAGCCCACGTCACTTTCCCGACGAGATGCGGTGACTCCCAAGGCAAATTCTGTAGTGGGGGTTTCCACTATTGGCTGACGCAGTGTCAAAGAAAAGTCTTGTGAGGTTCCTTGAATATCTAAAATATCGAATGGTTTTTCAATGACATTACTGTCTGTATAATTGTAACTAAATCCCAACGTCCCATTATAGGCATTAATTGGTAAATTATAGCTGACATTGACATCGTTGCTACCATCAGTATTTCCATAAGCGATATTTAAACCATCTCCTAACCCCAGTAGGTTGGCTTGGTTGAGTTGAATTTGTCGCTGAAAACTACCAACACTGGGGACGCGATTGTTGTCTAATTTAACTTGGGCTGTGAATGTGAGAGCCTCCACTACTTTGACATCTAGCACCGCAGCCCCAGGGGTTGAGCCTGATGCAAGTTCCGCAGAGATAGTTTTCACCAGTGGATTCAACTGCAGCAGTTGTAGTGCTTCTAACAATCGATTCACATTTAAGGGTTTGTTAGTAGCGATCGCCAAACGGCTGCGGATATAGTTAGGATTCAGCCGCTTCAACCCAGTAACTTGGATATCTTCCAACCTACCTTCCACTACCTGAATTTTGATCGCACTTCCGGCAACATTGAAGGTTTGATTGGCTCTAATAAAAGCCGCAGAAGTAACATAACCTTGATTGCGGTAAAGTTTGGTAATTTCTTCGGAAGCTTGTAACAATTCCGCAAAGGTAATCGGTTTTTTCGTGAATTTTTCAGTTGCTGCGGCTAATTGTTTCGGGCTAAATACGCTGCTGCCATCCACGGTGAAGCTATCAACTATGATGGTTCCAGAAAACTGATTCGGGACTTCTTGGGGATTGGGAGTTTGAGGTGGTGGAAATAACTGTTCCGGAGGGGGAATTAATTGAGGTGTTTCCGGTGCGATCGGGGGATTTTCTTCCGGTCTGCGGAATATATCTTGTGGAGGTTGTTGAGCGGTTTGGGGATTCACCGTTTGTGCTGATAAAGGCTGTTGATGCAAGCTGCCCACAAGCATCATCATTGCTACTAAGGTAGACGATACCATTGAAGATGGTTGCCAAAGGCATCGCCAGTCATAATGATCGTATATTTTATTCCTACAGATTTCTAACCCATGCAGACGGGTTTTATTTGTATAGCTGCGACTTTTTGTCGCTAGGTACAATATATAACTATGCAGACTGAGAAACCGTTTATTGAGCATGATGGGTAGATGCAGGATAAGAAGAATTGACATTGTTCTTGAAGAAAGCCATCTGTGTCAGACAAGATTGAAAATAGTTCAGTGGTTTCACTCGTATTAACAGATGTCAATTCCTACCTCGAACTGATGGAAATAATACTTACTCTGTATATTCCCAAAGAATTAGTCTTTTTGTTCAAAAACAATCTAAATATCCCTCTAAAGGAGTAGAAATGAGTGCGAAGTTGGGGGTCTTGCGAAATCAATGATTTTTGGTTGCTGAATTGAGGGATGAATTCCCATCACCCCAGCCCCTCTCCCTTAGGGAGAGGGCTAGGGTGAGGGTAAATTTAGCAATTCATACCCGGATTCAGCAACGCCGATTTTTGTAGGGTGCGTTAGACCGACGACGGGACACCCTAGCTGCATCAATAGCAATCTTCCCCCCAGTTCCTGTACCCTCTAAGCTTGCATTGATAGTGGCATCATCAAAGACCGTCACTTGAGGTGCTTTCAGATTAATTATACCGCTGTTGCCTTCTGCGCCGGGAAATATTTTACTGCTCACACTCGTATCTTTCCCATTTATGGAGATGGCATCGGCAGTAATTCCGATGTTACCTGCATCTCCCTTTCCAAAGCTGCGAGCGAGTATGGTAGAACCATCTGATAGAGTCAATTTACCACTAGCATTTAGGCTGATATCTTCAACTTGAGAACCCGAGAATTGCAAACCGCCATTGATCCCAGAAGTCAGGTTGCTTTGGGAGCTAATATCAATATTATTGGCCTGAATCCCGATCTTTCCTTTCCCATCACCATTGACTGAGATTTTGGCGGCATTAGTCAAACTAACATTCTGAAAATTGGTAATGCCTTGATAACCCAACAACCAGCCAGGATTTGTGGGTGTGAGACTGACACTATTGTTTGCCGCAACACTACCTAACTCAACTCTGCCTCCAGGAGAAGTCAAATATCCACCTGGTACAGCAACTTCACCACCAACAAGCGCTAAAGTTGCTCCCGGTTGTACAGATAACCCAACAATTTCACCACTGCTGTTAGTGACACGGGAGGAGTTAATAATACTTCCTGGATTTGACCCAAATTGTAAGTTGGTGGGAACACTAATGGTGAGTAAGGGGGGAGCTTGAGGATTTGTGGTGCCAAATTGTGTGCCATCAGCAAAGTTCAAACTACTCGCTGTACTCCCGACAAACGAACCACCCACATTTAATCTGGCATTTTCTCCAAAGATAATCCCGTTCGGATTCATTGACACTCTCAGGTCTAAAGACACTGAGATTCTGCTGACAAAACTAATTTAGAAACTGGTTTTTTGAGGAACCAATCCACAATTTAATTTTCGCTACGGATGTCAAAGTCCGTCTACCCAGTAAGC
>JAHHGZ010000019.1 GCA_019359595.1 Cyanomargarita calcarea GSE-NOS-MK-12-04C
ATCACTGTTATCCGCACTCTCGCGTTTGGAGGAAATACGTTCATTTGGAATTGGAAATATTTCTCTTACATCCCTACCACCTACAAGGGTCAAATTTTTAGCACGTCTCGGTGCAGCCTCCAAATCTGCTTCAATTGCCAGGATGGCTGATGATAAAAGAATTGCGACTTTATTAGCATTTACTCATTTACTCGAATATACGGCAACAGATGATGTTATTGATTTGTTTGATTTACTGATTAAGGGGTTGTTATCGAAATCTAAGCGCGAAGGAGAAAAAGAACGCCTGCGGACAATTAAAGATTTGGATGCTGCTGCACTCAAGCTAACCGAAGCGGTAGAAGTGCTTATAGATGAGTCTCTTAACGATGTTGATGTCCGAATTGAGGCTTTTAAGAGGGTAAGTGTTGAGCAATTGGCACAATCTATATCTAAGATAAAATCATTGGCACGTCATGAATCAGATAACTATTACGATTTGTTACTTTCTCGTTGGCGTGGAGTCCGGATTTTTCTGCCCAAATTACTTGAACAAATTGAGTTTATGGGAACGGAGAATGCAACACATATCTTAGATGCTCTGGAATTTTTGCGTAAAATCGAGGGTCAAAAAAGACCTGATATGAGCGATGCACCACTCGACGTTATTACCAAGGGTTGGACACAATATTGTATTAATAGAGATGGGACAATTGACCGCAAAGCTTACACGTTTTGTGTTTTACAATCCTTACGGTCAGCCTTACGTCGCCGGGATGTATTTGTAACCAAAAGTCAGCGTTACGGCGACCCTCGTGCGAAACTTCTGGGCGATGAAGCATGGTCAGCACAACGTGCAGCAATATGTCGCACTTTAGATTTAAACCCAACCTTTGATTCATCTCTTAACATTTTAAAGCAAGAATTGGATGAGGCTTACCGTCGTGCTGCTGCTAACTTGAAAGATAACACTGCGGTACGGATTGAATCGTCAGATGGAAAAGATAATTTAATACTAACGCCTTTGGATAAGCTGGTTGACCCACCCAGCCTACTAACACTTAAAAGACAAGTGTCGGCGATGTTACCAAAAGTTGATTTACCGGAATTGTTGTTAGAAATAAATGCCCGGACTGGGTTTGCTAAAGAATTTACTCATTTAAGTATGAGTAATAGTCGAGTTGATGATTTACACGTTAGTATCTGTGCTGTGTTGTTGGCGGAAGCTTGTAATATTGGTTTGGAACCATTGGTGCGTCCAGAGATACCAGCATTAACTCGCTCCCGACTATCTTGGGTGCAGCAAAACTATATTCGTCAAGAAACCTTAGTTCGCGCTAATGCTCGACTAGTTGATACCCAAACGCATATTCCACTGGCGCAAATATGGGGTGGTGGAGAAGTTGCTTCTGCGGATGGTTTGCGCTTTACCGTCCCCGTCAGGACAATTAATGCGGCACCCAACAGTAAATATTTTGGGGTGGGTAAGGGTATTACTTATTACAACTTTACAAGCGACCAGTTCACTGGTTTCCACGGGATAGTAATTCCTGGTACTTTGCGTGACTCAATTTTCTTGTTAGAAGGTTTGTTAGAACAATTAACGAGCCTGCGTCCAATTGAAATTATGACTGATACTGCTGGCTATAGCGATGTTATATTTGGTTTGTTTTGGCTTCTAGGATACCGATTCAGCCCCAGACTTGCGGATATTGGTGAGGCACGTTTTTGGCGAATCGACCCAACTGCAAATTATGGTGCGCTTGATGGGCTGGCAAGAAACAAAATAAATACTGACTTGATTGCAAACAATTGGGATGATATGTTGCGGGTAGCTGGTTCTCTCAAATTAGGGACGGTTAATGCTTCTGATTTAATGCGTTCTCTACAACGAGGTAATCAACCTTCAACTTTATCGAAGGCAATTGGAGAATTGGGACGGGTTGTAAAAACCTTATACTTATTGTCTTACATTGATGATGAAACATACCGTCGTCGGATTTTGACTCAAATTAATCGTGGTGAAAGTCGCCACAGTTTAGCTAGAACAGTTTTACACGGGCAACGAGGAGAAATTCGGCAAAGGTATCGTGAAGGGCAAGAAGACCAATTGGGGGCATTGGGCTTAGTTGTGAATGTAATTGTGTTGTGGAATACTTATTATATGAACGCAGCAGTCAACAAGCTCCAGTCCCTTGAGCAGCCCACACACCGAGAAGACATTGCCCGACTTTCTCCGTTAGGACGTAAACATATTAATATGCTAGGGCGTTATTATTTCTCCTTGGCGGAACCCATTTTAAAGGGAGAACTACGACCATTACGCGACCCATACGCACGCGAAGAGTTGGACAGTTTCTTGGACGATTTCTTATAAGAATTTGGGCTTATCCCGGTAATCTGTTCTTAAGTTATGTAACAAATTCTGGGCTGTTTTTACACGTTTAAAATTATAAAACCCGCTTGATATAAGGCTTTTGTCTATGTATATACATGGCTAGCAAAGCTGATTATTTTTCGTCTCGATTTTCTTATCCCGGTTTTCTGTTCCATTGATACTCACACCCCCAGTAGAGTTGTTTTTTACATCTATTTCATCAAAACAAATGACAACAGGATTGTAATAACTTACCAAATTCAAGATTTGCTGAATATTTTTTAGTGCCTCAGTTTCTCTATCTTGACTAGTTTTGCTAGAATTTGGTAATCCTAAAGCATCAGCATTAGAGTTTGCTAATTCATCCCCAGATAACCATTTAATTGCAAAAGATGCTTGCGTTTCTGAAAGCGTCCACAAAATAGCTCGGAGAATATAGGGATCTACATTTGGTTTTGCTTTGAGAACTTGCTTGGTTAGCGTGTTCATTAAATTCTTGTTTTTAGCTAACCAACCTATACATACTTTGTCGAATCTGTCAACTAGTTCTTGGGGAGAAAGGCTTAAAGCGTTGGGATTGATGCCTTTAAAACCTTCATTTGCCATAGCTGCAGCTCACTGCATAACCCCATGTTGACCACTGTGGCTGAGGCTATCTGCTAAGGTTTGCTGGAACTGGTATTTAACTAGATTTAAGTCTGTATAGTTATTGACACCAGCATAGACAAATAAAGCACCACCTTCGCGTTCCAAACGATGGCGAATCCGACTCAGGAGATGAGTTTTACCTACTCCGTATTGTGCAGTTATCGCAATTGATGTCACTTTGTCCTGACTGGATTTACTTGTCCGTACCAATTCAATTGCTTGAAAAACTGCATCAGAAGCGTGAACATTTAAGGTCGGAACGTCGGGGAATCCCTTCCCCCAAACATTTTGTTCTTGGACAATTCCAGCGTTGATAAAGGGATTGTGACTTTGAATGGCAGCCTTAATAACTTCTATCGCGGAAACAGAAGGATTTTGCATAGCTATTTGGTGTGAGGTAACGAACTACAAAGAGATTTCGGGCAATGTTATTAACTCAAGCGCTTGGCGTAATAACGCAATCCTACTTTGGGGATGGTAATTGAGTCGTCACGTTTATCTGGGGTGATATCTGACATTTCTCCCGCCATTAGCTGGAAAATATCGTTTTCTTGCATTTTCAGCATCCACTCGTCGAAATGTTCCGGACTAATGCGATCGCCTATCTCCCGTCTAATCCGATAAATCTGCACCAAATCATTTAACTTATGGTTCCGGTTGAGCTTGTCATAAACTTCCAACGTCACCGATTTAAACTCGTCATAAGACCCGATGGCTTTACCGGAGGCGATCGCACCATTTACCTCATTTACTGATGCAGATGTACTAACTACCGCACCATCCATCTGACGTATCCACTTTAGCAGGGCATTTGCAACCCTAGCGCCAACTTGATTTCCTTCAAACAAAAAGTCTTCACTTTCGAGTCCCTCACCTAGCACCTGTAAACCCTGATCGGTGAGGAGAACATTCACGACTCTTTTGTTTGTCGCAATTTTTATAACTCCAGCTTGTTCTAATTTCTCCACAAGCTCTTTGTAATCTCCAGCCTTCTCACTACTACGTTTCACTCGTTCTATTAGTTCACTTTTTTTTACCTCCTGTTTGACTCCTCCCAAGTCCCACAAAGCCAGCAGCAGACGAGTTTTAGGTTGGACTTCCATACTTTTTTGTACACCTGTAATTTTTGATGTCATACATAATGTTATTTTTGACACCTTTCACATTTTAATAAGATTTCTTCACATTCAACTAAATAAATACCCTGAGATTTTGTATAGGTTTTTAGATAATTAAGTAAACTTACTTACAGCAACTCTTATTTATTTAGACCACACTTTTACATTGTTCTAAAAGTGTAACGTAGGTTGCACCCGTCAGAGGTAGCCATTCAGCGCCTATGAGTGATAAAAAAGAGGTGGTTCATTTGACCAAAAAACCCCGTAAGGCAAAAACAATATTTACTTAAATTTATTGTCTTTTATACCAATAAAATGGCGTATATTCCCTTTGGATGAAAGCAACTTCTCTCAAAGGCAGGATGAAATAGTGAAAAAATTTCATCATTATTGCAATTAAAAGGTTTACTTGCACGTAACAGTCCAGGTTCGTAAATATTTTCAAAAAACGGTATCTAGCGTTTGGCAGGTGATAAGGAAATTGAATGAACACAATCAATCCAGAGCATAAAAAAGCTCCGCTTCCACTCGCTGTTTTTCTTTCGGCATTGCTCACAGTGCCAATGCTGAGTGCCTGCGGTGGCGGAAATTCTCGAACTGCTGCACCACCACCACCAGTTGACGATACTGTTGGTAGAACGGTGAATAATCAGAATCCAGTCAACCAACCTCAAGCTAAACCGGGATTATCAAACAGGAACAAAGTGTTGATAACTCTAGCTGGAGCTGCTGCGCTTTACTACCTCTACAACCAGCGGAAGAATGCCAAAGGAGAGGGAACTGAGGGTAAGTATTATCTATCGAAAAATGGTCGTGTTTACTACCGTGATGCTCAAAATCGCGCTCATTGGGTAACCCCACCAACACAAGGAATTCAAGTTCCAGAGTCTGAAGCTAAACAGTATCAAGACTTTCAAGGTTATAACGGACGCTCCACAGGACGAGATTTAACTGATGTCGCTCCACAGGCTGCTCCATCTCTTTAGATATTGGATTACCTGCAAAAGTGGCTATTTTGCGTTCTGCTCCAGGGGTATCGGCTTGGTGTTCATACATACGCATCCTCAATGGATTTGAGATTGTGTAGTCCTTGCTCAATAAAACGATTTCAGTATCGAAGGAAACAAGAGGTCAATTATGATAGAAGATTTTTTCCGGAAAGCCAAGGATTTATTCATCGGGTCTGAAAATGACGAAGATCGCGAAGTGCGTCCAGCAAGCGAAGATCCATATGGGGACCCTGCGGATCAAAATTACGGCAACGCTATCCCCGCCAGTCAAGACCCATACGGCGACCCTGCTGACCAACAAGCCTATGGCAACGCTATCCCTGCCAGTCAAGACCCATACGGCGACCCTGCTGACCAACAAGCCTACGGCAACGTTATCCCCGCAAGCGAAGACCCATACGGCGACCCTGCTGACGAGGAATACCGTCGCTAGTTACAGTTCTTGCATAATTCCTAAGAGTATTCCAATTAAAAAAATATCCCAAAATAAATGTTGTAGGAATAGGCGTCTTGCCTGTCCGGATAAACAAGATGGGATCGTTTATTATTTGGATTACTCTAACAAAATTTGGATTAATCCGCTTCCTGGTGTAATGCCGAAGTTGTAGAAAATTAACTTCCTGGCAGCAACAAAATCTCCTGAGCCTTGTCTATACTTTTACGCACAGCCTCTGCGCAAGCGTGCAAAGCATTTGTTTCCTCATCAGAAAGACGCAATTCCAATATGCTTTCTATTCCCCCACATCCCAAGCGACAGGGAACACCAACAAAAACATCTTCTAAACCGTATTCTCCCTGAAGGTACGCCGCTACAGGTAATAATCGCGACTCGTTCAATATTATCGATTCCACCATCTTGCAGGTAGCTGAAGCGGGAGCAAAAAAGGCACCACCTGTCTTCATCAATTCCACAATTTCTGAGCCACCATTGCGGGTACGTTGTACCAATCTTTCAATTGTGCTTGCATCCAGCAATTCTGTAATCGGGATACCGTTCACAGTAGAGTAACGCGGTAAAGGTACCATTAAATCCCCGTGGGTACCCAATACCATCGCATTAATATCTGCAGGAGAAATGCCCAATTCCATCGCAATAAAGGTTTGGAAGCGGGCCGAGTCAAGCACCGCAGCCATACCCATAATTCTACCCCGTGGTAAATCTGTTGCTTGCCAAGCTAAGTAAGTCATCACGTCTAGAGGGTTGGTGACGACTATTAACACTGCATCGGGAGAATGGGCGATCGCATTTTTCGCCGCATCCACCACAATCTTGGCATTCGTCAACAGTAAATCATCACGACTCATCCCTGGCTTGCGAGGAATTCCTGCGGTAATAACCACTACATTAGAACCAGATGTATCGGCATAATTATTTGTACCGATAATCAGACGGTTATATAATTCAATTCCTCTAGCCTCCATCAAATCCAATGCCAATCCCTGGGGCATTCCTTCCACAATATCCAGCAAAACTACATCTGCTAAGTTTTTTTCAGCAATGCGTTGTGCCAGGGTACTGCCAACCCTACCAGCACCAATGATGGTAATGCGGGGTGAATGACACAGAATTGGGGAAGAAAGGGAATAAGTCATTATGAATTTACCTCATGCACCGTAGCAAAGAGTAAGGTTTAAGATACCTTGCTTTTTATTTCATACTTCAATTGTGCAACAGCGATTGAATATTATCCGCGCTGTTCTGGTTTAATACCCCAATAAGAACGCAGGTTGCCCGTTTTGAGTTGGGGTTCTGTATCCACATATATAAACCTCCTTCCTTCTTCCTTCTTCCTTCTTCCTTCTTCCTTCTTCCTTTTTCCTTCATTCAATTAAATTCTTCCAATTGCTCCATACGTAACCAAATATTTGGCGTTGGTACTTTGCCGAACTTGACAAGGGCATAATCACCTTTGATATCTACAATTTCTCCCTTGCTTTCAAACAAATAGGAAGGAAAACGAGTATCACTGGCTTGGGCTTCTAGACTATTTTCCAGTTTCTCGCGGACAGCGCGAACCATATCCCCTTTCTTAACAGCCATGAGTTTGTTTCCTTCGTGAGTGTGTAGATTGTTTTACTTAGGATTGTAGCTCGCATCAATGCTGACACTCTATGCAAAAATGACTCGATCGCCCAGCTAATCTAATTCGCTGTATGGGAGTGTTACAAACTCTACAAGGTTCGCCAGTGCGATTGTAAACCCATGCCACACCGCCATAATTGCCGTTGACACCCTTTACGCTCAGAAAATTGCTAAAAGTTGTGCCTCCAGCCTCAATACTGGTTTCTAGCACTTTGATGATACAGGAACGCAAAAGTTCAATTTGCGATCGCTCCAAATTTGTACCTAGTGTATTCGGTAGTATATGACTCAGAAACAGCGCCTCATCAGCATATATATTACCTAATCCTGCCACCACCGACTGATCCAACAATGCAGTTTTAATCGGACGGCGGCGATTTTTCAATTTATTTGCCAGATATTCAACAGTGAACTCTGGTGAGAATGGGTCACAAGCTAGTTTTGCCAAACCAGTGATAATACTTTCCACTCTCACTGATGGAGGAACCCACCACATTTTACCGAAAGTCCGCTGGTCTACAAAGCGCAACTCCCACTCATTTTGAAAAAATAACCTCACCCGCGTGTGCTTGTGCAATGGCTCATCTTGATGCAACCACAGTAATTGACCGGTCATGCGCAGGTGAACACCCAGGTAACTACAGGAAGTAGGAGGGGGGGACGGGGAAGACAAGGAAACTTCCCCTTTGTCTCCCTTGTCTCCAAAACAGGGAGCAAGTTCGGCTAGAAGATATTTGCCGCGACGATACCAAGAGGCGATCGCACTTTCTTGGATTCCCGTTAAAAACTCATTAACAGAAAATGGGTAGGCGATCGCCCGATCGAGCAACACATCTCCACCAATAATTTTCTGGTTTAGGGTTAATTGATTTAAACCCCGCCGGACTGTTTCAACTTCAGGCAATTCAGGCATTACAGCAATTTTCGCACATCGGCATTAACGAGTCGAGAAGGGAGTGGGGAACGGGGGAGAAGGAAAGACACGGTGAAATTGTCTCCCTTGTCTCCCTGTTATCCTCCTGTAACTATGCCTTAGGCGATTTCGCCTTAGGTGCTTCAATCTCTATTAATTCATTCTGGGCAAAGTTATTGGTGTTGATGCCAGAGTAATTCACCTTGTCGAAGCGAACTATCACAGGATATTTGATGCCGCTTTGGTCAATAGTCGCCACGGTTCCCACATCCTGATACCAATAGGATTCTGGGCGAAGAATACGTACCTTAGAACCACGTTGAACCATGATTTTCTTCCCTTTAAGTTGTAAATCGCCAATATATACAGCTAATTGATTTCACTGTACAACTAGCCTGTAACGCAGTGTGGCTTTGTTAAGTTATTTGTCTAATTAGAGCATTGGGGAGGGGGAAGGGGTGAATATCTTCTCCAATTCCCGAAAATTCCAAAAGGTTCACACCCTCCTTGACAAAACACTAACAATCGTATACCTTCGTTCGCAAATAGTAACTTTCTCAAAAGTCATGTTTTGGTTAAGACAAATACACTGCCCTCATTGCCTCTGCCAATACGCATATCTCCATCGATATAAGTGATGTCCAACCAGCCTTGTTGCTCACCACTTTTAATTGGAAAATCAATCGCAGTGAATTTCTTCCCGGATTCAATTTGTTGGATGAAATTTCCTGGAGAATTGTAATCTATTAAACGTTGTAAGCCGATAATCGAGCGATTAAATTTCACGTTTACACGACAACTCGAAACTGGTTCAAACTTTGCCGCAACGCTGACAAAACCTTCAAGATAAGGTAAACCATAGATTTCAGCTATGTTGTAAACGCTGTTTGTCGCTACGCGGATACACTGGTAAATTTGACCGAGTTTGAACAATGGAAACCCATCCAGATTTAAAAGTGCCTTACTAGTGGTGTAGAGTAGTCGCCAGTCGCCATCAAGTAGTTCCGCAGCTTCCACCGGGTTGGGTGTAGGGTTAAGGTCTTCCAAATTGGCGATCGCTGCCAAGATAGCTTGTTTATCTGCCTCTGTAGCTAATAGTCCGCGATTCTTGCCCGCAATGGCTTCTAAAATAGCCGTTTTTCCGATCATTGTCTGTTACCTCAAAATTAAACGCATTTTAAGAAGAAAATAATGTCCCATGTATATCGCCATACAAAAAACTAATATGTCCACTCTTATTTTTGTGCCAATAATAAATAAAATATTTTTTGTCGGATAATTGCGCAAAAGAGTTGAATGAATAACTAAATAATCCTGTATCAAGTGATAGACTCTTTATTGTCTAGTTACAGTAGCTTTTCCAGTCTCGTCGATATGTTGAATTCCCCACTACGTGAAGAACCCCGCACCCAGCGAGCCGCCGTAATTCCAGTCAAACAAGAGTCCTCTCTTCTAGATTGGCTACATTCTAGCGGTCGTCTAATATCACGTGTGGATCACGAACCTGATTTTTCTGACCGAGTAGAAGAAATAGCAGACCTAATGGGTGTAGAAGATGGAATCACTGATATCGACGACGACTATGACGATGATATAAGCATAGACGAGGATTAGCCTGCCGAGGCTGGGGACTTATTGGTGTAGATATAGTCCCTAATATGTTTCAAATTTATTGAAGTGTGGAGTGAAGGGAAATTTCTGTGGACGCTAAATTATCTCCTGACCAAGGATTAAACATTTCTGGTATCGGTCTTGTCTCCTTTCTCGGTTTCGGTCTAGGTGTCGCAGCACTTGTTTTAGATTTGATGGGGAATCGATCCCCGTGGCAAGGGATGTCTCTTACCCTGCCGCTACTTTTTTGTGCTGTGGCTTCCGCTGCTGTGGGCTATTTGGTAGTCCCAAAGCTGCAAGAACTTAAAGCAGGGCAAATTATCCGCGAGGATGGTCCCCAAGCTCATTTAAAAAAGGCAGGCACACCGACAATGGGTGGTATATTCTTTATCCCCGTAGCGGTATTAGTTGCTTGTGTATGGTCTAACTTTTCTACTGAAGTACTTGCTGTTTCCGCGTTAACACTCAGCTACGGGCTGGTTGGCTGGCTTGATGATTGGCAAATTCTGCGTCGCAAGTCGAATAAAGGCATATCTCCGAAGATGAAACTGGCTCTGCAAGTCGGTTTCGCGGTACTGTTCTGTGTATGGGTGGTTTTTACACAGCCTTCTACTATAACAAATATTGCTTTGCCCTTGGGTTTATCTTTGCCCCTTGGATGGTTATTATTCCTGCCTTTGGCGGGCTTTGTCTTAGTGGCAGAGAGTAACGCAACAAATCTAACTGATGGCATTGATGGCTTGGCAGGGGGAACAGTCGCGATCGCACTGTTGGCATTAGGTGCAATAGTGGCACCTACTTCCATAGGATTGATGGTTTTTTGCGCTTGTCTAAGTGGTAGTTGCTTGGGCTTCTTGGCACACAACCGTAACCCTGCCCGTGTTTTTATGGGAGATACTGGTTCTCTTGCGTTAGGAGGAGCTTTAGCAGCAGTAGCACTACTGACTAACAGTTTGGTAACGCTATTTATTCTCAGCGGCATCTTCTTTGTGGAAACCCTTTCCGTGATGGCGCAAGTAAGCTATTACAAAGCGACTAAGGGTCCGGATGGCAAAGGCAAACGTCTATTTAAAATGGCACCGCTACATCACCATCTGGAACTTTCCGGTTGGTCAGAATTGCAAGTGGTTGCCGTGTTTTATATCATTGGTGCAATGTTGGCTGCTATCAGCTTGGTTGTCGGTTAATTCTGATTTTTTGACAATATTTTTGAGCAAAATTGAACAACCTCCTCTTAATGAGGAGGTTTGTTTTTTGGGATTTTTATCTCACGCTTATACTTTGAAAAAAGCACATTTTTATTAGCTTCCTAACAGGTTTACTATATGATGGTTCCAATTAGGGTGCATCTAATAAATACCCCATACTTGAGAGACTTTATCAATAATTATCTAAAATTATATATACTCTAATTCCAGTGCAGAGTCAATTCTCACTCGAAAAACTATCCTTTGACATATATATTAACTCAGAGTCAGCACATCTAAACTTAGTGCTTAAAATTACAGATTATTTTGCTGAAATGTGAAAGTTAAATGAAAACTGCTTAAGCTTATCCCTTGCCAATCTGTAACTGTCCTATCAAATGAACCAGTTCCGGCAAAATCAATTTCTCCATCGCCAATGTAACAGCATTACTAGAACCAGGAAGAGAAAATATTAACTTACCTTGATAAACACCAGCAACAGCACGAGATGCGATCGCCCGTGAACCAATTTCTTGATAACTTAAGAAACGAAATAATTCGCCAAATCCAGGCAAAGTCTTTTCCAACAATTTCTCAATAGCATCATAAGTAGTATCTCTAGGTGCAATGCCAGTACCACCATTGAGAATCACGGCATCTATATTTGAGCTTTTACCCAGCGTTCCCATCATCTGGAGAATCTGCGCTGGTTCATCTTTGAGAATTGCGTAGGCTGCTACAATATGTTGGCGATCGCTAAGTAATTGCTGAATTAGCTGACCGCTTTTGTCTGTTTCGGTTGTGCGTGTATCGCTGACGGTAACTACAGCACAAGCTACCGTCATTTCTGCTGAGTCAGGATGAGGTTGCATGATATTTTTGATAGTTGTTAGTTGTTAGTTGTTAGTTGTTGATTGATAGGTGTTATTTGTTATTTGTTGGTTGATAGTTGTTGGTTCTAACCACTAACAACTAACCACTAACCACTAACTCTTTATGATTTATCTAACCCCAAACCATTTTGTTCAGCATAGCGTTCCATAAAGCGCATAAAGCGCTCCCATTCTTCCGTAGATTTCATTAAATGAAGTACTTCTAAAGCTTCTGGCTTCCCATTGACAAATTTAGCCTTGACTTCGCGAGTGATGATTTCTCCCTCTTCGTCAATCATATACATCCCAGTGACTTCTTCGGTGGTGGTTTGAGC
Source organism: Cyanomargarita calcarea GSE-NOS-MK-12-04C (assembly GCA_019359595.1). Lineage (GTDB taxonomy): Bacteria > Cyanobacteriota > Cyanobacteriia > Cyanobacteriales > Nostocaceae > Cyanomargarita > Cyanomargarita calcarea. Next base: position 12,134 of record JAHHGZ010000019.1, read on the forward strand.
CAAAGCTTTTGGATTCACAAAAATAAATGTTGCTGTGCCACTATCACCAGTCCGCGATCGCGTTAAACGCACGTCAGGAATAACATCTTCGTCGATACCTCTAGAAAACTGGATTTGAGCCATGATGACCGATTTTAAACTTTTGTAATGGTTAATTTAATATTCTCTCATTATTTAGAACCAACTAGTCTAGGTGCTGCTAATTTTATTTTATAAGTATAAACCCTTAAGAGGCTTCTCTTTCCAGCACCAAAGTCACTGGACCGTCGTTTTCAATCGAGACTTGCATCATGGCACCAAATTGACCTGTTTCTACCAGCAAATCATAAGAACGCAATTTCGCAATAAAGCTGTTATATAAATCGGACGCTATTTTGGGAGCAGCAGAACGGTCAAAGGAGGGACGGCGACCTTTGCGACAATCACCATAAAGGGTAAACTGACTAATTACTAGCAATTCGCCGTTAATTTCTTGCACAGATTTCTGCCAGCGTTCCGTCCCTTCATCACCTGGAAACACCCGCAATTCCAAACACTTACGTACCATCCAGTCAATTTCAGCATCAGTATCAGTATCAGCAATACCTACAAGTAAGTTTAATCCCCGCCCGATTTTGCCAATAATTTCACCGTTTACTGTAACTTGAGATGATTTAACTCTTTGAACAACTACTCGCATGATTTCATAAGTTAGGAGTTAGGAGGAGCGGAGTTTTAGTTTCTAACTCCCGTCAGAACTAATGTTCTATGGTGGTGTGAGAATTTAGATCCCCGACTTCTTAAAAAAAGTCGGGGATCTGGACACCACGGTTTTCCACAAATCACATAGGATTGCTACATAACTCAATAAGAAACGCAATATGTCACGTCTCTATAACTCCGTTCCTCCTAACTCTTACTTTCCAAATCCTTTACCACGAGAAGTAGAAGGTAAACAAATACATTTGTCCAATTGTTCAAGCAATGTTTCGTTATCCAAATTTTGACCAATCAGCACAATTTGGTTTTTTGGCTCACCTTTCCACTCATCATCATCCATTGTGAAACGCTTACCACAAAGGTGGAAAATATGCCGTTTTGGACTTTCGTCAAACCACATTATTCCCTTTGCCCGGAAGACGCTAGTAGGTAGCTGGTTATCTAAGAAATATTGAAATTTCCTGATATTAAAAGGTCGATCGCTTTGGAATGATATTGAGGTAAACCCATCATTTTCTAAGTGGTCAGAATGATGGTGATGTTCATGATGGTCATGATGCTCGTGACCACATTCAGAGTGGTCATGTTCATGATGTTCATGATGTTCATGATGTTCATGATGCTCGTGACCGCATTCAGAGTGGTCATGCTCATCAACACTATCAAAATACTGACCAGACTCAAAGAGACCAACGCTCAAAATTAAAGCTAGTGGAACTTGCGAATTTGTTGTGCGAAGAATTCTGGCTCCTTCCTTAACCTCAGCAATTTTTTTCTCTAACTCATTCAAAGCGGTTTCATTAACTAAATCCGCTTTGTTCAGCAAAATTACATCACCATAGGCAATTTGACTGTAAGCAGCTTCCGAATTAAATAAATCTAAGCTGTAATTGGCTGCATCAACTACGGTAATAATTGAATCTAGCCGAGTCAAATCGCGCAATTCGGTGCCAAGAAATGTTAGGGCCACTGGTAGCGGGTCAGCTAGTCCAGTTGTTTCGACTACTAGATAATCTATATTTTCTTGGCGTTCTAAAACTTTGTAAACGGCATCTACCAAATCATTATTAATGGTGCAGCAGATACAACCATTACTCAGTTCCACCATGTTTTCGCCAGTGGAGACAATTAACTCGTTATCGATGCCAATTTCGCCAAATTCATTGACTAAAACAGCGGTTTTCAATCCTTGCTGATTGCTCAGGATATGATTAAGTAAAGTTGTTTTGCCGCTACCGAGGAAGCCAGTAATAATTGTTACTGGTAAGCCTTGCTTCGGCTCATCCATTGCTTGAGATTGCTCAGAAGTAACTGTTGATTGCATAAGACTGCTATCAAAAAAATTGAGAAACTAGGAATGTAGCGCACACAGTGCATAAAACACTAGCATAGGGGTGCTGGTATTTCATCCCAGCGGCCTTACTATATTATTGCTCATCTGGATTATGCTCGCTGCAGGTTTAATACCCCGACCGTTCTCAGGGTAGCCCGTTTTGAGTTGGGGTTCCAATCCCCACATATATAAACTTCCTTCTTCCTTCTTCCTTCTTCCTTCATTCAATTCGTTATGACCCTGACACTTTACAATACCCTCACTCGTCGCCAAGAACCATTTGAAACAGTCGAACCTGGAAAGGTTAAGATGTATTATTGCGGCGTGACGGTCTATGACTACTGCCATTTGGGTCATGCACGCGCTTGTATTGTTTGGGATGTGGTACGCCGCTATCTTGATTTTATCGGCTACGAAGTCCGGTATGTCCAGAATTTTACTGATGTTGATGACAAGATTCTGAATCGAGCCAAGCAAGAAGGTTCATCAATGGAAGCAGTGGCCGATCGCTTTATCAAAGCATATTTTGAGGATATGGCGCGGTTAAATATCAAAGAAGCTGATGAATATCCCCGTGCGACCCATACCATGAATGGGATAACTAGGCTAATTCACGAGTTGGAAAATAAAGGCTTTGCTTATCCTGCTGATGGCGATGTTTACTATGCTGTGAGCCAGTTTCCGGAATATGGCAAACTCTCCCGACGCAAACAAGAAGATATGCAAGCGGGTGCGAGCGATCGCGTGAATATTGAAGACCCAGAATATCAGAAGAAAAGGCACCCATCTGATTTTGCTCTGTGGAAAGCAGCAAGACCGGGAGAGCCAGCTTGGGAGTCACCCTGGGGTAAAGGTCGTCCGGGATGGCATATAGAATGTTCGGCGATGGTACGAGATCGCCTAGGTGATACGATTGATATCCACGCTGGTGGAGAGGACTTAGTTTTTCCCCATCATGAAAATGAAATTGCTCAATCTGAAGCGGCGACAGGGAAACCCTTAGCGAATTACTGGATGCATAACGGCATGGTGACAGTCGATGGGGAGAAGATGTCCAAATCTTTGGGTAATTTTACCACCATTCGCGACTTGCTGGATAAAGGAGTTGACCCAATGGCGGTGCGCTTGTTTGTGCTACTGGCGCAATATCGGACGCAAATTGATTTTACCGATCGCGCTCTAGCAGCAGCCACAAACGGCTGGCACACCCTAAAAGACGGTTTACTGTTTGGGGAACAGTACGGTGGAAAGCTTGGTTTTGACATCTCTAATAGTAATGAGACAAATGCCGCAGTTATTGAACGTTTCCAAGAAGCCGTGAATCATGACTTTAATTTTCCTGGTGGGCTAGTGATTTTGTTTGAATTAGCAAAAGAACTAGGTCGTGAGGGCAAGATCCTGGTGCATGAAGGAAAAACCGAAATATCCGCGTTGGAATTGCAGCGACAGTGGCAAACACTGGTAAGATTAGCGGGAATTTTGGGTTTAGAAGCCAAGCTGGAAGCGAAAACTGAGACTAGCAGTGATTTAAGCGATGCTTCAATAGAGGCGTTATTGCAGCAAAGGCAAGAAGCACGTCAAACTAGAAATTTTGCCGAAAGCGATCGCATTCGCAACGAATTACACAATCAAGGTATTACTCTAATTGATAGTCGCGAAGGAACGCGCTGGCACAGAAATTAAGGGAATGGGAGAATGGAAAAACAAAAAAAGGGGAAAGGGATTATTTTTTTACCCTTTCCCCTTCACCTTTAATCTTTTTCTCACTCTCCCTACCCCTTACTCCCCCTACCTCTGACTCCTAACTCCCCAATTTTTATGTGGACTGAATTATCAAAAGCGATCGCTTCTCTGAATATTCCAGCTGATTGGATCGGCATTAGAGCGGTCAAAGAAACTACTTCTAGCCGTCATGTACGTGACGGTTTACCCCAAGCTAACGGCAAATCCTCCACCATTGGGGCGATGCTGGAAGTTTTGGTAAATGGCTGTTTGGGTTATGCCGCCACCAATTCCTTAGATTTATCGGCTCTACAATCGGCAGGCGAACAAGCATATAAACAGGCACTGGTAGCTAGCGAATGGTGGATATATCCTTTCAATGCTGCCACTGAGCGCCCGAAAGTAGTTGGTGAATATATTTCTCCATTTCTGGAACCATTTGATGCCCTCAGTCCTGGGGAAATCAATGAATTGCTTGTCCGCATTTGCCATACCCTAAAAGTTGGCGACAAAATTGTGCAAACTATAGCCAGCGCCAGCACCAAGGACAGAGAAACTTGGTTTGTTAGCAGCAATGGCTCGCAAGTGTATCAAAAATTTTTATTTTTAAGTACCCATTACGGGGCGATCGCTCAAGATGGAGCAATTGTCCAACAACGCACTAATAATGGCTGGGCTGCCCACTGTTACCAAGGCGGATTGGAACTATTAAAAGAGGGTGATTTATGGCATCGGGTGAGACAAATTGGCGAACAAGCTGTTGAATTGTTGACAGCAGAGGAATGCCCGACCGCTCGCACAAATTTAGTATTAGCACCAGACCAAATGATGCTGCAAATTCATGAAAGCGTCGGGCATCCCCTAGAAATCGACCGTATTTTGGGAGATGAGCGCAACTACGCCGGAGGTAGCTTTGTCAGCAAAAGTGATTTTGGCAAGTTGGTATATGGTTCTCCTTTGATGAACATTACCTTCGACCCCACCGTGTCAGGTGAATTTGCCAGCTATGGATTTGATGATACAGGCGCGGTGGCAACGCGGGAGTACTTAATTAAAGAAGGCGTACTCGAACGCGGTTTGGGTAGTCTGGAGAGCCAAGCCAGGGCCGGTGTAGCGGGGGTTGCTTGCGCCCGTGCTAGCTCGTGGAATCGACCAGCGATCGACCGGATGGCAAATTTAAATTTGGAACCAGGAAACGCCACATTTGATGAAATAATTTCTGGCATAGAAGATGGTATTTTCATGGAATCGAACCGTTCCTGGTCGATTGACGATCGCCGCTATAAATTTCAGTTTGGCTGCGAATATGCGAAATTAATTTCTAAGGGGAAACTAACCAAAACCCTCCGCAATCCCAATTATCGAGCCACGACCCCAGAGTTTTGGCAAAGTTTAACCAAAGTCGGAGATGCTTCAAATTGGCAAATGTACGGTACTCCCTACTGCGGTAAAGGTGAACCCAATCAGGCCATTTGGGTAGGACATGGTTCCCCTGTTTGTGTATTCGCTAACGTCGAAGTTTTCGGCGGCGGAACTTAATTTTGAGTTAGGGTTAGGAGTTAGGAGTTAGGAGTTATACCGTTTCTTTGTGAAGCTGCATATATTAACCCCCGGCTACGCCGTCCCCCCTTGCCAAGGGGGGACTACAGGGGGGTCTTGATTATGTGCATCTTCATACAGAATTGGTATTAGGGGTTAGTACTTTAAAATTATTAACTTAGTCTCTTAAGTTTTCAACAAAACATATTCTTCAACTCCTAACTCATCACTCCTAACTCATCACTTCTAACTCATCACTCCTCACACCCGATTCAATGCAATGTCTGTGAAAAACGAAGAAATATCTATTTTAGAAGTCAGCTTCAACAAACTAATTGAAACTCTATTAGTTAAAAAAGAAGATGGTGAAGAATTCACTGTCAGACTTAGCAGCGAACGCAGCCAATTTACTCGCTTCAATCATGCAAAAGTGCGACAAACAGGTTGTGTTGCTGATGGTGGAATTAAACTAACTCTGATGCAAAATCAGCGCAGTTGCTTTCAGCAGTTTCCTTTCACTGGAAATTGGGAAGTGGATTGGCAATTAGCATATAAGGCTTTGCAGGAACTACGGCAAGAGATTCACTTATTACCCTTAGATCCCTATCTAGTTTTACCATCAGGTTTAAATTCCAGTCGGGAAGTACATTCAGGAAATTTGTTGTCGGCAGAAGAAGTAGTACCAACAATTTTAGAAGCGGTTGCAGAATTGGATTTTACTGGTATATATGCTGGAGGAGTTGTAATTAAAGCTTATGGTGATTCTAGCGGTCAAAAACACTGGTTTGCTACTGATACTTTTACCTTAGATTACTCTATATTTATTCCCACTGGACAAGCTGTTAAAGGCACTTTTGCTGGTAGTGATTGGGATTCCAAAACTTATGCTGCGAAAATTAAGGAAGCCAAAAAACAACTAAACTTACTTTCTCATCCGACCAAAGAATTACCACGGGGACAATATAAAACTTATTTCGCTCCCGCTGCTGTTGCTGATTTATTGCAGATGCTTTCTTGGGGAGGTGTGAGTGAAGCTGACATCCAACAAGGGAATAGTGCTTTAGCTTCACTATCCCGTCAAGAAAAACAACTTTCTGGAATATTTAATTTGCGAGAAAACTTTCAGCGGGGATTGGTACCGCGATTTAATGAATTAGGAGAAATGAATGCACCACAATTGCCTGTTATTGAAAAAGGTAAGTTGCTAAATACACTAGTGAATTCTCGCACAGCCAAGGAATACAAGAAAGCTGCAAACGGTGCGAATGGTTCGGAATCGTTACGTACACCAGAGATGAATCCGGGGAATCTAACATTTGAGCAAATTCTGGCGAGTTTGGATACCGGATTGTATGTATCTAATTTGCATTATTTAAATTGGAGCGATCGCCCGACTGGTAGAATTACGGGTATGACTCGTTATGCTTGTTTTTGGGTAGAAAATGGTGAAATCGTTGCCCCAATTGAAAATCTACGTTTCGATGATAGTCTCTATCGTTTTTGGGGAGAAAATCTCATCGATTTAACTGATTTTCAAGAATTTATTCCCGAAGTTGGAACTTATGATAGTCGCGAACTTGGAGGTAGTATGGTTCCTGGGATGTTAGTGAAAGATTTTACCTATACTTTGTAGTCATCTAACAGATTTTAGGAATGCTTAAAAACTCAAAAGTAATCTGAGTTGTGTTCAAATTGCGGACACTTAAATTCCCGACTTCACGTTTATTTGTCGGGAATCTTATTTATTTTTATTATTTTATAAGAAAAATATGCGATATTAATCCACATTACCGATTTCTGTAAACTGCATTAATAAAAATATCTTTGATGCTGAGGAAAATAATTATTAAAAACAATAACAATTGCTCAAACTGAAGAATTGGATCTAAACGCCAACCTTGAAAAATCAAAATGAACCCACACAATAATAATGAAAGTGGTATAAATATCGCTTGGATAATATAAAGTGCTAGAAATGAATTGCCAAGCCTAGTTTGCCTTTGTACTAGCCAAAATATTAGGAAAATTAGGTAAGTTATTGCCAAAAGACAATAAATAATCCCTAAAATACTAGCTGTGTTCACTCCAAAATTCACTTGAGCTATCATCATTATTTTGTAAAATTCAGTTCAGTGACATTGAAATATATATTCATATTTATCTCACTTTGTTGGTATTTAACGAATTGCAATAGACTTAAAGGAGAGTTAAAATCGAGACGGGTTATTGACAAATAAACCTAGATTATTATAGTTTTTTCCCGCCTCTGTTTGCCTCTCCATCTTGTCATTTCCCCTTCTTCTTAGAAGCCGGGAGCGAATCTGGATGCAGTTGTTGCCTGCCGTTACGGATGACGCGCAACATATCTTCAAGATTATCCTCAATATTTTGTAAGACGCTATCAGCATAGGCATCAGCACCATCTTCAATTTCTTGAGCTTGGGCGATCGCTGTTTGCCGCATTTCCTCCAACTCTTGCTGGGCTGCGTGGTGCTTGCGATCGATTTCGGCGAGGGTTTCTTGCATCATTGCTTCACACTCTTGCTGTACTTGTCGCCGCAATTGTTCGGCTTCTCTCTGTGCTTGCCTGAGGATATCGCCTTCATCCAAAATTTGCGCTCTTTTGGCTTGGGCTGCGTCAACAATTTGCTGTCCGTATTCTTCCGCCTCCAGTAGAATTTCCTGCTTTTGTTGTAATATTTCTGCAGATAAAGCAAAAGCCTCTGGCAAAGATAGCCTGACAAAATCAAGTTGATCCAGCAGCTTTTCTTCATCCACAAGGGTGCGGCGGGTCAGCGGAATGCGCGGACTACCGAGAATCATCTCTTCTAGGCGGTTGAGTTCCTGCTGAATATCTACGCCTACTGATTCATTGGCATCTTGTTGGAGAAGCTTGCTTCCGTTTGGATTGGGTTCGCCATTGGAGAGTTGTGATTGTAGCATTGGTATATATCAAGGGCGACGTGTGGGGGAACTAGATGATTGACAGAACCACCAAACCTTGCAATCTCTTTTACCACACTACTACTTAAAAAACTATACTCAGTTGACGTAGCTAAGAAAACTGTTTCTATTTGAGTGGAGATGGTTTTGTTCGTGTGAGCCATCTGCAGTTCTACTTCAAAGTCAGAAATCGCTCGTAGACCGCGCAACAGGACTTGGGCTTGTTTGATTTGGGCATAATTGACTGTAAGACCATCAAAGCCGTCAGCTTGCACGTTGGGTAAATTTTTTGTAGATATGCGAATCTGCTCTAACCGTTGTTGTACGGTAAACAGTGGCGTTTTGTTCGGGTTCCGTACTACAGCGACAATCACTTGCTCAAATAGACGACTACCGCGCGTAATTATGTCGAGGTGTCCTAAAGTGATAGGGTCAAAGCTACCTGGATAAATAGCAATCACAATTACTGATGCCTCGCTCGTTGTGTAGGTAATTATATATAACCATGTTTCTTAGGGGCGCTAAGTAAATCGCTATAAAATCAATGCTGTGGCTTTAGAGTCGTACAGTACCAAAGAAGTGAATCTAATGCATCAGCTTACCTTTCAAGCGTAAAATCAATGCTGTGACTTTGGACCCACAGCACAACTTTTTAGGCTCAACTCATAACTTTTGTAGGTAATGAAAGCATGGTACTGGATCTTCCCATCTTACCCTTAGCGTTTCAATTCACTTCTCCAGGACCGATTTTGGTTAAGCTTGGACCAATAACTATCCGCTGGTATGGCTTGTTAATCGCCTCGGCGGTATTAATTGGTGTTAGCCTTTCACAATACTTGGCGAAGCGTCGTAATGTTAATCCAGAGTTACTCAGCGATTTATCAATTTGGCTAGTAATTGGTGCAATTCCTGTAGCCCGACTATATTACGTTTTATTTGAGTGGTCAGAATATGCTGAACACCCCGATCGCATCATTAAGATTTGGCAAGGAGGTATTGCCATTCATGGAGCGATTATTGGTGGTACGATCGCTGCATTAATTTTTGCCAAACTCAAACAAATTTCTTTTTGGCAACTAGCAGATTTAGTTACTCCATCCCTGATTTTAGGTCAGGCGATCGGGCGCTGGGGCAATTTCTTTAACTCAGAAGCTTTTGGTCGTCCTACCAGTTTACCGTGGAAGCTGTTTATTCCGCCTGAACGACGTCCCCTGGAGTTTGCAACTAACGAATATTTCCATCCTACATTCTTGTACGAATCTGTCTGGAATCTGATGGTGTTCGCTTTGCTGATGACGTTATTTTTCCGGGCTTTAAAAGGTAAGCCCAGATTAAAAGTAGGTACGCTGTTTCTGACTTATTTAGCAACTTATAGCTTAGGAAGACTGTGGATTGAAGGCTTTCGGACTGATAGCTTAATGTTTGGTCCGCTGCGGATCGCGCAAGTAGTAAGTTTAGCCGGAATTCTTTTGGGTTTGGCGGGTTTAGCTTGGCTTTACTTATATAACCGCTCTTTGCCAGATGTGGTTCCCATTACCAATGATGAAGGGGATAGAGGGATGGGGTGATGGGGTGATGATGGGGACAAGGGGGAGAATTAACTCCTAACTCCTAACTCCTAACTCCTAACTCCAAAATAAAAAATGCCCCAGAGTTTTCTCTAGGGCTTAACCAGGGTGCATCTACCAATCACCTCTTCCATAGATAGGGGGTTAATCCGGAAAGTTACTGAGAAAATGGCGAAAAAAATTTTTTTGATGAATTTTCTTTTGGGTATACATGACTGAATATACTGAGGCTGAAAGTAGCTATAAAACACTATCTTTGCTTGCTCCGGCTGTGTATATTGTCGGGGCCGGTCCCGGTGACCCAGATTTATTAACGGTTAAGGCCCAGAAACTACTGGTTAGAGCCGATGTCATTTTATTTGCCGATTCCTTAGTACCCGAAGAGATTCTAAATCTTTGTCGAAAAGACGCGGAAATTATCCCCACAGCCAACAAGACTTTAGAAGAGATTTTGCCCATCATGGTAGAACGAGTGCGATCGCATAAATCTGTCGTTCGTCTTCATTCTGGCGATCCCAGTCTCTACAGCGCCATCCACGAGCAAATGAGTCTTTTGGCAGAGGCGGAAATTCCTTTTGAGGTCATACCAGGTATCAGCGCTTTCCAAGCCGCAGCCGCCAAATTGAAAATTGAACTTACTATTCCAGGTATAGTTCAAACAATTATACTATCACGCATTAGTGGAAACACTGAAGTACCGAAACGAGAAGAATTAGCTGCCCTTGCAGCACATCAAGCGAGTCTCTGTCTGTATCTGAGTGCGCGTCATGTGGAAAATGCTCAAGCCAGATTGTTAGAACATTATCCAGCGGTTACTTTAGTCGCAATTTGCTTCCGTGTCGGCTGGAAAGATGAAAAAATTTTGGTCGTCCCGCTTCCCGAAATGGCAAAATGTACTCATAGAGAAAACTTGACTCGCACTACACTTTATATAGTCAGTCCCGCACTTTCTCAAGTAATTGGGCGATCGCGTTTATATCATCCCGAACACAAGCATATTTTTAGGGGAGTTAGTGGTTAGTTGTTAGTTGTTAGTGGTTAGTGGTTAAGAGTTAGGAGTTAGGAGTTAGGAGTTAGGAGTTGGGAGTTGGGAGTTAGGAGTTGGGAGTTAGGAGGGGCGAGAGTAGGAAAAGGATAAATATCTCCGTTCGTCTGCGTCGAGGATGAGTATATATGAACACCAAGATGACTAAGCAAGACTTTCCGCAAAATCAAAAAACAAAAATCGAATTATGCCTTTAATTAAAGTTCAAACTTCTGTGTCTGCACCTGCAAAAGCTGATATCGAAGCGATGCTCAAGAGTTTATCAGCGAAATTAGCCAAGCATACTGGAAAACCAGAATCTTATGTGATGACCGCTTTTGAACCAGATATACCGATGACTTTTGCTGGTAATACTGAGCCGACTTGTTACATTGAGATTAAAAGCGTTGGTACAATGAAGCCAGAGCAAACCCAAGCAATGAGTCAAGAATTTTCTGAAGAAATTAGCCAAGCCCTCGGTGTACCAAAAAATCGTCTTTATATTGAGTTTGCCGATGCTAAAGGTGCGATGTGGGGTTGGAATGGGACAACGTTTGGTTAATTTTTAGAATAGAAGCAAGAGTCACAAATGAAGCGTGATCGCCTAACATAAAGAAACACGGGAATTTGGTAATAGTTGCTAGCAACAAGGGCTTGACCCTGAATTAAATCCAAAATCCAAAATTCATGGTTCAAAAATCGTTATGTCTCTGTCTGCACTTTCTCCCATCACTACTCCTCTTCTCCCAAATATCTCTATTCCACCGTTGTTAGGCGCTTCTTTGGAGGAGTTGACTGCTTGGGTGGTGCAGCAGGGACAACCCGCTTACAGGGGTAAACAACTGCACTCCTTTATCTATCAACAGGGAGTGCGATCGCTTTGTGATATCTCTGTCTTCTCCAAACAATGGCGAGGGTCACTTGCAAATATCCCCATCGGACGTTCAACTATACATCACCGTTCCGTTGCACCTGATGATACTGTGAAGTATCTTTTGCAACTTGATGATGGGGAAATTATTGAAGCTGTTGGTATTCCGACTTTTCCTAGAGATGGGGCAAGGGAAAGATGGGGCAATAGGGAAATCAGGAAAGTTGATAATGAAAAATCCCTGGATCGGCTCACAGTTTGCGTCTCAACTCAGGTTGGTTGTCCGATGGCTTGTGATTTCTGCGCTACTGGCAAGGGAGGTTACAAGCGTAATTTGACCCGTAGTGAAATTGTCGATCAGGTGTTGACAGTTCAGGAAGATTTTCAGCAACGGGTGAGTAATGTCGTCTTCATGGGTATGGGGGAACCGTTGTTGAATACTGCGAATGTCCTCTCGGCAGTTAAATCTTTAAATAAAGACGTGGGTATCGGACAGCGATCGCTTACCGTTTCGACTGTCGGAATACGCGATCGCATCCGCGAACTCGCTGAACACCAGTTGCAAGTTACCCTTGCAGTCAGTCTTCACGCTCCCAACCAAACACTGCGCGAAAAACTCATCCCTAGCGCTCGCAGCTATCCTCTCGAGGATTTGCTAACAGAATGCCGGGAATATGTGGAAATTACGGGACGCCGTGTAAGCTTTGAGTACGTGTTACTCGCTGGTGTGAATGACTTGCCAGAACACGCATTAGAACTCTCGCAACGCCTGCGGGGATTTCAAAGCCATGTAAATTTAATACCTTACAATCCCATCAGCGAAGTAGACTACAAACGTCCAAATAGCGATCGGATCAATGCCTTTTTCAATATTCTCAAGCAACAACAAACTGCTGTCAGTGTTCGCTATTCCCGTGGTTTAGAGGCAGACGCAGCTTGCGGACAACTTAGAAGGAGTTAGTATCCCCCTAAATCCACGCCACATGCTACAAGTCGGCAGAGCCAAGAAACGCAGTGACTCCCCAATTCTGGGGGACTTTGAATTTTCTTCTCGAACATAATTGGGGGCAGGGGAATGAAATTAAATTACTTTCTTGCAAGAATACCGGGTGCATAAGCCTCAACGACTCTGCCAGTCCGAGTACAACTTATCATCAAATAATCACACACTGGACATTGCGTCCTAGTTAATTGGCTTTCAGAAATATAATATCTTTCACCTTCGCTACCACAATTTGGGCAGCGAACTTTTTGTAGTATCTGCATTTTAAACTCCTAAATATTATCTTTTCTTGTTTATCAAAACTGCAAATCAAATTAAGTAATCAATTTTTGATAACAAAATTAAGTAAAGATTAATTTTTTTACGCAAAACTTAATACTAAACATTATTTTAGCCTAAAAAAATCATCGATATATTTATATTATGTAAATCTTTAGACTAGATAATCATCCAGCTTTAGATATATAAATGAACTTTGATAGCTCACCACCGCTTGCAATCTTGATGATCCCTGTTACTAATACATTGAGATTGCTGACTTAGAGTCAATTAAAGCAAAATTTAAAAAAATATATTATTTCGAGCATCTTTAGTGGTAAAGCCTTGACTCGTCTGTTTATGAAGGAGTTTGATTACACCAAATTAAAATCTCGGTGACTGCATTCTTAGCCTAAGATTGGAAACTAGAAAAATAAATATTCTGTTTTTTATTAACATACCAACTGAATAGTAAATTAGATTCTTAAGAATAAATTAATACTTATACCGTTTCTTTGTGAAGCTGCATATATTACCCCCCGGCTACGCCGTCCCCCCTTGCCAAGGGGGGACTACAGGGGGGTCTTGATTATGTGCATCTTCATACAGAATTAAACTATTACCACCATTTCTCTGTAGATTAAATTGTGGTTAAAGATAATAAACAAGAAAGCGAAAGCCTTTTTCATCTGCGTCCTAACCCAGGGCTGTTTCATTCTCGAAAAGCCCTCACCCCCAGCCCCTCTCCCAAGCTTGGGAGAGAGGAGTAAGACTCCAATTCCACGAATCCCACGTTGGGAGAAGGGGTTAGGGGATGTTGCTAGCTTCCCGTAGGGTGGGCTTGTTTGGTTTTTAAGAGAATGAAATAGCCCTGGTTCTAACCTAAGCCCTTACCCTTACCAAGATTGGTTCAATAGCCTAGATGCTTTAGCTGCGGCAAAGGTGACAGTTGCTAAGTCTCGTCTGGAGTTAGGTAATACATCAAATGTAAAATGGTTCGATGGAATCGGTGAGTATAGGATCGATTGGGGATCAGGATATCGCATTTATCTCGCTCAGGAAGGTAAGGAACTTATAGTCTTATTTGGTGGTGGGACAAAGAAAAATCAGCAATCTGATATTGATTGTGCGAAGGAATTGTACGAAGAGTATAAAAAGCGAAAGAAAGAAGCCAGTGAAGAAAAAGAATCTGACAAGAAAAAGAGAAAGAAGAGGTAGTTTTTATGGCACTTACTAGAGACTTTAAAGAAACAGTTAATGCACGAGTCCAAGAAGATCCTGAATTCGCAAAAGCTCTGCTTGATGAAGCTGTTGGCCTCTTCCTAAACGGTGAGCCAGAGACTGCAAGACTTATATTGAGAGAACTTGTAAATGCAACAGTAGGTTTTGAAGAGCTTGCGAATGAAACTTCTAAACCAAGCAAGAGTCTCCACCGGATGTTATCTGCAAAAGGTAACCCTACGATGGATAATTTGACTGCAGTTTTCAATGTCCTTCGTAAAAAACTAAATGTTGATATCAAGGTTTATACGACGGTTGCTTGCTCTTAAAATTTTGGCAATGAAGCAAAAACTCTAATAACTCTCAGTAATTAAAACTCTTAGTGTTGGTGAAATCCGACTTTTTAAAGAAGTCGGATTTCTAAAATAGTTTATTTCGTCGCTTGTGGTGTTGTTTTCGCAGATGGAATTGTCACATCAATAGGTGTCACCTGTTTTGCTAGTTGCGTAAGTGGCGGTTGAATAGCGGCTTGATTTCCCACCACCAAGGTTACAATATTGTCAGGTTTCAGATATTGCTTGGCGACCCTTTGCACATCAGCTTCTTTAGTTGCTGCAACGGCTTTTTGATAGCGGAATAGAAAATCAGCCGGATAGCCATAATATTCGTAACGCATTAGGCGTGATAATGTTTGTTCGGGGTCTTGAAAATTGAAAACAAACGAGTTTAGTGTAGACTCCTTCGCAAAAGCCAGTTCCTTGGGAGTTACTCTTTGAGTTTGAATGCGCTTGATTTCAGATTGAATCGCCTTGACAAATTGTACCGTTGCATCCGATCGCGTTTGTCCCCCTGCCATAAACATTCCTGGATAGTCATAGCGAGGACTCCAGTAACCGTATACAGAGTAAGCTATACCTTGACGCGATCGCACTTCATTAAACAAGCGTCCGCCAAAACCATTTAAGACATTATTCAACACATCCAACGCTGCATAGTCGGGATTGTTGAACTGTCCTCCCAGATGCCCAATCATAATATTACTCTGAGTTAATTGCGGCTGGTTGACAAAAAACACACCACCTGTATTGGCTGGTGTTACAGTTGGTAGCTGAGGCAGAGCCTTTTGAGGGTTTGGTTGCCAGTCGCCGAATTTAGCTTGAATAAGCGATCGCATTTTTTGGGAGTTAAAATCGCCCACAATTCCCAAAATGAGATTATTGGGATAGTAATATTGCTGGTAAAACCGACTCAAATCATCGCGAGTAATCTTATCGAGCGTCGCATACTCGATTGTGCGGGCATAGGGGCTATCCTTGCCATAAATTAACTTTTTAAATTCCCGAGAAGCAATCTCATCTGGATTGTCATTGCGTCGGGAAATTGCACCACGTTGCTGCGTCTTCGCCAAGTCTAACTTTTCTGGAGCAAAAATCGGCTCTCGCAATACCTCAGCAAACAGCCCAAACACAGTTTCTAAATCTTCACTCAGCGACTCAAAACTAGCACTACCAGAAGTCTCGCCAATACCAGTTTCTACCGAAGCCGCCCTTTGTTCCAACATATCATTAAGTTGATCTGGCGTATGCTTTGCGGTACCACCAGTTCGCATCACACTACCCATCAACTCCGCCAACCCAATTTTATCTCCTGGTTCCAAGCGATCGCCTGTACGAATTAAGGCAGTACCATTAACTAATGGTAGATCGTGGTTTTCCATCAAATAGACAACCATGCCATTCTTCAACGTCAATCGTTCATACTTTGGTATCTTCACCTCAGGAAGCGGCCCAAACCGCAACTCAGTATAATGTTTAGCCGTCGCCGTCGCTGCCGAAGAAAAGTTAAAAGTTACAAGCAAAAACGCGACACTCAGAAGCAACCCATAAACCAACCGATTCCAATTTTGGATTTTAGATTTAGGATTTTGGATTATCATTTGTAATTTGTAATTGGTTAGTTGTTAGTTGTTGGTGGTTAGTTGAAGGAAAGGTAAGATTAATTCGTTTTCCCTCATTTCCCCATCTCTGTTTACTCAGCGACCTCAGTCCCTAGTAAAATTCATTAATTTTGAGGGGGAAAATAAGCCCTCTAAGTCCCCCAAACTTGGGGGATTTTGAATTTTATTCTCCCCTTTGAATTGGGGGCAGGGGGCTTCATTATTGCTTCGACAATAGCTTGCCAATCGTGCGATTTTGTGCGGTAAAAGTCCCAGCCGCCACCCGCTGAATATCCTCCGGTTTGACTGCCGCAATTAATTCCAACTGTTTAAACAAATTCCGCCAGGAACCAGTTTTCACCTCATATTCCAACAACTGCTGCGCCATGCCCATATTAGAATCAAGCGATCGCAATAACTCTGCCCTCGCCTGAGTTTTGACTCGCTGCAATTCCACCGCCGAAACAGGCTGATTTTTCAAAGAATCAATTTCTTTTCGCAAAGCCACCGCGACTTCATCCACCGTATGACCGGGAGCAGTCAGAGCATAAAATAACATCAAGTTTGGGTACTTATCCCCAGGAAATCCACTGAAACCCTGAGCGCTTAGTGCCAAACGTTGCTTCTCCACTAAAGATTTATACAACCTCGGTGTCCGCCCATCACTTAGCAATCTGCCGATAATGTCATAAGTTGCATTATTTGAATCGGTCATCGCCGGACGATGATAACCTTCTAAATACCAAGGTTGAGAAGGTAGCTGCAAAGTGACTTCTCGCGTTTGCGTTTGCGGAGGTTCCACAGGAATTTGCACCTGTGTTTTGGCTCTAGATTTATACCTCCCAAAATATACTTGTGCCAGTTGTTTCACCTGTGCGGGGTTAACATCACCCACAACCGCAATCGTTAAATTGGTAGGAACATAATAGGTATCGAAAAACTTTTGTACATCATCTGGTGTCAAGTTACGGATATCTTCGTCATAACCAATCACTGGGCGCTTGTAGGGATGTACTGTATACGCAGTATCGATAAACTTCTCCACCATCTGTCCAATCGGAGAGTTTTCCACCCGCAACCGTCGCTCCTCCAAAATAACTTCTTTCTCTTTATAAAACTCGCGACGAATTATCGGGTCGAGAAATCTCTCTGACTCCAGGGACA
Source organism: Cyanomargarita calcarea GSE-NOS-MK-12-04C (assembly GCA_019359595.1). Classification (GTDB taxonomy): domain Bacteria; phylum Cyanobacteriota; class Cyanobacteriia; order Cyanobacteriales; family Nostocaceae; genus Cyanomargarita; species Cyanomargarita calcarea. The sequence continues at coordinate 29,415 of JAHHGZ010000019.1, forward strand.
TCCACAGTTCCAACTTATTCGCAGGAAAGCTGTAGAAATAACGAGTAGCTTCTGTGGAAGTATTGGCGTTTAAACCCACACCTCCCGATTGTTCGACAATTTGCCCCAACTCATTTTGGTTGGCAATCTTAGCCGCTTCAAGTTCCAACTTCTTAAACTGGGCTTCTAGTCTAGCAACTTCATCTTTTTTCCCAGCGTCCGTAGCTGTTTTAATTTGTCTAGCCAGCACATCCAGCCGATCTAATAGCGGCTTTTCTTTTTTGTAATCTTTTGTACCAATGCGCGTTGTCCCCTTAAATGCCAAATGCTCTAGGAAGTGCGCTACTCCAGTCTTTCCCTTTTCTTCATCAACCCCACCCACATCGGCGTAGGTAAGAAAAGAAACTACGGGAGCTTGATGACGTTCTAAAACAATGAACTTTAGACCATTGTCAAGACGGAACTCAGTCAACTGCTTAATTACTTTATCCAGATACGGTTGGATTGAAGTTTGGGTAGTCGGCTGCGACATCAAAGGAGGAGGTGCAGTAGGAGCTTGAGCAAAAGCAACTCCTGGGAACAATCCCCAACAGAGTAATCCTGTGAGGCATAAACTGACGAAAAGCCGGCTTATTTGTTTTTTGACTTTAGCTTGGTATAAATAACTGAGCTGATTCATGAGTTGAATGAAGGAAGAAGGAAGAAGGAAGAAGGAAGAAGGAAGGAAGTTTTTAGATGGGGATACAGAACCCCAACTCAAAACGGACTTCCTTCTTAATCTTGTGTTAAGGATATTGTGATTTTTGTACTTGGCGTTAGACAATGACGCTACAGCTACTGTCCTTTAATATCCCAAATATAAATTTTATGCGAGTTTTTAGTTCTCTCCCGCCCTCAGAGGCCCAAACCCGCGATCGCATTTTACACGCAGCACGTGGCTTGTTTGCCTCTCAAGGATTCGATGGCACAACCACCCGCGATTTGGCACAAAAAGCCGGCGTTGCAGAAGGTACCCTCTTTCGGCATTTTTCCAATAAAAAGGCAATTTTAGTAGAAGTGGCTACTGAAGGATGGGTAGAAATTCTTACAGACCTGCTCACAGAATTGAGTGAAATGGGCAGCTACAAAGCCGTCGCACAGGTGATGCGCCGCCGGATGTGGAATATGCAGAAAAATGCCGAGATGATGCGAGTTTGCTTTATGGAGGTGCAATTTCATCCAGACTTGCGCGATCGCATCCAATTAGAAGTTGTTGGCAAAATGACAGATGTCGCAGAAGCCTTTTTTCAAACGGCAATGGATAGAGGAATCTATCGCCAGATGGATGCGAAATTAGTAGCGACTGTCTTCCTTGGAATGTTTGCGATCGCCGGATTTTCTCACACCACCATTATGCAACCCGACGCTTCCCCCACAGAAATGCAGCAGATGGCAGAAGGGCTTGCGGATATCTTTTTGAATGGAGTCTTAGTCAAGGAGTGAAAGAGTGAGGAGTTAGGAGTTAGGAATTATGAGTTATTAAAAATATATTTAAAACTTCATATATTTAATTAAAACTTCAAAACTTTAAAATGCGAAGAATGACACTAATTCTAAACATTCCTAACTCTTAACTCTTAACTCCTAACTCCTAACTCCTAACTCCTAACCACTAACTCCCATCATTCTTGCTTGCAAGCTCCACTGCTGAACTAATTCAATCGAAGGGCATAGATCGCGTCGCTGCATTGTCGCTACCTGCAAGCGTAAAATTTGTTGGTGCAATCGATGGATGGGAGTTTGAGTTAACTGTGCGACAGAAGCAACACCCGAATGCAGCAATAAACCGCAATATTCGCAGCCGACACTAGGAATACGAGCTAAATCTGCCAAAGCAATCCATTTATTTAGATACTTAATATTAACTTGTAACTTATTTGCTAGTGCCAGTCTTGACTGTAAAGTATTGCCTTGTTGCAATAACGCTTTTGTCGTCGTAATCCCACCGTTTTGTAATTGGGATATTTCCTCTTGGCTCAATCCGGGTAATTGCTCAATTGACCAATCACTGGATGTCGAATTGCTACCCTTTGATTTTTGCTTAGTAGACATTTTTTCAAATATTTTGACAAATATACAATAAAAAACAAATTGCGTAGGTTATGTTAGGCGCACCTGTAAGACTACACTCTCAACCGATCAACTTGCAGTACCTTAGAAATAGTTATTGTATCTCCGATAGATTAAAAGTAGAAATTTTTCACACTTTATCCTATTTATGTTTCGTCCCACTTTATCTTTAATTGATACCCTCCGCCAGAGACGGCAAAGATTAGCAAACCTAATAAATTTTCCCGCAATTATCTGGTCAGGACAAACCAGTCCGCGCAACTTTCCAGCAAATGTCTTTCCCTTACGTGCTAGCAGTCACTTCCTCTACTTTGCCGGATTACCTTTATCAAACGCTGCAATTCGTCTTGATACAGGCAAACTACAGCTATTCATAGACGATGCCAAACCTAGCAGCGCTCTTTGGCATGGAGAAATGCCCACACGAGAGGAAATTGCAGGGCAAATTGGGGCTGATGCTGCTTATCCAATGGCAGAATTAGAATCATGGCTCGAAAGTGTGGCAACAATTCCCTCTCAAGATGCCGGCACTTGGACGCAACAGACGCAGTTGTTGAATCGATGGCTTTTACCGCAACAACCACTCGCAGGAATTGATTTAGAGTTAGCCAATGCGATTGTCAACCTCCGTCTCATCCATGATGATGCAGCGATCGCCGAGTTACGCAAAGCTGCGGCCGTCACCGTGAAAGCTCATAAAGCTGGGATGAGGGTGACAAAATCCGCGAAAATTGAAGCAGAAGTTCGGGCGGCGATGGAAGCAGTTATTATCGCTCACAACATGACAACTTCTTACAGCAGTATTGTCACCGTTCACGGCGAAGTTCTGCACAACGACAAATATCACCACCCAATACAACCGGGTGACTTGCTACTTGCAGATGTCGGTGCAGAAACTGAGATGGGCTGGGCTGGTGATGTTACTAGAACTTGGGCTGTATCTGGAAAATTTTCATCTACCCAAAGAGATATTTACGAAGTTGTATTAGCGGCTCATGATGCAAGTATTGCCAAAATTCGCCCTGGTGTGGAGTATCGAGATATCCATCTGTTGGCTTGCACGGCGATCGCCGAAGGTTTAGCGAATTTAGGGATTTTGCGGGGTAAAGCTGAAGATTTGGTAGAAATGGATGCTCACGCCCTATTTTTCCCTCACGGTATCGGACATTTGTTGGGTTTGGATGTGCATGATATGGAAGATTTGGGAGATTTAGCTGGCTACGAGCAAGGAAGATTGAGAAGCGATCGCTTTGGTTTGGGTTACCTGCGTTTAAATCGTCCTTTACAACCAGGGATGTTGGTAACAATTGAACCAGGATTTTATCAAGTCCCAGCAATTTTGAACGATCCAAATTTTCGGTCAAAATACGAAAAAACTGTTAATTGGGAGCGTTTATCTGAATTTGCCGATGTGCGTGGTATCCGCATTGAAAATGATGTTTTAGTGACTAATGAGGCAAGCGAAGTTTTAACAGCTGCGTTGCCTTATTCAGTTAGTGATGTGGAGAATCTAGTAACCAATCCATAAGCAGAATTTCAGTTAAATGCCAAAAGGTTTCTCTAAGACCTGATTACCGCCAACTTTCCTGACATTAACCAAAGCGCGTTTTTGGGCGATCGCGAACATCCATTGGATTGTTGTCCTAACTTGGCTGCTTTTAATTTGCGGAATGCACAAATTGTAACCAAATTAATTTAGGTTATCCCAAATTTTTTTTTGGCACTACAATAGCTTATTCTTCTCAAAATATATTGCCTTAGTTATTAAATATTCTTATTTATGAAGTTATGTAACATTAATAATATTTTACAAGATAGCGAATCGTCCAAAAGCGATTATTCTTACATAATCAGACTTGTGGAATAAAGCTACGGGAGTAGCAAAGCTGTTCTATACTCGAAAAAAATGCATCTGAAAGTACTTTTGAGTTTTGAAAAGATGTATTTTAATTAAAAATATAAGATTAATATCTCTCATATTCAAAATCACTAAGTTTCAATCAACTAATTTTATGTTTTATTTGTTATTTTGTATTTAACGGGACAGTTTTGTATCAAGCCGTAAGCTTAAATGGCAATTATGAAGAGCATTTACAACAATATTAAAAGTAAATGCCTTGCGTAGAGCTTACAGGAATTTGTTTTGCAATAATTAAAATTGAATTGCGAAAACGAATTTCCAAAATAAAAAACAATTGATTTATCAAGGCGAGGGCTAGACAATGAATACAATCAACAAAAGCGAACGCAATATCATCTTGTCTGCTTTTATTAGTCCTGTAGCAGAGGGAAATGAAATAAGCAAAAAGCAACTCAACAAACCGAAATTTGACTTACTGCAACCATTACGCGAACGATTAGATACATTAGATATTCACAATCCTAAATTAGCTAAACTTATCGCCAAACTAATTCCTGCGCAATGTCCCTTTGAGCGTGATATCATGCTGTTTGGTCGCAAAATAGGTCACATTCCCCCGATGTGCAAGCTGAATCCGCTTTACGATCAATTTGTCGGCTTGCGTTTTCGCGCCTTGTGCTATTTAGTAGATCGGTGTGGAGAAGACATCACTTCTTATTGCTAAGAACAAGTAGAGCAGACGCAGCATGGAAATAAAAATTGAGCATCAACCAAACCAAGAATACCTCAAGCAATTGGGAGTTGACAAATGGGGTATTTGGCAAAAAGAAGTCTCAAAATTTCCGTGGACTTATGATACTCAAGAAACTTGTTATTTTTTAGAGGGGGATGTTATCGTAACACCGAATGGTGGAACGAGTGTGCAAATGGGTAAAGGAGATTTAGTCACTTTTCCCGGTGGAATGTCTTGTACGTGGGAAATAAAAAGCGACGTGAAAAAGCATTATTCTTTTGATTAATCGTTAGTTGCAAGTAACGCATTACTTTCCGTCATGTCTCTTTCGGCACAAAGATGATTATATTGAACTAAATTGTGCCTTTAGGTATGTATGTCTCCTAATACAATAGCCCGGTTTAAGATTGGATAAACTAAGATGTAGGCAATTTATTTATAACGGTATCAGGGCAACAAAGCAGGGTATTGAAAGCGAGTAAGCAAAAATACGCAAATTGAAATTTTATAATTTTTTATATCAGTTTATACTCTGAGTAAGCATTACAACTTAAGCAATTTGTCAAACAATTACCGAATTAGACTTTTTCGAGTTTTAGGTATTGCAAAGGGCGCTCAAGGGAGTAGATTACTTGTTTTGGCGATCGCAACGATTTTTTTTGTGACATTTCTTTTCATAAACCACAATTTATATAGCTTGGACGCTTACCCTGATTAAATCTCTTAGGTATAGAGACGGTACAGTCGGAGTGAAAACGACTAAGCTGTTAGATATAGCGCGTAAAAACTCCGCTGGCTGAGTATCTGTAATTGAATTATGTTTGATGCACTAGCAGACCGTTTAGAATCCGCCTGGAAAAAACTGCGGGGACAGGATAAAATTTCACAATCCAACATTCAAGACGCATTGCGGGAAGTCCGTCGCGCCTTGTTGGAAGCAGATGTCAATCTTCAGGTAGTCAAAGATTTTATTAGTGAAGTTGAAGTCAAAGCACAAGGAGCCGAGGTAATTTCAGGCATAAGACCTGAGCAACAGTTCATCAAAATTGTTCATGATGAGCTGGTTCTTGTTATGGGTGAGGAAAATGTCCCCTTGGCACAAGCGTCCGTTTCCCCCACCATTGTTCTCATGGCTGGGTTGCAGGGTACAGGTAAAACCACTGCTACCGCCAAGTTAGCCTTACATCTACGCAAATTAGAGCGTAAATGTATGCTAGTGGCGACAGACGTATATCGCCCCGCAGCTATTGACCAGTTAATCACCCTGGGTAAGCAAATTGACGTACCAGTGTTTGACATGGGTAGTGATGCTAACCCAGTGGAGATTGCGCGGCTGGGAGTCGAGCGTGCCCGGTCAGAAGGCTTTGATACCGTAATAATTGATACTGCGGGTCGGCTGCAAATCGATGAAGACATGATGGCGGAGTTAGCTCGCATCAAAGAAACCGTCAAGCCCCACGAAACCCTTTTGGTGGTAGACGCGATGACAGGTCAAGAAGCAGCAACTCTGACACGCACCTTCCACGACCAGATTGGAATTACTGGTGCCATCCTCACCAAAATGGATGGTGATAGCCGAGGTGGTGCGGCCCTGTCAGTACGGCGCATTTCCGGTCAACCGATTAAATTTATCGGTGTGGGTGAAAAAGTTGAGGCATTGCAGCCGTTTTATCCAGACCGCATGGCGTCGCGAATTCTGGGTATGGGCGATGTCTTAACCTTAGTAGAAAAAGCTCAAGATGAAATTGACCTCGCAGACGCCGAGAAAATGCAGGAGAAAATCCTGACGGCAAAGTTTGACTTTACCGACTTTCTCAAACAACTGCGCCTGCTGAAAAACATGGGTTCCCTCGGCGGTATCATGAAGTTGATTCCAGGGATGAACAAACTCTCAGACGATCAACTCAAGCAGGGAGAAACCCAACTCAAGCGCTGTGAGGCAATGATTAACTCAATGACACCTCAAGAAAGGCGCGACCCCGATCTGTTGGCAAGTTCTCCTAATCGACGCAAAAGAATTGCCAAGGGTTCTGGCTACAAAGAACCCGATGTTAGCAAGCTAGTAAGTGACTTCCAAAGAATGCGCGGTATGATGCAGCAAATGGGGCAAGGCGGTGGTATTCCTGGGATGCCAGGAGGAATGTTTGGTGGTGGCGGTAACCCGAGTTTAGGCGGTAATCGGCAGGCTCCTGGATGGCGCGGTCAAAGTGGCGCTGCAACAGCCAAGAAACCAAAGAAGGACAAAAAGAAAAAAGGTTTTGGGACTCTTTAGTTATTGGTTATTGGTTAGTGGACAGTGGCTAACAAACAACCAACCAACAACTAACAACGCTCCAACCAACAAATAAGTGCTAGAATAGGCATTTCAGCATCGACATAGTTCTAAACACTTGTCGTTCCTGATGGTGCGTCTTAGGGGCAAGCTAACACTAACAGCTTTCGCGCTTCTCAGGTTTCTGGGTTCCCGAGCAAAAAGACCCGGAGTAAATTTAGAGTCACAGCAGTTAAAACTGCAGGTTGGCTTTACTCTCAGCACACTTGGTGACTGAGTTTTCCACCTATCGAGAGTTTTGTTTTCTATGATTAAACTGCGTTTAAAGCGATTTGGTAAAAAGCGAGAAGCAAGCTACCGGATTATCGCGATCAACAGCCTCACTCGCCGTGATGGTCGTCCATTAGAAGAACTGGGATTCTACAACCCCAGAACCGATGAAGTGAAACTGAACGTTGAGGGCATCACCAAGCGACTACAGCAAGGCGCTCAACCTACAGACACCGTGCGTCGTCTCCTCGTAAAAGCCAATATTCTTGAACAGGCCAGTGCAACAGCCGCATCATAAGGTGGGAATAAAATCAACAGCCAGTCCGGATTACGTTCGACTGGTGCAGTTTTTGATACAGCCGTTTTTAGAATCTCCCGAATCTTTGAGCGTTGATTGTGAAGTTTCTCCTGCCCTCCAAAGGGTTTGGATTCGTATAGCCTTTGACAGTGCCGATAAAGGTAAAGTGTTTGGTCGCGGGGGACGCAATATCCAAGCGATTCGTACCGTAATTGCCGCAGCTGCCTTATCTGCCAAAGAATCTGTATATTTGGATATCTATGGCAGTTCTGCTCAAGGCCGGGATGGGATGTCTTTTGAAGAAGAAGATGGAGAGCGATTACCGCCACCAAAATCTAGAGAAAGACGTGAAGATGATTTGCGACCGATTGATTCGCGACCGATTATTAAGCCACGTTCCCGCAATTATTGATCGCAATACCGTATGCGATATCTGTAATACCAATTCTGTGTAAGACTGCGCTTAATAAATATATTCCGTAATGGCTATAAACTCTGTAGAGACAGTACTGTACGGTCTCTACAGTCAAGAAACAAAGCGCATCTTGAAAAGAAAAATAGTATCGGCAGGTCACGAACTCCCATGTTGCCCATGTGTAGGGTTTTCAAGACTAGGAGGTTCGCAAAAAGCAGAGAGTGGCTCAATGTTTAGTTCGCCTTTGTAAATTAAAGAACATCCAAGTAGAGGCGCGATTACTTTGTGTCTCTATGTTTTTTATTGAAGAAGGAAGAAGGAGCAGGTCTATATATGTGGATACAGCACCCCAACTCAAAACGAGCGACCTAAATAAGTCGGGGTATTAAACCCCCACAAAGAAGCGGATTATAAATGTGTATTTATAGAAAAATAGGTATGCATTGTAACGTGATTTAACCAATGATATCGCGCTTTCGTCGTAACCTAATAAGATATTAATCTTTGCTAGTAACCGTTCCTCACAAATAAAAAATTACTATGGCAGGTGCCTTTTCGATTCAGCTGCCGAATATCGAAAGTGCGATCGCTTTGGCGGGAGATAGAGAACAAAATCTCAAGAGTATATCCCAGCAAACAGGGGCTAACTTGGTATTGCGGGGTCAGGAATTACATATTTCTGGTACAGAGATCCAAATTGATTTAGCCACTAAATTAGTGCGATCGCTTGAAAATCTCTGGATTAAGGGTAATAGCGTTTCTATTACCGATATTTCGACCAGCGTCCAAGCCCTTGACAGTCATCGACAAGAGGAACTACAAGACTTACATAGGGATATTGTTGCCAAGACTCGTAAGGGTGAAGATGTCCGTGCCAAAACTTTCCGCCAGCGACAGTATATCAATTCTCTGCGGAGACAAGATTTGATTTTTTGTAGCGGACCTGCTGGCACAGGGAAGACTTTTCTTGCAGTTGTCGTTGCCGTGCAAGCCCTTCTTTCCAACGAGTTTGAAAAAATTATTTTAACTCGTCCGGCAGTAGAAGCAGGAGAAAAACTCGGATTTTTGCCTGGAGACTTACAGCAAAAAGTTAATCCCTATCTCCGTCCACTCTACGACGCCATCAATGAATTTATCGATCCAGAAAAAGTACCAAATTTAATGGAACGGGGTGTTATTGAAGTGGCACCATTGGCATATATGCGGGGACGCACCCTGAACAACGCTTTTGTAATTGTAGATGAAGCCCAAAATACTACACCAGCCCAAATGAAAATGGTTTTAACTCGTTTAGGCTTCCGTTCTCGGATGGTGATTACAGGTGACATGACCCAAACAGATTTACCTATTCATCAACAATCAGGGCTGGGAGTAGCTCTACATGCTTTAAAACGTGTTGAAGGCATTGCCTTTTGTGAATTTTCCCAAAAAGATGTAGTCCGGCATCCTCTGGTTCAGCGCATTGTCGCAGCATACGAAGAATATGAAAAATAGTCAGGAGTTGGGGAGAGTTGGCAAAGGTAAAAGGAATTAATTCTTCTACCCTTACTCCCAATCCCTTACATAGAACGTGCGCCGGTCGCTATTAATCGGCGGAATAGTCCTTCTGTCCAGCCTGTTTCTTGGAGAACGGCTTGTTGTGATACTTCTACGTAAGCTTGCTCGATAAAAGCTAAGTCAATCATGCAGATTTTACCAAGAGCCTCTTTCAGGTTTTCGTCTTTACCATCGATTTTCAGACGCTTACCGACTTCAGTTACAACTGTCGCCATTGCTGGGACTACGTGCTGGGGTCCAATACCGATACGGACGTGAACTAAACCAATTTTCCAACGGCGATCGCTATAAGCATTGCCCCACTCATCCATACCTGTAAACATCTCGTGGAACCACTCAGTAAAGGTTTCACGCAGACGATGAACCCGCTCTTCCCCTGTGTTTAAAATCCCGTTCATTTCTGGATCTCGCCCTAAATAAGAGTAAAAATGATCGGCCATTTCTGGAGCAACTTTTAACCCCCACTCAGACTGAGATTTTAATAGTGCTTTTTCCTCTTCTGTAAAGCCAATACGCTTCGACATGGTGGACATAAAAGCGTGTGGTTCTAAAGCCATGATTCAGTTCTCCTAATCTCAAAAAAATTACGTATTTACTATGGATCGTTTATTTGAACTCAGTAAATTCAAATAGGTCACCTCTATGCATCTGTATCATTTCAGGCATCTTCTATAGCAGTAATTGCCGCTAAAGTCTGCCAGTATTGGACGTATGTTGTTGAGAATTAAATACTTCTGGTATGAGAAGTTAAGAGAAAAAATTCCCAATCCAAGAATCGCCGTAAGGATTTTTATTTGCTACTATTCAAGCCAGTAGGGGTGCAATTTTGCTTACAGCTCGTTTAATTTCCAAAAACAACAAGCCTTGTTTAACAGTGGCATTAGCTAGAACCAATAGAACCGCATCAGCACCACAGCCGACCAACACACCATAGCCCTTCTCGCCTTCCACCACAATTCGATCGACACTACCACGAGCCAGTTCGCGACAAATACGTTCACCCAATGAGAGCATAGATGCAGACATTGCAGCCGTCCGCTCTTCATCCATTCCTCCGGGCAGTACAGAAGCTAAAGCCAAGCCGTCAGGACTTACCAAAGCCGCACCTTGGACATCAGAACTGCCGCTAACAAAGTTTTGCAGTTCATCTTGCAGCATCGAAACGTTAATCATGATTTTTTCCTCAAGGATAATTGGTGAAATTGGCTCAGTATTAAAAGTAGCTGTTGATAAAGGAGAATCTTCCGTTGGTGGCAATTCTAAAGATGGTGTTTCAGTATTTTCAGCAGTTGACGGCAACTCTGGTGCTAAAAAAGGCTCTTTAGGAACAGACTCTTTGGGAGGTTCTTTCGGGATTGGCAACTCTGGGGCTGTGTGAAATGCCCCCGTGAGTCGCTTGAGAAAATTGCCCAAAAACATACTTGCTCAACTGCTCCCTCCCATATGGTGGTTTTAATCGCATCCCGTATAAGACAAGACAAGCTTTAAGGGCTATTCAGATTGGTTCTTTGGAGCAGTTGGCGAATTCTTGGATCAACCAAACCAAGGCTTCTTTTACCGAAGCTGAATCGGTAGCATTTACCACCATCATCGGCGGTCTAGTGGCTTCATCCAGCAGTCCCAAAGCGATCGCCACATCTTCCATCTCCCAAGCCCCTGGGCGATCGCTATGAGTCAACCCAATCAGACAAGGAATTTGCACCCGTTGGTTCATGAAGTTGAGAATCTTCCGACCATTACGAAAATGGTCTGGACGGTGAGCATCTACCAGGAGAATGTAAGCATGGGCTTTTTGAATCAGGATGTCCCACATAAAATCAAAGCGGGCTTGTCCTGGTGTTCCATAAAGGTGGAGTGATTGATTCTGGGCAAACCCCAGACGACCAAAGTCCAAAGCTACTGTGGTTTGAGTTTTTAGCTCTGCTAACTCATCTGTAGCTCTTTTATCGGTATCAACGACATCAATTTCACTAATAGTGCGAATAAAAGTCGTTTTTCCTGCACCTACACCCCCTGTAATCACAATGCGTAGGATTTCCATCTAGACCTCCCTCATTGTGACGGCACAATTGCGAGTATAAAAACATTAGATCCAATGTCTTTACAAGTAAATGCACTTTCGATTGCCAACTTTGACTTCACGAGTACAAATAAATTCCGAAAGCACATCAGCTGGTGTCCTCTTGTTGGAAGTCTGACAGTTATTGCTCTTTGAGCCAAGTGACTTTTCTAACTATAAATACTTATAGAAAATCTTCTTTACCACAAGTAGTAGAGAATACTAAATGTAAATCTTCAAGAGAAATTTAAAGATGGAGGGTTGGAGCATTGTTTGATTAAGCACCTAGCAACCACTAGTTCTTAGTGCGTAAATACCCAACTAGATTTTGCAAGAATGAAGTACTTACCTTCATGGTTCCTGCTTCTTGGGATATTTTGGTGCGTGAAGTCGAGCAACTTACCAAGTTCTCATCCAACGGATATTCAGCGATTTCAAGACCAAATATTGACGGAGGTACTTCTTCTACCAAACCAGCCAGCATCAATCTAAATGCTGCTTGCTGAACCAAAGCTGTTGATTGATTCAGTCTACGTGCGATCGCGTTCAGGGAAATTCGACCACTGGCAAATTCCCATACCTGCCACTCCAAAGGGTTCAAGCGCTGTTCTGGTTGCGTTTTTGTAATACTTTTAATTGCAGAATCCGCATCCGGAAGCGCATCCGAAAGGACTTCCCAGTTTTTCAAGATTCTCAAAGCCATCAGCGCTACTTCCGTGGCTCTCAAGCTTAGTCCTGTCATCTCCCTCACGGGTACAACAGCTTTACTATCTAGCTTGAATACACCCTTTTGGATTTCAAACAGTTCCCGAACCTGCTGGAGCTGGCTGGCAAATAATAAATTTAGTTGTTCAGCACCCAGTACACCTTGAGTTTTCAAATGTAAACCTAGGGGTGTAACTGCTGATACTCCATCAAAAAGTTTTTCTATTTCTTCCCTGTTTCCCCAACCACGTTGTGCAATTTTAGTTATTAATCCCTGACCGTTTAATCGATTCGCAGCAGCAACCACACGTCCTTGGCGAAACCATATGTAGTAATGTTGCGATTTTGAGCCAGTTATATGCAGGTCTGGTAGGGTACAAACACTCAAACAACCAGATTTGCGTCCTTGCTCTATCAGCAGAAATAATTCAGCTAAGGAAAAATCCGTAAAAGAACTTGATAGGCTCATTGTGTACCTAGAGTTAAGTATTAATTTACATTAAGATTTCGTTAAGTAATATTCACTTACTGCAAGTCTCGGACTTGGTTTTGTTTGCACCTTGGCAGCCCCGCGATTAGAAGCATAATATACGCTGATAATATTGAAATAAGTAATACTACTAATAAATAAAACTAATCATAAAGTTTTGCGTGATAACACTTAATTCAACTAAAAATATTCGATTATTTTTTACTCATCCTTTTCAGTGTCAGATCCCCGACTTTTTAAAGAACTCGGAGATATTGCAGCACCTCGAAATCAATGCGGTGAAAGACTAAAACGGGGCATCCACCAAGCGCGAATTTCATCTGTATATCAAACATGAAAATGTTCTAAATCAAACAAAAGATACTTAGGATAATCTAAAAATAATGTTTTTGTTGAGTTTCGTGTTCTATAAGTTAAGTTTCATGACAAAAATGCAACACTTGTTTTGATTAAATGAGTAGTTAATCAAATATAAATTTACATTCCTTTGATATTTATCTTGAATGCTTGCTATGAAAGCGATTTGGGGATTTTGTTTAATTTTATTATTTTTGCTTTGGAGTGAAGAAGCAAAAGCAGGAGAATTAGCTCAAAAACTGGCTAATTTCCCGCAGTGGGAGAAAATAACATCAGTACAACCAGCTTCGGGAGATTTAGTTTATCCTGACTGGATGGTCGGCAATTGGTTGGTCAAAAGTACGTTGGTTGATTTAGCTGCGCCTTTAGCACCAGACGTTATTACACCAGGATTTGAAGGTAATCGTCAATATCTCAATCGAGCGGTGAGCTTCCAAGTAAGATTTGTGAAACAGGCACCATCGCTCTCTGGATCGAAAATTCTCTTTAACAAAAATGACAATAAATTACCAATAATTGCAGATAGATCCTTTAATGGCTTAAATTTAGCACGGGCTTATTTAGGGGATGGCGCTGTAATCTCAGTCAAAACAGATCCTGATAATCCCAACCGTCAGATTACCTTATTGCGCGACAACCGCCAACTAGTCTCCATTGTTACCGCCCGCGCCACTGAAACTCCACCTGACTCTAAATTCATCACCTCAGAAGTCTTTCAACAACTCTTCAAAGGCAGTTCAAACCCATATTTCAACTCCGTAGAATCAACTACGGCATATAGTAAATTGCCTACATCGAATCCTGCGATCGCTGCAGACCAAGTTACCGCTGTTTACCTTTCTCCTCAAGATCCAGATTACTTTAAAGCCGGAAATAAACCAGTAGCGCTTTATCGCTATCGTTTGGAATTTGTTCCCAGCGACGAGGTTACAACTACCCCTTAGGGATGATTTACTCATGTAAGTATTGACTGCGTTGTAGTATATCTGTAGTATAAAAGTCCAAGGGAACGCTCAGGGACAGAGTGCATCATGGCTAAAATTAGGCACATTCTGAAATACTACGATCGCTATCGGCCGCTGGTTATCTTCAGTGTTGCTGCAGCGAGTATTTTTGAAATAGTTGATTTGGTTGTACCCTATGCAACAGGGCAAATTTTAAACGTACTTTCTGGACAACGGTTGGATAGTCCGATAAATAGTGCGATCGCAATCGTCGCGAACTTAACGAAATTACCACAAAATCGGTTATTGTCTGTAGGGGTGCTAATGGGTTTGATCTTCTTAGTCACCGTTGCGAAAGCGCCGATTAAAATTTGGACAACATGGTGGTTTCATTGGGATATTGCTTTACGTACTAGGCGAGATAACTTTAAAGAAACGGTTGCAAAAATTCTCACTTTACCCCTAGAATTTTACGATGAAAATAACCCCGGACGCATTGCGGGGAAGATTTCCAAAGGGTTGGAAAATCACACCTGGGCTTATCCAGAATTGGCTGGACAATTGGTTCCAAAATTGTTTTTTGTCTTGGGAGTCTTTGTAATTATCTTGTTGATTGAGTGGCGGATTGCCATCTTATTTCTTATCTCCTTTGTAATTATTCTTAGCTTTACTCTCAAAGATTTGAGCAAGCTAATGGAGCAAGAAAAACGGCTAGATAAATACATGGAAAATACCCAAAGTCGTAATTCTGAAATAATCACTAACATCAAAACAGTCAAAGCTTTTGGGGCAGAACCATTAGAATTTAAACGGCAAAAGCAACGACTTGACCGGGAGTTTAAAGTAGTTGTTTACCGCATCCATCTTGGTTATATCAAGCTGGGTACTTTCAGAACAACTATTATTCAGTTTTGTGTATTTTCAATCCTTGGTTTAACATTGGCCGCTACTTTAAAGGGTGTAATTTCTCTAGGGCATTTTATTACGACTTTAACTGTTTCCAGCATGGCTTATGCCGAGTTGGAACCTATCAGCAACCTAGCAGAAGTTTTTGCTCGTCGCTATGCTTCGATGTTGGGATATCACGAATTTATGCAGCAACCTGTAGGGATAGATGCCGCAAGTTTGGGAGAAAGTCCATTAGCTTATGACTTCACTGGCAAAGTTGAGTTTTCTCACCTGAGTTTTGGTTATGATGCTAACCGCCCAGTGCTGCAAGATATCAACTTGTTAATTGAACCATATCAAACAGTGGCACTTGTTGGACGTTCCGGTTCGGGAAAGTCTACCTTAGTAAAATTACTGTTTCGGTATTTTGAGCCAAATCAGGGTCGCATATTGATTGATGGACAAGATATTACAACATTAAATGTTGGTAATTATCGCCGGAGGTTAGCGATCGTTCACCAAGAAGTAGATGTTTTCAACGGTACTTTGTTGGATAATTTGAAATATGGCAATCGAAGAGCGAGTTTTAAAGAGGTTGAAGAAGCCTGTAGAATTGCCAAGTTAGACGATGTAATCAGCAGCTTACCCGAAGGATATTACACAGTTGTTGGTGAGCGGGGTGTGAGGTTATCTGGAGGGCAAAGACAGCGATTGGGAATTGCTAGGGCTTTGTTAGTAAATCCTGATGTGTTGATTTTTGACGAAGCGACATCTAGCTTAGATTATGAGTCAGAGAGATTGATTCAACTAGCGATGCGCGAACTTCAGGGAACTCGCACCACAATAATTATTGCTCACCGTTTAAGTACGGTTAGGGAAGCAGATAAGATTGTTGTGCTAGATCAGGGCAAGATTTTGGAAGTTGGCAGCCATGTTGAATTGTTGCATCATGGTGGCATTTATCATCGCTTGCATGCCCTGCAGGAGACTGGAGAATTGTTGAGTTAAAGACCCCACCCCGTTTTTATAGGCTAGTGTGAGGGTCAGATCCAGGGCTAACCAAACAAGCCCTCATCCCCTAACCCCTTGGGAGAAGGGGTTAGGGGATGAGGGCTTCTGAATTTTCGCGTTTTCAGCATCTCACTCACGTTGCAATATAGCTTTTTCCTATTTTTTTAGAAAAACCTTTGCATTTCCTTTTTCTTGTGCTACGATGTTAACTTGTGGACAGCAAGGGTCGATGTCCGAGTGGTTAATGGAGACGGACTGTAAATCCGTTGGTTTACACCTACGCTGGTTCAAATCCAGCTCGGCCCACCTGATTTACAACTTTAGGGTTATGATTGTTGAGCTTGAAATTAAAGCTGCGCTATCATAACTCATAAGTTACAAAGCAAATTCCAAATTTTGCCCGTGTGGCTCAGTGGTAGAGCACACCCTTGGTAAGGGTGAGGTCACGAGTTCAATCCTCGTCACGGGCTTTCTTATTTATTGATGTAATTGACGGTAGGTTAACGATTTCAGGCTTTGGAAAAGGCTTGCAGTTTGCGGTATGGGAGTCTATTAATCGTAATTTTGGCTATGATTTGGCTATGATTTCAAGTTAAACATTACAATGTCAGCAGAATCTTAGTCCCTTTAGGGCTGAGAGTGTCAATGATCTAGGTGCTGAGAAGTTAATTGCGGCAGAGCGAGATGGAGAAAAAATTGCCGTTGAAATCAAAAGCTTTGTTGGCAGCTCAAACATCTATGAATTTCATACAGCACTGGGACAGTTTATTAATTACCGTACTGCTTTGAGTCAAAAACAACCAGAAAGACAGTTATATTTAGCAGTGCCGCGCACAATATACTTAACATTTTTTAAACTGGAGTTGATTGAATTAGTCGTTCAATCTCAAAACCTGAAGTTACTGATTTACGATCCAGAACTGGAGGTCATTGAACAATGGGCAAGCTAGAAAAGTATCGGGAGTTGGTAAAAAATCTCATCACAGACTATACCAATACTGGGACAACCAGAGGTGATGTGGAAAGACAATTGATGTTTGATACCGAACACGATCATTACCAACTAGTAAACGTTGGCTGGGAAAATCGGAATCGGGTATATGGGTGTGTTTTGCATTTTGACATCAAAGATGGCAAAATTTGGCTACAGTACAATGGTACGGAAATCGATTTTGCAAGAGAGCTAGTCCGGTTAGGGGTACCACAGCAGGATATTGTCATTGGGTTTCATTCAACTTGGATGCGGCAGTTCACAGAATATGCTGTTAGCTGACAAAACACGTTGCATTTGGTAGAAAAGAATTATGCGTTGCCCGAAATACGAGCGTAGCGAAGCTTGCCGTAGGATATTTTAACTACATTTCTAGTCTGCGATCGCTTTGGTAGAAGCAATATCAGCTTTGTTTTCAGTGTAATCGAGCAAAATAAACCCTCAATTAAGGTTCATTATTAAAGCAGGCGCGGCAGGATTCGAACCTGCGACCATCCGCTTAGAAGGCGGATGCTCTATCCAACTGAGCTACGCGCCCAAAAAAATCTGGTGGCTCTATTAAGAGTCAATCTCGAACATTATATCCTCCTACCGAGCAAAATGCAATCTATTAATTGCAGATTTGACCCTAGCAAGGCTAAGATTTTAATCGCTAGTTCATAGATGTCTACTGAATATTGGATCATGAAGTACACAAAACTTAACCCAGTGTTGGCAATGCAACCAAGAGTTATCATATGTCCTATGTAGAAAGCCCCTGTCAGGATTTATTCGCTTTTCTTTATGTTTATTCTTAAAAGGCAGGATGTTGAAATATCTACGATGCCGCACCCAAAGCGCGATCAGCAGGTGCCAGTCCTGTATTATCAAGGGCAAACTTTTCGCTTGATTAGCGTCTTTAAAGCCACTCAGGAAGAAGAAGCTAAAGCATTATGGCGGGATTTAACCGATCATCGGGGGAAAGCTTGTGTTTTGCTGGAGGAACCAGAACGCTACAGCGTGTGGGGGAAAATTCGTGCTGAGACTCAAACTAGTGATACCAGTGACCATAACAGGGCAGCAATTCTGACTCTAGCTAGTATTTTGATTTTACAAGCCGTTTATATAGACATTGAAGACCTTTTAGGAACTCGGCAAGCAACGTCCTTTGAGAAAGGGATGGTTGAGGTGTTCAAGAAGTCGAAATTTCCGCTAGTATCTTCACCAGAAGCCGTCAAATACTTGCTAACCACAAACGCAATGGAAGCTGGCAACCTTCCAAGTTGGCAAGAAAATCATGTCCTCACCCTCCTTAGTGAACTGCATCGACTGGGAAAAGAATTTTTTGGCAATACGAACTTCACACTTTCTTTAGACGATCGCCTACAAGATATGTCAGAAGCCGAGCGATCGCTGTTTCTCGGTTGGCTAAAAGAATCCTCGTTGAGCAAACTTTGGCATTAGTATCAAAAGTGTTTTAATCCAATGCTAGCAATTGTGCCTTCCTTAGTAGCATAATTGACACAATAGTTGTCATCTATGCTGCTACTTATGCAGTCTTTAATCTAAAACACTTATAAAGTGCATTTACACATCAAGTCATATGAGTAGCGTTTACGACAAGTCCTATCCGAAAAAATTACTTTTCTCGACTCAAAACGTCATCCTGGCAAGCATTAGTTGGGCTGTATTGGCAGTATTATATTTTTTACTGTTTAGTGCGAGAGTCGCTGGTGCAGATGGTATAGAAAGGCGTGCTGAATGGTACGTAATGGGTACGAATATATTTGAAGCGGTAGCTTACTTGGGTTCGGCGATCCTATGCCTGAGAAATTTTCGCAGCCCCCAAATAGTCAGCGGTCGGAATGTTTGGCTGTTCATTGGCTTAGGGATGTTTTCTTACTTCATCGGGGGGATAATTTTTGGATTTTATGAAATTGTTTTAAAACAAGAACCGGATTTGTCACCATCAGACATATTTTTTGTCTCGACTTATCTGTGCTTGGGTATAGGTATGACTTTGGCCGTCACTTCCAGAAAACTGAATCTGGAAAAATGGCAGTGGGGAATTGTAGGAGCAATTGCAATAGTTGGTAGTTTGTTGGCATGGATTGTTGCTACCACTCCGGCAAATAGTGAAAAAGTAGAATCTATTACCTCGGATTCTGCGATAATTCAAGTCTCAAGTGCCACGACAGTCTCATTCAATGCCAGCAACTTGCAAACTCCAACTTTCGCCCAACAGCCCAGCCTCAAAGCTGAAGAAACTCTGCCGGATAACCTCAGAAATATCGCTGACGCTGTAAATTTGTTTTACGTTGTTAGTGATGTAATTCTGTTGATTATTGCCACCACTCTACTACTAGCCTTTTGGGGCGGACGAGTCGCCCAATCTTGGAGAATGATTGCAGCCGCTGCATTTTCGCTCTACATTGCAGATATGTGGTTTAAATACGCCCAGTTGATTATTAAGCCCAAATATGAAAGTGGGGGGATACTAGAAGTGTTTTGGGTGTTGAGTGGAGTGTTGTTTGGTATGGGTGCAGCCTTGGAGTATGACGCATCGTTAAACCGATCGCGGCGTGCTAGTGGACGAAAACGAGCTTAGAAAAGATTTTGGTATCTACCGTGAGAAAACTTACAGATTCTGACAAACAGGAAATCCTCAAGTTATATCGAGAAAGTGCCGAGACGACCTCAACTTTAGCAGACCGCTATGGTGTGAGTAACTCGACAATTAGCCGTTTGCTCAAAAGCACGCTGCAAGAAGATGAGTACGAATACCTCGTTTCTTTAAAGCGGGCTGCGAGGACTCCGGAAGGGAGGGCGCAGGTTAGCTATGACAAGCCAGTTGTCATAGACGAACCAGAAGTCCAAGTAGAAGCCGAGCCAGAACAAGAGCCAGAGATAGTAGTTCCAGTCAAGAAAACCATCAAGGTTACAAGCCCAGTATCGGAGCCGAAGAAGGAACTTCCCGTTCCCAAACGGAAAATCATCAAAGACGTTCCAGCCCAACAGCCATTATTTGAGGTGGAATCCGGCTTTGATGATGAAGACGATTCAGACTCTGGTCCGCGACGGGTGCGACGGCGCTCCTCGGCCCCGGAAAAACCGATATTGGTCAACGGTGAGCAACTAGAGTTTCTAGAACAACCCCTGTCCATGTCAAGCATTGAGAGTCCGCTCTTGGAGGATATCCGAACAGAAACGACTGCTCTAGCCGAAATGTTGGGCGAGGAGTTGCTAGATGAGTCTGACGAAGACCTGGATGATTTAGACGACGATTACGAAGACGAGGATTATGAAGACGACGACTTCGACGACCACAGACCATTAGTTAGCAAACCAAGGTCGGGTGAATCGTTAGTGCGAGTCTTACCCCTGTCGGCTGCTAATTTGCCTCGGACTTGCTATTTGGTAATTGACCGTTCCTCGGAATTAATCACTCGTCCGCTCAAGGATTTTGGCGATCTAGGACAAATTCCCAGCTTGGAAACTCAGCAAAGAACCCTACCCGTTTTTGACAACCACCGAGTCGCAAAACGTTTTTCCACCAAACGCGATCGCGTGATTAAAGTTCCAGATAGTAGAATGCTGCACAAAGCCCGCACCCATCTACAATCCAAAGGGATCACCCGACTCTTAATTGATGGACAAATCTACTCTCTATCTGGCGTTTAATCATTGGTCATTGGTTATTAAGTTTAAATAAAGGACTTTTGACAAATGACAAGTGACAAAACAGTTGGGTATAGTGTCGTTTTGGTGACAGCAGGCTCAGTACAAGAAGCGGAGGCGATAGCTTCTGCTCTTGTCGAAGCCAAACTCGCTGCTTGTGTGAGTTTATTCCCTATCCACTCGATTTATCGGTGGAAAGGCGAACTACACAAGCAGCAAGAGTGGCAGTTACTAATTAAGACTGACAATCGCCAATTTTCTAGTTTAGAAGCCAAAATTCGCGAACTCCACTCGTACGAAGAACCGGAAATTATTGCTCTACCAATTCTCGCTGGTTCTTTGCCATACTTACAGTGGATGAAGCAACAAGTGATGCCAAGTCCCTGAGTAATGAGGATCAAAAGCTCAAAACTCAGGACTCAAGACTGATTCCAGACGTGCTGCCAAATCAATAATGTCGCCTTTACGGGCAATTTGTTCAATCCATTCTTGAGGAATGTTGTCCACTCCGTAGTATATTCCCGCTAACCCACCTGTGACTGCAGCGGTTGTGTCCGTATCTTGGCCCAAGTTCACAGCTTTGAGTACCGCTTCGGCGTATGATGTGCTACTGAGCAAACACCACAAGGATGCTTCAAGGGTATCAATTACGTAGCCGCTGGAGCTAATCTCTTCTACAGGTAGGTTAGCGATTTTACCACCCAAGACTCTGGCGAAATGCTGTATTTCTTCTTCGTACTCAGGTGCAGAGTAAATTTTCTGTATTTTTTCTAATCCTTGTACGTATGCCGCTTCTGGATTTGCGCCTTCCAAGAGAGAAATTGCGATTGCTATATAAATACCACAGGCCATTTGCGACCTGAGATGAGCATGGGTAATACGGGATACTTGATGTACCCGTTGAATTAAATCGGGGAAATTTAAATTTTTATAATAATAAGACATTGGTAAGATTCGCATCAAAGAACCATTACCATTACTTTTTTCGCTTTTTCCACCTGCTTCTAGGGGTGGGGTTCCCTGTTTCAAATTCACAATTGCCAAAAATGTTGTATTCCCAATATCGAATACTTCATTACGTGCTGTCCAGTAAGCTTCATCATGCCATCGGCAAAATGAATTGGCTATAGAATCCAAATTGAACCCGCTACACAGGCATTCAGCCAAGCACAATGTCAAGGAACTATCATCAGACCATGTGCCAGCCGGGACATCCCAAGTTCCATATCCCAGCATTGATGTCACAGGAGATGTCACTCGTTCTGCACGGCTTGTGAATTCCACCGGCACCCCTAAAGCATCAGCGACACACACACCGATTAAACCAGATAATATTTTGCTTTTGTACGGCATTACTACAGTATCTCCAGAAAAATTAAGTTTATTGTTAGTTGTTGGTTGTTGGTTGCTATCTACTATCCACTAACCATTAACTATTGATATTGTGACAATAACCGAACTGTCTACTTTGAGAAAAAAATACCGGATAAGGTAATAGAAAAATGAAAATATAATGTCTTATTGATAAATTCAAAGATGATGGTTCGGAAGTCTTGTGCATCAATAGAGACAATGATTTAAAAAGTTACAGAAAATTTTTGGAACCTTTGGGTTAATTTTTCGACATTGAAGATATAAGCAGCCCTACAACATTTGGTAAAGATTATGAAAGGATTTCTGAAGTCTTTTGTGACAATTTCTGCATTGTCCTCTTTAGTAGTTGCTCCAATTCTTTTTGGAGCCGGTCAAGCTTCTGCGGAAACTCAGAAAGGTACTGATGCTATCTACCTCGGTGCTGGTGCCGCAGCAGGTGTAACCAATGGCGGACAAACAGGTGATGCAGCTACCTTTGGCGGTAATCTCACTGGTCGCGTACCATTAGGGAAAACCGGATTTTCTGGACGCACTCAAATCAATTTCAGTGACCAAACTAGTGCTATCATCCCACATTTAACTTACGATATTCCTGTTGCTAAAGGTACTAATGTTTATGTTGGTGGTGGTTACCAATTTGTTGAGAAAAAAGGTAGCCCTACTCCCAGCGGTAACGACAACGGAGTAGCTGCTGTTATTGGGGTAGAAAAAGAACTCGGCAGAAATGTCCTCATCTACTCGAATGCTACCACTGCAATTAATGGTTACAAGAATAGCCCTGCTTCTGCTGTTAGCATCAATGCTGGTTTAGGTTTCCGCATTCGCTAATCCTAGCCTGACTTAAAAAAGTTAGAACTTACCTAAAAACTCTTTTAAAACTAGTCTTGATCAGATCCCCGGCTTCTTGAAGAAGTCGGGGATCTCGCACATTCACCGTAGCTTGCAAGAGCAAAAAATAGTCCTGAGTGCTGGATTCTGGTATCCCCAGTTCATGACGGTTACTAAGGACAGATATCGTACCTATGCTATTAACCATCTTTTAATCGCTGAATTGACTCCTTGTCAGCGTTGAGTCCCAAGGGGACACGCGATCGCCTTAGTCCCATAGCTGATAGACTATTACTACAAGTAATCTTCCTGGGTTTGTGAAAGTGTGAAATCACTATTAAACCCAGATTTTTGCCGTGTTAAAATTAAATTATTCCTCTAAATCCCGACCGGATTACCGGGAATATAGCCGAATGGGTGCTTATATTCTCCTTCGGCGTTTACTATCGCCATATTGAGAACACTGTACGACTGCAATGGTTAAATCTGCTCCTCCCGCGATCGCAAGCCGTAAACCTTCAAAAGTTGAAGGAATCAAGGAACACAGCAATTTTCTGCGTGAACCTGTGGCAACTGAGTTACTTCAGGATACAACTCATTTTAGCGAAGAGGCGATACAAATCCTGAAATTTCACGGCTCATACCAGCAGGATAATCGGGATAATCGAGCCAAGGGACAGGAAAAAGATTACCAGATGATGCTGCGGACAAGGAATCCCGGTGGGTTAGTTCCGCCACAGCTATATCTGACTATGGATAAGCTGGCTGACGAATATGGCAATCATACAATGCGGGTCACGACCAGGCAAGGGTTTCAACTGCATGGGATTTTAAAGCAAAATCTCAAAGCCTCAATTGCGGCGATCGTGAAAAATATGGGTTCGACTTTGGCAGCTTGTGGTGATGTCAACCGCAACGTCATGGCTCCACCTGCGCCGTTCAAAAAGAAGCCGGAATATCTGTATGCTTGGGAATACGCCGAAAAAATCGCTGATTTGTTGACACCCCAAACTGGCGCTTATTACGAAATTTGGTTAGATGGGGAAAAGGCAATTACTGCAGAAGAAAGTCCAGAGGTGAAGGCAGCCCGACAAAAAAATGGCACTGGGACAATTATCCACGACAATGACGAGCCAATTTATGGCACTCATTATATGCCGCGCAAATTCAAAATTTGTGTCACAGTTCCTGGGGATAATTCCATTGATTTGTATACCCAAGACCTAACTTTGGTAACGATCGCCAATAATTCGGGAGAACTTGAAGGTTTTAATATTTTTGCCGGTGGCGGTTTAGGAAGAACTCATAATAAAGAAGAAACTTTCGCAAGAATGGCAGATCCGATTTGCTATGTCACTTCAGATGATGCTTATGACATAGTAAAAGCAATTGTCGCCACTCAGAGAGATTATGGCGATCGCACTGACCGCCGTCACGCGAGGTTAAAATATTTAGTTAATGATTGGGGCGTTGAAAAGTTCAAGTCAAAGGTAGAAGAATACTTTGGCAAACCGCTCGCACCCTTCAAGGAACTGCCAGAGTGGAAATATGAAGACTTCCTGGGTTGGCACGAACAGGGTGACGGTAAACTATTTGTCGGCATTTCCATTGACAACGGTCGCATTAAAGATGAAGGTTCGTTGCAATTAAAAACAGCATTGCGGGAAATTGTCGAACAGTTTAACCTCCCCATCCGTCTCACACCCCATCAAAACGCCCTCATCTGCGAAATTGCACCAGAAAACAAGCAAGCAATTCAAGATATTCTCGACCGTTGCAGCGTCGTCAGCGACCCAACTACAATCGATCCATTGGTGCGTTATGCAATGGCTTGTCCAGCTTTACCCACCTGCGGCTTGGCTGTCACTGAATCAGAACGGGCAATACCGGGAATTTTAGAGCGAATTCGCGCCCTTTTAGATAAGGTGGGTTTACAAAACGAACATTTTGTGGTAAGGATGACCGGATGTCCCAACGGTTGCGCTCGTCCGTACATGGCGGAATTGGGCTTTGTCGGCAGCGCACCGGAAAGTTACCAAATGTGGCTGGGTGGTTCGCCAAATCAAACCAGGTTGGCGGTACCTTACATGGAAAGGCTGCATCATAACGACATCGAAACCCAGTTAGAACCGATTTTTGTTTACTTCAAGCAGTCACGGAAAAAAGGGGAAAGCTTCGGAGATTTTTGCGATCGCGTGGGTTTTGATGACATCCGGGAATTTGCGACCAATTATGAATCACAAGCTGTAGGAATGCCAGAAATTACAGATGATAGCGATGGTTTAATCGTGGCAATGGCAGATTCAACCACTGCAGAAATTACAGAAGAGAGCGGTCATCAGGTGGTAGCAATCGCAAATACTACCACCGCAGGCAGCAAAAGTAGGCACCGCATCAGCATTCAAGATGAGATTTATGCCAAGTTGAAGGCAACTGCCATTAGTCAAGGCAAGCCAATGAGCGATTTGGTCAATGCTGCTGTAGAAGCTTATCTCAACAGTCAAGAGTAACCCGGAACCCCACCCCCCAGCCCCCTAGAGCTGGTGTACACAAGTCCTAAAATCCTTGTTTTAAAAGGCTTGTTCATTTCTAGATAAGGCTTTGAGCTACCCTGAGCTACATAAAAACAATTTCTTTCTTCGCGTCCTACCGAAACGGAAGGCGAAGCGCCTATTGCGTCCTACCCTCAAAGGAGCGCTACGCTTACGCGGTTAAAAAACAACATATATTTTGTTTGAACCGCGAAGATACGAAGGACGCGAAGAAAGAATTTTTAACAACTTGTGTACACCACCGTAGCCTCGCTTGCGGGGAGGGGACGTAAAGCACAGCTAAAAGGGGGTGGAGCTCTTGCGAATATTATATTTCCCACTCCCCCATTCTTATGTCTCAACTACAGCGAATCGCGATCGCACAGACTCAACTCCAAGAAAGTAAGATTTTACTCACCCCCGAACAACTACATTATCTGGTGCGCGTATTGCGTTTGCGCGAGGGCGATCGCTTTATTGCGATGGATGGGATGGGTAAGTGGTGGTTGGCTATTCTTGCGGGGGAGCAAGCAGAGGTTTTAGAAGCGATGGTGGTGGAAACTGAATTACCTGTTGCTATTACCTTACTGGTGGCTTTACCCAAAGGAAATGGGTTTGATGATGTCGTACGTATGTCTACGGAATTGGGGGTAGTTTGTATAGCTCCAGTAACGAGCGATCGTACTTTACTTAATCCCAGTCCTCAAAAACTAGAACGCTGGCGGCGCATTGCCACAGAAGCAGCAGAACAATCAGAACGCGCGATCGTACCGACAATTTTGGAACCTGTAGCTTTTAGTACAGCATTGTCGTTATTTGCAACATACCAAAAATATATTTGTGAGGGACGAGGGAATTATCCTCATTTAAAAAAATGTTTGGAAGACCAAGGGAAAATGCTAATAGTTATTGCGATCGGGCCGGAGGGAGGATGGACGGAAGCTGAGGTTGAAAAGGCAGTACTGAATGGATTTCAAGCTGTTTCTCTTGGACGGCGGATTTTGAGAGCGGTTACAGCCCCAATTGTGGCTTTATCCCTAATTTCCGCAATTTGTGAAGTATAAAGGATTTAAGCCTCACGCATTAGGCAAAGAGAGCAATTTTGTTGATTTGCGCCTAAGTGGGAAATATACCTTTTGTATGCATTTACGATAAGTCATGCTTGAGCAAGTTGCATCTGCTTTTGAACAAAAAGATTATAAAACGGCCGCTAGGTTACTCAAACAGTTGTTAAAAGAATCACCAGATAATCCTTGGGTGCAATTTTATGTTGGACGGTTGCATGAAGTATCGGGAAAGCGTCGGGATGCAGAAAAAATTTATCGGCGATTGTTGCGTGCTACAACTAATGCCAAAATAATGAGTCAAGCACGTCAGGGTTTGCTGCGCATAGAAGAAATGGAGCAAGAAGAAAGACAAAGGGCAATTTCTAAAGCGACATCAGATTCTAGCAGTAGTGAACAAGGGATATTAATATTAGAACCCATCAGCAATGAGTCGAAAGCTGAAGCTGCACAAAAATTCGCTAAAATTATGCAGATTGACTCTTATAGTGCCAGATTAATGCTACCAAGTCGCGGCTGGCGATTTTATAAAACTGGGGCAGTGGGAGAGTTAAACTTTTATGGTAAGCAGCTACAAAAAGCTAAGATTCCTTGCTTTTGGACAACCCTAGCTGAGATTAAAAAAATTCAAGTTTTTCAAGTTAACTATTTCCAAGAATCCAATTTCAAACCTACCGCTGTTTGTCGCAATCAGAACGATCAAATCGGTTCTCTCAGCTTTGATTGGTCAGAAGTAAAAAGACGTGTTGTAGGACTTTTACCAATTTTTGAAAAAGTTGTAGACCGGGATATACGCGGAAAAGTTGAACGCAAAACCCAGACTCAAGATTACTTCCAATTTTGCGATTTACACATTCCTGGAAGACATTGCATCCTGCGATTTTATGACAATGACTATGACTTTCAACAAGGAATAGAAATTAGCGATAGTTCAAGCATCAATACAATCAGAATTAATTGGAATAATTTACTCCGTTGGCTTGACCAGCAACTACCATCGGTCAAAGTTTCTTCAGATTTTACACCCTTTGCTGAGACACTACTAGACCAAACAGAAATGCTGGGTCAAATTGAGTCTCACATTCACCTCTTTCGCAGGGAAAAGACCAATTGGGACCCAGCTTTTCACTTATATAGCGGACTGATATTTGTTAAGAATGGAGTTATGAGTTAAAAATTCAGAGTTATTAGTTAGGAGTTATGAGTTATGAATTAGTAATTCTTAAATCCCAACTCCCAACTCCTAACTTTTAAGAAACAGGAGCTGTGAAAGCTTGTAAAATAACGGTTAGCCAAAAATTGCTCGTGTTTATTTCATTCGCTGCGGGTAACGTGAACTCCTAACTCCTAACTCCTAACTCCTAACTATTTATTTGGAGTTTTGACTTGACGTGCCATTTCCAAGAAAGAACTCATATTCGCACCTGGACGCCGACGTCCGTTAGAATTAGCTCCAGGGCTAAGATATTTGGGTGCAAAGGTTGCTTCAACAGGAGTCGTTGGTTTGACACTAGCCATAGGTGTGGCTTTTACAGGTTCTGCAATAGGTGCTTCCGGCTTTGCTACCTTACCATTCTGCGCTGACTCAACTTTCGCGGCTTTGGCAGTTTTGGGTTTTGCAGTTTTAGCTGACTTCACATCACTTTCTTTCGGGGCTGGACTCTCTTCTACTTTGGCTGCTGATGGTGCTGCTGCTTCAACAGGTTTAGTACCGTTTGATAGTTCTTTTTTGACTTCAGCTTTCACCTCAGCAATTTTCGCTTCAACAGCTTCTTCTAGTTCCATGAAAAAGCCGCTAGCTTTCTTCTTTCCTGGGAGAAGCCCACTAACTAAATCCAAAAACTTATTTTTCATTACGATCGCTCCTGCCTTTTATACCTGGTATTAAACCGCAATTCTTAAAAACTACGGAATATTGTTACATTTTATCAACTTATGCTTGACTTACTCATCTGTTTGTGCAGTTCAGATTAGGTAACAACTTTGATCGATTTTTAGTTGTTCATTGTATTAACACGACCGATAAAGTGTTCTAAAGGCTTACTTTAGGGCACTTGTACGCTGTATGCACTCCGACTTAATTATTGAATTTTCCTGTTACTAAGGGCAAGATTTTGAGAGTGAGCTTAACAAAAGTTAATTATTAGCTGAAAAAATATGTAATATTTGGCCAAACCAGTGGGGAGAGTGTCCTACTGAGTTTGTTCTCAGACGTTGCCTCTTGTTAAATTTTGTTGACTACATGATTCACGACTATTTTTTATATGAACCCCGTATTATTAGTACATGGCATTAACGATACTGGCGCAGTCTTTTCTAAAATGCTCCCCTACTTGAAAGAGCGGGGTTTGACGGTATATGACCTGAATTTGGTGCCAAATAATGGCGATATAGGTCTGGACAATCTAGCGGTGCAAGTCGCAACTTTTATTGACAAAACCTTTGCACCAGAGCAATCTTTGGATTTAGTCGGCTTTAGTATGGGCGGAATAGTTAGCCGCTATTACGTTCAGCGACTGGGAGGAATTGACAGAGTACAGCGGTTTATAACGATATCATCGCCTCATTATGGGACAGCGATCGCCTATGCATCTCAACGTCCAGGATGCGTGCAAATGCGCCCCAACAGCCCTTTTCTGAAAGATTTGAATTCGGATATGGCGATGTTAAAGCGGCTGAATTTTACTTCGATCTGGACACCTTACGACATGATGATTGTCCCGGCAAGCAGTTCCCAAATGCCGATAGGAACAGAAGTTATAATCCCCGCAGCACTGCATCCCTGGATGTTGACAGATTCGAGGAGTATAGCAGCAGTCGCGGAAGCACTCGGCTGTAAAAGGATACTTCGTAATATTGAGCATCTGTAGCGGAATGAAGGAAGAAGGAAGAAGGAAGAAGGAAGAAGGAGGTTTTGAGATGGGATTGGGATCTCATCTCAGAATGGACCATCTTGATTAGGCCGGGGTATTAACAAGAACAGCGAGGATTAACCAGAAGTATCGCCAATTTGCGTATACTCAGCAGTCCCAAAAATCGCCTCTGGGTGAGAGTAATATTTAAACTCCATTAAATTATAAAAAGGGTCTTCTAGAAAGAAAGTGCGATGTTCGAGAGGAGAATCGACAAAACGGTGTTTGGCTTCCTCTCGAAAAAGCAAATTTTTACGTTGTGCCCTTCCTAACAAATTTTCCCAGTCATTTTCTACAGTGAAAACTAACCCAAAGTGTCTGGGGTAGATACCACGTTGGGGTGTTAGTGGTTCCTTGGTAATATGCGCTACTAATTGATGACCGTGGAGATTCAGGATTAGGGCGTGGGGATTTTCTCGACCGGCGACACAGCCCAACCCATCTACATAATACGCTTTAGCCTGGGCAATATCGGTGATGGGAAATGCCAAATGAAATATTACTTGGTTCATAGCTAAGGACTAAGGGATATTAGGTTCTGGGATTATTGCGTCAGTATGTACCAAATTGATATCAGCCCTCTGTTTTGAAAATGCACTAGTACTCCACCGCACTCGCTATGGTGGGTGACCACAGCCTCGATTAACCGAACACCAATGCGTCTACGAAAAATGTACCTGTCATAGCGAGTGCGGTCGAGTACTAGTAGTCTGTCAATAAATAATTGAGGGGTAAATGATTGAACCGCAAAGACGCTAAGGACGCAAAGGAAGAAGAAAAGAAGAGAAATTGGAATGTTGATTTACCTATCAAAATGCCCTTGACAGAGTACTAGGGACAAGGTAAACAGCGTCCGTAAGTCCTTTGTTGTGTATTGCATGAACATCTGTGTTAAAAAATTGTAGCAATTTATCGCTTCTGTGGGTTATGCAATTAAAATAGAAAAATTTAATTCTTGAGATAGATGACTTTATACTAAATAAGCTATGTTTTGACGACATTTGTGAATTAGGAGTTCAAGTATTTTTTAATCTCAATAAATTCTCTGATTAAAAATTAATAATATAAAAATAAACTAACCATTCATGAGTAAAGTCGTTGTATTTAATATCCGCAAAGGTAATTTTGAACAAGGTTTTCCTGTTACCCTGCTAATTAGTGAAGAAGGTAAGACCTACTACTTTGAGAAAGAAGGATATTTTCCCTCAGCACCCACTCTACCCAAGCTTTATCGGAGTTTTCAAGAAAATTACAAGAATTTAGCATCGGTACAAAAAGTAATTAATTCAAAATCGCAACCAAGAATACTTAAAATTGACACTGCTCAGACTACGAACTTCTCTAGTACGGAAAACTGCAAAGAAGCTACTAGAAAACTCGAAGTTTATCTTAGACAGTGGTTCCAACAAACAGATATTGTCTTATTGCGCCAATATGTGCAAGAAGAAATAGGCAAAGATGAATTGGCTCGCATTATCTTCCAGACAAATAATGAAATACTAAATAAACTACCTTGGCATCTATGGGAGTTATTTACAAATCGTCGCAAGGCTTGGTTATCTCTTGCTGCCAAACGCGCTCAACCTTCTACACCGCTCAAAACACCTATTAAAATTTTAGCAATATTGGGTGATGATAAGGGAATTAATCTTGACATAGATATCAGTTTATTAAACAATTTACGAGGGGCGAAAATACAACCATTAAAAAACCCAACACCAAAGCAACTATGCGATAGTTTACGACAAGAAAAACCTTGGGACATTTTGTATTTTGCAGGACACAGTTACAGTCAAAATGACAGCAATGATGGAGTAATTCAAATCAATGATATTGATACCTTATCCATCGCAGAGTTAAGAAATGCCTTTAGGAAGGCTATAGAAAATGGCTTAAAATTAGCAATTTTCAACTCTTGCGATGGCTTAGGATTGGCGAATAAAATGGCAGAATTGGGAATTCCTCAGGTAATAGTGATGCGAGAACCTGTACCGGATGAAGTAGCGCATGATTTTTTACAAGTATTCTTACGTTCATTTTTTTACAGGTAAAATTACTAATTGGCAAGAAATAGGGGGACCGAATTTAAAGATTAAGCCCTTTAAAATTAAACGACAACAATATGCCGATTTGGTAATAGATCAAAACCAACAAAGAATTTTCAAAAACCCATATGGGGCAAATGTTCAAGAAATCGCTCGTCCGACCGAAGTGATGAATGCTGTGGCTAAGACTCCTGGCAGTATTAGTTACATTACATTCTCAGAAATAAAAAACCAAAAAAATATAAAGGCACAGACACGTATTCTACCGATTGCAGAACAACTTGGTTTTCCTTACGTTTCTCCATGTGAAGATGAAGAATGCAAAACTTATAACAAAAATGTGCTTACGACCTATCCTAAAAAACTAATCGGTCGAATATATGTGATTGCTAAAGATGATAAAAGCGAATATCACAAAAAAATTGGTGTTGCTTATGCCAATATGTTATTAAGCGATGAAGGGCAAAAGTTAGTTAAAGAAGCAGGGTTTGTACCTTTACGGGTTTTGTCAGATAGCAATTAGCATAAATTAAGTAACAATTGATATGTGGGGTTTTGAATTGAGTGTAATACATTAAAGAGTTTAAAACCGCACGATGAGCGCTGTACGCCTTCTGTGTAGGGTAGGACGCAGATAAACTTGTAGCTTATCTGAATGTGAACCGCTATATAGGATAATATATTCTAAGTATAAACACTAACTATTCATGGGTAAAGTAGTTGTATTTCATATTGACGAAGGTAATTTTGAGCAAGGTTTTCCTGTTACCCTACGAATTCGTAAAGAGGGTGAAACTGTATACAGGGAAGAAGAAGGATATTTCCCTCCTGCACCTGATATTCCTGAGCTTTACTGGAAGTTTCAAAGAAATTACAATAATTTAGCATCCGTACAAAATGTTATTAGTTTAGAATCGCCACCAAGAGCTATTATAATTGACCCGAATCAGATAACCAACTTTTCTACTTCAGTAGAGTGCAAAGAAATTGCTCAAGCACTACAACTTAGACTTAAGGAGTGGTTTCGGCATCCTTCTTTAGGACAACTGCGTGTATATGTGGAAGAGGAATTAGGCAAAACGGAATCGGCTCGGATTATTTTTCAGACTAATAATGAAATACTAAAAAAACTACCTTGGCATACATGGGAGTTATTTAAAAATCGTCGTCGAGCATGGTTTTCGCTGGGTGCTAGATATGCACCTCCTTCTCAACCGCTCAAAAAGCCAGTTAAGATTCTGGCAATTTTAGGTGGTGATAAGGGAATTGATACCAGCACAGATGAAAATATTTTAAAAAAATTACCAGGAACACGAGTAAAAATTTTAAACAAGCCAACACAAACTCAGCTATGTGAGATTTTGTGGGAAAAGCCTTGGGATGTTCTGTGTTTTGCCGGACACAGTTCCAGTCAGGACGGAGGAACAGATGGAGTAATTCAACTGAGCAATATCGATAGTCCAGCCCTAAATGACTTGAGGAATGCGTTCACGAGAGCGATTGAAAATGGTTTAAAGCTAGCAATTTTTAATTCTTGCGACGGATTGGGATTGGCAAATCAACTGGCAGAATTAAAAATTCCCCAGGTGATTGTGATGCGGGAAATTGTACCTGATGAAGTAGCACAAAAGTTTTTAGGAGAATTCTTACGTTTATTTTCTCAAGGTGAGCCGTTTTATCTAGCAGTACGACAAGCACAAGAGAAATTGCAATTTATTGAAAATAAATACCCCTGTGCTTCTTGGTTACCTGTGATTTCTCAAAATCCAGCCGAACCATCGTTACGCTGGCCAGAAACAGCGGTTGAGAAAATCAAACGTCGAATCCAGAGATTTTGGCGGGTTCGCAGGGTAACAAGTTTGGCAATTTTGGCGATAATCAGTTTATTACTAATCCTACTCAGTTATGTTTTGATAAGTATCCCTCCAGGAACACCTCCTAGCTTAAGCTTGGATGAACTATTCAGTCGAGGAGAAAGAATTTTAATTACAGGCAAAAGTAATTCCAGTAAAATAGAAGGGATATCAGCATTTGCAAGAAGAGATTGGGACTTTGCTATTAATAAATTTATCGAATCTCTGAAGAAAGTTCCAAACGATCCAGAAACCTTGATTTATTTAAATAATGCGATCGCTATGAAAAGGGGTAATCAACTAGCGATCGCCATAGCTGTTCCCATTGGAGAATCTATTAACGTTTCTGAAGAGATTTTGCGTGGAGTGGCCCATTCTCAAAGTCAATTCAATTGTAGCAGTGTTGATAATTTAGCAAATGCTATTAAAAACAATCAGCCTCAAATTTGTAAGGGTGGTGTTGGTAACAAACCATTGTTAGTCGAAATAGTAAATGATCGGAATGATTCTGAAACTGCTAAAAAGGTAGCTCAAGAAATAGTTAAGGCTGAGAAACAGCAAGATATTTTAGCAGTTATCGGTCACTATCGAAGCGAAACTACTATCCAAGCGGTGAAGGAAGGTTACCAACATAAAATTATTGTGATTTCTCCCACAAGCACTTCCACTACTTTAGATAGTTACTCAGTTCTTCGCACGTCTCTTAGTGACAGAAATGCTGTTATTAATTTGTCTGAATATATCAAGACTAAATTGGTTCAGCAACCGATAAGAGCAACTGTTCTTTACAATAAAGACGAAGCTTATAGTGAGTCTATAAAAGATGCATTTAAATTAAATATTTCTTATTTGTCACCGAACATAAATATTACTAACTTGGGAGAACATAGTGTACAAGAAATTGTCAAGAAAGTACAACAAGAAAATGTTAATGTGCTATTACTAGCTCCTGCTGGGCTTGAGGATAATTTAACGAAAGCATTAGAAATAGTCAAGGAAGTCTCTAATCTCGAAAATAATCCAAATCTAATGCTATTGGGTGCAAGTACTATGTACAATCCCAAAACAACTAGTAGAGATTTTGGAAAGGCATCAGAAAAAAGCAAACTTTTAGTTGCTGCTCCCTGGTTTAGAAGCCAACCTCCTTCACCTTTTGAGCAAAATGCTAAAAAGATTTGGGGACAATCAAAAGTCAATTGGTTGACTGCAATGACCTATGACGCAACTCAAGTAATTATTAAAGGTCTTAAGGAAATTAAAGGGCAAGTAAATCGTCAGTCATTATTCACAGGTATAGGCTCCAATGTTCGGAACTTCTCAGCGGAAGGTGCTACAGCAGAAGTGCGATTTGAAGAAAGAGGTAGTCGCTCTACATCTAAAACTTCTAAAGACCGTCTTGGAATATTAGTGAAAGTTAAATGTGAGAATTCTTTGTGTAATTTTGTTGACGAAGAAACTCAGTAATTCTTTGTAGTAGACAAGTTTTTTCATCTGCGTCTATCTGTGTCCTACCCTACACAGAATGCGTACAGCGCATACTGCGGTTAATTATTTTTTTTGGCAATGAAGCAAGAACTTAAACCGCAAAAAACTCCGTAATACTATCATCTCCCAAGGCAACTCTGACACTAAATTTATCTCCTGGGTCTGCACTGAATTTAAACTGAATGTAATTATCTTGATTGCGAGCTTCCACAGGTTTAAAAAATTTATTACCAGCTTCATCCAACCCAATTAATTTTAGACCAGAGGGTAGAAAAGATTGCTCACCGATTGGATAAACCCGCAGAAGAATTGCTTTTCTACCATCAGGTTTTGCTAAAGTGGCAACCATGAGTGCAACTGGATAACCCCCTAACTGCATCCCTAAATCCATTATCCTTCTCGCTCCAACTGCAGCATGGTTAGAGTCTATTTGCCACAGAATTTCAACCGCTTTCCAACGAATTTCCTCATCTTGAGTCGTTTCTATAAGTTGGTTTAATGCTGCATTGGGTTCAAGTTCACCAAAATAAATTTTCTGTGACTCGTTAGCACCTGGTTGACTTGCATACAACTGGGCAATCAAACGTTTAACACTCTTGGTATCATTTGGGTCAACCCTTGCTGATGCTATTGTCCGAAACTCAAAAGCCATATCAGACCTTTGATTGCGAAAAAACTCTTCTACAGCTTGCCAAGCAGGCTCAAAAATATTGTCTAACCAGTTTTCTAGATGCACAATTTTTGGCGATTGTTGTCTTTTCTCGCTTAAATAGTCAGGAAAATCAGCAAGCGATCGCAACTCACTTAGAGCTAAAATTCCTTGTGATCCTAACTGCGGTACAAATCCGAGCAGTGTTGCTTCTTTTAGAGATTGGCTTAACTGCACAGCTACATAACCAATTCGGTCATTGCAAGTCTCAGGTGGTACTTCCAGAACCTGAGTATCTGGTAATACAGGAATGCACTCAAATTTACCCAAATTTTTAACATTCAAATCTGTTACATCCATAAATTTCTGTAACAGTGGATTGCAGCGATCGCTATTTTCCCAATCCGTTTCAAACCCCATGCATCGAAAATAATGTTCCACAGCATATCCTGCCAAAGTATTAAGATAGACTTTCTTGGCTTTTTCTGGTCGATTATTTTGTTTGCTGTACTTTTGAGCAAGAGAATGTGCTTCAAAAGAAAGCGGTACGGTAAAAGTCATAGTTTCAGCAGACTTATTCATATTTAATCTCTCCTATTTATTTAACTAAGTCTATGCCTGTAAATGTTGCAAAAAATATGTCTCTAGTTTCTTCAACCTGCGTTTAAAAAAACTATCAAGCGTTGAATATGTAATACCTAATTCAACCGATAGCTGCTGCATATTCTTGCCCTCTACATATATAGCTATAGCTATATACTGAAAGTTTGCATGAGGTTTATCCTTGACATATGCAGTTTTAAAAACATTGTCTGGGTCATTTATCAAAAGCTCTCTCAATAAATCACAGTCAGATCCTATATTTTCTTCAAACTCTGAGATTTGTTGAAACATTAAACTATCAGCTACAAATTCTTCTAAGTCATCTAAAGATATTACTTGTCCTTGCTTATAATTTTTTCCATTATTAAGTTTAGGCTTAGGTATAAACTTTATGCCTCTCTTTGAGTATTTATTGTGAGCATCGCTAAATTTATTACTTAAAATTCCACAAGTCCAATTAATAAATGACGACCTTTGCGAATCGTAACTGTCAATATATCGACTAATTGCAGCTAAAGTTTCTTGCAACGCTTCATTAAAGAGGTCTTCATAAAGACCAGATGACAAACTCCAATATTTACTTTTAAAATTTCCTTTGAGTATGCCAATTGTGGGTTGTTTCCAAATTTCTTGAACAAGCTTAGTCAACCCTCGCTGTCTTTGAGGACTTAGAACAGGTTGTCTTTGAACTTCCATTGCTAGATGTCGCAGTGTCTCACCGGGCTGGGGTTTAGCTTCGTGAAATGGTGGTTGCGGCTCATCAAAGGTAATCATATTAGTCATCTGAGGGAAATATATCAGTGTTTTTACTCAATATATCCAGGTATACCCACTTCGGTTGAACCTATAATTACCTTTTCTCAAGCAGTGGTAGGGTTTTACGCAAAACTCTAATTTATTTACATAACTTTACAAAAGTAGGCTAATTCGTATATTGCACTTCTTTTTTGATAATTTTTCCAAATTGGGATGCTTCCGAACCCTGAGCATTACAAATGAAGGAAGAAGGAATAGCTAATAAAAATGCGCGTTCTGAGTTTAGAGCTTCAGTAAAAAAAAAGATGTTTTTCGAGTCCTTTGTAGCGCGTTCACGTAGTGTCTCGCAGAGAAGAAAAACAGTGTCCTTGTTTCAATCCCATATGAGTGCTCATGTGGGTACTTCTTCCTTCTTTCTTCGTGAATTCCTCATAAATGCAAGGTACAGTGACTGTTTTTATTCATTCTAGAAAAATAATTAGGGATTTTCGTCCATAGCAGGTTTTACGCCAAACTCTGATTTAAAAGCAAAAAATATTTATGCAATAAAGTAATAAAAAATCTCAGATTTGCATAAAAGTTATCAGAAGCTTTGTAAATAAAGAGTAAGGCAACAGGCAAATATCACAATTTAAATTATTGAATTTAATGGTAAACATATGCAACCAAGAATGCAAATGATTTTGTTATTCACGGCTTTGCTTGCCACTCTACATCCGTTCAACTTAGCAAAGTCTGCAACATTAGAAATCGCGATACAGCAGCAACAGATGCCAAAGAAAATGTCAAAATCTTACTTGTTGGCTGATAATCTGAAACTAATAGTTGAAGAAACAATTGGTAATGAAGCCGGCTTATTCAATAAGCGCAGGCGTCGCCGTGCTTCGAGGAACTCGGATAGACCTTCAGTTAATAATTACTGATTTATACTGTAAAAAAAATGAATAAAGAAGTTAGAAGGAAGAAGGAATTCAATGCAATTGGTAGGGGATTTAAACCCGCCACCCCTACCGACCACCAAATTGTAGATTGGTCGGGGACACGGAACCGTTTGGCTTGAAAACTTCTTCCTTCTTCCTTCTTCCTTCTTCCTTCGTTCAACACGTGTCAAAATGACAGAATCACGGGATGATAGGGAAAATCTGCACCAAATTTTAACAATGAATTATGAGATTGCTCGCAAGCTACTTGTAGACCAAACAATAATAACTGAAGAATACCCAGATGCCTTGTTGATGAGGATGCAGAAGGGTAAACCGCCTGTACCTGGTCAGATTACGTCGATTTTGTTGGCGTTGAAAGTAGTATTTGAAGGACTCAAGGAAGACACTACTCTAGAGAGAGACCTAGCCTACGCACTATATCAGTTAAGCGTCAAAACCCAACATTTGTTTGCAGCGGGGCGTAAAGCTGGGATTGATTGGCCACCCCTGCTGAAGGAAGATTTAGTTAGAATTGCTCAAGCTGCTGAAAGTATTTTTTCTGATGATTGGCACACTTTGCATTAACGACTGTAAAGTTAGGAGTTAGGAGTTAGAAGTTAGGAGTTAGGAATTAACAACTAACAACTAACAACTAACAACTAACAACTAACGATTTCTCAATTCCGCTTCCAATTTATCTAGGTCAGCTTTGAGCAAGACTGTCATCTGACCAGTGAATGCTTTGCCGTTTTTGGGTTGTGCCACTTCTATCCAGTAGGCATAGCGATCGCCCACTCGCAATTCTCCCCGCAAAGCTTCTCTAATCGGAGTTCTAGCCAAACGGGCTGAATTTATCGCGCTTTGGTTGGGATACTCATATATGACTTGACCGCGATTAAAGTCTTGATAGATATCCAAACCATAAATTATCCGTAATGTTTCTTGTAGGCGATTGATTGTCATGCCGTTAATTGCATCATACATGGCAATCCGTTCGCTGCGAATCCTGCTGCGTTCGTTAGTAAACCGTACTTTCCCAGGTGCTAAAACGGAGGCTTGAAAGCTGAATCGCTGGGCTGCGGTATCGCTCTTTTGTACCATGAAGCGTTCCCCAATGTTAGGACGGAGTGTGGGATGGGCTTTTATCCAAGCACCGACTTCTTCAGTTGGTTGCCCTGGTAAGGCACTAGCTTTGGAATCAAAAACTTTTTCCATGCACATCCAAGGAATAAAAGCAATAGGGAGAATGAAAAAGTGAACGAGAGATTTTTTGAGCATTTTCCTATTCAGGGCTTATGTATGGGCGGTTTGTCAAAACGGATACCCTTTGCTTTGCAGAAGGTCGGTAATCATAGTTTTCCCCGTTTTTAGGTAATTCCTGCCACAACCTAATAGAAAAAATTTAATCCCATGAGCCTAAAATCACAGTGTTCTCAAGCTGGGTTTTATAGCTCTTTAGATAGACTTGCGATCGCCACAAAAATTGTCACAATGATGACGGTAATCGTTATTTTTGAACAATTAATTATATGGGCTTCGGTATTGGTGACATTTTCTGGATTTTCCTCCTGCTTTCTTCGTTGCAACCCGTGTGGCAACGCCGTCAGATGGAATACCGTCGCGTCAGTGCCTTACAGGAATTCCAACGCGAGCGCAAAAGCCGAGTAATTTTACTCATTCACCGCCAAGAGTCTATTAGTTTGTTGGGAATTCCTGTATCGCGCTACATCACTATTGAAGATTCCGAACAAATTTTACGGGCAATTCGCCTCACTCCGCCAGATGTGCCAATTGACTTAATTTTGCACACTCCCGGTGGTTTGGTGTTGGCAACAGAACAAATCGCCAGAGCCTTAATTCGCCATCCAGCCAAAGTTAGC
This sequence comes from Cyanomargarita calcarea GSE-NOS-MK-12-04C, assembly GCA_019359595.1. Lineage (GTDB taxonomy): Bacteria > Cyanobacteriota > Cyanobacteriia > Cyanobacteriales > Nostocaceae > Cyanomargarita > Cyanomargarita calcarea. Next base: position 68,914 of record JAHHGZ010000019.1, read on the forward strand.
GTGTTTGTCCCCCACTATGCCATGAGTGGTGGCACAATGCTGGCACTGGCCGCTGATGAAATTGTGATGGATGCTAACGCGGTTCTCGGACCTGTCGATCCCCAGCTTGGAAACTTCCCAGCAGCAAGTATCTTGAAAGTTGTAGAAAGTAAGCCGATTGGCGAAATTGATGACCAGACCCTAATTATGGCAGACTTGTCGCGCAAAGCTATCGATCAGGTGCAGCGATTTGTTCGGACTTTGCTCAAAGACAGTATACCAAAAGTGAAAGTGCAACCAGAAAATATTGAGTCGATTATCGAAGCTTTGACAACTGGACGAGTTACCCACGACTATCCAATCACTGTTGAGGAAGCAACAGAAATGGGGCTGCCCGTAACAGTTGGACTGCCCCATACTATTTACGGTCTCATGGATTTGTACCCACAACCCCAAGGCGGACGCCCTTCAGTTCAGTACATTCCCATGCCTTATGATGACCGTCGTCCAATTTTACCCAAGGGTAGACCAATGGAAGAACCAAACCAAATGTGAGGGCTTTTAAGTCTAAGCTGTGAAATCGTTTCGTTTTTTCTTCGTTACTTCGTTACTTCGCGGTTCAAATATATCTTTTTTTGATATCTTTTTTTAACCACAAAGTAACGAAGTACGCGAAGGCAAGAGTAGAAATTAGGTATTTCACACTAGTAATTGAGTCAACAAAGCCGATCGCCTCATTTTTTTCTTCTACCGGCTGCTACGTGTCGGTGTCGCTGTTGGCGTTGCTGTTGGTGTTGGCGTTGGTGTTGGCGTTGGTGTTGGCGTTGGTGTCGCCTCTGGTGTAGTCTCTGGTGTAGTCTCTGGTGTCGCCTCCGGTGTGGGAGTAGCCTCAGGGGTTACTTCTGGCGTTGCTGTTGCTGTTGGCGTTGGCGTTGGCGTTGGCGTTGGCGTTGGTCTAGATCTGGGCTTGCGTCTGGTTGGAGGCTTAGTGGTAGGGGTAGGGGTAGGCTCAGAGGAGGCAGGTGTTTTTTTGGCAGTTTGCGCCTCTTCATTCAGCTTTTGCCGCAATGCTAAGTCTGCGATTCCAGTTTCTTGTAACTGGAATTTTTTCTGAAATTCTTTAACTGCAGCCTCTGTTTGGGCACCATAATATGAGTTGCGGCGCAGAGGAGTCGTGGGTTGCAGTACTGTATTTAGGTTTGCTTGCAAAATTCTTACGATATTCGCGGCAAATTCCTGAGTTTTTGGTCCTGCAATCCCATCAACAGGTTGTATCTTGTAGCCTGTCTGAAATTGACGGATTGCTTTTCTTGTCTCCGCATCTGTCAAAGGACCATCCGTCGCTTTGACGCTATAGCCCAAGCCTCGCAATACAGCCCGGAATTGCCGAGGTGTGTAGCGCTGGCTGTTGACGGTTGCCGCCTGTGAAATTACTGGCGCTTGATTTTGTTTGGGAGCGGCATAAACCGTTTCCGAAATTAAGCTACTAGCTATCAAGCAACTAGCAGCAATCGCAATCTTTCTGTTTCCATCACACCACATATTAGAAGCTCCTTTTGACTAAATCATCAGGATATAAAAGTTAACAACTGCATTCTAAGTTTCTTTAACGCATTTTTTCCTAATTATTAATGATTTTTGATTAATTGCCTTCTATTGTTGGAATTTTGAACCAAATCATTAATCAACTATTTTTGTCAACTCTCTAAGGAGATACTTTATAAGAGGAAGTCAAAGAATTAGTGAAATTTCAAATTAGATAAATTGACAACTAAAAATAGTTTATATCAAGCAAATATACATTTAGAAGCATATGGATAAGCAAAAAAAACCAGTATATAGGAATTTGTGGTTTGAAAGATTGATGGCAACTATTGCGTTATTCAACTTGGGCTTGGTATTTTTTGACATGAGTTACGTACCTTGGCGGGATTTTTACTTGCGAAGAGTGCCTCAAATTACCAAGATATACGATCCAATCAAAGGAATTGAACCATATAGAGATACTGCTAATTATTTAAAAACAGTAGAAACACTGAAAGAAGAAGTAAGCCAAACGGGATTGCGCTCATCTGCCGCAGAAACATTGCTTAAAGACTTGAGCCTGCAAAGTGTCGAAATCATTCAAAGCAATCCCTTTGCCGCAGCAGGAAAAGCCGGAACTCTGGAAAAAATCAAAAACCGGATGCGCGATCGCATTTATCCCAAATCTTACCGAGGTAAACGATCTGCTACTGAGGCCTTTAAGATTTTCTGGAGTCAACAACATCTCGGCACAAATACATGGCAGCAAGAGATTAAGTTTTTTGACACGCAAATTCAGCCTTTAATTGCGACCAACTACTACCGTAGTGTTGGCGAAAATGGAGAATTTACTGATAATTTTTGGATTGTAGATTTACCTTTTATTACTTTATTTGCCGTAGAATTACTGTCGCGGGCATTTTTGATTAAACGCCGCCATCCTGGTTTTAGCTGGTTAAATGCAATTTTGTGGCGTTGGTACGATTTATTTTTGTTACTACCATTTTTTCAGTGGTTGCGAATCATCCCTGTAATTCTGCGTCTTGATAAAGCCCATTTAGTCAATCTCGACTCAATACGGAAGCAATTTCAGCAAGCTATTGTCAGCAATTTTGCCGAAGAAATTACAGAACTTGTTGTGGTGAGAGTCATTAACCAAATCCAAGGTTCGATTCAACGCGGTGAGTTGACACGCTGGCTGTTACAAAAAGATAGTCTGCGGCCATATGTAGATATTAACAATGTCAATGAGATGGAAGCGATCGCCGGAATTTTGGTGCAAGCGATCGTCTATGAAGTTTTACCTAAAATCCAACCAGAAATAGCCGCCATTCTGCGCCATAATATCGACAGCGCCCTCAGTCAAACTCCTGTATACCGCAACTTGGAAAACCTTCCAGGAGTCAAACAAATGCAAACCCAACTGAGCGACCAACTGGCAACCCAAATCACAACTAACTTGTATAATGCTATAGTCAAGGCTACGAAAGACCCAGTAGCAGCAAAGCTTTCCAGCAAACTGGTGCAGCGCTTTACCGAAGCTTTCGGTGCTGAAATTCAGAAAAAACACGTAATCGCAGAGTTGCAAACTTTACTGAGTGATTTGTTAGAAGAAGTCAAAATTAATTACGTTCAACGTCTATCTAACGAAGACGTAGAGCAAATTCTAGAGCAAACTAGGCAGCTACGCACCAAAGGAGCAGTTTCGAGTGTAATTAAAAAGACGTCTCACTCGTTACCACCGAGGTAAAGGGGAAAGGAGGAAGAGTGAAGAATTCTTTTTTCCCTTTAACTCTTTTGGTTTATCAATAAATTCTTAAATTGATACTGCTCGCCCATTCGGAAATGCGTTACACTCAAATTAGGGGCGGACTATCACAAGTTCGTCACAAGGCTTCTTGGAAGATATCTTTATCGCAGGAAGTGGGTCGGTGCCCACTTTTTTTGTTGGAATATTGCATGACTCATCCCTTAGTTCCACAAATTATTGATTTGGCGAAACCAGTAGCAGAAGAACTGGGATTGGAACTCGTTGGCGTCGTTTTTCACACGAACCAACATCCGCCAGTTTTGCGGGTAGATATTCGTAACCCTCACGAGGATACTGGCTTGAGTGATTGTGAGCGGATGAGCCGTGCTTTAGAAGCTTCCTTAGATTCAGCGGATATCATTCCAGATGCCTATGACTTGCAAGTGTCTAGTCCTGGTATTCCCCGACAACTGACGTGTGACCGCGAATTTGTTTCTTTTAAAGGGTTTCCTGTAACTGTTTCCACCTCTGAACCTTACGACGGAAAGCAAGAGTGGAGCGGTCAGTTGATTCGCCGCGATGAAACAAAAGTTTACATCAACCAAAAAGGTCGTGCGATCGGAATTCCTCGCTCATGTATTGCCACGGTGCAACTGGTGGACGAACCCCGGTAAAAGATTTTACAGCTATTAGCTTACTTTAGATCCCACCTATCTGATGCGATCAGATGAATGGGATATTGGCATTGATGCTGTGAGTATTTAAGCACAGCTTTTCAAAGTTTGCGCTTTATAGCCCTTACTCAGGCTGAATGTTAAAGCCTGACAGTTTTTTTTTAGGTAACAGTTTAGGAGATTGCTTATGTCAATGGTGGAACTGCGTGGATTAAAAGAATTAATCGAAAGCATTAGTCGCGATCGCAACTTACCGCGTTTGGCGGTACAATCCGCGATTAGAGAAGCGCTTCTTAAAGGTTACGAACGTTATCGCCGCGCTCAAAATATGGAGCGCAGACAATTTGATGAAGAATACTTTGATAATTTTGAGGTAGAACTGGATATTGACGAAGAAGGGTTTCGCGTCCTTTCTACTAAAAGCATTGTCGATCAAGTCAGCAACACCGACCATGAGATATCTCTAGACGAAGTTCAAAAAGTAGCTCCAGAAGCACAAGTTGGTGATTCTGTGGTTTTGGATGTGACTCCAGACCAAGGGGAATTTGGTCGGATGGCGGCAATGCAAACCAAACAGGTACTGGCACAAAAACTCCGAGATCAACAGCGCCAAATGGTGCAAGAGGAGTTTCAAGACCTAGAAAGTACTGTTTTGCAAGCTAGGGTGCTACGCTTTGAAAGACAATCTGTAATTTTGTCGGTTAGCAGTAGCTTTGGTCAACCGGAGGTGGAAGCCGAATTACCCAAAAGGGAACAGTTACCCAATGATAATTATCGCGCCAATGCGACTTTTAAGGTTTATTTAAAAAAAGTTTCTCAAGGTCAGCAACGAGGTCCACAATTATTGGTGTCTCGTGCCGATGCTGGTTTGGTGGTTTATTTGTTCGCCAATGAAGTACCAGAAATCGAAGATGAAGTTGTGCGGATTGTCGCGGTAGCGCGAGAAGCCAATCCACCATCTCGTTATGTTGGTCCGCGCACTAAAATTGCTGTAGACACTTTAGACCGAGATGTAGACCCAGTTGGGGCTTGTATTGGTGCTAGAGGATCGCGGATTCAAGTGGTAGTCAACGAATTACGTGGTGAAAAAATCGACGTGATCCGCTGGTCACCCGATCCGGCAACTTACATTGCCAATGCCTTAAGTCCTGCCAGGGTAGATGAAGTGCGCCTCATGGACCCCGAAAGCAGACAAACTCATGTGTTGGTGGCAGAAGACCAACTTAGTTTAGCGATTGGTAAAGAAGGACAAAATGTCCGTTTGGCTGCCCGCTTAACTGGTTGGAAGATTGACATCAAAGATAAACTTAAGTATGACGATGTAGGAGAAGATGCTAAATTTGCTGCTGTCCGAGCAAAATATGCGGAAGACCAGAGAGAGATGGAAAAACTAGAACATGATGATGATGATGATTATCAGGAGGAATTTGAAGAAGATTTTGATACTAACGAAGAAGAGGAATCAGTAGAGATTTAATATAGATTAATAACGTTATAGTGATGAAAACAAACTATAGGCGTTGCATAAGTTGCCGCAAAATCGGATTAAAACAAGAGTTTTGGCGGATTGTCCGCGTCTTTCCTTCTGGGCAGGTACAATTAAATGAGGGCATGGGGCGTTCCGCCTATATTTGTCCACAAACTGAATGCTTAAGTGCAGCTCAGAAAAAAAATAGACTGGGGCGATCGCTACATGCATCGGTGCCAGAAACACTGTACCAAGTACTGTGGCAACGTTTAGCCCAAAGCAATCCCCATTCATCAAATTTAACTGGAACCACCTAGTGGCGGTAATCACTAGAGAAATTGTGAAGTCTGCCGAACAATTCGCGCTCTCATCACATACTCTGTAATTACTCCAATAGTGCCAAAATAGTAAAAGGGTGTCTGGTGAGTCACTCTCCCTAAAAGCGAGAGGGGCTGTTTCAACACTCACTAAAATTCCTACTAAATTGTGTTGTGGAAGACTCAGAATCAGCAAAAAAACAAGGCAAAAAATGGCAACCTGGTAGCGCGAACGCGCAGTTTGGCGTCAATCATCACTCTTGGTGGAGATGCCAGTATTGAACCGAAACATCTCTCTTTCCTGATTGGAGGCACCGGCAACACCTGAACGGCAACCTAAAAGCAGTAATCAAAGGATGGAGATGTCGAAAACCAGGCAACCATCCGCTAAAACTGTAAATTAAAGGGGAAGAGTGGATGAACAACGGCAAAGTAAGAATTTACGAATTATCAAAGGAATTGAATTTGGATAACAAAGAGCTATTAGCAATTTGCGACCAGCTCAACATCGCGGTCAAAAGCCATAGCAGCACGATCGCAGAATCAGATGCGGAACAGATCCGGACGGCAGCAGAAAAGCTAGCCGCATCAAATGTGACGCAAAAAAAAGAACAAAGTACAACCAGCAATAAACCAAATTCGCAACCGACAAACGGACGAAATCGACCTGCTGCACCTCACAAACAACAAATTTTGGAAATACGTAAACCCAAAATCTTGCGGAACCCCAGTGCCAACGCCCAAGAGGCGTCAATTTCTACTCCATTTGCTTCTTCTGAGGCCAATCCTCCTTCTCCTCCCCGGCCATTCGCTACACCAGTCTCACCCATGAAGCCGACGGCACCCATTCGACCTGTACCCCGGAATCTGTCTGAGACAGCGCAAGAGCCAGATGTCACAGACAAGGATCAAATTGAGAATTCGCAAATTGAGAATCCGAATGCGAATCAACAAATAGAAAAAATAGCTCCAGAAAAACGAACAGGTGGACCTCGACCGAAACCGGAAAAACCCCAAAAACCGCAGTTGACTGCCCCACCAGCAAGACCTGCGTCAGAGAAACAGGATTTCACTCCGGAATCATCCGAGCCAGAAACTGAGACCGAAAAACCAAATCTAACTCCCCAGCAACCTCAACAGGTTTCAGGAGAAAAACCGCTGCTGAAACGCGATCGCGAGCAGGTAAAACCGAGAGTCAATAAGCCGGCTACAGACTCACCTTCCCCGATGCCTTTCCCAGCAAGCGGGGGCGCACCACCACCACCAAGACCGACACGTGTTGGTAGTGGGGCACCAGGGGCACCAGGGGCACCAGGACCTGTAAGAACAGAGCAGAGAGTCAATAGACCTTCTGCACCAGGAGATCCCCAACGACCCAGCAGACCATCTCGACCCTCGGAAGCACCTGCGGCAGTTGCCACTCCACCAAGACACATGGCGGGAGCAGGAGCAAAAGGCGATACTGGGGCAAACGAGGGTGACATTCCAAATGATGACATCCTCGAGCTGAAGCGTCCAACTGCACCCCGTCTAGTTAAAGGCGGGAAAAAGTGGCAAGAAGAAGAAATAATTGAAGAAGGAAAAGATTTAAAAACAGGCAAGGCAGCTGTTAAGAATAAGCGCCTCAAGCCGTTGGTTGATGATGAGGACTTTGAGGAAGATTTCCTTGATGATGACGACGACCCGGATGCACCAACTACAGTTCAGGTCAGCAATGCCATCGTTCGTCCTCCAAAACCAAAAGCTGCTAGACCAGCACAGCCTGTCGCTGCAGTCGCGATCGCCAGCCCAACTACAAGAGGTAACAAAAAACCTGGTGCCTCTCGCGGTGAAAGCAGCAATCGTCGTCGTGGCGGTGGTGGTGGTGGCGGTGGCGAAACAGAACTCAAAGTCGATCGCCCAGAAAAGCTGACAGTCACAGGTCCGATGACAGTGCAAGAATTAGCCGAGGCTTTAGCGATCGCCGATACAGAGATTGTCAAAATCCTGTTTATGAAAGGGATGGCGGTGAGTATCACCCAAAACCTGGATATCCCCACAATTACTCAGGTAGCAACCGAGTTAGAAATACCAGTTGAAACCGCTGAACGTGAATCAGAAGCCCGGAAAGTCACTGAAATGATTGAGGTGGCAGACTTGGAATTCCTCCACCGTCGCCCACCAATCGTGACAATTATGGGTCACGTAGACCACGGTAAGACAACCCTGCTTGACTCGATTCGCAAAACGAAGGTAGCCGCAGGTGAAGCTGGTGGGATTACCCAGCATATCGGTGCTTACCATGTGGATGTGGAACACGAAGGCAATATTCAGCAGGTAGTATTTTTAGATACTCCCGGTCACGAAGCTTTCACAGCCATGCGGGCACGAGGCTCACGAGTCGGAGACATCGCCATTTTGGTTGTGGCAGCCGATGACGGTGTGCGTCCCCAAACAATCGAAGCGATAAGCCACGCCCAGGCAGCACAAGTGCCTATCATCGTCGCAATCAACAAGATTGACAAAGAAGGGGCACAACCAGACCGAGTGAAGCAAGAGCTGACTAAATATAACCTGACTCCAGAAGAATGGGGCGGTGGAACAATTATGGTTCCTGTGAGTGCGATCAAGGGCGAGAACCTGGATACGCTGCTCGAGATGATTCTGTTGGTGGCAGAAGTCGAAGAACTGAATGCCAATCCAGACCGTCATGCAAAAGGAACAGTAATTGAAGCACATCTGGATAAGGCAAAGGGTGCAGTTGCGACCTTGCTGATTCAGAATGGTACCCTCAGAGTAGGCGATATATTAGTCGCAGGCTCTGCATTTGGTAAAGTCCGGGCGATGGTAGATGACAGGGGTAGAAGAGTCGAAGCTGCGGCTCCATCCTTTGCCGTCGAAGTCCTGGGCTTAAGCGATGTGCCTGGTGCAGGTGATGAGTTTGATGTCTTTGACAACGAAAAAGAAGCACGGGCACTTGCCAGTGAACGAGCAGCCCAAAAACGCGAAACCCGGATTATGGGTGGAGGCGTTACTCTCACAACCTTATCTGCTCAAGCTCAACAAGGCGAGTTGAAAGAACTCAACTTGATATTGAAGGCAGACGTACAGGGTTCCTTGGAAGCTATTGTGGGATCGCTCAAGCAAATTCCGCAAAACGAAGTCCAAATCCGCTTGTTGCTATCTGCGGCAGGAGAAATCACTGAAACTGATATCGACCTTGCTTCTGCAAGTAACGCGGTAATTATCGGCTTCAACACTACCTTTGCTAGTGGAGCCAGACAAGCTGCCGATGAGGCAGGTGTCGATGTGCGGGAATACAACATCATCTACAAGCTTCTAGAAGATATCGAAGGAGCCTTGGAAGGTCTGTTGGAGCCAGAATTGGTGGAAGAAACTTTGGGTCAAGCCGAAGTGCGCCAAGTCTTCACGATTGGTCGTGGAGCGATCGCTGGTTGTTATGTTCAATCAGGCAAGATACTCCGCAACTGCAAACTGCGGGTTCGTCGTGGCAGCAAACTGATCTACGAAACTGGTCTAGACTCCCTCAAACGGATGAAAGATGACGTTAAGGAAGTTAACGCTGGTTATGAATGTGGCGTCGGCGTTGATAAATTCACCGACTGGGCGGAAGGCGACGTTATTGAAGCCTACCAAATGGTTACAAAACGGCGTACCCTCGCTTCGGCCGCAAAGTAGTGCTGTGTAAAAGTTATGAGTTAGGAGTGAAGAGTTACTTTGTTAATTTAATAACTCTAAACTCCGCTCTTCCTAACTCCTAACTCTTTAAAACTCACGACTTTTATCGGTGGAATCATAATTTTGGTTACCAATGAAACAGAATTTGCTGTCATAGACCATTACCTTAAGAAATGATGAAGCAAGTTTTCTGGACTTTAAGGCATCTAGTTATACCATTTTGGGTTTTGGATTAGAAGATTCTCAACGGTGTTGAGTTTCAAACATCCCTATGTAGCATTCACTTTCACAAAATGGTAGTAATCGAATCTTGCTCTGTGTTGACTATGTAAGTTGAAACTGAGGAATGAGAAACTATGGCTCCAATTCAAGAAACACGCAACTTTTCTGTTGATACTGAAATTTGGAACAATTTAAAATGCGCGATCGCTTCTAGTTCTGGTTTTCAACGCTGGTTGTTGGAAGCTGGTAATAAGTGCGAAAATCTAAGTACCGAACAACAGGTACAGCGCTACTTGCGCGAAACCTTAGAGACTTTAGCCTATTAAAAACTGAATATATTTTGTAAACTACCTTGCAAGCGTTGAAGTTGACGGTAAGCACTCTCCAATTTATCGCCATCAACTTCTATACTCGATGTGGGGTAGTTTTGAATAATTTCTATCAAACTAATTTGACCATCATTGTTCGCAGAAAGTACTAAAGCGGAACGTAAGGCTTGTCTGTCAGCTTTGCGATCGGGTGTGTGGACGAATTGACTGATTTGATGTGACATCTCCTACACCAACCGCAAGCGGTATGGTATAGGCTTCATTGAGTCCTTTTAAGGATATCAATGATTTCCTTCGTGGTACTGTCATCCATAGTTCCAACTACAGAAATCTTCCCACTACGGCGTTTTATTCTGGGGAAAATGCCCAACCCCAGTCGCTTCAAATTAATAGAGGCATTAATGTCTCTATCAACTTTCAACATTTCTTTTTCATCCCAATATTCGCGTATATCAGTATCCGTAAAAACTATTTCATTTCGGTAACTGAGAACTTGGGAGCTATATGCAGGATTTTGAGGTATTACAACGGCTCCAGCTTTTTCGGCTATGTGACCCAATATCTCAAAAAACTGTCCAAAAGCAGCATCCATCCAAGACTTATTCAATCCTGACTTTGCGGATTGACCATTTGGTAAATATTTGCCTTCTTCATCTTGTTTGGGTGCATTTCTTTTGCTCAAACCTTGTAAATTTAATTTTTCTGGGAAAAATACTTTCTTCCCAGTACGAATTAGTTTGTGAGCAGTTTTATATTGAAAATCTTTGCGGTTTCTAGCTATTTTTTGATGCTGTTTTGCTTCTCGTTTAGCCAGTTTACGCCTACGGCTACTGCCGCGTCTGCGCTTATTTCTTTTCTTAGAAATCTTGTCTAGCTTGTGCTGATTCTTGCGTAAAGATTTTAGACTTCGTAGCTTGGTTCCTTCAGATGTTGCTAGATAATCATCTTCATGCAAAACGGCATCCAATCCCATTGAATTGTCCCACGTTACGGTAATTGAGTCAGGATTAAACTCCGGCACAGAAGTATCTTCTAAACACATCTGCATGTACCAGCCATCAGCCTTTTTAGTTACACCAACTTGTTTTAATTTCAAGCCAGGTGGTAGCGGACGATGCATTCTAACTTTAACAACACCAAGTTTTGGCAATCGCAAATAGAACCATTCGGAACGAACTAATTTAATCCAATCATCGTTGGCAGTTACAAAAGTCATTGTTCGGAAACTCGCTTCGGTTTTCATGCGAGGCTTGCCCGAACGCTTACCATTACAATCACCAATTATAAAGCGCATAAAAGCTTCATCAACTCTCTTACAAATATCTTGAAGTATAGTTGAATCAACACGAGTAAAATCAAGCAGTTCTCCGCTATGCATTACTCGAACTAAGTCTTGCTTAATAATGGGTAATTGCAATTTTTGGTTGTAATAGTTTGGGCGATTGCCAAACAGTGTTGGGAATATTTCTTTCCACCGAGGAAATGCCTGTAGTTGTAAATGGTTATTCTGCCACCAGTTGAAGCGTTCACCTAATTGACGATTATGCCAGTAACGGGAAATCCGCAACCAATCATTAAGCTCTAGTTTTTGATTAGTGTCTGGATAAAATTTATACTGATATGTAGTCTTCATAGACGCTATGCCGGAGGCACGCTGCGCGTAGCTTGCTTCCACGGAGTGGTACGACCTGCGTGTTTGACTTGGTGTTTGAATATGGTTATACTACCAAAGCATTTGTTTTGGTGTCAAGCATGAAATCCGATTTTATTTCTCGTGCCAGGGGAGTGTCAGACCTCAAAGCACATTTAGTGTTGACGACAAAGTACCGTAGAAAGGTATTCACGGGAGAAATGATTAATCGATTGGATGAAATATTAAAAGAATTATTAAAAAAATGGGATTGTGAAGTTGTAGACTTTAATGGAGAATCAGACCACGTACACTTAATCTTTCGTTACACTCCACAAACTGAGTTGCCCAAATTTATTAACAATGTCAAGACTGTCACAAGTCGTTATTTACGCAAAGAATTTGCTATAAGAATTAATCAGTTTTATAAAAAAGATGTACTTTGGAATGGCTCGTACTTTATTGCATCTTGTGGAGGGGTTACTGTTGAGACACTTAAAAAATATGTCGAATCCCAAAACAAACCAGAATAATTTGTCAAAAACTCAACTGCCCTTAAAGATGTTTTTTGCGTAGCAAAAAAACATCTTTAAGGGCGTTTCCTTTTTGACTGCCTTATATCCCGACACCAAGCGCGAGCGCTATGGTGCGGGGCTTACGGCAATAAAGCTAAAACAATATTGCCAACCGGACTGTTCAGCACTCTGTCTAATATTAAGTAATTTACCTTTACTGGTGCAGTTAAATTTTGACGAATTCTTTTTGGATCTTGTTGTGCCAAAGCTAAGTAAACTCGCAGCTTCATAGAGAGTGTGCCTGTTTGCGCAAAAGTAGATAAATCTTTTACAGCAAGTGATTCCCGTAATACACGGTATTTCAGTACAACTTGTTCGGCTGCCAAAGCTGGAAGACTAGAGACTAAAATCCCGGAAAGTATTGCCATTAGCAGTAAAGCAGGACGTAGCCTAACTAACTTTAAGTTCATTTCCCTAACTCAAAACTGATAAAAGCTTTGACGAAAATTTATACAAGTTAGTTGCTGGCTCCCCAATCGCAGAAAGAATACCCTACAGAAGATTAAAAAGGTAGGGAACCCAGGTGCGAATCCGCTTGTCATCCGGTATAGTTTTGCATGGGTTACACACCTACAGCACATCACAAACGCGAATAACTATAATGACACGCCTGGGTTCCCAAATTCCTCTTCAGAAAAATATTTGCCTTCCTTCTGGCAAATACCTTCCATCTCTTAGACAATTGTCGGCAGGGTTCAGCGCTTTATTACTTGCGAACTGTAGCGCAATCCTACTGCCAACTGCGGATGCCCAAGCAATAACTCCCAGTATATTGGCACAAGCACCAGCCACTGCTGTAGTAATTTACGTTAACCCAGCAACTGGTGCAGACTCTGTAGGTGCAGGTGCTGCGGAAGCAACTCCCTACAAAACCATCAGCTTTGCCCTCAAACAAGCTCAAGCTGGTGCAATTGTTCAGCTTGCTCCTGGTACTTATAACAAAGAAAGTGGCGAAACCTTCCCATTACAAGTAAAACCAGGTGTAACGCTACGAGGTGATGAAGCCAGCAAAGGTCAGTCAACATTAATTATAGGTGGTGGCTTCTACACTAGCCCCTCCTTCGCCCGCCAAGATATAAATATTCTCGCCGCCCAAAACAGTATTATCACTGGTGTTACAGTTACGAATCCGAACAATCGCGGTACTGCTGTCTGGGTAGAATCAAGTAACGCCTCAATTACCAATAGTACGTTTATTAATAGTGGACGGGAAGGGGTTTTTGTCACTGGTACAGGTAATCCCAAAATTGAAAATAACGTTTTTGCTCAGAACGTTGGTAACGGTGTTTCCATAACAAAATCTGCTCAAGGAGAGATTCGCAATAACTTATTCCAAAGTACTGGATTTGGTATAGCAATTAGCGACAAGTCAGCACCTTTAGTCACCGATAACCGCATTACCCAAAACAATGGTGGTATTGTAATTAACGGTGCTTCCAAAGCAGTACTGCGTAATAACGTTATTGAAGATAGTCGCGATCATGGCATCGTAATTCTTCAGCAAGCAGAGCCAGATTTGGGCACTCAAGAAAATCCTGGCAAAAATCTAATTCGGAATAACGGTATAAAAGATCCGAAAAAGTTTTTTGATGTCCTGAATGCGACCACCAACATTACAGTATTAGCTGTTGGTAATGATATCGATCCCAGCCGCATTTCCGGTAAAGTAGACTTTGTAGCTTCTAAAGTTGAGCCACCTCCAGGCGGTGTAGTCACTTTCAAGGATGTATCAGCAGGTTACTGGGCAAAAGCCTACATCGAAGCTTTAGCCTCTCAAAATGTGATTGCTGGCTTCCCCGATGGCAGCTTTAAACCAAATGAACCTGTGACACGGGCACAATTTGCTGCTATCATCACTAAAGCTTTTGCGCCACAACCCAAACGCGAAGCGATCGCATTCACCGATGTGAAACAGGATTTTTGGGCTTATGCGGTAATTCAAACTGCTTCTAGGGGTGGTTTTATTGCTGGCTTTCCTGACAAGACTTTTAAACCACAGCAGCAAATTCAACGAGTCCAAGCGCTAGTGTCATTATCCAACGGTCTGGGCTTGACAGCAGATAATCAAAATGTCCTTTCTGTCTATAGTGATGCTGCCCAGATTCCTAAATATGCCACGAGTGCGATCGCCGCTGCAACTGTACGCCAACTTGTGGTAAATTACCCCAATGTTAAGCAACTCAACCCAACCGGTCAGGCGACTAGGGCTGATGTTGCGGCTTTTGTTTATCAAGCGTTGGTTAATTCCGGACGACTACCAGCAATTGATTCACCTTATTTAGTCAAAGTTCGTTAATCGTCGGCAACTCACAAAGGCAACGGATATAACGGATGTGGCAACGATAAATTATCCCTTACATCCATTTTCTATCCGTTGCCGGCATAAAAGTCTTTTTCATCTGCGTCCTACCCTACACAGAAGCCTAAGCGGCTACTATGTTCATCTGCGGTTATTTATTTTTTGGTACTTTTGTAAGAACTCTAATGATTAACAATCCGTTACATTCGTTTTATTCTGCTGCCAGCATGATTGTTAATTAAAGTTAGAAATTTTTTCAAGAAAAACTGATAAATAGATAAAAATAATTATCTCTAAAGGTGGATGCTTTTTGTCTATAAAGCTGAATATTATCTTTAATCGTTCACTTCAGTCGTTGGCGTTGCTGTTCCCAGCGCCATAAAAAGACCATTAACCCAACTACTCCTATCTGGAGTGCAAAGTTAGGCAAAGCGGTCTCAACATCACGCCCAGCAAGCAGTTGAGCAAAGAAAATGAATGCACCAATCAAACCAGAAGCACCAAAACCAATATAAATAAATTTTCGCAGACCTCCGTAAGGTGCCGCAGCTTCTGCCTTCAGACGGGCATATAGTTCTG
Organism: Cyanomargarita calcarea GSE-NOS-MK-12-04C; assembly: GCA_019359595.1. Taxonomy (GTDB): domain Bacteria; phylum Cyanobacteriota; class Cyanobacteriia; order Cyanobacteriales; family Nostocaceae; genus Cyanomargarita; species Cyanomargarita calcarea. The sequence goes on from JAHHGZ010000019.1 coordinate 83,938, forward strand.
AGTCGAGGCGATTTTTAGGTTTTTTTTGTACCATGAGACAAAGAATGATATAATTTTTGATTGTGAATGCCGATGTGGCTCAGTGGTAGAGCAGCTGATTCGTAATCAGCAGGCCACGGGTTCAAATCCCGTCATCGGCTTTTAAATTAAGTGCCCAGTTGTGAGCGAACTGGCTTCTTGTCAGCGCTTGCCCTAAGGGGCACGCTATCGCCTCCTATCGTTGGAGAGTGATAATCGCACTAATGCCGTTCTTAGCCCTATTTAACAGTGTACTTGTTTGAGGATAATGCGATTGCGTCCTTCTGCTTTTGCTTGATAAAGAGCCTTGTCTGCTGCTACAACTAAATCTGCAGATGAAGCATCAAAGTTGGGCGTGGTAGTAGCAACTCCTAAACTCAGGGTGACATAGTGACTGACGGCAGAGTCATCATGAGTAATTTGCAGTTCCCTAACTCCGGCTTGCATAGCGGCAGCAACGTGAACCGCACCAACGGCAGGGGTGTGGGGCATAATCACAGCAAATTCTTCGCCACCATAACGTGCGACTAAATCGTGATTTTTCTGTGCCGTACGGCTTAAGACAGCACTCACCTTTTGCAAGCACATATCGCCGGCAGGATGGCCGTATTTATCGTTGTAACGTTTAAAAAAATCGATATCACATAAAATCAGTGATAGAGGGGTTAGAGTCGCTCCTCCAGACGCTCGTTCTTGTGCTAAATTCAACCACTGAGAATTTAAGTATTGGTCAAAGCGGCGGCGATTAGCCACCCCAGTTAAACCATCTACGTTGGCGAGTTGCTGCAAAGCCTGGTTAGCTGCTTCTAGTTGTTTGTATAGTTGTCCTTGTTGTAGCAAACGACGTACCCGCTGGCGCAATACCGCCCAGTTAATTGGCTTGGTAACAAAATCACTCGCTCCCGCTTCAAAAGCTCGGTCTACTGAATCAGGGTCATCCAACCCCGTAATTATTAATATTGGAGTGCGATCCCATAACTTGGAAATAACGGTAGTCCCCAGAGAAGAGCCAGTATCAAAGCTTGCCAGTGCTAAGGCTAAATTATTTCTGGCGATTTGGATTAGCTGCTTACAGCAAACAAAGCCATCCATCACAGGCATGACAGCATCTAGCAAAACTAGGTCCGGTTTGGCATTTTTGAAAGAATCTAAACACTGCTGACCATCAGTAACCTCAACTACTCGATAGCCTTCTTTTTCCATAAAATCACGCAAAAACGATCGGGTGACTTTATCGTCATCAGCGATCAAAATCAGAGGTTGTTCGCTCGAAGAAATTGTGCTTATCCCTGACATAATCTGCGTTCCAAGAAAAATGAGAGTCGAATATTACCCCACCAATCCAACTTTGACGAGTGGAGGCTGACACGGAGACAAAGCGATCCAAAGAAAGGAAGAATCAATAAACAGAATCTCTCCCCGTCTCTCGTTCCCTTCGTCAGCACGTCTATCTCAACCGGGCAAACTTTGCTTGACAGACTACTAGTATGGGGGAGGTAAAAGCCCCCAATCGGTGGTGTCATTTTGAACCAGGTTGTATAGTATGTCACAACTAACTGCTGCCGCAAACTAGACCCCTGAATAATTTTGAGCTCTTCTGATGGTAGATGACTCGGTTGCATAAACAATTTCTTTTGAAACGGAAAGGCAATGTTTACCTTTTTGTCCGACTACGGACATGGTAGGGAAATGTTACTATTTATATTTCCCTACTGACAGCATACAATTGCGATTTCCTTAAAAACTTCTTTTTTCACGTTCCGGATACAGAATGGGTTGCCTGGTTGACCCAAGATATGTTAAGTGAAGAAGGAAGAAGCAGGAGGTTTATATCTGTGGATACAGGACCCTAACTCAAAACGAGCGATCTCTTTCAAAGTCGGGGTATTAAACCCCCTGCTCCCAAAGAGATAAAAATCTGAATTTCAGGCAATTGAGAAGCAATATAAAATCTCAATTACAATTACCAAATCTTCAATATGCCAAATCCATTAATGTATCAGCAGGATAATTTTGTTGTCCTCGAAACTAACCAAGCCGAACAGTTTCTTACCGCACCAGAGTTATTGGCAAAGCTGAAGGGCATTTTGCAAACACTTGATGTTAAAGATTTGCCTAGGGACTTGCGATCGCTCGATTCTCTGGAAGCTCAAGCCCAATGTCTTTTAGACACTACTTGTGAGTTGGATGTTGGACCAGGGGAATATTTGCAGTGGTATGCGGTTCGTCTGGAAAAGTAAGACTGATAACATGATATCTGCTTGATTAATTGTAATCCCCGTTTTTACTGTGTGATTTATGCTACGTATTAGGAAAATTTTTCTTTAAATCCTGATTATCTGCATTAATTTTGAGGGGCTAGGGGGGCTTCATGGTGGAGTAGTAGAGATACGTAGGGTACGTTACCAAGAAACGTTAACGCACTCTACAAATACCTAATTTTGTTAAAAAATCAAACCGGATTCCTATATTGACTGTGGAATGGTAATTAGTGCCAGTTCAACTTTATTCTCAACAGGCTGGGTGATTTTCACATCAACTCCCGGACCAAAATATTTGCTCATTTTTTCGTGCTTTTCTTGCCAGACATCGATTGGGAACGATGGTGAATCAAATTCCAAAATTATCCCATAGGCACCATTGATGTCTGTTTCTCGTAAACCCGTAATGACTGGTGTTTCTTCCTCATTTTGGCTGAAACCTAGGTAGGCCAGTGCCCGATCAAAATGCCCCTCTTGACCGTAGCAAAATCGGGTGGTGTCTTTGCGAATTTTATTTTGTGTAACAGTTGCTTGTTGCTTCCTCAGTTCAAGTACTTGTGGGGTTGTCGCTTGAGTGAAAGGTATTGGCTTGAGTTCATTTGCTTTAAGTGCTAATCCTCCCAAAAGTAGAGGAATGCCATAAAAAAATCCGACAAGATTAAGTGTGGCGTTATCGTTAGCATAAGCAACGAAACCCATTAATGTCAAAATACCGCCGACAGTTATACCCAGCGTTCCTAATGAAATTTTGCCCAACATGATTTTCGGTTAGTATCAATTCTTAACAGCTTAGTCTTACTATCATCGGCGATCGCTGACATCTTAGTAAGTAAGTGCAGGTAAAAGATAATATATGTCTTGCAAACTAAAATTTTATATAAAACTCAACTGCTCTAAAAAGTCCGGTGCTGTGGAGAAAAACATCTAGAGGCACGTTTCGCTTTATACTGGCTTGTATCCCCTTCCTGCGTTAACCTCAACGCTGTAGCTTGCTTCCTTGTTGCGTTAGCTTCGGTGCAGGGTAGGAGTGGTACCAGAATTCCGCCAATCTGTTAAATTTGAGGATGTTAAGGATTACAACAAAATGATGGATATACAGACAATAAAAGAGCGAATTGCCGCAGTTCAAAACAAACGGGAGTACTTGTTGACTTTGCTCGAACAACCCAACTTGGGAATTTTAAGAGTAGATGTAAATCAGGCTTTGGAAGAAATGGACGATTTAATTGATGAATATAGACGCACCTTTGGGGAAATTGGAAGCAATTAAACCAAATTTTGTAGAGAAATAACAAACTGCGTCGGTTCTACCGATCAAACCACGGTTTACCGACGCTCCTAAAAGTCCCCGAGCCCAAATTTCCACAAAATTATATCCATTCTTGGCTGATACAAGCATTTTTGCTGCATTATTTATCCTCCAAGTTATCTATCATTGCCTCCCGTGCAGCCCTAACTGCCTTACCAAAGAAATTAATTCGTTAGTGGGTACATCTTTTCTACAGACATCATCAAAACTAACCATTGCCTTTGTCTCGTTAAATTTTGTGTCTTCAACTGAGGAGTAGCCAATAATTTGCGTGTTGGGAGCAATAGCTTTTATTTTACTAGAAGCACTCCAGCCATCCATGACTGGCATTTGCAAATCTAAAACAACCACGTCGGGATGATGGCGTTTTACCATCTCTACAGCTTCTTGACCGTTAGTGGCAATCCCTACCACTTGAATATTTTCTTGAGAAGAAAAAACCATTTTTAGGGTGACACGAGTTAGTTCGTGATCGTCAACCACTAAAACGCGCAAGGTAGAAGATTCACAGGACAACATTAACATCCGCGCAAACGAGAAGGATACTAGAACAACCCTTATAGTTTATGGGAAGTCATACCAGAACTAACTCTATCTAATGGTTGAATAAGTAGGAAGAAGGAAGAAGGAAGAAGGAAGACGTTTATATGTGGGGATACAGGACCCCAACTCAAAACGGCTTCTCTGCTTCTTGTCGGGGTCTTAAACCCTCACAAGGAAGCGGATAGATAAAAATTATTTGAATCAGTTAAAGGAAAAATGAAATTTTGCTAAAAAATGCATTTGAGACTAACTGTCAATATAAAATGGACTCCTTTTTCCATTCATGAGATTTGATGTCATCCCTGTTGTTTGTAATGCCATCGACATGAGAGTTTTTTGCGAATTAGCTTCTGGGCAATCTTCACCGGGACGCCGTTGAATGTAACTGCCATCCGGTTGTAATTCCCAAGCTTGGCGGTTATCTGCTAACATAATTCCCAAAATTTCTTGCAAATCCTTCGCAATATCTGAGTCTTGAATTGGAGTAATTGCTTCGACTCGACGGTCAAGATTGCGGGGCATCCAGTCGGCACTACCGATATAGATTTCCTCTTCGGTGTTGTTGAAGAAGTAAAAAATACGGGAATGTTCCAAGAAGCGACCGATAATGCTAATGACGCGAATATTATCGCTGATGTCTTTGAGTCCTGGACGCAAACAGCAAATACCCCGAATAATTAGGTCAATTTGCACTCCGGCACGGGAAGCTTCATATAGTGTGGAGATGATTTGCGGATCGACTAGAGAATTCATTTTCGCGACAATCCGACCAGAAAAGCCGTTTTGAACGTTTTCGGTTTCCCTACGAATTAGTCCCAAAAAGCGATCGCGCATATTTAAAGGCGCAACTAGCAAGTGTCTGTAAGACTTTTGGCGCGAGTACCCTGTCAAGAAATTAAACAAATCGGTGACATCGGCACCTAATTCTTCACGACAACTCAATATTCCTAAATCGGTGTAAAGTCTTGCTGTTTTTGGGTTATAATTACCAGTCCCAATATGCACGTATCGAAGAATCCGGTCTTTTTCGCGACGCACCACCATCACAACTTTACTGTGGGTCTTCAGACCGACCAAACCATAGACAACGTGAACTCCGACTCTTTCTAAACGTTTAGCCCAATAAATATTATTCTCTTCATCAAACCGCGCTTTGAGTTCCACCAATACAGATACTTGCTTGCCATTTTCTGCAGCTGCAATTAGAGCATTAACTATTGGTGAGTCACCAGAAGTCCGGTAAAGCGTCATCTTAATTGCCAGCACATCCGCATCGTGGGCGGCATGAGTAATAAAACGTACCACCGATGACGTAAAAGATTGATAGGGATGGTGTAACAGCAAATCCCGTTCTCGAATCACGGCAAAAATGTCTTTCCCTTCTTCCCCATCCATGACATTGTGGTCTAAGTTCGGTTCTTTAATCCGTTGTAAGCGCGGGTGGACTACAGATTGCCAAGGTGGGTCTTTGAGTTCGCTTAGAGGTAATGACATAAAGTACATTAAATCCCGCAGTCCCAGAAGACCGTCTACTTCATAAACATCGCTGCTTGATAATTCCAAATCTTGCAACAATCGAGAACGCACAGCTTCAGGAGTATTGGGTTGGAGTTCCAGCCTTACGGGACTACCGCCAACACGACGTTTTCGCAATTCCTGTTCGATGGCTAAGAGCAAATCATCAGCTTCATCTTCTTCCAATGCCAGATCGGCATCGCGAGTGATTCGGAAGGGATGATATTCTTGGATGTTCATTCCTGGAAAGAGAGACTCCAGGTTGTGAGCGATCGCCTGTTCTAGGGGTACACCAGTCCAAACCGCAGGCTCTCCGTTGTGGTGAATTCCCAACTCTACGGGTAAAGGCAAAAATCGCGGCAAAACTCTAGGAACCTTCACTCTGGCAAAAAACTCCTCTTCAGATTCTGGATTTTTGACTAGCACCGCCAAATTCAGACTGAGATTGGAAATGTAAGGAAAAGGATGGCTAGGGTCAACAGCAAGGGGAGTCAGAACCGGAAAAATTTGTTCTTCAAAGTAATTATCTAAAAAATTCCGCTGTTTCTGAGTCAGTTCAATATAATCTAGTATGTAGATACCATGACTTTCTAGTTGAGGTCGCAGTACTTTCTCAAAATGTTGGTGCTGTTCGGCGACTAGAGGTGGCAGCGCCAGACTAATTTTGTCTAGCTGTTGTTGCGGCGTACAAGCATCAAAAGTTAACTGAGTTACTTTCGCTTCCACTTGTTGCTTTAACGCAGCTACCCGCACCATAAAGAACTCATCCAAGTTAGTAGCGAAAATTGCCAAAAACTTCAAGCGTTCTAAAAGAGGCGTTCGCACATCGCAAGCTTCGTGTAACACCCTGCGGTTAAATTCCAACCAGCTTAATTCTCGATTGAGATAGTATTGCGAATCTCTAAGATTGAGTGGACTGACAGGCTTCTTTGATTTTGGCATGATGAATGACCCTAGCAGCGGGGAACTTAGCCCATACAAGGAACAGAGGATATTAATAATAGTAATGGAAATGATGTCTTAAGGAATCTCCGATTGGAGAGAGGAAAACAGGGGTGGGGGAACAGGAAAGAGCGATCGCCTCACTTAGTTGTTAAAAATCCCCGCTTATCCCCGCTGTTCTCAGGGTCGTCGGTTTTGAGTTGGGGTCCTGTATCCCCATCTAAAAAGCTCCTTCTTCCTTCTTCCTTCTTCCTTCTTCCTTCATCCAAGCGTGCTAGGGAGTGTCAAAATGTTAACTGAAGACCTTATAGAACAATTTTACTTTATGGCGAAGGCAATTTGGAATGGCACTGTGTTAGCCGAAAGCAACGACACTATAGTTGTCGAAAACAATCATTACTTTCCTGCCAACACTATTAACAAGCAGTACTTCAAAGACAGCAAGACTCACACCACTTGTCCTTGGAAGGGTGTCGCTAGCTACTACAGCATTGAAGTTGATGGCCAAGTGAATACAGACGCAGCCTGGTATTATCCCAGCGCTAAGGAGAAGGCGAAAAATATTGAGGGTTATGTAGCTTTTTGGCGTGGGGTGAAAGTTGAAGCGTAACGAAAAGTTTAAAGGAGTGAAGAGTTAGGAGGAGCGGAGTACGGCTGTGTTTTGGTGAGTCAATCAAGAGTGCAAAATACCTAATCTTTACTCTTACCTTCGCTTCTTTGTTACTACCCTCCGGGAGCGCTTCGCTTACGCGGTTCAAAAAAAATATCTATTTTAACCGCGAAGACGCGAAGAACGCGAAGAGAAGACCATTTTACAGCTTACACCTTAACACCCGTAGAGTTAGGAGTGAAGATTTAGGAGTAAAAAATATCCGGTAGGATAGGCGTCAAGAGGTGTCCGTTGCTCCTCCTAAATTTATAACTTCGCTCGTCCTAACTTGATTAACCAACCTTAAACATCTCAACAGTTTCCTGCAACTCTTGAGAAATTTCTACTGTTTGTTGCAAAGATTGGGAGACTTCGAGAGAAGAGTCGCTGGTACGTTGGGAAATTTGAGCGATCGCTTTCATCAATTCACTCACTGTCTGCGATGTTTCTACCTGAGACGTGGTAGCGGTTGATATTGACTGTACCAAGTAATCCATTTGTCGGGAGACTTCCAATATCTGATTCAAACTCTGTTTGGCATTTTCCACAATCTGGGTACCTTCGACTACTTGGGAGGTACCCACTTCCATTGCTTCCACGACTTCGTTGGTTTCTTGTTTGATGTTTTCTAAGATATTCTCAATTTCTTGAGTGGCGGATGCGGAACGTACTGCTAGTTCGCCAACTTCTTCCGCAACGATCGCAAAACCTTGACCTTCTTCACCCGCACGGGCTGCTTCAATTCCGGCGTTAATGGCGAGGAGGTTGGTTTGGAGGGCAATATCGTTAATTAAAGATACGACGCGGGAAATTTGTTGCGTAGATTCGCCTAGACGCTTCACTTTCTTGGTCGTTTCGCCAACGGTTTCACGCAGATGCAAAATATTTTCTACTGTTAAATTCATTGCTTTGCCACTCTCGGAAGCGCTGGTTCTGGCTGTGTTTGCGACGCTGGCAGCAAGTTGAGCGCTGCTAGCTACAGATTTCATTGATAGGGTCATTTTGTCAACAGCATCTAAGGTGTGGTTGATTTCTGCTGCTTGAGCTAGAGCTTCTGCTGCGAGTTGTCCAATCGCGCTTTTGTTTGAACCAAGGGAGGCATTTACTTGGATTGCCGATACTTTGACTTTCGTCACAATCAGCCGCAGACTTTCAACAATGGAGTTGAAAAAGTCGGCGACAGTGCCAATTTCCCCTTCGCTGACATCCGCACGTACCGTCAAATCACCACGGGCTGCACCTTCAATATCATCAAGCAGTTGCAATAGTTTTAATTGCAGGGCTTGTTTTTCTTGCCGTTCCTCAAGAGATACGGTTTCGGCGCTTTGTCTGCCTTGTTCGATTTTTTGTAGTAGCTCTGCTTGTTCTAGGGCATAGCCGATTTGAATTGCCACCTGCTGAAACAAGTTAATTTCTGTAGAAAGCCAGTTGCGTTCGCTCGAACATTGGTGGGCTATTAGCAGCCCGTATGGTTTGTTATTTGTAAAAACTGGTGCCAATAGATACGCTTTTACGCCAAATTGATGAAGTTGTTCGAGATAATACTGACTTAAAGAAGCTTGAGAAATGTCTGCAACTGCTTCAACATTACCCACTTCCCAATCTTCAGAGTATTCCTCAGTCAGATAAAAACCAGAAACATCTGTCCCTAAAGCTGTAGCCCAAGAATTATCAACAGATTCGGCAATAATTGTACCGTGCCAGTTTTCATCTAAGCGATAGAAAAGCAGGCGATCGCATTTTAAGGCTTCTCGCGTATTTAATACTGCCTCTGACAGTATTTTTTCAGTGTTCAACGTTTCCCTGACACGAGCAGTGATTTCATTGAGTTGCAGTGCTAGCTTTGCTTCGGATGATTCACGTTTACTTTGTTCTGTAATGCTGTCTGCCATTGTGTTGAAAGCAATAGCCAAGTTACCGACTTCATCAGTAGCGAAAATAGATGCCCGAGATGCGCGATCGCCTGCAGTAAATTTTTGGGCTGTTTGCTCTAGATTTTCAATTGGCTCAATAATAGAGCGTTTGAGAATCAAGGCCCAAAAGGCAATCAATAGCAACCCAATAAAAACTGAGACAATTTCGACAAGCAAACTGTTGTTTAACAATTGATTCAGAGCAGTTTCTGGAGTTCCCCGTACCAAAATAGCAGATGGTTTCTGGTCAAAAATAACTTGTGGATTCTCAAATTCAATGATTTGATTGGGAATAGACCTGGCGGCGATCGTATAGGTTTGTTCTCCTATAATCATCCGCTGAGTTACTGTTTTTCCTTCTGCGTTGGCTGCCGCTGACAACAAAGATTTGCTTTTGGCAGGTAATTCTAAATTCGATTTAGCTTGATTTAAATTTTCAGATTCACTTTGATTGAGAGATGTTGCTAAGGCAAATTCTCCCGTTGGCTTGCGTAAATAAACAGCATTGTAGCCGCCACCAGTTGCTTTCAATGTCTCCCGAACTATTGCGTCTTTTCCATTTACAATATCTCCAGCAATTAAAGCACCTATAACTTCCTGAGTATTTGGATCTTTAACAGGAGTCAGCGTATAACGAATTAAAGCATCTTGATTTCTAAAACCTTCCGGTAAAAGCGGTGACTCCTTACTTAATTCTGACCAGCTGACAATGCTACTAGCTTTAATTTGTTTGGAATTCTTGAAAACCTGGCTGACTAAGTTGTCAGGATTAAATTCCTCACCTTCACGGTCATTATTTGCATTCAGAATAATTTTTGCATCTCTACTCACCAAAGTTGCATACTCAATTTTTCTAGCTTTAATTTCGTTTGCTAGAATCTGCTTAATTTCGGCTTTTATAGCTCGACCTAAGGGTTTACCAGAATTGTGAGTAATCGTTGCTCTAATAATTGCTGGATTATCTGATTGGCCCCGAAAGCCAAAGCCCATTTGATTGACTTTGATATTGTAATTAATATCTGCGACAGCCACTTCTGACTTAGCTTGTTCAATTAATTGCTCCCGCAAACCCTTGGTAATAACCCAAGTACCAACAACTCCTATTCCCAGAATCGCAACTAATTCAGAAGCCAGCAAAGCAATCCACTGCTTGCGGCTAATCGGAAGGTTATAAAACCACCCGAACCTTGAGTTATGATTTTTCTTGACGTCATCAAATGTTTTAGCCATAAGTCAAATCCTCTGAAATCCACAAATTGAATGAACAAGATCAAATAGCTAAATTCCTACATCTAGGACGTTGTAGCATTAAAGTGGAAATTTACAATTTATAATTAAAACAATTACAGAAAGCTTATAACCTACCGGATAAATGTTAATTTAACATCCAACTGTCTAAAATAAAAAAACGGATGTTTTTATATAAATTTACATGAAAATGCTAAGAAAAGCTGTATATTAAACGACTCGATAAAGTTGAGAATAAAACAAAAATTATTTTTCAATGAAATACGCTTTTGTGTAAAATATAGCCTTGTGGATTTTACTAAATTATGATAAATAGCGTTCTTGAATTGTGAAAACTCAGATTCCCGACTTCTTTAAGAAGTCAGGAATCTAAATAAATAGGCGCGATTTCAACACAACTGCTATGAAGATTGCCAATAAAAATATGAGTTTTGAATTATGAAGCTGAAATTTAGAAAACTCCTAACTCCTAACTCTTAATTCCTGACTCCTAATTAGCTTCAGAGAAAGCAACTGGAAAGATAATTTCCTCTAAAGTCCGGAGTAATTCCTGTTCATTGTAAGGTTTAGAAAAATAGGCACGGGCACCTAATTGCATTGCCAACTGTCGATGTTTATCGCTACTGCGAGAAGTTAACATGGCAACTGGAAGAGTTTTTAATTCATTGATAGCTTTGACACGACCTAAAAAGCCATAACCATCAACACGAGGCATCTCAATATCACAAATTACAGCCTGGACATTCAACCCACTCTGAAGTTTGTCTAAAGCATCTTGCCCGTCTTTAGCTTGTTCGACTTGATACCCTCCTTTTTCCAGAGTCAAGGCTAAGAACCGACGGACATTAATCGAGTCATCAACGATTAAAACAGTGCCTTTCTGATTTTTTGATAATGCTGGAGTTCTCTCTTCAGAAGGCGCGAGGAATGCTGTCTTTAATCTTGCTGATGGTAATTGATTGTTTTTCGGGGTGCGCTCATTAGTCGCAATAGAATATAGCAACTCGTTAGTATTAACCAACGGTACAACTCGACCATCACCAAGAATTGTACAGTTACTAAAACCCGCAGGTAAACCAATATTACCCTCAACTTTACGAATAGCAACTTCCTGTTCTCCCCAACAACGGTCTAATTGCACAGCTACAGGTTGATTTCCACCTTTAATTACCAACACGCTACTGGCATTAATCGCAGGTGCTGTTTCCAAATTTGGTCCGTCGTAACGATGACAATTAAATTCTAAATAACGACCCAGCCTAACCAACGGTAGCATCGTTCCTTGCCAATTTAAGACTTCGTTACCCGCCATCGAAAATACTAATTCGTTTTGTAAGAGGAAGATTTCTTCTACCACATCTGTAGGAAATGCCAGCAACATCCGATTGCTTTCTACCAGCAGAACTCTGGCAACTGACAAAGTAAACGGTACTGACAATGTAAAGGTTGTTCCCGCTCCTGGTATTGTATCAACCTTGACATCTCCTCGGACTTGCTTGAGGTTACTACGTACCACATCCATGCCGACACCACGACCGGATAAGGCTGTCACTTCCTCTTTGGTACTAAACCCCGGTTCAAATATTAAAGATAGTAATTCTTCATTGGTTGCTTGCGCCAACAATGTAGCATCTAAACCCATCTCTAGGGCTTTGGCACGGATTCTGTCTAGAGAAATACCACAACCGTCGTCACGCATGGTGATGATGGTACGGTTACTTTTATGGTTCGCTTTGATTTGAATAACTGCTTGTTCTGGTTTGCCAGTAATGCGACGGGTAATAGGATCTTCAATCCCGTGGTCGAAGGCATTCCGCAATAAATGCATTAATGGTTCATTCAGGGCTTCCAGAATGCTGCGTTCGATGAGGGTATTACCACCTTCGATTTTGAGGCTGACGTTTTTGCCGTATTCGACATTCAAGTCGCGCAAAGCTCTGGGGAAACGGTCTAATATATCTGATAGCGGACGCATTCTGACTTGAGTCAGCTTTGTCTGCAACTGCTTTGATGTTTTGCTTAACTTTCTGGCGATTTGGTCTGTATCATCAAGGCTTAGTTCAACATCAGTTGTGACTTCTTGTACCTGAACGATAGTTTCCATGACTTCCTGAGACAGCAGGTTTAAGTCGCTATAGCGATCCATCTCTAAGGCATCAAATCTACTGTTAATGCCAGTTATATCGCTATCGTGAGGTAGTAAATTACCGAATGACGCCACTGCAGTCGTGGAAAATTTGTCGTATCCTGTACGTAGTTGCTGGTTTTCTCGCTCCAGAATTTGAACTCGTCCCTTGAGATTGCGAATAAGTTTGCGTAATCTTTCTAGCTGCAAGTTCAGCCCGTTTCGCTGGATGACTAATTCTCCAAATAAATCATTGATTTGTTCAAGTTGCTTGCTGGGAACCCGAACTGTATTTTCTGAAGTTTCACTCTTACTGCCAAGATTAACTGGCTCTGGTTTACGTTCAACAAATTTATAATCTGTTGTCGGAATTTCCCGAGAAATTACTGGTTCTGGCTCATCCAATACAAAGTTACTCTCATCAGCAAATGCTGCCTCTAAAGCCTCAAAATTTGCACCAATTACTTCATCATCAAGCCAACTATCTTCATCTTCGGCGATTTCGATTTCTGATATTGGTAAAAATTGCGGGTAGGTGGGAACCTCTTCTACTGCCTGTGAGTGCATTGTTGCTATTTCAGGGGGCAGTAATTCTGGTTGCGTAACTTGTGCAGTCCCAACAAATGTGAAATTACCGAACTCCAGTTCACTTGGTAGGCTATTCATTTGACCTGTTAGCACCAAGGCTTGCGATCGCCTCCATGCGGTCAATGCTATTCGAGCAATTTCTTCTACTTGTTCGGGTGCAGAAGCTTGTATATAGCTAGCTACAGATTCACACAGCTTGCTAAATGGTTCAAGTTGCAGCATCTCCCCCAAACCGCCCAACTCCGCTGCCATGATGCCCACTTCTTCACGCAACAGTGACTGTTCGCTATCTGCTAACACCGACTCCAAGCGCTGCAAACAACCTTCTACTTCTGTCTCAAAGAGCAACGGAATAATATCTTGCCCATCTTCTGGTGAGAGCATACTTGTGGCATCCTCTGGAGTCGGATCGCCCAAACGCTGATGCAATTCTTCAAAAACGGGGTAACAAAAAGTACTCAACCAATGTTCGTCTATCGGACTGCGTTCTGAATGCAATTCCACGATCTGGCGCAACCAATCTACACCAGAAAGCAGTAAACTTTGAATATCAGTGTCAATTTCTAAAGAGTTTTTCCGGGTTTTTAAAACTTTGAAGGAATCTTCTAATCGGTGAGATAAATTTGCTAATGAGCGAAATCCCATCATCCCCGCGCCACCTTTAATCGAGTGAGCGGCACGCAAAGCGGCATTAATTTTTTCTAAGTCTATGTGTTCGCTGGTGTCAATTTCCAGCAGCACCCCTTCCATAGTATTCAGATAATCAGTCGCTTCTTCCAGAAACTGCATCTGGATTTCAAGTTCTTTATCCTGTGACATAATTTTTATTATTTGTCAATAGTCAATAGTCAACAGTCAAAAGCAAACAGTTAATTGTTAATTGTTGGTTGTTATTGGTTAGTGGTTATTGGTTAACAACCAACAACCAACAACTAACAACTATCAACTAATTAATTTTGAAGGTACCGACAGTTGCCTGCAAGTGTTGAGAAATTTCCACCGTTTGTTGCAAAGATTCGGAAACCTGACGGGATGAGTCGCTCGTCCGTTGGGAAATTTTGGCGATCGCTTTCATCAAGTCGCTGACGGTTTGCGATGTTTCCACTTGTGATGCAGTCGCATCTGATATCGACTGCACTAAGGAATCAATTTGCACAGAGACATCCAAAATCTGATTTAAACTCAGTTTGGCATCTTCGACAATTCGAGTCCCTTCTACTACCTGGGTGGTTCCGACTTCCATTGCCCGCACTACATCGCTGGTTTCTCGTTGGATGTTCTCCACTATTTGCTCAATTTCTTTGGTTGCTGCTGCACTTCTTGCTGCTAATTCACCAACTTCTTCCGCAACCACAGCAAAACCTTGCCCTTCTTCACCCGCACGCGCCGCTTCAATCCCGGCGTTGATGGCAAGTAGGTTGGTCTGCATGGCAATTTGGTTGATTAATGATACCACACGAGAAATCTGCTGCGTAGATTCTCCAAGACGCTTCACTTTTTTCGCTGTTTCCCCAACAGTTTCGCGCAGATGCAGAATATTTTGCACCGTCAAATCCATTGCTTTTCCGCTCTTTGTCGCTGTCACAGAAGCATTGTTCGCGACGGTGGCAGCAGCAGCAGCGCTCTGAGCGACAGATTTCATCCCTTCGGTCATCTGGTCAACCGCATCTAAGGTACGATTAATTTCCTCAGCTTGGCTGAGTGCTTCTGTTGCCAGTTGCCCGATCGCGTTTTTGTTGGAACCAATCGCTATATTCACTTGAGTCGCAGAATCTTTCACTTGGGTGACGATATCCCGCAGGCTTTCGACAATGGAGTTGAAAAAGTCGGCGACTGTGCCAATTTCCCCAGCAGTCACATCAGCACGTACCGTCAAGTCACCCATAGCTGCACCTTCGACTTCACTGAGCAGTTCCAGAAGTTGCATTTGCAGGTCTTCTTTCTGTCTTCGTTCCTCTTCGGTTCCTTTTTCCGCAACATTTCTGGCTTTTTCTAATTCTTCGAGCAGCGTTGCTTGCTCCAGCGCATAACCAACTTGAATTGCCAGTTGTTTAAACAAATCAATTTCTGATTGTTGCCAAATACGGGGATTATCGCACTGGTGAGTAATTAATAGACCAATAAGCTGCTGTTCTATAATAATCGGCGCGATTAAGTTGGCTTTAACGGCGAATTTCTCCAACATTTTGATGTAACAAGCGGCATTGCTGAGGCTTGGCTCTTGATAAATGTTGGATATTGCCCGGACACGACCATCTTTATAAGTTTCCACATGGCGTTCCCGGAAACAAGGGTCGTCAATTTGCACACCCGTCATCTTCGGAAAACCACTAGCAACTGATTCCCCTACGACGACACCATCCCAATTGCTTTGGTCTAGATTATAAATTACTACCCGGTCGGTTTTCAGTGCTTGGCGAATTTCTCTAACTGCTGTTTTGTAAATATCTTCAGTTTTCAGAGTTCTTCTAATCCGGAGGGTAATATCTGCAAGTAACTTTGCCCGTTCGGTTTCCAATCCCTGTTCTTTCACCAGAAGTTGCAACTGAGAAGCCATCTGGTTAATATTGGCACCCAAAACGCCCAGTTCATCTTGCGATCCAACTTCCACACGGGTATTCAGTTCGCCTTCACCCAGTCTAATTACCGCTGCCGTTGCATTCAAAATCGGTCTAGTGGCACGTCTGGCTAACCAAGCCGCGATCGCCCCTACAGTTAATGCTGTCAGCCCCGTTCCCAATGCCAGCGTCCAGAATAATTGATTTTTTGCTTCAAATGCAGTGGCGGTATCGCTCCCTAAAACTACTTGCCATTTTAAATCCGGTAATCCTTCTAATTTTCGAGAAGCGTAGCTGACTAACTGCTCTTTATTATCAATTTTGTCAACTGTAACAAAAGTCTCTTCTCTTTTTGCTGCGATCAGTTTATCTAAGCCAGAAAAATCTTTGACAGCGTTTCTACCGACTTGTTGTTTTTCTGTAGCCAAGAAAATTTTCCCGCTCTCATCAACCAAATGGTATTCTCGACCACCTTCTGCGGAAGTTTTGATGACATCTTCGATACTTTTTACGGGCATCCTAGCTCGGACTATGGCAATCGTTTGCCCTGTGACGCTATCTTTGACAGGGGCAAAAGTGAAAACACTTAATATTTTTGTCGTATTAGATACTTGTGGTTGAGTGATGTAGGGGCGATCGGTTTGCTTGGTTACCTGAAAATAATCGCGATCGCTCCGGTTCCCAGGCTCATCACCTTGGGTTTGCACAATCACATCACCATTGAGATCCATTACAACAATACTGTCATAGACTTTGTAACTTTCTATGAACTTATCGAGTATTGCTTGCTTTTCTTTGGGTCCGGTTACTTCCTTAACTCTCGCATTTGTTAAAATTGGCAAATTGGACAATATCTGGATATCTCCATACCGTTCAATCATGAAACGGTTTACCTTGTCTGCCAAACTTTCCGCTTCAACTTGCTGAAGTTGGGAAATTTTATTAGTAATAGATTGGCTCGCGATTGAATACGCCAAGGTACCAATACCTAATACTGGTAGAGTCCCAATCGCGATCGCGAAAATAGCCGCTTTCGTACGCAGGCTAAGTTGTTTAAAAGTCTCAGTTGCACGATTCCACGGAGAATTCTCAGTAGTTTCACTAGTTGCCTTTGTTGGCAATTGTATTATACTATCGGTGACTTTCCCTTTAACAAGAGGTGATTGCCTGGAAGCATCACTACTCTTGGTCGAATCAGTTTTATTAAGCATAAAGTAATTCCACTAACATAGCTGTGATAAAAAAGTCTAAAAAACAGATTTTTTAGTAGTAGACCCTATTCGCTGCGGAGAATAGAAGATTGCACAATTGCTTGTGCATCTAATACCAGCAATATTTCTTTTTGTTGCACAACGCATCCGCGCAAATAGGGGACTAAACTGGATGCTACTTGTCCCACGGGAGAGCGAATATCATCAGGCATTAACTTAGCTGTACCTTTTATCTCTTGCACAACTAAACCCAAAAGCACTGATTCCACTCGGATAATGATTACGTTGTACAAACGTAGCCGATTTTCATCGTGTTCTATATTCAGCATCTTCAGTAAATCGACTACCCAAACAATGCGACTCCGCCAATTCATCAATCCCAGAATGCAGGCAGGCATATTTGGCATTGAGGTTATCGATTCTACAGGCACAACAATCGCTTCTTGAGTATGTTTAATCGATAAAAGCGCAGAAGTTACTTGATTAATCTGAAACTTGAGATAACCATCTCCCAAGTTGCTTTGATTTTGAAGAGCAGAAAGTGCAATTTTGGAACTATTCATATGCAATTTGCAATTTAGAGATTTTGGATTTATTCCATAGCTGAACTTATGGGGCTGAATTAAGGATTTTTAGATTTTGTATTCTCAATCCAAAATCTAAAATCTAAAATTTGGTTATGCCTCATACCACCACTGATTTAATTGCACGCAATAGCTGTTCGCGAGTGTAAGGCTTAGTTACATAGGCATCAGCACCTTGTCTCATTGCCCATAAACGGTCAATTTCTTGATTTTTGGAACTGCAAATTACAATTGGCACTTTTTGCGTATTTGGGTCTTTTTTTAGATA
The DNA here is from genome assembly GCA_019359595.1 of Cyanomargarita calcarea GSE-NOS-MK-12-04C. Taxonomy (GTDB): domain Bacteria; phylum Cyanobacteriota; class Cyanobacteriia; order Cyanobacteriales; family Nostocaceae; genus Cyanomargarita; species Cyanomargarita calcarea. The sequence goes on from JAHHGZ010000019.1 coordinate 101,670, forward strand.
ACGGCATAACTCAAATCCGCTCATACCTGGCATAACGACATCGGTAACAATAACATCTGGCTTCTCTAACAACGCTTTTTCCAAAGCTTCTTTTGCGCCAGTGGCTTTAATCACGTTGTAACCACTTTCTTTGAGATAGTGGCTCATTAATTCCAATTCACTGGGGGAATCTTCTACAACCAGAATTGTGCCTAGCAAAGTTAGACTCACTCCTAAATCTCCTATAGTTAGTAAATCAGTTTGACTAAAATTTGATTTATTTTTCTGCTTTCATGACATTTCTTAAGATATATGTTTAAAGAGCATTTTTAGCAAGTCCGATTGTGTAAAAGGTTTTGTCAAATATCCTGATGACCTTACCATTTTAGCTTTTGCTCGGTCGATAAATCCTGTTCTGCCAGTCACCATAATGATAGGCGTATCTTTAAAATTTGAATGCCTCCTCAATAAAGAACATAGCTCGTATCCATCCAAGTTTGGCATCTCTACATCTAGTAATATTACATCAGGCTTGCTGCGGAGAATTTGCATCAAAGCTTTTACTGGGTCATTTATCATTACAACTGAAAATATATTCTCATCTAAAAAATTTTGGATGGAATTTAATACTGCTTGGCTGTCATCAATACAAGCTATGGTGTATAAATCTTTGCTCAAATCTTGTTTGGGTCTTTGGCCTACTGACTCATCCGCGCTTATGCGATCGCCACTATCAATATTGTTTTGAGTAAAATTACGTTGACTTGGGAATGGTTGCCCAAATTTGGAAGGCAACATTTGTGACTCAGTGTCAAGAGTTTTGGTTGTCGGTAGAACTTGAGGAGACGCACCAGCAATAACCGCTGAATGGATATTTTGCCGACTTCTTAATTGTTTTTGGGAATATTCGACTAATAATCGCAAATCCAAACGACAGAATTTTGGTAACTCATCCAAGGGGCTTTCTTGATTAAACTCATAGCTGCCTTCTTTGATGGTTAGAAATGATTCCAGTACTTCTTTCGCTAATTCCTCTATCAGCACCACTGCACCTGCAGTACTGATACAATCTTGATTAACTAACCAGCAAATAGCTTGATAGTCTGCGATTGGAGTGGATTGATTCTCACTCTTTTTTTCAAAAATCAACCGCATTTGCACACGGGTGGCACTATTGAGAGATGGAATTTGCTGGCTCAAACGCCGCAAGTGATTATCGAGCCGATCGAACAATTTATCAGAATAGGAGGCATAAATAAGTTTACCTTCCTCTAGATAAATTGTCCAAGAGATTGCCTGTGTAAATACCCGTAAGCAGCCTGTAGCACGTCGGCTGGTTAGTTGTGCTAACAGAGATAGCGGGTGTAGTTTTTGGGAAAACTTGTAGCTACCTATAGGAGTTGTGCTCATTTTGCTTTTGTTTTGCTTTTACTTGTTGCTCAATTTAATCAGTTTTTGCTAAGTATTGTGTAGAGCTTTGCCATAATTCAAACATTCCCTGCGAGAGCTTCTGTAGCTTAAAATACAAAATTCTAACTGCGGGTTTAGTGGCTCAACTCAATGGTAACAGCCTACTTTTCAGATAAAAAAGTTTCAGTTCACCAGTAAGTCAAAGTTAATTTCCTTACTTATACTGAGATTAACAGACATTCATAGAGAACAAGTGAAAATAATGTAAATAGTGGATGAAGTCACTGACCGTTAAGTTAACGTTATGTGACGGCACCCGGAATAATACTGTTTTAAGTTACAAGGTAAAGTTTGTTTACAGTATTAATACTTAAGTTTTTGATTGTTTGCTAACCCCTGGTAAAGTAGCCCCAAAAAATGAGTAATGTTACTTATTTTACTTTTGCTAACGAAAATTTGAAAATTATTGGGGCTACTGTTAATCTCTCAGGCTTAATCTTAAAGCAGTCTGCTATAGTTTTTTAAGTTAATTTTATACATTGCACAGATTAGTTTTATCTTAGTAAATAGAATCTATCTCAAGTTCTTTTAATTACTGACAATAGGACTTATTTGCATTCCTTTACGATCCTTTTCAATATCTTTACAAAGGGTCTTAAAGCATTATTTTTTCTCGTTTGAGGTATAAAATTACTACATAAAAATATAAATTCAAGCTAGCTAATAACATCACAGATAGAGTCATTTATATTCAATTAAGATTTACGCATTCGTATGACCTATGCCCTAATTCGTGGTAGTACTACCGGATACGCCGCTTTCCGTCTAATAGGTTGTCGGAGCCATCCCTGCCGGTATTATATATATCAAGTCCGTTTAATCGGTTATAATTTCCGGAGTCACTCAACGCCACCCCCCTTTATCCCTATGTAGCGCATACCTAGTCGGACGCTCTCAAAAAACACATTCTAAAATCCTTACAGAGCGAGGCTTTTAGGCAATCTAAAAAATGTGTTTCTTTCATTTCTTGCTTGCGGTGCTTTAGCCGCTAGTCAGAAGCTGACCGAAATGCACCTCTAAAAAAGAATGTCAAAATCATTACTGCTATTAGCCGGGGAAATCGATTAACGTCCTTAATTGCCAGCCAGCCAGGGACTACAAGTCACTGTCTAATTCGACAAGTCTATTAAAGTAGACTAGAAGCAGTCATTCGATTTTATTGCAATTTTTATCACTTATAAAATTATAAATATGCGGTTTATCCGCAATGCCTAAGATGTGAGCTAAACTCAATAGGGTTTTGCAGACAATCTGATGTAAGTGTAATTTATTTTTAGGGTTTACGAATGGTTAAATGCCCGACTTCTATGAGGATGCCGTTGGCGATTTAAGGGTAAGATCCTCGCGGAAGATTTTCGTTTGCTCTGACATACCAAACATTTTCAGCTTGGCGTTTTCTGTTGGTGATTGCCTACAATAATAAATGCGGATAAAAGGACTTGAACCTTCACTCCTCTCGGAACTAGAACCTAAATCTAGCGCGTCTACCAATTCCGCCATATCCGCATCATCAATATCTTATTGTACCACAACAGGTTATCTTTTGCAATAGCGCTTAGGGTAAGGTTTTTTTGGAGAGATCATTTTTTCATAAACGAAAATTTTATCATACATCGGGTATAAAATTTCATCTCAATTTCATATCCATATGAAAAACTAGAGAAGAAGGCAAAAACTATAAACCTGCCTTACACAAGCAAATTATAAACAATGCGAATCTCTAGCCGTTATCAACATAAAACTTCGGTACTCCAGTATACTTCTGTCGGAATACTGAGTTTACTACTACTCAATGTTCCCAAAGTTGTGTTAGCAGGTGCTGGACATGACCATAGTGGTGCAAGTTCATTTCAGGCTGGAGGTGAAGCATCTGGTTCTGTAACTGTTGACGCAGAAACGGCAAAACGTTTGGGAATTAAAGTTGAGTCGGCAAAAAATCAACAGTTAGATATTGGTATTAAAACTACCGGACAGATTGAAACTTTACCCGACCAAAAAGTTGAGGTGACTGCACCCCTTACAAGTAAAGTAGTTGAGTTACTAGTAAAACCAGGTAGTAAAGTCAAAAAAGGTCAGCCTGTAGCTGTTGTTGCTTCACCGGAGTTGGTTGATTTGCGCGTAGGTTCCCAAGAAAAACAAGCCGATGCTCAAGGAGCTTTGCAAAAAGCACAAGTTAATTTTGAATTAGCCCAAGAAAATTTAGACCGCCAGCAAACAATTTCTAACGCGGAAATAGCACAAACCCGTACCCAATTAAATGCTGCTCAAGCACAATATAATCGGGATTTATCTCTAGTCAATCAACGCTCCGTTTTGAAAGTCGCTCAAGAAAACCTCAAACGTCAGCAGCAAATCGCCAACGCAGAAATCGCGCAAGCAAAAATCGAGGTTGCAGTTGCCCAGGAGCAATATGACCGAGATAAAGAACTGGTGGAAAAAGGCGCATTGCCAAGACGGCAGATGCTAGAGTCGCAAGCTAAACTCGAAAGGGCAAAGGCTGAATCCGCTAGAGCCAGAAGTCTTCCTCAAGTTGTCCAAGCCGAAAGCGAAGTTAAACGTGCAGAGGTGGACTTACCTTTGAGAGAATTGCGGGATTCTCAATCTCGCGTAGCCGAAGCGCAGTCACAATTGAAACGCGCAGAAACTCGTCGAGACGTTTTGGAAGCACAAGCACAATTGAAACGGGCTAAATCTGATGTAGTAGTAGCACAATCTCAACTGAAGCTCAGTAATACTACTTATAAAACTCGGTTAGAACAATTGGGAAGTACTGCCAACGCCAAAGGACTTGTGACAGTAATCGCGCCCATTTCCGGTACTGTTGCCAGCCGAGAAGTAAGTATTGGTCAATCGCTGCAAGATGCGGGTGGTAAGCTGATGACAATCATAAACGACGATCGGATATTTGCCACAGCGAATATTTATGAGAAAGATTTAGGTACAGTCAAAAATGGCCAAAGAATCAGAGTAAAAGTCGCTTCCTTGCCTAACCAAACTTTTGAAGGCAGAATTACACAAATTGGCACATCTGTACAGGGAGAAACAAGAGTTGTACCCGTACAAGCGGAAATAAATAATCCTAGCGGTTTGCTGAAACCGGGAATGTTTGCCGAATTAGAGATAATTACAGATAAAACAGCTTCGTCTGTGCTAGCAATTCCGATTTCTTCTGTAGTGGATGCCAATGGTAAAAAAATAATCTACGTCCAAAATGGTAACGCTTTCCAATCGACTGAAGTTACTTTTGGTCAAACCTCTGGGGACATGGTGGAGGTGAAAACAGGTTTATTTGATGGCGATATGGTTGTCACCCAACGTGCTACACAATTATATGCACAGTCGTTACGGGGTGGTAGTGAAAAAGAAGAAGGACATGCAGACGAAAAAACTGAAGTGAAAACAAATAATTTTCCAGTGCCTTTGTGGTTAATGGCAGCAGGGGGAGGTTCTGTAATTACTGCGATCGCATTTTGGGCCTTTTATTTATTATCTCGTCGCAAAAGGCCCCATTTAGCAGCAGTAGGTGATTTAGATTACAACGATTTAAGGTATGAGACAGAGGTTTATTTAGATAAGCACTCATCACCTTTGGCGGATGCGTCCGTGGTGGAGAAGGGCAAGAAAGAGGAGTAGCAGTAAGGATATTGTTAGCGTCAACGTCAAATTGATCCTTTCTCAACACGAGTGGTTAAATGAGAAAGCGCGGGCTGTTCGGGATAACAATATTCAGCCTTCACATATTTCATCCCAATTTCATCTGAGCATAAAAAACTAGAAAGTAACTATGCGCCAAGTACAGAACGCAAATCACTAAAATCGAAAATGCTTGGAAACATTGTTAAGTGGGTAATTAACCGACGGTGGCTCGTCGTATTAGCTACAATTATTGTCTCGTTGTGGACATTCTACGTCATTCCTCAGATGCCGTTGGATGTACTACCAGCCTTTGCACCACCGCAAGTGGAAATCCAAGCCGAAGCCCCTGGACTCGCGCCGGAGGAAGTAGAATCGCTAGTAACTTTACCAATAGAGAGTGCAATTAACGGCACACCCGGAGTAACCGCAGTCCGTTCGTCGAGTGCGGCTGGTATTTCTGCCGTGAGGGTGATATTTAATTCGTCAACTGACATTTATCAAGCACGGCAGCTAATTACCGAACGATTACAACAAGCGGTTAATAAACTGCCTCCAGGAGTTGAAACACCACAAATATCCCCCACCACTTCCCCCGTTGGTTTAGTCGTCCAGTACGCTTTTACCGTCGAAGATGGGGAAAACTCCTCCAATTCTACCCCGGACGGACAAGCTACATCCGCAACTCCTAACCCCCTCATGGAAGCCCGTCGAATCGTCGATTGGCAAGTAACAAATCGCCTTTTAGCTGTTCCCGGAGTCAGCCAAATTTTAAGTTTTGGTGGTGACGAACGTCAATTTCAAGTACTAGTTGACCCAGTAAAATTAGCAGCTTTTAATATTACTCTAGACCAAGTTACGCAAGCAACCCAAAAAGCCAACGTCAATGCTCCTGGTGGATTTTTGATTACGCCAGATACAGAACAGTTGATTCGGGGTATAGGTAGAATAGAATCAATTGAAGACTTAAAGAAATCAAGTATTATTGCACGTAATGGCGTTCCCGTAAGATTACAAGATGTAGCCGATGTCCAAATTGGGGCAGCACTAAAACGGGGTGATGGCAGTTTTAATGGCAAACCCGCAATTATTGTTATGGTCAATAAGCAGCCAATAGTTGATACTCCGACTGTCACCCGTGCGGTAGAAAAAGCAATGGCAGAAATCAAAGCCGGATTGCCAAAAAATATTAAAGTTACTACTACATTTCGCCAAGACAGTTATATTGAATCTTCTGTTGACAACGTTCGTTCCTCTTTGATTCAAGGTAGTATTATTGCCGCAATTATTCTGATTCCTTTTTTAATGAATTGGCGTATCCTCGCAGTATGTTTGTTAGACTTTTTCTTAACATTACTGTTTGGGATGCTAGCACTTTCATGGTTGGGAATTGGACTAAATACAATGACTTTGGGTGGTTTAGCAGTTGCGATTGGGACTGCAATTGATGATGCAATTGTATACGGTGAAAATACTTATCGCCGATTACGGGAAAATAAAACTTCCGACGACCCATTATCACCGTTAGAAATTATTTTTGAAGGTTCTCAAGAAGTACGCGATTCGCTGGTTGGTGCAACGATTATTGGTATTATTGTTTTCTCGCCAATTTTTACCTTACCGGGTATTGAAGGTCGAATTTTTACCCCAATGGGTATTTCTTATTTAGTGGTAGTTGTCATTTCTAGTTTAGAATCTTTGTTGGTTTCTCCAGCTTTATGTGCAATTTTATTACCGAATACAAAGGTAACAAAGCGAGAACCTTGGCTAGCTAGATTTTGTAAGGCAATTTATAGCTCTTGTTTAAATTTTTCCATGCGAAATTCCTTCTTGATTATGGGTATCGCAACAGTTTTAACAGTCGCATCAATTGCGATTATTCCTTCTTTCGGTAGAGCATTTTTACCAGAGTTTCAAGAGCAAACGATGGTCAATACTTTGATATCTTATCCAACTGTTTCTCTAGAAAGTAGCACCAAAGCTGGTTATGTAATCGAAGAAGCATTAAAAAATGACCGGAGATTTAAATTTATTCAAACTCGTTCCGGACGTGCCGCAGGTGATTCCGAAGCAGCAGGTGTAAACGTTGCTCACCTTGACATTGAATTAACCGATGAGGGAATGCGAAACCGGGAAAAAACTTTAGGAGTAATGCGAGCAGCATTTGAGAAAATACCGGGTGCAGCAGCTAATGTTGGCGGATTTCTTTCGCACCGAATGGACGAAGTTTTATCTGGGGTTCGTAGTTCCATAGCTGTGAAAATTTTCGGTTCCGATTTAGCGCAGTTAAGGAAAATTGGGCAGCAAGTAGAGCAACAAATGGCAACAGTTGATGGTGTCATTGACTTACAACTCGAACCACAACTTCCAGTACCGCAAATTCAAATTAAATTTGACCGTGATGCAGCTAGTCGTTACGGTCATACGGTGGGGGATTTGGCAAATACGATTGAAACTGCGCTTAATGGTAAAGTTGTTTCTAAAGTTTTAGAAAACCAACAGTCTTTTGATTTGATTGTATGGTTAAAACCCGAAGCACGGCAAAATTTAGAAACCATCCGTAATTTGTTGATTGATACTCCCAATGGACAGAAAGTACCTTTAGGTAACGTTGCTACTATTGTCGATGGAACGGGACCCAATACAATCAACCGTGAAAACGTTTCCCGCTTGATAGTCGTTGCTGCAAATGCTAAAGGTCGAGATTTACGCTCGATTGTTACTGACATTGAAACTAAAGTTAAAAGTAATATCCAAGTACCTGCGGGTTATTTTATTCAGTATGCAGGTCAGTTTGAAGCTGAAGAACGTGCAACCCAAAATATTCTCGTTTTTAGCGCGATCGCATTCATTGCGATTACAGTATTAATGTACCTTTCAGTTAAATCTATTCCTTCTACCGCAATGATTATGATTAACTTACCAATTGCGTTGGTAGGTGGTGTAATTGCTGTTGCTTTGACTGGTGGGGTAATTTCGGTTGCGTCTCTAGTTGGGTTTGTTTCCTTATTTGGGGTGGCAACTCGCAACGGTTTGTTACTGGTGGATAATTACAACAGTAAGTATGCCGAAGGAATGCCATTAAAGGACGTTATTGTCAAAGGGTCAATGGAACGACTAAATGCGATTTTGATGACAGCTTTAACTTCTGCATTAGGTTTAGCACCGATGGTCATTCAAGGTGGACCAGGACAGGAACTTTTACAACCGTTATCTGTAGTTGTATTTGGTGGTTTGTTTACTTCTACTGCAATAACTTTGGTGGTTTTACCTGCGTTGTATGCGAAGTTTGGTAAATTTTTGTTTCCGAAGAAAGTGGAGGAAACCAGGGAAGGGCAATTTTTGATGCATATGTAGGAAAATTATTTTGGGAATGGTATACAGCACTTTTCGTCTAAGTATAGTATAGAAGAACTGGGGTGTACTCTATTCACCTGCAATGCGCTGCATATAGTCCCTAAGCCACGCCGTACCCCGTATACTCTCTTGCATAAACAGGCTGCAAACCTAACACAATATTTTCCTTCGGTACTCCCATTGCCACCAGTTCATCAGCAATCAATTTATCACTCTGGTTGCGTTGAATCCAAATTTTCTCATCTTTAATATCTAAATGCATGATGCAATTGTAAATACGGCGATGTTTATCCCACCCCAAATCGACTATTTGATAATGGTCGCGTTCGATATCAAAAATTGTTTGTAGCTCCAGTTCGCCATGTATCGGCTTTCCTTTGCTATATTCGGTCAAGAGTTCTTGAATGCACTGGCGGTAAAATATTAATTTATCCATCTGACTATCACCTCATCTACAGGGTCGTACACTATTAATTTAACTTGGTACTGTTGTATCGATGCTTTTGCTAAATCGCGTTGAAAAAATGACTCATAAGCCGCAATTGGTACAGCTAGATATAAAATTCGTTCTTTTTCACTAGCTTCTAAAACTAAGCGGTAATTTAGAAATTGACCCAATGCCAGATGAAAATCAAATAAGGCTGAGTCACTTAAGAAGCTTTTAATTTCGACTGCTATTTTTTCTCCTGCTCTTTCAGCCCCCAATATCCGCTCTGCACCTAAATCAATTCTAACTTCATCCTCTTCGCCGTACTCAATTCTCAGTGGGTCATGTGTAATTGCCCACTGTTCTTTTTGGAGAGCCTTTTTTACTGCGTCATGAAATCGGTCTTTGGCTGACATTTATTCTCACTCACATGGTTTTTAAGCTGATTTTAAATTAATTTGTGGCTTAAATAGAGTTTTAGCTGCACCCCATACCTCTGTTAGAAATTTCATCCCAATTTCATCTTCATCTGAGAAAGTAGATAAAGTATCCAATATTTAAGTAGGACTTACGCAAAAAAAATTGTCATTAGCATGACAATTTTTCGTTAAAAAGCGTAAGTCCTATTAAGGTTGCGAAAAAAAACTCAACCAACTATCAATACTGAAATTGCCGCAGCACCCAGCTTGTAGTTATTCATTTACCAAATATCGAGGAGTGTAAATCAATGAAAGTTCTCAAAACCAGCTTAATTGCTTTAAGTAGTGCCAGCTTACTTTTCTTAGGTGCTTGTAGCGGTGGTAATCAAGCCGCTAATTCTGAAAGTACCACAGCAAGTTCAACTACAGAAACAGCAGCTAAAACTGAAACGACTGCAAAAGATGGGGAAAAACATATAGAAGGAGATGGTCACGCACATTCCAAAGATGGTAAAGATGGTCATACTGGTCAAGTTGTGCAGTCAGGAAAATATCATTTAGAGTTCAAACCTGAGATAGTAAAAGATTCTACTCATTTAGATATAAGCGTACACGGCGAGCAGGACAAAGCAGTTATCGATGCCAAGCTCACGGCTCAAGTTCAGCTACCAGATGGCAGTAATCAAACTCTACAAGTTCCTTATAATACTGAGGAGAAGCAATACACAGCAAAGCTACCTGTAACTGCAACGGGAGATTACAAAGTTGTCCTTCAAACTGATATTAAAGGTGAAAAATTCAACGGTCGTTTTAATTTTAAACGATAACCATCAACATTTCTAATTTTCGTAAGGTGCGCTGTATTAACGCACCTTATCCAATTTATCCAGTATCTACCACCTTATGGCACACAGTCACAACCACGGACATAGCCACGAACCAACCAGTTACAACCGTGCATTCATAATTAGCGTAGTTCTCAATACTGGTTTTGTTATCATCGAGGCAGTTTATGGCATTCTTGCCAATTCCCTTGCCCTACTTGCCGATGCAGGTCATAATCTGAGCGATGTTCTAGGTTTGCTACTTGCTTGGGGAGCCAGCATTCTCGCACGTCGTCTCCCAACACCTCGTCGTACCTATGGTTTGCGTCGTTCCTCAATTTTAGCTGCGCTGTTAAACGCCATTTTACTACTTATTGCTTCGGGTGCGAGTGTGTTAGCTCTTGATAACGCACCATCTTAGTTTTACACTGTACCACAATAGTTTTATATTTAATTCAACCTAATTATAAAATAATTAAATCGATTTACATCTAAATATATTTCATCTGAATTTCATCAGAGTTATCTATAGTAGAAGTTAGCAGGTGTCTACTAATTTCCAAAACATTATTTATCGGGTTTTCTAGTTCCGCCATTATTTTGGTATGTCTGAAAACGTGATTTTTTCTCAATAAAAAAGATATAAATTTGCACCCATGAATCAAAATCAATTATTTAACCGAACTCGCGCTTCCTTAGCTTGTTCCTATGCAGTGGTCATGGGTTTAATATTAGGTTTATTGGGACTTGGTGTATATAGAGCGATCGCACACGCCCATTTAATGGCTTTAGACAATGAGTTAGAATCGCTAGCGGGGACGTTGCATGACAGTATTGAGTTAAAATTAGAACAGCCGGGACGTATTGAGCCGATTGTGAAAGACTTTTTCCCCAATCTATGTAAAAATCAGGTAAATTGCCAACTTCAGCTACCTAAACCCCAACATCATATCCTCAGCCCAATTACTCAAGGTAATTACTACATTCGTTTTTTGGATACTTCGGGGAGTTTACTTGCTGTTGCTGGTACGGTTCCAGAAGGATTACCTCAAGCTTTAAACAAACGAGAATGGCAAACATTATCTGACAATAAAGGTATAAGTTACCATCAAATTACCGTCTTACTCCATACCCAAAATGGTAAAGATTGGGGTTACTTCCAAATGGGACGCAGTTTTAAAGAATTTGAAGATTATCTCGGTACGGTTAAGTTAATTTTGAAATTGGGATTGCCAATATCACTGGTTTTAGTGGGTGGTGCAAGTTGGTGGTTATCTGGGTTTGCGATGCAGCCAATATATAAATCTTACAGGCAGATAGAACAGTTTACTGCCGATGCCGCACATGAATTGCGAACACCCTTAGCTGCGACGCAAGCAACGGTAGAATCAGCGCTGTTGATGCAGCAATTAGATGAAAAAGAAGCCCAAGATATCTTAGCAACAGTACAGCGTCAGACGCAGCGACTCACTCAACTTGTTGCAGATTTACTGCTTCTTACTCGCATGGATAAACAAACTGCATCAATACACAGAGGATATCTCGATCTAAATGATATTATCAGTGATTCAGTTGAGGAAGTGGCGATGTTAGCAATGGGTGCTAAGGTGAAGCTAAAATCGGAGATACGAGTAGAACAACCCCTACAAATCATTGGTGATGAAGACCAAATTTATCGCTTGATTTCTAACTTGATTATTAATGGCATCCAATATACCCCAGATGGTGGTGAGGTAAAGGTTTGCTTAGATTGTTGCGATAATTATGCCATAATTCAAGTGCAAGATACAGGTATTGGCATTGCACCGAACGAACAAAAACGGATTTTCGATCGATTCTACCGCGTTTCGAGCGATCGCTCTCGCAGCACTGGTGGTTCGGGGTTAGGTTTGGCTATAGTACAAGCGATTGTTAGCGCACATCACGGTAGCATACAAGTGCAAAGCCAACTCGGCAAAGGTAGCTCTTTTATTGTGCAATTGCCTTTGGAATCTAAGTATAAGGTAGAAGGCACAAAGCTTTATACAGAAGAAAATACAATTTTTCCTATGGGTGCTAGTATTGGCAATCTATGGCGACTTTAAGCGTAAAAAATAATATGTAGAGCATAGTATGTAGAGCTACTTTTATTTACCAATTAATTGAGAATATTTATTTATAAACTATCATTTTTACTAATTTTTAAAATAACCTGTAGCATTTTTATCTATATAAAATAGAGATATAAGTTGTCAAAGACAGTATTGTTAGTGGATTTGGATATAAACCAAGGTAAATATTGTCACATAAGGTTTCTATAAATTTCAAAATACTCTCAATAAGCAATTCAGGAATGATTATCGCTGCTTGCTACAAATTATTTTCAACTATTATTAGAAATAAAAAGTAATAGGTTACAACAAGAATATAAGTATATTTAATCTAAGAAAAATGTTTATAGGAAATGCTGAAATTTCATCCTGATTTCATCTACCTATGTCAAGCTATTAAATGAGTGCCTTAACCATCCAAAATGCTGCAAATGCTTGATTGAAGCAATAAAATAGTTATAAATACTTAGAGAGGAAAAATTTTCTGAATAGTATATATAACTACTGGTCTATGTCATTAGTTTTGTTGCTTGCTTCCCGCAGGGTGGGGTTCAAAAAATCCGGGTAACTTTTACGAAACCCGGATTCTGAGCAAGAGCGAAAAGGTCAAAATTAATGACACTGACTACTACTTTTTATAAAATTTTAGACCTTCCTGGGTTGGTTGATTTTAATACAAAGTGAGTAATTAGTGTATTTAAAATACGTTGTAATTCATTAATAAATTTTATAAATAATCTTATTGATTATGAAAATTCTATTAGTTGAAGACGAATCAGATTTAGGTGCATCAATTAAACGAAAACTACATCAGGAAAAATATATTGTTGACTGGGTTCAAGATGGAGATGAAGCATGGAGTTGTTTAGAAAGTAATTGGACGCAATACACGTTAGCAATCTTTGATTGGTTATTACCAGGATTATCGGGTTTAGATTTGTGTAAGCGTCTACGGGTTCGCAACCATTCCTTACCAGTGCTAATGCTGACAGCAAGAGATAGCATGGAAGATAAAGTTGCTGGGCTGGATGCAGGGGCTGATGATTATCTAGTAAAGCCTTTTGGAATGGTGGAATTGTTAGCAAGATTGCGTGCTTTACAGCGACGTTATCCTACTTTTCAAGCAGCACAATTACAAGTAGGAAATTTGATTTTAGATTATGCAAATTGTACAGTTTACCGTCAACAACCTAATGGTGATAAGCAAGTAATTCATTTAACAAAGAAGGAATTTCACTTACTAGAATATTTGATGAATCGACCCAAGATAATTGTTACCCGCGACCAAATATTAAATCATCTCTATAGTTTTAGTTCTGAACGAGTTAGTAATGTAGTAGCGGCTCAAATACGATTGTTACGACGCAAATTATCAGAATATAATTGTGATGGGTTAATTGAAACTGTCCCCAGTATGGGTTATCGTTTTAATCCTGATGATGCAGCTTAAATTATTTAAAAAAACTCGTTGGCGACTTGCAGCTTGGTATGCAACAGTTATGGGTTTTATTCTCATGCTCTGCGGTTTAGTTGTTTACCAGGTAATGATTCAAGCTTACTTAGTTTCTATCGACCGAGAACTGGAATCTGTCACTGGTACATTGCAAAACGTAATTGAACCAAGTTTAAAACAACCTAATCGTTTGGAACCTGTTTTTAAGTTGGTTATACCCAACCTTTGTTTGGCTAACTCTGACTGTCTTAACCAAACAAAACCCAGTCACCATCAGTCTTTCCATCCCGAACACGGCATTTTTAGTAATGTTTATAAAGATAAACTATATTATATTCGTTTCGTTAATACTTCAGGAAAGTTAATTGCTGCTGCTGGTTTTCGTCCCGATGAATTTCCGTCAATTGTGCGAACAAATGTATGGCAAACAATTAAAGATAAACAAGGCGATCGCTATAGCCAAAAGTCTTTAGCGCTACATACTCAGGATAATCAAATTTGGGGCTATATACAAGTAGGTCGCAGTCTCAAAGAATTGGATAATCGTCTTGCCAGTTTAAAATTAATTGTCGGATTGGGATTGCCAATTTCAATACTTTTAGTTGGTGGTTCGAGTTGGTGGTTGGCAGGGTTAGCGATACGACCAATTGATCGGTCATATAAACAAATGCAACAGTTTACTTCCGATGCTTCCCATGAATTACGTACACCATTGGCAGCAATTAATGCCACAGTAGAAACTGTGCTTGATATGGAGTATTTATCAGAACAAGAAGCACGAGATACTTTAGCATCTATTAAACGACAAAATACTCGACTTGCTGAACTAGTTCAGGATTTGTTGCTACTGTCTCGGTTAGAGCAAAAAACCCTACCGACACAAAAAGAACTTTGCTGTCTGAATGTTTTAGTTAATGACCTAATTGAAGAGTTTTCTGCTTTAGCTAGTGCTGCAAACTTACAACTGACATCTTCAATAGAGCATCATCAACCATTGTACGTGGTGGGGGATGAAGACCAACTTTTGCGCGTACTGACTAATTTAATTGCGAATGCAATCCAGTACACTCCCGCAGGTGGTTATATAAACGTTATCCTCAAACGTATCAATGGTCATGCGGTGATTGAGGTTCAAGATACAGGTATCGGTATTGCAGCACCAGATGTGAAACGAATTTTCGACCGATTTTATCGAGTTTCGAGCGATCGCTCTCGTAGTACTGGTGGTTCGGGATTGGGTTTAGCGATCACAAAAGTAATTGTCCAAACGCACCAGGGTAGTATAGAGGTACAAAGTCAACTGGATAAAGGTACTAGCTTTATTGTTCGCTTACCTGCAATTCTTTAACGCCAATTTCAGAGATTTCATCCTGATTTCATCCTCTCAAACTCAAGTTGTATTAATAACTACTGAGTCGATACAGAAGCATCACTGTTAATTTTCGAGTATCTGCCAATACTTATTGCAACATTAATAATTACTTTTCCCAAACAGCTAAAATTTCATCCAAATTTCATATCGACCTGTCAAACTTGTTATAGAAAGCTTGGTTCGCTTCTAGTGAATTAGCAACTGACTTAACCTATATTATTAAGATTTATTATCACTAAAAAGTAGAGATGAAGAGAAAAATAATTTCCCTGATTGTATTCAGTATAGCATCTACAATTTTTGCTGGTAATGCAACAGCAAAAACGGATAATAACGGGGTTAATAAAATTGATAATTCTTTTCAATTTCTCTTAAATCAGCGGTTTGTTAAACATACTTTCCAACTCCACGTTCCTAAGAACGGGAAACCTCTCTCTGAGCTAATTATTGATGCACCTGCTACTGTAGCGGTCAGCAGTGACATTGATGTACTTAATGATAATGGTCAAAAGCTCAATATCAATGTATCTGTAAATGACAAGAGGATTACTCTAAATTTTCCGGAAAAGGTCACTTATGCAACTACAAAAAAACTCTTGATTTCACTCAATAAAGTGCAACAACCAAGAAGCGGTTCTGATTCAATTTATAACCTTTCTGTAAGAGTTCTTGGGAGTGATGCTGAGATTTCCATCGGACAAGCTCAGTTTCAGGCATTTTAGTTTCTGGGTTTTGACCATAAGTACGAAAATCTCACGATTTAGAAAGTAGTAGAGATTTTGTGAATTTATAATGCATCGATTATTAATAGGTCTATTTTGTATAAACAAGTCTAAATCTTTGCTGAAATTATTAACTTAGTAAGGAGTAATTATGAATAAATCAATGATTTACGCTTTAACATTGGCTTTAGTTAGCGCAATCTTTATCCCTACCTACGCAGAAGCTCATGATGATAATGCTACGCTTCCTCATATTGGTGGAAACTCAGAATTTGCTCAGAGTAAGTGGGCACCTGTTCGACATAGTTTTGACTTACATATTCCTAAAAATAGTAAAGCTGTATCCCAGCTAATTATTCAAGTTCCTGATGTAATAAGGATAAGTGACAAGAATCGTATTGATGTGGTTGATACGCAGGGACAAAAAATCGATACTAATATCTCTGTCAATGGCAAAATTATTGTACTAACTTTCCTTAATACTGTTGCTCCTAACACCAAACTAGAAATTGATATCAATAATGTCAAACGACCAATTGGTGGAAATGGTTCAGTTTATCAAATGTCTGCCAAATTTTTTGGTAGCGATGTAGTATTACCTGTAGGTTTTGCTAGGTTTCGTGTAAATGGTTAATTTAGTATTTACTTCTATTAAGTAAGCTGATTAATAACTAAAAAACCTTATCTTTATCTCATAAATTTGAGAAAAGATAAGGTTTTTCTTATTCATTTCTTATTATTTTTTTACCTATAGTATGCATAAAAAACCGAGAGATATTACTCCTCTAATTTCATCTTTATTTCATTCTTGATTGTCATACTAACAATGAAGTTGTTTTGGTAGAACTGAAGCCATACTAAACTCTCTAGTACAGCACGGCGGAAATATACCTACCATCTAGAACTTGAATTTAGTCCTCTTCAAGAGGAATGAGCGCGACTCGTCAGCGATTTATAATCGCTGGCGGGTTAGGTATTAACAATCTTTTTGTTTAATTATGCCGAGATGCACTAGTCAGTTAATTATTTTTTGTCTTTGTTACAAGAACTAATTATGTTTTTCATGCAAATGCTCCACTCCCCATTCCTTGTTAAATCACGCCTAAACGAGGCAAGCGATGCTTGAAACCGCAGAGAATTTCCCAAGAAATAGTATTTAATTCTCCAGCCCAATCATCAACAGTGATTTTTTCGCTACCCTCTTGCCCAAGTAAAGTCACGACTTCCCCTTCTTGTAAGTCTGGGATAATACTCACATCCAGCATCATCTGATCCATTGTAATGGTGCCAATTTGCCGGACTCGTTTACCGCGAATTAATACTTGGATTTTGTTGGAAAGATTGCGCGGTACACCATCAGCATAACCAATTCCCACAACGGCAATCCTCATTTCACCCGGGGTAATAAAATGATGCCCGTAGCTCACCCCTGTTGCTTCTGCTATGGTTTTAACCTGGGTAACTCGCGCTCTAACTTGCAAAACTGGTTTCAGGTCTATTACGTTTTGCAAATGAGGGGCTGGCGAAAGTCCGTAGATAGCTAAACCAGGACGCACCATGTCGTAATGTAAAGCTTTATCGGCGAGGGTGCCTGCGGAGTTTGCTAGATGCAAGCAAGGTGGTTCTATTCCCATTTCTTTGATTCGGGCGATCGCCGACTTAAATCTTTGATGCTGTTGTTGCATCACTGTCGGATCGGGACTATCTGCTGTTGCGAGATGGGAATAAATGCTAGCAATTTTTAAATGCGGCAATCTTTCCACCAGTTGCACAAACTCAGTTGCTTGCTGCCAGTCGGTTCCCAATCGGGACATACCTGTATCTAATTTGACGTGTACTGCTATGGGGGTATTATATTTTATCGCTTCTAGGGTAGTGGAAAATATTAGCGCTTGCTTGGGACTACAGAGAGTCGGTTGCAGTTTCCAGTGAGCGATCGCATGAATTTGCTCTGAGGTATAAGTCGCGCCTAAAATCAAAATTGGAGCTTTAATCCCAGCTTCTCGCAGTTGAATTCCCTCCGGAACTGTGGCAACACCTAGCCAACTAGCTCCCGATTGTAGGGCTGTTTGAGCGACCGTTACAGACCCATGTCCGTAAGCATCAGCTTTGACTACCGCCATTAATTGGGTGTGCGGGGACAAAAATTTCCGCAGTTGGCGCACGTTATGCGATAACGCTTCTAAATCGACTTCCACCCAAGCACGTTGCGAAAACCAAGCATAAGTGTCGCATTGCTGATTTGCTGCAATCGTAGTGCTTTGATCGTGACTCAACATTTTTTTACCACTCCTATGAATCGACAGATAAAGCTAATTTGTGTTCTGATGAGTTATTCACACCACTAAAAGCCAAAGACGGATTAATCAGGAAGTTTACCTTTCATCTTGTTCTCTGCACAAGACTATTAAATTGCACAAGTGTATTAGTAAATAAATTTAGTATACGTAATTGCAAATTTAATTTTTATTTAAACAGTTCTATACCCTTGTAATGCTTGCAATACTTTGCTGCTGTCCAGTTTTGGAAATTTTGAAAAAGTATAATTTATTCTCATACCCAAACCAGGATAGACTTGTGTTAATATATGTAAAACTAATACCTCAAAGCGACAATCAATGGGGAAGGTTTTAGTCCTAAACGCCTCTTACGAACCGCTCAATATAACGAGCTGGCGTCGCGCTGCAGTTTTATTAATCAAGGGTAAGGCAGAGCGGGTGGAACACAACGGGAAATTCCTATACACGGATTTTCCACTACCGACTGTGATTCGTCTGCGCCATTATGTGCGAGTTCCCTACAAGGAAATACCTCTGACCCGCCGAAATATATTGCATCGTGATGGGCACACTTGTCAATACTGTGGCTACACGGGTGACGAGTTGACCCTAGACCATGTAAATCCGCGATCGCGTGGTGGAGGAGATAGCTGGGAAAATATCGTGACAGCTTGTGTGCGCTGCAACGTCAAAAAGGGCAGTCGCACGCCTCACGAAGCCCATATGCCCTTGCGCCATCAGCCACGCAGACCTTACAGCAGCCTTTATTTTGAGGTAAGTAAGCATCTCAAGAGTGGATTGCATCAAGAATGGCAAAAATATGTTATCGGTCTTTAACACTGGTTAAGAAATCCTTTCATGTCGTCTGCTGTCACTTAGTGGTTGGTGGAGTCGGAAGCTTTGTGAGTAATTGCGAGCTTGTTTTCGTTCCTCAAAAGACGAGTCCGATCCGAGTGCATTAATTATTATGCAAGGGATGGACATTAGGGATGTTCAATTTATGCGACAACATTATATGCGCCGCAAAATACCAAAGGTACCATAATACATTATGTTGGTAGTATATTATCAATGTCTTAATCTGTTTCGAGTCCAATCTTTGTCAATTGAGTTGATCAAAGCTGATTGTGTGTGAAAAAAAATATTGCGATTTGCTTGTTGTTTATTAAAGATTTGACCTTTAACAGAAAAATACACTGTTAGACACAGTGTCATCAGCCTTAATTTTTGCGAATATCTTAGTGTGCGGCTAAATTGCACCATTCAAGCGGTTTGAGTGTTTGTAAACCAATAAAACCAGCCCCACGCTCATAAAAAACGTTCCCTATGCAAGTGAATTCTTCTCTTACGCAGCTTGAGAGTTTACCATTGACCACAGAACTGACCCCAGACGATGCAGAAACAGACAAAGAACCTGTTGAAATTCCCCTAGGCAAGCAATCCATCGCCGCATTTACAGGAGATGCAGGGACTTATCTCGGTCAGCGTAGCAACAGCATCACAAATCACAAATCAGAAGAATTACGGCAAACGCTCCTATCGCACCGACATGAGCGCCAACTGGTTATTCTACAAGATTTTCCCGACCCTGATGCCCTCTCTTCTGCCTGGGCATACCAGTTAATTGCTCAACAATACGACATCAAATGTGAAATTATTTACGCTGGGACTCTCAGCCATCAAGAGAATATTGCCTTGGTGAAGTTGACTGGATTACCCGCCCATCGTTGGTCTATGCCAACCTTGAGGAGTAAAGATTTATCCTCATATCAAGGTTTTGTATTAATTGATAATCAGGGGACGACCTCTGGACTATTAGCAATGGTGCTTTCTTCTGGAATTCCATTGATCGCAGTCATTGACCATCACAGCTTCCAAGGAGAACTTAAGTCAGAGTTTGTTGATGTTCGCCCGACAGTCAGAGCCACAGCAACTATTTTTACTCAGTATATACAAGCGGGATTACTGAATTTAGATAGCAGCATAAATCAGCATGTAAAATGCGCTACAGCATTGATGCATGGCTTGCGATCGGATACAAATCGATTAATGCAAGCGCAAGAAGAAGATTTTATGGCAGCCGCTTATCTAAGTCGATATTGTGACGCTCAACTGCTGAACACCGTACTCCAGGCAAATCGCTCCAAACCGGTGATGGATGTCATCGAGCGATCGCTAAAAAATCGCATCGTGCAAAATAACTTTTCCATCGCCGGTGTTGGTTACTTGCGCTACGACGATCGAGACGCCATTCCCCAAGCCGCTGACTTTTTAGTTACAGAAGAAAACGTCCATACTGCAGTAGTGTACGGTATAGTCCACGACGAAGACGAAGAATTGGAAATAGTCGTCGGCTCCCTGAGAACCTCCAAACTCACCCTAGATCCTGACGAATTTATCAAGGAAGCCTTTGGGCAAGATAGCAGTGGGCGGTTTTTTGGCGGTGGAAGGACAAGCGCAGGTGGTTTTGAAATTCCGATGGGCTTCTTGTCTGGGGGTAACGAAAACTCTGCCTATGCCAAGATAAAATGGGAAGTCTTTGATGCCCAAATTAAACAGAAGTTGCTGAGATTGGTTAATCCCAAAGATAATCCGATTCATCCAGAATAGGAAGTTAGGAGTTAGGATTTAGGAGTTGAGATTTAGGAGTTAGGAGTTAACAATTCATTACTCATCACTCCTAACTCCTAACTCATCACTCCTAACTTTTCCCCATTCCCCATTCAAACCGTGGAACTCTATTTAATTCGTCATGGCATTGCCCAAGAACGGGAAGCAAACATCAAAGATGAGGAACGAAATCTTACCGAAGAAGGACGAAGAAAAACAGAGAAAGTCGCAAACCGATTGTTACAGTTGGGCTTGCACTTTGATTTGATTGCCACCAGTCCTTTGGTGCGAGCTGTCCAAACGGCAGAAATCCTGATTGGCACTGGACTTAGTACCCAACTTGAAAAATGCGCCCATCTTGCTCCTGAAGGTAATATTCACAATTGGCTTGTCGAGTGGTTCGAGCTTCATAATTTTTCCAAAACTACCCAGTTGGCATTGGTTGGGCATGAACCATGTTTGAGCAATTGGGCAGAAATTCTAATTTCGCAAGAAGCTTCATCAGGATTTGTCTTGAAAAAAGCGGGTATGATTGGGTTAAAACTACCAGATAATGGTAACCCCTTGGGTCGCAGTCAGATGTTTTGGTTGACACCACCCAAGTACTTGCTCTAACAGGTTTGCAGCATTTTTAATGAAATTGTTGTGAGTATAGATACTGTTACTGTAAGTGTAATTTCTGGGAAGTTGGCCTTGACTATAGTATGAACACAAATTAGATGGTGTTGCCATGTCGGTGTGCGAATTCAGGCCCGGTTTGGAAGGCATTCCCGCCGCCCAATCCAGTATCAGTTTTGTTGATGGGCAAAAGGGATTATTAGAATATCGTGGCATCCGGATTGAGGAACTGGCTTCCAAAAGTACATTTCTGGAAACTGCTTATCTCTTAATCTGGGGTCAACTACCTGACTTTGAAGAACTAAAAGCCTTTGAGCATGAAGTTCGCTACCACAGACGGATAAAATACCGGATTCGGGACATGATGAAGTCCTTTCCCGAAAGCGGTCATCCAATGGACGCTCTGCAAGCCTCAGCGGCTGCTTTGGGCTTATTTTATTCACGCCGTGACTTACATAACCCTGTCTACATTCGGGATGCTGTAGTTCGCTTGGTGGCAACGATCCCCACGATGGTAGCAGCGTTCCAGCTAATGCGAAAAGGCAACGATCCTATCCGTCCGAATGATGGCTTAGACTATTCCGCCAACTTTCTGTACATGCTCAGTGAGGAAGAACCTGACCCATTGGCGTCGCGAATTTTTGATGTGTGTTTGATACTTCATGCCGAACACACTATGAACGCTTCCACCTTCAGTGCCAGAGTAACAGCTTCCACTTTGACTGACCCCTATGCTGTAGTTGCTAGTGCGGTTGGAACTTTAGGTGGCCCCTTGCATGGTGGGGCAAATGAAGAAGTAATCCAGATGTTAGAAGAAATTGGCTGTGTGGAGAATGTCCGTCCCTATATAGAAGGCTGCCTGGAACGCAAAGCCAAAATTATGGGCTTTGGGCACCGTGTCTACAAGGTAAAAGACCCCCGTGCCACGATTTTGCAAGATTTGGCAGAGCAGTTGTTTGCCAAGTTTGGACATGACAAGTATTACGACATTGCCTTAGAAATGGAAAAGGTGGTGGAAGAAAAACTTGCCAACAAAGGGATTTATCCTAACGTTGACTTTTACTCAGGTTTGGTGTATGGAAAGATGGGAATTCCCACAGACTTATTTACACCAATATTTGCGATCGCTCGGGTTGCAGGTTGGTTGGCACACTGGAAAGAGCAACTAGCAGAAAACCGGATTTTCCGACCGACTCAGGTTTACAACGGTCTGCACGAAGCCGCTTATATACCCATAGAACAGCGATAACTGGTTGTTGTTGTTAGTAGTTAGTTATTGGTTGTTGGTTGTAACCACTAACTACTAACCAATCCAATCCAAACCATAAGTAAAACTTCTCTATTGCTTATCTGGGGTAAAAACCATCCAACGATATACTAAGCATGGGAAGCAATGCGAAAATCTTCAATCAGGCGTCATCTTTTGCAGCGAAATATTAGTGAGTATATTTACAGTTATAAACTCAATTAATAGCTGTGGATTGCCGTGACTTCATGAAAAAACTCTGAAGAGTTAAGGGTAAAGTTTGAAATATAAATAGTTAAGTAGTCGTCATTAACTGCGTACGCAAGTACACATAAAAAACTGGCTCAATACTCAGGACTATTACTTAATTAAAACTTCAGACTTCAGCCTTTAGACTTCAGACTTCAGACTTCAGTTGACTTGAACAACACCAAACATGAATCCAGGAATTGATCTCCAAGGAACTTTTATTAAATCCCTGACGGATTTGGGACTGCCACCGGGTGGAGCCAAAGCGCTGTGGATGCCCCTGCCAATGATATTAATGCTGATTGGCGCAACAGTAGGGGTGCTGGTTTGCGTTTGGCTTGAGCGGAAGATTTCTGCAGCCGCACAGCAGCGTATTGGTCCTGAATTTATTGGTCCTTTTGGTTTGCTTGCTCCGGTTGCGGATGGTCTAAAGCTGGTTTTCAAAGAAGATATTGTGCCAGCTAAAGCCGACTCATGGCTGTTTACTCTCGGTCCAATTATCGTCGTTTTGCCTGTATTTCTGTCCTATCTGATTGTGCCTTTTGGACAGAATCTGGTAATTGCGGATGTCAGCATGGGGGTCTTTTTGTGGATCGCCTTGTCTAGCATTCAGCCGATTGGTTTGCTGATGGCTGGTTACGCATCTAATAACAAATACTCCCTCTTAGGGGGGTTGCGAGCAGCAGCGCAATCAATTAGCTATGAAATTCCTTTGGCTCTTAGCGTGTTGGCGATCGCGATGATGTCCAACAGCCTTAGCACCATTGATATCGTCAACCAGCAATCTGGTTACGGCATCGTGGGGTGGAACATTTGGCGGCAACCAGCGGGTTTCGTAATATTTTGGATAGCCGCCCTCGCTGAATGCGAACGTATGCCCTTTGACCTTCCCGAAGCGGAAGAAGAAATAGTCGCAGGTTATCAGACCGAGTACTCAGGCATGAAATTCGCTCTGTTTTACCTGAGTTCATACGTAAACCTCGTGCTTTCTGCTCTGTTAGTATCAGTTTTATACTTGGGCGGTTGGGATTTCCCCATTCCGATCAACTTGATAGCTAGTTGGGTGGGAGTTAGTGAAAGCAATGCTGTGTTACAGATTGTCACCGCCTCGTTGGGCATTACCATGACCCTACTCAAAGCGTACTTCCTTATTTTTCTAGCAGTGCTGGTGCGCTGGACAGTACCCCGCGTTCGTATCGACCAATTGCTAAATTTAGGATGGAAGTTCCTGCTACCAGTAGCTTTGGTTAACTTGCTCTTAACCGCAGCCCTCAAATTAGCCTTTCCCGCTGCCTTTGGTGGTTAATGGCAAAGTTATGAGTTAGGAGTTATGAGTTGTAAGTTTTTAATTAACTCTTCACTCCTGACTCTTAACTCCTAACTTATTCCTAACTCCTAACTTTAAAAGAGAGAGAGACACGAAAAATGTTAAAGTTCCTCAAGCAAGTTGGTGATTACGCGAAGGAAGCGGTACAAGCAGGACGTTACATTGGTCAAGGGCTGTCTGTCACTTTTGACCATATGCGGCGGCGTCCGGTTACCGTGCAGTACCCTTACGAAAAATTGATTCCTAGCGAACGGTTTCGCGGTCGAATTCACTTTGAATTTGATAAGTGCATTTCTTGCGAAGTCTGTGTGCGGGTTTGTCCGATTAACTTACCTGTAGTTGATTGGGAATTTGACAAAGTTAGCAAGAAGAAAAAGCTCAAACACTACAGCATCGACTTTGGGGTTTGTATTTTTTGCGGTAACTGTGTAGAATATTGCCCGACTAACTGTCTATCGATGACAGAAGAATATGAGCTATCTACATACGATCGCCACGAATTAAACTACGACAGCGTGGCACTAGGTCGTCTGCCATACAAGGTTACAGATGACCCAATGGTAACGCCACTGCGCGAATTGGTTTACCTGCCCAAAGGCGTTATGGACCCTCACGACCTTCCCTCTGATGCCCGAAGTCCAGGTGCCCGTCCAGAAGACCTTGTACAGAAGGAAAATGTTAGTGGTTAGTGGTTATTTGTTACTTAAACAACCAGCAAGCAAGAACTAACAACTAACAAATATCAAATATCAAAGGACAAAAAACAGTGAATCTAGCGGAAGGTGTACAGGTTGTTTCCTTTGGCATACTGGCAGTGATGATGATTGGAGCGGCGTTAGGTGTAGTGCTGTCCTCTAGCATTGTTTATTCTGCCTTTCTGCTGGGGGGTGTGTTTATCAGTATTGCTGGGATTTATCTGTTGCTAAATGGGGACTTTGTAGCAGCAGCGCAAATCCTGATTTATGTCGGTGCGATTAACGTGCTGATATTGTTTGCCATTATGTTGGTAAACAAGCGGCAGGATTTTGTTCCGGTTGCCAATGCTTGGGTACGTCAAGCCCTAACTGGTGTTGTCAGTTTGGGACTATTTGGGCTTTTAAGTACGATGGTTTTGGCGACACCTTGGGCTTACTCGACTCCTCCGACTGTAGGTGGCGAGAGTTCTATCATTTTAATTGGCGAACATTTCTTTACAGACTATTTGTTGCCTTTTGAGCTGGCTTCTGTTTTGTTGTTGATAGCGATGGTTGGCGCAATTATTTTGGCACGTCGCGAGTATATCCCAGAAGAAGTTACATCAGGGGAACTACAGCAAACTGCTTTAACATTGCCAGAACGTGCTAAAGAACTGGTATCCTCAGGCAGTGACAGAGAGTAATACTAAAATTGTTAACGGTTAACGGTTGACAGTTAACAGTCAACAGTTAACAGTTAACAGCCAACCGCCAAGAATTCATTAGAACTACGAAAATTCATGCAACTTCAGTACTTTTTATTACTAGCAGCAGCTTTGTTCTGCATCGGCATTTATGGTGTGATTACTAGCCGTAATGCTGTGCGGGTGCTAATGTCGATTGAATTGCTCCTCAATGCTGTTAATTTGAATTTAATGGCATTTTCCAACTACTTAGACTCTGTAGAGATTAAGGGTCAAGTTTTTACTGTATTTGTGATTACCGTAGCGGCAGCAGAGGCAGCGGTGGGTTTGGCAATCGTGCTTGCCATCTATCGCAATCGCGATACTGTCGATATGGAGCAGTTTAATCTCCTCAAGTGGTAAATGCGTGGAGCTAAAGCAGGTAATAATTGCTTATAAGGCACGAGATGCCCAGAGTAAACGCTGGGCAGAAATCTGTGCCAAACAACTAGAAAACCGCCAATGTCATGTGTTGATGGGACCGAGTGGGCCAAAAGACAATCCTTATCCAGTTTTTTTGGCTTCATCAACTCAACCGATAGACCTGGCTTTGGTCCTTGGCGGTGACGGCACAGCTTTAACTGGTGCGAGACATCTAGCCCCTGCTGGTATCCCTATTTTGGCAGTGAATGTGGGAGGTCATCTGGGGTTTTTAACTGAATCTGTCGAGGAATTTCAAGATACGGAAGGCGTTTGGGATAGGCTTTTTGAAGACCGTTATGCTATCCAACGGCGGATGATGTTGCAAGCGGCTGTGTTTGAAGGACATGGTAGCAATTTGGAACCAGTGACCGAACGCTACCTGGCTTTAAACGAAATGTGTGTAAAACCCGCTTCCGCCGATCGCATGATTACCTCAATTTTAGAAATGGAAATTGACGGTGAGGTAGTCGATCAATATGTGGGAGACGGGTTGATTATTTCCACACCCACTGGTTCTACTGGTTATACAGTTTCTGCCAACGGGCCAATTATGCATGATGGGATGGAAGCGATTACTATCACTCCCATTTGTGCAATGAGTCTTTCTAGCCGTCCTTTGATTTTACCTCCTGGTTCTGTGGTCAGTATTTGGCCTTTGGGGGATTACGAATTGAGTACTAAGCTTTGGACGGATGGTGTTTTAGGTACTTCGATTTGGCCTGGACACCGCGTTGATGTACGAATAGCTGACTGTAGAGCAAAGTTTATTATTTTGCGGGATAACTATTCGTATTATCAAACGTTGCGCGAGAAGTTACTGTGGGCCGGCACAAGAGTTCACTATAGTAATAATCAACGCAATTAATCGCTATTGATGTGATGCCGGGATGTCTACCAGCAAAGTGGTATCGCGTTCCTCTGCTCCCCGTAAAGACACGAAGAACATCGTGTCTTTACTAACAAAGGAACACAAAGACTCCAAACTTTTAACTACATCTGTCTTCATCAAGATGTTCGGCAACAGATTGGTACAAATGCAAAATATGGCTATCATGGAGCCGATAGAATACATTACGACCTTGCTTGCGGTAGCTAACCAAGCGCATTGCCCGTAAATTTCGCAACTGGTGAGAGACCGCAGATTCACTCATGTCTAATACTCCCGCCAAATCACCAACACAAAGTTCTTCTGAAGTCAAAAGCGAGAGAATCCTCAAGCGATTGGCATCTCCCAAGAAACTAAAAAATTCTGCCATGCGCTGGGCTTTGTCGCTGTCAATAACCCGTTCAAGAGGGGATTGCACATTATTACTATCGATATTGCGTTTAGGATTATACTCAAGAATTTCCGACTGGGGAATAGAATTCGATACATTGAAACCAATAGTATTTCTGGTAGACATATTGTAAAAATTTTGGTGTGCTTAATTTGTAAGAATAGAAAATATATACTTCAAAATTTAACTAAAAAAATAGTGTAAATAATCACACAATTGACTTATTTATTGATTGCCACATGAATTCACTTGCCGTTACCACCAAATAGTAACTTCGCTCTTATTGCACTGAATATCCCTTTATAGACCGGGTGATAGCGCTCATGGCTGACAAGGAGTCAGTTTGTCGATGCTGTATTAATGGGAGTGCTAGGTGGTTTACTTGACAGTTATGTCACGTCAGTTGTCTTTTTTTAGTTATATTGTCCAATTTGTGCTATCGCTAGGTGTTTTCGCCTGGGTCAAGTTGACGCGAAAGCAGGGGAAATAAATTTTTCTCTAAGTACTTGCGAAATCCTTTTAGGTTTGCTAAATTAAGGAGTCGGCGCAAAAAAATTATTTCTTTCGCGCCGGGATAGCTCAGTTGGTAGAGCAGAGGACTGAAAATCCTCGTGTCACGAGTTCAAGTCTCGTTCCTGGCATAACCGATACAACCCCTGGAGGCTAAAGCTTTCAGGGGTTTTGTATTTCACCAAAAACCTTATTCCAGACAAATGAATATGAAGCAAAAATGGCAATGGCATTCTCAGAATACCATCGCGTCTTGCGCGACGAGTTTCCGATTTAGTGAAAAAGTGATGGACAGATGAGTTTAAACCTAGATTTTGGCGAGGGATAATAAACTATGTATCAATACAATCCCCTACAGTGCCTACCATCTTCCGCAGAACTACCAGATTCTGATGATACACCAGTGGATAGCGAACTACAAATACTCATACCCAACTTACTCTTAGCAATTTTGTCAGCAATTTGGCAAAACCGCGACGATTGGTATTTTGGCATTAACATGGGAGTTTATTACGAACCAAATAAGGATGCTATTGTCCCCGATGGTTTTCTGAGTTTGGGAGTAGAAAGATTTGTCGGAGAAAATGGACGTTCAAGTTACGTACTTTGGGAAGAAGATAATATTCCCCCAATTTTAGCTATAGAGATTGTTTCCCAAACCTACAACGGCGAATACGAACAAAAGAAAACAGATTATGCCGAATTAGGAATATTATATTACGTTATTTATGCACCAACACGTTTAAGACGCAAACGGCAAAGGTTAGAAGTTTATCGTTTAGTTAATGGTGAATATATTCTCCAACCTGGGGATAAAATTTGGATGCCAGAAATCGGTTTAGGTATCGGAAGAGAACAAGGAACCTACCAAGGGAGAACGCGAGAATGGTTGTTTTGGTACGAGCAAAATGGTAATAGATACCAAACACCCGAAGAAATAGTTGCGACACAACAGGAACAACTAGAACAAACTCAGCAACAGCTTCAAGAACTTTTAGCGAGATTGCAGCAACAAGGAATTGACCTTAATACACTTTGATAATTAAATCGTAGTAAAATTCTAGAGGCAGCATCCATTTTCGGACTGTAGTGCGTTCGCACAGCGTGCCCGCAGGGCTTGCATCTTAATTAAGCGAGCTTTCCGGTAAGCCCTGCGGGCACGCTACTTTGAACGCATTAAATTGAACAAAATTTTAATAGAATTAACGAATTTAGCAATGCGATCGCTCTTGTTGAATTTGACCAAAATGCAGCGAATGAATTTGGTAAAATTCAAGCTGAACTAAGACAAATTGGTAGACCTACAGGACAAATTGATGCCTTAATTGCTGCTGTTGCTCGTTCTCGTGATGATATCCTTGTGACTAATACCATTTCTGCATGAAGATGCAATTTCCTTGCCCACCTTACTGTGGGCTACCTGCGGTAAGCGAAGCACCTATGTACGTATAGCCTTTGCCAGTGCGTTGGGCGGCTCCGCCGACTTGTTCGCGTAGCGTCTCCGACAGGAGAAGCACCTGGCGTTCACACTTCTGAGGGTGTGGGAGAATAAAGCGCAACCTCATACAGAATTGGCATAAGCGAGTGAAAATCGCTGTTAGAACAGTATGCCTCAGCCAAACTTAAACAGTTGCAGCTTTATCCAAGTGTTGCACCTGACTCAACAAACTGTGCAGTTTATCTCCTTCAATTACCTCTGTCTCCAATAACTGAGTGGTTATTGTCGTAAGCAAATCCCGATTCAACCTGAGAATTTCCAAAGCATATTCGTGAGCAGTTTCCACAATCTCTTTGACTTCACTGTCAATAGCTTTTGCCGTATCTTCGCTCACCATTCGTCTGGGATTTCCAGCCCCGTTACCCAAATACATCGGCTGCTGTCCCTGTTGGTAAGCCAAGGGACCCAAAACTTTGCTCATGCCGTAGGTTGTCACCATCCGTTCAGCCAAATCTGTTGCCCGTTGCAAATCATTGGAGGCTCCTGTGGTAATAGTCCCAAATACAACCTCTTCCGCAGAACGTCCCCCTAACAGAGTCGCAATTTGACCCCGCAATTCTTCTTCATTCATCAAGAAACGGTCTTCAGTCGGTAATTGCAAGGTATAACCTAATGCAGCCATACCACGAGGAATGATGGAAATTTTTTCCACACGACCGCTTCCAGGCATCAATGCACCAACCATTGCGTGACCGACTTCGTGGTAAGCGACAATTTTTTTCTCAGTCTCGTTTAACACCCGGCTCTTCTTCTCCAACCCTGCCACGACTCGTTCAATCGCTTCCGCAAAGTCTTCTTGAGCAACCGTTAGACGTTGATTGCGAGCCGCTAATAATGCCGCTTCGTTCACCAAATTCGCCAAATCTGCACCAGCAAATCCAGGAGTTCGAGTAGCGATCGCTTTCAAATCAACATCTGTCCCTAATTTTACCTTCAGGGAGTGAATCTTGAGAATTGCCTCGCGTCCGGATAAGTCGGGACGGTCTACCAACACCTGACGGTCAAACCGACCGGGACGCAGTAATGCCGGGTCAAGGACTTCGGGACGGTTGGTAGCAGCCAGCACAATTACCGTTGCATCCCCAGCCGCAAACCCGTCCATTTCAGTCAGTAACTGATTGAGGGTTTGTTCCCGTTCATCGTTACCACCATAGAAACCATTGCTGCTGCGAGATTTACCAATGGCATCCAATTCATCAATAAATATTATACAGGGAGCTTGTTTCTTGGCTTGTTCAAATAAATCTCGTACCCGCGAAGATCCCACACCAACAAACAATTCCACGAATTCCGAGCCTGAGATACTGAAAAACGCAACACCAGCTTCCCCTGCGACAGCTTTGGCCAAGAGAGTTTTACCTGTACCGGGAGGCCCCACCAGCAGCACTCCCTTAGGAATTCTCGCTCCAATTTCGATAAAGCGTGAGGGACTTTTCAGGAACTCCACGATTTCCACTAACTCAGTTTTGGCTTCTTCCACTCCAGCCACATCTGCAAAGGTAATTTTCGCAGATTCACCTTCCACATAAACTTTAGCTTTGCTCTTACCGATGGAAAGCACACCTTGGGGACCACCACCACCAGCACCACGAGCGACAAAAAACTGCCAAATCGCAACAAAAATCAACGGTGGGACTACCCAACCAATCACAGTTGAAAACCAACTATTTTTTGGTGGAGGTGTAGCCGCAAACTCAACACCCTTTGATTCCAACAATTTCGGCAATTCTAAATCAAAGATTGGCGTGGTGGCAAACACCGAACCCGGCTCCCCATTCTCATTCTTGAGTTGGTAGAGGATTTGATTTTGACCCACGGAAACACGAGTGACTTCCCCTTCTTGAACTTGATGAATAAATAAGCTGTAGGGAACACCAGCAGGTCCCGAGGCAAATAAATTGGGCAAAAATAAATTTATTAGCAGGAATATTCCTGATACTGCCAGCAATATGTTGGCTATAATACGACCGCGAGGCGGTTTAGGCTGTTCTTTAATCGCCATTGATATTACCTAATCCTTTGATTTAAAAAACGTTGAGAATTTAAAGTCAGCATGAACGGATTTGAAGCAGCGAATTATTTCTTTTCTCACCAATCAAAAATTTCGGATAACGATTGGTGGTTGAATCAAGTTCTCAGTCAAATGGGGCTGTAGTGGGGATTGAACCCGCGATACCATCTTCGTACCCCGGAGGGGATCTTGCAACGCGTAGCGTCTCCGTTGGCGTAGCCGCCCCTTTGGGGCTAGGAGAATGGAAGACATACGGGCATCGCACTCATCTAGATCGTAACGCGAAGGACAAAATACCTAAGCGATTGGAATAAAAACTGATAACTGTTAAATGTCACGATTGGGTTTTGGGTTTGAAATTAATTTATGTAACTTTACTTAACTTAACAATAAAGTTAATTTATGTGAACTGGCGAGTGAATTCGGATTCCCGTACTCATACCAAGTTCGCTTAATTACCTACAGTTACGGTTTCCGCATGAAACTAGTTAAAAAATTAATGCGATATCACCGTTTTACTTCAAACTAGGCAAACTTTTAAGCTCAGATTTATCGATGGTGGATGATTTCGGCTCAGACCAAATAGGCAATTGGTTAACTAGCTGTAGCGTTAAGTCTACATAAGTAGTTTCGCTTTCTTTGACAAATGCTTGACCAAAATAACCTTCAGCACCATCATGAGTGTGAGGACCGCTAACTATAACCGTATAACGCCCTGATTGCCGAGCTTGATTAAAAGGAGAACCAACCGTCAAAGGCCAACGTGAGGCAAACACGAAGCGGGCAATATCCTCAACCCAATCTCGGCTACCTTGCAAGTGGTACGTATGGTTGACCGCATTGAAGCCAGTGTTGCCATCAAAGTCTCCTCCAACAGAGACTACTATTAAGTCGGCTTTAAGCCACTCGTCAAGATAAGAAGCAGCACCAAGGGCAACTTGTACGCCACCGCTAGTGCCAATTAAAATAACTTTCAAGGGGGACTCGGATGTGGGAATTGGGTGTGCAGCATTCATCCGCTCAACCATTGCCGAAGCGATTCCCTGGTTATAAATTGAACCATAGCGTTCATCTGCAGAAATAGCAAACCGCCAGAGATTGCGAATTTTGATTAAGATATCTGCATTTTTCAGCCATCCGTTCCCATTTTCAGCAGCACGCCACAGAGGAGCTAAAAAACGTTCTCCACCCAAACTTTCGTTTGCGGCCGAATAGGGAAATACATCCGAAACTACTACGCAATTAGGATGAAGTTGCAACAAGCGATTTAAAAAAAATTCCTCCCCAGGAGTCAATTTGTTGGCAGAAAAATCACCCACTCCTGGTAAAAAAATAATATAGCAGTTAATGTTTTTAGATTTGACAGTAGTTCCTTTGTCATTACTAGATGGTAAGTTTTTAGTTTGGTTTTTCTTTAAACCTAAAGTTTCGGCACTTTGACTCAGCCACCAGACCAAAGTACCTACAGGTGCAAGGGTTCCCCAAACTAGAAGTAATACTCCTGCCAAAATAAGTAACTTTAAAGTTTCACTTCGTAGTCGTAACAATAGCCACTGAATAAATTTAAGCATTTTAAAACGTTGGATGCAGCAAGGTACTCTTCAAGAGGGATGAAATAATCGCCTTTAATCTGTTATTTATTCTATCAAACCAAAATACTACTAAATTTTTCATCCATCGTGAGTACTAGACCTGAGGGCGCGAGTAATGATAAGTCACATCGGGGAATATGCAAGACACTTAGAAATGCTCTTGCATTGGATAGCCATTTTTATGAAAATACCCGTAATACTCCAAAAAACAGGGGACTAGCTCTAACTATTGTAATTTTGGCTGCCTTTTCTCAAGCTTTAGGTAGTGCCGTTATTTTGTTAATCAATCGAGCGACGTTTCCTATATTATTAGTAACACTTTTTATTAATATTCTTTCACTGGTGACAGGTTACTATTTTTGGACTTTCACTATTTGGAAACTTGGGCAATGGCTGAAACCAATCGATCCAACTTATGGCGATTTGTTAAGTCCAATTGGCTTTGCCTATGCACCACAAGTACTAAACTTTTTAACCTTAATTCCCTTACTGGGACGACCGATAGAGTTAATATTGGCAGTGTGGAGTCTATTAGCGGTGATTATAGCAGTCCGCCAAGGATTAGATATTAGTACTCGAAATGCAGCATTAATTTGTTTGGTCGGCTGGCCTTTAGTTCAAATTGCAATTGGTTTTGTACAAGTTTTAGAGCAAAAATTGCTGAAATGAATTTTTCAAAAAATAATACTTAAATAGCTGGAATTTAGAGCATTTAGTCTAAACTCCAGAAAAATCGAAGCTAGTCAAAAATTATGGGAGTTGAATGTAATGAACAATCGCTTCTGCTGTTGGAATATTAGTTGCGATTAGAACTTGGTTGATATTACATACTCTCAACATTGCTTCTTCGTTTGCTTGACCAGACTGTACTTGCAGAAAATCTCTCAAGAAAATAACTGCTAAGATATCTCCTGAAGTCGCTCTCGCAGCAATTGTTTGATATCCCCCAGATGTTATTGTTGAGATTTCTTGGCTGATGACTACGCTGCTTTGTTGGGATAAGAGTTCGCTAATTGAAGGTGGTGCGAGCGTAAGATACTTGGAGAAAAACTCTTGATGTTGACTAACAAACTCTGCAAGCTCCCATCTCTTACTATCGTGAGCGAGCAGTACTATATATTTTGTGGAGATTACTTTTGGGATGTCACTCTCAGATGTTTCTTCAGCAAATTCAGGAGATTGAGTATCTATTGTTTCTGGTTCTTCAGTAACAACTTCCACTTCTATTATCTCAGAGTCAATTTGGCTCACAACCTCAGCTTCTTCTATTACATCAGAAGATTTACTTCCTGTTTCTACGAGTTGAAAGTTGTTTTGAGAGGGATTGGTGGCTTCTTCAGATGCTTCTAAAATTATCGCTTCCGGAACTTGACTCACTATCTTGGAGGCTGATACATCAGTGTCTTCAGTAACTTCATTCACTTCTGCAAGTACTGGTGCTATTATACAAACAACTTCTTCCAGAGTCTGAGCATTAGTAGCTTCAGATACTACTGTTTCTTCAGAAATAGCGATCGCTAATCCGTCAGAAACCGCAGCTTCCTCCAGAAGTTGGCTAACATCTCCAGAAACAGCTTGTATTTCTCTTACCTCAATAGTAAGACTAATCTCCTCAGAAACAAGGGGTGTTTCTGTTGCTTCAATAATGGGACTAGCATCTCCAGAAACAGGTTGTGTTTCTGTTACCTCAATAGTAAGACTAATCTCCTCAGAAACAAGGGGTGTTTCTGTTGCTTCAATAATGGGACTAGCATCTCCAGAAACAGGTTGTGTTTCTGTTACCTCAATAGTAGGACTAATCTCCTCAGAAACAAGGGGTGTTTCTGTTGCTTCAATAGTGGGACTAACATCTTCAGAAACAGCTTGTATTTCTCTTACCTCAATAGTAAGACTAATCTCCTCAGAAACAAGGGGTGTTTCTGTTGCTTCAATAATGGGACTAACATCTTCAGAAACAGGTTGTGTTTCTGTTACCTCAATAGTAGGACTAATCTCCTCAGAAACAAGGGGTGTTTCTGTTGCTTCAATAGTGGGACTAACATCTCCAGAAATAGGTTGTGTTTCCGCTAGATCAGAAGGTTGAATATAAGTTATTTCAGAAACATCACTCACGACCTCTGGAATCTGATTGGCTACAGCAGGCTCGTTTAAATCTACGCTTTCTCGCCAATTTGAAATCACCGTAGCATCCAGACTTCTATATACTGTCTCTGCTATATAGTCAGACTGTGAACTTAATTCTTCCATAATGAGGACGAATTCTCCAATTCGGATTACATCTCCTGCTTTCAATAAATACTTTTCACTCGTTTGTGCCAGTTGACCGTTAATTGTTGAACTATTTCTACTACCAAGGTCGCAGAAATAGTAATTTTCATTCTCCAACAAAAATTTGCCATGCATTCGGCTCACATCAGGACTGTCTAAAACTAAGCCAGATTGAGGAGAACGACCGACTATGCATTCGTTTTCTCTTGCGATCGCTAGAGCAAGGTCAACTTCCTTGAGTACACCTAATGTTTGTGAATCGAAAACTTTAACTTTCATAATAAAATTTAATTGATGAGACTTATCTCTAATTTGGGCAAATTTTTGCAACCGTACTTCTACTTATAATTGTTGGTTAATCTTATTGATTTCTGCTACCCAACGCTGACGAGTAGAGTGTTCCAAATTTAAAATATCATCCTGTTGCCAATGGAAGTGATAAGCGATAAAAGCTACCTCCTCGTATAATTTATCAGAGGGGTAGCTTATGACTTTTCCGCTAGTTCTAACTCTACTGAGAATTTAGTATTGCAATGAGGACATTGACTGGGAATATTTGCGTTTCCTTGTTGATTAACTCGATTATAAAATTCTCTCAAAAAAGCAAGGTCACTGACTGCAAGTTCTTCGAGTAAATTAGGGCTAACAGAAGATAAGCTTCCCAAACGAGTAATTACTCGTGAAAGCATCACTAAAACCCCATATGCAGGGTTTTCCTGAACACTGCGCTCTTTTTGCACCAAAATCTCATCTTTTGCGGTAGCTAAACGCATAACTCCTTGACGATGCGCTCGTTTTTGGGCATCGATCAAACCTCGGGGTAGAGTAAAGGCAAATTCAGTACAAAGACTATCCTTACGTCGCATACATTATGTTTAAGCTAGAAGCCGTGTTTCTTCAGAGCGGGGTTGCTGACTCTCCAATCCATTGATCTGACGGTAGAAATCTTGGAGGTAGCTCAAATCTTGAGCAAAAAAGTTTTCTACTACCATCGGTGTGATTTCAGATAATGCCCCAAGACGTGCAATCACGCGAGATAGAATAATTATCGTTGCATAGGCTGGATTCGACTTGACACGAGGGTCACGCAAGGGTGAGATTTCGTCTATGGCTGTGGATAATCGCATTATCCCTTTGCGATGGAGATTGCCATCAGAGTCTATATAACCTTTTGGCAGTGTAAATTCAAATTCTGTTTCAAACATAAGCGATGCCCTTGGCGACCTTCGGTATCGCGCATTGATTGTATAGAAATGTAATAGTTTTTATTGGCGTTGCCGATTCCATGCAGTAAAATTCTTGTCTTGACGTTGTGCCAGAACGTAAGAACATCCACCAGATTGATACTTTAATTCAGCAAGGTCAATCTTGGGTTATGTAGAAACAATACCGGCAGGGAGGCAAGCCACATGAATTGTTTCTACATAGATTGATGTTGTATAACTATTCAACCAAAGATGATATTACTTAACACGTTTAAATTCCTCGAAAGCAACCTCCAATTCCTCAATTTCTATTTCAGTACTACGAGCGTTGACATCAGCAATTTTGTAAATGCTGGGCCAAGCTCCAGCTAACTCAAATCTTGCAACTTCTTTGCTTGCCTGATCGAAAATGGATAAAGCAACTTGTCTGCGTTGTTTGGCCCAATTACCTGTTTGTACAGAATGAAACCAATCCCAAAGTTCCGGTGAACTTGTCATTCCCCTACGTAAGGTGAGATTACCATTTTTGGCATTGCCAGGAAGTTTGGTTCTGACCACCTGTGCTTTCTGTGCAGCACCTCCCCCTTTGTTGGCTGTGACTTCACAGATTTCAATCGGGGCTTGAGTTATCTGAAATCCCCGACACTCCAAAAAGTAACAATCAGTATCACCTTTTTGACCATCAAGTGTTAAACCCAAGTAAAAACGACAGGCTGTGAGAATTTCCGGGAGTTGTTCTCCAGTTTTCGCCACTGTTCACCACTTATATTAACTATTTAACACGTTTGATACCTTCGTGAACCAATTCGACAGTTTCGTTCGCCATATCGCCACCGGAAGCTGTTAAGGTGGGGCCTGTATATTTACAAGGGTAGCAACTAACAATATTCCAGCGGGCTTGTTCGCCACCTTGCTGATCGTAAGCAACTACCGAACCAGTTTTACGCTTTTGCGCCCACTGGCGAGAATCTCCCATATCCTCGTTACACTGCTGATACCAGTCGTAAAGGTCTTTATCGACTGTTGCGATGACTTTGAGTGTAATGTTTGTAAATTTTACAACTGTCGGTGTGGCTTGACGTCTAATCCTGCCATCTTTTGAAGAACCATGAACCTCTTGGGCTGGAGTATTTTCAACACCCAAGCCACTAATTTCTTTGATGAATTTATCTGTGATTCCGTCCGCTTCAAAATAAAATTTACAAGCGGTTAAGTATTCTCCTGCCATGTTTAACCTCCTTTTTTTTCTGTTTAATTAATTGACTAAAAGGTTTGCTCGTGTTTTTGCTCCCGTATTGGTTTTTATTCTTTTTTAATTAACCGCCAAGTACGCCAAATACGCCAAGGTTTGAAAGAGTTTTTGCTCCCGTATTGGTTTTTATTCTTCTTCATCAATGCCATTCCATTGGCTGATGCGGAATACTACAAACTCAGCGGGACGCACTGGGCAAACTCCGACCTCTACATACAAACGACCTAATATTCTCGTTTCTGGAGGGTTCAATTCTTCGTCACATTTGACATAAAATGCCTGTTGTGGTGTTGATCCAAATAAAGCACCTTCCCGCCAAATTCGCTCTAGAAAATTGCTCACAGTCCGCCTTACACGTGCCCATAAGTCTTCGTCGTTGGGTTCAAATACGGCCCATTGAGTACCTAATTCAATCGATTTTTCAATGTAGCTAATCAGCCGACGCACGCTGATATAACGCCACTCGGTTTTGTCGGGTTCGACTAAAGTCCGTGCCCCCCAGATGCGGATACCTCGGTTGGGAAAGTTGCGGATGCAGTTGATTCCAATGGGGTTTAACAGTTCCTGCTCGCGGAAATTGGTTTCGTAACCCAAGCCAATTACACCCCTTGGCACTTCGTTTGCAGGTGCTTTGTAAACTCCTCTGGTTTCGTCGGTACGTGCCCACACGCCCATCATATGACCGCAAGGAGGTACAAGAATCGGTCTGCCACCGTTGCTCGGGTTGGGGACTTTTATCCAGGGATAATAAAGTGCCGCAAACATGGAACGACGGTTAAAGCTTCTTTGTAACCAATCGACTACTTCTTGAGGTTTGGCGTATTGTGGTGGGGGGTCAAGTATAACCATCCGGTTGGGTGGGTTGGGAATATCGCCACTCGCAGAACCCTCACACATACTAACCATTAGTTCCATGATGCCGTGGACTTGGTCTATGTCCATGACTCCGGCTTCATGTGCCCGCATTAAATCGGGGCAAGCAAGCATGGTGATTTCATCTATTTCAAAGATGCCACGTACCCCTGTACGGTCATCGCGGACACCTTCGACATCTTGGGAAAATCTATCAGGTGCAGAGGGGACAATTCTTGGTGCCAGTTCATACTGACCGTTTCCTGGCCGTCGCGCTAGGGGCTGTCCAGTTTGAGATGTATCTGTAATATTAACATACATCGAACTTCGCAATGCCGCGATCGCATAAGTTGCGACTTGATCGGTCGGCTCGCGATTCATGGTTAAATTTTCGTATTGTTCTAAAACCTCCTCACCCCGGCGAATCTGAACTGTGAAATATTCACCTGTGTTTGGTGGTGCTTCTCCTTCAGTTCCTTCGGGTTGTGGACGGGGTGTACTATCGCTAACCAAAATATGAATCGCTCC
Source organism: Cyanomargarita calcarea GSE-NOS-MK-12-04C (assembly GCA_019359595.1). Taxonomy (GTDB): domain Bacteria; phylum Cyanobacteriota; class Cyanobacteriia; order Cyanobacteriales; family Nostocaceae; genus Cyanomargarita; species Cyanomargarita calcarea. Next base: position 140,578 of record JAHHGZ010000019.1, read on the forward strand.
ACCTGCTGCTTGTTCGGGACGCAAGGTAAAGCTTAAGGATGGACGATTTCCTCGACCGGTAATTTGTAAGGTCGCAGGTTCGGCAGTTGCGGCTCTGGGTGCCCCTGGTAATTGAGTACCAATACTTGTAACCCAACAGCGGCCACCACCATTCATAAAGTAGCCGTAGACGGCAAAGGGCAGGTAAGCATTGAATTCGGTGAAACCATTGGATTGGGGACTGGAAAAGTAGTTGAGATATTGGGTCCAGTTGGTAATCAGCATGGGCTTAAATAGTTCAGCCCCACCACGCACATCTTCTGTAAACCCAACAAATCCAGCAACCGCTGTGCTAACACCTTCAATCGGTCGGCTACCACGGTCTATTTCTTCAACATAAACACCAGGAGCAAAGTAATCAAGTCTTGCCATGAAAATCTCTCCATTTTGGATTTTAGATAGTAATAAATATGTACTAAGCAGGAAAAAGTAATACTTCTTTAAAGGTGTAATTTTGACTATCTACCAGTACGTTGCAGTTTTGGGGTACGTAGCCGGGACAATTAAGTCTGACAACATAGCCACCCAATCTCAAGTCTTCAAAAAAGAACAGCCCTTCTTCATTACTTTTCACTAACTTTTCAGTCCCCATAACCGTAATTTCCGTACCGGCAAGTGGCAAATTGGTGACTGCACTTTTTACCAAGCCTGCGATCGCTACCCGTTTGGCGATCGCACTGTTACCATTTTTGTGTAATTGGCTGTGGACGTCGAAAACTCGCTCCCAAACCAAAGGTATTGAAGCGCTTTCTGGCTCAAAGGGCACTGTAACTGTTAGATACAAGGCCGGACGGAGGGGAACACTCAAGGCACTCCACAAGGAACCAACCTCTAAGGGAGGTTCTTGTGAGATTGTCATGGACAAACTGCCATAACCATGCAATTCTGGTACCAAAAATTCCTCCCGTAGGGAGCGATGACGCAGCAATAAGGTTAATGCTTCTGTTAATAAGCGATGCTCACCTAAAGATGTACTGTCCCAAGCTGTTAATAATAGGGATACATCAAACCAACTAGGTGACCAGCTAACAGTCGCAGGTTGCACCCCAGAAGCAGCAAACTTGCGTTCAACCTGTCTGCCAGAGTGTTGTACCTGCTTGCTCTCACGAATGTCATAAAAGTACAAATTCAGAGTAGGCCCTGCACCATCGTCTCTGCGACTGCCGGGACGACTAAAGTCAATTTGCTCCGTATTCATAAGGGAGGTTCCCCCAGCCAGGATTTCAGCTAGGGTTTGAAGAAGTGAGATAAGCATGAAGCGTATCTGTTCTGGTTGAGATGCCTCTAGATTAAAGCTAGATGACTCCTGATGTTAATTAGACTTTTGTCGAGATTTATTTTTGGGAAATTTTCAAATAAATTAAAAAAATCTTATTTCATTATCCTCGCTATTCTTTTTAATACCCCGACAAGAACGCAGGGTCTTTCGTTTTGAGTTGAGGTCCTGTATCCACATATATAAATCTACGATTTTCTTCTTCCTTCTTCCTTCATTCAAGAACATTAAGTTTTACTGCAAAAAATAGCCATCTTGATTCATTTTAGTTTAATGAAAATATTCATCATTTTTGTTTGATGATTAGCGCTTAAATATGTGCGCTATTTGACAAAAAAGTTAAGCAATACTTAAGAACAAAGGTCTATATCTGATTGTTTGAAAGTATAATAGAGTACTGAATTTTCATGCCATGCAGGTTAAACAGCGAGTTTAGCTATGATAGTAGGCTCATCTCTCGAATCTATCGCTGGTTCCAGAATTTCGCGGTCTATAGACTTAGAAAGCTTCTGCCAGCTACAGATTGAACAGCTAACAATTCAGCATCCAATTTTCTTTGCTCGAATTGTATATCAAGATACATTGCTAGAAAATGTTCGGGAAGTAATTAATTATGCTCAAGGGCAACCTACTTTTTCTCAAAAAACCTTAGCTTATTTGAGGTCGGAAGAATGGCTAATAGAATATCCTTCAGCTTTTACCTTGAATGAAATTAGCATCGAATCTTTGGCATCAAGTTGTTATATTTGCCCGTTAGGATACAGGAATGAAAAACCTGAATATATTCAGATATTTGCCAGCGAACCTCTTTCACTGACTTTGCAACAATATGTGAAGCAGTCTGCTGTCATGCTGAGTAAGTTTTTGGATATTTATTTGGAATGCGGGCAACAAAAAGCTGAAATTCAACTGCTTGAACACATACTTCAACGTGCTGGGCATCAATTGCGTAACTCTTTGGGGTTGATTGGTTTGTATGCCCAAAATTTATTCTTGGGATTGCAAGAGAATTCTTACAAAGAACAAGCGACAATTATTTGCGAAAGTATACAACAACTAGATACTAATTTAACTGAGTTAATTTATTGTGGTCAGGGTGAAAAATTAAAGGTCAGCTTACAAGATTTACGAAGTTTAGTAGTTGAAAGTATCAAAGGATTGCAGCCTTTAATTAATCAAAAGCAGCTACAAATATGCTTGCCAGAACATTCTACGACACTGGCAATAGACCGCTTGCAAATGAAGCAAGTTTTTGACAACTTATTGAGCAATGCTGTACACTTTAGCCCTGATACGGGAACTATTACCTGTAGCTGGCAAGTTTTTCAAGGTGAAGTTTTAATTAAGATATCTGACCGAGGTACAGGACTATCGTCAGATGATATCCAAAAGATATTTACTCCTTTTTATTCTCGTCGTCCAGGAGGTACAGGACTGGGTTTGACTATTGCTAAAAAAATTGTCCTTGACCATCACGGAAATATTTGGTGTCAAAATTTGTTAGAAGGTGGTGCCCAATTTTCCTTGATATTACCTCGACCAAAGTGTAGGTTAAATCCATGAATTGTAACTACGGAAATTAAGATTTTGGATAAAACAGTTTAGTGTCAAAAATTAAGATTAAGGATGTTTAATTAATTTATCCTCGCTGTTCTTGTTAATACCCCGACAAGAACGCAGGGTCTTTCGTTTTGAGTTGGGGTCTGAATCCCCATATATAAACCCCCTTCTTCCTTCTTCCTTCTTCCTTCTTCCTTCATTCAATCCGAATTGTTGACTCTAAACTATATTTTAATTGGCCAGGATGCTAGCTACCACTGTTGTTTGGAATTTCGCATGGCTACTGTTCAAATGCTTTCTGTTTTGCTTGTAGATGACGAACAACGCTTCCGTCAGGGATTGCGTACTCTCCTCAATTTCTATAGCCTTAATGATTCATTATCATTAGAGGTTGTAGGTGAAGCTGCTTCTGTAGAGCAAGCATTAAAATTCACACTCCAGGAGTCTCCAAATCTAATTTTGCTTGATTTGGAATTAATTGGAGGTGATGGGATTACAACTCTACATCGTCTTAGAGAAATATCTTATGCTGGCAAGGTTTTAGTCTTGTCCGGACATCAAGAAGATGACTGGATTTTTCGTGCGATGCAAGCGGGTGCTGCTGGATATGTGTTTAAAAGTCGTTTGGCATCTCAACTGTGTGAGGCAATTACCACTGTAATAAAATCTGAGATTTATCTGCCTTCAGAGGTTGTTAATGGTTTTTTTCGTCGTTTTCAAGCTTATTCTGAGCCTTATCTGGAAACCCGTCAAAAACTGCACTTGACGGAACGGGAACACGAAGTTTTACACTGGTTAACTCAAGGTGCTTCTAATGAAGAAATTGCTAAACATTTATATGTTACCGTCGCTACTGTTAAAGCTCATTTAACGAGTATTTTTGAAAAATTGCAGGTTACTAGCCGTACTCAAGCTATTGTTGCTGCTTTAAAATTAGGACTAATTCAAGCTCATTGATAAGAAGAGGTTCTGAATCCCCTTCTTCCTGCTAAGAGTGCCTCTTCTTCAAGGAGTTTTCTCAGTGACAATATTGTATAAAGAGTACAAATGCTCGCGAAATGCACCATTAAGTTGCGATCGCCCTCTGCAAACTTCACAGGAAGTCCCAGGAGCAAAATTTTGTTTGGAATGCGGTTTTCCGGCAACTTTGGCTCGCAATGCTGAAATTAAGGGCAGTCGGGGGACTTATCAAGTTATTGATTTTTTGGGTATGCGGGGTCTTGGTCGTTTGTATTCTGGAATACACATGACTGACGGTCAACCTGTGGTAATTAAGGAATATCTCTTACCCAGTCGTTGTTTTAATGATGAAGAGACTCGTCAGCGCAAAGAGACGTTTAAGCGGGTGGCTGGGGTGAGTTTAGCAGATGGGAGAAACCAAAATTTTCGTTTGATTCACCCGAGTGAAGCGATCGCATCTTCGCTTGGTGAAGGCTGTTATTTAATTATGAAAGGAGTCGAAGCATCCCAAACTTTAAGCGAGTATTTGATGTCTAATGGTGCAATGGATGCTACTCAAGGAAGGGAGGTACTCAATCAAGCCTTGCAAACTCTCCAGTTTCTCCATACTCAAAAGTTGCGCTTACCTTCCAATCAAGTACAGCAGGGAATGGCTCACGGTAATTTGAGTTTAGATAGTATTTTAATTCAAGTAGAAAAAAATCAACAATTCTATATATATCTTTGCGATTTAGCTGTTTGGGAATCCTTATTTGAACCACCAACAGTCCAACCATCGAAACCTCAGCCACAACAAGATTTAGCCGCATTAGGACTAGTCGCATTTTATCTTGGGGTAGGAGGTACGGTGGATCGAACCTCGGGTAAACCTCTCAACCCTAAAGATATTGAACAATTTCCCAATTCAGATACTCATCTCAAGCAGTTTGTCAATCGGTTAATTGGTTTAAATGCTCCTTTTGAGAATGCTTTATCTGCTCGCAAAGAATTGTTACAACTCCCAAAAGCAGGTCAAAGTAGCAGTTTAGCAGCTTCCAAAGAGCCGGAAGAAAAAGAAAAAGGTTGGCGTAAACCCTGGATTTTCTTAGGAATCTTGGCTTTGTTGTTACTGGGTGGGGGAATCTGGTATTTTTTAAAAAGAGCTTCCATATCTCAGAAACCAGAATATGGACAATGGTCTAGTTTGCTTCCTCATTTCTTTGATGTGGCTGATGTCCCCATAGGAGAATTTCCTTACACGGGAGAAAAAGACAGTACTTGGAGCTTCATTCTTGGTTCTCGTCCAGAAAGCGATCGCACTCTCGAAGAAATATTCAGCAAGCCAAAGCCAGATATAACGTTGAGCTACCAACCTAGCAGCGAACCTATAGAAACAGTCCGAAACTGCAAAACACAACCCTGTAAAGCCAACTTTGCGATGACATCTTTCAAGCTAGATGGTGAACTCGAAAGCAAACCTATAGCCTATGATGGCTTACTTGTATTTGTTGCCCACAGCCAGAAAAACTCTAATCTTCCTTCTTCTTTGCAAGGAAAAATTACTTTAGAGCAACTGCGTAAAATTTATACAGGTGAAATTAAGAATTGGCAGGAACTCGGGGGACCAAATTTACTGATAAAACCTTATGCTCCCACCGAACCGGAAGCAGTACGCCAATTTCAGCAAAAAATATTGCAAGATGACCCGCAACTGATTGCTTCATATAAAGTCGTGACTCAGCCATATACTGAGAAAACCGAAAAAACTATCCAAGGAATTGTCTCAGAATTTGACGAAGGGCGAAGTGGTATTATTAGTTTTGGTATTCTCAGTAAAACTTGGAACCAATGTAATGCTTACCCTCTAGCAATAGGAGAAATTCAGCCCTTACTTGGGTCCAATGGTCAAAAAATCAACCCAGGAGTGAATTTGTGCAACAAAGGATATTCTTTGGATGTCGAAGCTTTTAAACCAGATAAAACAGGTCACTATCCTTTAAGTTATTCCCTGTTTGTGGTATACCCTAAAAATAACAGCCTGCCTGCGGTCGGTTCCAAATTTGCCGAAATGCTAACTACCCGTCAGGGTCAATGTCTAATCAAAAAAGCAGGACTAGTTCCTTTACAGGCGATACCTGAAAACGATATAACTACCAATGCCTGCAAATCGTTGCCCTAACTCCAGTTGTGAATATTTTAACCGTGTTTTGCCCAACAACGCCAAAGTCTGTCCGATGTGCGGCACACCTTTGGGCAATGTCATCGCTTCTGTTCCAGTACAACCACAGCCAAATGTAGTTGCTTATACACCTCCTCCAGAATCGATACCGCCAGAGCAAACTGATTTTCAGTCTAGAACTCCCTACTTACAACCAGTTCCAGTACCACCACCACGTCCATCTAGAGCAGTACTGAAGCTAATACATACCACAACCGGAAGAGAATTTCGCTTGCCGGGAGAAGAAGGTAGTATTGGTAGGCGATCGCAAGTTCATGGAACAATTCCCGAAATAGACTTGACAGGTATTCCCAATGAAGGAATAGTTTCCCGTTCCCATGTACGAGTTTTTTGGGACTGGAATCAAAATACCTACTCGATCGTAGACACCAGCAAGAATGGTACATATCTTAACGGTACTCTTCTTTCTCCTGGTGTTCACTACCGACTCAATCAAGGTGATTTATTGCAACTGGGTCAGGATAAGTTGGTGTGTTTTACGATTGTGGTGATTTAAAGAGGAAAGATTCTTATCTGCGTCGAGGGTGCGTTCATCTGCGGTTAAAAATCCAAAATCCAATATCGAGGGACTGCAAGATCCCCGACTTCGTGAAAGTTGTCGGGGATCTAACCCTGAATAATAAATTCCCACTCCTATATCCAATGAGTTCGACCTTAGTCTAATTCTGATTTTAGGACAGTGGCTTTAGCCTGGAATAAGAACAGGTTATTTAATTATGGACTCAAATCAAATACAGCCCTCTAGGATGCCTGCAACAGCTAAAAAAGGCAAATATCTCAGTGACCCGTCGTTATTGGATAAATTGTGCGATCGCGTATATGAACTTTTGCAAGAAGATATGCGATCGCAACGGGAAAGAGTGAAAAATTATGGTCAAAATAGGTGGTAATGATGGCTAGTAATGGCAACATTGAACATGAATTAAACTATGTCACCACCAATCGTTTTTACGTAGAAATAGACAGCAGCATTGCGGCTTCTTTTACTGAATGCTCGGGATTGAGTCTTCAGATTAAGAAGAATGTTTTTTTTGAAGGTGGTGTCAATGACCAACAACGCATTTATTTAGGTCATGCAGAATTTGCTGATATCACTTTAAAGCGGGGAATTACAGACCATTTTGGTTTTTTGAATTGGATTACCAAAATATTTGATGAAAATAATGGAGATACAGATATTCGACGCAATGTCAATATTCTTTTATTTAATCAAGCAGGGGAAACAATCATGAGCTGGACTCTCATTGGTGCAATTCCGATTACTTGGAAAACTCCAGCCCTGCAAGCTGATGGTAATGCAGTAGCCATTGAAGAACTTACTTTAGCTTATGAGGGTTTGAAAATTGCCAAGGATGGAGGAGGAGGAAATCTGACAAAACGGGAGATAAAATCTGGCTTTTTTCAGTCTAATTAATTTTAATTATGCAAACAATTCAACGATATCTTGGCGTAAATGCACCTTTATTAGGGGCAGTAAATTATTTGGGTATGAAGAATGAATTTTTATTGGGTTCGCACAATTACAACCAGCATTTAGGAGTGTTCAAACCATTAACAAATGACTCGATAATATTAGGCTATCGCAAACATCAACCATTAATATATGAAGATATCTGGAATGGTGAGAGTTGGAACGATGATTTTTTAGAAACAGTTGACTTTATTCCTCAGCAAGACAATAAAGAGACAACAACTATTATCTCTACTTTATCATCAGATCCAATCGCAAGTAATATAAATACTGATATTTCAGCAGCACTGAAAAACAAGAAAAAATCGGCATCTAAAAGTAAGAGTAAATCACAAACAAAAACTAAACCTAAAAGCAAATCAAATACCACATCAAAAAAAAGACTAAATTCAAGTGTTGGAAAGGGAATTGAAAAATCATTTCCAGAAAACAGCACTAGTATTAATATTGATGATGATGGATTAGTAAAGATTTCAGGATCTCTAGCTATTGAGCCTAATTATAAAAATATCGAAATTAAAGAAAGTTTTATTCAATCAGAAGAAGAAACTGAATTACAAGAAATATCACCTCAAATTGAGGAGAGAAATATTTTATCCAAAAAGTTAGTAAATAACGAGATTATAATAGCCTCAAAGTCATTATTTAACTTACCAAACCTCGAAACATCAGAAGAAAGCCTTGCCGAAGAACCAGAAGATATTAATCTACTGAACAATATAAATAAATCATCAGAAAATAAACCTTTTTTATCAACATCCAAGCAAACCGATTATCCAGATAATCCTAAGTTATCTAGGGAATTAACTAATATTCCGATGCCAATCATTCAAGCATCAGAACCTGATATTTTAGCTACAAGGTCTATTCCAAAAAAACAGGACATAGAATTAGAGAACACTGTAAATAAACTATCTGAAATAGTACCGCTATTATCAACGCTCAACCCTTCTGTTATAGAGGAAAAGCCTACTTCATTGAGGGATTCAGCTAATGATGTACAGACCGAAGTGTCAGAAGTAGTTAATACTCCTAATTTCCCAATCAATCTGACTCATCAACAACAAGAAATTAAGCCACACGACAGTACAATTTCAAATGAAAGTGATTTAATATTTGAAAATCTCTCAGATTTACCGGAGAAAAAAATAAGCCAAGAAAATTGTCTGATAAATAAAGAAGATGAATTCAGAGAAAATTTTACTCAAGAATCTATTTTACCAACTCATGAAATAGCAGATAAGGTTATTACCCCAGATGCTGCTGATATCTCTGAAAATCTCTCATATTTACCG
>JAHHGZ010000043.1 GCA_019359595.1 Cyanomargarita calcarea GSE-NOS-MK-12-04C
TGCTGCTGATATCTCTGAAAATCTCTCATATTTACCGGAGAAAAAAATAAGCCAAGAAAATTGTCCGATAAATAAAGAAGATGAATTCAGAGAAAATTTTACTCAAGAATCTATTTTACCAACTCATAAAATAGCAGATAAGGTTATTACCCCAGATGCTGCTGATATCTCTGAAAATCTCTCATATTTACCGGAGAAAAAAATAAGCCAAGAAAATTGTCCGATAAATAAAGAAGATGAATTCAGAGAAAATTTTACTCAAGAATCTATTTTACCAACTCATAAAATAGCAGATAAGGTTATTACCCCAGATGCTGCTGATATCTCTGAAAATATAGCTAGAATTGAAAACCTCCCAAATTTCCCTGATATATCAACAAATAATAGTCAACAAAATTCTCCGATAAATAATCTATTTAGAGACGACGAATCAATAGAAAATTTTACTGAAGAATCTATTTTACCAATTCATCAAATACCAGATAAGGTTATTGCCTCAGATGCCGCTGATATCTCTGAAAATACAACTAGAAGTCAAAATCTTCAAAATTTACCGGATATATCAACAAATAATCATGAAAATATACCACCAATTTTTGAGGATTTGCCAGCACCTATAGGTTTGGCTACTGGTGGATTGGTAGCAACTTCAAACACTATAGATAGTCCGCTAACAGCACCCTCTGACACCGTACCTGCGATGCTTACCCCTGGAGAGTTTGTCATCAATGCCAGAGATGCACAGAAGAATATTAATTTTTTACGTCACATTAACAGTGGTGGTGCATTACCAGAAGAAGTTATTTCCCAACCCACCCAGGAATCAGAAGCAACTTCAGAAACGCTTTCTACTAAAGCTGATACTTTTAAAAGCAGTTCAGTTCAGCGAAAAACATCTAATTCTCTAGTTTCACCTTTGTTAGGCACAGAAATTGAAAATCACAGTCTTTCAAAGCAGAATTCTCTACAGTTTAATAATTTTGAAGACTCAACAAATGCCTCCAGTAAAAACTCAAATAATTATTCATCACCTCCGATGATTTTTAGACAATCTACTAATACTACGAATAATAAACCACCCTCTCAATGGTCAACTGTTGAAGAATTACTAAGTGGAGGTACAGATGAATTTTCAATGTTTAACTTTGAAGAATCTAACAAACAAAATTCAGAATCACCAAAAATCTTGGCAAAAAGGCTCTCATCTCTCCAAGGTTTTGCTGATGGGGGGGAAGTCGTAGCATCCGATATTGCTACAGATATCGAACCAATAACTGAAACTATAGAAAGACCCTCTCAATTAGAAGAAAAAGAGGAAGGTGAAGAATCTGCGGATTTAGAAACACTAGCAATGGAAATTTATGGTAGATTGCGGCAACGTTTAGAAATAGAAAGAGAACGTCATGGCATATATTTAGGCCGATTACCTTGGTAAATAGGAATTGAATGAAGGAAGAAGGAAGAAATTTAAAAGATGTGTATTCAGACAAGGCACGTTTGTGGGGGAAGCTTCCAAGAGCAAGCTGCCGTCCCAACTCAAAACGAGCGACCTGTAAAGGTCGGGATATTAAACCCTCAACTCAAAGGATAAAATAAATGGCAAATAATAGAGTCAAACCTAAACCAATAGAACCCCAAAAGCGTCAACCACAACTGAAAAAAGCAATATTAAAAGCTTATAATAATGAATCAGATGATATTGAATTTATGTTTAATCCTACAGAACTTAGCTTTACTAGGGCTGTGAAGTGGGAAAGCAAGCAAGGAAATAGAGGAACTGAACTCCTCCCAAAGGTAAATTTTTCTGGAGTTGACCCTTATAAATTTACTTTAAAACAACTTTTATTTGATACTTATGAAACTAAAAAATCAGTGATCGAAGAATATATTAATAAAATTAAAAAAGGGGTTGAAACAATACAAGGTTCACCCGATCAGCGTCCTCCAGTTTACATTTTTAGATGGGGAGATAACGAGTATTTTCATTGCGTCATCACGAGTTTGACCTATACACTAAATATGTTTCTGACTGATGGTACACCTGTCAGAGCAATGGTAGATATTAGCTTGCAAGAAGTTGATAAAAATAATCCTCCTGGAGGCAGAACATCTTCTTCAACTGGTTCAAATCGTAAACCAGATTCGAGAATTAAATCACCTAAATAACTACTATTTAAAATACAACTTGTCAAGAATGCCTACCGAAGTAAAAGAAAGCCTTTATTTATGCCGTCCACACCTCCAATTTTCTGCTGGGAAAGGTTGGGAAGAAGCTGATGATGAATTAATGAAGGATATCTTGCAAATTACTGTTGAAGAAAGCCTACATTTGCCTGCAATGTTTACCTTAATGGTACACAATAGTTATCTTCCTACAACGGAGCGATCGCAGCACGAACCTCAACGGCATGAAAATGTTTTTGAAATAGGTAAAAAGATACGTTTGGGTTTTATTTCTAGTACCACTCAAGACGGTAATTTTAAAAAAGAAGAAGAAGAATTTCTGATTGAAGGTGAAATTACAGGAATTGAAATTCACTTTAACGAAAAATCCGAAGCTCCTATAATAATCCGGGGTTACGATATTTCTCATCGTCTCCATCGAGGTCGTCACAATCGTTCATTTTTAAATGAAACTGATGCCGATATTGTGCGAAAAATTGCCAAAGAAGTAGGTATAAAAGCTGAGAAAAATGTACAGAGTAGTGGAGAACCTCATGAGTATGTATTTCAAGAAAATCAAACTAATATGGAATTTTTGCGAGAAAGAGCCGCTCGTATCGGTTTTGAACTCTTTGTTTTAGGTAACGAACTGTATTTTCGCAAACCTGACGGCAAAGACCCTTTGAAACTAAAATGGCTGGTTAATATCAGTAGTTTCAGTACTCGCATCACTAGTGCCGAACAGGTGAGTGCCGTAGAAGTACGGAGTTGGGACTATACTCAGAAAAGATTAATTACCTCAACTGCTAGTTCAGAAAAAGTAGTAACAGAGACAGGAAGTAAGCGTGGAAGCACCACCAGCACTGAATTTAATCTTAATAACAAACCGCCTAAAATGACAGTTGTAGACCAACCTGTATCCACCGCTAAACAAGCAGAGGCAATGGCACAGGCATTGTGCGATGAACTTGGAGGAGAGTATATTTATGCTGATGCCTCTGCAGAAGGAAACCCAAAAATTCGACCAGGACGTGTAATAACCCTCGAAGGAATGGGCGATCGCTTTAACGGAAAATATTACGTCACCGAAACCCGGCATTTCTATAATCAAAGAATTTATACCACCAATTTCAGCGTTCGGGGATTGCGTGCCGGCAGCTTGTTTGCAACCCTTGCATCACCAGTCCACTTACAACCAGGTCAGACATTCATGGTTGGAATTGTGACCGATAACAAAGACCCGAAAGGCTGGGGTAGAATTAAAGTCAAGTTTCCCACCCTGACCGAAGAACATGCCAGCCATTGGGCTAGGGTTGTAGCCCCAGGAGCCGCTGGTGGAAGGGGATTTGACTGTTTGCCAGAAATCAACGATGAAGTCTTTGTCGGCTTTGAACATGGGGATATCCACCGTCCATATGTCATAGGTGGGGTATGGAATGGCAAAGACGCACCACCAGAAAAAGTGGATGACAGCATTCAGGGTGGCAAAGTACGATTGCGTACCATCAAAACTCGCACCGGACATACCTTACAATTTGTCGAGGAGGATAAAGGAGGTAGTAAGACTGGTGTCAGCATCCGGACAGCAGGTGGTCATAAATTGTATCTAAATGATAGCGATGCCTGCATAGAAATTGAAACCAAAGGCGGTCATAAAATCAAAATGGACGATCGCGGTCAATCAGTTTCAGTAAATTCCACAGGTAACTTGTCATTAAAAGCTCAAGGCAATATTGAGATTAAAGCCAATGGTACAATTACAGTTAATGGTGCCATGATTTCCCTTAATTAGGCCACACTTCAAGATTAAATACTTGCAACTCTTCATTCATCATCAGACTGTGCAAATAACGATTCTAAATCTTGACGACCGCTAACTACTCGTAAAATTTCAACACCATCATCGATCGCTTGATAGATAATCATATATCCGTCCAGTGGTAAGCCACGTAATGAAGGTCTGATATGAGCATAACTCCGTCCAATACTGGGAAAATTAGCTAAATTATGGCACTTTTTATTAAATTCTCTAAAAAGTTTTTCTCCTGCTTCTAGGTTTCGTGCAAGAAAGTAATCAGCAATCTGATTTAAATCTCTACTTGCGGATGGTGCAATTATATATACACTCATTCCTGAACCTGCCGTGCATGATGGAATCTTTCGAGTATATCGATTACTACAGTCTCACCATCCAAACCTTCCCCCCGTTCAAGTTCTGCAATAGCGACATCAACTTTTTGACGGGTTTCTTCTATCCACTGAGCATACTCAGAATTTAACTTTTCTAGTAGTCGAAATGCTATATCAATTACTTCCTCCGGTTTTGCATATTTACCTGTCGCAATTTGGGCCATTATAAATTGCTCGTGTTCGGGCTTTAGGGTGATGTTCATTTTTTACCTCTACTTTGATTAAAATGCTCTTACCTTGTTTAAACAATGTAGCATGAAGGATTTTCTTGGAAATCTTCCCCATATTTAAAGGAGTAACTTATGCCTGGTAGACCTGCAGCCCGTTTCGGAGATATAACCGCTCATGGTAGTCCCTTGTCTATAGGACCAGGTAGCATGAATGTGATAATTGGTAAAAAACCAGCTTGGCGGGGTATTTCCGCAGCCCAAGCAGCCATGTTAGCCCAAACCTTTACCAAAGGAATGGAGGATATTGGCAAAGCTCAAGTAAAGGTAACTGCAGCTTCCGGTACACCAGCAGCACCTGCTGCTGTTGCGAATCTCGCCAAAACCGTTGCGGAAACAGTTGGGAATATGGCGAGTTTAATGGCTAGTTTTGCCGCTGATATCCACACCTGTCCGATAGTGAAAGTTGCAATTCCTGATGGTGTAGGTGTTGTAATTGATGGCAGTCAAACGGTTTTGATTAATGGTCTTGCAGCCTGTCGGATGGGCGATACTATTCAGGAAACCACGAGTGTAAATAAGATTGCTGCTGGTGAGTTCACCGTAATTATTGGTGGGTGATTGCTTTTGTTTTAATTTCAGGAAAAACTCGATTTGTTGATATGGCGGGCTAGAGAGCTTACCCCACAAGAGTTTTATGTCTATTTTTGGGAATTTTTTAAGTTAACTAAAATTTACATATCTGCAACTCGACTTTTGGCGAATAGGCTTATATCTCTTGTACCTATATCTTTGAAGGTGAATGTACCTTACAAAGCTTGTGGGGTGAACTTTTAGCCAGCCTTTGTCGTTTTGGAGAATTAGTCATCATGCCAGATGCGATCGCTAGCCAACAGCGGGACTATTTGGGAACTGGTTGGTCTTTCCCCATGTGTTTGAGTTTGCAGGGAGGGATACAACTCAGTTCGGAAGGGCAAAAAGTCAAAGAATCTATTTGGATTATCCTGCGTACAGGAATAGGAGAGCGGGTATATCGTCCTAATTTTGGGTCACGGTTGGCGGAATTGGCGTTTGCACCCATGAATAGCGAGACTTTGATACTAATCCGTCTTTATGTATTAGAAGCTTTAGAGGTTTGGGAAACACGTATCATTATTGATGAAGTCATCACCGAACCATATCCTGTGGGAGGTAGGGTGGACATCATCATCAATTATCACCTCAAAGACCAACCTGATATTGACAGCTTTGTTTATCCATATTATTTGGCTTTAGTTAGTGGTTAGTTGTTATTGGTTATTGGTTAGTGGTTAGTTGTTATTTGTTAGTGGTTAGTGGTTAGTTGTTATTGGTTAGTGGAAGCGGAGTAAACAACCAACAACCAACAACTATCAACTATCAACTATCAACTATCAACCAACAAATAACAAATAACAAATAACAAATAACAAATAACAAATAACAAATAACAAATAACAAATAACAAATAACAAATAACAAATAACAAATAACAAAAATTGGTATTACTGTGGAATTCAACTTTTTACCCAAATTACCCAATTCCAACTTAGACGATCGCACCTTTGACGATTTAGTGGAAGAGTCCATTCAACGCATCCCCCGCTATTGTCCGGAATGGACTGACCACAATCTCAGCGACCCTGGAATTACGTTTATTGAAGTATTTGCTTGGTTAACTGACCAAATGTTGCTCAGATTTAACCAAGTACCTCGGAAAAGTTATGTAGCTTTTTTAGAATTATTAGGCATTCGTCTCCAACCCCCAGCACCAGCGCAAACAGACTTAACTTTTTATCTCACAACTGACCTACCAGAAATCTACACTATTCCAACCGGGGTAGAAGTTGCAAGTTTGCGGACTGAAAATACAGAAGCAATTGTGTTCAGTACCGACCAGCCTTTGGTAATTGGCAAACCGCACCTGCGGCATTTTTTAACCTCCGAAACTACCGAAGATACACCATTATCTCTGCGTGACCGCACTACCAATCAATGGACTCGTCAACCCAACGGACAGTGGGGAGGTAACGAACAACTTTTATTTGATGAAACTCCCCAAATTAATAATTGTTTTTACATTGTTCTAGAACCAGAAGACCCTCTATTCGGAAATGTCCTGGCTATTTCCTTTCAAGGGGCTGCAGCTACACCCACCGGCATCAACCCCAATCGACCACCCCGTAGTTGGGAAGCTTGGGATGGAGAACAATGGCAATCAGTATTATTACGGGAAGCTGATGATGCAACTCGCGGCTTTAGTTTTTATGAAATTATTCAACAGGGAGGCAATCCCGCCCAAGGTGCAGATGTAATTCTGCATTTACCCGAAAGATTTCCTGTAACAAGTTTTACCACCTATCGGGGTCGCTGGCTGCGTTGCACCTTTAATACCGTAGAGAGAAATCAACCTGGATACAATAATTCTCCCCGAATTACTGGCTTGGCGGTGCGCTCCATTGGCGGTACAGTGAGAGCTAGTCACAGTACTTTAATTTATGATGAACGCTTGGGGATTAGTGATGGAACCCCAGGGCAAACTTTTCAACTCCAAGGCGCTCCAATTTTAGCACGGCGAGAAAATGAGTATATTTTGGTGACTCCCCCCGGTGCTTTACCTCAAGTTTGGCAAGAAGTCCCAGATTTTGCTGATTCCAATGCAGAAGACCGCCACTACACCATCGATTCTCTCACCGGCACAGTCCAGTTTGGGCCGCTGATTCGCGAACCAGACCAACTGAGAAAAAAAACTCAGATACGTACCAAAATCCAACAGCCTACACCAGAAGATACGCAAGTTCAAATCCGCGATACAGAGATGTTGGCTCTAGAACACCAATATGGAGCAGTTCCCCCGCGCGGTTCCGAAATTAAAATGGTAGCCTATCGTACAGGTGGCGGTCGCCAAGGTAACGTTCAAAGTGGGGCACTCCAGTTTTTAAAAGCCGCTGTCCCCTATGTTGCCAGTGCAGTCAACCACAAAGTAGCAATCAACGGTGCTGACGCTCAATCACTGGAACAAGCAGTCTTAAAAGCACCACAAATACTCCGGACACGCGATCGCGCAGTTACAAACGAAGATTTTGAAGTTTTGGCACAACGAGGAGGTGCTGGTGCTGTAGCCCGCGTCCGCTGTTTGCCAGCCGATGCCTCTGTTGGTGGGGGAACGGTGCGTTTAATTGTTGTCCCCCAAGCGAATACAGATGCGATCGCTCAAGGAGACGGCATCGCACCAGAACTATTTACCCTCCAACCTGCACTTTGCGACCAAGTTTTGAGCTACTTAGACGAAAGACGGTTATTAGGAGTCCAAGTACAACTCCAAGAAGCTGATTTTGTCGGTGTTTCCGTGCAAACAGAAGTAGCTTTAGAACCAGCTTATAACAATCCCCTTGCCCAACAAGAGATTGTACTAAAATTACGAGTTGCCCTGTATCGATACTTAAATCCTCTAACAGGTGGAATAGACGGTAAAGGCTGGCAATTTGGGCGACCAGTTTACACCTCCGACATCGTAGCATTACTCCAACAAACACCAGGAGTCCGCTATCTCGGAGCAGTCTTGTTATTTCCCATACGCAGACAAGAAGGAACCTGGACTCGTCAGCCTTCACCAGAAGGAGTAATTGACCCCGGTACGTTGGGATTAATATGCTCATGGGCAAATAACCGTCTGCGTTCTGGTCATGTAATAAATATTATTTAGTGGTTAGGAGTTAGGAGTTAGGAGTTATTAGTTATTAATTCCAAACTCCCAACCACTAACGACTAACCACCAACCACTAACCACTAACCACTAACCACTAACCACCAACCACTAACTCCCAACTCTATGGTTCAAACCCGCACCAACCCAGCTTTCAGCCTACAGTTAAGCCCGATGCGAATACCAGAGGCTGTACCTTTAGCCGACTTATCATTAGCCAGTCAAGAAAACATCGAAATCGCCGGTGCTAATTTACTCTTGCACCCTGGAGAACCCAGCGAAATGATAGTGCAAGTCAAGAACTTAGCACAGCGTACCTTACGACTGAATTTGAGAGTTGAAGGCGACTTTCCGGCCCAATGGTGTCAAATCGGTACAGAAGGCAGCGAACTCCTTCCAGGAGCGCAAATGGATGCTGTACTTTACTTTCAAGTTCCCGCCACATATTTTGAAGACCAAGAAGCACTCATCCCAGAGACAAAAGAGCAACTAGTATTAAACTTTCGCAGTCGCATAGTTGTATATACTGACCAAGATACCGAACGAGAACAAATTCAGGAAGCAGACTTTAATTTATACATCCGTCCTTGGTCAGCCTACATGGAATTTTTGCCAGTTTTATATCGAGAAGTAGACTTTATTGGTCGCTTCATGAAGATATTTGAACAGGCTTATCAACCAGTAATCGATAATTTTGCCGTCATGTGGGCGAATCTAGACCCCTTGACAGCACCACGCGCCCTGTTACCATTTTTAGCGCACTGGGTAGCTTGGCCTGTAGATTCCGTCTGGAACTTGACACAACAACGGCGTTTAATCAAGCGTGCAGTCGAACTGTATCGCTGGCGAGGTACACGTAAAGGATTGCGCCTTTACTTACATCTTTATACGGGTTTACCCTTAGACGATAATTTACCTGACGAAGCTGATAAACACATCAGCATTACAGAACCTTTTGGTCAGGGTTTTGTTTTGGGAAACGCAGAAATAGGAGAAGCGGTTTTAGGAGGAGGACAAGCATATCATTTTGTAGTGCGTTTGCGTGCTGAAACTGCCAACAGTATCAACGAACAACTAGTAAGACGCATTATTGAGCAAGAGAAACCAGCCTTTTGCACCTATGAATTATTTATTGAATAAATTATAAGTAGTGACAATTCATGAATTGTCCCTACAGCAATGATGAATTATATCAAGTTTGATAAATCACTTATAATTCCCGTACCTGTGTCATGTCTCACCCCTTTCCCCCACCATCAATTCAACCCTTTGAACGCTTACAAGCCGCAGATGGACTATTAATTAATGCCGAACGTTGGCGCAAAGCTCATGATTACCATCGTTTGCGGCAAAATGCCCACTATCAATGCTTAAATCAACCAGGCATTGTTTGTGGTTTGGGTGTGCGAGTAATAGCAGCCCCCCGCCAAGTGGAAGCACAATATCGAGACGGACGCTGGATACAAATTCAACCAGGAATTGCCATTGATTTACTCGGCAATATGATAATTGTACCCAATACTCTTGACTTCCGGATTGCGACAGAAGTACGCGCTTCCGACCCAGTGGTAGTTTATTTAATAGTTAGTTATGTAGACCCCGATGAATTGCGCCGCAGTAACCAACGGGAAGTTGTTCAAGAAATGTATCGTGTCGATGAAAAAAGCACCTTACCAGGAATTTCAGAGATAGAAATTTGCCGGGTACTTCTGCAACCGGGACAAGTATCAATTGCCCAGCCAGGTGATGTTTTCTTTCCAGGTTATAACAACATTGATTTGCGTTATCGTCGTCAAGCACAAGCCCGTCCCCAAGCAATTGTCCGCATGGCACAGGTAAATCACAACGACCCAGAATGTGCCCGGAGCTTTTTTAATCTATCGTATTTATTACAATCTGTAGAAGGTTTATATCAATCTCTGCGAGGAACTGAAGAAGTTGGTCAAGTCAGTTTCAACGATAATCTCCAAGAATATGACTTGCTTTATCTGACGGGTAAACAAGCATTATCTTTAAATAGTAATCAATTTGAAAACCTCAAAAGTTATTTAAATGCAGGTGGTGTATTGCTAGTTGATGCACCTTTGGATGGGAATGCTCTTATTGAAAGAATTCATGCTTTAGCACAGCAATTAGAGTCACCATTGCGACCATTAGAAGAATCACGACGCGACCATCCTTTAAGAACAAAACCATTTTTATTTGCCGCTATGCCGATGATTAATCAACAATTAATTCAAGTATTAATCGGGGGAGGAATTATTTTAGTGATTGGAGATATAGCATCGGCTTGGGGATTGGATAGAGGATTTAGTTTACCGCGATTGACTATTCGCACAGCGCAAGAGTTGGGAATTAATATTTTGCAATATGCTTGGAAACGGCGACAGTTTATCGGTTTGCAGCAGGAGGATTATTCAGGGCAGTGGTGAGCAAAGAAAGGCAGAGGGTAGTAAGTAGGTCGGCACAAATAAATAAAGGTTTGTAGTTGCGCTAGCCTTTACATAAATTCATATAGTTGGGTTTTTCCGTGCCGCTCTACTTAGTCAATCGCAAAAGTTTTGAGGGGTAAAGACAACAGAACTAAATCCCCCAATTCTGGGGGACTTTGAATTTTTATTCACCCCCAAAATTGGGGTTCGTGGGCTTCCGAATCGGGTACCTCTCAAAATTAATGTGTTCGAGTATTAGGAGATCCAACGGGGTGAAAAATTCCTAACAACCCACTCCTATTTTCAAGTTAGCAATTACAGAATTTCCGGTTCTACACCCAAAGCGCGTAATTGTTCTCGTAAACGAGCATTCTCCTGTTCAGCCTTGTCAGCCCGTTGCCGTTCCACCTCAGCCCGTTGGCATTCCACCTCAGCCCGTTCGTCTCCTGTCGGCAGTAAATTACCTTGGTTATCCCACCAACGCAACCAGGGTAAGTCTACATTTAAATACTGACCTTGCCAGATGCCTAACTCCAATCCCAGAGCATCAATAAGATAGTGCCCGCGTTCATTAGCACTCATCAGTTGATAGCGACCGGCAACTAATTGATAAACTTCAACACTAGCCTTCTTTACTTCATAAATCCCGTAGAAAGCAGGACGAATCACCTGTTCATAAATCCAAAATTTACCAGTGAAGGGTGTGTTATCCCGTTCCTCTTCACCTTTACCAGAGACAAATTCCAAAACAATGAGTGGTGCAATCAATTCCTGCCACAAAACGTAAGAACGTCGCACTTCACCGTTGAGGGTAGGTGGTACATTCGGCACATAAAACCAGTCTGGTGCTTCTGCACCCCGTTCTGGTGGTTCTGTCATCCGCCAATAGATACCGCAATCTTGCCCAATGCAGTATTGCCCATCGGGATGAATTTCTTGCAAACGTGGTTGGATGGAGTCCGTCAACAGAATACTTTGAGGATGCTCCTGAAAATTTTTGCCTCCGGCACGCTTTGCGAACACAAAATTCCCATCTGACTCTGGTAGTTGGGTGTGATCTGGTAGGGCAAGGCTGACAGCTTGAATAGTCATCGCTTTTTCTCACCAAAGATTATTTAATCATATGTCGCGCACGTCTAGTCTAACTAAAAATTCCACCATCCCAAATCGCTAGAACTGAAGAGACCATCTAACTGCCATTTGAGTTTGTACAACCCATTTTTGAATTTAGCATCGCTTCCTTTTGCGGAACCGTTATAGATTCCCCCAATCTCCTTCCAAATCGGTAGCTCTCTTTGTATAGAATAAGTAGGATAAATTTGGCAGTTGTTTTTTATGAATTCCCGCCGTATCCTGAAAGCTGGTGAATCTTATACTTTCAGCCGATATTTTGAATTGCCTTTCACGATTGATGATATTTTAGGCGAATTAAATTGCACTATTGAAAGAAAAAATTTAACGCTACCTGAATCATCAGAAATTTTAGACCTACAGTTTTTACAGCAGCAACTTAGGCGTAATTTATCTCATATTGATTTAGTTAATGAAACTACTAGACGGGAAGCTTTAATTGGTCCAATTTTGTTTGAGGTATGCGATTTAACTAACCAGCGACTCAATATAGAATATTCTATTGCGGTCAACGACTATCTCAAAGGAACTCTCGACTACTATATTGCAGGATCTCAAAATTTACTTGTTATCGAAGCAAAACAATCAGATTTAGTTAGGGGCTTTACTCAACTTGCTGTTGAATTAATTGCGCTTGATGAATGGACTAAATCCACATCTGAGCTTCTATATGGAGCCGTTACAACTGGTGAAGACTGGCGTTTTGGAGTCTACAATCGCGCAAATCGCAAGGTGACTCAAGACCAAAAACGCTATCAAGTTCCAGATGATTTGTCGATGCTTGTCAAAATTCTAACAGGTATTATTTATGGTTAAGAAATTGCTGCTGTGATATGGGTACGAAGATGGTATCGCACTTCTCAGGGAAAACCAAAACGCGATCGCATGACTTTTAATAGCTATTTTGTACTAACATAATGACTGTCAAGGCTATTAAATCCAATGGAAGCTTTACCCAATAATTGGTCTGATGTTCAGCCGGATACTGTATATCAAACTACTGATGGTCTGCTAGTTTCCTTTGCAAGCGAGCAAATTAAACTGGGAATAAAATATGACCAAAACGGTAAACATTTAAAAGCTATTGAGAAAGGAGAAGTAGCACCACGCGGTAATATTGGGCTTGTTCCTTCCACTGAAGAAGGTTACGATTTGAAATCAAAAGTTTTGGGCAAAGGCGGTGACCGAAGGTTTCATGCAAAATTTATAGATGATGTCTTACATTTTCTTGGTTTAGCTACAGAACATTAACTAAAAAATAGCCATGACTCAACTTGAATTAAAAAATCACCAAGTATGGCGATATTTGACAGAAATATTAGAACATTTTGATGCCAATGCACTGGTTAGAGAACATCTTGAAGAATGTGATTATAAAATTTGTGGGTACTGGGATGAGGAAGATATATATTATGAAGAAATTATTTTGCCTCGTACCCTAGAATCAGAATTAGTTAGCAGTTCTATTGGTATTACACAGAAAAAACGCTTTTTACAGTTCAAATTTGTTCTCAAAGCTTTTGCTGTTGATGCTATAGATCAAGTCCGTAACAACGTTCAAAAAATTGCTGATTTGGTTCTTGTCTATAATGAAAACCTGGAATTTGTAGATGAAAATTGGCTTTTAGATATTGATTCTCCTTTGTTAGATGTAAAACGGAATCATTAATAATTGTGATAAGTCCACTCGTGTACTCAATGCTCGCTCGCTTTTAAAATAGATATTTTCTTATACTAAATAAAATTGATGCGTTGGGTGTAGTGACAGAAAAGCTCAATACTAAAAATATTGGAAATTAATTAAATGTAAGCTAATTTGATATTACTTAGCCAGTTTACTAGACTTATTCATAATTTTTTAAAAATTTATCCAACTTAAACCACTAGAACCAAATAAGTTAGTTACTGTGTCTTCTTCTGCACCATCAAGTTGCCATTCTAATTTATACAGTCCGTTTTTACTCACACCTTGCACCAATGTCAGGAAGCCGTGAAATAAATTTCCGGCTAAAAGCTTAAACCCATTAAAATGGGTTGAAAATCTAATTAACTAAGCTTTTAGCTTAGTTTAGGACTAGCCCTTTCAAGGTGTGTTGATGTTCTGTTGATTTTGTTGTAGACCGAGGTAACTGAAACACCTATTTCTTCAGCAGATGCTTGGTGGGCTGCATGTACTGATGGGTGGACTCCGCAGACGACAAGGCGAATCTTATTGTGTGGAGAATAATAACTCGCGAGTGTACTGGGTTTTTGCACTACGTTCAAACAGTTCATCCAGAATTTGGTGCACCATCAATAACAACAGCTAAATCACCAGAAGTTTTAGAAGCATCGAGCATTCGCAAAATGATTGTTTCATCTTCTCCAGTGTTGTTGGGTGTAGCAGATTTTGGAATTTTTTGGCGATCGCGCATCTCAAACCAGCCTTCATAATGTTAGCGAATGCTTACGCAAAGAAAGCCAGCCTAAAAGCGATCGCATTTTAGATAAATTAAATATTACTGCAAAGGAGAGCGATACTCATTTCCTTACTTTGCCATAAGTGTATATGCTTAGGATAACCGGACACTTCATGAACAGTCAGCGCTTCGCTATGGCATCGCAATCAGAAATATGCTATTTTGAGCAGTAAATACAAATAATATATAATGGAAAAAGAAAGGGTCGGCTACCAAACGATTATTAATGAAGCACTATGGGAGCAAATTAGCGCTCTAATAATATATTTATTTTAATTGTGAGATAAAATATGATTGATAGACAAGTTACAGGAACTATAAATAAAGATGGTTTTGTTACTTTTGATGAGGAAATAGAAATAACTGAGCCTCAAAATGTGACTATAATTTTCAGAGGAACTAATCAAGATAGTAAACCTGTAAAGCTCAAGACTCAGCAAGAACTAACGAATAAGATTATTCAAGGTTTACATGAAGCTATTACAGGTAAAACAGTTCCACTGTCAGCATTATGGGATGAAGTAGATGCTGACTGGTGATAAGCCTGTTAAGGTAGTACTGAGCGAATTATTTTTAAAAGATATTAAAGATTTAGCCAAGTCCTATCGTTCTGTCAGGAAAGATATATTACCTTTAATTAATAGATTGAGTGATGGTGAAATAATAGGCGACCGTTTGAAAGGATTTGATTACGAAGTTTACAAAGTAAGAGTAAAAAATAGTGATAATCAAAAGGGTGCTAGTGGTGGATATAGAGTTATCTACTATGCTAAGACAACTGATTTTATTGTTCTAAGTAATATTTATTCAAAATCAGATTACGAAAATATAGATGATAGCTTAATAGAAAAGTCGCTCCAACAATATTTAGAAAATTTAGAAAATAACTTGTAAAAGCCAACCTGAGTATAGAAAATTGGGTAGAGTGAAAATTTGATGCATCTCATAGCCAATGCTCATTGGCAGTAAGTGATGGAATATACCGAAGTTTTTTTCTAAAAAGTGCGATTCAATTTGCAGTGACGGAACTGGATATAAAGCTGATTATTTTTGATGTAGAGCAAGAGGTAATTGTCCAATGGATAAGCTAAATACCTATCGAACGATTATTAAGGAAGTGCTGACTCGTTATTACGATCTCGATCTGGAACAACCGAGCGCTGGTATTGAACCTGTTTTGGCTCTTGACGAGGTTCGGTATCACTATTTTTAGGCGCAGGTTGGCTGGAATCAAACGGGGAGAGCCTGTGGGAGTACGGTTTATATTCGGATTAAGGATGGAAAGGTTTGGGTGGAAGAGGATTTAACGGAGGATGGGGTGACGAATGATTTACTCTTAACGGGAATTCCAAAGCATGATATTGTCTTAGGTTTTCAGCATCCTAGAGAGCGGGCTTTGACTGAGTTTGCGGTTGCATAGAGCTAACTGCTGAGTGCGATTCGCAAAGCGATCCCTTCGGGAATCGCACTCCTCAAAATCCACAACAAGCGAACTGACTCCTTGTCAGCGCTGTGCGCTATCGCTGCCGACTTTATTCATCCCTTCCTCACCACATATATAATTTTCAAGTAAATGGGTTAAGTATAAAAATATCACATCCCTCGAAGTCCTTTGTATTTCTTGTTACTAATGTTAATTGGTGGATTTTGGCTGTTGCAGCAATCAGAATATCAGCTTGAGTACGGGATTTACCTTGAGTTTTCAAGTATCCTTTTAACTCACCCGCATATTTAGCAATTTCTTGACTGATGGGGATTACCTCACAGTAAATAGCCAAAAAATTCTCGAACCATACTTGAATTCTGGTGTTGGGTTTTGCTGATAAATCATAGCAAATTTCTTCGGAATAGCGCTGAGAAAAATTGATGAGACGCTTACGCTCCAGGTAAGGACTCCTGGGTTAGGTATTGGACGAGCTAACTCGCTAATGATGTTAGTATCACAAAGAATACTCATGCTATTCTTCGGCAAATGGGTTGTGGCGTTCCCCTTGTCGTGCAGGAGTATCTAAAATATAATTCTCTTCTGCACAGAGTTGACGTAGTTCTGTAAAAGCATCTGCGAGGGAAGAGGTTTTTCGTTGTTGATGCCAAGCTAGAAATTCTTGAAAAAGTTTAGGTTCTATGATCGCGGCAACTAATTTGTCTTGCTTGAAGATTAATTGAGGTTCCAATGCGATCGCATCGATTACAAGAGGGAGTTTTTGTTGGGCTTCGTCAAGCTTCCAGTTCATCTGCTTTTAGTTGGGGAATACTGATTACAGCCTAGCGCAACGTGAAGTGCGATCGCGCAAGCGCAGACTAGTTTTCATTTATAATGAGAACCTGGAATTTTTAGATGAATATTGGGTTTTAGATGTGGATTCTCCTTCGTTAGAGGTAAAACAGAAACTTAAGCCATCTAAAAACCCAAATAAAGATAAAGCTAAAACTTGACGCAAGTTAGCGCTAAGTGCAAAGCACACGCTACCCGCATGTTGCTTGAGATGTTCACATTATGCCTGAAACATTGTTTAATTTATGCTAGTATATTTGTTTTTCTGAGGTATTTATTAAATTATTTTCTTGGATAAATTCTTCAAATAAACTAAAAAAACGCTCTAAAGCTGTGCGT
Organism: Cyanomargarita calcarea GSE-NOS-MK-12-04C; assembly: GCA_019359595.1. Classification (GTDB taxonomy): domain Bacteria; phylum Cyanobacteriota; class Cyanobacteriia; order Cyanobacteriales; family Nostocaceae; genus Cyanomargarita; species Cyanomargarita calcarea. The sequence continues at coordinate 16,881 of JAHHGZ010000043.1, forward strand.
TCATCTTCCGAGTAAAAAAGTATAATTTTGTCCGATGATTGACTTGATTGAATATTAAATTTTTTTTGTATCCATGTTTGAAAATCAACAAAATTGCGCTCTTCCTCTGTCTGCAATATTCCTAATTCACGACGGGCAATAATATAGCCAGCTAAACAAGAACGTAAATTACATACCGAGGCTTTACCCAAATACATCGATGGTCGTTTTTGGATTTTATGTATTAATTCGTACAAACTACTCACTTTCAACCTCCTAAAAATTTATTTCAGTAATTAGTGACTCTCTAGCAGAAAAAATAATAACTGAGAAGTTGGCGCTAAGAGGCAATGCCAAAGAAAATTAGAGAATTGAAAGCAATGGTGGCAAAAGTGGGATATATCCTTCAACCGGGTCGAGGTAAAGGAAGTAATACTTATTCGATACTAAACATCATCAGCAATATTCTAAAAATTTAGATGCAGCTTGGTTAATAATTTAGCTAGCTTCAAGGAATTCTTCGGAGTTTTGTAAATTTTTAATTGCTTTATTTGCTACTTCAATAACGTAGGTGCTTTCATCATCCAAGGCTGTTTTCCAAACATTAAGTAGTCTAGAACGATTCAGTAAGAAAAGAGAATCAGCCGCAAAAATACGCACGTAAACATCTTCATCTTCAAGTAATAAAATCAAGGCATCAACTGACCTTTCATCATTATAATGCTGAAGCTGCTGTGCAACTATTTGTCTTGGTCTTCGCGATTTCTTTACCCGATGAACTTCATTAATTAGACACATTAATATTTCCGTAGCTCTAAAATTATCTAAAGCTGATAGAGCTTCACTCCGAACTTTTTCTTCAGGGTCATTTTTGGCTATATCAATCAGATGTACTACGCTACGACTATCATCAGTTTCTCCTAAATTACAGGCTGCTGTTCCTCTTACTTCTGAGTCAGTGTCCCAGAGAAAAGGTAATATAATTTCAGAGGCATTGTCAGGTTTAAGAGTTCCTATTTTATCTAGGGCTGATTCCCGGATATTTGGGTTTGAGTGTTGTAGGTCTGCTAATGCTGTCTGTAGTTCATCCATAATAGTATTTCTAGTATTAGTTTTACTTAGCTGGAACTATAAATTCGCCCGGAATTTGTCCTTCAATCAGAATTTCTCCATTTTTCTCCATAGCAGCCTTAACGTTGTTAGCTTGTTTGCTGATTTTTTTCTTAGGGTTTTGGCGAATCAATTCTGCCACTTGTTCTGGGGTGTATATTTTAATTTTACCTTCTGCTTCTAATTGTTTAAGAGCCTCCGAAGCTACTTTGAGCATTTTATTTTTCTTTGTAAATTTTATCGCTCCCCCACCTCCAGGCATTCTGATTGCAGTTGAGAAAGATACATATATACTGGTATCTCCGGATTCTTTATCTAAAACATGCTCCAAAGGACTTTTAATATTGACTTGTTGAGCATCCTCGCTATCCAACTCAAATCCTACAGGATTACCCATTTTGTAATCATCGTCTGCACGGAAGAGAAAACTAGGTTCTGGAGAACTTGCTTTCTCTACTTCCTCTTTCACGTTTACGACTTCCCCTTTGTTTAAGTTACTTTTTTCTTCTGACTTCGGTAACCTATTTTCGCTATTATCATTTTCTGAATCAGACTCTGTTTTTCCGGTATTGACTACATCTTCTACCTTTTTTTCCGTCAAATGTTCTGTTTGAGGCACTGGTAGATTTTCGGCAACTTTTCTGGGTTCTGTTATAACAGTTTCTGGTTGAGGTATGGTGTTGGTTCCAGGAATTTTTTGACTTTGTTCCTCAGATATAACTTCTGGAGGATTATTAAGTTTATCAGTAGTTTTGCTAGCACTCATGTCGGGATTGTTTAAAGCTTCCTCTAGAACCATTCTCATGAGCTTTTGTTTTTCTTCTACAGACAAATCAACAGTATTTTTATCAATAATGTGGTATGCAGTAGACATATCATCATTTGCAGCAGTCGCACTAACTGCTTGTTTAGCAATCAATCTCAATTTTAAATCAGAAGCACTAGTTTTTGCTTGTTCTTCAGCAGCTTTACTGACACCTGCCACTGCTAAACGACCGAGAAGGTCTTCTATCCTACCTTTATACTCACCTTTGATTCCACTAACTCCCTCATCAATAATTCCTCCGGAAATACCGCTAGCGGTTCCAAATAAAAGTGAAGATTTACTTTTTAATGGGTCTTCCATACCTCCTGACGCAGCACCTTTAATAGCACTAACACCAGCAACTGTAACTACATTTAATAAGTAATATTCTACGCCTTTTCGCCACTGAGTATCATTAAATATTTCTTTTAGTACATCCGGACTAACAGTTCCCCGTAAGGCTTCTTGGACTGCTTTCTTGGCTGCTCCTTCTCCAAGGGATTTAAGAATATCGTCGAGTTTAGTCATAAACTGAGCTTTATCGGCTAAAAATCCTCCCAGTGCAGATGCCAGTGTTGCAACTACAGCATCAATTGCAATGTCTTCTCCACCATAAGCATCTCCTTGCATACCGTATCTGAGAGCCATATTTGTACCCCCTGCCAAAGCCCCAGAGATCACTGCGACTAACCAGGGAGATGCGGCTCCTTTTGTGCAAATAGTTGCTAATGCTGCAACTGCTATTGTCCCTGCGGTAGTGACAGCTTTACCTACAGATTCTTTGGCATCTTTATAATTTGTTGCATCTGTTTCTTGATAACCAGCAATGCGTTTGACTTCTTCTTCTTTGTCTTTAAATTCAGGCTTAAGGTTGCCATTTTCATCAAACATTTCTTGAAGACGTTGAGTTTGATACTCCAACATCTCGCTTTTTGAATGCATTCCAATTGCTTCCGAAGCATCCATTACTCCGCGTGAAAACCACGTTGAGCCTTTTCCACGCTCAAATTCATAGCGTTCCATAGCTTGGTCATAATATTCTTTGGAAGTCTGAGGTTTACCTTTGAGCATCTGCCCAACTTCAAAAGCATCTCGGCCGTCTAATTCACTCTCAAGCTCTATATCTAGATTTTTACCAGTTTCTTTCGTGTAAGCTTCCTTAATCGCTTTAATTTCCTCTTTGCTTTTGCCTTTGAGGGTTTCTTTAATTAAATCTTCATCTGTTCCCAAGCTACTCATGGCTAAGTTTAAAGCAAAACCTGGGTCAAGTTCTCCTTTGTCTTTGTACTGCTGTGCTTGTTTGAGGTCATCATCACTCAACTCATCTGCGAGCATGGCATCAAAGCTGCCTTTTCCATAATGTTCTTCATAGGCTTTAATAATTGCATCGCGCTCTTGCTTACTTTTTCCCTTGAGTTGGTCGTATATTCCTTTCTCATCTGTACCTAAGCCGTCTGCTGCCTCTTTAATGCGAGCCGCTGCCGCCGCTGCCTTATCTCCAGCTAATAGGGCATCTGCTTGGTCTTTTTGGGCATCGGAGAAATCATCTTCGATATCAGCCGCGAGAGTCCGACCTGTTTTTTCTTGATAAGCTTTTTTAATATTTTCTATTTCTTGAGGATTTTTACCTTCTAAATACTTATAAACTGCTTTTTCATCAGTTCCTAGCCCCTCTATCGCTTCAGCTATACGGGTAGCAGCAGCTTTTTCTTTATCACCCTCCAGCAGTGCTTCGGTAACTTCTTTGTCCTCACCGCCTAAATGGTCAAGAACATTATCTAACTTTGCTTTCACGGCTGGATCTTTTTGGGCTATCTGCTTCAATTGTTTTAGGTCTTCTGGTGATAACGCTGATAGGGTTTCTTCAATTTTGGCTTCATCATCATTAAAAAATCCAATAGAATTATTTAGCGCTTCTATCGTTCCTTGCACCTTGTCGCCTGATAACTTAGCTTGAGCTTCTTTCAAATCATCCCCTGACATTTCCCAAACTAAATCTTTGTCTAGGTTTCGTCCATAATGGTCTGTATATGCTTGTTTAATAGCAGCAATTTCTGCTGGTGTCTTGCTTGCTAGAATTTTTAAAATTGTATCTTCATCTGTACCCCAACCATCTACTGCTTTGAATAAGGCATCAGCATCAGCATTGATTTTGGCTAGGTCAAGTTGCTGGTTTGGTTGTTGATTGGCAGTTTGTTCTGGATTATCGACATCCTGGCGTTGGAGTATCTGATTATTGACGCTACTAATACAAGGAGTCCGCCGATCTTGATTTCCACCCGTTTGCTGCTGTAGATGAGTCAATTGATGTGCCGTTAACTGGTTGTTAGCTAGTAATTTGCCTGCATCAAAGAAAAAATCACTATTATAAGTAAAACCCTGTGTGCTTTCGTATTGATCTTCTGGGTTGTTAACAGCGAGTTTAGCTTGAGGACGCAATGATATACGACTAATATCATGGCTGAGTTGTCCTGTTGGTGTTTGCGCTTGAACAGCAGGCAAACCGGGTATCAGTTGCGCCAGATTCGGTTGTGTGTATGTATGTGTTACGCCTTTTGGGCGTTGGATTTTTAGGCGTTCGCCCAATGGGCGTAGCGGTTCGCTATCGGGCATTTCACTCTAGCCTCAGTATTTATATTAAATTTTAATAAATATTTATACAATAACAAGTATTTAAAGAGCCATTCCCTACCCTTCGGGAACCTCTGAGGGTTATCAGCAGGAATGGGATAGCTTCGATCCACGCATTCTAAAATCCAAAAAGCGGTCGTACTTCTTCAAAACCACAACAAGCGATCGCATTTTTTGTAAATATACACAAAAGCGAACGTGTCTTCTTACTGCTTTGCGATCCTAACTAAATATTGCTTGACTTTCAAGACAGTTGTTACGGGCTAAAAATTTCCTTGAACGCCCAACATTATCTTGATTTTCTCTTTTTCTGCTGGGTTAGATGTTGCACTAAAGCCTACACCGAATGGACTTTTAGAATCTTGCTGCGATGCAATACCTCCCAACATTTTACCTGCATCGGTGACTTTAGTTATGTTGCCACTTTGAGCGCGAGAAAAACCTAATGGGTTATCCATTGCTCCAGGTAAACCATAACCTATACCACGCAAGCCTTTTTCAGCACCGATAACAGTTTGACTAAGGGTATCAGGCATTGGGAGTAGGGGACTACCATAGCCAAGATTAACGCCAAAACTACCATTTGGATTATACTTCGCGCCAAAATTGAACTGATTGTAAGAACCTCCCAAAGATAAATCTCCAGATGCAGGATTTACACCTAGTTGCGTTGAAAAATCCCTATATTTTGCGTCAGCAAAGATATTTCCACCGTAGTTGTAACCCAGTCCAACATCAAAATTTCCTGGTTGATATCCAAGTTTTGCTGTACCTGTGTCTGCTGTGAGGTTAAACTGACCCAATGATGCTTTAACCTTTGGTGGTAGAAGGTCAACGTCTACACTAGGTTGTTTATCATCTTCAGGTTCGCGCTGTATTAATGGGTCTAATTTTCGTTGAACCAGAGGTAATGGTTGTATTTCTGCTTGCTCGTAGAAATCCTCTGGTTGATTTATTGTGGGTTTTGCCTGGGGATATAGTGAAATTTTGCTGATATCGTGACTTTGAGGTGATGCAGATGAGGGTAAACCAAAACCTCGTGCAGTTTTTTGTGCAAGGTTTGGGTGCGTGTAGGTGGAAGTTACTGCTTCTTGACGTTGGATTTTTATGCGATCGCTCATCTCTCAAACCTCCATTATTGATACGGCAACATTGGCAAACACTAATAGACATCTCCAGAAATCAACTATGCGTTACCCGAAACCCTTGTAGAGACGCGATATATCGCGTCTCTACATTGTTTGTTGGAGATGTCTAATGAAAAAATTTCTAATTGCGTGCGATCGCACTTCCAAAACCCAAAAAGCGGTCGCACTCCTCCAAATCTCCAAAAAGCGATCGCATTCCCCAACCCCAAAAACAGCGCTCGCATTTCCAAAACCGCCAAAACAATCGAACGCTTGACTTTCAAGACAGTCGCTACGAGGGATTGCTATCGCACTATTTCTGATCATCTTTATCCTTAATGCCTAGTATTTTGAGAGCTTTGTCAGTAAGATTGAATTTTTTATCATCAGTCAATGCGTCTATAGCCCATCCAACTCCGGGCGCAACACCTTTCAGTAAAGTGAGAGCTGGATCTTCGGTCTTTACGTCAAATGAGATTGGACCAATATCAGCTCCAAAACCAATCTCTTTTCTGTCATCTTTATCTTGATCGCCCCAGTGTCCGCGAGCAGACCATCCTATCCCTTGTCCATATCCTAAGCGAAATTGCTCATCATTCACTTCAGAGGATGAAACATCGCCAACACGAACAGCCTCTTGAGCGGCATATACCTGCCCCCCTAATGCAAACCCATCTTCCCCTACAGAGTTATCAGCATTTGCGCCAAAAGCACCGCCATCGAAACCTAGTGAGCCACCAAATAATCCATTATTTCCAGTAGTGAAGTTTAAATATTGAGCATCTACTTGACTGCCGATACGCATATCTTGATTAGGCTTTCCAAATCTACCTAATTTAGCATTAGCAGATAAATAATCGATTTTTTCCTTTTGATTACCTTCTACATGCACAACCCCCAACCCTGTCTCATATCCCAATGGATCTATACTGTTCTCTTCCGCTTCGTTGGAATAAATAGTTGTTTCTCCCAGATCAATAACATTCCTGTTCTCTTCCGTTTCGTTGGAATAGATAGTTGTTTCCCCTAGATCAATGACATTTTCCTCCTTTGGATTACTCCTCTGAATCAAACCTTCCGCATTTCCTTTCGCCTGAATGCTGCCTGTCTGCTGTACCACATGGGTCAACTCATGAGCAGTCAAATCATCCTTCCCAGGAACCTTACCCGCACCATAGTAAACATCACTACCATACGTAAAGGCTTGAGCATTCAAATCCCGATTCATCTGCACTGCTTCGCTGCCTGTATGCACCCGCACCTGACTAAAATCAGCACCAAAGCGGGGTTCCATAAATTCTCGCACATTATTAGATAGAGGACTACCGCCACCTTGAGTTGCACTCAATTGACTTTCTACGTTATTTGGTTGTTGGATATTGCTCTCTGCTGCTCTTTGTAGCGTTGGTTTGCGCTGAATCTCTTCTGTTTCTTCATTCTCGCAAGCTGCACATTTGCGCTGCAAGGAATTTTGTGCAGTTTGTGCGCTAGAAAATTCCAATGTCTCAGGTATAGTCATACGCATTACCTGTTCTGCAACATTATCTGCTTCTTGCTCGTAGATGTCTCCTGGTTGGCCAACTGTCAATTTTGCCTGGGGACGCAGCGATATTTTGCTAATATCATGACTTGGAGACGAAGCGATGCTTTGAGACGGAGAAAATGAGGATAAATCAAAACCCTGTATTGATTTTTGTGCAAGGGTTGGTTGAGAATAAGTGGATGTTACTGCCTTTTTTTGTTGAATTTTTGTGCGATCGCCCATTTAGTTACTCCTCTGTTAATTAGCCATACCGTTATTATTAGAAGCTAAATCCAACACCAGCACCAATGCTTTTTTCATCTTCACCGTACCGACCTTGCAATCCTACACCCCAAGGAAGGCTAGAAGGTGTATCATTTCCACCGCCAGCGCCTAAGTCAGGAATACGTGGTTGGTATAATGCTCTGGGATCGGTTTCAAGCTCAGGTAAAACTGGTGAAAGTGGCATTCCATAACCAACTCCGCCACCAAGGGGACTACCCGGTAGAAGGTGAAGATTAAATGGACTCAAAGGTGAACCTTGTGGAAAAGGCTGAGGGTGGGGCAAATCGTCATCAGCACGCTGTATAATTTTATTCGAGTCATTACTAAGATTAGATTGAATTACGTCCGTTAATTTTGCCTGGGGACGCAGCGATATTCGGCTAATATCATGACTTTGAGACGAAGCAATGCTTTGAGACGGAGAGGATGAAGACAAACCAAAACCCTGTGTTGAGTTTCCTGCAAGAGTTGGTTGGGTATAAGTGGATGTTGCTATTTTTCGTCGCTGGATTTTTGTGCGATAGCGCAAGCGCTGACTTGTCAGTTCGCTCATCTGCCCGTTCCCCTTCTGTATTAAAGTCCTGCCTCTGTCCCAAATTTTACAACTTGCTTAAATACCTACACCCTCGACCAAAGTCTATAATTTGCCCAAATTTGAATTTTGAATTATTAGCCCCTAAATTCTGCCAGTCCAGGGAGCAGACGATGATATACAGTTTCAATGCTTATGTCAAAGCCTTCAAAAAATGTCACATACAAGCAATTTCTATGAAGGTGGCATTGTAATCCCATCTGAGTATCGCAAAGACTAGGATTAGAAGTAGACGACAAAGCTATGATTCTTGTAGATAGGACGCACGGAGAATTTTTACTCAAACTGTAAAGCGATCGCTCTTTTTTAATTTAGAACTCATGTACTAAAAAAATGCGATAATAAATTTTTAGTCAGCTTGAATTATTAACTCTTGATCGGAGAAAATAAATGAGGAACTGACGATAAGGGCAATGCCAAAGAAAATAAGAGAATTGAAGGCAATGGTAACAAAAGTTGGGTATGTCCTTCAATCAGGTAGAGGTAAAGGAAGTCATACATATTGGAAACATCCCTTGTTACCCGAAGAACCCTTAACCATCCCAGGTAAAGATGGTGATGATGCCCCATTATACTTAGAAAGAAGCATTCAACGGGTGACCAAAAAGCTCTCTGAGATAGAAAAAACGGAAAAAAACGAGGAAAACGAGGAAGGAAAGGAATGAGCTATCACTACAGCATGGTGATTCAATGGTCGCAGGAAGATCAACTTTTCTTAGTTCACTTGCCTGAATTCCCTTGGCAGCAGTTTCATACGCATGGTAAAACTTACGAAGAAGCTGCCAAAAATGGTCAGGAAGTAATCGAGGCTTTTGTTGAGATGCTGACTGAGGAAAATAAACCACTACCAGAACCGAGAATGATTCCCACAAAACCGTTACAAGTTGCCTAATTGAGAGCGGCGATCGCCCATTCAAATAGAACCCACGTACTAAAGAAAGGTGATCGCTCATCTCACGCTAGTTAAGCTACGGACAATACGATATAATTTTATTGCTGTCAAACTCAAGAAAGTCAAGCTGGATAAACATTGTGGATAATTGGAATATTTTAATAGAAAATGCAGCCGATGGTTTGACTATAGCGACTGTCCTAGAAGTTCCTGATTGCCAGACGACAGATGAAAGTAAACAGGGTGCTGTTGAAAAAGTTCAACAGCTATTGCACAAACGTCTAGCCAATGCCGAGATTGTCAAGATTGCAGTGCCAATACAACCACTTGCCTCGGAGAACCCTTTGATGAAGTTTGCTGGAATTTTTCAGGACGACCCAGATTTTATGGAAATCATGCAAGAAATGAGAGCAGAACGCGAACTGGACAGCGAAAAATGAGCTTCTGGATTCTCGATACCATAAAATTATAAAATTTAGTTATGTTACAAACGTTTAGAGCAACTTTTTATAAGTTGCCTAGTAAAAGAGCAGCATTAGTTACTTTCAATTGTTCGCAGCAAGAAGTTTGCGGACACCGGGAGAACGAAACCCTAGAATAATGTCTTTGCGGTCAACCCCACGCTGAATTAGTTCTCGATCGATAAAAATCTCAGTACTGTTGTGCTGAATCCAAATTTGACCCTCGATAATATCTAGCTGCATTGCGCATCCGTAGATCCGGTATTCATCTCGCCATTCGTTATGCATAACTAAATAGCGATCGCGCACTGGATCGAAAATTAACTGCGCTTGCACATCGTTAGTAGCAAATTCTTGTAAAAAATCACATACAATTCTGCGGTATTCATCTATTCGATCCATTGTTCTATGACCTCCTGAATGGGATTATAATTAATTAATCGAACCTTGTATTTTTCAATGACTGTTTTAGCAGGTTCAAAGCGTAGAAAGGTTTGATAAGTATCTGTGGGTACAGCGAGATATAGAATCCGTTCTGGCTCATTGGAAACTTCTAGAGCCGCTTGGTAATTGAGGAACTGACCCAAGGCTGTATGAAATTCAGAAATGGTCGATCCACCAGCAAAGCTTTTTACTTCTACTGCTATTTTACGTCCTTCCTTCTCGGCTGCGATTGCGGGTTCTGCGGCTAGGTCAATATAGACATCGACAACACCGTAGCGCAGTTGGTAAGGGTCGTGAGTAATAATCCAACCGTCTTTTTGAAGGGCAGTTTTAACAGTGTTGTGAAAAAGGTCTTTTGCCATACTTAACTATCGCTTTTTGGTCATTGATAGATGGTTAAAATGCGTAAAACTACCTTTTAGGTCTATATTATCTCACACCCACCCCCCAACCTCCGTATCTGTCAACGGCTTTTCTAACTTCGCATACTCGCTTTGAGCAGCCCTTAATAAGTGTTTCATCTGCACCGCTTCCCCTGTATCCGCAGCTAAAAACGCTGCATTTAAAGCAATATTACGAATATTACCTCCCGCTACACTTAACCGCGCTAATTGAACGGCATCCAATCCTTGAGTCGGGGTATTAGATGGGAAAATCTGCCGCCAAATCTCCGCACGTTGCACAGCATCGGGGAAAGGAAATTGCACCACAAAGCGAATGCGTCGCATAAATGCTGTATCAATCGCACTCTTGAGATTTGTTGTCAAAACTGCCAGGCCTGGGTAGCATTCCATACGCTGCAACAAGTAGCTGACTTCGATATTGGCGTATCTATCCCTTGCATCTTTGACTTCACTCCTTTTTCCAAATAATGCGTCAGCTTCATCAAATAGCAAAATTACCCCACCTTGTTCGGCAGCATCAAATACCTGTCGTAAATTTTTCTCTGTCTCACCAATATATTTACTGACTACCGAAGATAAATCAATTCGGTATAGGTCGAGACGCAAAGTATTTGCTAACACCTCTGCTGCCAAGGTTTTCCCCGTACCGCTAGCACCTGCAAATAAAGCGCTAATTCCCAAACCCCGCGCACTTTTACCGCCAAATCCCCATGTTTCATAGACTTTACCCCGTTGACGAACATGAGCTGCTACGTCAATTAAAATTTGTTTTTGTGCCTCTGGTAATACTAAATCTTCCCAATTGGCTGCTGGTTCAATGCGCTGGGCAAGTTCATCTAAACGGGGACGGGCTTGGACTCGGCAGGCATCCCAGAGGACTTGGGTAAGGGAGGTGGGGAGATGGGGAGAAGAAAATTCCTCCTTGTCCCCGTTCTGGCTTAAATACCCACTGGCTTCGGCACAAGCGGCGCGAATAGTTGCGGCACTCAAGTTAAACTGATTTACTAGGGTTTTAACTTGTCCGTTGAGTTCGGGTGCAAGTTCTTTTAGGGTTTCTTGCCAAACTGCTTGTTGCTCGTTTGAGGTTGGTTTGTTTACTTCAAAGCGGATTGCTGCACGTTGGGAGATACGCATTCCTTCCCGACTGCTAACTATCAAAATTCCGTTGATGCGATATGCCTCCGGCACGCTAGCGCGATCGCTCAGGTGGCTAATGGCATTTACTCGTGCTGTATCGCTCATATCGATTTCATCGCAATCCAGCAGCAGGGCACTCCCGCTTAAGATAATTTCACGACTCCACAGCCTAATTAAATTATCGAGTTCGTTGGGTACGGTGGGAACTACTCGCGCTGCCATGACGCTAATATTCAAACCGAGGATTTGCGAAACTGCGAACGCGATCGCCCGTTTATTCGCAGGTTCAACACCGCACAATTGAATTATCGGTAGGAGATTGGTTTTTGAATGCGATAACACTGCTGCGATTTTTTCGGCGATCGCTTGTTGGGAAGGAACCAAATTATCTGCAAAATATAATGGCTCAACAATACCAACCAACCGTTCATCTAAATACTGTGTACCTGTTAAGTAATGTAAAATCCTTTCGTCAATTCTTAAAGGACTCAGAGTTAATGCCTGTCCATCGCCAATTTGAATTAATCGCCAGCGACGCAAGGCAGAATTAGGTGTAATGGCATTCCAATGCGGATCTTCCAAAGCTGCTAAAGCAAGGCTGAGGGTGGGGTAAGCTCGTTGTGCATCACCGTTAGCAGTGGCACATAGCCGCACGAAATCACCGCTAAATTCTATCCCCGCACACAACAGCAACACATCCCGCTCAAAGGTTGACAAGCCAAACATTTTACATATCCGCTCTAAAGCTGATAATGCAGGCATTGCCGCAGCCGCTTTTTGTAAAGCCTGTTGAAGTGCTTTTTGGTCGGGTTTATCTTGTTTATCGATGTAACTTTGTAGGGCACCACGCACCACTGCCAAAGCTGCTAATAGATATTCGTGGTTTGCGTCAAACCAATTTTGATTGATTGTGGAAGCATTCATGGGATGATTACCTGTGGCTCCTTGTATTCCCCGGCTAGATTTTTGCTGAGTGGACTTTCTGCCCCGTCTACTTGCACCCTGACAAAGTAAGTTCCTGGTTGGATATTTTCTACAAGGATGGTAATTGCATTGGTGTCATCGGTGCGGGTTGCAGCAGCAAATGAGTATCTTTTATCAGCATAATTTGACACTTCATTTAGCAGTAAAACTACTCGTTGCGTCTTGCCAACTTTAGGATTGAAGTAAAGGGTAATTTCTCCACTGCGCGAATCGCTACCTTGACCCTGAATGTTGGCAATAGCAGTAATTGTGGGATGCAACACAAAAGCCGCAATGTTTGATGCAACTTCTTGATGTGACATTCCAGAGACGGGCATTTTGAAATGTACTACTTGGACTCCGTAAACACCAGCTTGCAAATTAGGAGGTAAAAGCACGCTGATATGTGTATCTTGGAATGCTTCCGGCTCCAGTAATTTTTCTATCCCTTGGAGTCGAACCCGTGTTATATCGCTTTGCAACCGCTGACCGCGAATAATCAAAGCTTTACCCGGCTCACATGGAAGGGTTACTTGTTCAATGACTGGCTCTAAAAAAGGCTCTATATCTACATCTACTGTTTTATGAGAATTGCGACTATCAATTAACACCATTGATGCTTGGTAAGCTGCCGAGGGACGATAAGGGGTTTGCAAGGAAGACCAAAGTTTAGAAGTGTCTTCCATACTAAAAAACTCTGGGGAAATTTTAATCTGTCCGATATTTTCGGCAACATTGCTGACAGATACAGTTGTCAGAGCCTGGGATAAAACGCTAGAAGTATTAACTTTTGCTGCATTTTTTAAAGAAACTTCAATTAATTCACGGCTAAAAACGGGTGTATCGTGCAACAATTGCATCGCATAACCGAGTAATAGCTCTGCTTGGAAATCTTTAGCTCCGTATGCTGTAAGTAAATAATGCAAGTCGAGCGCTAGAGGTGGATTTGTCAAACGAGATTCCACAATTTGGCGTGGTTGCTTGCTGCGAAAATCTTGAGACACCCAGTCAACATTGCGATTTTGCGTAACTTGATAGAGAAAGAGATTGAGTTGAGCACGTTCGTCGGTTCCTTGGGTAATGCGGTCGGGTGGGAGTGCGGTGACAACTACATCACCAACACTAGCTGCGATCGCATCCTTGACTAAACCATTCTCTACTAAGTCTTTGAGTACTGCTGTCACGGCTGCGATAGAAAGCGCATTACTCATTCTAAATTCTCCAAAGTGTTAGGACAGATAATTATTCACGACTAAAACAATATTTTTCCGAAATTTAAACTTGAATTGATGTAATTAAGTACGTCCGAAATTGGTTCGTAGTTCTCACACAAATTATGAGGGTCAGATCCCCGACTTCTTAAATGAAGTCGGGGATCTCGCAGCCTAGGAACTTTTGATGCTATTGAGACATCTCAAGACACAAACAATGATATATCCAGTGTTGCTTTTCAGATAACCTTATGGTAATGTCTAAATTGCTACATCTGGTGCTAGTGTTCGCGATATTGATTAACTCCAGACAAACGAAAATTTAAACAAAGCTTTATTTGTATTTGCACTCGCTGTCTGTAAAACATAAATTAAGAAATATAGGATAGTGCCGTATCCATATGAACTCCTCTACCCCAAATTCTTGGATTGGTCGCTCCATAGGCGATCGCCAACGTTACCGTCTAGAAAAACGCCTAGGAATGGGCGGTATGGGAGATGTTTTCTTGGCGATGGATACTCGAATAGGTAAGCAAGTAGCACTAAAACTGCTCAAAGATACGTTGGTTGCATCCAAGGAAATGAGAAGGCGTTTTGAGCGTGAGGTGGAAGTGTGTGCTGCCCTCGACAGCGACAATATTGTCAAAGTCAGCGATTATGGTGTTACTGATGAAGGCTATCCCTTCTATGTAATGGAATATCTCCGTGGTGAAACGCTGCGACAGTTCCTGCAACACGATCGACCATCCTTAGAGCAGACAGTAAGTATTATCACTCAGGTTTGTAAGGGTTTGCAGCTTGCTCATAAAGGCGTGACACTGTGGCGGGAAGGGGCAACTGTCAGCGAGCATATCCAGGTGGTTCATCGCGATTTGAAGCCAGATAATATCTTTTTGGTACCCACAGATTCCGGAAAATTGGTAAAAATCGTAGATTTTGGGATTGCCAAAATCCGCAATGAATCTGCGGAACAGACAAATTTTACCAATGCATTTATCGGTACTTTTCGCTACGCAGCACCAGAACAGTTAAGAGGCGAAATTAATCTCGATGGACGAGCGGATATTTACAGCTTGGGGATTATTTTGTATGAAATGCTGAGTGCCGCAGACCCTTTCGGTTTTAGCATCAAGAGTCGGAATATCAGCGAAGCCTCTTGGATTTTTGCCCATACAGGTGAACCACCAAAACCCTTGCGATCGCAACCCGGTTGTGAGAATTTATCGAGCCAGTTGGAAGCAGTGGTGATGCGTTGTTTGGAAAAAAAACCAGGCGATCGCTTTGCATCGGTGGAAGAGTTAAATTTGGCTTTGCGAGCTGCTGCTGAAAGTTCTGCATTTGATAATCTTCTTGAAGAAACAATTGCTCAAGCGCAAGCATGGAATAACGAAGGTTCCGATGCAGAGACAATTGCTCGACCGTTGAATCCGGCATCGGAAAGCAAACGGGAAGAAACGATCGCTCAAATTCCACTGGCAAATCCTGTGGTGGAACATAAACACGAAGAGACAATTGCTCAAATTCCACTGGCAAATCCTGTGGTGGAACATAAACACGAAGAGACAATTGCTCAAATTCCACTGGCAAATCCTGTGGTGGAACATAAACACGAAGAAACGATCGCTCAAATTCCACTGGCAAGTCCAGCACAACCCCAACGAGAAGAAACGATTGCTCAAATTCCTATGAAGAATGCAGTTCCAGCAACTGAGTGGCTGAAAAAAAATCCTCAATTGCCTGCTGCAAAAATTAACATTAAACAAAATGTTGCTAAACAAACAATTTTCCAAAAACCGAAAGATTCATCTTCTTTAAAAGTAATTATTGCCGTTACTCTATTTGGTGTTTCCTGTCTTGGTGGCTTTTTTGCTTACCCGTTTATAACATCTCAACTTGCGTTGAACAAAATAAAGGAAGCGCAAACCAAAGCTAACTATGAGGAGTGTATTAATTTATCAAAGTATGTAACTTCTGATGCCACAATTTATCCGGAAGTTCAAGAAATACTCAATAAATGTCGAGTAGATTATGCTCTGAAGTTAGCACAAAGGAATCAATGCCCTAAAGCTTATAAAATTAATGAAGAAAATCCTCAATCTCTTCTTGAGAAGACAAAAATCAAAATTAATAATTTCTGCGAAGTAACAGATAATTTTTAGTTTTAAAAAATTTTATAGGTGTTATAAGAATCCCGGTTCCGTAACAATTATGGAGCATTTTGAACCTCACCACTAAGCCGCGTCTTGGTTGTGATTCAAAGGGTGCTTATACTCACATCTTCCACCAGCGATATCATCAACATAAAAATAACTAAGTATTTATAGATTCTCTGACTGCGTTCCTGTCCGCCAGGGATTGAAAATCCCTGTCTTATAGCCAAAGTCCTCTTCAGAGCACTAATAGTATCATTTGAACACAAAATTAGACTATTGTCGTATTGACAAAAAAATATAGCATTTTATACTTTTTAGTATTTCGTGACAATATAATTAGGACAATAAAAATTGAAATTATTACTAAGCAATATCTTAAATTTAAGATATAAATTTGCAATACTATGCATAATCTTTTGGACTGGGACAAATGCTACTATCGCAGCTTCTCAAGGTTTAGCACAAAATCCTCAGCCTGATTCTAAACCAGAAAGCGAAGCATTACAAAACGCAAAGTGTGTCACCATTACTTCAGAAGTTAGTCCAGAACCCGAAAGTAGTTCTCCAATTAAGCCAGATGAAACTTCAAAAGAACCAAATCAAGATAATTCTTCGCAAACTCCATTAAATCCAACACTGGGGAATAATCAACAGCAACCTCAACCAGCTACGATTCTTCCAAAACTAAGTCAGAATAATTTTCCACAAACTCCATTAAATCCAACCCTGGAGAATAATCAACAGCAACCTCAACCAAATGAGGTTTTATCACAACCAAGTCAAAATAATCAACAGCCATCTCAACCTGAGAAGCGGTTCTTGGTAAAAAAAATAGATGTTCGTGGTTATAAAATTTTTAGTGCAGAAAAAATAAAATCGATTACTGGGCCACTCGAAGGAAAAAATCTGACTTTACAAGAATTGGCTGATGTCGCAGATAAAATTACTGCACTTTATCTCAAAGATGATTACATTACATCCAGAGCAGTTTTGGTAGACCAAACAGTTGAAACGGGTGAGATAGTAATTAGGGTTTTTGAAGGAGGTGTAGACGAAATTCGGGTTGAAGGAACCCAACGAATAAATCCAGAATATATATGCAGTCGAATTCGACTTGCTGGATTAAATCCTCTCCGGAAGCAAAAATTAGAAGACCAATTAATTTTGTTGCGTTCCGACCCGATATTTAAAAATTTAGAAGCCAGTCTCAGACCCGCAGATTCAAGCAAGTTTGGGCAGAGTACAATTGTTGTTCGGGTGCGTGAAGCGAATTCTTTCAAAAGTGCTTTTGGCGTAGATAATTATTCACCACCCAGTGTCGGTTCGGAAAGGTTTGGTGTCGGTTTGGTATATCGAAGTTTAGTGACATCTGGTGACCAAATTTCTGCATCTTACAACCGTTCTACGACAGGTGGTCTTAACCTCTATGACTTTAATTATCGAGTTCCGCTGAATGCGATGGATGGTACTTTGCAACTGCGAGCAGCAATTACCGATAGTAAAATTACTGACCCAGAGTATAAAAAATTAAATATTCGCGGTGACTCCGATCTGTATGAAATTAATTATCGTCAACCGTTGATGAGAACACCACGTCAGGAATTTGCTTTATCTTTAGGATTCGCATATCAAGATGGTCAAACCTTTTCGTTTAATAATTTACCAACTCCTTTTGGTTTTGGTCCCGATAAAAACGGTGTGAGTCGCACTAGTGTTTTTAGGTTTGGACAAGATTATATTAGCCGAGAGAAAAATGGTGCTTGGAGTGCGCGATCGCTTTTTAATTTCGGCACGGGTTTGTTTGATGCGACGAATAATAACGAACCTACCCCAGATGGTCAATTTTTTAGTTGGTACGGTCAAATACAAAGAACCCAAAAGCTTAATGAAGACCAACAGTTGATTGTGGGACTGGATTTGCAACTCACTCCAAATAGCCTATTACCATCCCAACAGTTTGTAATTGGTGGTGTCCAAACCGTCCGGGGTTATCGTCAAAATGCCCGTTCTGGAGACAATGGTGTGAGATTCTCGATTGAAAATCAGATTACTGTGTTACGGAATGAAGCAGGCTTGGCAACTCTGCAACTTAGCCCTTTTATTGATTTGGGTGCGGTTTGGAATCAGCCCGATAATCCAAATAACCGTTTTCTACCGACGCAGAGATTCCTATCGAGTGGGGGTTTGGGCTTGCTGTGGCAACCAATACCTAATTTAAACGTGCGTCTAGATTATGGTATTCCTTTTGTAAATTTAAGCGATCGCGGTAATAATGCTCAAGATTCAGGTTTTCACTTTAGCGTTTATTATCAGCCGTAAGAAAATCTTGTGTAGTTCTCGTTCCCAGTCGAGGTTTAGATCCCCGACTTCTCAAAGAAGTCGGGGATCTAGCAACCACTCAGAACTTATAAAACACATATTATAAGTATGCTTACCAAGGACTGCCAATCATCGTGAATGCTGCCCAGTAATAAGGATGTTTTAAGTCTTTTTTCTGCGTTGCTTCTGGTGATTCTTTTGGTATAGTCACCCCCCGCACAGTAGTCCGCAGTACACCATTGTCAATTCCAACTTGACCTTTAATCATCGCTATTTGTGCTTGTCGCAGTGCTTCTGCTTTGATGGGTGCTGTTTTCAGGTTTTTGTATAACTCCGTCATCAGTCCCAAGGTTCCAGAATCACTAACTTGCCACAAAGATGCGATCGCAGTTTTAACCCCCGCTTTGTATGCAAAACCACCAAACCCCAATTCCGCTTCTCTGTCACCTAACGCAGTCTCACAAGCACTAAGAACCAATAACTCAACAGTCGGATTATTTAATCCTAAATCCCCCAGTTGCGATAACTTCAATTTGCTATCCCAAAATTGGATGAAGGAATTATCTAGTGTCCCTTTCCCAAACTCTCCATGAGTTGCCAGGTGGATAATCCCAAACGGTCGAGAACTGCGGATAGATTTGAGATTATTTAAAGTAAAGTTTTGGTTAAGGAAAAATTTTCCTTGCCAAATTTCCTTGGCAACGATGGATAATTCTTCAGGAACAGCAGGCAAAGAGGGGAGTTGTTGAAATTTGGATGCTCCCATTGCCAATACTTGCGAGTTGCGAATATCAACATAACGTGTATCGGTTATACTCAGTGCGGGAGTAAACCCAACACTATAGTTTTCTACCAAAAATTGTTTGCCATCGTGGAGTGCAGCAAAAGGCAAAGAGCGCAAACCTTGATCGGCAATGAACAGCAGATTATTTATACCCTTTTTATCCAACTCCTCTTTTAAAGGTGCAACAATCAATTGATAAAGTTCTTGAGAACGCTGCAAGTAAGTATCATTGTCTGGGTTTTGGAGAATGTTCGAGAGGTCTTCGGCAGCTATTAATACATCCTTCCGCTTGGCGGTAGAAATCCGTTTACGGATTGGTTCTCCTTTAGTAGTCACTACCACTAAATCTAACTGGTCACTACCTTGTTGGATTCCGAGGACTTTTTCATCTACCCCTGAAGGTGTAAAAGTTACGTAAATAATTGCTGGCTTAACTCCCGTCCTCTCCTCAATTTTGCGAAGAATATCTTGTGTTTCATAAAGACTAACACGGCGACGCTCGCGTAAATCATTATTCAGTCCCACACCTAAATAGGACTCAAACTGACGGGCAAATTTATCATCTATATTTTCCACTACTGAGTCAAACTTAGGAGGCTGTGCTGGATTAATATTCGGTGTTGGTAGTGTTGTAACAGGCCGTTCTGTCCTAAGTAGGTCGTCTGTCTGCTCTTTTGGTGGTAACTCTGGTGTTGGTGTTGGTGTTGCTGCAACGTTGAATCCGATTGTTCGCGGCGCAGAAAATGATACACCGTCGCCGACACTAATACTGAAGGGGCTGATGTCGCCAGAAAAGCCTGGTGGTGGTGTATATTCTAAACTGTCACCGGGAGAGAGAATTGCACTTGGCGTTCCGGGAACTACTGCTACACCATTTTTTCTAAGCGTTCCAGCAGTAATCGAATCGATTTGTAAAGAAGTGCGATCGCCGTTGGTATCGTTGACAGATGGGTTTAAATCTGCATATGTAAACGTTAAAGGTTTGTCTTGTTGAACGTTATTTAAGCTTTGGTTTGCACTTAGCGTTGGTGGACTGTTGACGGAAGCGATGGTAATACCGTTCGGTGTGCCAGTAGCATTGCCGCCGTTAGGGAGGACAGGGAATGAAGAACCAGAAGTAATTCGGGAACTTGCACCCGCATCAATTGCCCCTGCTACACCGTTGGTTGTTGAGTTACCTACGGTAAATGGTACGTTATCTTCACCACCGTTATGAGTAACATTAACAGTACCCGATTGCAGATTTCCACTACTCAAAATAGTTGTTATTGGAGGTGCGGAAACCTGAGGAGTTGGAATTGTTCCTGTTCCTCTGACTGTACCATTAGGAACTCCGTTAGCAGTAATACTGACATTACCGCCTACACCTCGATTTTGATTAGCGAAAGTATCTCGACGTGAACCGATACCTTGGGTGTTGATGCTAGCAAACTCGATATTACCTGCGGTTAAGGAGACATTACCACCATTGGATGTCGCTGCTGGTTGCGTGACTGTGCCGACAGAGGCATTATTTAAAAAACTCGTGTTGTTTGATGAAGTATCGATTGCGCCTGTTTTAATGGTTGTACCTGCATTCAAAGTCGCTGCACCACCACGAGAACCTCCAGAAGCTCCTCCATCGTAGGAAGTATTGATATTGCCAGTGGTGATACTACCTATCGCTTGTAGGTTGACTGAACCATCTACACCTGGTCTAGAGGAATTGAAGTTGTTAATAGCTCTAGCGTCAATGTTTCCGATTTGAATATTGCGACCTCTAGCATCAATATTTCCAGCATTTCCGAGAGAACCACCAGAGGTAATAATGTCATCTGTAGTCACGTCGCCTGTAGTGTTAAGGGTTACTATACCACCACCGTAACCAGCAAGGGTACGACTATTTCTGCCGGAGGCATTTATAACACCTGTTGTAATATTACCGTTACTAGATTGGATGTTGACATTACCAGCATTGTTAGAGGAAGTACCAGAAGTTGTAATATTACGTGCGGTAATATTGCTTGCAGAATTTAAGGTGATATTACCACTAGAGGAACCGTTAGAACTAATATCTCCGCGATTGGTATTGATAGTACCATTGTTACTAGTTAGGGTAATATTACCTCCAGTTCCTGACGAACTGGTAGTGGAAATTCCTGCTACTGTACTAATGCCGCCATTCGCATTAATGTTGATTGCTCCGCTACGACCCGAAGTGGCTTCACTAGTGATACTAACACTACCTAACTCTGTAGGATTTACTACTTGACCAGTGCTTCTTGAGAATGCCTTTGTTGCATTAAATGAGCCTGTAGTTGTGACACTAATGTTACCCCCATTACCGCCATTTCCAGCTAAATTGCGAGTGCTGATTCTACCAACAGTTATGGAGTTTGGCACTAAAGTATCGCCAATTATAACGTTACCTGCATTTTGGGAACCGTCACTACGTGCATTTAATAACCCAGAAATATTTACCGTACCCAGAGCATTAATAGTTATTGACTTGCCAAGAATACTGTCATCATTCTCGCTGCCATTAACATTTATAGAACCATTACGAGAGGTGATACTTACATCAGCTTTATTAGAACTAGGAGTGAAACCTGTGTTGATAACATTTGTGCTAATATCCCTAGCTGCATCAAGAGTGACTGTACCACCAGTACCTGTGCCCGTAGATGTTAAATTGCCTACAGTAATCCCTCCCCCAGTGGTATTAATACTAATATTTCCACCGTTCCCCACGGTAGAACTGGTATTTATATTACGTGCATTAATATTACCTGTAGCAGATAAAATTACTGGTCCCCCACCATAACTTGCAACAGACGTGTCGATATTACCATTAACGTTAATATTGCCGGATTGCGATCGCAAAATTAATGCAGGGAAATTCTGCAATAAAAAGTCATCTGTTCCAGGGGCAGGACTACCGTCAATTGTTGTATCACTACCTGTAATTCTAATTCCCCCACTAAAAATAATACTTCCACCTGCCTGTACTTTTAATGCAGCACCCGTATAACTACTAGAACCGTAATCTCCGGCAACAGTAATAATTGGGTCGTAAAGGCTTGTAAATGTACCAGGTTGACCTGATAAATTCAAAATCGAAAAATTCCCACCACTGGTAAAGTGACTATCACCAGAAATAATACTGTCGCTAACTAAGCTTAGATTTCCACCACTCTCAAATGCAGGTTTTGGATGATTTAATGCCAGAATATCAATACCTTGATTTCCCTGAATAAACAGGTTTCCCCCTGATTTTGCAACAAAAGGATTGGTTACACTATCGCGTATTTGTATCGTATTTCCAGCTAATAAATTTAAATTTTCTGTAGTTTGGAGTTGACTTTCTACCCCCAGTAAATTCCGGTTTGCAGAAAGTGTCGCAGTTTTTGCCGTCACATTTCCTGCAACTATATCGCCATTTTCTACAGCAATACCAGAACCTGATAAAGTTAATTTTCCATCGCTATTAAGCGTTAACTTGCTTGCATTAGCTCCACCCCCAGAAGTTAAAAGCTGAGGTAAAGATAAAATCGGTAAACTCCAAGCTTGGGGTTGATTACCGGATTGTGGAAGTGGTTGAATTTCTAAACTTAAAGGGCTTCCCGGCTGGCTCAAACGCACTAATTTTTCACCCGGTACGGCAGAGACAATAATTTGTCCTTCTGGAGCAGAAACTGAACCTGTATTCGCAACAGTCCCAGCTAATAAAGTTAGATTTTGCCCTTCTCCTACTGTTAGATTTCCAGCATTAAATATTGCCCCTGGTTCACTCATCGAAAAGCTAAAAGTACCAGGATTACCTACTAAATCTGCATAATTATTTGTACCGGAAGCATTGAACCAATTAGAACCAAAGCCAATACCATTAGCTGTAGTTGCAGTGAACGCACCAGGCACGTTTAAGCTGACATTTGCACCAAAAACAATCCCGGCTGGATTCATCAAAAATAGGTTGGCATTACTCCCAGTCACCTGAATTTGACCGTTAATTACCGAAGGGTTGCCACCAACTATCCGACCGAGAATATTTTGAATTCCAGGAGTTGATAAAAAATTAGCTATTTGGTCGGCATTGAGTCCAAATTGAGTAAAACTGTGAAAAAGATTGGCATTATCTCGTGATAATTGACCACCTGTTATATTAATTTGGTTGCCGTTGGGTGCAACAATTGTACCCGTTCCGTCAGAGGCTGGTATAACTGGCTGGATTTGTTGCGCTAGAAGTGGTTCCGTAATCAAAATACTAGCCAAAGGCACTAATGCTAGCCATCGCAAAATTTTTCTTACTAATCCTAATGGCTCTTGTATATTTACCTTTGATAAAAGAAAATAAATATTCAGATTAAACTTATCTATATGCTTTTTCAAGGTCGGCTGGTTCATAGTTAATTCCTCTTTTAAACTCTACGTTCAAAACCAAATAAATTAGCTCCAATCTCGTAAGTAAGAGTAAAAAACATCTAATATCGCTGCACCACTGGTCAAACTTGAGTTACATCTTACTTAAAGAGGATTCTCTTTTGGTGCGTATCATACAGTATTTTTCGTTTTAGTGCTATTCCTCTAGATTGCTTTTTTAGCTTTAACCTCTCAAATGCAACCCTACAAAATCATTGAGTTGGTGAGAGTAACTCACAATTCATATAAAAACTTTTGTTAAGATTTCGGAATTAGGAATTAATATTGCGTAGTTAACAAACGAAACTAGAATTGATTCTGGCAGTCTAAAGTGATACTCTTTGAAAAAGCTGGAAATAGTTTTATCTTTGATTTTAAAAGTATACAAGAATACAATTATCCTGTATGACTAAAACTAACTTCGGGACTCGATTATTCGCAACCGCTCTCGCTATCTCAAGTGTTTTAGCAATGAGCGAGCAAGGATTTTCGCAAACTCAGCAAAGCAGCAGCCAAAAAACCACATTTCATTGCATTCGTAACGGCAGTGGCTATGCTACGATTGCACGTAGAAAAGACCAGCAAACCGATCCAATGATTACATGGAACGATACTTCCTTTGGGAGTAAATTTACACCTAAAGAACGCTGTAGGATTGTTGGTAAACGTTTGAATGCAGCTATAGCCCAGAGCGGTTATTCTTTGAGTACGCTCAAATTAACTCATGGAATGCTGCGTTCCAACCCTGTAATTTGTTATGCTAACAATTATCGGAAAAAATGCGATGATACCAACCTGATATTGACCTTAAATCAATCGGAACGCGGTCAAGAACAGCAAATTATTGACCAATTGAAAAATTTTAGCGTTGCTGGTACGGGGACTCCTGTAAAACGCAGTGGTGGTGATGGCAGAGCGATCGCAGAATTCGGGCTGCAAATTGACAAAGCGTTTAGCTCCGGCAAAACTCAAAGAGCAACTCCCGAACTCGATGTACTAGATACCGAATCTACAACCCCACGATCTGTTTCGACTCCCGGAATGTAAACCTGCGTTTTAATAGATGATTGGCACGCTTATTAAGTTGAAACCCTTTTTAAATAAAGGTTTTTTCGTTTTTGTTATCAGGTTCTGCCTCTAGTGTAACGGGAGGCAGAGCTTCCATATGTGCATTCCCAGATCCAGACTGGGAACGAGTCAGATAAGTGCGTGCAAGAGTTTATACAAAACCAAAAATGATCCCAACTTCATTTGTTAGGGCTTCAATAAGCTTGTTCTTGGCAATGCTTCTACAGTCTTGTTCATCAATGTGGATGAGTAATGCAGATGATAAAATCGCACAAGTTAATAAACCCGTTACTTATAGCGATCGCAAAGCTCAACAAAAAGATAATTTACCATTTGCAGAAATCACAAGACTTGTAACAGTTAGGGTTTTGACAGAACTTGGAACTGGTTCTGGTGTAATAGTTGCACGTCGTGGTCAAACCTATACGGTATTAACTTGTCAGCATGTGCTGGATACAAGTAAAGATGGTAAATACAGTATACTTTCTGCTGATGGTCAAGTTCACGAAGCGCGGCTGAAATCTATTACTAATCCTCAGAAAATGGATTTAGCTTTAGTCCAATTTGACAGTCCAAGTGTCTACTCGGTTGTCACGTTGGGTAACTCTAATTTATTGACAAATGATGTTCCTATCTTTGCTGGTGGGTTTCCCAATTATCATACAGTTAGTAAGGATGAGATTGAGGATACCCGCGAGTGGGGTACAAAAGCTTTTCGATTTACAGATGGGAAAGTCTCGATGGTATTAAAAGATAAATCTTTACCAAAAGGTTATAGTTTAGGTTATACCAATGATGTGAAAGTTGGTATGAGTGGAGGTCCCGTTTTAAATGCAAAAGGCGAACTTGTTGGTATTAATGGGAGGTTAAAATATCCCGTACAAGGTATTGATGTATTTACGTTTGCGGATGGAAGCAAGCCGCCACAAGAAATGTTTGAGCAAATGGAAGCTTTGAGTTGGGCAATTCCTATTGTTATTTTCCGGCAATTGGCTGAAGATTCTTTAGAGGCTTGAAGTTGTATTTGTTTTTGTATCAGGATGTGCGGAAAAGGAAACTAAGTATATGCGAGATTTTGCAAGTACTAAGTGTGTGCGAGATTTTATGAGTGTGTTTTTATCCATATCGCGCTTTAAATGGAAAGGGGTAGATGAGATGAAGAGGGCGAATGGGATAGAATAAAGCAATCAGTTTAAAGGAGAATTTGATGAGAATTACTGTGACAGAGCAAGGAGTGCTCATTCCAAAGCAACTTTTAGAAGGTGTTCGAGAAGTGGAAATTCGCAGCCAACAGGGAATCCTGCTGGTTATGCCCATTGTTGAGGGCGATCCGATCCTGCAATTAGGCAAAGAGCCGATTGTCGATTTAGTAGAAGATGCTTCCATCCACCACGATCGCTATCTCTATGCCAACCCGTAAGATTTTCCTCGATACCAGCTATCTTCTCGCACTCGAACTAGCAAACGATCAAAATCATCAACTAGCACAAGCCCATTGGCAGCAGGTAATTACCACTTCATCGACATTTATAATAACTTCCTACATCTTTGATAAAGTTGTGACTTACTTCAACAGCCGTAATCATCATGCAAAAGCAGTCAAGTTGGTAATTACCTTTTGTTCAGTCCTTCTGTCCAGTTTGTTCACGTCGATGAAATGCTGTTTTATAAGGGTTGGGAATATTTTCAGCAACATCAGGATAAGCGCTATTCCCTCACTGACTCCATTTCATTTGTGGTGATGCAACAGCATGACATTCAAATAGCTTACACCTTTGACCAACATTTCATCCAGGCTGGTTTTCAGAAGTAACCAAAATAGCGATCGCAATCTCCTTTTTGTTGGGTGCAACGCAGTAAAACCTAACAAAACTAACCAGAAAAACTAATAAACCTTCGTGTCTCTATAAAGTTATAAGAACTCGGTTTCTTCAATAAAATACGATTTTGCAATTAATAGGTTTTAACTTGCTAATTTCAAACAAGTTTGCACAACTACATCTAAAAAATTATGGTTCCAATCAGCGAATTTTTCAGCCTGCTCTTGAGCTTTTTGAGTAATTTCCGGCAAGCAAGAAATTGAATCTACTAAACTTTCTTGAGTTAGCAGTTCAGGTGAAATTGCAACTCCTAAATTCAACAGAGCTTTTGCAGTATGCCACTTTTCCATATCTTTAGGAAAAACCATTTGGGGAATTCCTGCTAACAAGCAAGTCGCAGATGTAAAAAATCCGGCATGATGTATTGCTAAAGATTTACCCTTGAGAACTATTTTTAGATCATCAAAAACACACTCAGGTTTGAGGGTATCTACAACCAGCGAATAATTCTGCCAATCTTTTGCTAAATATCCCCAAAATTTCCCACCTTCGCAACCAAGATTTTGTGGAAATGGTGCCGAGTGAATACCGACATATTCAGCTTGCTTGCGTACATCTTTGTAGGGGTCTAATTCTGGAATCGAGAAAATAAAAGCGCGATCGCCATTTAGTAACTCTCCCAGAGGAGCATCAAAACCAGTCACCTGTCGGACTGTTTCGGCAACTTCTGCTTGACGACGAAAAGCTTCTGCTGGTACCGGAAAAGGTCTAAGTGCCGGAAAATCTATAACTGCTGGTGGGATGCAAAACCCATTTCCCACCACAACCGTAGGAACTATCCCCTTTGCCGCTAGTACCAAAACGGGGGCAAAATCAGCAATAACTAGCGATGGTCTGACGAGATTTATTAAATTTCTCCATGCTTGAAAATGGAAGCTGAATAAAAAAGGTGTACTGAAACCAAAAATGTATAGTATATCGCTAAACAAATAAGACTTATCGTCGTCTTTGTCATCCAAGAAACGCATTGTTGCTCTGGGAGCTTGTAGTATCTTACCAGGGAGACACAGACCCCTAATTTTAGGGTTCTGTAAGGCAAAAACTGGTTCAATTCCATAGTCCTTTAATTTGTGAGCGATCGCACTCAGCAAGTGTAAGTGTCCTTGTCCTCCGCCAATTTCCCATGCTAATAAGGCTTTAGGCATATCTTGCGTATTGCGTATAAACCACAAACTTATAATTATATAAGTTATTAAAATTACAATAAGATCAAACTATTATTCCTAGTCCATTTTAATGGACTTCTGCTATTAGGCTTTAGGCATATCTTGCACATTACGTATAAACCACAAATTTATAATTTCACAAGTGATGAAAAATACAATAAAATCAAATCATTATTCCTAGTCCATTTTAATGGACTTCTGCTATTAGGCTTTAGGCATATCTTCCGTCTTACGTATAAACCACAGATTTATAATTTCACAAGTGATGAGAAATACAATAAAATCAAACTATTATTCCTAGTCCATTTTAATGGACTTCTGCTATTAGACAGGGACTTATAGTCCCTGGCGGGTAAAGACGTTAATCTGAGTAATAGTAGTGATTATTACAACATTATAATCAAATTAAATTTTCTGAAAACGAACGTAATGAGTACTACAGCAATTGACATATTAATATTCCCAATATATTTAATATCATGGCTATGCAATAAAATTTCTCCTGGTTTGTGCAAAAAAAAATAAGATATATGTTACATGGAAAACAATATAATCAATGCCAGCGCTTCTCCTCAAAGCCATACATTTCGACCCGGTGGCTCGTCGGTTTCATTTAAAGTCATTGTCAGCAACGATAGCGATCGCTTTGCCGATTTTCAACTAGAAGTCCTAGCTGCAGGAGCCGATCCTAGTTTGGGGCATCTGTGGTATCGACTCTCACCGGAAATTTCCGCAGCTAAACCACCGGGCAGTAGTACTGAATTCCAAATTGTAATTTTTAATTCACCTATTCCTGGATTTGTGGGGACAGCAAACCTCACAATTAGAATTTTTTCACCTCTGTTACGCCAAGAACGCAGACTTCTAGTGCGGTTGAAAATTGAGACAGACGACAGAGCAAAACAGGTAAATGTGGATTTGCCTGTACGGCAGTTCCAAGTTTATCCCCGGAATGTTGTTGATATACCTGTGCGGGTGCGAAACTTAAGCCAACAACCAGTTGATGTTGTGTTGCATTTTGTAGGTATTGAACCGTCTTGGCTAAATGGGGGTGCAGAAAGACGCTTGTTGGTTCAACCGGGGACTCAATCAGAAGTCATTTTTACGAGTGAACCCCCATCAACAACCCAAGCACTCAGCCGAGAATATCCATTTACCATAGAATGTATCAGCAGTGATGGCTACCCCAGCACGACTCAAGGCACTCTAGAAGTTTTGCCGATTGGTTTTGTTGAGTTTACCGCAACACCGCCACAACAAACAATTCCCCTTACTGGTGGATGGTTGCCGAATTGGCAATCTAAATCAGCCAGCTTTCAACTACTCTTTAAAAATGCCAGCAATCTCCAACAGCAAGTAGATATACAGCTTCAAGGGAAAGACCACCGCAAATGTACTTACAATGTGTCTCCCAAAGATGCCGAACTGGATTTGGGAGAAATAACGAAAGTTATTTTGGAGGTGAAAACAAAACGTCCTTGGATAGGATGGTTAAAAACTTTACAATTCGATGCTAAGGCTTCATTATCAGATCAAAGATTGGGCAGTACAGACCCCACATCCCAAGCTCTGGAATTGCGGGTTTTTCCGATGTTGCCTCTATGGTTGCAATTAGCTCTCATCGCATTGCTGGCATTATTACTAGGGTTATTATTCAGACCAGAAGCCATTGCACATACTGATGCTATCAACGCTGTTCGTTTTAGTGCGGATGCACTTTCCGCTGTCAGTGGTTCAGATGATGGCACAATTAGACGTTGGAAAGTCAATGGTAATAGTTTAGAGGCTGAGGGTGACAATGAACCTCAAAAGCCAAAAGGTGTGTTGGGAGACACGAATGAGGAAGTATTTGCATTGCGATTCGATCCAGTTAAGAATAATCGTGTTGCTGCTGGTTTAAAAAATAGTGCTATTCAACTGTGGAATGTTGCGGAACGGGTCAAAGAAGATGAACTAAAAGTTCCAGAACTTTTTGGCAAAACTGATAAGGTATTTGATTTGGTGTTTCCTCAGAATAACAATCGTTATTTAATTAGCGGTCATGCCAATGGGAAAGTATTGATATGGGTAAGAAATTCAGCCGCAGACAAGTTTCAACACACACCAGAGCAGGGTATCGGTTTAGATTATGAAGTTTGGTCAATGGCTTTGAGTCGTGATGAACAAACTCTAGCGATCGCTGGAAATTACAAGTATCTTACGCTGCTGAATTTAAATAAACTTAATAGTCTCCCGAAAAACAATTATGTTTTAAAAAAAGAAGATTTAATTAAACTTAATATAAGTCAAGGGAGATTTTCAGTGGCAACACCTGACAGCGGATATGGAAACAATGACCGTATTTTTAGCGTCGCATTTGTACCTCAAAGTCCTAATCTGTTAGCAACTGCTGACTCAGATGGGTTTATTACAATATTGGACTATCAATGCCAAATTGGGAAAAATTCCGGTCAATCGGCACAGTTGAACAAACCAGAGTGCGTGAGCGATCGCTGGCAGGTAGGAAAGGCTGCAGTGCGTAGTATTGCTTTCACCCCAGATGGTAAAAAATTAGTGAGTGCTGGATATGATGGACGAGTAGTGGTTTGGCAATTAACTTCGGAAGGAAAGCGAGAAGTTACATCTGTGAAAGGAGAAGTAATTGAGAATAGTCCGGGTCAGCTTAATAGCATTGATATCAATAGCCAAGGAAATGCGATCGTTATTGGAGGTAATGATTGCCAGTTGAGGCAAAGTGGGAAAAAATGTCAGCCACATTTAAAATATTTAGAAAAGTAGATGATTCTGGGAACATAAATTTTCAAATAATTAATCGATAGATGCAAAATCAATCTAGCCCGCTCAAGGTAATTATAAACCCCCCTGGTGTTCAATCTGGGATGCCAGGAGATAACTTGGAAATCCATGCAATTATTATTAATCAAGGCAATCAAAGTGCTGTAATTGATGTGTTTTTTGATGAGGGATTCCAAATATTAAATCAGTCGAATAGTTCTCCACGAGAGCGTCTTGCACTGGCTCCCCAACAAAGTAGTGAAGTTTCCTTTGAATTTGAAATTCCAATCAATGCTTTCCCAGGAACTTACGATTACACTTTAGTTGTAGATGCTCCCGAACATTATCCCCAAGAGACACCCATACAGTATCCCCGACAAATCAAGGTTTTACTAAAAGAGCAGACTGTCATTAGGGAAAATGACCCGACTTTTTCTGTTAAACCTGCTACGAATCCTAGCAATCAATTAATTTATAAACCAACCGATTCTTTACAAGTAATAGTAACAGTTGATAATCGCTCTAATCGAGTTGACCGTTTTCGCTTAACTTGTCCAGATTTGGATGATGCATGGTTTACAATTCGTTATCCCACAACAGGATTGGAAGAAGCAGGGTTACTTTCACAAGGAAGCGGACTAGAACTCAATCCCGGTTCTCAGAATCAAATTTTGCTGTTTTTTCATCTTCCTGCTGATACTTTAGCTGGAAACTATTCACCAACAATTCGCTTGCATTCTAATAACACTCCGGATTTAGTATTGTTAGAATTGATATACATCAAAATTCCGGAGTTATATCGCTTAGATGTAGAGTTAAATACGATTTTAGGAAAAGTTAGCCGTGCTTTTGGTAAATATGAGGTGAAATTGGTTAATCAGGGTAATACCTTAAGACAGCTATCTTTGAGTGCCAAAACTCAAGAGGAAGAACAACTATGTCGCTATGAGTTTGAACCGTCCCAGGTAAGACTTTTACCTACAAAAAATAGGGGTATTAATTTAACCGTTAAACCCATACATTGGTGGAGACGACCTTTGTTTGGGGCTGGATTATTTATAAATTTTAACATTCAAATTGAAGACCAACAGCAATTACCTATTCCCGATAAATTACCTCAAGGAACTTTAGTCTGGAAGGCCCGTCCTTGGTGGCAATTTTTATTGCTTATATTATGTATTTTAGGGTTACTTGGAGGAGGTGCATATATAATTTGGCGAATTTTACATCCTGACCCTGTGAAAATAGAGGCTTTTGAATCAGTTAGTCCTAGTTATCAAGAAGGGGATACAGTTCGTTTGAGGTGGAAGATTCGCAATATTAAACAGTTGCAAAAACTAGTTTTGATTGCAGAGGGAGAGGAAACCAAAAATCGACCGTATGACTTTAGTAAAAATATTCCCGAGGAGTTGAAAAGTAAATGTCAAGAAGACCAACAAATGCTTATTTGTAATAATTTTGAGACTGAAGCCAAAAAACCAGGTAAGTATAATTTTAAACTCGAAACTTACGATCGCAAGGAACGCAAAGTTGATGAAAAAATGTTTTCAGTGGAAATAAAACTCAATTCACCACCGGAAGTAATCAGTTTTCAGTCAGAGAAGCCAGAATACGAAAAAGGACAACAAATAAATTTAAATTGGCAAATAAAATATCCACAGCAACTTGCTAAACTTCAAATTCTTAGAAAACAGGAGAATGGAACATCAAGCATAGAAGGTGAATTAAATCAATTTAATCAAGGTCTTCCCGTACAACTCAATAAACAGTGTCAAAAAGATAATCTAGTACTAACTTGTAGTAAAATTTCTGTCCTAGCTGCTGCACCCGGAACATATACTTTCGCTCTCCAACCGATTTCTAAGTCTCCTTATCAAGCGAATCTGAAACCAACAGAAATCAAAGTTAATATTAAACCCAAACAATTTAAAATCGTCTCTTTTACCCTCAATGGCAGCGAACAACGGAATCTAGTTCTCAAAGATGGCGATCGCGCGATCGTAAAATGGCAAGTAGAGGGTGATGCAGAAGGTATTCAGGTTGACCTTCCTCCCTACTATACCAATGTTGGTCTTTCCGGTACAAAAGAATTTCTTGTGAATTCTGGCTTAAAGGCAATTGAAATTACTGTGACTGATAATTTGACTCAGAAGCGGGAAAATCTGGGATTTACTTTCACAGTTGAGCCTCCTCCCCCATCGATTAATACAGCCCCAACAATTCCAGAATCTAACGTTCCCCAAGTTCCGAATATTCCAACTGCACCCAACAGGAATACACCTCCACCTCCGGGTTCACCCAACAATCGAGGATTTTGAGACAACAAGTTAAAAAATTTCCGCCAAATCTAAAACAAATCCTGGCAAAACATCTTCTCCCGATAGAGTTTTCGGACTTTGTAAAATTTCAACTTCTCGATTGGGACGATAAATTTCTACCTGCTGCTGTCCTCTATTAATTAACCAGCCCAATCTTGCACCATTATTCATGTATTCCCTCATTTTGGTGCGTGTTTTTTCTAAGGAATCACTCGGAGACATTAACTCAACCACAAAATCGGGACACAAAGGAGCGAATCTTTCTTTTTCTGCTTCGCTCAAAGCATTCCAGCGTTCCATTTTCACCCAAGACGCATCTGGAGAACGCTCTGCACCATTGGGAAGTTTGAAACCACCAGAAGAGTCAAAGGATTTGCCTAATTTATTTTGACGACTCCAAGCTCTCAGTTGATAAGTTAAATCAGCATTACGGTCACTAGTACTACTCCCCGTAGGTGGCATAATGATTAGTTCCCCTGTTGCTGTGCGCTCAAATTTTAAGTCTCGATTATTTTGACAAAGCTGAAAAAATTGCTCGTCAGTCAGGTCGATGTTTAATTCGAGGGTAGGAGGTAAACTGACAGTGGTATTATTCATATTATCAGTTTGGGTGGAAGCAATATATCTATTCTAGTTTTCTTGACGTTTTAAACAAGCTTAATAAGCAACGTCCGACTCAAGCAAGCAACTCGTGATAATATTCTTCTGCATCGTCCGGTCGATGGATGAGAGGTTGAAGCTGACAGTCCTTAATTTGGTAGGCTTGCATAATCCGAATGCGACTGAGAAAGTCGATATCGTGGGAAATTACCCAAAAAGCACCTTGAAACTCATTTAATCCATCAACAATTTGATTAACAGTCTCCAAATCTAGATTGTTCGTCGGTTCATCTAAAATCAACCAATCAATTTCGGCAACGCTAATCATGGCGATCGCCAACCGTGCTAACTCCCCTCCACTCAATGCCGACGCAGGTTTATAAACATCATCATTGAAGAAGAGAAAATGTCCTAGTTGCTGTCGGTGCAATTGATAGCTCAAATCTGGGTTTGAAAGTTGCATATTTTCTATGATTGTCCGCTCTCCATCTACCAATTTATAAGTTTGGTCAAGGTATACCACCTTCATTGCAGAGGTTATCGCAATTTCACCCCGCTCCAAAATAGCTGGAGACTCTTTTATTCCCAAGATAGAATAGGCTAAACTCGATTTTCCAGAACCATTTGCTCCAGCGATCGCTATTCTGTCTCCATTGCAGACATGGATGTCGATATTTTCGATTAATAAGCTATTCCCTAACCTCAAATCAGCACCTTGGATGTTAATTAAATTTCTGCGTTTTTGACTGGGTTCTGACAATTGAACCTGGGTTGCTTTTGTCGTTTTTATTTTAGTTTCTGTAACTTTCTCAGCAGCCTTTTCTTGTGATGCTTCATGTTTTTTCTTCGCAATCCCTGCCATTACCTCAGCTTTTCGTTTCAATGCACCAGCAACAATTTTGGGAAGACTACCTGCACGTTTATTACCTTGTTTTTGAGATTGGGCCGCTCGTCGTTGTTCCTTTGCTGCTGAAGCTTTAGCCTGCTTGAGTTCCTTTCGAGCTACTTCGTGGGTACGTAAAGCGCTTTGCTGTTCGATTTATTTCTGCGATCCAAAGAAAGAATAGTTACCACCATACACCTTTACAGCTTCGGACGTTAATTCCCAAATAGTATTTACAACTTGGTCAAGAAAAAATGGTTTGTGGGAAACAATAACAAAAGCACCCGAAAATCCTTGCAGAGCTTTCCGCAACTGCTCCAATGCCATTAAGTCTAAGTGATTTGTTGGCTCATCCAACAACAAAATATTAGGCTGCTTCGATAGAGCATAAGCTAACCAGAGTTTCGTCAATTCACCACCGCTTAAACTGCTAATCGACTGAGATAAACAAAGTTTTGTTTCAAATATCTCCTCCAATAGCATCGTCACCGTCCACCATTCGTCAGAATGAGAATTGAGCCAGTCGAGTACCGAATTATTGGATGCAATCGGATTCAAGGTACTAACTTGAGGCAGATAGTAAATGCTCCCATTCACCGTCGTCGTTCCCACCTTTGGGGTGAGTTGCCCGGTCAGGAGTTTGAGCAATGTTGATTTACCACTGCCATTACGACCAACCAATCCAATCCGTTGACCTTCATGAATCGCAACAGTAATATTTTGGAATAATATCCTTGAAGTTGGGAGTTCGTAGGTTAGATTACTCCCATTGAGTATTGCTTTAGAATGCATACATATGCTCCGTCTTGGTTTCCTGGACAGTCTTTGTAGCGCAAGACTGTGGCGCAGTATCATCAAGAGGTCGCTTTCCCATTTTATAGCTATGTCACTCACTCAAAGGGATTCTAAGAGCGCAAGACGGGGGAAACATATATTATTATGTGGGTTAGCGACGAGCAGTAATTTTCATGTCTGTAGATTTCAATCAACTCTATACAATACAATGTAACACATAAAATACACAGTCAAGCCATAGATACCAGAAATTTGTGGAGATTATTTTAGGACTTATATCATATCCGCTTGATTACTTATCAAACCGGAAGAACCCCACCCCGTCAAAGCTACGCTTCGTCTCCCCTCCCCTTACCAAGGGGAGGGGATTAAGGGGTGGGGTATAATAACTGTGGTTAGCATAACTAATTATGCGGACATGATATTACGCAAAAATGACGTGAAAGCCTAAATTTACTCTAGCGGTAATACCCTCCAAGATGGCGGGAGCCAACATGAATTACCGCTACTTATGCAAGTTTTACAAGTTGTTTTGAAAAAGTTCTAGAACATGTTTCCAAGCATCAGGAGCAGCCTCGGGGTTGTAACCATTAGGGTGCTGCTCTAAGAATGGGTACTTATCTAAGAACAATCCACCGAAGAAACCGTGTCCGGCATCGTATCGGAATATACGATGATTTATTTGATGTTTTTTTAATTCTGCCTCGATTTTCTCGTTTTCCTCCTGGGAAACTAATGAATCTCTCGTACCAAAAAATGTATAAATAGTGCCTTTAATTTCAGAGGTGCGATTAATGGTTGGAGTCTCTTCACCATAACTAGAAGTTGTAATTCCACCACCATAAAACGAAGCTGTTGCTTTGATATCGGGTAACGTTGCAGCCATGTAAGCAACATGACCACCAAAACAGAAACCAATGCTGCCGATGCGATCGCCTTTGACATTGGGTAAAGTTTTTAGATAGGCGATCGCAGCTTGAATATCGCTTAATATTTCTTGATATTTTACTTGTTGATAGTATTGCAAGCCAAGTTTATAGGCTTCTGGACTATACCCGACATCTTCTGGGCTAAATCCAAACTCAAAACCGGGAGCAATTCGTTGATACATTGCGGGAGCTAGTGCGACATAACCTTGTTTCGCGATTAATTCGGTGATATCTCTGATGTTACTGTTGACTCCAAAGATTTCTTGAAAAACGATAACAGCACCAAAGCTTCCTGCACTAGCTGGTTGAGCTAAGTAAGCATCGATTTCTAAATCGTTGTTGGGTACTTTGACATAGCAAGTGTTAATTTCGATGTTTGTCATTTTTGTTTCGGGTTAACAAGCGTGCTATTCTACTGTAGAAAAAGCCCCACTAAAAACTCTAGAAAAAAGTTGCGCTCTTTTTAGTAAATTATTGCGGTTGCAAAAGCAAGAATTGTTTCGGTGTAATACCAACGATCCGCTTAAAACATTTAGTCAAGTGACTTTGATCGCAAAATCCGACCCTGACAGCAACCTCTGCAATGCTGAGTTGACTATGCTGCAATAGACACTTCGCTTTCTCAATCCGACATTGCAATATATACTGGTGAGGTGTTACAGCCATACTCTGCTTAAATAAACGTAAAAAATGATACGGACTTATCTGAGCGATAGCTGCAAGGTCAATTAGCTTTACGTCTTGATGAAGATGTTCATTGATATACTCAGTAACCTTATGGAGCGTTGATTTGGATAATCCATCCTCATAGTTCCCGAACTTAGGTTGCGTAGTGCAATAGTTCCGTAATAGGTGAATCGCTAGTGTCGTTTTGATACTATCAATTAGCAAGTAACCACCGATTTTGCCAGATTCTAATTCGTCTCTCAAGGTCGAGAAGATACCTTGGATGAATACATCTTGCTCACACATAAAATGTGGGATGAGTTCAATGCAATCGGGATCGACCAAATCTTGACCGACTTGTTTGAGGAGTGTAGGCTCAATGGCCAAAATCATAAACTGGGCTGAGGTATTCCAATTACAGCGATGGGAAATACCTGCAGGAATAATAGCAATGTCTCCATTATTGCGCCTTTCTTTCCTTAACTTTCCATCTAGCCATCGTTCTCCTGATGAACACTTAAGTAATGGGGAAAAACCATAAGCAATGACGTGCATTGTGTGTTGATGTTCGGCTACGTCAAATTTAGGTTGTTGATGAAGTTCCAAATGGATACTGTCCCATCCCGAGCTTGAGAGGACAGCCGGTTTAGGCACAAACGGGTCTGATGCATTTTCTTGGCGGAAATCAAGCAGCTTGACCGTTTGCCCTTGCGTTGTCATATCAATGCGTCAACAGGTTGGGACTTCTTCTATTATGACTGTTTTTCGACACGGATAGGCGATCGCCTGCAAGTCTTCGATTTTGCCGTTAACTACATCTGGGCTACCAGCAACGCTTTAAATCAATTCCGCATCTTATCACTTTGCCACCCACGGCTTTGTTAACGATGCGACGAGCCCAGAGCTATCAGGTATCGTCCTTATCAACACTGCGGAAATCAACCTACCGCTCTATTTAACCTACACTAAAATCCGTCAATTGACGCATCTTTGGAGTATGAAAACCAATCACAATATCATGCTTTGGCACTCCCATCTCAACCAACTCGCTAGCAATATCAACTTCCGTTGTATTTTGCTGAATCCAAATTTTCTCTCCTTTAATATCTAAATGGATCATACTCCCATAAACTCGCTTTTGATTATTCCAACCGACACTAATAATTTGATAATGGTTGCGCTCAACATCAAATATCTGTTCTACCTCAACCTCCCCATAACTGGGTTTATTCTGAGAATATTTAGTTAATATTTGCTTGACTTTTTCTCGATATTCCTCTAACTTATCCATTCCACAATCTCCTCCTTCTCGACATCATATATAATAATTTTAAGATGATTTTCACTTACAACTATTTGAGTAAAAGGTAAATTAAAAAAATCATTATAAATTGCCGATGGAACCGCTAAATATAAAATTCTCTCTGGGTCTTCGGAACGTAATGCCGTGCGATAATTAATAAATTGCCCCAATGCCATATGAAATTCAGAAATCTTTGAAGCACTAACAAAGTTTTTAATTTCAACTGCGATTTTCTCTGTACCTTTTTCTGCTGCTAAAAGTTTTTCAACTCCCAGATCGATCTGAATATCAACCCCACCACAACGAATACTTAACGGGTCATCTGTAATCACCCACCCATCTTTTTCTAGTGCAGACCTAACGATATTATGAAATAAATCGCGTGCCATATCTTAAACAAATTCTGCACCCATAGTTTAATCCTATTGTACCGATAATATCTAAGAAATTGTTAGTCAAACCGATTTCAGTGATGATGCAATAAATTATACTTCAGACAAAACCTAACTAAGCACTAATATCTCCCGTCCGGTTTAGCGCTCTTTGATCCAATGATTTGTTGTGCCTATTGTACAACATTATATAAGTGGTTTTACCAGTGCCCGAACACGCGCAGCATCTCCGATATTAACGAGTGGTGTTCCGTGTGCAAGTACAATCGCCGGGTCGCCATCTAGAGCATCAATTACCATCTGAGCCACAGTTTGCACATTAGTACACAACAGCTTTGAGTACACGCGATTGACCTTAAGTCCGGGGGCACTCCTAGTTAGCCAAAACATTAGCTTGACTGCAAATGGACCCGGTACCGATGCACAGTTACTCACCAATTCATCAAGGTAAACAATTGCTCGTCCACCTCGACGAACAATCGCAATAGTTCCCCCCTTCTTTGTTCCTAAAACCTCTCGAAATTCGACTGTCGATATAGAAGCTAAGTTTGACAAAGGAGCGAAGGACCGCAGTCCAAGGGCATTAAGTTGGCTCAATGCCGCAGTCGGAGCGTAGGATTGAGCATTAGTGTAGCGTGCTTGCCAGTCCGCTTGACCGAGGTCATGCCCGGAGTGCGGCGCTATAAGTGCAGTCACGCGACCCTTAAGATCGATCTGAGCAAAGTCATCTTCAGACATCCCAGTCGGTGGGCTGATGATGGCTAAAGTTTGATCGTCGAGGAGAACAGCAAAAGCGTTTATTTCGCTGTAACCATTAACACCATACTCATGTACCCACACATCCGTGCCTTCAATTACCTCTTGCCAAACCATAAATTTCTTCCCTCTAACTCAACACTAAACTGAGAGCGATTTGTCGGAATAGATTATTGAGAATGTGCTGTCAAGTCGGAAATCTGACTGCGCTTTCATGTGACACCGGATAACAAAATAGGCGCGGCACTTTTGGCGAGCAAACTGATTATCCCTGTATAAATGCTAGCAGATCGGCGTTTAGGCGCTCCTTGTGGGTAATAAAAAGTCCGTGCGGCGCATCTTCATAGACTTTGATCTGACTACCCGGTATCAACTGCGCGGTTTTTCGCCCGGTGATGTCAATAGGTGCGTTTGTATCTGCATCCCCATGAACGATTAACGTCGGAATAGCCAATGCGTGAATGTCAGATCGAAAGTCAGTCTCGGAAAATGCACGCACCATATCGATTGTGGCTTTTGGCGAAGTTTGCAGCGCCAGCCCTACTCCCCATTGCATCATCTCAGGCGAAACAGAAATATTTGGCAGCCCTACACCGAAGAATGGTGCTGCACTGGCTGCTAGGTAGTGCGGACGATCCTGTTTTAGTGCGGCAACCATCTCATCGAAAACACTTTTGTCTAACCCGTCCGGGTTATCGGTGGTCTTTAAAAGGAAAGGTGTGGTCGTGCTGACGAAAACCACTCGCTCAATGTGTTCGGCTCCCGCACGCGATAGATAGCGGGCAATATCGCCACCCCCTGACGAGTAGCCTACCAGTGTAACTTTGTGCAGGTCGAGTTGCTCGATTAGTGCTGCCAGATCGTCGGCAAATGTGTCGTAATCGTAGCCATAATCAGGCTGGCTTGAGTGACCGCAACCGCGTCGGTCATAAGCAATACAACGCAGACCAAAGCTAGTTAGATGGAGCATTTGATACTCCCACATCTCAGCACCTAAGCCCCAACCGTGGATGAAGACGACAGGCTTCCCCGTGCCCCAATCCTTATAGAACAAGCTCGTACCATCCTCAGTCTCGATAAATTCTCGAGTGTCGAATGATTTAGGTGTTGAGATATTCCTTGACTTAAGCATAGTTTTTTCCCTCCAAGTTTCGATGATTCGATCCTGCCAAACAGACATAATAAAAACAATTACCTCACAGGTAATAAAAGTCATCCCCCTACGACAATTTCACCATGCAGCAACGCTCAAATGCTTCCAGTTCCAGCTTGACTGATTCGTTTGCAACGCTCCTCAAACAATGGCGCAATCGAGCATCTTTGAGTCAGCTTGATTTAGCTCTCGCTAGTCAAGTGTCTCAGCGACATATCAGTTTTCTAGAATCGGGACGGGCAAAACCCAGCCGGGACATGGTTCTAAAATTGGCTACCGTCTTGGAAATTCCTCTGAGACAGCAAAATCTGATGTTGACTGCATCTGGATTTTCCCCCATTCATGCAGAGACTGATCTGTCATCTCCTGAAATGACATCGATTCGCAGAGCAATAGATTTTATGCTGCGTCAGCAGGAACCATATCCTGCAATTGTGATGGATCGCTACTGGAATTTGCTACTGACCAACGATGGAGCCACTCGATTCCTCAGCGCTTTCATTGATTTAGAGAGGTTACAAGCAAATTTCTGCATTGATGGAAAAATCAATTTGATGCAAGTGATATTCCATTCCCAGGGGTTACGTCCGTTTATCGTCAACTGGGAGGAATTTGCTGGACATTTGCTTCAACGAGTGCATCGAGAAGCGATCGCATCGGGGCTAAGTGAGCAGTCTACAGCGTTACTCAACGAACTGATGAGCTATCCCGGTGTTTCTGATATTTGGCAAACCTCAGATAAATCCACACAACACGCTTTGCTCCTCACCATTCATCTCAAGCGAAATCGGAAGGATTTCCAGTTTTTTTCGACCATCGTCACATTGGGCACTCCCTATGACATCACCCTCCAGGAACTTCGGATTGAATGTCTGTTCCCAGCTTCGGAAGTGACTGAGGAAAACTGGAAACATATATAAAGGTGGTGAAACTGTTGTCAGTTGCCAGGAAACTACCAGGCATAAAAACAGATTCGACCGGGATACCACTTTTGGTCGTTAATAACTGAACTCGAACTCCGTTCATATGAGTTTTGCAAAGCAAGCACCAAGTTATCTAGCGCTTGAGCATATTCATCCTGTAATTCAAGAGACATAGTATTTTACGTGGTTTGCGTGTTATGTAGATTACAGAATTTTCCTGAAATTATATTAAGTTAAAAAAGGTGTACAGTTGGCATAACTCCAACAACTCAGCGTCGTACAACCTCGATCAAAAATCCCTCATCAGCAGATGGTGGTTGAAAGAAACTGGTCACATGACGGAAAACTTCTTCTGTATCAAATAGCGATCGCTCTGGATTGGTTTCCCGTCGCTTGGCAATTTGTTCTATGCAGGTTTTGTCATCTACCTCAAGGTATATTAACCGATGGGGAATGCCCTCAGTTAAAAATATATCCTTGAACCATGCTCTTTGATTCCTTGTATTGGCTGGAAAATCCATGACTACGGAAACTCCAGAATTAAGTATCCTTCTGAGATGAGGTTTTAATAATGGTTTTAGCCGATTTGAATATTTCAAGTAATCATGGAAATTCGTTATTTCTTCGGGGTAAAGAGTTGATAACCAATCATCCTCAGACAAAAGGATTGCATTTAATTCTTGAGATATTTTACGGGATAAAGTTGATTTCCCTGCACCCATTTTTCCACAAAAGAATATCAAAGTTCCTTTCAAATTCATTTGTTTTACCCTTGAATAGTTATTATTAATTAATTTTTACTGAGATACTCCAACTTTTGAATTGCTAATTTCCAACGGGAGCGATAAGCAAAGCTTAATAACGAATGAATAGATTTTACATCGTGGCGATGCTCTAATTTCGGCTTTAGCTTGCTTGTTTACTCCACTTCATCGGTGTCCCCCATATCCCTTTATAGAAGAAACTATTACCACTTTCCCTAAACCCAATTTTCTGGTAAAAACCTACCGCAGCCTCAGCAACATTAACAGTGACTTCATCAAAATTCTCAGCACATCTGCAAAAAAGTTCTCTACCAATTCCTCGACCAGAAAATTCCCTGCGGACGAACAGCAACGACAAATGATTTCCCCTTTTGAAGGCTATAAAACCCACGATTATCCCATTCCACGTCGCAACTAGGGTTTTTTGTCCGCTCAAAATTCTGTCTTTTAATTCTTCTGGGTGACAAATTTTTAGCCATTCGGCTACACTTTCTGGTGTTCCATCGGTAAGTTCCCACAAGTTCGCAGAAGCCCACATACAACCACTGATTTGATGTTCGTCTCCTAGTTGGGGTGGTCTATAGATGATTGTGTTCATGTGTGGTGATTATCTCGCAAATTTCCGATCGTTTGTTTAAACAAGCTACCAAATGGTAGATTTAAAGGCAAGGCATTGAGCGCACGTACATCGGAAGCGCTACCAGGCATAAAAACAAATTCGACCGGGATACCACTTTTGGTCGTTAATAACTAAACTCGAACTCCGTAAAAATATCGTTTTTTCGATGCAATGTAACCTCTATGTTCTTTCGATTCAATTAAATAATTTCTTAGTAGAGTAATAGCTTGAAGGCATCCGCTGGTGTTTAGTGCTAGACTACCATAAGGTTATTACGAGGATGTGAGGAGATAAATAGTCATGGTTTTACTTTCTCGTTTGTCGCATAAATTTTCTGGAATTAGCTTTGCGATATTTACGTGTTTTCCTATGACTGCTAATGCTCAAAACTTGCCAAATTCCAGCACTCCAGATAATTTTCAAGCGTCCCAAACAACTTTAAATGTGTCTGCAAACAAGGTTGACTTTGGACGTGCTTTTAAAGAGCTTGGCCTTGAAGGGTCAATTTTAATTTACGATTCAAGTAATAATAAATTTTACGAACATAATGCTCCTCGAAACTCAAGGGCTTTCTTCCCCGCTTCCACATTCAAGATTTTTAATACACTGGTAGCATTAGAAACCGGAGTGATTCAGGATGATGTCACAGTTTTAACATGGGATGGCATCAAGCGAGAAGTTGATGCATGGAACCGAGATACAAATCTTCGCCAAGCTTTTAAAGATTCAACGGTTTGGTTTTATCAAGTATTAGCTCGGAAAGTTGGATATGAGCGAATGCAGAAGTTTATTAATCAAGCAGGTTATGGAAATCGGCAAATTGGCACACCAGAAAAAATAGATCGATTCTGGCTAGAAGGTCCTTTGCAAATTACACCAAAGCAACAGATTGAGTTTTTACAAAAGCTTCATAACGGGAAATTACCATTTTCCCAACAGAGTTTAAATTTGCTTAAAGATATTATGATTATTGAGAAAACTCCCAATTACACATTCCGAGGAAAGACAGGATGGATAAATAATCTGGGATGGTTTGTAGGATATTTAGAGCAGAATAATAAAGTCTATTTTTTTGCTACAAATATCGATATGCACTCGACCAAAGTTGCTGCTTCTCGAATTGAAATTACTCGTCGTTGTCTGAAAATGTTGGGATTACTTTGAAACAATTTAGCTCTATCGAAGGAGGCAAATATGGGATCAGATAGAAAATCGAGGTCAATCGGAACACCAATATCAGAAATCGAAGACGTTGGGGAGTAAAAAATAGGGGATTTTATGTTTGTATTGAAGCTTTTCGCGGTACTGGGTTGCGGGTTGATGGCTGGGGTTTTCTTTGCCTTCTCCACTTTTGTGATGAGTGCCCTTGCTCGACTCCAACCGACGCAGGGCATTACCGCTATGCAAGCCATTAATATCACAGTAATTAATCCGTTGTTCATGGTGGTTTTCTTGGGAACGGGTGCGGCTTGCATCCTTCTTTTAGTCTCCTCGCTGTCAAAGTGGTATCAACCCGGTGCTGTCTATTTGTTGCTTGGTTGCCTGTTCTATCTTATCGGTACATTAGGTGTGACAATTGTGTTTAACGTACCGATGAATGAAGCACTGGCAAAGGTTGAGGCAAGTAGCAGCGACGGCGCAAGTCTATGGGCTAGTTACCTTACCAATTGGACGTTTTGGAACCACGTTCGGACAACAGCAGCACTTGCGGCAGCAGCATCGCTCACCATCGCCCTCGGTTCAGCATCTAGATGACTTGATATATGCGATGCTTTAAAAGAGCCGCTACGCACGCGATCG
The DNA here is from genome assembly GCA_019359595.1 of Cyanomargarita calcarea GSE-NOS-MK-12-04C. Lineage (GTDB taxonomy): Bacteria > Cyanobacteriota > Cyanobacteriia > Cyanobacteriales > Nostocaceae > Cyanomargarita > Cyanomargarita calcarea. The sequence goes on from JAHHGZ010000043.1 coordinate 60,888, forward strand.
CCGTTTAGTAGTTTTGCCAACTTTGTACTAGTAATTACTGCAAGCAAGTTAAATTTTGCTTTTTTTAATACATATATGGACTCTCGCATTCAGTCATACCTGCGTTTTGCAGCAAGCCAACAACGTGACACGGAGCAAATTGGACCGTTTCTTGCTACCTTTAATCGTCATAGCGCCAACCCATTTTTGAACTATGCCATCCCTGACGAAAATGCTATTCCATCACTTACAGATATAAACGCACTAATTGCAGCCTACTCCAAGCGATCGCTTAAGCCCCGTTTAGAGTATGTTGCAACCCTCGCACCTGCTGTGGAGGAAGCGCTGACAGAAGCAGCTTTCACCGTTGAGGGACGTTTACCACTCATGACCTGCACTCCTGGTTCGGAACAATATCTTCCCATCCCTGAGGGTATCGAGTTAATTATGCCAGTTTCGGATGCTGAGATACTTGCTACTGTCACAGCGCAAAACGAGGCTTATGGAGAATTGGCACCAAGCCCGGAACAAGTCAAGAATCTTCGCAACAGCCTAACAGGAGGCCAAATTGCGGTACTAGCTCGTGTGGTAGCGACGGGTGAACCAACGGGGGCTGGAGTTTGCACTGTGCCAGGAAATCAAACAACAGAAATCGCTGGTATTGGCGTGCGTGTCCCTTTTCGCCGACGAGGCATAGCAGGAGCTTTAACATTTCGCTTACTGCAAGAGGCTTTTGAGGCGGGTGTTACAGTAGCATTTCTGATGGCAGCACATGAAGAAGAAGTACGAATTTACACTCGTGCTGGGTTTTCTCCGGTTGGCGAAATTTTGCACATTTCTCTTCTATGAAACTTACTCAAACCTCGCTACTGTTTTTCAGTATACTTCTCGTTCTGCCCATGAACTATTGGGCGTTTTCTCGATGACAGATATACAATTGAACTTAATCGCATCACGTACTTGATAATCTTTAACTTCATCCCAGACTCGATCTCTTCCAACTGCATGGCGTGGATGTAACAAGGTGATGTGTGGTTTAACATCCAATCTGACTTTCTTAAATCCAAGCAATATTTTTTCTCTTAGGCTGTAATAAATATTTGCGGGACTTATACAGGGTAAAAAAATTCCACCATTATCCAACTGAATGGGAGTACCGAAGCATAGCTCAATTGTGAGTGGCGCAACCTCTGCAATCCGTTCAATCACTTGACTCCAATCTTCAATTTCATCGTCATAGCAGAGCGTAATATGTGCTGGAATAATGCTGTGTTGTTCTGGATCGGTTTTAGCTCGGATACAGTCGATTTCCGAGCGAATCGGTTCTGGAACGTAAAGGCTTACTTGCTTTCGATACGGAAGATGAAGGTTCATAGTGCATCACTTTTCAATATCTTGACCTTAGAATGTTGACTTTGGGTGTTTTGAGGGAATTTCCCGAAAAATCATAATAACAAGCGATCGCCCATCTAATCTGGGCTAATAATAGTGCCAATTGTGACAAACCCATATCAGGAGGCTAAACTTGTGTTGTGCTTAAAAACTCTCTCAGCAGACTGGGAACTGCCCCAATATATTTGTTTCGAGTAGCTTCATCCATATTTGATAGTACTGGAAGCCACCTCAAGGCATCTAGAATAGATGACAATTGTTCTGCTATCTCAAAAGCAACTTCAAGTTTTTCCCTAGCTTGGTATTCAGCCCATGATTCCAAGTAGAAATCTCTGAGCCGCTCAAACCAGGGTGAACTTTTTTCCAGCCCCAATGTCCTTTTCAAACTTGCATATGTGTTTTGTATGGTGAAGAAAGGATGAGAGATACTACTGTCACCCCAGTCAAAAAACATATAATGTCCATCTCGAATAAAGACGTTCCCATCGTGTAAGTCTCCATGATGGAGCGTCTCTGGCAGGTCAAAAGCTGCTAGTTGTTCGCACAACGAAGTAAATAAATCAACAGTGTCTTGCAAACGCTGACATTCAAATAAACTGAGTCCACCAGGTTGATTAGTAGCTAGTACTTCATGGCTATTCAGTAGTTTTCGGTACAAGAAGGGCAAAACTGCTAAACGGCGATCGGGTACACCAAGAGACAAAAGTTCATCTAGATGCTGGGCAGACTTCTTCTGCAATTCTGCATATATCGGTAAAATAACCTGCCAATGTTGAATATCATCCTCAGTTTTCAGAGTTTCCCGAAGTCTTATTCCTCCATCAGACATTAGTAACCAACCATCTTCCCTAGCGATCGCTAAAATTTGCGGCATACATTGTGGATACCAATCTGACAGAGTTTGGGTGAGTGTTGATTCGTATGCAAGCTCTGGTATAACTGCTTTGAAGTAAATATCGCCTATGTTCGTCGGTATTTTGAGTACTGTTGACCAATGACGAATATGAGGCTGTTCGATTGAACCAGTACGTTTGATACCTTGTCGATACAACTCATTATCAATCCAGGAGGTAGCTTTCTCAATCCAGGCTGGTTGCATCCAAATGATGTTCGTCTGTGGCATTACTTAATAGTTACTCTCTAACCATATTTATACTACGATATGTTACATATAGGTTTGTGAGTAATCTTTTTACCCCTGGTTTCTATGAATTTCCCACCCTGGTAAGCAGCTAGAAAATTATCGCACCACCGATTCGCTTTAGAAACAAAGCGAAAATTTTGTTCGTGGATTCCCCCTCCTTTCTTCCAGCGCTGGTCTTGATTTTGCGTTGGTTATCAAATTTTGAGGACGGGAGAATTACACGATGTCATTGAATGGTAAAAACAAAACTGCTAGGGATGTAATTTTATTAACCATTATCTTCCTGGTGATTGAATTATTAGACGAGCTTGTGGATGGACTGCGTGGCGCTGCCTGGCCGTTGATTCGTAATGACCTCCATCTTGACTATGTGCAGGTGGGGATGTTGTTAACAATACCGAATACTGTCAGTAGCCTGATAGAGCCTATTCTGGGAATCTGGGGAGATATCGGTCAGCGACGGCAATTGATTTTGGGTGGAGGTGTTGCTTTTGCGATCGCTTTGCTGCTAATTTCCCTTAGTCATAACTTTTCATTATTATTGGCCGCATTTGTGCTGTTGTATCCAGCTTCCGGTTCTTTTGTAAGTCTGTCCCAAGCAACCCTAATGGACATTGAACCGAAACGGCACGAGCAAAATATGGCACGTTGGGCATTGACCGGTTCTGTGGGAAATCTAATTGGACCTTTGGTTTTAGCTTTTGCTGTCGCACTACATCAAAGTTGGCGGAGTGCCTTTTTCATCTTAGCGCTGCTGACGGTGTTGGTATTGGGAATGCTGTGGAAGTATCAAAAAGCAATTCCAACTGCATCTTCCAAAATTGATCAACCAATGCAGGGTTTCAAAGATGGCATACATAATGCTTGTCTCGCATTAAAACGGCGTAAAGTGTTGCTTTGGTTAACTTTGCTTCAATTTTCGGATTTAATGTTGGATATTCTGCGTGGCTTTTTGGCACTATACTTTGTTGATGTAGTTGGTGCAAACAACACGCAGGCAAGTTTTGCTGTCACTGTCTGGCTGGGGGTTGGCTTGGTGGGAGATTTTTTACTCATCCCCTTACTAGAACGGGTGCGGGGATTAGATTATTTAAGATTAAGCACCATGATTATCTTGTGTCTTTACCCAGCTTTTTTGCTTGCACCAAATATAAATGTCAAATTGGTAATTCTCGGCTTGCTGGGTTTCTTCAACGCTGGTTGGTACTCAATTCTTCAGGGGAAATTGTACACTGCGATGCCGGGACAGAGTGGTACAGTCATGACGCTAAATAACTTGTCTGGTTTAGTGGGTGGTTTAATGCCGCTTGCCCTTGGTTTGGTTGCTCAACAGTATGGTTTGCAAAACACAATGTGGCTGTTGCTCGCAGCACCCTTAGCATTGCTAATTGGGCTTTTTGATGCGCACAAAGAGGATGTATCTGCTGAGGAAATTCAGAAGCGTATAGATGCCTTGATGGAGAAATAGTTGAAAATTTTCTGGGTATCTAATGATTATTTTGGTTGCCTAAGGGACTTCCAAATAAAAAAATACTCAAAATTTTCTTGTGGGGTGGGCATCCTGCCCACCCTAAATCTTGGACGGGCAAGGATGCCCATCCCACAAGATGGAGAATTGAATTTTTGGAAGTCCCTAACAGTCGTGTTCGCTGCAACACGGTTGTTAGGTTGCGGACAGACAAATGCGGTATATCAGTTTATTCGCCGCAATACCGCAAGAAACGGGTGGCTTTGAGTTTATATTATCTGTAGAGTATGATATAACTTCGCACATTGTATAGGCTAACATAGTCTGAGACGGAAAGCGATCGCATCTTCACAAGGAAGAACCTCGAAACCCCTTTCTTGTATTTTTTGCAACATCCCTGCTTCCATTAGCAAGCAGTCTGGGTCAGCAACTAGAGTTAAAGGAGCTACTTGGGGAGTAAATTCTTGTAAAATATAATAGCGCCAATTCATGAACCCTCCACCCGCACTAACAACAGTGGTATCAATTCCGGTGTCACATCCGCTTTTTGTTGTATGCTTTCGCGCCAACTTTGTTCTTCTTTTGCTAACTGTGCTAACCGATAATCCCTTACCTGGGATAGGCCAATTTTTTCAATAGTGCGTCGTCGTGATGCAAAAGCATATGTGGTTTTTTCTCTCTCTCGATCGAGTTGCTGTTGATGTTTCCGTACCAGTTCTTCATAAATACTTTTACCCTGTAACCCACATTCCGCACCTCAACTGTCACAATCGGTAATCACTGAAATAAATCTATCAAACAAGAATAAAATAATACTTTTTATTGGATAAAGACATCCCAAAACAGGTAATTACCTTGATTTAACCTAACCAACTCATTCTCAATAAGTAGCAATAATGGGGAAATATATATTTTGTTCTAATCGATAAATAAATCTCTATGTTTACTTGTATTTATTGATAGCATTATTGATAAATAAGAATATAAAGTAATATAATTAGATATGGTTATTTAGAGCTATTAATATAAAAAATAGCTAAACTATGCAGGATTTAATAATTGTAAAAAAGATAATTTTAACAATAATTATGTAACTACTTGATAGTAACGATGACAATCTTGAGGAAATAGTTTCAGGATGAAATCTCTATCTTGATTCCAATTAGAAACTTGCGTCTGATGATTAAATGTAACAATATGAATTGCTTGAAAGCATTGAAATATCCACTTTAATGTCGGATTATCTATTGATTTTCCTAATTGATTTTTTATAGTTAATTGTGCCTCATATAAGGCTGTTCTTATCAATCGTTGTGCCAAAGTATAGACTAATAAGCATAAACCCATTATCATACCTAGCGCTTCGATTCTTTCTGGACTTTTCAAATAAATACTATCTGCAAAAAATAATGGGTCTTTGAGAAAACCAAATCCTCTCTCGCATGATTGTTGTCTTTTATATTCGTAAATCATAGTACCGTTGCCAAGTTGACTTTCTTCTAAAACATTTGTTGCAAGTATAAATCTGCCCGCACTCAATCTATCTTTGTTAATTTTATTGTCATCCTGAATTATTGTTGCTGATATTAGATAGTAGGCTTCTTCTTTTTCTTCTTTTTCTGATTTTTGCTGTTTTGGGGTTATTAAATTTACTTCTATTTTCTCTAGTTGATGATATTTAAATTGCTTAGATATTTTCGATAATTCTTTCATTGCATCAGCTTCACACGCAAATTTTTCTGACGATATTTTTTTCAATGCACTTTTGCTTTTCCCCAAATCTTTGATTATTTTTTGTGATAGTTTTCTTAAGTCAGATTCTTTTCTTTCTTGACTTTGCACAACTAACCATCTCTGCTCTATTCCACCGTAATTACTTCTTTTAGCGACAAATGAATATCCTAATAATTCACTGTCAATAAATTCTGATTCTGGGGTTTCTGAAACTAATAATTGTGCCTCTTTTATAGTCAAAGGGACTCTCGACAACCACTTAATGTCTGACATTAACTTAATATTTGGTTCTGTATATAATGCCTGAGGGGGCGACGAAACGAGCTAAAACGTAGACTCTATAAGTTTCATAGCCCTTAGACCTTCTTGATAATACTTTCTTTTATTGCGATTTAGTCTCATTAATTCATTTACTAATTCTATACAAAC
>JAHHGZ010000007.1 GCA_019359595.1 Cyanomargarita calcarea GSE-NOS-MK-12-04C
GAATATCTCCGTACTTTGTATCTTGGGAGACACTATTGAGAATTCTTTGAGATGCACTGTGCTTGATTTCCATTTTTGGAAACAATGCCTATTTTACAGCTATTCGAGCCTTAACTGAACCGTATTGCCATATAATACGCATCCTAATGTTTTAGAGGCTAATTGTAGTCAAAGCTGAATTGTCCGATTCCACTAATTAAAAAATCGGAAATCGTTAAGATGAGCATTGTATATAAAAATATACCTATTTTTTTTATAGAAAACCTGATGTCGCAAACAACTAAAATATTAACTTTAATTACGGGAACACTCGCAGTTACTTCTCTAACTATCGGGACAGTTTCAGCATACGCAAAACTGACAAATCAATCGAAATTATTCATCAACGGGATTGGTTCGGTACAAGTTGGGATGACTGCACCGCAAGCGTCCAAAGCTGCTGGGGTTAAACTAGTTGGTGATCCACCAAACAAAAATTGCTACTACTTAAGACCCCAAGGACAACCGAAAAATATTGGATTTATGCTGACAGGAAATCGGATTTCTCGGGTGGATATCCAGAAGAATAGTCCAATTACAACTCTTAGCGGTGCCAAAATCGGCGATACGGAAGCACGAATCAAGTCTCTCTATCCTGGAATTAAAGTTACTCCTCATAAATATGTCGAAGGGGGACACTATCTAACTTTGGTTCTCAAAGACCGTGCTTACAGTAACTATCGGCTAGTATTCGAGACTGATGGCAAGCGTGTCACTCAATTTAGAACAGGTAAACTCCCGGAAGTTGAGTTTGTTGAGGGTTGTTCTTAGTAGCCGTATTCAGTATTCCCACTTAAAACCTCAAATTCCCATAACGTCTTTTCAGTAGTTTAATTCTCTCCAAACGATTGATGGTGCGAGTCACCAGTTCCGGCCCAATAATCGGCTTGCTCACAAAGTCATCGGCACCGACGCTAAATACCTGATTAATGATATCGGCATCGGTATGGGCTGTCAAAAACAGAATCGGTAATTCACTCCACCGGGAATCGTTACGTACTATCTGACAAAGTTCAATACCATTGCTCATCGGCATTTCCACATCCAGAATCAGTAAATCTGGCTGCACATCTTCCAGAGTTTCCCAAAACCGTCGTGGATCTTCCAAGGTTTTAACTCTCAGCCCCCAAGGACTAAGTAAACTTTGCAACACTTCCAAAATCTTTGGGTCGTCGTCTACAGCTAATATTTTCGCATCTGCTTGAGTAGACAGATGTAATACTTGCGTCACATTCTCTAACACTTGTGCAGGGGGCATAGGCTTTTGTAAAAAAGTCTGTCCGCCACTTTTGGCAACTTGCAATCTATTGTTTAGGTCTGTTTCTTGAGTAAAAACTAATACTGGAACTGGTGGTTTCCGTGCTTTGAACTCTGCCAGCAGTTGAAAGCTGTCTTCACTTGGGAAGATGGAGGGATCGAGCAATACAACATCAGGATGCTCTTTATACAGCTTATTTCTCGCCGTATTTAAATCAGGAGCGATCGCGACTTGGAAATTCCATTCAGCAGATTCTTGGGTTAATTGCTCGGCTAAAGTGCGATCGCTATCAACAATCATCAACATTGGGCGTTCATCTTTTGGTGTTGGATTCTCTTGAATTTTGTGAGGCTCTAGCTCAATTTCTGTCCGCAAAGCCACCACCAAGTCGCAGAAATCTCGTGCCTCAATTTTCTCCAATTGCCGATCAATTTTAACCAAATGCTCAATTTTTCGCGCCAAATTGGAACCTGTAGGAAAGCCAAAAGTACCTAATGAACCAGCTAACGTATGGGCTTCTCTTTGTGCTTGCGATCGCAGTTCTTGATTTAAGACATTTCCAACTGAAGCCTCAGCCGCTTGCTCCAACAAATTTACTTGTTCTTTTACCCGCCCTTTAAATTTGTTCCAGACGTGAGCAAGTGCGGCTAAGGTTTGCTGCTCCGACTTAAAATTTTGCACGACATTTGCATATGCTTGTTCTGATTCTTGAATTTTGAATTTTATCGATGCATAAGCGGTTTCCCGCAAGGTCGTTTGTCCGCATGAAGCCGTTGGAGAAACGTGGGCTATTTGGAGTTCTGAATTCTTTGACTGCTGTTGCGGCTTTAAACGATAGCCAATACCATAAACAGTTTCAACCAAATCCCCTGACGCTCCTACTGTTTTAAGTTTATGCCGCAATCCTTTAATATGGGTGCGAACCGCTTCTTCACCAGGAGTGTCATCATAAGACCACAAATGTTCTAAAATCATCCCACAGCTAAATACCCGGCGGCTGTTTCGCAAAAAAAGCTCCAGCAGTGAATATTCTTTGGGAGTTAGGGATAAAATTTCTGTACGGTAACTTACTTCACAACTTGTTGGATCGAGTCGCAATTCCCCCCATTCCAACACCGGTTGTGATGTCACCTCTCCCCGACGCAATAATGCTCGGACTCGCGCTAGTAATTCTTCGGAATCAAACGGTTTCACTAAGTAGTCATCCGCACCCGCATCTAGTCCAACTGCTTTCTCGTGACTGTTATCGCAGCCCGTCAATAGCAAGATTGGAACCCCCAAACCCCGAGAACGTATCTTGCGGCAAAGACTAATACCATCAACTCCAGGCAACATTACATCCGAGAGGATTAAGTCATAGTTGAAGGTTTCTATCAACTCCCAAGCGCGATCGCCATCAACAGCAGTTTCAACAGCATAGTTTTGGTTACTTAAGACAACTGTTAGAACATCAGCAACGAGTTCATCATCTTCTACAACTAAAATCTTCATAATTCAAATTTTTCCACAGACGGACAGAAGCCTACGGTAAACAACCGAAAAAATCTTAAATTAACCTTCTGAAGTCCTATTAATTCCGATTTTAGATGAGATGTGTCACTGCGGTTAATTTTTGTTTACAAATGTCAAAGATGTAATTAAGAAATGTAAAAAACATAATAAATAAAGCCAAGAGTCATTACGGGATAGCTCTCTTAAATTTATACCTTGGCGTACTGATGGAAGTCACTCAAGCCGCTAAGGTGTTTATGCCAGGAGCGTTTTTTTGGTCATTCTGCGTAAGCACTAAAACTATAAAACCTTAATTTACCGACCGCATCCCTCCACGAGCATAAAGAAAAGAGAAAGCCGTGAGATGTAATATATATGTCACTCCAAGGTAATTATTTTTATCTATCCGCTTCCTCAAAAAACAGGTCGCCCGTTTTGAGTTGGGGTTCTGTATCCACATATATAAACCTCCTCCTTCTTCAATTAACTAGAGCAAGTTCTGGCAAATGTCCAACAAGAGCGATCGGCAGGGACATCATTCACTTTTTCTTGCTTGTTTAACCCTGTAGGCAATTTTCCTATTTTAACCTTTACCTTTTGATACAAACCGCACTGTGGCAAGTTCAGCAAAGGCATTTCCTGGCGGCAACTGCGACAGAACCAGTAAACTTCATTTTGGCGCAGATGACGCAAAAGTTGATTGGAACAGCAAGGACAATTATTCATTATTATTTTAAGTTAAAAAAAACTGGACATTAAAACTAAATTGGTGTAGCTAACAACACAATATCTAACACACAATAAGTTTAATCTTCGTGGGTTTGCTAAAAAATATCCACAGCAAGAATACATAAAATTAAAATTAACTTCAATTAAGATATCTTAAAAAAGCCAATTTTTAAGTAGTATTACTTACGTAAATATATTTCTTATCAATTTCTAGCAGTCCTATCTGAGTTGAAAATCGCGCGTGCCCAGATTCCCGAGAAATGAAGGCGAAGTCCGGAATCTTATTTTCCACTTCGGATTTAGGAACGTTATATATCTATTGATGTAAAAAGATTGTTATCTGAATAACAATTTTATTTTAATGAAAATAAATTATACCCAACGTTTGCACGTGTTTTTTTTGTTTTATAGCTAAAAGTCAAACTAATAATTTAGCCATCATTCAGAATTAATCGCTTCAATCAAACAGCCCTTTGATATGATCATTTTTAGAGGGTAAATCTGCACTCCAAGGCTCCGTTGCACCAACTCTTGACAAATGCGGACAGCATTGTTTTGAGGAATGGAAGCTTCCTTCTTCAAACGTGCCTTGTCTGTATCCACATATATAAACCTCCTCCTTCTTCCTTCTTCCTTCTTCCTTCTTCCTTCTTCCTTCTCAAAGAGCAACGTGATGACAGAAGAAATTAACAATCCATTGCTAGCACTCAGGTCCATTCCTGCTGGCTATGCAAATATTATGGGTTACGTAGATGAGTCAGAGGTCAATGGGCCTGGATGTCGGGCTGTAATCTGGGTACAAGGTTGTCTGCGAGAATGCCCAAGCTGCTTTAATCCTGAATCTTGGTCATTTGAGATTAACCAGTTGATTTCTGTTGATCAGCTTGTGGAAAAAATCCTCAGCCAACCTCGCAACCAAGGTGTGACATTCTCTGGTGGAGAGCCTTTTTGGCAAGCACCTGCATTGGCTATTGTGGCTCGTCAAGTTAAAGCTGCAGGACTTAATGTGATGTCTTTTACTGGGTTCACTTTAGAGAGGCTACAGTCTGAATACGCTCCTGCAGGGGCTGAAGAATTGCTGGAACAGCTTGATATTTTAATTGATGGTGCTTATCTGGAGTCCCTAGCGGTGAATTCTCCTAATTCTCCCGTCTCATCAAGCAACCAGCGAGTTCATGTGTTTAATCCAGCCTTGAAAGATAGTATTACTTGGGCTAGCGACCAAGTTGAAATTCATGTCCTCAAAGATGGCTCTCGGATTGTTACTGGCTATTTAGGGACAATGCAGCTGGCTGATTAAAATTCAGAGATGGGGGGGAAATTAATCTTCCTATTTACCTTCTTTGCTTCCCCGTTTCCCCCCTTCTCTCTTAATTATGTATAAAGATTAAGGCTGTCTTAATTTTTACTTAAACTACCATCACTAAGATAATGCTTGGGCAATACTGGGTTTTAGGAAGGGGCATATCGGGTATTTTTTTCTCTCTAAAAAAGAAAGCTTAATAACACGCGGTCATTTGCCGCTATGAAAATTCTCTTAGTCGAAGATAATACACTGACCGTTGAATTACTTGTGACAATCCTGGCGGATCAACATTATACGATTGATGTTGCCACGGATGGATTGGCGGGTTTGGAATTAGTAAATTCTTTTCCCTATGATTTGATTTTACTTGATGTAATGTTGCCCAACTTGGATGGGATTACCTTTTGTGAAAGGTTACGATCGCAAGGTAATCAAATACCAATTTTGTTGTTGACGGCACAAGATACCGTTACCAACAGGGTTATTGGCTTGGATGCAGGGGCGGATGATTATCTTGCCAAACCTTTTGATTTGCAGGAATTATTGGCTCGGGTTCGGGCTTTACTGCGTCGGGGAATTTCAACTTTACCGCCAAGACTTTTATGGCGGCAGTTACAACTCGATCCCAGTATTTGCGAAGTTAGTTGGAACCAAGTGCCTCTGCGCTTGACTCCTAAAGAATATGCTCTGCTGGAACTTTTTCTGCGCAACCCCAAGCGAATCTACAGTTGTAGTGCTTTGATCGACCAACTCTGGTCTTTTGAAGAACCACCAACGGAAGATACAGTCAGATCCCATTTGAAAGGGTTGCGGATGAAATTGAGGACTGCCGGGGTTTTTGAAGATCCAATTGAGACAGTTTATGGAATCGGTTACCGACTCAAGCCAGATCGTCCGTCCGAGGGAGAAACAAAGGAAAAATTAAAGAATTCAGAACTTAGTTCTCATGAATCTAAATCCGAATTGAATGCAGGGACAATCAACGAAATTTGGGAGCGAGCTAAGGAAAATATTCCAGAACGGTTTGCGGTAATAGATTCGGCGATCGCCAGACTGCGTTTGGGTAAGTTGGGCAAGAAATTGCGTGCTAGAGCCGAGCAGGAGGCTCACAAACTGGCGGGATCGCTGGGAATGTTTGGCTCTGATGAAGGCTCACATTTAGCTCGGGAAATAGAACTTCAATTTCAACCTGGGATGAAGTTGAATCAAGACCAAGCTGAACATATAGGGATGTTATTTGCGGCATTGCGTCAGGAGATGGAACAGATCAATCCTTCGGCAATACCTGAATTGATGTCAATCCAGAAACCCACCGAAAGTCAACAAAATCACATATCAAAAGAAGCAGTGGTGATGGTAGTTGACGACGATACTGTAATGTTGGATGCCCTGAAAAGTTTGCTCGAACCTTGGGGTATGGAGGTTGTCACCCTCAATAATCCCCACCGATTTTGGGATGTTTTGGTGGATAAACAGCCGGAACTGCTAATTTTGGATGTGGAAATGGCGGAGATGAGTGGTATCGATTTATGCGAGAATTTACGTAATAATCCTGTTTGGAGTGGACTGCCAATTCTGTTTTTAACAGCTCGTACTGACGTGGAAACTATGCACCAGGTATTTGCAGTGGGTGCTGATGATTATGTCAGCAAGCCGATTGTTGGACCGGAATTAGTGACTCGAATTCACAATCGCTTGGAGCGATCGCGTTTGTTGCAAAGTTTAGCAGAAATCGATGCTTTAACGGGAATCGCCAACCGCCGGAAGTCCACCCAAGAGTTGAGTAAGCTTCTGGGATCGAATCAGCCCTTTTGCTTTGCGGTTGTGACTTTAGACCACCTGAAGCGAATTAATCGCCAGTACGGGCATGAGAAAGGAGATGGGGTTTTATCTCGATTAGCGGAGCTGCTACAACGAATGTTGTACAGTCAGGAAGTGTTAGGTCGTTGGGGTGGTAAAGAATTTGTCATCGGGATGCCGGGAGTCAGCAAAACTGAAGCAGTCCGACGGTTAACAGAGGTATTAAAAAACTTTAGTCAATTAGAGTTTACATCTACCAATAACATTCAATTTCAGGCAACCTTCCGCGCAGGTGTTGCCCAATATCCCGAAGATGGAGGAGATTTACAAAAACTATATCAGGTTGCAGATGCACTTCTTGAGGAGGGAAAACAGACAGGAAGAAATCGAGTGCTTGGTTAAAAATCTTTAATTTTATTTATGAAAAATTCTTTGACCACTATGGCACAAGCAAAGTTTTGGCAAACATTGTGGTTATCGTTATTAGTGGGTTTTCTTGTCTCGATTATCACCTTGTTGCTTTGGCGATCGCTGATCAATCAACAATCTGCTGATATTCAGCAGCAAGTTGAGCTAACTACTAGAAGTACATCTGAGTTAATTAGCCAGCAGGTTGAAACTCGGATTCAAGCACTGACTCGCATGGCAGAACGTTATTCAGTCAGGGATGGAACTCCTATCGCTGAGTGGGAGGCAGATGCGAAGAATTATGTCGAAGATTATCCTGGGTATCAGGCGATCGCATTAGTCGATTCTAATTTTCAAATGCGGGGGGTTGTTTCCCTAGCCACAAACGAAGTTATTCAAAAGCTGAATTTAGGAACTCTTGAACAAAAACGGACTGCTTTAGAAGCGGCACGTTTGAGACAGTCTATTACTATAACACATACAATATCATTAGCACAAGATGGCAAGGGATTTTTAGTTTACGTGCCGATTTTTTGGGATAATTTTGAGTTAACTTCAGCACTCAACACTCAAAACTCAGAACTAACTCAAAAATCCTTGTCTGGTTTCATTGTGGGTGTTTTTCGGACAAAACCCTTAGTGGACAGAACTTTAATCAACAATATTACCCAAAAATACGCGATCGCCATTTTTGAGGGCAAAGAGGAAATCTATCGCCGATCCGATCCCGGCACTGTCAGCGAGATTAAGGGGCAAGAATGGGTACATGAAAAAGAAATTAAATTTAACGAAATTCCTTGGCGGATTCGCGTCTGGACAAACTCAGCACTGTTAAATAAAGAACAATCCCTACTGCCAACAGTTGTATTAAGTACGGGATTGACAATGGCTGTGCTGCTGGCATTATCAGTTTATCTAACTCAAGGGGCATTACGATATGCCAAGCAAATTGACCTAATTAATCAAGTCTTGGCTAGGGAAATATCTCAGCGCAAACGGACGGAGGAGGAACTAAAAAAATACGTAGATGAGTTTGAAGATTTGTATAATCATGCGCCTTGTGGCTATCACTCTCTAGATAAATACGGTACCTTCATCCGCGTGAACGACACCGAACTCAATATGTTGGGTTATACAAGGGAGGAGATAATTGGCAAGAAGAACTTTGCTGACTTATTGACGGTGGAAAGTTTACAAATCTTCCAAGAAAACTTTCCTGCATTCAAGCAGCAGGGTTTGATAAAAGACCTGGAATTTGAACTGATTCGCAAGGATGGGAGTATCTTATTCGTAAGTTTGAATGCGACTGCCATCAAAGATGCTGCAGATAAGTTTGTGATGACTCGCTCTACAATATTTGATATTAGCGATCGCCAAGCTGCCCTCCGCGAACGCGACTTGGTAGAACAGGAACTGTTGTGGAAGGAAGCCCTCTTGCGTTCAATGGCGAATTCTTCACCGCTAGCATTTTACGTTTTGGACGAGCGCACCAATAAAATTCTTTACTTCAACCACCGCTTTTGCGAAATTTCGGGTATGGAATGCGTGCCAGAAGAAATCCAGCGAGGTCAAGGAAATAATATTGAAACTAATTGTGCTGATTGCCAGCCGATTTCGGGAAATACGCAGGCATTTATCAAGGCTTGCCAACCGTTTGAGAATGAGGATCGCACAGTTCTAGAAGACGAGATGAGCTTTTGTAGTGGGCAGGTAATTCGGCGTTTTTCGGCACAAATTCGCGATGACAAAGATAAATATTTTGGGCGTCTCTATTTATTTGAAGATATTACAGAGCGCAAACAAGCAGAAAAAGAACTCCGTAATCTCAGCGTAGCAATGGAAAGCGCGGTTGAGGGCATTTCTCTATTGGATAAGCAAGTACGTTACCTAATGGTGAATCCAGCTTATGCAAGTATGCTGGGTTACCAACCAGAAGAAATTATTGGGATGGAATGTATATTAACCATTCATCCAGACGAACGCCCAAAAATGGAAGCTGTATACGAACAAATGCTGGTTAACGACAAAGTGGAAGTAGAAGTTCGGGCTTTGCGGAAAGACGGAACGGTCTTCGACCAGCAAGTAGTGATAATTAAAGCCTACGACCAAAACCAAAAATTCATCGGCTGGTACCGCTTCATGAAAGATATCAGCGATCGTCGAGAAGTTGAAAGGCTCAAAGATGAATTTGTCTCGGTAGTCAGTCACGAATTGCGAACACCCCTAACCTCAATTTCTGCGGCATTAGATTTGCTGGCAAGTGGTGTTTTGCAAAGCCAACCGAGTGAAGCTCAACGGATGTTAAGTATTGCAAGTAATAACACTGACAGATTGGTGCGTCTAATTAACGACATCTTGGATATCGAACGCATCGAGTCAGGTAAAGTAGAAATGACCAAAAAAGTTTGTAATGCCGCCGACTTGATGATTGAATCAGTAGAAGTAGTCCAAGAAATGGCAGAGAAAGCAGGAGTGACAATTTCAGTTTCTCCCCTTGCATCTCGTTTGTGGGCTGATAGCGATCGGATTATTCAAGTCATCACCAACTTACTCAGCAACGCAATTAAATTCTCCTCTTCAGGTTCTACAGTCTGGTTGAGTGCTGAACAGCACCACAAGGAGGACATGGGGGCACGGGGGCAAGGGGAAAATTTCACCGCATCTTCTTCCTTCTCTTTTCCCATTCCCCACCTTCTCATCAAGGTACGAGACACAGGAAGAGGCATCCCAGATGATAAACTAGAATCTATATTTGAACGCTTTGTGCAAGTCGATGCTTCAGATTCTCGCAGTAAAGGCGGGACTGGTTTAGGTTTAGCAATTTGTCACAGCATCGTACAACGTCATGACGGGCAAATCTGGGCTGAAAGTACTCTGCAAGAAGGCAGTACTTTTTGCTTCACCCTACCTATATTACCTGGTTTACTCAGTCTTGAGTTAGAACTATTTGCCACTCATAACTCAAAAAAGGATGCTAAGAACCCACCTTTAGTGATGATATGTGATGATGACCCTGATGTCAGGGCTGTAGTCCAAACGATGTTAGAACGACAGGGTTACCAAGTGCTGGCAGTATCCTCAGGACAAGAGGCGATCGAAAGTGCAATCAAACAGAATCCCAAAGCAATTTTACTTAACCTGATGATGCCCGGTATGGACGGTTGGGAAACCCTGGCAATTCTCAAACAACGGCCAGAGACTCAAAACGTACCTGTAATTATCCTTAGTGGTTTGTTCCCCGATGCCACTACACCCAATCTTGATGTCAGCGACTGGATTGTCAAACCACCTAATTTCACATTGTTGTGCCAAGCTTTGGAAAAAACTCTCGCCAAACAAAATCAGGGAATCAAAGTTCTGCTGGTAGAAGACGATTTAGATTTGGCAGAGGTTCTGAACACCATGCTCAACCGCCACGACATTACCACCTTCCACGCCCAAACTGGAAGGGAAGCAATTCAGTTAAGCCAACTTATTCTTCCCGACTTGCTGGTGCTTGACTTAGGACTGCCAGAATGGGATGGCTTTGTTGTAGTAGACTGGTTGCGGCAACATAACCGTCTGTGTCAGATACCCTTGGTTGTGTATACAGCATATGATTTGGATGAATGCGATCGCCAACGATTAAAACTAGGACAAACCTTATACCTCACCAAAGGACGCATTCCCCCCCAAGAATTTGAACAACGAGTCATCAACTTACTAAACCGGATGATTTGAAGTTACAGCAATTGGAGGGTAAATGAACCACATTTTTTGCCCTGGCAGAAACGCAAAAGAAGAACGGCTTTAACTCCCGTATGGGCGATTTTTACCCCGCCCCTCCCTAATATGACAGCCAAACGCATTCTGATTGTTGATGATGAATACGATATCCGTGCAGTCGCTTCCCTTGCCCTCAAAGCTGTGGGTGGTTGGCAAGTCTTGACTGCAGCTAGTGGCAATGAGGCAATAACCATCGCACAAGCCGAACACCCAAATGTCATCCTGCTGGATGTGATGATGCCCGACATGGACGGAATCGCCACATTTAATGCCCTGCAAGCAAATCCCAGCACCTCTGTCATCCCCGTAATATTACTGACCGCAAAAGTGCAAGGTTCTGACCAGCGTCGATTCGCCGAATTGGGAGTGCGAGCAATTATTACCAAACCTTTCAAAGCGATGAAACTGCCTGGTCAAATTGCATCTGCTTTAGGCTGGAATACGTAAATAAATTTACGTATACTTTTTCATCTCCACAAGTTGTCCACTTTTTATCTGTAATATTGAAAATGAATAGAGAATTCGCTAACTTCAGGGGTCTAATTAGATTTCTATCAATCTAACTTGGGTGCGGCATCACTTGCTTTAGGTAGAGATACGTAAGTAAATATATCTACGTTTTTTTCATCTCCACAACTTCTCCACTTTTAATCTGTAATATTAAAGACGGATAGAAAATTCCCTATTTACAGCGTTCTAGTTCGATATATATCAATCTAGTTGTGGGTGCGACATTATTGTAATTTAAGTCAGTCAGCTTGGACGATTCACAATCAACAGTCTGGAGTATATTTACTTACTTGATTGCGTTTTCAGCCAGACTTACTTATTAGCTAACCCTGGACGAGTTACAAACGAAAACATTTTGTTTGTAGCTAGTATAAGCATGAAACGGTATTGCTAAAAGCGAAATATATTACTTAAAGGCACAGTAACTATGTCTAAGGTTAACAACGATTTAGAATTATATAGCTCCAGTGTAGAACTAGTTATTCATAGCTTAAAGCTTCAAAATAAAGCACTGTTAGAATCATGTGTAAAGAACCTTGCGTTGCTAATAGGTTCTGAGCATACATCCAATATTGTAACAGCAGCAATACTTGAATTATGTAAAATATCTTTGCCTGCTTTCCGCTGGACTTTGGACAATTTCTCTGATTTCAAGATTGTACCTAGCTTATTTGAAAGCAAAAAAATTTCTGAAGAAGAAACAAGTATTATATCCAATCAAGACGATGTAGAACAGTTTGTATTAAATGTTGAGTTTGTCAGTCATTGTTTAAAAGCCCAAGACCAAAGGTTATTAGAAACTTCGGAAAAGATACTCAATCATTTATTAGGGATTGACTATACATCAAATGTTTTCGTAGCGGCATTATTTGAATTAGCAATCGCAGATAACGTTAATTTTGACTGGGATATAGAAATATTATCTGCTTTGGAGCCTTATCGCAAAATCTTTAAGATAGTTAGTATGTCGGCAGCCGAAAAACTAATTAGAAAAGGATTTATCCCCGGACAGGATTTTAGTGCAGATGGTACGGGCAAAATATTATTAAGCCAAAAAACGAAAACTGCATTAATAGAAAGCATCTCAGAAATAGAAGATCACATCTTACTAGACAAAATCTTAAAGGTTCCCGAGGCAATTAATTAAGCATTCATTTGCTTAACTTATAGCTTTTATTTCCCTAACTACAGATGAATAGGGTGAAAGCCTACTACTACATAGCTTAAGAATTGCAAATCTCAAATATTCCGTGAAAACAAAGATAACTTCAATTAATCAGTGCATCCCTGACTACAAGTAAATTACACAAGCTAAAACAAGATGTTTAATGACATCTATCCACTTAATAGCCAACAGAGAAGCTGCAACTAGTAACTTGGAAAAGTGCTATATTGCTATCAGTTAGTTCATGAATTGAAACAAAGTAGTTTTTAAATGTAGAGGTATCAATGATTATTAGTCCATTTAATAAAGAAACAAATTCAAATAAATTATCCAGGCAGCAACAGCACTCCTACAGGCAATACCCTATACACTCTGGTGTTGAAGCTAAAGAGATGGAGTTAGATGCATATGAAAATAGTTCAATTTTTCCCAGCGTAAATCGTGGTCGAGTTGCAATTTTTATTGATGGTTCAAACTTGTTTTACGCAGCAAAAGAACAACTTGGCATTGAAATTGACTACACCAAGCTGCTTTGCCGTTTAACTCAAGGTTCGAGACTTTTACGTGCTTTTTTCTATACGGGAGTCGATCGTACTAATGAAAAACAACAGGGTTTTCTCCTTTGGATGCGCCGAAATGGCTATCGTGTAGTTAGCAAAGACTTGATCCAATTTCCCGATGGTTCTAAAAAGGCGAATTTAGACATAGAAATTGCTGTAGACATGATTAATCTAGCTCCTCACTACGATACTGGGGTATTAGTCAGCGGTGATGGCGATTTAGCCTACGCTGTCAATGCAGTGAGCAATATGGGGGTTAGGGTTGAGGTGGTCAGCCCACGCTCAATGACTAGCGAAAGCTTGATTAATGTTGCTGACTGCTACACTGACCTCGACGCTATTAAACACGAAATTCAGAAAGTTTGCAATCCTAGTTACAATTATTAACCTCGAAAAGCAGCATCCATAATCCCTGATATTGACGAAGAGATGGGTGCTGCATATATTTTCGGGGCAGCAAAAGATAGCACGTAAAATATCAATACAAAGGTAAATTTAACGCTTATCTAGATGTGTTCGCGGAGCGTGCCGTAGGCAAGTCTAGAAAACACGTAAGGAGTGGGTGGACAAAATTCAATAATTTACTACGTCAAAGTCCCAAAATAATTAAGTCTCGACATCGTTATTTCGGCATCTCTAACTGGGGATTATTGGTTAAGGTTGGTGTTGAGTTGAAATACCGAGCAGTAACCACATGCGTAAGCGCTAATAGTTTTTGACGTAAAGTAACACGGTATCACCCAGCAAAGTTGCTATGACGCTTTTTTTGCCAAATTTTGGGGGCAGGAGGGCTTTTGAGTCGCAACCTAGGAAAGATTGGTCAGATCCTCGACTTAGGAGCGCAAAGTTGAGGATGCCCGACAACTGTTAATCTAGGTGTGCGTTGTTGAGTTGGGGACAATAGATGGGGATTGATAATATATTTCAAGCTGGCGGGATTGTAATGGTGCCGCTGCTAGCTTTTTCTTTACTGGCATTAGCTTTGATTATTGAGCGTCTGGTTTTTTGGGTGCGGATAAGTCAACGTCAAAATCGAGTGGTGCGAGAGGTACTAAATCTTTATCGGCTCGATAATGTAGTTGGAACCTTGGATAAACTGCACCAAAATACAGATTTGCCGATGGTACGGATTTTTTTGGCGGCTTTAGAATTAGAAGATGCCACACCAGAGGATTTTCGTTTGGCGTTAGAAAGTGAAGCCCAGGCGGAGATACCTTTACTCAAACGCTTTCAAAACATCTTTGATACAATCATCGGTCTGGCACCACTGCTGGGTTTGCTGGGTACAGTTTTGGGGTTAATTACGTCTTTTGCTTCCCTAAATCTTGGTGATGTGGGGGGTACAAAAACAACAGGTGTCACAGCGGGGATTAGTGAAGCGCTGGTGTCTACAGCATCAGGGTTGGTAGTTGCTATCTTTACACTATTATTTGCCAACACCTTTCGGGGACTCTACCTACGGCAAGTTGCAAGGATTCAAGAGTATGGCGGACAGTTAGAATTACTTTACCGCCGTCGCTATGAAAGAGGAGAGAAACCCTATGCGTCTTCCCGATGAACCAGATTTGCCACCGCAGATTAACATCGTACCGATGATCGATGTGATATTTGCGATTTTGACATTTTTTATTATGTCAACGCTCTTTTTAACTCGCTCGGAAGGTTTGCCAGTGAATCTACCTTCAGCCGCAACCGCACAAAAGCAAGAACCTACATCTACGCCAATTACTGTGACAGTAGACGCTAAAGGGGGAGTTAGCTTGAATAAGAAAGCTATTAGCATTGATGGATTGACAGAAGAAGTGCGGGGATTGATTGGTGCCGATCAAGAGGCTTTGGTAGTGATAAATGCCGACTCTGCAGTCAGCCACGGTCGGGTAGTTGCAGTCATGGATCGTTTGCGTCAGGTACAGGGAGCAAAATTAGCGATCGCGACTCAAAAACCTTAATGGGAAGTTGGGGGAGTGGGGAGTAACTAATTCATAACTCTTAACTCTTAATTTATGACTTATAACTCATCACTTTTTTCGTTTTTAATAGTATTATAAGTGGCAGATCGCTTCAGTTAAACCAAATTTGTTGGAGGACAAGTTATGACAACTACTATTTGGGTAAACGAGCAAATCGATTCATCTGGCATAATTCATGCTTGTATTGCCACCTGCAATGAGACTCACGCCAAGGATTGCCATGAGTCTTTTGAAGAGAATTTAACTGATGTCCAAAGGGCATGGGGTTGGGTGGCGCGTTTGCGGAAAGTTCATTCTTGGGATGATGTCCCAGTCAATGCTTTAAAACTCAATTAATACCAATCCCTGATGGATAATATCAGGTTGACGCTCAAGAGCCCCGACTTTTTTAAGAAGTTGGGGTTCTTGCAGTTGAGATATTAACTCACCGGAATGCACCAAGCTTAAAAAACCTATTTCTTAGCCCCAAAAAGAAAGTTGCGCGATTCTCACTTATGAGACGCTATGCGAATGGGGGTTTGGGGGACTCGGGGTTCGCTTCTTGAGATAGAGGAAAAGGGGCTGGTGAGGGTGCTGCAATATTATATTAATTAACCAATAATCAAAATCGCTATACCACGCCTAATATAGCAGGTGAAAGTCGGTTAAGAAAAGATAAAAATAAGATTAAAAATTTACAATTGTTCGCAAATACTTCAAAGAAACCATTATTGTTAGGGAAAATAGTTAATTTTTGGGAAGATTTAAGAGTTATTATCGATACCAACCACTAATGTAAAAAAACTTGTCAAAACTAAATAATGTTAGTGAATTATTCCAATGTTCGTATAACCTGGCAAGGCAGTCCCTTTAATTTGGTTGGCGAAACGGGACAAGCGGTTGAGATTTCCATTCATTCCCCCAGTCAGTATATCTGTGCCAACCGCGAACGGATATTACCAGATTGGAAAAATCGCCTTGATTTGTGGGTCGCGATAATCTTACAACAATCGCGATATGAACTAGTTGAAAGTACAATAGAAACCGAGGCAGAAAAAGAACGGTTGCGGGAAAAGTTTATGCGGTTTGGCTGTGACGTGGCGTTCAATCTGCGCGATCGCGACTATTTAGCAGATATCATCGATCCGCGTACTGGCTATCCTTTGCTTTCTCGTCCGGGAAAAACTCCCCACGACGATACCGCAGTTGTCAAAGCTTTATTAGGCTATCCAGTAATTCAAAATCAATGCCGCGTCTTAGTCCATCCCAATTGGGGAATGGCAGTTTATCCCAGCATCTTAATATCAGAAGCACCTCCAAGCCTGATCGAAGGAGTGGCAAAAAATATCGCTTCTTTGCATGGTTGGAAGGAGGTAGAAATTAAGAATTAGGAGCTAGGAGTTGTACCCAGGATGTTTTAATCACCTGATATTTAAATTTGTCGAAGGTTTACATTGGGTTAGATTTGATAATCTTTCCATTTGTTAACTGATTTGAGCAGTCTGCTTGGAGTGTATGTTGTTCATAGGCCAAGAGCTGTGAAAACCAAAGATTTTGGAAAAGAAGAATTATGCTCAGTTCGACAAGAGATTTATTAGAGACAGCGCGGCGGAATGTTTACGCGATCGGTGCGTTTAATATTTATAATCAAGAAGGAGTGCGGGCTGTAGTGACGGCGGCCGAAACGCTTCAAAGTCCGGCAATGTTACAAATTCATCCCGGTTCATTAAAATATGGTGGCTCTGGTTTAGTGGCACTATGCTTGGAAGCAGCCCGTTCATCATCAGTCCCCATCGCTGTTCATTTAGACCACAGTACCTCTGCAAGTGCAATTCAACAAGCTTTAACAGGGGGCATACTTTCAATTATGGCGGATGGTTCTCCTTTCCCCTACAGCGAGAATTTGGCATTTACGCGAGAAATGACGAAATTGGCACATAGTCACGGAGCTACAGTTGAGGCGGAAATTGGTAGAATTAGCGGCACTGAGGATGGATGGACTGTAGAAGAAAAAGAAGCTTTGATGACAGACCCAGACCAAGCGGCAGAATTTGTGGCTGCTACGAAAGTAGATTTTTTAGCTGTGACTATTGGCAATGTACATGGAGAATATCGCAGTCAGCCAAGACTAGATTTCCCTAGATTAGCAGCTATTCGGAAATCTGTGGATGTACCTTTGGTATTACACGGTGCTTCGGGTTTGCCACCACAGATGATTGACAAATCAATTGAGTTAGGGGTGTCTAAGTTCAATGTCAACACGGAAGTGCGTCAGGCTTATGTACAATCTCTAAAATTCGAGTTGAGTGCCACTAAAACCCCCGATTTAGTTGACTTGATGAACAGTGGGATCGAAGCCATGCAAAAAGTCATCTGTGAGAAGTTACAACTTTTCGGTTCAGCAGGTAAAGCACATTTGCATCAATCTCCCTATGCTGAAATGTTGGCAATCAAAAGGGGACAAGGTAGACAAGGGGGACAAAGGAAACAAGGAAGACAAAGGAGCTATTGACTATTTTTTGGTCGCTTGAGTGTCTTAGACGAGATTGGTCCGAGAAGTTGATTGAGGTCACGTAGTTGTTCCGCTGTACCCATTGCAATTAACAAATCTTTAGGCATTAAAACAGTGTCACCAGTGGGTCCACCAATTAAGTTACCATCAGCGCGGCGAATTGCAAGAACTAATGCCCCACTTTGCGATCGCAATCTTGCTTTCTGTAATGTTTGCCCCACAACCGGACATACAGAAGGGTCTAACAAAAATTCTTCCATGTACAACTGGCGGTCAGCACTTGAGATAATACCATCTACAAAGTCCATCACTTGGGGTCTGAGGGCCGCTGCAGCCATCCGCTTTCCCCCGGTAATGTATGGTGAAATTACCACATCGGCACCACCACGCTGCAATTTTTGCAAAGCTTCTTCTGTACTGGCACGAGCGATCGCTCTAATTTCTGGATTCAGTGTTTTTGCGGAAAGTACTGTATACAAATTTTCTGCATCCGAAGGGAGCGCCGCTATTATACAGACTGCCCGTTCAATGCTCACCTTGAAAAGAGTTTCATCTAAAGTCGCATCACCCTGATATACTGTGTAACCATGATCTTGGGCATACCGCACAGATTCCATTTCAGAGTCAACAATCACAAAAAGGACGCCTTCAGCCTCAAAGTCTTTCGCAATTTGACGACCTGTGCGACTAAATCCACAGATAATATAATGCCCTGATAAGGATTCCATTACGCGCCTCTGTTGTCTTAGTCGAATTCCTTCTTGAAAATACCCTTGAATTACAGCTTCTGTAAATCTGTTGACGATATAACCGATACTAACAACCCCCATCAAAATCAGGGCGATGGTAAATAGTCTTCCCCGACTTCCTAGAGGATGTATCTCTCCATAGCCAACGGTAGCTAGAGTAATTACCGTCATGTACGCGGCGTCTTCCCATGCCCAGCCCTCTATAAGCCTATACCACAAAGTCCCCAGGAGCAATACACAGCCTAGGGCCCCAGTCCCCACCATTAACTCTTTCTGAATGCGTTGGTATTTTTGCTCAAGTGTTAAGTACACAACTTTTTTTCACTATATTCTATTCGTTAGAAGATATCCAAAGGTTAGCCTAGGATAAGCTAGAAAAAATATTGCTTGTTAAGAAATCAAAAGAAATTTTTCAAAATATCCATCAGAATAGTAAACAGATATACAATCACAGGTTCTTAGGAGAGGGGCAGTCACCATGCAAACTCTATTTCCACAAGTCACAATAAACCCATTTAACGCAGATAGCTTTAATGAAGCGGTAATGTCTACCTACGCACGGTTTCCTTTAGCCCTAGAAAGGGGTGCTGGATGCCGGGTTTGGGATACCGATGGGCGGGAATATCTCGATTTTGTGGCGGGTATTGCCACTTGTACCCTAGGACATGCCCACCCAGCGATGGTGGAAGCAGTGACACGGCAAATTCAGAAGCTGCATCACGTTTCTAATTTGTACTATATTCCCGAGCAGGGAGAACTGGCAAAATGGATAGTTGACCATTCTTGCGCTGACCGTGTATTTTTCTGCAATTCTGGAGCGGAAGCTAACGAAGGTGCTATTAAACTGGCGCGAAAATACGCACACACAGTGTTAGATATTGAACAACCAATAATTTTAACTGCCAGTGGTAGTTTCCACGGGAGAACTCTTGCAACGATTACGGCCACAGCCCAGCCGAAGTATCAAAAATATTTTGATCCCTTGGTACCGGGATTTGACTACGTAGCTTATAACGATATTCGGGCGTTAGAAGCCGCAATTAGCGAATTAGATGAAGGTGATTATGGCGTAGCAGCGATTCTACTGGAACCATTGCAGGGTGAAGGTGGCGTGCGTCCGGGAGATGTGGAATACTTCCAAAGAGTGCGGGAAATTTGCGATGAAACGGGTATTTTATTGATATTCGATGAAGTGCAAGTTGGGATGGGACGTAGCGGTAAATTATGGGGTTATGAGAATCTGGGAGTGGAACCGGACATTTTCACCAGTGCGAAGGGATTAGGTGGTGGTATTCCTATCGGGGCCTTGATGAGTAAAAAATTCTGCGACGTTTTCAAACCCGGAGAACACGCTAGCACCTTTGGCGGAAATCCATTTGTTTGTGGAGTTGCACTCAGTGTGTGTCAGACATTGGAGAAAGAGAATATTTTACAGAACGTGCAGGATCGGGGGGAACAATTAAGAAATGGATTGCGGGCGATCGCTTCTAAATATCCCGATCTGATTACCGAAGTACGCGGTTGGGGTTTAATCAACGGCATGGAATTAGCTGCCGACATTGAGCTAACTGCCCCTGATATCGTCAAAGCTGCCATAGATAACGGCTTATTGCTTGTACCAGCAGGGCCAAAAGTTGTCCGCTTTGTACCACCTTTAATTGTCACAGAAGCAGAAGTTAAGATGGCATTGCAAGCTTTAGATAAGGCGATCGCGACTGTGGCAACAGAATAGGGGAAATGGAAAAGTTAGGAGTTAGGAGTTAGGAGTTAGGAATTTTTAACTCCAAACTGCTAATACCAATTCTGTATGAGGTTGCGCTTTATTCACCCACACCCTAGAAGGGTGAGGCTATACGTACAAAGCCCACCTGCGTGGGCTAATTAGACGTATCTTCATACTATTTGATATAACTCCTAACTCCTAACTCCTAACTCCTAACTCCTAACTCCTAACTCCCTTAGCTCATATCCACGGGATGTTGACCATAGTAGGGCAAAGCTTCTGACCAATCAGGACGCTTACCTTGTTGGTATTGTAAATATGCAAGTTCCAAGACACTTGTTACCGTTGCTGCTAAACCAGATTTTGCTTCAATTAGCTGATAAGCCCTATCGCAATTAGCTAGTTTTTCCTCCCATGTTTCTGCTGTAAAAACAGTATCTGGTAACAAAGCCGTGATTTTGTCTTCATCAGCCGTTACTTGATAAATAGCGCCAAAAACTTGACCCCGTTGTGCTGCCATTTCCACTGCGATAACCAACCCCTCCTCGTTTACGGGGTTGGGGGTGGGGTTCACTGACCAAGCTGTAGCCGCTAAAGTCGAAACAGCAAATACAGGAATACCTAGCTGCTGTCCTAAAGTCCTAGCTGTTACAACTCCAATCCGAGTGCCAGTAAAACCACCAGGTCCTTTAGCTACTGCAATAAACGCCAAATCATCCCAAGTATGGGGCTTGATAAAATCGATTAGATATTGATGGATGTGACTGGATAACTCCCGCTGCAAATCCCACACACCAAAACGGATTTCACTTTTAAAATTACCTATAGCCAAACCCAACTCCAAAGTGGTGGTATGCAACGCCAAACCGTACTTTACTCCTTCAAGATGCTCTAACGTCGTCAATTTTAATAAGAATAACGCGATCCTATTTATTCAATCACATATAGTTAAAACTAGAATTAGCAATACTAAAAATTTTATGAAACTTAAAAAACGAAGTCACTCAACCAAAATTGATTTACGTGGATTTCAGATGGAGATCAAGCGATCGCAATTCACCCCAGGGCTATTTCATTCTCTCAAAAAGCCCTCATCCCCTAACCCCTTCTCCTACCTTGGGATTCGTGGGATTGGAGTCTTCCTTCCCTCTTGTCAAACTTGGGAGAGGGGCTGGGAAGTGTGAGGGTTTTTTGATAATGAAATAGCCCTGCTTGTTTGGTGTAAGCTGCTTATTTTAGCAAAACATACGAAGTTGGCGATTTGATAATTATACCGTTTCTTTGTGAAGCTGCATATATTACCCCCCGGCTACGCCGTCCCCCCTTGCCAAGGGGGGACTACAGGGGGGTCTTGATTATGTGCATCTTCATACAGAATTGGTATTACCGCTTACCCAAAGATAAAAGTGAGCGCGAACAATTAGGACTAAAAATCGGATTTGATGGACATTATCTTCTGCATAAAATTTGGCCTAGTGAAATTCCCCAGTGTGATTTGCGTCAACTAGAAACTGTTGAAACATTAAGAAAAATATGGATTCAACAGTACACATTTGACAAATCTGGCTTAGTTTAGGGGTGGTTTTCGTCAAAAACGAACGAACAAGATATCTATATATCCTCATAACTTGATATAACTGCGTTCTACTCTCTAGCAATTACTATATCTGTAGACTTAATGACTGCATAGGCTTCTTCCCCAACAGCAAGTTCAAGCTCTTCGGCAGAGACTTGTGTAATCACAGAAGTTAACTTAACTCGATGGACAATTTCTACCGTCACTTCACAATTTACTGCTCCACGGACAATTTCTGTAACAACACCTTTGAGGACATTACGGGAGCTAACTTTTAATGCTTTCTTTTGAATACCACTTTCTACCCCAGGTAGAAAATTATCGGCATCAAAATTTTCTTCTTGTTTGGTAGGTTTTTTCCGACTTTTTTTAGTTTCCGGTAGAGGATTTTCAGTCTCAAAACTTTGTTTGGTTTCGGTTGGTAATGGTAGCGAAGAATGTTTATCCAAAGTCCGTACCATTTGCCGTAAAATCTCAGTTTTCGTGCGCTGAGACTTTTGGCAGAACTCCTCTAGGATTTTCCGCTCTTCCTCTGATGTTTGAAATGTGACCCATCCTTGTTCTTTTCTTGGCATAAATGTTACCAAGTTAATTGGTAAGTTGGTAAAAAGTTGGTATGATAAAACCAAATGTTAATTTTACTTTGAAAATGTTCTCATAACCAGGCAATAATGAACAGAAGACGATTTTTTGCTTTCGTTGGTGGGACGGTTGCCAGTTTATTGTTGACAATTGGCTTACCGTTGCTGACTCCCTCGACCTCGACTGTGGTAGCACAGTCAAATGCGAGTTTATTAGTATCTACTGCCGCCAGCTTGACAGATGCGATGCAGGAAATTAAAACTAATTACCAACAAAGTAAGCCTGGAGTCACCATCAATTATAATTTTGGCGCTTCTGGTGCTTTACTGCAACAAATCCAGCAGGGTGCCCCAGTTGACATCTTTATCTCTGCTGGTAAAAAGCAGGTAGATACTTTGGAACAGTCAGGGCAACTGGTTGCAGGTACTCGCAGCATTTTAGCAAAGAACCGTCTAGTGTTGATTGTTCCCAGGAGTACCGTTGGTGTCACCAGTTTCTTTAACCTCACCAGAGACAATATTAAAAAAATTGCTATCGGTGAACCCAGAAGTGTACCAGCAGGGCAATATGCAGAGCAAGTTCTGCAAAAATTGGGTATTTACGAGAAAGTGAAGGCAAAATTTGTCTATGCTAACAACGTGCGTCAAGTTTTAGCTGCGGTCGAAAGTGGTAATGCTGACGCAGGTTTAGTTTATCGAACTGATGCTGCAATTTCTAAGAAAGTCAAGACTGTGGTTGCGGCAGATGATAAATATCACTCACCCATAGTTTATCCAATGGGAGTGTTGAAACAGAGTAAAAATGTTGCTGCTGCAACAGAGTTTGCCCAGTATTTATCTAGCGAACAGGCTAAAGGTGTTCTCAAGAAATACGGCTTTATCTTGCCTTAATTTTAAACAGGGAATCTGATATTTTGCACTTCTAAAAAAGAATGTCAAAATTATCACTGGTATTATCTTGGGAAATCGATTAAGGTTCCTATCCGCCAGGGACTAAAAGTCCCTGACGAGTCGCACAAGTCCATTAAAATGGACTAGAAATGATGCTTTTGTTTTATAGTAATTTTCATAACTTTTAAAATTACAAATATGTGGTTTATACGCAAGTCGCAAGATAGGAGTAATAGGGAGTGGGGAGTAGGATTGAGGGTAAGGGATTAATTTATAACTCTTAATTTCTAACTTGTAATTCCTAACTCAATCTGAATATGCCCCAAGATTTAACTCCCCTGTGGTTATCAATAAAAACTTCTTTACTTGCAACAGTTATTACCTTCTTTGTCGGTATTGCTGCTGCTTATTGGATGCTGGGATATCGCGGTAAAGGTAAGTCATTTATTGAAGGAATATTCGTTTCTCCCTTGATTTTACCCCCTACTGTCGTCGGCTTTTTGTTGCTGATGTTTTTTGGTAAATTCGGTCCAGCAGGGCAGTTTCTGGATAAATTCGGTGGCTTTAGTGTCGTTTTTAACTGGTATGGCGCGGCGATCGCTGCCACTGTAGTTTCCTTCCCGTTGATGTACCGCACGGCATTGGGTGCTTTTGAACAAATCGACCAAAATCTTCTACTGGTAGCAAAAACTCTTGGGGCTTCCCAATCGGCAATATTTTGGCGCATCATGTTACCCCTATCGTTGCCTGGAGTTTTAGCAGGGACAACATTGGCTTTTGCCCGTGCTTTGGGTGAATTTGGCGCAACTTTGATGTTAGCCGGTAACATTCCAGGACAAACCCAAACCATGCCTCTAGCGATTTATTTTGCTGTCGAAGGAGGAGCAAATAATGAAGCTTGGTTTTGGTCGCTGGTAATTATGGGCACTTCTTTATCAGGAATTATCGGGGTGAATATTTGGCAGGAATTGCGAGGGAAGGGGAGGAAGGGGGGACAGGGAGGACAAAGAAGCAATTTTTGTCCCTTGTCTCCCCACTCCCCTATGAGCGTTGATATCTATAAACAACTTGCTGACTTTGAATTACAAGTATCATTCAGTGCAGATAACCAACCTTTGGGATTATTGGGTGGTTCTGGGGCTGGGAAGAGTATGATTTTACGCTGTTTGGCGGGGGTGGAAACACCAACTTCCGGACAGATTATTTTAAATGGACGGGTATTGTTTGATTCGGAACGTAAAATTAATGTACCGTCACGCGATCGCAAAATTGGTTTTTTAGTTCAAAATTACGCTTTGTTCCCCCACATGACGGTAACGCAAAATATTGCCTTTGGTTTACCTAAAGGACTTTCCGCTTCAGCGATGCGGGTACAAGTTGAAACCCAACTTTTAGCGTTACAATTGGCGGGATTGGGAGATAGATATCCTCACCAACTTTCCGGGGGACAACAACAACGGGTAGCATTAGCAAGGGCATTAGCTTCGCAACCGGAAGCGTTATTACTAGACGAGCCATTTTCAGCATTGGATACATATTTGCGAAGCCAACTTGAACAGGAAATGGTGGCAAAGCTTGCTGATTACGGTGGTGTGTCTCTATTTGTCACTCACAATATGGAAGAGGCTTATCGAGTTTGCCCAAATTTATTAGTATTGGAGCAAGGAAAAGCTGTACAATATGGCTCCAGACAAGAGGTTTTTCAACGACCTAGAACTGTAACAGTTGCTCAAATTACCGGTTGTAAAAACTTTTCTCATGCTGTAGTTACAGCGTCGCAAGAAGTAGAGGCTGTTGATTGGGGTTGCAGATTACAAGTAATAGAACCAATCCCAAGTAAATTATCCCATATCGGGATTCGCGCTCATCAAATTAATTTTACCAACGATCCAAATCAGGAAAATACTTTCCCTTGTTGGTTAGCAAATTCCATCGAAACCCCGCATCGAATGACGGTGTTTTTGAAATTGCAAAGTCCTCCTGAAAATGTTGGTAATTATCACCTGCAAGCGGAGGTTTTCAAGGAGAAATGGGCGACAATTAAAGACCAACCTTTTCCTTGGTACGTGCGGTTGGATTCCTTGCGGTTGATTTTGATGGAGTAATTGCTGTTTTTTTCGGCTTCAAAGCTTTTGTAGGTTTGCTTGAGCCTATGCTGTGAAATTCACAGCCTAGTTAGGAAGTGTAAAACAATTATGCGATACCCTTGGCAACCATTTCTCCTAACCCCTAAGCCCTAGCCCTTTCAGGGCGGCTTCGCCTACGGGCAGGCTGCGCCAACAGAGACGCTAGGCAGACGAAGCTGGTATCGCAATTCATCCTTAATCGAACGGATAACTAGATGATTCTGCGTCCGCTAGAAGTATAATTATACGCTGCCTTGCGGGGTGGAAACACCAACGCAAGGTAAGATTAAAGCTCGCCTTAAAAAGGTTAGAAATTGCGCTCTAGTTTAGTACGGTTTTCCGTCTTATTCATTCGGTAATGACTTATTATGTAGTAAGGATTGATATTAAATTAAGGCAGAGGCAGGATATTATGAGGAAGCTATCGATACCAAATTTTAAAGACAGACAAATGGGCCAAGTAATAATAACTTTAAACGTAGCCAATCGAATTGACCAAATATTAGCCGAACGAGGATTTATTTCCCCAGAAGAGGTTCGTTCGGTTACATTGACAGATGTTTTAGTTGATACAGGCGCAACATCATTATGTTTACCCTCATCTGTTATTACTCAATTAGGTTTAGTTCAACGAGGAGAAGCTAGCGTTGAAACCACTGTCGGAATAAGAAAAGGGCGAATATTTAGAGACGTTGACTTGTCTATTGAAGGACGCGCAAGTATTTTTGACTGTTTAGAACTTACAGAAGTATCTTACGCTTTATTAGGTGCTGTACCAATGCAAATTTTAGGACTTGAGCCAGATTTAAAAAATCATCGATTGCGATTACTGCCTATGAATTCTGAACAAAGCTATCTAACAGTGTTGTAAATAGTTTTGTAAATATTTGTTTATGTATATTTTGCTAATCCTGTTGAAGTGTAATAGCGGAGTAAAGCCAACACATCGGAACTTAATATATAACAATCTTTAATAGATGCACGTCCAACGTTTTAAAGCCTTAAGAGGTTAATATATTTAGAAGCGATCGCACTCGTTTACACAAAATCAGTAATGAGTTTAACAACTACATTGCTAGCCGTTGCGGCTTGGGCTTGCCTTTGATCTAAAGTAATCAACGGGCAACTAAAACTTTGTGCCAAAGCAATATATAATGAATCGTAAACAGCTAATTGGTGGGAAAGACCAATTTGTAAAGCACGCGGTAGTAAATTGCCTACTGGCATAATCTCAAATGGTAAAGCCAAAAGTTCAACGAGTAGCCAATCGGCTTCTGTTTGTGGCATTCCTTGAAAGCGTACCTGTTTCCATAACACATTCGCGCACTCTAACAGGCAAAACTCTGGTATGCATAATTGAGTGCCTTGTTGCAGCTGCCGCACCAAAACTATTACATATGAGGTGTAAGTCTCTGTGAGTAAATACTGCATCACTACACTTGTATCTACCACATAGATTTCTTTCATCTGTCCCGATCCTCGCGTAGGAGTTCGAGCGATGATTTTGCACCTGGTGGTGGTGTCCATCTATGGCGATCAATAGAGTCAAAAATCTCTTGTAAAGAGCGTTTTTCTCCTGGTTGTTCTTTGTTACGTAGTCGCTCATCAATAACAAAAGCTATTATTGCTTTGAGTTCATCGACAGTCATATCTTTGACAAGTTTAGTTTCCATAGTTTCCACTAACCAAATCTTCTACAATACTAATATAGAACGGCAAAAAGGTGTATTGGCTCAACAAATTGCACCCGCCCGATTTACAATTAATCGCAATCTACAACAATCAGAATATCTTCGTTTCCCCTGTCCGAGCGGTACAATTGGCAGGGCTGGAAGATCGATATCCGCACCAACTTTCCGGGGGACAACAACGGGTAGCATTCGCAAAGGCGTTAGCTTCGCTACTGGAGCGTTATTATTAGACGAGTTATTTTCAGCATTGGATACATATTAGCGAAGCCAACTCGAACAGGAAATAGTGCAAAGCTGGCAGTAACTATGCAATCGCCTATGCTGTAAAATTCACGCGATCGCAGCTTTGCTGCTAGTTTTTCCCGTTGCAGTCAATAACCGCTTAACCTCTCAAACTAAAAGTAATTATCGCACTATCCATCAAAATTAATTCAAAATTAAGCATCTAAAGTTATGGCAAACAATTAATACCAACCATCATCGAGAATTTTTACCTACAAAGTTGGTTGAATTGGGAACAAAACTATAGTCCAAACAAAGTTCATTGCCAAGGAGAGATATAAGAGTGGATTTGGGCAACATAAATAGCAGATACAGGCTATGAGTTTAATCGATAGTTCAGAGACGGTAGTAAGGGTTACACATCATTACGTAAATTATTGAATTGTCATTTGTAACTCAAAGCTGGCTCGCTGCAATTTAACCCCAATTAAGACTAATGCGGGTAAATCATCCGTAGCAAACTCGATTCTTGGTGCTGATGTTTACAAAATGGATGTAGGCATGGGAGCGGAAGTCAAGGCTGATGGAATTATCGATTACGGTAAGTGGAGAATCATCGATAGCCCAGGCTTCATGTATTCAAGCTCTGATAACAATCAAGCCCTGCAAGAGATTCAACGCAGTCATGGACGAATTTTTGTTGTTGATTCTGAGCCGTTTGAACCATCTTTCAACTTCTTCCTGATGGTTGAGGTAGAAGGCAATAGTAGCATATATATCAGCAAGCTTAAGTGATGGATAGCGGTAAGCAATTTCTTCTGCGGTTGTTCCTTGTTTGAAAACAGCAACTACAGTGTCGAGTGTTACACGAGTTTTGCCTACTTGAACTACACCATCATCAGTAATTCCCAATGGCGCAGGTTCAGCTACAATTGCTAGTACCATAAGCAATACCAATATATTTGCCTTTAATACTAGCAAACATTAGTTTGACTCAAAGCTTTTGTATTTATAACTCCTAACTCCTAACTCCTAACT
Source organism: Cyanomargarita calcarea GSE-NOS-MK-12-04C (assembly GCA_019359595.1). Classification (GTDB taxonomy): domain Bacteria; phylum Cyanobacteriota; class Cyanobacteriia; order Cyanobacteriales; family Nostocaceae; genus Cyanomargarita; species Cyanomargarita calcarea. The sequence continues at coordinate 28,090 of JAHHGZ010000007.1, forward strand.
TATTACGTCGGCACTAATTCACCCGGACGCAATTTCGACCACTTACCGGCTTCCTGCTTAAAGCTCAGACAACCCACAACATCCCATTCCATCTCAATAATTTCACCTTGAGTGCGGATGTTGACATTAATTGAAGGTTCATTTGCCTCAAAATTTGGGGTTTCAGTCAAATGAGGCTGTTGGTGCTGCATTTCTACTGCATGATAGGTTGTACAGCGGTCTACATAGTGGCAGTTGACACAAATACACATAATAGAACCAACTCCAGTCTCCCTTTATTGTTAATCTAGCTTAAGCCAAACTGTTATTGACTAGTCTGTGGGTTTATTTTTATTACGATGCATTCTTCTGTACTGTCTACCCTATCTCCTGACAATTGGCCCTTTAGCCTGGAACATCTACCTGTAGGTACTTACATGGTAGGTGGTGCGGTGCGGGATGCTTTGTTGGGAAAAACTCGCGAATATTTAGATTTAGATTTTATTGTCGTTTCCGATGCGGTGAAGGTCGCTCGTGCGATCGCCAAACATTATAAAGCAGGTTTTGTACTACTCGATTCCGAACGAAAAATAGCCCGTGTAGTTTTTCCTCAGGCAACTGCAGACTTTGCCCAGCAAGAGGGAGATATAGAAACTGACTTGCATCGGCGAGATTTTACTGTGAATGCGATCGCCTACAATCCTCATACTCAAGAAATATTTGACCCCTTAGGTGGTTGTGCGGATTTAGAAAAACGTATTTTAAAAATGATATCAGCCGCCAATCTCGAAGACGACCCATTGAGATTAATGCGGGGCTATCGCCAAGCTGGACAACTGGGTTTTAGTATTGAACGCAGCACCCGAGCCGCAATTCGTTCTTTAGCATCCCATATAACTAAAGTCGCTACCGAACGAGTGCGAGTAGAATTAGGTTATATGCTCGGCAATTCTCAGGGTACGCCTTGGATAACCACCGCTTGGGAAGATGGTTTACTCTCGCCCTTCTTTAAAAACGCTACCCATGAAAGCTGTGTTAAACTATCCGCAGTGGATTTTGCAGCACTCAAACTTGCAGAAACTTGGCAGGAATTAGGAGTACAATTACAAGAATATGTGCGCGATACTATCAAAACCACATGGTTGGGTATTGCCAAACTCGCTTGTCTTGTCCACTCAGAACCACAAACAGCAGAAGCCGAATTACTAAAATTAACATACAGCCGCGCCGAAATTCGAGCCGTAACAACCGCCCTGAAGCTGTTCCCGCAGACCAAAGCACCTCAAATGACTTTGCGAGAACAGTATTTTTTCTTTCAGGAAGCGGGCTTTGTATTCCCAGCTACAGCAGTTTTTGCTATAGCAGGCGATAATTTGGTAGAGGCGATGTCTTTCGACAAGCTGCTGGGCAGCTACACACCCTTAATCCGCCGCTACCTTAACCCTGATGATCTGGTCGCTCATCCCACTCCACTAGTGAGCGGGAAGGAATTGATTATAGCATTAAATATTCCAGCTTCGCCACTTATAGGAAAATTGCTCACAGAAATTGCGATCGCACAAGTTGAAGAAAGAATTTCGACACCTACAGAAGCGATAGAATTGGCACGTCATCTGGTAGTTCAACAGTCTTGAGACTTGAGTCCTGTTTTTGGCAAATCGGACACCAGGTTTAGGAGAAGGGAAAAATTCGATCCACCGCAGCAACTCCAAAAAAAGCCTAGCCACCAACCATATGCCACGCAACTATCAAATTCGCCAGAGTGAGCAGAGTCAGAGGTACTGTTGTGACATAGACCCAGAACTTTAATCCAGTATTAGCCTGACGCGCCGCCTCAGCATTCCATTGATACACGGACTCAGGTAAAGAAATAATCCACTGAGGGACAACGATTTGGGACTCATAAAGACCCTCCACTAGTAAATAAATATTCAACTTGATAGCACATCTTCACGCCAACAGCAATTTGAGAGTAAAAAGTTAACATTAACTATTTCACTAGTTTATTTATTATCTGGTGAGCAAAAGCATAAAGTTCTCCATCATGCTTGTAATTGGCAAGTAGAAAAAAAACGTGCCACTCATCGGCTGTAATCCGCAAGGAGTCATTTTGTTTAAATAAATCTGCCGCAGCTACTATTATTCGTGTCTGCATTGATTTTAACTGAATTTTTAAATAACGCTTCTGTTCGCTATTGCAGCGAACCTTTACTTCCCAATGTCGCCCACTACTATCTTTTACAACGACTTCATCCATATACTCTTTACCAGAGTATTGTATTTCATTCCATAACTTGTAAACAGGCTTGCCAGCATCGTACAAAGCAATAAACCGTGAGACGTTCATCGTTACACCCATTATTAAATATTGTTGATATCTACGATTGTACTATGCCTGTCGTTAGCGAACAATCACAAGTTCATTAACAACAATCATTGACATTCCACCGCTGTTATAGCTTGAAATGATGAAACTGTCATCCCTGTAATATGCTCATGGTCAAAGTTGTGTAAATACCGCAATTACTGCTGGAAACTTATCCTGAGAGTTGGTATTATTCCTGATTGACAGTTGGCTATTAAGCGTTTATATTTAACAATCTAAAAGGTAAAAGCAAAAAATATACTAAATTAAATTGATGTATTTATAATAGTTGTCAAATATCTGAGTGTAAGTTAGTATCTGTTACATCTGTATTTAGAAGTCTTTCTTTAATTGAATGAAGGAAGAAGGAAGAAGGAGGTTTATATATGCGGATTTAGACAAGGCACGTTTGAAGAAGGAAGCTTCCATTCCTCAAAGCTGCCACCCCAACTCAAAACGATCTATCTATACATATCGGGGTATTAAAAAGTTTATTCGAGGATAATTGAGAAACCCGCCCTCTTCAAGAAAACGGGTTTCTCTCTGCATCAGCTAATTCTAATCAAACCGGCTACAAATGACATATCTTGCGTGAAGTGACCACTCATATTCGCATCGCTATGATTGCCTTCAGAAGTTTGGATAACCGAACTACCAATTGTAAAACTCCTTATGATACCAATATGGTCAAGTTGCGAATTATTTCTTTGCCAATCGAAAACAACAATGTCTCCACGTTGAGGAGTAATAATCCCTTTGGGATACCAATATCCCTTCTTTTTCGCCCAGTATTTCCAAGATTCAACTAAAGCCATTGTTGCCCAAAATCCTTCAGGAGCATCTGGAATTTCGATTTCCACCTGTCGGCAACAATAGGCAACAAACGCAGCACACCAATTATAAAATATTGGTTCTTTCGCAATTTGATTTAATTTAAACATTGGTTCACGGAAGGGTTTAAGATAGTTCTCAGCCTCGCTATTTGCACCATTCCATTTCAATTTTTTAGCAGCTTCTTTCTCTGCAAAATTAGCTAGCTTAGTCCGAATATCTAATGATAATTGCTTAATTTCAGATTTTCCACCAAGCTTCATCCAAGTTTCGGCACCAACATCCCCATCAACAGTAACACCGACTTGCTTTTGAAAAGCCATAACAGCGACTTCAGTATTCCGCCCAAACTCACCATCTACATCCCCGGAATTAAACCCTTTAGCATTCAAAACTCTTTGCAGTGCTTTGACATCATCCCCGTCAATTCCTTGATGTAGATAGCGAGTCAGGATTGGTAATTCTAACTCAGACAAAAGCAAACTAAATACCTTCAAATCGTTCATATATTTCACCATTTTTTTTGTTTCTTTATTCTGCTTGTAATATCCGTTTGGAGATTGATTGACACAATTTCAGCAAGATGTGAATTTTATCTACTTGATATCAGACTTACCGCCAAGCGCTGTCCAAGTCTGACTACCAACATCTCCATCTACACCGATACCTGCTTTTTTTTGAAATGCAGTGACGGCAGATTTAGTATTAGCTCCAAACTCACCATCAGCATCTCCAGCATTAAATCCTTTGGCATTAAGAACCTTTTGCAGTGCTTTAACATCCTCACCTTTGATTCCTAGAAAAAGAATGCGGGTCAGGGTGGGTAATTCAAAATTAGAATATGTCAAATTCCAGCCTTTACCACCTTCACCTGAGTTAGGAAGACGCCAAATAGATGAACCAGGATAATGAGTTAAATAATCTTGAAGTTCCGACTCAGAAGCAGGATTTTTTGTGTCGCTTTCAGAACCCCAAATTGGTAAAATCGGTTTTTTCAGACCAATTTTTTCATGTGCATCAAGGCAATCTTTAACTTTTTGTGCAGTAGTGGGTTTGAAAGAAAATTTTTCAAAATAAATCTGCGGCAAAGCGATATCGCAATGCTTATCCAAAATCTGCCAAGGAATATCTGAATGATATCCAGGATGTCCGAAACTCGTATAACCCAGCGTTCCTTCCTTGAGTAAAGGACGAAGTTTAAAGAGAAGTTTATCTACATAAACATGAGTACTTTTGTCCTCAACTTCTTTTTCTAAATCAAGGATATATCCATCCAATCCACAATCAAGCGCTTGTTTGACTGATGATACTTGAGCATCAATATTCTCAGTTCCGTAGTGATATCCCCATCCATAAACTTCGATACTACGAGACTTGAACTTTTGAATATTTTCGGAAGTACATTCGTTACTCCAGAACATCGATTTGCTTTTACCATCAAAAACTTTGATGTAGACACGCTTGATTTTGCATTCAACCAAGCTGTTTAAATAATCACTTCTAAGTTTTGATATATACCAAATCCAAGCTCCATTCGGGTGTCGAGTCATATTGAATTAATCCTCCTGATTGCATTTGTTTGCATTAGAAATCACGGTAATCGCAAGCTATGAGCTTATTGATTACTTCGGTAATTAACTAGTAGCCCTTTGTTGCGTAAGACTACAGCTAGCTATTCATGGATTCCGAAAGATTACAAATATGCATTTAGGCTTTTAGGATTAACAATTGTTACATAATGCCCACAGGAACAGGGTACCTGATATCTTGTACCTATAAAATAGAATGTCAAAATCATCACTGCTATTACCCAGGTAAATCGATTCAATCGATTCATGTGCCTACCCGCCATTCGACTATAAGTCCCTGTCTAATGATTAGTTGTAATACCCCCAGCCACTCAACCCCACCTCCGCAAAGCTGTGCAATAGTACCCTCCCCGCACATGAACGGGAGGGGATAAAGGGGTGCGGTTCTTGCTCTTGATCGGCACGCTTTGCGAATGGGAATTATGAGTGATTTACCGAGCTTGATATAATAGATAAGTCCATTAAAATGGACTAATAATGAACTTTTTTGTTATCGTGCTTTTAGTAACTTACAAAATTACAATTCTGTGGCTTATACGCAAACTGCAAGATATGAGCCTCTGACGGGCGCAGCAAACGTTCCCGTAAAATATGAAAATAACACATTTTCTTGTAACTCTTGCTATATATGGATTGTGGAATGTGTTTCTTGAAAGGTTCGTATTCTAAACCGGAACATTTTCCAATTCCCGATCCGTAATATCATACAAATCGCGTAACTTCTGCAACTTCTCTGTATCAGCTTGCCAAAAACCCCGTCCCGAAGCTTCTAACATCCTGCTAAGAATATTTCTAAAAGCCTCCGGGTTGGCTTTGCGCAACTTCTGGGCCATCTCTGCATCCAATACATAAGTATCAGCAGCTTGGTCGTATACCCAATCATCAGTAAAATCCGCAGTAGCACCCCACCCAATCAACGCCGTCATCCGTTGAGAAATTTCATAAGCACCACCCGAACCCTGACTGGCCATCGCTTCTGCCCATTTTGGATTCAGCAACTTAGTGCGGTACTCCATTCGCAACAAATCATCTAAATTACGAGGCGTGGTATCCTTTGAGAAACTTTCTACAAAACTGGTCGTAACCTTTTTACCACTTTGCTTTTCCGCAGCTTTCTTCAAACCGCCAGTATTGGCATAATATTCTTGAATATCAGTTAAACCGTATTCCACCGAATCAATTTCTTGAACAATGCAACTTGTACTTTCAAGTAGTTGCTTCATAACTTCCGGACGTGCTTCACCCTTATCTTTTCTACCATAACTAAACACATTGCGACCTTTCCAAGTATCCCCCAACTCCGAGCCAGATTCCCAATTACCGTCAACCACGCGATCGTTTACCAGGGAACCAAAATCACCAGCCGGATTAGAAAACAACCTTGCAGAAGCATTCTTAACACCCTGACCCTGCAAAGCCAAAGAATGCTTCCTAATATAATTCTCCTCTACCGATTCAATAGCATCAGCGGCCCGTTGAAACAAATCATCCAACAACTCAATAACATTCACAAAACTATCGCGAAAAATTCCCGACAAATTTGCTAATACATCAATCCGAGGATGCCCCACATCCACCAAAGACTTCAACTCATAACGCACAACTCTACCAGTCCCTTCCTTAAAAGGTTCCGCTCCAACCAACTCCAACAAAATACCCAAAGACTCACCCTTAGTCTTAATCGCATCCAAACCCCATAACATCACCGCCACAGTTTCGGGATACTTGCCATGTTCCTCCAAATGCTGCGCAATCAACTTCTTCCCAATCTCCCTACCCCTTTCGTAAGCAGCAGGAGAAGGCATCCTGTAAGGATCTAAAGCATGAATATTCCTACCTGTGGGCAACACACCAGCACCATCCCGCAACAAATCACCACCAGGTGCAGGTGGAATATACTCCCCATTCAAACCCCGCAAAAGATTCGTCAACTCATCAGTAGTTTGCATCAACAAACCCCTTATTTTCTCTTCCTCTTGCCCGGAATTCGGCGTAATTGACGGTTCATTCCCAAAAAAAGCCTCCAAATAAGACTCCATCTCCTCCTTATCCGGCACATCCCCCAAAACATGCAACCCCGAAGAAAACAGCCGACATTCTAACACCTGCAAATACTCATACAACACCACCAAATAACCATCAAACGCTCCCGCACTAAACATCTTCACATTCTCAGGTGTAAAAGCAATCCCCAACCTTTTAGCATCCTCAAACGGACAATCAGCATCCAAACCAGAATCCACGATCTTTTTACAAATCGCTTCCTTCAACAGATAATTCTTCTTTGAATCTTCCCGATACTCCGCAATCAAATCCCTTAACGTCACCAACTCCTTATACAAACCAGCACGACCATAAGGAGGTACATTGTGAGAAATCAAAACACCATAACCCCGACGCTTCGCCAAAATTGACTCAGAAGGATTATTTGCCGCATATATATAGAGATTCGGCAAATTTCCCAACAAAATATCAGACCAAGAATAACCCGTATTTCCTAACGGCGAGCCCGGTAACCATTCCACCGTACCATGCATCCCAAAATGTACCACAGCATCAGCAGCAAAATCATTTTGCAACCATTTATAGAAAGCAGCATATTGAGGATGAGGTGTTAAATCCCGTTCAAACATTAACCGCATCGGGTCACCTTGTATACCCAGTGGTGGTTGCACACCTATCCAAACATTTCCTAATTGAATACCACCAATTTGGAACTCATCACCATAGGTTTTAATGCCAGTACCAGTGAGAGATTTCCACTGTTTCTCAATCCGAGATGTCCGGAGATATCCCAGCCATTTTTCGAGAGTGCGGACGTTGACAGTCGCAACGGATGATTTATCTGCTACTGCCTCGTCTGCTTGTTTCACCCGAAGAATTAGCTCTTCCCCATCTAAAGGTAAATCCCCTACTATATAACCTTGTTCCTTCAGTGCGTGGAGAAAATTGAGAAGCGATCGCGGTACATTCAACAAAGCTGCTGTCCCTGTCGCTCCATATCCCGGTGGAAATCCATAGAGAATAATTGCTATTTTTTTCTTTGATATAGGTGTTTGCCGCAAATTCACCCAACTCTTCACCCTTCCAATTAGCCGCTGCACTCTTTCTGGAACTAAATAAATATCTTCCCCAACCAATCCACCAAGGGGAACAGTATCAATTGCACCGTCTAGTTCTGGCAATGCATATAACACGACACTTTGCAAGCCTCCAATACCTTGACGTGTCCAAGAATGAATGTCTTGAATTAACAGAGGTGCGGCTATGATATAAGGTACATTTTTTTGATTAAGAATTTTTACAGCTATTTCCGTTTGTCTTCCTGCTTCCATTGAACCAGCTGGGCCACCCACTAAGGGAAAACCAATGGTAGAAACAATGGCATCTACTTTGACTGCATAGGAGGAGAGTGAGGGAGTTCCAATATTTCCTATTTGTCTTTGTTGAGTTTCATAATCGCTTGTCATCCAATCTCTGACAGCAACGTGTCCTTCTACACCGTTAATAAATATCGGTAAGGGAATTAGACCAGCTTCTTCAAAATGACGAATTAGTTGGGGGATATAAGGTTGTTTGGTAATTACGTGTTTGCGGTAAAGTAGAATACCGACCACTGGCGAGTGAATAAATTCTCCCCCTCTCCCCTTTTGCTGATACCATTCTAGATAGGCTTTGGGCGATTCAAAATAACCTGGATAATCGGGATGCAATAAACCCATATTGGGTGTTTCAATTGGTGGAGGAATTTCGCCAACTTTTAAACCCAGGTATTTTTCGGCTAATGTCCAAAATAAAGCGGCAACGTTTTCAATTCCACCGGCATTCCAATAACCGTAAATAATTAGCCAGTTGCGTAAATCTTGCACTTTTGTGACTGGCACAAATTTTAATAGTTTTGGCCCGATCTTCAGAAAACTTATATAACCTGCTAATTTGTCTTCTTCCCGTCCGTTGCTGAATTTATCTAAGATGAATTTAACTGGTTTGGGCATTCCTTTGGGGTTGTCACCAATCGCAAATGCACCCAACTTGGTTAAACTCATCAATTCCAATGCTGACTCAAATACCAGACGGATGGGGATTTGGGAAATGCGATCGCGCAACCACAATACCTGGTCATAATCAAATAGCAAACTGCCAAAAAACACATCAGCGTGATGAAGTGCTGTTTCTATCTCAGTAACTTTGGTAGTAATATCGCGATCGCTAAACACCCTGATATCTAACTCTTGACAGCTAGATGTTGCCAAATCCGCTGCTTTGCGGTACAAGTCAGCGTTAAATGATTCAAACCCAGCAATCAAGACGATGCGTTTCATGCACTTAAAATAAGAAATATTTCCTTATCTTGATTTTAAACTTGCTTTTTGGGTTGTGGTTGTTTGCAACGGATGTTGCAGGACAAGATTATCCATTGCAACACCCAACACCCATCAATAATTCTTTTTCAACATTCCACTCAAAATATTAAAATTCTTATCAATATTGCCAATCCAATCCAAAATACTGGTACCAACTTTTGGCGGTTGAGAAATTAGGGTATCCTCACGAATCAAACGCTGAAAGTCAACTTTTATTTCCCCTGTCCTTTCGGTGCCATCATTTTGATAAAACTTAACCCCAGCTAACTGCATAATCTTCATTGCTTCTTGCGCAATAATGCCATAGCCAATGGTGCTAGGATGAATGCCATCTAGGGAAAATAAACCGCCATCAGTACGTCCTTGTTTTCCGGACATAAAAAACCGGGAGTTAGGTTCGGGGGAAAGTGCTTTCAGTTCTGGTGGTAACTGATAGTTTCCCCCTACTTCATCCCACCATTCTGGTCTAGCAGAGGGGTCTTCAATGTAGCGGCGGGATGCTAACCTATCGAGGATGCCAGCGGTTTCAAATAGATACCAATCTCTACCTTCAATCCGAGCTTCCCTTACTGCATCAGTTATATAGTCATTGTACTGGTCAATAGCGCTATCAATTGCCCTAGCTTCATTTTCGGTGATTCGTGGGTGTTTATTTGGGTCGAAATTTCTGTTATCAATCCAAGGTAAGGTGTAGTAAGGAAAATAGCGCGATCGCTCTCTGGCTTTACCACCGACACCACGAGCAAATGGCAGGATAGTAATGTGAGGTACTGTAGCTAAAATTACATGACGGGCGCGAATTTTCTTGATTTCGGCAATTACTTTGTCTAATTCGGCTTTAAAATGAATTGGACGCCAGACGGTATATTTATCGTTAACGTCCATATTGTCGTAACCGTCGTCAGTCCAAACGACGTTAAATGTCAAGATGCTGCCCAAAGCATTATTTGCACCAATCAGAACAATTAACGTTTCAATACCCTCAGTCTCATTACCTTCAGATCCAAGTGCTGCTGCTGCTCCTAACGGTGAAAGCGCTGTACCATTTGCATCCCGTGCTGAATTCAATACTTTAATTGCAGCCCGTTCGTTATGATGTTCCACAACTAACCGCAAAAAATCGTTTTTTGGCAGATTTTTTCTCAAAATATCCAAACAAATATCTGCATTACGTGACAGGGTGTTTCGCAAATCCCACCCATAAATTGCTAAATTGTGATTAATCTGTTGGCTTGTAGGTAATTGAGAACCCTTACCACGTTCCCAGTAATCTTCAATGGCGTTTAGCTTATCACGTAAAGTAAACGCTGCCGATCCAAGATCCCACCAATTAATTGTATCACCAAAACGTTGGCTAAAATCGTCCAGCAACCGTTCTAAATTCAACGGCAAACCATCTTCTGGACCATCATATACGGGATAGCGAAACCCAGACCAACCTATTTCCCTAGCAATAATCGCTGGATATGATAATCCTGTGTTGAAAATTGCTCCATTTTGATAACCTTGTGTGATGGAGTCGCCGATCGCCACAAGACGATGCTGGGGAGTTCCAACCTTATTTACCTGGACAGAAATCCCCAAAGTCGGGTCAGTAACTGGTTTTCTTGTCTCAAAAGTTACATTCACATCTGCTGGAGTTTTGGGATCGCGCATCGAAATTGGTACACTTTGCATCGGCGTTTCCTTATACTAAGAGTGATTATCTACTAATCGGAACCACGCTCCTACACTAGATACTATCGACAAATATCAAACTAACTTCCAAGATTCTAGATTGTTGTTATTTTTTTAGCAATTATCTGTAGTGATACAATTTTGAAAAAAAAATTCGACAGATTGCTGAAATGATTGCAAAATCAGGGTTTAAAAATCAAAATAGCGTTGTTCGCTTTGCGTTTACCGTAGGTAATACAAAATCCAGAATAGGATGATTTTTTTTGTTATACTATATGGTTGATTATTGATATTCTTAATTAATTAAAAGTCGAGATTATCTGCCAAAGAATAAATTGTAATCGACAATACTAAAATCTATCATGTTGGCTAGATTAAGAATAAATTATTATTCAATAGTTGCTAATTAGACTTGCGTATTAACAAAACTTTAAGTTTGAATAGTTCCGAGTAAGTATCAAAATTATTGGAGACAAATCAGATGAAATATGGAATCGATATTGGGCACAACTGTTCACCAGATACAGGAGCCAAGGGAATCCGATTTGAAGATAATTTAACTCTAGACGTAGGAAATAGAGTAATAGCGAAGCTGAAAGCTTTAGGGCATGAAGTCGTAGAGTGTAAGCCTGGTAAAGTTGATGCAGTCCGTGAGTCACTCTCGAAAAGATGCACTAGAGCGAATGCAAGTAAAGTAGATGTTTACGTCTCGATACATTTTAATTGCTTTAATACGCAAGCTAATGGCACAGAAATATTTGCGATTAGTGAGATGAGCAGAAAAATTGCCAAGTCCATATTAGATGAAATTATTAAGTTAGGCTTTTTTAATCGTGGCATCAAGAGTGGTTCCCATTTATTTGTGCTGAGAAATACAGATATGCCATCGATTCTAATCGAAGGCTGTTTTCTTGATTCCCAAAAAGATATGAAGCTCTTTAACCCCGAAGCGATGGCTAATGCAATTGTTAAGGGTTTAACAGGTAAATTGTCAACTGAATCGGTTCACGTCGTAGCAGATGAAGAACAAAATAAAGACACTACAATTCTGAAACTGCAAAAATCCTTAAATCGACTAAAGATTACTGGTACAAATGGGAAGCCTTTGGTAGAAGATAACACAAATGATGCGGAAACAAAATCTGCAATCGAAAAATTTCAGAGTATCACAGGATTTCAAGTGAATGGAATTGCTGGTGACACCACATGGAATGGAATCAACCTGATTTTAGCCAAACGAGTTATTAGACCAAATCATGCAGGTGGTCCAATTGTGAGATACTTGCAACATCGTTTAGGTATTGATGTTGATGGTGTTTACGGTCCCCAAACAGAAGAAGCGATTAAGAAATTTCAGCGGCAAAATGCTTTGTTACCTGATGGAATTCTTGGGCCTATCAGTTGGCAGAAGTTGATAGGATAGACAATAGGGAGTTAGGAGTTAGGAGTTAGGAGTTGACAAATTTCACGATTTTGCCTTCAATAATTTGCTAATCTTCCCTGCATCCACTCAATATCAGTTTTGCTAAATACTGGTGGTGAGGAAGCTTGTTGTAATCAATCGACAAATCATACCCCGCTTCTAAGTAAATTGCATTGAAAACGTAGCAACTCATGTAGGTTGCAGGATTGCTAAATGAAGTCCTTGTCTGTTTTCACCTTTGCCATACTTTTGTTGCAAAGGTTGCCATTGCTGCCACAACTGATAGCGATTTTCCGCCAAAATAGCTGCCAGAGTAGGAAGTTGAGCCTGGATTTCTGAACTCAGGGCATTTTCAAGCCACTCAGCTAAAACCACACTATCTTGTATCGATCCCAAAATATCTTGGATATTTTTCACATCTGCAAGATAACTCGCGTAAGATTCTCCATAGAAGTCAGTAAATAACTCCATCTGATAGCGGACACGTTTAGCTTGTTTCCGCAAACTATGAAGCTTCTCGCCATTAATTGCTAATTCTTTTTCTATTTCTTCTGCATCTAAGCCTTTGCAGATAACTAACTTTGAGTCTCTTAGTTCGGTTCCCACCAACCAACCCTGATGCAACAAAAATTGACTCACTTCCGGCAACAGTAAATCTGGTAATACTTTCTGAATTGCCACAGATGCTAGTGGTTGATAAGTTGGTTCCTCTAACCACTGCTTCATCTCCTGCTTCAAGGACTTGTAACGCTCATCCTTGAATATTGCCTGCACGTCAGAAAGTGCATCTTTACGTTGTTTGCCTAAAGCATCAAAAGCTATTTGCAAAGATTTCTGCTCTTTGGGAGTTAAATGCGGTTCGTAATTAGTTTTTAAGGCTTCTTTTAGAACGTCCAAATCTCGGAGATTGCCAAGACAACGAGCAATCTTGCCGATATTTTTGTCACTCACGACTTTTGGTAAAGTCACAGCTACAGAAAACCGACTTACTGCAGTGCGGAGACGACGCATTCCCACCCGCATTTGGTGCAGCGCTTCTGGATCTTCATCTTTCTTAACTAATGTTTCATACTTCAAAATTTTCTTAAAGTGTTTTTCAATGCCTTCGCAAGCATAGTCCCCTAAGGTTTTCACTTTTGGTTGCGCTGCTAATGTCATAGTACCTTGTTCGCAATGTAATTATTCCTAAGATTATTCAATAATAACATTCCTGAAAAATGTCGATATACTTTTAACAAATTTACTTATTTTATATCTATCTAAATCTTTATTCTTCCCCTCGACGGTTGATTCTATTAATCAGATGTGGCATATCTTAGTTTATCTGAAAGATTCCTGATTCTTATATGCAGAAGGAAATATAACTTGGGGTGTATATTTGGTCAGTGTAGAATTATTTGGCGATAGCGTAAGCGTTGACTTGTCAGTTTGCATACTTGTAGCTACTTGATTTTTGACAACAATCAAGCATCAGAGTGTCATTGCAGCTTTGCTTTTGAATTGATAATCTGTATTATATAATACTCAATCGTACCAATATAAAATCGCGACATCAGTAGGAGCAGTGTCAAATGGATAACTCATCTTTAATAAATCAAGTTTTGCTGACCTTTAACGATAGTTTTAAAGACCATCGGCAAGACTTATCAGCGGTGTTGCTAACTCCCGATCGACATTTATGGTTAGGTTCGGATGAAACATCAACAATTGAACGTCTGTCTTTAATCGATTCGGAAAATTTTGGAGAACATCAACATATTCGAGTTGCAGAGTTTTTTAGTTTACCTGCACCAGAAGACAAAGAGATTGATATTGAAGGATTGGTATATAGCGATTATTACCTTTGGTTAGTTGGTTCCCACAGTTGGAAACGCAAGAAGGCAAAATCTAGTAAATCAGATACTAAAAATCTCGAAAGATTAGCAACAGTTGAATCTGAAGCAAACCGCTACATATTAGGACGAATTCCTCTTGTAGATGGCCAATTATTTGCGTCTTGTCCACATCCACAAAATTCAGATATCCAGTTGAGTGCTGCTAAATTAGAGGTAGGAAACCAAAGCAATTTGCTAATGGAAGCCTTAGCGAATGACCCACATTTAGGCTTTTTTGTGAAAGCGGCAATTCCAGGTAAAGACAACGGCTTTGATATCGAAGGAATCGGCATTTATCAAAATCGGATTTTTATAGGTTTACGTGGGCCTGTATTGCGGGGTTGGGCTGTTATGCTGGAAATAGAAGTAGAAAATTCAGCCCCGGAATTATTAAACCTGCGACCAATTGGAGAACTAGGAAAGCAATATAAAAAACATTTTGTGTTCTTAAATGGGTTGGGAATTCGAGATTTATGTTTCAATGGTGAAGATTTATTAATTTTAGCGGGACCGACAATGGATTTAGATGGCCCGGTGCAAATTTATTGTTTAAAAAACGGAGTGAATTTAACAGAGAATACACTCAATAAACCAGAGATTCTGCAAAATATCCCCTACGGAAATAGGGAGGAACACGCTGAAGGAATCGCACTATTTCAAGATATTAGTGGGGTACCTTCGGTGTTGGTAGTTTATGACTCTCCAGCAAAGAGGAGACTAGTGAGTGATACTGGTGTAATTGCGGATGTATTCAAGTTGGCTTAGCTGTTGGTTGTTTACTCCTAACCACTATCCACTACCCACTTTCTAAAGATTGGTGGAAATTGCTTGTACGGGACAAGTGGGGATACACTGTTCGCAGACGATGCAGCGCGATCGCGTGAATGTCAATTTATAGGTTTCTGGGTTGAGGGTAAGTGCTTCGGTGGGACAAACCCCGGTACACAATCCACAATGGACGCACAAGTCTTCATCAATGACGATTTCACCTAGGGTGAGAGAAACATTAATGTTTTGCGATCGCATCCACTCGATAGCCGCATCTAACTGATCTATGTCTCCTGAAAGTTCAACTACCAGTTTGCCGATTTGATTTGGGGCTACTTGAGCGCGGATAATATTGGCAGCCACGTTGAATTCTTTTGCTAGTCGGTAGGTGACTGGCATTTGTACGGCACGTTTGGGAAAGGTGAGGGTAACTCGTTTTTTCATGGATTTATTTTATCAACCCGATTGGGCGCTTTTGACTTCTAGAGGGGGTTAAACTAAATAGGGCAGTTTAATCAAGTTTTAATAAAAGTTCTATGACTGTAAATTCAATTGAAAAACAAGTTACATCTGCCCAAGCGACTATGGGAACTCGGGTAAGAAATTTCTTGATTGCAATGGTGGCGATCGCTCTTAGTGTAGCTTTAGTTTTGGGTTTAAGAAAAGAGTGGGCACTACCCATCCATCATTTGGGCTAAGATAATTTCAAAATAAGGTTTATATTAGTGATATGTTACGCAAGTTTAATGCTTTGCTTAAAGGGAACCATTTGCAATGGACTGATGATGCCCCTGAAATTAGCGAACAGCCTTTAAAAGTTGAAGTTACTGTTTTAGAAGATTATTCCAGCTTAGAGGCAAAGTCACGAGGTCTGCAAATGGCTGCTGCTTTGGAGAAAATTGCTTCTTTGAATGTATTTCCTGAATTAGATGCTGCTACATGGCAGCGTGAAGAACGTCAGGAGCGATCGCTTCCAGGTAGAGATGATGTTGATTGATAGCAACATTATCATTTATTCTGCTCAACCAGAAAATCCCCAGATTAGGGAATATATAGCCCTTCACGCACCTCTGGTATCTGTAGTAAGTTATGTTGAGGTACTTGGTTATCATCGACTAACTGAAACTGCTCGTGAATACTTTAAAGAATTTTTTCGTGCAGCAGAGATTTTACCTATATCTCAAGCCGTGGTAGAACAGGCAGTAGAACTTAGACAAACGCGAAAGATGACATTGGGAGATGCTATTATTGCCGGAACAGTTCTTGTACATAATTTAGTTCTTGTTACACGCAATGTAGAAGATTTCAAATGGATATCTCAACTTCAATTATTAAATCCTTTTAAGGCTTCTGAGAGAAGTTGATATTTTCGCTGTTACCGAACTGATTCCCAAAAGAAACGGGAGTGATAGTCCTTTGTAGTATCTTTGCCCCTCGATAGCCGCATCTAAAAGTTCAACTACTAGTTTGCCGATTTGATTTGGGGCTACTTGAGCGCGGATAATATTGGCAGCCACGTTGAATTCTTTTGCTAGTCGGTGGCACGTTTGGGAAAGGTGAGGGTAACTCGTTTTTTCATGGATTTATTTTATCAACCCGATTGGGCGCTTTTGACTTCTAGAGGGGGTTAAACTAAATAGGGCAGTGTTTAATAAGTTTTAATCAAAATTCTATGACTGTAAATTCAACTGAAAAACAAGTCACATCTGCCCAAGCGACTATGGGAACTCGGGTAAGAAATTTCTTGATTGCAATGGTGGCGATCGCTCTTAGTGTAGCTTTAGTTTTGGGTTTAAGAACTGAGACTGGCTCGGTTTCACTAGCCAATTTAGATGAGATGTCTATACCACTGGAAGTTGCTGTTAGTAATGGTAAGCCTTCACTAGTAGAATTTTATGCCAATTGGTGTACTGTCTGCCAGAAGATGGCACCAGATATTGCAGCACTCGAAGAGCAATATGGTGACAAGGTTAATTTTGTGATGCTGAATGTCGATAATACCAAATGGTTGCCAGAAATGCTCAAATATCGGGTGGATGGTATTCCCCATTTTCTGTTTCTGGGTAAACAAGGGGAATCACAAGCGCAGGCGATCGGCGATCAGCCCCGTACAATTATGGCAAATAATTTAGAAGCGTTGGTGACTGGTTCATCTTTGCCTTATGCTCAACCGAGTCAAGCCATTGGGCAAGTTTCTAAATTTAGCGCACCCGTAGCACCAACGAGTAGTAAAGATGACCCCCGCACTCATGGGAGTCAGGTTGTGAATTAGAATCTTGTACGTACCTAATAACTTGCTAACGTTAAGCTATCTTCCTATGATCGGTGACCACAGGCTTGATTAACCGTATATCATTACTGGCTTTTCAGCGCAAAAATGAATGATGCGGTTGCGTCGCATTTCGCGATAGCGAAGCGGTGAGAAGGAGTCAGTTCGTCTGCCTCGAAATTGTACTTTCTACCGCTGCATCAAATCTTGACTCCGGTGGAAAGGCTACCCTCCGGGAAAAAACAAACCTATCCACTAGAGTGTACCATTTCTCAGCAAGATAAAGAACCCTTTCCTGGTTTCTGGCAACATTTTAAGTATAGTTACTTATTGACAAACGAATCGCAGCTTGAAATTGTCAGCGATCGTCTGGGTGCGGCTTCGATATCAACTAAAGTAGCAATACTTAAAACGCAAAGGGGAAAGAAAAATTTTACAATTCGTAAAAATATATTTAGGACTTACGCAACTGGCACAAAATGCGCATACTAATTTAAATCAGATCAAACAGATATGAACGTTTGGACGTTATAGTTGCTGAATTAGATAGTTAGAAAGTAAGTTGTGCTTAATTTTATAAATAGTTTGATCTGTTTGATAGGCTAAATTTTTCAGTCCCAGCCAAAGAAACATAGCACAAGCAATATGATTTCTTTGAAGACGAGCTTTATGCCAGTTAAATCTTAAAAGGTAGAAGTTTCTGATATACACGAGCTTGCAGGTCACGAATGCACCGCAACTGATTGTGGCAGTTGCGTAAGTCCTGTTATGTAAAGACGATCTAAATGTATAGTAGTCACTTTTCAATCACATTTATTATTAACCATAGAGATATACAAAACTTTAATAAGAAAACAACAACTAAAAAAGTTAATGGTCTTAATTTACTCTGGCAGGGAGTGCTAAATTTTAAGGTTACAAGATGGCAATAACAGAAACAGAGATAATTCAATCAAGTCAATGGCATCATCTAGCTGCACGGGAAGTGACTCGGCATTTAGAAACCGATCCAGAAACAGGTTTAACTTCAACAGAAGCAGCAAAAAGGCACTCACATTTTGGTGCCAACGAACTCAAGAGCAAACCTGGAAAAAGTCCATTAGTAAGGTTTCTTTTACAATTTAACCAACCACTACTGTACATATTGTTGATTGCCGGCGCAATTAAGGCAATGCTTGGGCAGTGGGTGAATGCTTGGGTGATTTGGGGTGTTACCCTGATTAACGCCATTATTGGCTTTGTGCAAGAATCTAAAGCCGAGAGTGCGATCGCTGCCTTAGCGGCCTCGGTAGAAACCAACACGACTGTCCTTAGAAATGGTCAAAAAGTACAAGTTCCTTCTACAGAATTGATACCGGGAGATATAGTCCTACTCGCTTCTGGGGACAAAGTGCCAGCAGATTTACGCTTGCTACAAGTGCGAAATCTGCAAGTTAATGAATCTGCTCTAACAGGGGAATCAATCGCAACTCAAAAAAATACCCAATCTCTGAATCCAGATACACCACTAGCAGAACGTATTAACATGGCTTATGCAGGGTCATTCGTCACATTTGGTACTGGTAGTGGTGTTGTTGTGGCGATCGCAGATGCTACAGAAACCGGACGTATTTCTCAGTTAATTGAGCAAGGAACGAGCCTCACAACCCCATTAACCCGAAAATTTGATAAATTTAGCCGTACATTACTGTATGTGATTCTTGGTATTGCAGCACTCACATTTGCGGTTGGGCTGGGATACGGCAACTCTTGGGCAGAAATGTTTGAAGCTGCCGTTGCTTTCGCGGTGAGTGCCATCCCTGAAGGATTACCCGCTGTAGTTACAGTAACTTTAGCAATCGGTGTTTCCCGGATGGCTCGCCGCCACGCAATAGTTCGTAAGTTGCCAGCAGTGGAAACCCTCGGTGGTGCTACAGTTATCTGTTCGGATAAAACTGGCACTCTGACGGAAAACCAGATGACTGTACAAGCCATCTATGCGGGGGGTCAAAAATATACAGTTACTGGTGTCGGCTATGCTCCTGAAGGAGAGATTTTGCAAAATGAACAGCCAATTCACCTCAATAGTTCTCCAGCACTTGTAGAATGCTTAGTTGCAGGGCTTTTGTCTAATGATTCGCAGATGGAAAAAAAGGACGAAAAATGGCAGGTTATTGGCGACCCAACAGAGGGAGGATTAATAGTTGTTGGTAATAAAGTTGGACTTAGTAGCACCAAGTTAGAACAGGAAATGCCCAGATTAGATATAATTCCGTTCGAGTCAGAGTATCAGTATATGGCAACTTTACACTCCAAAGCTAATGGAGAAAAATCTTCACTCGGTATAGAGGATTCAAATTCCAATACTATCTTTGTTAAGGGTTCAGTTGAGGCAATTCTCAAGCGTTGTCAACTCCGCTTTGATGCTGCGGGAAACACCACTTCTCTAAAGCCTGATACTATACATCAGCAAGTTAATACAATGGCTCGTCAGGGTCTACGGGTGCTAGCTTTTGCGAAGAAATATGCACCTAATACTCAAAACTCCCTCGACCATGCAGATATTGAAAAGGATTTGATTTTTTTAGGGTTGCAAGGGATGATTGACCCACCCCGAACAGAAGCGATTAAAGCAGTCAAAGCTTGCCAAGATGCTGGTATCGAAGTAAAAATGATTACAGGCGACCATGCTATAACTGCAATTGCGATCGCTCAACGCATATCCCTGAACAAAAATGGTGAAGTTATTGCTTTCACGGGACAACAATTAGCCCAAATGGGCACACACGAACTATCTTATTCAGTTAAAGATGGAGTGGTGTTTGCCCGTGTTGCCCCAGAACAAAAACTACGTATCGTCGAAGCATTACAATCTAAAGGTGAAATTGTCGCCATGACAGGTGATGGTGTCAACGATGCACCTGCTCTTAAACAAGCGGATATCGGCATTGCGATGGGAGGTGCTGGTACTGAAGTAGCGAAAGAAGCCTCAGATATGATTTTGACCGATGATAACTTTGCCTCGATCGAAGCTGCGGTTGAAGAAGGACGGACAGTTTATCGAAATTTGCTCAAAGCGATCGCGTTTATTCTCCCAGTTAATGGTGGCGAATCGATGACGATTTTGATTAGTGTACTGCTTGCCAGAGCCTTGCCGATTTTATCTTTACAAATTTTATGGTTGAATATGGTTAATTCCATCGCCATGACTGTACCCTTAGCCTTTGAGCCGAAGTCTGTTAGGGTAATGCAACAACCTCCGCGCAACCCAAATCAACGGTTGCTTTCTGGTAGTTTAATCAAGCGTATTTTGGCTATTTCAGTATTTAACTGGATTTTAATTTTTGGTGTTTTTGAATCGATACAACAAAATACAGATAATATCAATTTAGCCCGGACAATGGCAATTCAAGCTTTAGTCGTTGGTCGAATTTTTTATCTTTTAAGTATTAGTCAATTAGGCAGCTTCTTTATAGAAAAACTACGTGGAAGCAAAGGCAAAATCAGCGATATATCAGCAATTATTATCGGAATTGTCTGCACAATACTTTTGCAGCTAATTTTTAGCCAATGGAATTTAATGAATAATTTATTTTCTACAGTACCATTGAACTTAAACCAATGGTTTATTTGTCTGCTTGCAGGACTACCAATGATTTTAGTCGCTGCATTAGTGAATTGTTTTGACCCGATTGATTGAGTTATTTTTTTTATAAAATAATTAATGTAGATGTTTGGGATTATCTGGTTATATTCAATCGAGAAGATTGCTCATACTAACGAAATACAAAAAATAGACAACAATAATAAAATCGATACCAATAGATAGATGAATTAATAAAATAAAGAACTTATTTTTAAGATAAAACCATAATCATTAGGAGGCATCATCATGGCTAGTTTACTTCAATTATTTTCAGCAGGTGTGGCATTACCAACTTTATGTTTGGTAGTAAGCGCAGTCGCAACGTTACCAAGTAAAGCTCAAACTTCACCGCAGACGACCTTTAAAGATGTCCAACCGAATTATTGGGCACAGCCATTCATCCAACGTTTGGCACAAAGAAATATTTTAGCTGGATATCCTGATGGCACATTTAGACCAGAACAAGCAGTGCAGCGTGATGAATTAGCTGCGATAATTCGTCAAACCTTTAACGAACCACCAGTGCGTCAGATTGAAAGCGGGTCTGTATTCAATGATGTTTCTGAAGGATATTGGGCAGAAGATCCAATCGAGTCAGCATATCAACAAGGATTTATGTCTGCTACTTCTAATGGTAACTTTCGACCCAATCAAGCTGTTACCAAAGTTGAAGCAATAACTGCTTTAAGCAAAGGTCTTGATTTAGCTTCTGGTACACCCGTTGCACAAAAAGCAACAACTCAACCAAGCAGACGACGGACAGCTAGAAGACCAGTATTTGTTCCAATAGCAATTACTTCTTTAATGCAGCCTTTCTTAATAGCTCAAGCTCAGGCTGCTCCAGCAACTATGACACCTCAAACTACACAACCTAAGGCTTCTGCTACAACAATTGTCAAGAACTATTACACCGATGCTAACAGTATCCCGCAAAACGCTGTTGCTGATGTCGCCGCAGCAACCAAACAAAATATAGTTGTCAACTACCCAAATCCAAAAGTACTCAACCCAACCAAACCAGCCAGCCGTGCACAAGTTGCAGCTTTAATCCATCAAACATTAGTTACTCAGGGAAGAATCGAGCCACTCCCCAATAATTCACCTGCTAAACAGTATGTCGTTCGGGTAAATGGTAAGTAGTGATTAAAAGCAGTTTACAGGTAAAGGTTTTTCTGCGAACGTATCTAAATTGTTTATGGGGAAGGAATCGCATTATAAGAACCAAGAGAAGTATGTCTCAAATCCTATAATGCATTACTCTCCATTATGATTATGTAGGGACATTATATACAACGTCCCTACTATCAGGTTAATAACGCGAATCACTAAGTTATTTATCCACAATTGGTAGCCCTTGGGAATCAATGTCTAATTCTTCACGACGTAGTTTTTCTTGAGCTTGAACTGTATCTTGCTCAACAACTTTTTTGACTCGTACTTCTTCCCTAACAATGGCTTCTTTGCGAATATCTGGGGTTTCTTCGTAAATTTCCATACGAGCTACTTCACCAGGACGAAAAGCATCAGATGACGAATTTTGCGGTCTTGTATCGGTGGGAGAATTACGTTCAATTACTACTCTCTCTTTTTCAACAGGAACAGCAACGCGAGCAGTTTCAGTTTCGATGTGCTTACCAATTGAAACTTCCCCAGTCTTTTGACGTTGCTTGTTAGCTATCAATCTTTCTTCATACAACTTCAAAGTTTGACCGTCGGATGAAGGCATATCGTACAAAGATGAGTCTTGCTGATAATTGTAGCTAGCACGGTCATAAGAGGCAGGCTGATTCAAACCAGAAGTAGCAGTAGAACCCCGATAAACACCACGTACTTGCTCTTCGTAGTCATAATCAATTTTTTCTAGTTCGTCGTAATTTGGTAACTCTTCCACCTGCTCTTTAGTTAAACCTCTAGCATAAATTAGTTTGTCAGTGTAACGAATATCTGCACGACCGACAGGGAGCAAAACTTTTTTGCCAAAAATCCAAAAACCCGTGTCAACAACTAAATAGCGAAAGTTGCCGTTTACAGAATCGACTAAAATATTGTGAACTGTTCCAACTTTTTCGTTTCTTTCTGCGTAAACGTCAAAGTTCTGGACATCATCAACATCGGAGTGATTGTTTCTGTAATCGGGGTAGTAATCTGCAATCTTTACAAGTGGCATTTTCTTCTCTCCTATTTAATTAGGTACTTTTATATTGACAAAAGATATTATTTTATAAATCTTACGATGGAGCGATCATTTTTTATAAATAACTGATTTTCTAGCTTAAAATTTATAACTATAGGTGGATAAGTTTTCATCAATACTATCAGAATTAAATCCAGACGAGTATAAGAAATATTTATTTTCAAGAGAAATTATAGGCAAACAGGCAAATCCCATTCAACCTGGCACATGCAGGAAAAAGCTGACATCATGCAAAATTGAATGGATGTAATAAAAATTAATTTGTCTAATTTTTATTTTTTATTTTCACTTGTTTAGAAGTAAATTGTATAAATACGAGCAATAACGATCTCTGGGTATAGAATTATACGTACTTCCCAATGTTCAAACATTAGTTAGATTGAGAAGACTGGTGTTGCCAGCCATCAAGAATATCTTTGAATAAACTTTCCTCAATCCAAGTTTTTGTAACTACTGTTAAAGGTAATGCCATCAATAACCCCAGCGCTCCAAAAAAAGTAGTAAAGAACAATTGTGAAGTCAAGGTGACTGCTGGTAACAAAGCAACCTGTTGTGCCATCACTGTAGGAGTTAACCAGTAACTTTCAATATTTTGAATAATCATATATAAAATTAAAACAGCAACTGCTTTCCAAGGTTCATCAAGAAAAGCAACTGTCATAGGTAAAATAGCACTTAAAGTTGGACCAATATTAGGAATAAAGTTCAGTAAACCTGCTAAAACTGCATGAACAAGTACTAATGGTACTCCTAAAATCCATAGGCTAATTCCACTAAGAAAACCAATAAATAACATTTCGATTAAGGCACCAACTGTCCAACTCCCTAAACCATCCGCGCACTTAGAGAGAATTTCTTCAACTCTAGAACGATAAAAACCAGGAAAAAAACGTACAAAACCCATGCGGTATGGTTCAGGGTTAATTAGCAGCATGATAGTCAAGACTAAAATTAGCAAAAGTGAAGCAATCTCAAACCTTGACTTTACGTTCTTAATGCGTAAGTCCTAAGTGCTTAGAAATAAAAACATAAATTTAATCTTTATCTATAAAATTTCGATCCTTGATTTTTGTAGTGATAGGGCTGAATAACAGAACTTTTGAACTATCTAAACCTGTAAGCATGATTTTTTATTGCTATCACTTTTTAGTCACATTTGCTTTCTAAGCTAGAAAGCATTAAGTACAAGTACTCATTGCTTTCGGTAATTATTTCTTTGTGTTTCTCATAAATAACTCATCAAAAAATCCGAGGTTAAATAATGGATTGGCAACCGATTTTCCATTGGGTTTATGTTGGGGGTATGGCAATCAGAACATTGCACTTTTGGTTACATGGGTTGCGTAATTTGCAACATCCGAACCGTGAAACAAGTGGCGATCGCGTTGCTGGTAGCGCATTACATTTTCTAGGCAATTTCACAATCAATCGACAAAATCATACATATAGTAGAAAAGTGCGCTCTGCACCAGGAGGAATAGAATGACTCAGCAAATAGGACGTACTTGTTGGGCAATAGCAGAGGGTTACATCCCTGCTTACAGCAATGGTCCGGAACCTCAGTTTACTAGTCACGAAACCGTATGTATTCTCAATGCCTGCGACCAAGATGCTCATGTAGAAATTACTATATATTATAGTGATAAAGAGCCTGTCAGTTCTTACCGCATTACAGTTCCGGCTCGACGTACAAAGCACGTTCGGTTCAATGACCTGAAAGAACCAGAACCAATTCCTCACGATACTGATTTTGCCAGTGTTATTCAGTCAGATGTGCCAATTGTGGTGCAACATACTCGGTTAGACTCGCGACAAGCAGAAAATGCTCTTTTGAGTACAATCGCTTACGCCAATAATTAGTTGAAAAAAATTTGGTTTCTAATAGCAGCGATCGCACTCTTAGTAACGGGGTGCGAAAACGCTATTAACTACTCACCGCCCTTACCTAAATAAAAAGGGTTAAAAGCCCCTTACTTTTCACAAGTGTTCATCCGGACATGATATAAGAGCGTCCACAAACACACTAATAAATAAAAGAACTTAAAATTATTCAAGTAACTGAAGATAAAATCAAGCCTAAGGGGCGGTGGGGCGTAGGGCCACCACTTTGTTGTAAGTGATGGCTACCATTGCTTTTCTGTTTAAACTTGATAACCCAATTTGCGGGTTACTATCAAAACTACCACAAAATAAAAATTGATAAATTTAGCTACGTTGGGCTGGAAAAAAGAGTACCGGATACCAGCTATAACGTAATAATTCAGCGGCAAAACTCGAAACCAACCATTCTTGGAGTTTACCTATTGTTCCTGAAGACACCGCGATCGCACTAATATCTCCCATTGCAGCTGCCTCTAAAATTTTAGTGACAGAGTGTCCTTCCAGCACTTGTGTCTCTACTTGTAAATTTGCCGACTCCAAATCGGCTTTAATTGGAGATAGGGTATCGCTAGCCTGCTGTGGTTGTATTTTCCTTGGTATTTCTCGGCGATCGCTATCTTCTAAAACCCAGCAAAGCGTACACTGTTCTAGAAATTTACCAGATTGTTTTTGTGCCAATTGCTTCACCTGTTGCACCAGATAATTCGCAACTTTACTACCGTTGTAGGGAAGTAGCAAAGAGCGGAAAAGGTGCTGACAACGAAGCGTTAATTCTTCAGAAGTATAAGCAAACATTAACTGAGGACGGACTACCAGTAGAGGAATCGTTGTTTTGCGGGATAAGTCAGCCATTGTACTACCCACGAATTTTTCAGTGAGTAAGTCGCGACTTTGAGAACCTAGTATAATCAATTCAGACTGATAAGCTTGGGCAACCTTAAGAATTGTTTCAACAGGCTTTCCCGATTGAACTTCTATTTTTACTTCTACATCAGTAGAACTTTCATCAACAGAAGAAGCCAATCGACTTTGAGCTTGTTGTATTTTCTCACTATCGACTCGTGGAATAATGCCTTTTTCCCACAATGGAACAACGTGCAGAAAAACTATTTGTTTGATTCCTGTAAGCGCAAGACTGGAAACAAAATGTGATAGACGATGTAAACCGTCAGAAAAATCTGTGCAAATTATAACTCGTTGAAACATAAATAACCAGTAAAAGAGCTTTAGAAATATTTTAATTTAATTCCAAAAGCTGTAATAAAGTTTGCTTGCTGACCGGAATGGACGCCTGGTATCAACTCCTGTAAGGATGTGGGGTTGCGTACAAGGTACACCTACGTGTTCCACGGTAAATCAAGGGTCTTAGAGCCTGCCCTCGTCTGGGTTTGTAATTGCTCAAAGAGTTCTGTAGAGGTCACTTTCTCATCACATTTTTTTTAAATAATCAAAGATAGGTAAAGTTAAAAGGCGATCGCCAATAAATAGGAGTCAAGAACATGACCGTAGAAGAGAAGAGACTAGAAGAAGACCGTACTCGCAAAGCATACTGGCGCAGATGGGGTCCGTACTTAAGCGAACGCCAATGGGGAACAGTACGCGAAGATTACAGTGCAGATGGTAATGCTTGGAATCATTTTCCCCATGACCACGCCCGTTCGCGTGCCTATCGTTGGGGAGAAGATGGTATCGCTGGTATCTCTGATAATCATCAGCGGTTGTGTTTTGCGATCGCTTTATGGAATGGAGAAGACCCAATTTTGAAAGAAAGATTATTTGGACTTAGCGGTCCGGAAGGTAATCATGGCGAAGATGTCAAGGAATATTATTTTTATCTTGACAATACTCCTTCCCACGCCTATATGAAATACCTCTACAAATATCCCCATAAAGCATTTCCCTACAGGGAATTAGTAGAAGAAAATCAACGGCGGGGATACTATGACCCAGAGTTTGAATTGGTAGATACTGGCATTTTGGATAATAATAAATATTTTGATGTATTTGTTGAATATGCTAAGGCTTCAGCTGAAGATATTTTCATTAAAATTTCTGTAGTCAACAGAGGTAATGAAAGCAAAACATTACATATTTTACCAACTCTGTGGTTCCGCAATACTTGGTCTTGGGGAGAAAATAGTAAAAAACCTATTTTGACGCTTGATTCGACGGGAATCGTCACTGCTTCTCATCCTAGCTTGGGTGAAAGTTGGCTCTTTTGTCAAGACTGTAAAGAGTTTTTATTTACTGAAAATGAAACTAATTCCGAGCGGTTATTTGGAATTAAAAACCAGTACCCCTATGTGAAAGATGGAATTAATAATTACATCGTTAATGGGGAAAAAGAAGCAGTTAATAAAAATCAAAGAGGCACAAAAGTAGCTGCACATTATGAGATAAAGCTTGATGCAGGAGAAACTAGAACTATTTGTTTACGGTTGACTGACAATAAAAATTTGACAGAATCTTTTGAAACAGATTTTGATGATATTTTCGATGCCCGTAAACAAGAAGCAGATGAATTTTATCAACGGATCTCTCCAAATAATTTTTCTGAAGATGCTCGCAATGTGCAACGTCAAGCGTTTGCTGGGTTGTTATGGACAAAGCAGTATTATCATTATGTGGTAGAAGATTGGCTAAAAGGTGATTCTAATCAACCACCTCCACACCGATATAATGCTCGTAATCAAGAGTGGGTACATCTATATAACGATGATATAATTTCCATGCCTGATAAATGGGAATTTCCTTGGTATGCTGCTTGGGATTTAGCCTTTCATGTTGTTCCTTTGGCAATGATTGACCCTGATTTTGCCAAACGACAAATGGATCGGTTCACGCGGGAATGGTATATGCATCCTAACGGGCAAATCCCTGCTTATGAATGGCATTTTAGTGATGTTAACCCACCCGTTCATGCTTGGGGAACTTGGCGAGTTTATCAGATTGAAAAGGAATTTTATGGTCGTGCTGATACCGATTTCCTCGAACGAGTATTTCAAAAGCTATTGCTCAATTTTACTTGGTGGGTAAACCGAAAGGATAATAATGGAGATAATGTTTTTCAAGGAGGATTTTTAGGTTTAGATAATATCGGCATTTTTGACCGAAGCTCTGAGTTACCTACAGGTGGATATTTAGAACAATCTGACGGTACAAGCTGGATGGCAATGTACTGTTTGAATATGCTGGTAATTGCTCTTGAACTAGCAAAGTATAACCCCACTTATGAAGATATTGCTAGTAAATTTTTTGAACATTTTCTCTATATCGCATCGGCGATGAATCATATTGGTGAAACAAATATTGACTTGTGGGATGATGAAGATCAATTTTTCTATGATGTGCTGCATTCACCTCATAACGAACGTCATCATTTGAAAGTTCGCTCAATGGTGGGTTTAGTTCCGCTATTTGCTGTGGAAATTCTCGAAGCTGATTTATTAGATGCTTACCCTGGTTTTAAAAAAAGGTTTGAATGGTTTATTGAAAATCGTCCTAACTTACAAATAAATATCGCTTCTTTAGAGACGCAAGGAAGTCGATCTAGAAGGTTATTAGCCATCGTAAATTCAGAGAAGCTTAAAGGCATTCTACAAAAAATGCTCAATGAATCTGACTTTTTAAGTCCTCATGGTGTCCGCTCAGTGTCCAAATTTCATGCTGAAAACGCCTACATTTTTGATGTTGATGGGCAGCAGCATCGTGTTGATTACGAACCCGCAGAATCAACTAACGGAATGTTTGGTGGTAATTCTAACTGGCGTGGTCCCGTCTGGTTTCCAATGAATTTTTTAATTATTGAATCGTTACAAAAATTCCATCGCTATTTTGGGGATGATTTTAAGGTTGAATGTCCTACAGGTTCTGGGCAATTTAAAAATTTAGCCGAAATAGCAACCGAATTATCTCACAGATTGATGAGTATTTTTATCCGTAATGAAGCAGGTAATCGTGCTGTTCATGGGGGACACAAAGAATTTCAAGTCAATCCTCACTGGCGTGATTTAATTTTGTTCTACGAATATTTTCACGGTGATAATGGCGCTGGATTAGGAGCTAATCATCAAACAGGTTGGACGGGGTTAGTGGCAAATTTAATTCATGACTACTGGCATAATAACCAACATCATCAAACCAATGAGCAACCGATAAATATCGTGACAGCAATTGCTAAAAACTAGACGTAGGTTGAGTGTAACGCAGCAAAACCCAACATAACATATATGTATCTTGCTTCTAAAAAACTCGAAATCTTACGGCAAAACCTGTAGCAAAGAGAAACCCAATATAACAGATGAGTATGTTGGTTTTCGCTTCGCTATACAGTCTTAATAAATTTAAGAGTTTGCAAGAATTTTTTTTTCGCTCTGATACGAGCAATCCGGGCTGCCCAGACCTAAATAATATCAAAGACGCCATTCGCAAGGGAATAATTTTTTTGGAGTTATGAATTTCTGACAATAAAAGGTAATTTCCTCGTTATCTTACTGTTGCCCAAGTGGTGCAGGCTCTTCCAGTGGACGAATAATAGCAGGAGCAGGTGTTGTTTCTGGTTGGAAAATAGCTTGTAATGCCTGTTGTAGCGTTTGAGCCATGACTATTCTATTTTCATAAGCAACAACAACTCTAATTAAAGTTGGTAAACTATTCTGAGTAGCTTCTAAATAAATTGGCTCGACATAAAGCAAAGACTGCTCAATCGGGATTATTAGAAGATTTCCCTGAATTACTTTTGAACCTTGACGATTCCATAGAGAAATTTGCTGAGAAATGATTGGGTCTTGGTTAATACGAGCCTCGATTTGTTCTGGACCGTAAACTAGGCGTTCTTTGGGAAATTGATATAACAGCAACCTACCATAATTTTCTCCATCTGCTCGCGCTGCTAACCAAGCGATTAAATTAGACCGCCCTCTAGGAGTATAAGGCAAAAGTAGTATAAATTCCTCAAAAGGTACAGTCGGTAAACTAGTAATCAAAAAGTATGGTTCAACCGGACGGGGTTCGTTACCATAAATTTCGTTGGGAATTTGCCATTGGTCTTCTCGGTTATAAAATACTTGAGTATCTGTCATGTGATAAGTCATTAACCGCTCAGATTGAATTTGAAAATAGTCTACAGGGTAGCGGATATGTGTACGAAGATTTATTGGCATTGTACTAAGCGGTTTAAACATATTGGGAAAAATTTTCCGCCAAGAAGCAATTATTGGGTCACTAGTATCGGCAACATAAAAGTCTACTGAACCGTTATAAGCATCAACTACAACTTTGACTGAGTTACGAATGTAATTAATATCATCTACACTAGTATCTGAATAAGGATAGTGTTCGCTAGTAGTATAAGCATCGACAATCCAGTAAAGGTAATTTCTATTTGGAGCAAATTCTTGTTTAGTATTATCAGGATTAGTATCAGCTACTACTAAATAGGGGTTGCTATCGTATCGCAAAAAGGGAGCGATCGCCCGAATTCGTTCATTAATATTGCGTCGGAATAAAACCTCTGTTTGCGGTAAAAATTCTCGCGTCAGTAGTACTCGCCAGTCTTTAAAATACATGGCAAATAATAACTTTTTCCACAGCGAACCAATACTAATTCCGCCTTGCCCATCATAAACGTTGTATACATTATTACTTCCGCTTGGGTAATCAAATTCTTTTACCTGTGTTCCTGTCATTACATAAGTGTTAATAGTTTCCCCAAAATATATGCGGGGTTGCCCAATTGGAATGCTAGCGCGAATCGACTCACTGGAAGTGGAAAGGGCTGCACCTTCACCGCCAATATCTTTGACAAAATATTCTGGTAGTCCACCTGCACCTACTACATTTACTGGACTCAAGGTAAATCCATAACCATGAGTATAAATTAAATGGCGGTTAATCCAAGTCTGAGCTTCCTGTGGTACAGCATTATAATTTAATTCCCGTGCTGCAATCAGTACCTGACGCCGTTCTGTTGTATTAATATTATTTCCTAAGTCAGGTGCTGGGGGTTTTTGTGGGGCAGCAGGTCTGCGAGTCGTTACGTCCGTTTGTAAAGTGTAGCGGTCGATATCTGCATCGGGAAATTGATAATAAAGTCGAATTTGTTGCAGCTCGCGGTTAGTTTTTAACAATGGTTGCTGGTCCCACAGACGAATATTACGGATGGTTAGGTCATTTGCTGCGATATCGGCTTTCGTCAATTGTCCTTGTGGTTCAAAGGTTCTAGCATCAATAGCATCTAAATTGAATGCCTGTCTAGTTAAAGCTATAGTACGTTGAATATAAGGTTGCTCGCGTGCTAATTCGTTTGGTTGAACAAGCAAATACTGCACCGCACTTGGTACTGCAACACCAGCAACAGCCAGCACCACAAAAACCCCTAACCCATGAAACAGTAATTTACTAAAAGAAGATTTAGGTCGCCAAAAAATAGATCCTAATAGAAGATAAACTGCGATCGCTAATGCCAGGGTACTCAAAACGTTGTAGGCTGGCAATTGTACTGCCACATCGGTGTAACTAGCACCGTAAGTTACTCCACGAGGAGAATATAACAGTTCGTAACGACTTAGCCAGTAACTAAAGGCAACCACCAGCATCAAAAAGCCACCACTAGTGCATAAATGTCGCTGTTGCTTTGACGAAAATCCTGCAAAAAATCCCTGGCTTATACTATCCCCTGATAATAAATAAGTGAGAGAAACTGCAATAAAGTTATATAAAAATAACCCGATTACCCACAGTTGCAACAGTTCCCAAATTGGGATGCTAAAAATATAAAAGCTGATATCTTTATCAAATAAGGGTTCAGTGCTGTTAAAAAGAGTTCTATAGAAATATTGTAGTACTCTTAGACCGTGTGCGCTAAATATCATGCCCAGCACAACGCTTAATAAAATAGCAAACGTATTGAGGAGAAGCTGGGGATACACTAACACCGCGATCGCAACTCCTATAACTATGCCAATGTACCAAATTTGAGAGACTATTTGCAGACCTAGTTGCCAAATTTCTTCTGGTTGAAAACGTGCTGGAATCCTTGGAGTAATTGATACACGCCGGACATCTAAATGCCACTGAGAAATAGCTATTTGTCCGTAGTGTACTAAAAATAGAGATAGTAATAAACTCAGTCCAACAACTATAGGTAGAAGCCAACGTAATCTTAAAGATTTTGCTGTTTTTGTATAACGATACGAAGTAGGGGAAACTAGACGATAAGAAGCATAAATAGAATTTTTTTCATTTTTATTTTGTGTATTATTTAAGGTAGGGTGAGGATGTTTCTGTTTCTGGGCAATGGAGAGATTTTTGAGTAAATACCAAGCAGTAGCGCCAGACACAACTACCCATAGAATAGCTTGAGTTATCAGCCGAAGTAAAAATGCTCGTAAATAACCAACTTCTTGATACCAAAGTATTTCTACTACTAAGCGAGAAAGCAATTCGACAAGTAACACAAGGGCAAAAATAAATAGAAGTATTTTTATACTGCGCTTCCAAAACATGAATTTTTTTTAAGATTTAGGATACTAATCAAAATCTACTTTATGCAACATGCTTTCTAGAGTGCTGTCTAACAAAACTTAAAACATCTCACTATTTTAAGGAAGTTTTACTCAGCAAAGTACTTCTTTAGATAGAGGATTTCCTCTATGTTTTAGACTATACAATAGCCCCGAAATTATTAACAAAATTGGTTTTTAGTTTGATAAAATATAATTGAAAATTCTCATATGGTATATTTAGCTTCGAGAATATCAGTTTTGCATCAATGCTTGCACTGCTATATTATACTGACTTTGAATATCCTTGCAGTCTGGCTTGCAAGAAACAGCTTCTAAGCTACCTTGTAAAATCATGTCAGCGTGACGGCGTAGTGCTTCTCTTCGTTTGGGATTTTGGGTAAAAGTGGCGATACAAGCTATAGCCTCCAATAAGCGAATCGTTACCGCAACATCTTTTGTACTATATTGGCGGATTTGATTGAAAGCTGCATCTGTTAGCCCTGCAAATGTTACTGGTTCAGCAATTACGCGCAAATTGTTGTTTTTATCGTAACGGTAGGGAGAAGGAATATCTCTTTGAGCAAAATTAGAAAGTCCGGCACTGAGTCGGTCGATACAGCGAATTGCAGTAAATGGGTCGTTTATACCTGGAGAAATAGCACGAAGGGCAATTTCAACTAGCTGATTAATAGGGAATTCTACATCTTGCTGTTCGGTACGTTCTTTATCTAAAAGAAACGCATCGTTAATTTTTTTCGTTAATTTATGATTTATACGTTCGCCAGGAGAGATTTTAACCAAATTGCTGCCCTTAACAACAAACTTCCCCGGTCGAGTTAAGATTTTTACAATTAAATTATGCTGACAGGCAATCTGCATTAATTCATCGTCATCAATTCCCTGCAAATAACCATTTCTGGTAGCTTTAATTGGGTAAGCTTCCTCTTCAAAGTTTGCTGGTATTTCTGTAATAATTTCGTTGTCGTTTATACTATATCCAATTCCTTGTGGAAACAATCGCTCAATTGCACGGTCTAATTCATCACTAGCGCTCTTAATGACGTGTGATGCCTGAATAATAGTTGATGCGTGATCGATAAAGTAAATCAGTACGCAAATAGAGATAAACGCTAGTACCATGCCAACCGTAACCGAAAGTTGCGGCACAAAGATATCATAGTCCTCTCCGTGGA
The DNA here is from genome assembly GCA_019359595.1 of Cyanomargarita calcarea GSE-NOS-MK-12-04C. Taxonomy (GTDB): domain Bacteria; phylum Cyanobacteriota; class Cyanobacteriia; order Cyanobacteriales; family Nostocaceae; genus Cyanomargarita; species Cyanomargarita calcarea. The sequence goes on from JAHHGZ010000007.1 coordinate 61,627, forward strand.
TAGTCCGCAGTACAAGCAAACAGTAAACAAAGGTAGAAATAAACGTACCTAATACTAGCTGATTACCTGTATCCTGCATAAAATTACGCAGCAGTCGCGGACCAAAATTAGAAGCAGCAAGTTGGAGAGCAACAATTGTAATTGAAAAGGCTGTACCAGTAACGGTAATTAGGGAACCAGCGACGGTTGAAAGTAAGGCTCTAGCTCCATCCGGACCACCAGAATAAATCCAGCCCCACTCTTTTATTACTCCATAATTACCAGCACGGTCTATCCTTAACATCGTCACAGCTAAACCAACAGATGCAATTGCCATAAGTGTGGGCACAAACCAGTAGCTCGAATGAAGCGTGTCCCACAGTTTGCTTAACTTAATGTTCCTCATAAATTATTATTTATTAGATGAGATATCATCAAGGCTTAGATTGCCATTTCTTTCGGAGCGCATTTGAGCTAATTTCCCCAATGCGTTACTAATTGTGTGAGGTTTTGGTACTTCACTTTTGCCTGCGGGCCAGCCTTCACGTTGACGACTTCTGTCTCCATCCGTCTCTTCGGTTTGGTCGTGAAACAAAATTTGCCTGGTTGGGTAAGGTAAGTCAATACCATTTTCTACATATAGCTTTTGCATAATTGCAGATATCACCTTGTCCCGCGAGACGAGATAATCTATACGTCGAGGAGGATTAATCCACCACCGTGCGCGAATGTTGACGCTACTTTCTGCGAGTTCTACCAGCAAAACGTCAGGAGCCGGGTCTTTTAAAACATCGCCTACACTGTGGATTGCTTCTAACATCAGTTTCTTAGCTAGATTAATATCATCTCCGTAGCCAATACCAATATCATACTCAATACGGCGCTTATCAAAAGCTGTATTTACCTGTACAGAATTGATGAACAATTCCGAGTTAGGAATAACAATTCGGCGACCATCATAAGTTTTAATTGTTGTTGCTCGTGTCTCGATATTTTCTACCGTTCCCTCAAAATTCTTAAATACAATTTGGTCATCGATTTGGAATGGTTCCGTCAGTAAAATCAAAATACCTGCAAGAAAGTTTTGCAAAATATCTCGAAAGGCAAAGCCAAAAGCGACCCCACTAATTCCCAACAGTTGGACTAAGTCGCCTGCTCGCAGTGTGGGAATTACAATAGTCAGCGAGACAAATAAACCTACCAAAACTGTAGTTCCTTGCGCTAACCGTCCTAATACCATTCCCAGATTCCTAGCATGACGGCGGTTATGAGTCAAGCGCCTGACTACTTTTTTAATTGTCCTGGCAATAAAGAAAAAGATAGCAAAGACAAATATTGCTAACACGATATTTGGCAGCAAGACGATGAAACCGTTAATCATCGCCTGAACTTTGTCCCAAGCTGAGGATATTTCTGACTTCATAATTTATTATCATTTTTTACCAACAATAGTTAATAATCGGTAGATTTGAATCTATCTAAGGGCATTTAGTTAATGTAACGTGGGGCTGAGGGGCGGCGAAATAGCCTGAAAAGCTTTATATGTATAGTATGTAACTTGCTAATGTGAACGAAAAGTGACGCTGGTAATAGTATTATTTGAGTGGCAAAACAATTTGAAAAGTTGACCCCTTGTCAATTATACTTTTAGCACTAATATTACCGCCATGTGCAAAGACGATTTGTTGGACAATTGCTAACCCCAAACCATATCCCCCAGTTTTGCGTACTCGCTTTTTATCTACCCGATAAAATCGGTCAAAAATATGAGGCAAATCAGCTTCAGAAATACCGATACCGTTATCTGTAACTTCGATCGCAGCCCAATACGACTGTACAAATAGCCGCAACTGAACTTGACCGCCAGAAGGGGTATATTTGCAGGCATTATTAAGTAAATTAATTACTGCTTGACGCAGCAAGTCTGCATCACCTAGTACATTTATGCTGTCAGTTGGTAAAGTGTAACTTAAATTGAGATGTTGTGCAGTTTCTTGTGTTGTAAATTCATCTGCTATCTGCGCTAACAAGCTTCTCAAATCAACTTTTTGTAAAGATTCGGCAGGTAATTTGCCTTGATGACGTGCCAACAAAAGCAGGTTATTTACCAAAACACTCATGGACTTAGTAATATCAAAAATCTTTCCGAAGCGCTGACGTTGCATTTCCAGATCGTTAGATTGAGAGATTAAACCGTATTGGGCATTACTAGTAATCGCAGCAAGAGGCGATCGCAATTCATGGGAAGCATCAGCAGTGAAGCGTTGTAGCTGATTGTAACTGTCACGAATTGGTTGCATCGCTACTCCTCCTAAAAACCAGCCAGCTAAAGCTATTACTCCTAAAGTCGCTGGCACTGTCAAAAGCAAAACCAACCGTAACTCAGCCAAATTATTTTGTACCGATGTTAATGGGACTGCAATTTGGAGATAACCGATTAGTAAATTATCCTGATAGACGGGCAAGGTTAACTGACGCAGCAAAGTAATACTTGGTGTTATTTTTGATTTGGTTTGCGAAGTTTCTATAGTCTCGAATCCAGGATTGTTTGTTAACTTGGCTTTTGGAGTAGTACCAAAAAATTGTACTATTTGGCTTTTGGTATCGTACCAACGCGCATATACTACTTCACTACCCAAAGGGAGTACGTTACTTCCTATAAGTGGCACATTCTCCAAATCTAACTGTTGCTGACGTGCATCGTACCTTGCATTCACCGCTATTACTCTAGATTTTTTGTAGAGTAGTTCATCTAAATTCTTTAGCTCGTCCAATACGGCTTGGTAGTAAATTACTCCCGCAAAAAGAACTAAAATAGTCCCCATTGTTAGAGTAAACCATTGAGCCAGATTACAACGGCTTTGATGAAACATGATACTTTTATTATAGGTAAGAAGCCCGGATTTGATCTATTTTACTACTCAAGGTAGAAAAATAGACTTATCTATATATCCTCCGCTAGTTAGATATTAAAATCTTGAGAAGATAATTTAAACGCAGGTTTTGTTTTTTACTTGTATAAAAATTAGACGTTCGCGTTATGCCCCTATTGCGTTGGTTAGAAAAATTGCACCTTTTAAACATAAAATTTTTATTACCTTTACCGCTAATTCTAATTACTTTTGGATTTGGAGGTGAATCGCTGACCAACTTGCTCTTAAAGCTTTCTTATCATACAAAAGACAAGCTACACGCTAATACAAATACACTCAGAATACAGCTTGTACTCAATGTGTTAATATCCGAAATCAAAACAGAAGTTTTTCAGGCAAAAAATTTCACAAACGTTAAAATTAAAACTACTAATTCCACGCTGAAAAAATTAGAATTTGAAGTTCCAGTTACAGAATTAGATTCTGTAAAGGTTGAAATAGCTCAAGAATTAGGACTATCTCCGAAATTTAAATTACCATCTAATATAACAACGCAGATAAAACCCAAAATAAAAGTACTAGGAATACTGGCTGAAATTCAAAAGAAAAAAGGGATTACAAGAGTCGAAATTAGAACTGCTAATTCTATACTTAAAAGCTTAGAGTTTGAGTTTTCCATCACAGAATTGAGTCAAGTCAAAGCTACAATCAATAAAGAGTTGGGCATAACCCGCGAAGATGCCAGAATGTTCGTGAGCTATCGGATAAAAAAATAACTAAAGTCTGGACTTAGGAATTTTCAACAAGATTTGAGGCAATAACCCATGCCGTAAATAGTTTTAATCCAATCTGCTGCACCAATTAACTGCAATCGATGCCGTAACTTGCGTACTAACACAGTCAAGGCATTGCTTTCCGGTTCCGAACCCCATTCCCACAGTGCTTCTTCGATTTGCTCACGGGTTAAAACCAGATTGTGGTGACGCATCATATACTCTAGCAATTGAGCTTCGCGTGGTGACAACTCCACACTTGCGCTATTTCGTTCAACAGTTAAATTACTTAAATGTAATTGTAAATCTGCAACACTAAATGTATCTCCCTGCCAATTAGGCGATCGCCTCGACAGCGCACGTACCCTGGCTAATAATTCCATCAAGTCAGCAGGTTTAACAAGATAATCATCTGCTCCCGCATCTAAACCTTCGACTTTATCTGGTGTAGTATCCTTGGCTGTGAGCATTAGGACAGGTGCTGTTTTACCTAAAAGGCGATACAGACGACACAGACTCAACCCACTGATATTAGGTAACATCCAGTCCAAAATTAATAGGTCATATTGTTTCTTCGACAAAAGCCACTGTGCAATTTCTCCATCTTCTACACCATCCACAATATAGCCTGCTTCCGAAAGTACACCCTGTAACGGCTCTAATTGTTCCGGGTCATCTTCTACCAGTAATATTCGCATAAAAACTCTAGCTAACGTAAGTAGAAATGCTATCTTTATGATTCATCGTAAAGGAGCCAAATCTATTTTTTGTCTACCGCTAGTAATATTCTGATAGTTAACTTGGGATGTTGCGATTGTTCATAATTAGACAATTTGTATTGTTTACTACCTCATACACGGTAAAAATATAATATTTGTAATTTCGCTTACAATCAAACCTAATGCAGCAACAACTCTTTAAATCCAGAAGGTATTAACCCTTAAGTTGTCAAGTAAAAAAAAACTAAGTATTTATAGATTCCTCGACTGCGCTTTCGTCCGTCAGCCAGGGACTATAAGTCACCTGGCTATTAGCCAAAGTCCTCTGAAAGAGGACTATTGAAAATCTATATTTTGAGTAGTATTATCGCTTTGTTACTAACTGCACTTAAATCATCGCCGTCTTACTGTTCCAATTGTATCTTAAAAATCTGCTCGTTGAAAGTTTGCTCCAGTGATGTTGGCTTTAGTTAGATTTGTATCTTCCAAGTTTGCTCTTTGGAGGTTAGCTTGCTGTAGATTTGCGGCATTGAATGGAAGTTCAAGGTTTAGGTTTAGGTTTACCTCGGTTAGAACCACCTGCCCAAGGCGGTGGCCCTTCAGGTGAACGAATTTCTATTACAGAACCATTGGAGCGTCTTATATTGAAAGCATTAAATTCTTGACCAGATTTACTCAGTTCCCCCGTGACAGTGACTTGCTCACCTTGGTTAAGATTTATTTGATGCCACCGACCAGGACCAGCATCAACAATTATTTGTCCCGTGCCGTCATTAAGCGTAAACTTATTACCAACAATGCTTTGCACTTGACCAGAGATTCCGATGTTTCTAGGACGTTGTAAATCAGCAATTCTAGTTATTTGTAATTGAGTATTATTGGTTTGAGCTTGTACAAATTTTGGAATCGCCAACATCGAACTAGTGCATCGCAGCCAAAATAACTAACCAGCCGTAAAGTTGACATTTCATGCTCAGGACAGCCTGCAGGGGAACCGCAAGATCCCCGACAACTTTCAAAGAAAAGGGGATCTGACCCCACAATATGTCAAAATTAACAATATGGACTACTAGTTCGCTGGTACTAAAACAGTTAGACCTCCGGGAATGCAGTTAATTTCGATTGGAGTAGTACCATCCATATCTCCGTCTAAAGCGAATTTTTTTAGAGGTTCAGTCCTTACCTTTACATTTTTAGCACGCAGATACTGAATATCATCTCGATTAGTAGCAGTACCTGTAAAACCTGACCTAAGTAAATGGTAAGCAGCAAAAACAGCATCATGCCGATTTTTAGGTGCAACAATTGTGATATCTAGCAGACCATCATCTACAATTACTTCCGCAGGTCCATGCGCTAAAAAGGAAGTTGGTGCGACTGCATTGGCAATAGTCACAGCTAAGGCTGATGAATTAATTGTTTGCTCTTCTGTTTCGATGCAAACCGTGAAAAAATCTAAATCCATGAGTTCTTTTATCCCCGTTGCAACAAACGCCAACATACCAAAAAGCTTCTTCGCTTTTTTGTCAGTTTGTTTGATCGTTTTAGCTTCAAACCCAATTGCTGTCAGTACAAGCATCGGTTTGCTGTTGCATAAAGCAACATCAACTTTCCGGGGCACACCAGTTAAAATTGTTTGACAAGCATCCTTTATTTTACTAGGAATACCTAAAGCTTGAGCAAAAGCATTGACAGTACCTCTAGGAATTATACCGAAAGGGATTTCTGTGCCAATTAAAGCCTCAGCAGCAGATGATACTGTGCCATCACCCCCCGATACAATAATTATTTTAATACCACGCTCAATCGCTTCACGGGCTAATTGCGAAGCGCTGACTTCGTGCTGAGGGCGAATATCCAAGTTGATTTGAGGTTCTAAAACTTCCCGAATCGCCATTAAATCTTCTACAGGGTCGCTTTGCCCGGAAGATGGATTAAAAATGAGACAAGCAGAACGAGTCATAATTTTTATCGAGTAATGCGAAGAATTTTGTCCTGCGGTGACGAACAACTTCCGCGTCCATCACAGTTACTGGTTGTGACATACAATTCGCCATCAGGTCCCATAATTGCCTCTCGCAATCGTCCCTGTTTGCTTTGCAAATAAACTTCCTGTACTTGGACTTGTTGAGGAGACTGGGGGTTAAAAGCAACACGTTGCAAGTGTTCGGAACGAAGGGTGGCAATCATTAAACTGCCTTTCCATTCTGGAATTGCATTTCCAGTATAAATTGCTGCTCCACCTGGAGGTGTAGCTTCACGCCAGACGAGTGAGGGGGTAACAAGTCCTTCTTTTGATTCACAGCGGTAGATGGTCGGCCAGCCAAGGTTGTCACCTGCTTTAGCCACACTGACCTTATCGTGACCGCTTCTACCCAACTCACCACTGGGTCCGTGGTCTGTTACTAATAACGTTGATGCGTCGCGCCAATCAAATCCTTGAGTATTACGAATGCCAGTGATATATACGGGATTTCCTGGAAACGGGTTGTCTTTGGGTACTTGTCCATCTGGTGTGACGCGCAGAATTTTACCTGCTAGGCTGTTCACATCTTGGGAACTTTGGGGGTTTCTAGCATCACCAGTACCAATGTAAAGCATTCCATCGGGACCGAAGCGGATGCGACCACCATTGTGATATTGTGCTACCGGGATATTATCGAGAATTATTTTATCTTGTGATGCGTTTAGTCCGTCTTCTAATAATCGCCACCGTTCAACGCGATTGACCTGCGACCCATTTCGATCGGCGGTATAGTAAACGTAAAAAAGTCGATTTTCGGCAAAGTTTGGGTGAGTTGCAATGCCAAGTAGACCGTCTTCACCACTGCCAGTGACATCAATTGTGGCTACAGGCTTTTGCATAAGTTTTCCACCTTGTACAAGACGAACCCGTCCAGGTCTTTCTGTTACCAACATATCTCGATTTGGTAGAAAAGCAATCCCCCAAGGAACTTCAAGACCTGTCACCACTTCTTCAACCCGCACGTTTACCTTTCCTTGGGAACCGGAGCCATCTTTTACTAAAGTACAGCTTTGATTGTTAGCAGAAACTTGTTGAGCTTGTTGAGTTGTTTGCGTTTCTTCATTATTAATACTGGCTGACTCAGATGCTGGTGCAGTGCAAGAAGTCAGTCCGAAAAAAGTCATGCCAATAAGTAATTTAATTGAAAATATTCTTGTTAGGTTTATCATTAATCACTTTCTCCAAATAATTATTTTGTCATCTTCACAAGGGTGTTTATAGAATAATCCTAAGAGAGAAAAATTGCTAAGACCCTTTGATATCAAGTTCGGTAAATCACTTATAATTCCCCCAGCCACTCTACCCCACCCCCGTATGCGCTGTGCTTTACGTCCCCTCCCCGTTTACGGGGAGGGGTTCTTTTTTGGAAGTACAAGTGATTATCCGAACTTAATATGATTTTCATCTTTGTCGGATAGCTTTATCGGCTGTCCGTTTGGATGTAAGACAGTCATTCGGGCTGTCCTACCTACGACTTATACCTTTTATTGTAAACACTCTCTATAAGAAAAGGACAAGGCTTAATTATCGCAATTTTTATTATCTATAAAATCTTCCTGAAGGAAAGGAGCCAATTCTCGATTCAACCTACCTGCTTTAACGAATTCAGCATAGGTATCAGCCTCAACTCCCAAAAGCTCTGAACGTAATTGTTCATTTGTAAATCCCTGTAAATTAGGATATTCACGTTGTAATTGGTCGATTTCTTCTTGCAGTCGAGTAATTTCTCCTTTGATTAACGTCTGTTGATAGTGATAAAATTCTGGGTCAATATCTGGACGTTTCTCAACTTGATTGAGGTATTCTAAAACACGGTTTAGGGCTGTTAAACGAGCAACTGCTTCTGAATATTCCTGGCGTAAAGGCTCATTATTTAGAAGTTTCAACTTTTCAAGCAACGGTTTAACCGTTAATCCCTGCACTAACAAAGTAAATAAAACTACCCCAAACACCGTAGCAATAATTTTTTCTCGTTCGGGTAGAATCGCGGGTATACTCAACGCCAAAGCTATAGAAACAGAACCTCGCAATCCTCCCCACCAAACTATTGTTTGTTGTTGTGGAGAAATTTCTGAATTAGCGATACTATTGCTAAAATAGCCCAAACCATAGATAGCCAAAGCTCGCGTCAAAAGCATTGCTCCTACAGTAACTGTAATAATTTCTAAATTGTCTCCCAAAATCGCAAAATCAATCTGGTCGCCAATCAATAGGAAGACAATAGAGTTAACAAAAAAAGCTAAAAATTCCCAGAACTCAGTGACAATAATTCGAGTGCGCGGGTTCATACCAATACGAGAGCCAAAGTTACCCAAAATTAAGGCTGTAGTGACTACACCAATCACCCCCGAACCGCCCAAATCCTCAGTTATCAGGTAAGTACCGTAGGCTGAAACTAAAGTTAATGATTGCTCAACTAATGGCAAGTCAAAGCGTTGAGTTAAATAGGAAATACCAAATCCAATTAAACTACCGACAGCGATACCAATACCAACAACTGAAAATAGTTGTAGTAAAATCGGTTGAATACCTAACTTGGAAGTGCCTAAAGGTAGCCCCAATAAAAAGCTGAAAGCAACCACCGCCATTCCGTCATTAAAAAGGCTTTCACCTTCCATTAATGTTGTTAAACGAGTTCCGACACCAAGTTCTCTAAATAGTGCCGTTACAGAAACAGGATCAGTTGCAGACAAACTTGCTCCTATCAGCAAAGCTGTAGTTAAAGAAAGTCCATTTATTTGATTTAGACCTAACGCTATTCCCAGAATTGATATGACTACTCCAATAACTGCGTATAAACAAATAGGAAATATATCGCGCTTCAAATCCAGCCATTTAAAATTCCATGCGGCTTCAAATAACAATGGTGGCAAAAAAATCGATAAAATTAATTCTGGCGAAAGGTTGGCTAGACGAACATCAACAAACGCCAAAACTAATCCGACAATTACCAATAATAAGGTATAAGGAATGTGACGAAACCAACTGAAAATTTGTGGCAGTGTCGCCACAGTTAAAGATACTAATAATACAACGAGAAATTGTTTTAAATTATTTTCAATAGATGCTTTTTCTATGGCTGAATTAACCATCATCAAAATTTCATATTTCATATTAAGACTGTTTAGATTTATAAATGTAACTTACACTAGATTGATCTCCAAATGATTATCTCAAAAATTAGGCATTGTTATATCACTTATAAATAATTCGATGAATTTGATTTACTTTCTCTAATATTCGCTACATCAAACGGACGGATTATCTTCAATCATGCGATCGCTCAGGAGCCTTAATTCAGCGAGCAAATTTTCTGACTGAGGTGATTGTAAACCAGTCTGCAAAACTTGTTCGTCTAATTGATTAACTTTGTTAAGATAATTTTCCGTTTCTGGATGGGGTTGAATACCCTTTACTGGGTCGTAAATTTGGGTTAAAGTAGGTGTATATTGTAAATAAATGTTACGTCCGTTTATATAAGTATAGTAATACCAGCAGGGGTAATAAAATAATTACAAGATACGCAACTATCCAAGATGCCCCAATAACGACGGGATTTTTCGTCAATAAGCTTCTCATCAGGTTATACCTCCTAACTCTGCTGTTGCGATGTAACCTGGAATCGACGATTAATTTCTGACCAATTCACCACATTCCACCAGTTATTCAGATAGTCAGCGCGACGGTTTTGGTATCTCAGATAATATGCGTGTTCCCAGACGTCGTTACCCATAATGGGGTATGAACCGTCAGAAATTGGGTTGTCTTGATTGGGTGTATTCACAATTTGTAGTTGACCTTGGGGGCTACGCACCAACCAAACCCAACCACTACCAAACCGATCTCCACCTGCTTCATTAAACTGCTTTTTAAAGGCATCAAAACTACCAAAAGTTTGATTTATTTGTTCGGCTATAACTCCTGTCGGTTGTCCACCACCATTGGGACTCATGATTTGCCAAAAAATTGTGTGGTTGAGATGTCCACCACCGTTATTACGTACCGATTCTCGAATATCTTCGGGTACAGCATTCAAGTCGCGCAGCATTAATTCTACACTTCGATTTCGCAACTCAGGATGTTTTTCTAATGCTTGATTCAGGTTTTCAACGTATGTTGCATGGTGTCTATCGTGGTGCAGTTTCATCGTTTCTGCATCAATAGCTTTTTCTAATCCGTCGTATGCATAAGGTAATTGCGGTAATTGTGCGGGAGAAGCACTAAGTTGTCTGTCGGGATATGCGGCAGGAACTTGGGTAGTAGTTACAGGAATGCTTGTATTTATGGGTGTTGTAGTTGGTGTCGCTTGCGTTTGAGACTCGCTTGTTTGTAAATCTTGGCAAGCAAATAGCAGACCTACTAATGCTATTCCTGTTATAAAAAAAGCCATTTTTTGCCGTAAAAATTTTATCATCATACTTCTTGCTTCTAAAATTAGATAAGCTTATCTAATTTAATTTTTACTAAATAAATTATTTTGACTATTAGGTAAATGGTGCTATTAGTCTTAACAATATAGAATTAATAATTGCCAGACTAATTGAGCCAATTAACGCACTCCAAAAACCGTATTTTAGACTAAATCCTGGAACTAAAATGGCCGCTAAACCAAATATAACTGCATTCAGGATAAAGAAAAATAGCCCTAAAGTTAGGAGAATAAAAGGGAACGTAAAAAAAGTAAGAATCGGTAGCAAAAGTGCATTTAATATCCCAACAACTGCGGCAGAAATCAATGCTTTGCCAAAATTGTCTATTTGTACTCCTATTGGTAGTTTAGAAATTACCAAAAAGCTGATAGCAGTTACCAACCAAGTAATTATTAACCCAATCATAAAAAACTCCTAGTAGTCGGTGTTATTAAATTTGATGAATGATAAAAATGCTCAATTTCCCTTCTTTACATCTTCCTAGCCTTGCCCAAAGGGCTGGCTTTGCCTACGCGTCCTACCCTGTAATAAGGTATAAAGCCTACGGCATAGCAACGAGAATAGCACAGGGTGTCACCTTGCGACTTAGCGCCTAATGTGGTTTAATCATTTTCCTCTCATAACTAATGACATATGAACACTAGTTAGTAAGATTTCTTTTTACTATGAATAACAAATGTGAATAAAAAGTGACAGCAACATATATATTTACCTTTTTTCTAATTTGGAATTATTCAGGGAATCGCGTCTAACTTCCTCAACTTCACCAACTTCAAAAATTAAGGTGAAAGGTTGACTCATTTCTTTGGCTAAAAACTCCTCTAAAAGACGTACTTGTATAGGTGTGATTGGTTGTTTTGTCCGTACACTTAATCTTACTTCCGGGGGATTGCTTAACCAATTCACATTACTACCTAAAAGTACTACTCGCTGAAATGTAATAGTTCGATTTAATAATGCTTGTTTAAGACTTGCTTCAAGTCGAGATTGTCTAACTAGCTGGAAAAAACTTATGCCTAAAGGAATAACAAGAATTGCTGTTAAAGCCAACGTCCATCCAAGGGCTTGTCTTGCACGTTTGAAGGAAGTACAACCGGATAGCAAAAAGGCTAACATGCAAGAAAGAGTAATTCCCAGTAAATTAGTGAGATAAAGTAGAGTTGCACCAAGACTCAGCGACCAATTAGCCTGCGATAAACCCAAGCCAATTACGCAAATTGGCGGCATTAGAGCAACTGCGATCGCAGTCCCGGCTAAACTGCCAGAAATTCTTGGCTGCATTTTCGCATAACCACTTATTCCCCCTGCGGCAACGGCAATCCCCAAGTCGAGTAAATTCGGTCGAGAACGACTAATAATTTCGCTGCCAAATTCTGGTAGTCCTACCAATACACCGACAAAGCAAGCCAAAGCAGTTGCTAGAATTGTTCCGATTATTATGGCAGTACAACCTTTACGAAATAAAAGAATATTTCCTTCTAAAGCTCCAAACGCTATCCCCCGAATCGGTAACATTAAAGGTGCAACAATCATTGCACCAATAATTACAGCAGCACTATTAGAAAGTAACCCTAAAGTTGCGATTATACAAGAACCAATAATCAGAACTAAATAAATATTATCAGTTGTTGATTCTTCTAACAGTCCCTTGCGTATTTCCTCAATTTCATCGGCTGGTAGTCTGCGATTTTGAAAATGATGAAAACGGTTACGAATATTGTTGATATTCATCAAAATACTACTCTTAAATAACGTTTAAAAGTGACATATCAAGCTACCCAATCTATCAAATAAAAATTAATGCTTACTAAAATACAACTTCCAAACATCTTATTATACTACAGTTACCGATTTTGCAATACTCCAAGGCTGCCAAGCTTGCTGCTTAACTTCAATATTACCTTCTTGAACCGAAGCATCCCATCGGGTACTGTCTCCATCACGCCAAAACCGCAAGTCAATCGATGCTTGACCCACGGCAGATATGTCAGCAACAGGGATTGGATGTAGAGCGATCGCTCAAACAAACTGACCAAAATTCGTTGATGGAAGGTTTGTAAATCAATATCTTAGCTAAGGCAAGTTGCTGGTCGTGTAACAACTCTCTAAATGAAGATCCAAAGCGCTCATCTAGTTCTTTTATGGTTTCTTGCGGTAACAGGTTGACCATCAGCATTCCCAATAGAGTTTGATCGGGTTCTACTTTGTCCAATAACTCAGGCGATCGCCAGTGTTGCCGTTTCCAGTTGCGGTAAATTTTGGGAATACCCGAACCTGCCTGTTCTCCAATACCCACAAGCTGAAACATTTTCTGTAACTTACGATTACGGCAATCACTTGTACCACCGTCTCATTATGCCAGGGTTGCGAAATACAAACATATCGGGACGCTTAATAATTTGTATTGGCACTCGCCCTGTATAGTTTGCGTGGATAAGTGTATTGATTAATGCTTCACGTAAGGCTTCATGTACTGGCGTATCGTCTACTCGTTTTGCCCCTTTGAGTTTGAAGGGAACTTTGAGGTCTGAAAAAAGCTTCTGGATTACTCGACGATAAAAATCATAAAGGTTGCCTGACCATATTCCATCTGTGGTGATACGATCAATCCACCGAGCTTCTGTTCTGGGTTCTTCCGTTCTATCTAAAAGTATCTGCCTAAATAATCGTTGTTTAAAGGTGTCAGGTTAGTTGCTTCTGCCAACCTGGACTAGTTTCGATGAAGGCTTATAAGCCTTTTTCGGAGGTGTCAGTAGGGGACATGAGAAATTTCAATTGACAGCAAAATCAGTATATTTTCTCACATCGCTAGGTTGGAAGGCTAAAACGATTTGATTTTTAGCAATTCCGGCGTTGACGAGTTCGTTGGCGATACCTGTTTCTGTGCCGTCTCTTTGAATCCAGATTTTACCATTGATAATGTCAATGTGGATTAGGCAACCATGTACCCTTTGTTTATTTTCCCAGCCTACTGTTAGTAGTAGGTAATGGTTTGCAGTTTGATCAATAATTAATTGTCTTTCTAGTTCCCCGTAAGCGTAGGGAAGTTGAGAATATTCGGTTAATACTTTTTGGATGATTTGGCGATAATTATCTAAGGTATCCATTCTAGAATTATCTCCTGTTCTGAATCGAAGACGAGTAAACAAAAACGCTGATTTTCTAATAATAGTTTACCAATTGGTTCTTGAAATAATTCTAAGTATGTTTCTTGACGAATGGCAAGATATAAGCGACGGTCGGGTTCTATGCGGCTGAGGATGTCGTAGTATAAGATATATTGTCCCAAGGCGTTTTCTAGGTCTGTGACTGGAGATGCGCCAATAAAACTTTTTATTTCTACTGCTATTTTCAGTCCGCTTTTTTCAGCGGCAATGAGTTTTTCTGCACCTAAATCTATATATAAATCTCTTGCACCCCATCTGAGAATAAAGGGGTCTTTGATAATCTGCCAATCTTCTTTTTCTAGGGCTTTTCGGACTGCATTATGGTAAATATCTCTAGCTGGCATAGGTACAGTTGTGATTAAATAAAAATTTGGCTAATTCGGCTCTCTTTTGTTGCCAACACTCTTCTTATTTATTTTATCTTGGGTATGAGTTAACTGCTATGGGTCAATTCTCTCACGTCTATTTTCCCGGTGACTGCATCGGATATTAAGATGATGCGGTATTCTCGAATTATCTCCTTTTCTTTTTCGGTTTTGGCGATCGCTTGCTTCCCCGAGGGGGGACGAAAACGCTTCGCAAACGTCGTTCCTCCTCGATAAAGAACATCTTACATATAATTATGCCTACCTACTTACAGCAATTTTCAGGTAATTGAACCAAAATCTACAGTAAGCTATGGATAAAGTGATTGTCTGATTCTATGCCAGTAGCTTACTCAGGTGATGTGCGCCTTCATGTGGTTAATATGCCAAAAAAGTAAGCTACCAGGGTCTAAAGTCGAAATCCGTATCTCATCCAATCATGTATCTGTAAAGTTTTTGCAACTTTACTATGTTATTGCGTTAATTTTGTACTAAAATTATAGTACAAGTAAACTACTAATGAATTTCAACAAATTTTTGATACTGTACTTTGTTTGAAATTACGAGAAAGTAAGTAATATTTTTGAGCGCAATAATTTTTATTTTTTTATATCCACCAATACTTAACCTGGATGAAGAGTAAAGAGCGATGTTGGACAAACTCATAAAATACTTTGTCTACGCGACAAAAGGGTATATAACAAAAATACAGCTTATCAAGTTTTTGTATTTGGCCGATCTTTATGCGGTCAAATGGACTGGAAAGCAACTTACTGAACTAAATTGGTATTATTATTATTTTGGTCCTTGGCATGAGGATATAGATGCTGCTTTGGATAAAATGAATGGCAAAGAAATTAGTATAGAAACTGAAGGGAGTACAACGCTGATAAAACTTGGTGCAGAAGCAGAAAATATCGACGATTTGCAACTGCCTATTAGCCTGAAGTTAGTGCTTGATAATATTAGAAGAGAATGGGCTGGGGCAGGACAAGATAAAATGAAGCAGTTGTTAGATTATGTGTATACTACTGCTCCAATGCTTGAGGTTAAAGACAAACATCAACCAGAAGAAAAAGTTAGACTTAACCTACAAGCCGAACGAGAAAAATTAATCACTGAGTTAGGTTAGGATTATCAAGTGGCTGGATATAAACCTAGACAGGGTTGGATATATTTTATAAATCCCTACCGAGTATACCTTCGTTGTAAACTCGGTCATCATCACATTTACAATTTGGATGAACCGGGTGAAATTTCCTGTAAAACTACTTCTTGCACGCAAATAATTAATTCTAGTAGGGTGTTCCGTGGGGAACACCCTTATATTATTTGGACATCCGATAAATTTCCAGATGATTTCAACTATATAGAGACTTTTACTCTAATTCCCTTAACTTCAAGTACACGAGAAAGGGATAAAGGTTTACCGACAGCTTACCCAATTAATGCAACCGTTAAAAATGGACTTAATAAACAGTCTTTTGCTTTGGTTCATCAAATTTGTACTGTTGATGCAAACTGTTTTAAAGATGCAAAGGGAGATTGGTTAAATAGAATTGGACAAATAGACAAATCTGATAAGGAAGCTGTAGAAGAACGCTTAAAATATTTTCTGAACATCCAAGAAAATCCTAGTGATGACTGGTTTATGAGAAATGCATCTCCAGAACTTTTAAAACAAGTCTTTGATAATTTACCTGAAGATAGTAAACAATCGGCTTTAGAAGAACTTATTGATAATCTAGATTTCTAAGCTAACTCCCAGTGACATTAATCTGTTAACGGTGACAAATAATTAGTTAATGTACATGAGTCACACGAATTTAATGTACTACTGTACATATCTCAAATGAACGTAACTGGATTCGAACCAGTGACCTCTACGATGTCAACGTAGCGCTCTAACCAACTGAGCTATACGTTCTAAACTCCAACTTTCCGAATATAACACATATTTTTCTGAAAAAGCAATATCCCTCTTATCCGATCGCGCTTTTTGTGACTTAGCAGTGAGCGGTTGCCAGTAATAACCTGCTGCCTGCACCTCAATCATGAGAATCACCGCCTTTTTTGTTATTGAGTACAGGGTCGGTTGTACCTTTACCACTACTACAGACCGATTACTACAACCTTTTCTGTGCCGATAACAATAGTTGTTGCGCTTCTTTGTAAGCAGTTGTCCCCGGTTTGATGGTTTGCAACTGATTGATAATTCCTTGTAGCTCTGCTCGGAACTGGTTAGTATCGCTTGGAGGATTTGCGGTAAATCTCCGAATATCATTGAGAGCTTCTTTGAGTGTTTCTGTTGACTGTGTTTCTGCTTGTTTGCGGATTTTCACAATTCCTAAGTTACTCTCGTATGTAGCGAGTAATTTCTGTGCTTCCAGATAACCTGGTTGCTGAACTCGAATATTTTGCAACTGTTCAATTGTTTTTGACCATAAATTTTCAACTTGCTCCCATTCATCTGTTGTGTGGGGTGGATTTTGGGATGCTTTAGCGGCCGCAAAGGCAAATTGTTTTGCTGCTTCTATTAATGTACTACTAGTGGGGTCAACTACAGTATTTTGTTTTACTTGGTATTGCACCATTAGCTTTTGTGCATCCAGATAACGAGGATTGTCCTTGGGAATTTCGTTGAGACGGTTAATTGCTTGTTGCCAAAGTTGTGATGCTGTTTCCGATTGCTTTTGTTTGATTTTCTCCGCTTCTAAATCGAATTCTTGCGCTACAGCGATAAATGTACTATTGCGAGCATTGTCAAAATCGCGTTTGTATGCTGTGAGTTTGGTTTGCGCTGTTTCACCTGCCAGGGTTTTTGTAGGGATTTGTTCTAAAGTATCGATCGCACCTTGCCAAGAAGCGATCGCTTTTTCCTTATCTATTGCTTTTGTGGCTGTCTCAAACTGTTCTTTCGCACGTTTTAGCACTATCTCTGCTTGAGTTAACGGTGTAAAAGCATTTTTATTTTGAAACACTTTAGCGTCCAAACGTGCAATGTCTTTGCGAGCAGTTTCAAACTCATCAACAGTAAATTTCCAACTACAACCAAACAAATTACAATAACTTTCAGGATAGTAACCTAAAAACCATACTGGCAAATTGTCTAAATTTTTTTGCGCTTCTTTAACTTTTTTGCCACCTTGTTCAATATCAGCCGCGCTTGTGCTTTGATTTATTAATTGGTCTGCTTGTTCAACTGCAGCGATCGCTATTTCTCAACTTCTGCACGTAAAATTTCCAAGGCTTGTTGAGTAAGACGATACATATGAACACCCGGTAACTTATAACCTCAGTGTTCCCAATTGAGTTACAAAAATAAAGTTGCGAACACTGATTGGCATATTTACCGTTTTAGGCATATGACTATAGACAGGTCAAAGTCGGATTCAGAAAGGTTACTATTTGTCAAGTAGATAAAAAAATATCGTAGAGTCTAAAATGTCAACTGCTTTAATTACTGGAGCTTCTGGTGGTATTGGTGAAGCATTTGCTCAGGAACTAGCTACTCGCAACACAAATCTTGTTCTCGTCGCTCGTTCAGGAGAAAAGTTAAATCAATTGGCGTCGCAGTTGCAAGACAAATATAAGATTCAAGTAGATGTTATTATCAAAGACCTCACAGAAACTGCTGCAACTGGGGAACTATTTGATACAATCAAATCTAAAGGACTAACAATTGATATATTAATCAACAATGCCGGTTTTGGGGACTATGGCGACTTTGCAGAACGAGACGGAGAACGGCAAGTCAAAATGGTGCAATTGAACATATTAGCATTAGTGGATTTGACCCATAAATTTTTGCCCCTAATGCGCCAACGTCGTTCTGGTAGCATTATTAATGTCTCCTCAATAACAGCATTTCAACCGATACCCTATCTTTCGGTGTATGCTGCTAGCAAAGCCTTTATTCTGAGTTTTAGCGAAGCATTGTGGGCAGAAAATCGCAGCCACAATGTGCGCGTACTTTGTGTATGTCCAGGACCAACAGACACAAACTTTTTGAACGAAGCTCAATTTCCCCCTGCCCTTGCTGGCAAACCAAATCAATTAGCTACACCAGAGGTCGTTGTGCGCGATGCTCTCAATGCTTTAGAAAGAGGTGATTCTACTGTTGTCAGCGGTGGTTTTGCTAGTAAAGCGATCGCGAATTTGGGTAAATTCGTCCCGCGAAAAACTTTGGTAAGTTTGTTGCAAAAACAGTTTAAGAGTTAGGAGCTAGGAGTTAGGAGTTAAACTAGGTCGGCGGAATAAATCATTGTTGGTTCGTAGTTGCGCTTTATACACCCTCACCCTAGAAGGGTGGGGCTATAGAAACGTTTTTCCCGAAGGGTAGCCCACCTTTCTGTGGGCTATTAATTGCATATTCATACAGAAATGCTATAACTCCTAACTCCTAACTCCTAACTTTATACATACCTTGTCAATTGCACGCGATACCGATCTTTTTTGGTTACAGCAATTTCCCCAACTTCTAAGCGTCCTTTACCACGAATAGCGATTAAATCACCCGATTTGAGTTGAGAACTTGCTTGGGTGATTTCCTTCCAATTGACACGGACATCACCAGAGTCGATTAAATCAACCATTTTACTGCGGGACATCCCAAAACCGGCAGAGGCGATCGCATCCAAACGCAATGAAGCTTCGACGGTGGCTAATTCTTTTTTCTTCGGTTCACGAATCTTTAACTCAGTTAAATCTATGCGGTGAGTTTTTACGGGAACTGAACGCACCTGCTTGAGACTCACTTCTAAAAATTCCGCCAACTCGGGCACGACAATCGCCTGCGCTCCCCGCTCACCCAGTACAATGATATCGCCTGTCTTCTCGCGGACAATACCAGTTCCCAACATCGCACCCAAAAAATCGCGGTGAGTAGCGGTATCAAACAGGAAATTTCCGGCAATATCTAGCGCAACCAGAGCGACTTGAGATGGTTCTAAAGGCAGTTCAGAACGAGCGATCGCTATTCTTTGACGTTCTGCTTGCGGATATCCACCCCATGCTAATAACTGTATATCAGTTAAACGTGCAAACGCGCGTTGAGCTTCTGCTAGTTCTGGGGGAGAGAGAAAATCTGTCAATACAACTTCCCAAGTTTTAATAGCTTCCTCTGCTCTATCAATTACACGCGCTATAGTTTCGCGATTTTCAACACCCTTTAAAAGTTCTTCCCGTGGCAACATTATTAATAGTTACTTGTTAGTTGTTGGTTGTTGGTTGTTGGTTGTTAGTTATTTATTTATTTTTTTTTACAACTAACCACTAACGATGAATCATCAGGCACACACCCCAAACCAACGCAGAGGACTCATCCAGCAGTATTTGGGCATACATTTAAAATAGCACTTGCTCTTTATCAAGCGCCAGTACCGCAGGCTAGGCTATTTTTGTGTTGGCTCATATCTGGTTACTTGCGTATAAACCACAAAATACATTTTCGCAAGTTATAAATGATACTAAATAGAGAAATTCGTTTTTAGTCCATTAAAATGGACTTATGCGACTCGTCAGGGACTTATAGTCTAAGAGCGGGTAGGGGCACGAATCGATTTACTTGGGTAATAACAGTGATGATAAAAACATTCTTTTTTAGAGGAGCATTCCGGTCAGCCTCTAACTAGCCGCTAAAGCACCCCAAGTAACGTTCTGAATAAACACATTTTTTTTGATTGGCTAAAAACCTTGCTCTGTAAGGGTTTGACAATGTGTTTCTTGAAAGAAAGTTGGGTGGTGACTCAACTAGGATGGAGCTTGCTAGGTAGTTTTGGCAGTCTCACTCGAATTTGGATATTTGGGTTTCAGACTATGCGGATAGTGAGGGGTTTGTAACTGGTTTAATCGGAAGATTTTTCTTTTGATTTGCTTTTCACAGTAAAACTATGAAGAAGTTAAATTAATCTAAAACTGAATTGGTAGCAATAAACCCACACCAACTGTTGTTTCATTATCAGCACGAACTCTGAGGCTATCAAAAGGACTAGAGCCTAGACGATTGCTAATATATGCTTCCAATTCCAAACCCGAAAGACCTTCTCCAAAAAGTGAGGATGCTTTCCAGCGTAAACCTAAAGTCCAAGGAATCACTGATTCTCGCTGATTACCGATAAAAGCGTTCCCACTCCCTTTCATATTCACCCCAACTTCAGCAATCGCATCCAGAGATTGAGATAGGGGAACGGAACCACCAAAGTTCAATCCGGCTATTTCCAGTCCACTACGTTGTACAAAACCTAAAGTCGGGGTTACCCAAGCAGCACTTCCACCTTGAAACTGATAGTGTATGGGAGCAGAAAGTGTGTAGATAAATAGTTCTCCTTCCCTTTCATTGCTGTAAGCAAATCCACCTTTCTTTAAACCCAACTGCTGAAATCTGTTACGATTATTATTTACAAAGTTTGTGAGAACATTATTGGAGCGTGCTAATGTTCCTGCCAAACTTAATGTAAATGGATTTCCATCAGCTTGATGCAATAGGCGAATCTTACTACTAAAGCCAAATTGAGACTCATCAACAGTACCAGGAATATTACTTAGAAAAGCACCAATTTCAAAATCATCTAATAGTCCGTAGCGAACACTAGGTAATAACCCTTGTCCACCTACTTGCAGAGTCGTCAATAATTGATTTTGTCTAACTGTACCGCCATCTAAGAAACCAAATCCAGCATATGTATTTGGTGCTGGTTTTTCCCTAGTATTGAAACTTTCAGCATAGCGGCGATTGGCATTTGTTATTCCTGGTAAATAATTAATACTAAATCCCAAGGCATTATATTCTTTATCGGCTATTAAAGATAAAGCTCCGGTATTGCCTAAAGCATTAGATAAAAATAAATCTGCAGATAGTCTGGGATTAATTATATATCTGAGACCTGCGTTATAAACAATAGATTTTGCAGGTAATCCTGTATCGCGACTAATGGTATTGTTACCCGAAAATGGAACAAATGCATCACCCCATAATACCAACCGATGGTTCAACTTATAACTTACACCTCCTCCTAAGCCAAAAGTAGTACCAAAAGAACCTGAGTTTGCAATCGGGAGTTTGGTTAAATATAAGGCATTATCTTCTGGTAAAAAAGCGACTTTGGGTGAAAGAGTAAATTGCCACTGGTCATTAGGGGTGATAGTGTAAGGCAGTTCTAAAGAAAAAACTGTTTGTCTATTTAGTCCTGCGGCAGAAATACCACTGTTGTCAGAAAATCTATAAGGACGTTTTCCGTTTCCTAAAGATGCCGCAACTACAGCACTTACAGCTTGAGTCGCATTTTCATTTTGCCAAACTCTGTGCTTTCCTTGAAGAGTGAATTCTTGAAAGAAGTTAGTACTGCCTTCTGAATTAATCCGTTGAGCATCAAAACGTCCCTGACGAACTGGACCCGCATTATCAACTGTTTGTGCGTCTAGGGTTAATTCAAAATTATTCTTAACACCCCAAGTGACACCAATAGTTGGTTGGTCGGTCAAACCATCTCTAGCTGCTGTTCCTTTTTGGAAAAAGTGGCGCTGACGGATGGTTGTTAAAATCTCTCCTGCTCGCAGTTGTTCTGCCGTTGTTAAGACTGCACGACGACTTGGTGTAATTAGATTGCTTTCTTCTATTGATTTAGTAGAATCTTCAGGTTTTTCTGTAGAGCTATCAGCTAGTTTAGTGCTTTTAATTGGTGTTGAATCGACCATTGAATTTACTATTTCTAGCAAATTTTCACGGAACTGAGCCTTCAAACTAACTTTATAAAACTGATTATCCTGTTGCCACATAATTTCGGAGTAATCCGAAATTACTTTTTCCCCTTGTTCTTCCAATAAATATCCTGAAATTTTATTAGCCAGAGTTATTGGTGTTGCTATATTTTGAAATTGTTTAAATTCTTTTTCGCTAACGATAGTAATACTACTAGCCAGACAATTGGCTTGTTGTTCGCAATTAAAAATATTAACTCTTAGAGGAGCTTGGGGGCTAGATCGTAAAACTTCTACACTATATTTATTATCCTGCCCATCCAGGTTATTAGTTAGTAATACCTGGTTCGGTAAACGCATTACCAAGCCTGGGGGTAAGTGAGTGGATATTTCATTGGTTTGGAGGCTGGAAATAACCGTATTTTCTTTTGCTAACGCTATTAAACTGGAAGATGCTTTGGCTTCGTGACAAAACTCTAGTAAAGCGAAAACCGCTGAAACAGCAGTCAGAGCAGTAACTAATACACGCATTATATTATAATCAATTAAATATTGGGTTGCCTAGTTTCAAAGGCTACATTGAATATTTATTAAATTAAAGATGTTGATGCTACAAACTACTTTAAGTGATGATAAAGTTCTAAAAGAAGTTTAGCTATGAAATGTTTTTTTGATTTGCCTGCAAAATAATAGTAGGTAGGCACGGAAAACTAAACTATGTACCGATACCGATTCTGTATGAAGCTTTATTCACCCACAAACTGAAGCAGTAAAGGCGTTGTGCGTACATACTACATACGCCCACAGAAAGATGGGCTATTAATTGCATCTTCATACACAAATGGTATGAGTACCGACAGATTAAGATGGGTACTCAAAAAAAAGGAGTCAATTGGAAGGTGCGACGTATGCTCCCTTACCCGACTCAGCTTTTGATAGCCACAAACAAAAGCAAGACCTAGTAGCACGAGCCAACAAACAATCAGACCTAGATACAGCAAATTTCAACTTTGTGAGGTACAGAAATACCCCTCCCCAACCCTCCCCTTGGCAAGGGGAGGGGGTGTACTTCATTTACAGTGCTGTATATGTTGGAATTATCTGTAGCAGCAGGATAAATATACCTAAAGTATTTGGATGAATCAGGGTTTTGTATGTCGAGCCAACCAAGTTACACCTATTACTTTAGGGGTGAGCAAAAACGCTTAGAGCAAAAAGAACGCCGCGATCCTAGATTAAGCATCCGCAGCGTTTCTTCAACCTTTAATTAGTTTTGTTTACGGTCTTGTAATAGAGGTGTTGACCGCAAATCTTACAAAAAAAACCTTTCATCTCCGTGCATTTATGCCGGAGATGAAAGGTTTTAGGCAGGATTTATCTTGCTATAAATGCAGCAGTTTTTTATCAAAAATACTTAGACTTTGCGCTCAAAATAATTTTTATTTATATTTAACTGAATATTCAACAATTAACTGTAAAAATTTATATAACTCCTAATTAAAAAAACTTCCATTGATGGCGTTACAGTAGGGGAGGAAAAGGAAATTATAGTACGCAACCTGTAAAATTTAACTCTAGCGCCTATGGTTAAGTTTTCGTTAAATACTTATAAATTTTCCCGCCTACCTACTTACAGCCGCTTGCGTTATTTCAAACTAATCAAGGAACTAGCTCCAGACCATGTGTGGTGATTTGCCAAGAATGATTCATTCATTGCACACCACTAGGGTCAGTATATCCTTGCATATTTTCTGGATCGAACTGACGTAAGATGCGAGTCGCTTCGCGGGTGAGACTATCCGATCCCTGAACTACAATTAAGTATTTACCCGCATCCAAACGATTGCGGTAAGGTAAAGCGTCACCACCACCAACAATTAAACCAACTCCACCACCGGCAACAACGCTGCCCATAGCACCGCCAATCGCGCCCAGTATTGCCCCAATGATGGCGTTACCAATTTGACCAGCCCAGGGAAAGGTATCCAAACGAGTGATTAAATTGAAACCCAATCCACCCAAAAAGCCAAACGGTATAAGCCAGATTGACATCAGCCGTACTTGCTTTTTCGCTTGGTAGTTGGGGTCAATCAAACCAAACTCATCAGCAGTTTTATACCCCCTACCCAAAATTGTACTTTTGATGCCATCTCTCTCTAAAGCTAGATAAGCAGATTCTACTTGGATGCGGTCTGGTAATACGGCAACAAGGTAATTCATGTTTTTCTCTGATATTCGTCTTACTTTCATTCACAGCGTATCAGTGCTGGTCGAATCAATCTTGTACCTATATTCAGATTACCAGAATTGTTACTTGTTGGTTGTTGGTTGTTAGTCGTTAGTTGTTGGTTGTTGGTTGTTGGTTGTTTACTCCTAACTCCTAACTCCTAACTCCTAACCACTAACTCCTAACCACTAACCACTAACCATTAATTAACGTGATGACCTTGAGGTGACATATCGTTGTAAGTTGGCCAAAGCGCGGTTGTAATTCAAAATCGCTGTGACTCGATTGCCTTCAGCTCTTGTGAGAGCGTTTTCTGCGTTAATTACATCCGTTTGAGTGCCTACACCAGCCTGGAATCTCAGTCTTGCTAAACGTAGAGACTCCCTAGCTTGCTCTAAAGCGGTGTTGGAAGTTTGCACATTCTCCAAACTAGATTGCTGTTCAAAGAAGGCTTGCTCGACTTCAAAGCGGACTTGGTCGCGCTGACTGGCAAATTGAGTTTCAGCGATCGCTATATTGGCTTTTGCCTGCGCTGCTCTTGCTCTTGCGGCTCCGCCATCAAACAAGTTCAAGTTTGCCCTTAATGCTACTGAATAGCCGTCAGTCAGGCTAACGCTATCGTTGAATTGGTCTACTATATCGTAGCTAGCTATCAAACTAACTTGCGGTCCTAGGGAGGAAAGTGCCCTGCGTCTCTGTTGCTCGCTAATGTTGCGTTGTGCCAACTGTTGCTGCAGTTCCGGACGGTTTTGATAAGCCTGTACAATACTGTTTTCCAGTGTTTGATTCCAAAGACCGGCTATTCTAACAGGGTCTGCTGCAGTGATATTAACCGCCTGGGACAAACTCAACCGACGAGCCAATCGGCGACGGGCAATTTCTTGCTGCGATCGCGCATTGGTTAATTCTTGTTGAGCATTTGCCAAATTGACTTGCGATTGCAACACGTCAAACCTTGTACCCACACCAGCCCGCTCTAAAGCCTGTGCATCGCGCAAACTAGCTGCGGAGTTGGTTACAGCAGACTGGTTAATCCGTACTTGTTCGTCTGCCTGTTGCAAATTGTAGTAATCAGTAGAGACATCCAAGCGGATTTGCTCAGACAACCGCTCAACATCTAACTCTTGCAGACGCTGCCGTTCCTCAGCCTCACTGATGCTGGCTTGCCTCGATCCAGACGTATAAATGTTATATGACAGTTGTGCTTGACCGCTAAAAGAGGTCGTGGGCGAATCTGTGGCTGTCTCTCTGCGAAGTTGCGGTGGTACGCCAGCTTGCGCATCGTTTTGCCGCTGCACTGACAACTGACCGCTAGCTGACTGTCCGCGTGAAAGGTCACCGCTTATACCAAGTGTTGGAAGCAAGGCCGCTTGAGCCTCTTGTACGGCAGCCCGCCTCTCATCTAAGGTCAGTAAAGACACCTGTAGTTCGCGACTGTTGCGCCGTGCTAGTTCCAGAGCTTGTGCCAAAGTAATTGGCTGATTGGTCTGAAGCCTAACTTCCTCCGGTTTGGTGGGAAACTGTAGAGGATTGGGATTTTGATTCAGAAAATCAGGAATTTGTCCCGGATTACTTGTACTAGGAGTTACTGGCACTCTCGGAGTGATTGCAGGTGCAGGAGTTATCGGCAACTTTGAAGGAGGAGTAGCTTTTTGTGCAGTTAGATTCTGCATCCCGTTAGGAGGGGAGCAGTTTCTAGAAGACAAAATAGTTTTACTATTCGCAAGCGGCGGGCAAAGCTGCACTTCCTGCAACAGTTTTGCGGAAGAAGCAGTTTGTAAAAATGCCTGCAAACTAGTATCAGCTTTTTTCCGGCTTGCTACTGGTTGCTGTGAAGATACAACAGAAAGCAATCTGGAAATAGAAGTTGGAACTACTATGTTCTTTGATTCCTGCTCGGGAATAACTAAGTTACTCTGTTGTTGGTTGCTAAAACCATTCCAAGGCGGCAAGGCTGGATTGGAATTAGATGTTAAGTTGAATGTTATACCGTCATCCTGAAGATCGGTGTACGTTACAGGCACACCAGTCTTTCCTCGTAGTCTAACTGCAATCTTGTTACTACTAATCGGCTTAGTGTCGGCAATGGTTGTCGCACCAAGAGTGATCACAGATGGAAAGCCCGACTCCGAAGTAATAAACGGTTGCCCGTTGATTATGTCCGCAAGTAAAGCACCACGATAAGTGGAAGTTGAAACACTGGGAGAAGCAGAGGCGATCGCAAGCTGGCTTACGTTCAAAGTCTCAGCCCAAGCAGGCTGGGTCGTTAACACCGCTGCTGTAACTCCCGGCAAGAAGCTATGGAATATTTGCTGTCTTTTCACCGCATCCCCTCACACAAAAATCAAGCGGCAGAACACCTTTATCACCCCAGACTATAGCATGATGCATTGATTATCAATCCAAACCCTGAGTGTCCTGAAAGCTTTTGACAATGCGAGAAAGTTCTGCTTTTTCATCGATACTAACGCGGGTAGGCGCACCACTGATAATTCGTTCGTAATTGCGGAAGGAATCTTTAATATCTGGACCATCGGCTGTAATGTTGTACTCGCGAATTCCCTTATCATGCCAAGATCCCCGCATTTTGAATACGTTAATTGCTCGTGACATTTCTCCGCGAATTTCTACGTACTGTAGCATGATAATTGTGTCGGTAATCGTGGAGATATGGGAGTCTGTAATTGAATGCGATCCCATAAATTGGTCAGTTGTGTTGGTAAAAAATCCCGTAATTTCCTCTTGTTTTGCGTAGCCTGTGACACCAATCACAAACTGTCGGAAGGCATTATTGCTTACCCCTCGAGCCAGTGCGGATAACGAGTCAATGGCAATTCGAGCTGGTTTAAATTCAGCAATTTCTGACTTAATAATTTGCAGATGATCTTCTAAACCAGTTGACTCAGGATAAGTACAAATGATTTTCAACAAACCCAGACGTTCTAATTCCTCGAACTTTATTCCCCAAGAGGAAGCGTTGCGAGATAGCTGGGCGCGTGATTCTTCGTAGGCAAATAATATGGACTTTTCATTATTCACACAGCCGTTTTCCAGAAATTTGCTGACTAATAAAGTCTTACCAGTGCCAGTCGCTCCTGTTGCTAAAATAATCGAATCTTTAAAGAATCCACCACCGCACATTTCATCTAGGGTTTTAACTCCCGAAGATACCCTGACATTAGAAGACCTTTGAGTTAAACGCATTGCTCCCAGCGGAAAAATATTTATTCCTTCATTGGTAATTGTAAAAGGATACTCGCCTTTCATATGTGTCGTACCGCGCAGTTTGAGAATTTCTAGCGTGCGGCGGCGGCGTTCCCCTTCTAACACGTTGCGGACAATTACCACATTATCGGAAACAAATTCTTCTACCCCAAATGAGGCTACAGGACCATATTCTTGACCGCGTTCTGTAGTAATAATCGTAATCACATTTAATTGTTTCAGCCGTGCTACCAGACGGAAAATTTCCCGTCGCACGACTCCCACTGCTTCATACTGCTGAAATATTGCTGTGATTGAGTCTATTGATACTCGTCTTGCTTTGTACTTGCGAATCGCATATTGCAAGCGCTCAATCAGTGCAGACAAGTCAAAGTTACCGATGACATCTTGACCTTCTGGATCGGGAGAGGCATCAAGTATAAATAATTTGCCTTCATCGATCAGACCTTGTAAATCCCACCCAAAACTCCAAGCATTTTTGATAATATCGCTTGGTGATTCTTCAAAGGTGACAAATACTCCTGCCTCATCAAAATAACTGATCCCGTTATAGAGGAACTGAAGAGAAAATAAGGTTTTGCCAGTCCCCGAGGTGCCGCTGACTAAGGTGGTTCTACCATTGGGCAAACCACCATGACTTACATCGTCAAAGCCCTCTATCATTGTCCGAATTTTTTCTACACCTCCAATCCTCGGTGTATTTTTTTTTCCTGCTTGGTCGTTTTCACTCATTTGTTGTTACTTATAAATGGGAATTCAACCCAGTTCCTCGATTACTACAATCTGTCTGTTAATCTGAAAAATAATCTTCTTCTGTCAACTCTTCATATAATAAATCTAATCCAATCAAAACTTTTTCTCTGTCTGATAAATCCCCAATTATCTTACGGACGGGCGGTGGTAGAATTTTAGACAATGTTGGCGTGGCTAAGATTTTATCTTCTTCTGCCAGTTGTGGATTTTTCATTACATCAATTACTTTCAAAGCATAAACGCCCTGGAATTCTTGATCTAATATGTTTTTAAGCGTTTTTAATGCTCGTACTGAGTTTGGAGTGTTCCCGGCTACGTAAAGCTTGAGAACATAGGTTTTTCTGGCTTGATTCATATGCTACAGGCTGTGTG
Organism: Cyanomargarita calcarea GSE-NOS-MK-12-04C; assembly: GCA_019359595.1. Taxonomy (GTDB): domain Bacteria; phylum Cyanobacteriota; class Cyanobacteriia; order Cyanobacteriales; family Nostocaceae; genus Cyanomargarita; species Cyanomargarita calcarea. Next base: position 90,234 of record JAHHGZ010000007.1, read on the forward strand.
TAGATGAACTACAATATGGGAATCTCGCTATTTTAGCCTACAGTAGTTTTATGGAAGTAAAGATGACCGAGAATAAAGAGATGAGAAAGGAAAGCTCATATACACAAATAGTGCGCGGTTCGAGCTCTTATTTCCCAGAAACCCGATAAACTTCACATAAGTGAGCCAAGACATCAATTAACGTAATGCGGTAATCTAGCAATGATTCTTCGCTGCGCCCTTCCAACTTTAACTGTTTGGAAAATTCGTCAATCAGTTCCATATGAATTTCTATGATTTGGGGCACAGGAATATTAGCACAAAATACTGCATTGATAAATTTATCAATTCTTCCTTTCACACTTTTGTCTGTGGTGAAGTAATTTACAAGAATTATGCGATAGTCTAATTTTAGTTGCTGCAACAATGCCTGCTTATCGGCTGTGGTCATGTGCTGAAAATTTTGGTCTTGTTGTTGTTTGTTTTTTCCCGGTACATAAAAAGATTGCTCTGCGTAATTGTTATTTAAAGTTTTATTTTAGCTGCATAGTGGAAAAAATTAATTTTAAGATCGTTGCAAGCCTAATTTTGATAGCACTTTTTTCGACGCCACGAACGGATCGATAAACCTAAAGTTTTACAATAGATTTTCTTGAACGAGCGAGCATTGATAACATCTATTATCACCGACTCCACAAAAATAGTATATTTAAGTAAATACACTAGTACTGCTGTTATGTGAAGACATGGCGAGTTTACAAATTGTTACAAACTTTCTGAAAGATTTAAAGAACGCAGGTTGTTTTATAGGGGTTGATAGTCTTGAAGGTGAGTGAGCCTTGGATGCATACACATGGAAGCACGTCCCAAAAGAAAACTTAAAGTTAAGTATTGAACTATTGCCGCAAGCAAAGAACCCATAATAGAATCCTTAATCTTGCTTGATAGTGAGATCCATTTCTATCTAAATATAGATTTTTTATTTTTCTCCTTGATAAGATACTTAAATTAACTTAAACCTTTGTCAGATTCTAAATCATTATAATTCCTAAAGGTTCTAAAGCGAATCTTTGGAGCCATAATTGTTTTAGTTGTTGCTATCGATCGGGAGTTTAAGCACCAGGTGCAGAAAGAGTGCGAAGCCGCTATTAATGACAGTCCGAGTGGAGAAATTAATCTCCATTCATCTGCCTCCAGTTTGCCAAAGACGGAAATCGACCTTGCAAATGTCCTGCAATAGGGCAACTTACCTCCCTAAGGGGCAGGGTGAGTAGGTTATCTGTAGTATAAAAGCCGCAAAGGTAAACCTCGCCCTTGAAAAAAAGTCACAACCTCTGTACACCCACAGGAAAGGCTAATTTTCAAAGGCGTTGCCGTTACAACCAAAATTGCTGATTTCAGTCTTCTTTGAGGATATTGCCTCAGGCGTAAACACCAGAATTTATGAATGTAACTGGTTATGTCGGATGCTCACAGCCGCAGGAAGAATGACACCCAAAAGTCTTATGCCAGTGTTAAAGTACCCTCTTTATGACTTTATTGCAACAGTACCCAAATGCCTAGAAACGACGACTCTAGCAGTTGTGTTGGAGATTTTTGAGCTTCAACAGTGTGATCGCTTGGTAATTGTGAATGAGCAAAAATACCCAGTGGGGTTGCTTTATGCTGCTCGTTTAGTACCACAATTGCTAGCAGTTGCAATAAGCGATCGCCCGAATCAGAATGCCCTCAAGAACGAACGCTATCAAAAATTTTTAGATTTAGAGCAAGCAGTTTCAACACTGAGTACATCCCTAATTGAACCAATACAGACAATTCCAGCGTCATTACCTTTGGAGGAACTTGGTTGGTTTGTGCGTTCCAAACATGGCAAAATCAAGACTAGTTTAGACTGGGCATTAATTGACTCAGATAACGAATTCTTAGGGCTTGTAGATAGCTGCCAGTTGTTGCAATTTTTGGCTAAACTTCGAGTAGAAAATAGTTCTGTCGGTTCAGCCGCAATGAATTCAGAACGGGGTACTCGCAAGGAATATATTGACAAAAAAAGCGTTTTGAATACTGTAGCCTCTGCGACTGAATGCAAGAAGAAGGCAAATAAGAGTCATACAGTACAAGCTCAACCATTGATCCAACTATTAGAACGATTGCCTTGGCCTTTGATGTTACAAACGAGTACTGGTGAAGTGGTGACGCAAAATCCAGCTTGGTGGCAGCAATTGGGGGTATTCAAAGATCCAGAAGGAGTCAGACTACAGGTAGAAGCGATACTTGCCCCAACTGGAAATGAACAATCAGAACATGGGAGCGAGAAAGTAGTTGGCACCTTTAATGTAAAAGGTGGAAAAAATCAACTCTCACGACAAGACAATACCACTGCGGCTTCGAGTGAAACAAGACCTGGCAATAACGTCAAAGAGCAACTGTCTCATGGTAGTAGATGCTATTGGGATAGTCAATTGAGTACTTGTACCTGTGTTGTCGAAGTGCAAAATGGTCAAGAGCGAATCTGGCAATTTGCCAAAATCCCATTAGATAGTCCCGAACTGAGAATTTTGAACCTTGAGTCACAATCTGGGCTGATTCAAGATCGGAATAATCGTATTTATACAGATTCGGAACTGAGGAACCAGCAAAGTCAGTCAAAATCCGGGCATCTCCAGTTTTGCGAATCAAACAGTAATGACCTATGGTTGGTATTGGCAACAGATGTTACCGAACAGCAACAACTTTGTAAAGAATTAGCGGCGAAGAATGCCGATTTAATTCAGCTTTTGCGGTTAAAGGATGAGTTTTTAGCTTGTATTAGCCATGAATTAAAAACACCTTTGACTGCAGTTTTGGGGTTATCACGATTGCTAGCAGACAAGCAACTGGGAGAACTCAACGAGCGTCAAGCGCGTTATGCAGGACTAATTCATCAAAGCGGACGGCACTTGATGAGTGTAGTCAATGACATATTAGACTTGACTCGCATGGAGACGGGGCAGATGGAATTAACTCCAACACCCGTGAATATTCGTGCCGTGTGCGATCGCGCTATCTCTGAAGCAAAAACCATCCACACTTCATCAAGCAAAACTCCAATCAATGCGCCACTAACAGCAACACATCCACCAGACCACAAATTCAGCCTCTCAATAGAACAGGGCTTAGAACAGATGGTGGCTGATGAATTGCGCTTGCGCCAAATGCTGATACACCTGCTTTCCAACGCCTTGAAATTCACCGAAATCGGTGGAGAAATTGGGCTGAGTGTCACTATGTGGGAAGGTTGGGTTGCTTTTACAATCTGGGATTCAGGCATTGGTATTCCCGAACATCAACAGCATTTAATTTTTCAAAAATTCCAACAATTAGAAAATCCCCTTACCCGCCAATTTGAAGGTACGGGTTTGGGCTTAGTTTTAACCAGAGCTTTGGCTCGTCTCCACGGTGGGGATGTCAGCTTCTTATCTGGTGAAGGCAAAGGCAGCCAGTTTACTTTACTATTACCGCCTTGTCCCCCCAAAACCAACTTCGCCGAGCCAGAAATTACCAACCAGCGACCTCCAGAAACAGTCACAAAGCCTGTTAACCGACGAGCAAGAAAAACTAGAAATAGACTTGGGCAAGAATCAAAAATATTGCAACAAGTCTATCCGTCAATTAGTCCAGCCCTTTCATCATCTCACCTGCCCACATCCTCACATCGGTTGGTATTGGTTGTGGAGGCTGTAGCCCGATACATCGATAACATGACCGAACACTTGACAGGTTTAGGTTATCGGGTGGTGATTGCTCGTTCCGGATGCGAGGCAGTAGAAAAAGCCCGTCGCTTGCAACCCAAGGCAATATTTTTAAATCCGTTGTTACCATTGCTGTCTGGTTGGGATGTGCTGACATTACTCAAATCAGATGCTTCAACTCGCCATATTCCCGTAATCGTAACCGCGACAAGAGCCGAAAAAGACCAAGCTTATGCCAACCGGGCAGATGGCTTTTTGAGCTTACCAGTACAGCCACAAACTTTGGCACCGCTGTTAGAAAGTTTATGTACTACACCCGAAGCCAAGCAAATTACTCAAGATAATTGCGAAAATAACTCGACAAACGCCCCATTGCGGATTCTCAGGTTGGTGAATGCGGAATTAGAATCTATCAATTGCCACCCCTCACTGCGGGAACACCGGGTTATAGAAGTGGATGATTTAGATCAGGCAGAGCTTCTAGCACGAGTTTGGCAGTTTGATGTCGCATTGCTGGATACGTTCATGCCCAACGCCGGAGATTACCTAGAAAAACTTGCTCAACATCCCCGTTTAGCGGCTTTACCACTGGTTACGTGTAATGTGGAAATCACCCACGCAGCTTCTCTGGTGGCTGGATTGTCTGTGTTTCCTTGCTTAACAGCATTTGGCACAGATCGCGAAGTCGGCAAAGCAGATCCTTTAGTTTCAGTACTACAAATTGCAGCGGGTATATGCTGTCCACCCAGCATTTTAGTGGTGGATTTCACAATGCTGCCAGATTTGCTAGGGGTTGATAGTTTAGAAGCAAATTCTCTCGCTAGTATCACTGATAGTTATGCTTACTCCTCCCATAACTCAAAACCGCTGGCAACTTCTCGTGGTTCTGAGTGGTTCCAAGCTTTGTTGCAATACCTGCAAACAGCAGGCTTGAAAGCAGCAATGGCTCGCTCTTGGGTAGAACTATTACAACAAATCCGCCATCAAAGCGTTGACTTACTGCTCCTACATTTGGGACAGTCCCCAGTTCATCAAGAGGTCCGTTCTGCACTGATCGCATTGCAACAGCTACCTTTCGATAAGCCCCCAGTTTTGGTACTCGATCGCCGATTGAATCCGAGTGATGATGACGAAACTGTAGTGAATGCGATCGCGACTCAAATTCTTAAGCGTTCTATTTCAATGGAAGATTTGTTAAATCAAATCAATCAAACCTTGAATGTTAATGGTTAAGAGTATTCCATTGAAGAAGGAAGAGGTTTATATATGTGGATACAGAACCCCAACTCAAAACGGACGACCTGTTTATTGTCGGGGTATTAAACCCCCTGCTCCCGGATAGATAAAAAATATCCAAAATAAATCTCGTCGGATCAATTAGTGGTAAATTAACTTTTAATAGCCTGAGTAAATTGCTCTACAGCGTCGTACTGGTCGGGCATTGAGATATACCGTAGTAACAGAGCTTTGTTTAAATCTGGGAAGAAAGTACTACGGTCAACTTCCTCATACTCACCTGATGTATTTAAACGAAATATTCGCATAGAGTCAGATTTCCAAAACCAAACTTCTGGTACTCTTTTGGGTTTGTACAGTTCTTTTCTGTTAATGGTGCCACTAGTGATAATAACTTCAATAACAATGTCTGGGGTTTCTTTATTACTGCCAATGCAATAAGACTCATCGGGTGTCCCAGAAGCATAACCCGGTTCTTCTAAAGTGAAACCACCACGTCCGTAGAATCTAATTCCCTTTACTCTCATATAGGCTTCTAGCAAATAACCAAGAGTTCTTTTCACGTACTCATGCTTATCTCCAATGGGGGACATAATTTCTAAAGTTCCTGACAAATACGACAGTCGGACATTGCGATTGTCTTTTAGTTGTGCCTCAATACCTTTGAATTGCTCCCAAGAAATATCAGGCAGAGTTAATAGTTTCTCAATAGTCCGATTGTCTAAAAATTGGATGCTCATAGAACCTCGCTTTTAAGTAGCTCTCATGAACTCTTTCCACAATAATAATATAAACTCTTGTGGGGTGCGCCGAAAAGCCCACCCGAGCGAGAAAAACAGCATTCGATGTCAATCAATTCTTTAAAGGAACTCGAATTAACTGATAAGCACCTTTAGTCCCTAAACTTTCATAGTCCCTTGGCTGCAAACCAATTTCTGGAAAGTTGGTTGGCTGAGAAAGAACCAGCAGTGAGGGAGGCTGTAATTTTTTTGCAGCTTGGTTTTTAATATAGTCTGCGGCCTCGCCATTAGAACCGAGGTAATTTACAGTATGTTTTGTATAGAAAGTAACTGACGGCTTTTTGAAACCAACCATCACCAATTCTTCATTGGGTTGTCGTCTCTCTATGACAGTTGCCGACAATTGCCGTAAGGGTAGCTGACGTTCTCGATCCATCAGTAAGAAAGTCGGCATCAGCACAACAATCAAAAACGCCGCAAACCCCAGCAAATTCACACTCATCAGCCAAGTCCGACGACGACGAATCATCAAGAATGCCATGATAATCGCACTCAAGAGCCAAATCACACCACCCAAAGAAGCTACATTCGACTGTCTGAGCAATTGCGGGAAGTTTGGTGCTGATGGATCGGGTCCAATTAACTGCGGTACGTAGAATAATGCGACTGCCAAGGTTGATAAAAAGGCGACATTTACCCAACCAGTCCAGAAGAGGGAGGGAAGAGGTGAGGAAGAAGCTTTTAATAAGTTGCCCCATAACAATGCTACCAAAATAGCTGCTGCGGGCATTAAAGGTAGGACGTAGCTGGGGAGTTTGGTGACAGAAACGCTGAAAAAGGCAAAGATACAAATAAACCAGAAGAAGGCAAATAAACCGAGTTGTGCAGAACGTTCTTGAGAGCGCCAATGTCTTCGCTGCCAAAACTTCACGTTTGCGATCGCCACTGGCAAATAGATTGAATATGGCGCAAAGCCTAACAGCACTACTATAAAATAAAAATACCAGGGTGCCGAATGACGGTTTACAACGCTCGTAAAGCGTTCGAGGTTGTGATATCCAAAAAAGGCATCAATATAAGTCCAGCCATTGCGCTGAATCACCAGCACGTACCAGGGCAGTGATAAGATTAAGATAATTAATATACCGAGTAAGGGGCGCATTTCCCGCATAACTTGCCGCAAATTCCCCAAATAAAGCAGAAACGCACCGACAATCAGCCCCGGTAAAACGATTCCGACTGGACCCTTAGTCAAAATTGCGCCAGCAATTAGCACGTAGCAAGCTATGTACCACCGGAGTTGAATTACTGGTTTATTCGGCTGGGCGTAACCGAGAAAAAAGCATAATAAAGATAATGCAATACAGGCGGTGAGTAGCATATCTGACACACCGGCTCTCGCCCAGACGATCATTTCCGGACTCAGTGCCATGAAAGCGGGGGCTAAAGCGGCTGTTAACCAGCGTCGAGAAGGACGCTCTAGATGTTCTAAATCATCTTCCCTTGCCAACTGCCACTGCACAACATATAGACTTAAACCAAGTACTGCCATCGCCGCGATCGCACTCGGTAAACGCACTGCCCATTCATTCACACCGATAATTTTATAGGCGATCGCCTGACACCAATAAATCAGCGCTGGTTTATCAAAACGAGTTTCACCATTGAAAAATGGCGTAATCCAATCACCCGTAAGATACATTTGGCGGGAAGCTTCAGCAAACAGTGGCTCTGTTTCATCAATCAAGCCAACATTTCCCAAATTCCAACCATAAGCTAACCAACCAAGTAAACTCAACCACAAAGTTGCAAAAGTCACAGCAAGGACTGGACGCTTTCCTAGATTCTGAAACCACTGATTAGTCATTAGTCATTAGTCATTAGTCAATAGTCAATAGTCACTAGTCATCAGCCACTAGTCAATAGTCGTTGGTTACTTATTTATTTGTTCCTAGTTTCAAGCCATACCCAATCACTAACAACCATTGATCGTTGACCATTGACTATTGACTCAGAATTAATTGCCATTCTTTGTGTTGAGCATTCCAATTTGGCTCAGTAGTTTCTCCTACAACAAAAGGTCCCCAGTAGCGACGAGAACCATCTTGTGCAAACGCTACTAAAATGTCTCCTTTCTCTAGCTTTAAGTTTCCTTTAGGTAGTGAAAGAATCAGCCCTTGCTCGCTACCTTCTTGAGGGGAAAAATCCCAATGTGCCGGAATATCATTATTTACACTCTTAGAACTTTTTATATGGGAATTTGAACGTGTTCGTCTCGCTAACAAGGCTAGACGTACTGGCTGATTGGTTTGGTTGCTCATTCGCAAACTAGCTTCTTGGGCAGCTTTTTGAGATGAGTCTTGACTGTATGCCAACAGGGGTTTGTTTGTTTCTTTACTGTTACTGTCTGCTGTACTAATGACGGTAGAAGAAATACCATTTTTAGGTAAACTCGTTTTAAAGTCACCCTTTGACGGATCGGACAATTCTGAAACTGTTTCTGGCTGGCTTGGTTCAAAAGATACACTTACTTGGTAGCATCCTGATAACAGCCAAAGCAGTCCGAAGGAGCAAGCTGCAACAGTAGCATTACGATACACTGAAGATTTCATATTGAATAGATAGTTTTTAGAAATAAGTGTTTTGTCTAAGCTTGTCAAAAATATTACTTTATCGGAGATTGTTAGCCGTTAGTTATTACTTGTAACAATTAAGTACTTGTATAAAATTTCCTCTTTACTTAGAACAGAAAAGACGCTCATAATACTATTTAAGCAACCTTATCTAGAAGCCGATATCCTCTAAATATGGATATTTCATGAAGTTTTGACAATTCCCCAAAATCTTATTAATGCAAAATACACGTCTTGTTACCTTATTGGATAGCATTAGTCGGCGCTTCTGGCAATGGTTGTCTAACCCCTGGCGGCGGCTATCTCTACTTATAATTAGTTTTTTATTTGGTTTTTTTCTGGGAACAGCAGTCTCCACAACTGCTGGACAGAAAGCGGAATTAGATATTGTTGTGGCTGGGTTTTTGGTACTGTTAACAGAAGTCACCAGTCGGATATTTTATAGTCGTAGCTGGTTGGGAAAACGGACGCTATGGGTAGAATCTTTAAATATCCTAAAAATTGGTTTTACCTATAGTCTGTTTATCGAAGCCTTGAAATTGGGATCTTAAGGAAAAGTTAGGAGTTAGGAGTTAGGAGTTAGGAGTTAGGAGTGATGAATGAATGAATGAATGGCTTAATGAAATATTGACGAAGGATGCTGTGGAGGAGCGTTGGCTAACGATCGCCAAAGAAGCGTTATTAACGGATACATCGCACGCGATCGCCTTTGGTGTGACTCCAGAAAATGTGGATGGTGTAATTCAAACTAGAACAAAATTACTAAAATCTATTTACCCTAATTTTACTGAATTTTGCCAAACCACTCTTCAAGTACAACCTCTTGTAATGCTAGAGGTATTGTGGAATGTCTGGCTACCTCTGGCAATCCAGCTTGCATCAAAGCGTCAAGGGTTGGGACGTGCTTTGATTCAGGGTATTTTGGGAGGTCAAGGAACTGGTAAAACTACAATGTGTGCAGTTCTTAGCTTGATTCTGCAAGAGTTAGGATACCGCACTGTGAGTTTATCATTAGATGATTTATATAAAACTTATAGCGATCGCCTTGCCTTGAGACAAGAAGACCCCCAGATGATTTGGCGTGGTCCACCAGGAACCCACGATGTAGATTTGGGCTTAACTGTACTCAATGAAATCCGTGGCTGTAAAAGTCCGGTTGCAGTTCCCCGCTTCGATAAATCTCTTCATCAAGGCGCAGGCGATCGCACTACACCAGAAATTGTTACAGATGTGGATATTTTACTATTTGAAGGTTGGTTTGTGGGTGTGCGACCGATAGACCCTGGAACTTTTAATAATCCACCGCTACCAATCATCACAGCTAGGGATAAAGCATTTGCCCGTGATATAAATCGTCGGTTAAATGATTATTTACCGCTGTGGGAACGACTAGACAGCCTGATTGTAATGCATCCGACTGATTATCGCCTTTCCCTACAGTGGCGCAAACAAGCGGAACAACTGATGATTGCTACGGGTCGGTCGGGGATGACAGATTCACAAGTAGAAGGATTTGTCAACTATTTTTGGCGATCGCTCCACCCGCAATTATTTATTGAACCGTTGGTAAAGAATGCCACACTAGTTGATTTAGCGATCGAGATTAATTCAGACCATTCTTTTGGTGCTGTTTATCAACCTTGAATAAAGGAAGAAGGAGGTTTATGTAGGGAGCAATGCGATTTTGTGAGGTAGGGTTAATATCTTTTTTTTTGGATATGACACCTTTTTAGCCTGAGTCTAAAATAGATAAATACTTACCACTGTAAAACTGAGGGTAAATTTATGCAAGAAGTATCTAACTATACTCAATAACTGACAGACCGCATCTCGCCGATTGTAGAGAAATTATTTAAAGGCAGTAGTTTTTATACAGTAAGGTTGAAAAAACAAGAAAGAATTGAAGATTTAGTAAACCTTTTTGGTGAGTTATCATCTGAAGATTTTCGAGCTATTTCCAACTATGAATTAACACGCAGAATTAAGAAGTTATTGACTTTAGAGGCAGTTTCGGGTACTTTAAATGACTTAACACCGGAAGAGATAACAATATTTGATGAAGCTGTAGAAGGAAAATAAGCAAGTGGATTATTTATTGGATACAAACATCCTCAGTTACATTGGAAACTTAAGAGTATAGGGTGGACAGGATGCCCACCCATTTTATGTTGTTCTAATTCCTATTCTCCATTCTGTAATCGCTTAACTAAATCATAAAAAGGTTGCCAGCTATCTTCTTGAGCAATTGCTTCCCAAGTTTCTTCAATTACGGGTCTAAGCAATACTGTTTTCGGATTGTAGTAAGTCAAATTCCGAGCGATTACGTCTATTTCCTCTGGTTCATAGTTATTCAAGATTTTATGGTAAATTAGGCACCAATTATCAAACACTGATGAACTTCCCAATGGTGGTGCTAATTCTGAACCTTCCAAAATAAAGCCAAGTTCGTCTCGCCATTTGCTAGAAAAAGTGCGAGCCATTTCATAGAAAAATTGATGATAACCAACTTGACTATCGTGTAAAAATTGAATTGTCAGCTTGACTAATTCTTCTGCTTCTGGATGTTCTAAATCTGTAAAACCTAACTTATTCAACATCAAAGAGCAATATTTTGCATGATAATATTCCTCAAATTTTGATAGTCCAGTTTCCATGTCGGCTTTATTCACAACAGCCCTTAATGGTTCCTGAAGCATATCCAAATTTAACTTGCAAATTCCTGGTTGATTGCTATAACAGTAGCGTCCCGAATAGTCAAAATAAGCAGCAGTGAAATGTGGTTCATAAGTAGGAATAAAGGCATAAGGTCCATAGTCAAAACTCTCCCCTGTAATTGACATATTGTCAGTATTTAATACTGCATGACAAAAACCAGCCGCCATCCATTGTGCTGCTAATTCTGCGACTCGTTGCACCAATTCTGAATAAAATAGCTCATATTTATCTTTTTCAGCGATTAAATGTTTGTAATATTGCTCAATTACATGGTCTAGCAGCTTTCCAATCAAATCGGGACGTTTGAAAAAGTGCAATCGCTCAAAAGTACCAAAGCGAATATGCGACCGATTCATCCTTATCATAACTGATGAACGTGTGGGAGAAGGTTCATCACCCCGCCACAAAGATAAACCTGTTTCAATCATTGTAAGACAGCGCGAAGTCTTTACACCCAAGCGATGTAGCGCTTCTGCCGCTAGAACTTCCCGCATCCCCCCCTTGAGAGTAAGCATCCCGTCACCACCACGGGAGTAAGGTGTCTTCCCAGAACCTTTCGTCCCAAAATCGTAAAGTTCGCCATCAGTACCCCGTACTTGTCCGTAAAGAAAACCTCTACCGTCACCCAATCCGGAGTTGTATTCACCAAATTGATATCCGTGGTAACGCAGTGCTAGCAAAGGTTTTCGCCCTTCAAACAAACCAAAAGCGTCGATAAAATCTTGGTCTGTTACGGCTTGGGGGTCTAGTCCCAAAGTGGGTAAAACTGCATCATTACGCCAGCGCAGGATGTGTTGGAGAAAATCTGCTGCTGCTACTTCGTCGTAGTAGTCATTACCTAAAGATTCTAGCGCCGGTTCGTAGTCGAGGGAAAGGAAGGGATTTCTAGAATTCCCGTTGTTTGGAGTGTCAACCAGAGTCATTACGAACAAAAATAAATTCTTACTTCCTTCAATACTACCTTTAGACGAAAGGAAAGCGAACAGGAGCGTCAAGTGCGGAGTCTCCGGGTTTCTTGTTGGACTTCACGAAAATTTGTTTATGGTAGCGCCATCTTGAAAATTGGGACGCGGATAATGAGTAACATTCTGCACTTAAAAAATAAGTTAATACAGTTGACAATTTTAGATACAGCCTGTGAAATTTTTGGTTCAGAATTACACAAATATAAACTTAATCCTTGTTTAAGAGAAGCTGAGATTCAAGCATTTGAAATGGAACATCATATTCAGCTTCCTGATGATTATCGAAACTTTTTGTTAGAAGTTGGTAATGGTGGTGCTGGACCTGGATACGGTTTAATGGCAACTGAAGGTAAAAATAAGAATTTTATTTCTCAGACTTTTACTCTTCAAGAAGCATGGAATGACCTAGATTTAATGATTAAAAATAGAAGCAGTTTTATTGTGACTCCTGATGCGTATTTAGATAAAAAGTTTGTCCAAGGAACTATAGCGATCGCTCATTATGGTCATGGAATTTTCGCTCTTCTAGTTATTCTGGGGGAGCAACGGGGAAATATCTGGATAGATGACCGAGCAAATTGTGGTGGTATCTATCCTTTTACAGAAAATTGTGGCTCTTATTTGCACGATAATCCAGATGATTTTGAGCCTGATGATTGCCAGCAGCCTTTAAGTTTTTATAATTGGTATAATGACTGGTTGAATCGCAGTTTGGCTCAAGTTCTACAGTCTTAATAAAAAGATAGTCCCCTAAATCCACGCCACATGCTACAAGTCGGCAGAGCCAAGAAACGCAGTGGCTCCCCAAGTATGTTCAACTTTGAATTTTATTCTCCCCTTTGAATTGGGGGTAGGGGGGCATTTGAATTGATAAGACTTGTGAGAATATGGTCTTCCCATTTACCATTAATTAATAAGTAATCTCTAGCGTATCCTTCTACAACGAATCCCAATTTTTTTAATAAATTACCACTGCGTTGATTGTGAGGCATATAATTTGCCATGATGCGGTGCAAATTTAATTCTTGAAATACATACTTAATAGCTGCTTGCATAGCTTCCTTCATGTATCCCTTACCTTGTTCAACTTCTCCAAGGCTATATCCGACAGTACAATACTGAGCAGCACTGCGAACAAAATTCTGAAAATTTAGAGATCCAATAATAATTGTGGGATTTGATTTCTCGAAAATGAATAGCTTTAACGATAAGTCATTGATAAATTGCTGTATATTTACCTCTACTTGAATTTGCCAATACTCTTTTGTAAAGAAATTGACATGCCAAGAAGGATAGAATGGCGTGAGATAGGTTTTATTGTCGGTATAAAATTTAAGAATTTCGGGAATATCCTCGACCGTACCCATTCGCAAAAATAGGCGATCGCTTACAATAAATGGTAACTCCAATTCATCAAAAGACGATTCCTTAGCGTTCGTCATTCGCTGCAAATCTTCCTTATTATATTGAACTTTTTTAGTCTTTTACTATATCAAACTCCTCCAAAAATAGGCAAGATACTGATTTCTTATCCAGGATTTATAAAGACTCAATTTCAAGAACATCCTTGAGATTCTTTCACTATTTTCATGCCTGCTGCAATTGGCTCGAATTTTTTATCAAAAAAAGTGCCAATATTATAGCATGACCTTGTTAGTTTAGCACTATCTAGAATAGCTCCTCGTAAGTCTGTGTCCCTTAAATCTGCAGCACGGAGGTTAGCACCTCGCAAATCGGTAGAACTTAAATTTAAATTTTGGAGATTGGCTTTTACAAGGTTTGCACCTAAAAGTAAAGATGCTTGTTTTTTTGATGAAATTTTTAGTAAATTTGCATCATGTAAAAACATGATTACATAACGCTTGCGTTCTGGGTCTAGTTCCTGCAAAGTCGCTTGAGTGATTGCCCGAAAAAGTGTTGATTTTTCACTAATTTCTCTGGGACTCTCTTCTAAAAGAATACCCGTCATCGTCTGGAGATAATCGTTGAGAACCGCTTGCCGATGAGAATTCGTAGTTGAACTAAAATTAAATGAATTTGTATTTGCAATATTTCCCAGAAACAACAAACATATAACTACGACTGAAACAATAGCGATGATTATAGAAGCGATTAAGTTCTTGGGGATTTCAACCGAACGCATAACTGTTCTTAAAATTTCGATGTTTTTCACCAGTGGATTTATAATAGGCGGAGATTTCTCCAGAGAAACTGGTTGATGGCGTTTAATTATTTTTTGAGATTGTGTACTCATTTGCTTGACAATATTTAATAAAAAAAAGTGACGTGGATTACAGAAATCAAATGAACGTTACTCACTTTTATAAATTTAGCAGCACTTAGGCAATATTTATTATTTCTTAATGTATAAACAAATCAAATCAAGATTTAATGCCGAGACAAAATTGAGGCGATCGTTGAGTATTTTTGCAGACAATCTCCACACAGGCAAAATCTTGATAAGCTGATTTCTAATCCTGACAGTGCAAAAACTTTGCCCAAATTCAACAAGGGAGTGATTTCGGTGGGAATACGCGACGATTGGCAGATAACAGAGATCCGTGCAATATATGATACGCCATTGCTAGAGCTAATTTATCAAGCTGCTAGCGTGCATCGCCAACATCATGACCCAAAACAAATACAAGTGTGCAAGCTGATATCTATTAAAACAGGCGCTTGTCCGGAAGATTGCAGCTACTGTGCCCAATCTTCTCGTTATAAAACAGAAGTTAAACCCGAAGCACTGTTATCTCAAGAGACTGTAGTTAGCATTGCTAATGATGCACTCAAAAGTGGGGTGAGTCGCGTTTGTATGGGTGCTGCTTGGCGGGAAGTACGGGATAACTCACAATTTGAGCAAGTCCTGGACATGGTTAAGGAAGTGACCGCGTTAGGATTAGAGGTATGCTGTACTTTGGGAATGTTAACCGAAACTCAAGCCAAACGCTTGGAAGATGCAGGACTTTACGCTTACAACCATAACTTAGACACCTCAGAAGAATATTACAGCACGATTATAACCACTAGAACTTACAGCGATCGCCTAAATACGATCGCCAATGTCCGTCAAACTAACGTTACTGTTTGCTCTGGTGGTATTCTGGGTTTAGGTGAAAGTGTTGATGACCGAGTAGGAATGCTGCATACTCTGGCAAACCTCAATCCTCATCCAGAGTCAGTACCAATAAACATTCTTTCCCAAGTTCCCGGCACACCTCTAGAAAATCAACCCGATGTCCCTATCTGGGACGTTGTGAGAATGATAGCCACTGCCCGGATTGTAATGCCAAATTCTGATGTGCGCCTCAGTGCTGGACGGGCGAGACTTTCCCAAGTTGAACAAGCTTTTTGCTTTATGGCAGGGGCTAATTCTATATTTTCGAGCGATGACGGACATATGTTAACCGTTACTACACCTTGTCCTGGTTACGATTCTGACAGTGAGATGCTGAATTTACTGGGTTTATCCAAGCGTCCATCGGCAAAAGTCGGTCACACATCTGCTGTTGAAACGGTAAATATTTAAAGGATAGTCGCAAAGACGCTAAGAAAAACCTTTGCGTCTCTGCTACTACCCTCCAAGAAGGCTGTACACCTTCCTAATGCGTGAGATCATTTAAATCAGCTTGACGGCACGCAAACCGAACAATAAACCAACCGCAAGTCCAAAAAACAATCCGATAAAGACGATAAAAGATACAACAGCGAACATTTACGTTTCTCCACAAAGGTTCATTAATTCTATTGAAGCATTAAGTCGGGAATGAGAGTTAGGAGTTAGGAGTTAGGAGTTAGGAGTTTGGAGTTTGGAGTTTGGAGTTTGGAGTTTGGAGTTTGGAGTTAAGCTGACAATCTTTTAATTTGCACATTCCAATTCCAGCAAAGTTTTGTAGTGCGGGCATCTTGCCCGCGTATCATATGCAAATTCAATGCGTAACAGCTTAAGACTTTGTACCAAATTGATGGTTTATTTATCATAAGGATATAGCACACAATAGTGCCCACTAACTATATATTAGGAGGCTTCCACCATGTCCCAGACCCCTTTAAAAATGACGGTTGAGGAGTATCTAACTTACGATGACGGTACAGATAAGCGTTACGAACTCGAAAACGGGGTATTAATAGAGATGCCTCCCGGTACTGGTAAGCATGAAGCGATTATCACTTTTCTTGTCGTTCGCTTCTTTTTGGAAAAGGAACGTTTGGGACTAACGTTAGAACCGCGTTCCAATGGTGTCGAGGTCATGACCAGCAAACAAATTAGACGCCCTGATGTATTGGTTATGACGACTCAGCAAGCTATTTCCATTGAAAATAAATCGGCTATTCTTAGAACTGCACCACCACTTATTGTTGAAATAGTATCTCCCGAATCTGTTGACCGCGACTACAATATTAAAACATTGGAGTACGCAGCCTTTGGTGTTAATGAATATTGGATTGTTGACCCGCTGGATAATAAAGTAACAGTCTGTTTGTTACCTGGTTCCGTTTATAATCAAGCAGTATTTACTGGCAATGAACAAATCGTATCACTGATATTTCCACAAATTAACTTAACTGCCCAACAAGTACTGGCATCGAAGCTTTAATATACGACAATCAAAATATGTAAAAATTTGTGCATATCTACCCATCCAATTAGAAAGAGTTAGTCTTTGTATTAAAAATTCCTAACTCCTAATTCCTAACTCCTAATTCCTAACTCCTAACTTTTCCCCACTCCCCCGATGCTCAAATTGCGTTAAAATACAGCGCACGGGCGCATGAAGAGGGTTTTTGGCAATGGCTTCTGTTATCCAAGTAAATTTACCGCAACAGTCTTATGAAATTGCTCTAGCACCAGGTGGTCTAGATAAACTTGGGGAATACATGAGTGGTTTGAAGCTAGGCAAAAAAGTGCTGCTGGTTTCTAACTCAACTATATTTCCATTTTACGGTAATAGAGCGATCGCATCTCTAGAAGCTGCTGGTTTTGAGGTTGCTAGTTGCATCCTACCTGATGGCGAAAGCTACAAAACCCCTCTTACACTCCAACAAATCTATGATACCGCTCTGGAAAACCGCATCGAACGCTCCTCAACAATGGTAGCTTTAGGCGGTGGGATCGTTGGCGATATGACAGGATTTGCGGCTGCAACTTGGTTGAGGGGAATTAACTTTGTCCAAGTACCTACAACCCTATTGGCTATGGTAGATGCATCAATAGGTGGAAAAACAGGTGTCAACCATCCCCAAGGCAAAAACTTGATCGGTGCATTTTATCAACCGCAACTGGTATTAATCGATCCAGAAGTTTTACAAAGCCTTCCCGTACGAGAATTTCGCGCCGGAATGGCAGAAGTGATAAAATACGGCGTGATTTGGGATGCTGAATTATTTGCCCAAATGGAAGCTAGCGATAGTGTCCGGGACAAGGGAGACAGCGGCGAAGGAACGCTCATACACAACATATTAATGCGTTCTTGTCAAGCAAAAGCTGATGTGGTCGGTAAAGATGAAAAAGAAGCAGGACTGCGGGCAATTCTGAATTATGGACACACGATCGCTCATGCTGTGGAAAGCTTGACTGGTTATACAGTAGTGAATCATGGCGAAGCTGTAGCTATTGGTATGGTAGCAGCAGGGCAGATAGCTGTGGAATTGGGAATGTGGACTTCTAAAGAGGCAGATCGGCAAAATGCTTTGATTTCAAAAGTCGGCTTACCTACAAAGTTACCACCAGGATTGGATATTGAGGCGATCGTTGATTCTTTGCAGCTTGACAAGAAGGTGATCGCAGGTAAAGTCAGGTTTGTATTGCCAACGCAGATTGGTGTGGTGACAGTGACTGACGAGGTGCCAACGGATATCATTCGGAACGTGTTGCGGAAAATGTAGAACCTAATGGCACTAACTTATTTGACGTTGCTGAATTGAGGTATAAATTACCCTCACCCTTGGGGAGAGGGGAACTTTTAATTCTTGTCCCCTCTCCCTTGGCACAGAGGGCTAGGGTGAGGGTAAATTTAGCAATTCATACCCGGATTCAGCAACGCCAATTATTCTAATTTTTCCCGATCCAGTCTCAACAACTGAGGATATAGAGATGGTAGATGCACCCTAATTAATTCTTGCCCTCAGTCCCAAACAGACTGGGGTTTTTTATTTTTAGCAACTTATTCTAATTTTTCCCGATCCAGTCTCAACAACTGAGGATATAGAGATGGTAGATGCACCCTAATTAATTCTTGCCCTCAGTCTCAAACAGACTGGGGTTTTTTATTTCTAGCAACTTATTTAAATTTTTCCCGATCCAGTCTCAACAACTGAGGATATAGAGATGGTAGATGCACCCTAATTAATTCTTGCCCTCAGTCCCAAACAGACTGGGGTTTTTTATTTTTAGCAACTTATTTAAATTTTTCCCGATCCAGTCTCAACAACTGAGGATATAGAGATGGTAGATGCACCCTAATTAATTCTTGCCCTCAGTCCCAAACAGACTGGGGTTTTTTATTTCTAGCAACTTATTTAAATTTTTCCCGATCCAGTCTCAACAACTGAGGATATAGAGATGGTAGATGCACCCTAATTAATTCTTGCCCTCAGTCCCAAACAGACTGGGGTTTTTTATTTCTAGCAACTTATTTAAATTTTTCCCGATCCAGTCTCAACAACTGAGGATATAGAGATGGTAGATGCACCCTAATTAATTCTTGCCCTCAGTCCCAAACAGACTGGGGTTTTTTATTTTCCCACAGTTTTCAAAAATATCCTGATGCAACCTCAACTTAGAAGGATACAAAGATGGTAGATGCACCCTGATTAAATTTTTGCCCTCAGTCCCAAACAGACTGGGGTTTTTTCTATTTCTGATGCGATCGTAAGCATAAGAAATAAATAGTAGAGTAGATGCACCCTAATTTACAGCCTTCAGCCTATGGCTAGACAATAATTATACCAACCAGTGAGTGCATGAAGTCTCTATCTATGTGGGTATCAAGAAATTTCTGTAACAATTCTAAATTTTCCGGATATCGCAAAAACCACAAACCAGATCGGGGTAAGTAGGTGGGTGGGAAAATTTATAACTATTAATTATGCCATTTTCATGTGTTCTGGTGTACGCAGTTCATGATGGCTACTTAGATAAGATGCACCTGATAGCATCCCTAACCATAATCTGGGGTTTATCTATTCGCTTGTTTCCTTGTTCGGTTTAATACCCCGACCGTTCTTAAGACCGTCCGTTTTGAGTGGGGTTCGGGTCCACATATACAAACCTCCTGCTTCTTCCTTCTTCCTTCTTCCTTCTTCCTTCTTCCTTCTTCCTTCTTCCTTCTTCCTTCTTCAATTATTTAAATATCGCTGGTAGCAAACCCGGAGCTAGCCACAATGCATAACCGATGAATCCAAACAGCAAAGTAATCAAACCAGTGATGACGTAACTAATGCACATTAATAGACCATCTGATTCAATGGTCGCAACGGCCAAAAGTAAGATTCCAATTGTCGGGAAGGGATTAGTCAGAGGCACTGGGGAAATTAGCAACACAGCTAGCCAAGAGATACAAAGCCCATTTAAACGCCAAGTCCAAGCATTTTGAGCAATTTTTTCCCATCGAGGACGGGTTATTTTCTCTAGCACCCGTGTAACTCGTCGCAAATTTTGCAGAATTATCTGAGCAAAAGCACGGGGAAATTCGTAGTTGGCGATTTTTTTCGGTAACCAAGGCGATCGCCGACCCAAAACCATCTGTACAGACAACAACAAGCAAGTACCACCAAAAGGACCTGTTAACCCTGGTGGCATGGGAAATAAAAACGGTAAAACTAATAAGGCAATGACTAGACTAAAACCCCTTTCTGAAGTTTCCGCCAAAATATCCCCTAAAGTCAGAGGTTGTTCGCTTAAGTGTTGCAGTAAATTTTTAATATCTTGAGAAAATTTCAGATGCTTTGGGTGTGAGTTAATATCTCTTACCACAGTATTTTTATGAGAGTTAGTCAATTTAAATATATATACAAATTCATCCAAATATATTTCCTAGAAATAGCAAATTGTTATGTCAACAAGAAGTCTTGAGCCTTGAGTTCTGTCTATCTTTCAACCCGTTTTAACTTTTTTTGAGCTTTCAGCCCAAAATGAAAGTTGAGTGGCTTTGGTGCAAGATATGACTGATTATCGTGGGGGTACGAAAACAGTTACAGCCTGCGGTATCACCCGAAAAAGGGCGGGAGTATAAGTTGTAATTTCACCATCAGTATTTATCGGGCGCGGCTTACGGGTATAAACTTCAAACTCTTGCCCGTGAAGGGCACGGACATTTTGGGAATGAATGTGTCGTCCCCCCCGCATTGCAGGCAATATAGGAATAATCTGCCACCAATGCTTAATCTCTAAACTGTATAAATCTAATCTTTGGTCATCAATTGTGGCATCCTGAACCACCGCCATCCCACCACCGTAATACCGTCCGTTCCCTACCGCGATTTGTACCGTTTTCACGGAAATTGATTGGTTTTTGAAGCGAATCTCGGCACTAAACGGTCGGGATTCCCAAATTACTTGGATTGCAGTGGCCGCATAAGCTAATACCCCCCAACGACGCTTGACTTCCTTTGTCAGTCGCTGGGTGATTTTTACACTCAAACCCAAACTAGCAACATTAAAAAAGTGCTTACCATTCACCCATCCTAGGTCGATGTGCCGCACCTCACCTAAGGCTATAATTTTGCAAGCTTCTGGTATGGAGTTGGGAATTCCCAGAGTCCTAGCGAGGTCGTTGGCAGTCCCCAGAGGTAAAATACCCAAGGGTAAGTGAGTATTAACTAAACCATCTACCGCCGCATTTAGAGTCCCATCACCACCACCAACAATTACCAAGTCAACTTTATTTTGATAGCGTTGAATCAGTTCAGCTAGTTGCTGGGGATGTTCTGTAGACTTCTCAATTAAATTGAATCCGAGTTGCTCAAGGCAGTGTATGGCTTCCGGTAAGCGCTTTTCGCCTTGGCGGGCGTGGGAATTTACTAACAGCAGTGCGCGGGGACTCATTGGTAGTCTTCTTTATAGTGCAAGTCTACGATCATCTACTTTTCGCATTTATATTGGCTGAAATTGCTTTACAAACTGGGAGTAAAATTCTGCTATGAAAATTAATTATTCACTTTTTCTACGCTTATTATATATTTCAATTCGCTACTTTTTTATCGTAATTTTATCTAGCTTTACTTTACTAACGATTACCGCCTTAATACCTAGAAAATGGACTAGTTACTCAAGACATAATTGCAATTTCCAAATTTGTATTTCCAATACAGGAGTACATACTAACATAATAGTCCCGACGCAAAATAAAGTTTACGATTGGCATAATTATCTATCGTTAGATATAGTCGGCGTTGATACCGAATCAGACTACAAATATCTCAGCTTTGGCTGGGGTGATAGGGCTTTCTATTTGTCCACACCAACTCTTGCAGACTTAAAATTTTCCACTACTTTCAATGCCCTATTTTTGCCTACACCCTCTGTTATGTATGTTAAAGGGTATCAATTACTACCAACTGATGTAGGGGTTAAATGCATTCAAGTAAATCAGGATGATTATTTACAATTAGTGAAATATATCCAAGCTAGTTTTCAATTAGATGGCAAAGGCAGAAAAATACGTATAGGAAACGGTCACAGTTCTAATGCCGGATTCTATGCTGCAGTTGGTGATTATTCAATACTGAATAATTGTAATACTTGGACAGCAGAAGGATTGAGAAAGGCTAATGTAAATACTCCTCTTTGGGATGGATTTTCATCTGCAATTATGTGGCAGTTGAGAAGTGGCTGTGAATAAATTTAGGAGTTAGAGGATGTTTTAAAAGTCAAAGCGAGTCAAAAATCATAAAATTCTCATAGTAGTCGGTTCCGCCATTTCTTTGGGTCTTGAGAACAATGAAAAACTGAATAGACAATGATAATGTCATCCACAAATTCATAGAAAACTACGTAAGGGAAGCGTCGCAGTACAGCCCTTCGGTAGCTATCATGTACAACCTTATATATTTCTGGGTTTCGCCTAATTGACAGTATGTAAGCATCGACACAACGCAGAAACTCTTATCCTAAGCCCGATTCCTGTTGTTCGTACTAAGTATAAGCCTCGGATGCATCCCGCTGGGCTTCTGGTAAAATAATAAAATCTCTAAGTATCATGACGCTGACTGCGAATGCGTTCTTTAGAGGGAAATATCTAAACCGTAACCAATCGAGACAAAATGGTATAATTCAGACTTCGCTCTCTGAGTGAGTCAAGGTAAATCGAACAAACAAAGCTGCTCTCCCTTGAAACCAACCAAACTGGGTTTGACCGATTTTTGACTATCTAGAGTCCTGGCAATTTCCCTTTGCCGTATCTCTTTTTGAATTGCTCAGTTCGCCGCAGTAAAATACTTTTTACCGTAGTAAATTTCATATACCGGGTTATTTCTGCATCATCCCTGCGAGCAAGGATATTCCGAGCAGCGTTAATATCAGATTGCAACACAACCCCGTCAAAACAGTGAAATGAATCGGCTTTGCGTTCCCCTAAAAGAACACCGTAACGACAATCCATTTGCGATGTGTAAGCTGCGTTAACAGCTATTGCTTGACCAGATAAACGCACAGAAATCTGTTTTAAGGAATCAGCTACCAGTCCTTTACACCAACTGGACATTCTGGCAGCAACTTTACCTTTTAAACCTTTTTTATCTTTAATTGGCTCAGTTAAATCTTCATAAACAACTGTGCCGTATTTTAAAAAAATCTCAACTGTTGCCGTAAAAATAATGGTTTTTAATTGTCCTTCTACCCTTCGCTTCTGGCGGGACATCTTAACTTTACCGAGATTATTTTTACGAATATTTTCTGCCTTAGAATGTAAACCTTTTTTTTCATATTTTTGAGTAAGAGAATGTAATTTCCCACGTTTTCTCCCACGCTCAACACGATATTCTACTTCTTTTTGAATAATATTTCCTAACCCGCAACCGTAAAATTCACCCTCACTAGAAACATAAACTTCTGTGAATCCCCTATCTATTCCTATAGCTTCAGTACTTCGGTTGGGAGGCACAGTTTTTTCTACTTTTTTAGGATAATGAATTTCAACTCGGTTATCTGGCTGAATGATTACTTTTATTTCGCCGGAAATATCTGGATTACCATGTAAAAGCTAGCTATTATGCTTTGAGTCTATCATCGAAACAAAGTTAAGGGCGATACTCTACTGGAACTGCGTTATCAGGCACACAAAAACCGAACTATATGAATTTATGTAAAGGCTCGCAGTTGCGCTTTAACGCTCTAAATATGAGCGATATTCGCGCTGAGTCCTGAGAGGACTCGCTCCACGAACGCGTTCTTGGATCTTAGCGCAACTACAAACCTTTATTTATTTGTGCCGACCTACTTAACTGTTATTCATCATGAGCGTAG
Source organism: Cyanomargarita calcarea GSE-NOS-MK-12-04C (assembly GCA_019359595.1). Classification (GTDB taxonomy): domain Bacteria; phylum Cyanobacteriota; class Cyanobacteriia; order Cyanobacteriales; family Nostocaceae; genus Cyanomargarita; species Cyanomargarita calcarea. Next base: position 113,694 of record JAHHGZ010000007.1, read on the forward strand.
CGGTTAAACAGGTAGTCTAGGGCATAGTTACGGAGCTTGTAATATGTTGGATCTTCCATAATTCGCGCTCTATCTCTGGGACGAGGGAAAGGAATTTCCATGACTTCGCCAATTTTTGCATGGGGGCCGTTAGTCATCATCACCAATTTATCTGCAAGAAACAAGGCTTCGTCGATATCATGAGTAATCATCAATACCGTTGCACCGTTATCACCCCAGATTTTCAGCAATTCTTCTTGCAATTCTTCTTTGGTGATGGCATCTAACGCACCGAAAGGTTCGTCTAAAATCAACACTTTCGGACGAATGGATAGCGCACGAGCAATGGAAACCCGCTGTTTCATCCCACCAGAAATTTGTCCTGGCTTTTTATCAGCAGCTTCTGTTAGTCCAACCATTGCCAAATGCTCCCGGACGATCGCATTCTTTTCAGCTTGTGGCTTGTTGGGATAAACTGCATTCACAGCCAAGTAAACATTTTCAAAAGCTGTCCGCCAAGGTAATAGGGCGTAGTTTTGGAACACCACCATCCGATCTGGACCTGGTTTGGTAATTGGCTGTCCCTCCAATAATACTTGTCCGGTGGTGGGTGTGTTGAAACCCGATACCATGTTCAACAAAGTGGATTTACCGCAGCCGGAGTGACCGATTAAACAGATAAACTCGCCCTTTTCAACGCTGAGATTTACCCCATCAAGTACTGTATAAGGTCCTTTCTTTGTTGGGTAGACTCTGGTAACTTCTTTAATTTCCAAAAAAGCATCACCACGACTCTTGGGTGCTGTTTTCATTGGTTGTCCCAATTTGTCTCTTGATGTGCTGTAGGCAAGTGGACTGTTTTGCATAATGATTTCTTAGGGAGGTGGTGATTGAAAGTTAGGAGTTATGAGTTATGAGTTAGGAGTTAGGAGTTATAAATTTAACTCCTAACTTATGAACTTAAGCTGCTCTTCTAATGGGTGAATCGAGAACAACTTCTGCAATTGAGAAATCGCGCTTAATCGCCAAACTATTGAGATAGCCAATAGGATCGTCAGCGTTGAAGGATTTACCATCAAACAGTTGAATTGGTTGGCGAGTGTAGCTAATATCCAGACCCAATTCGCGGGCTGCTGTACTAAATACACGGACTCTACATACCCGTTCAACGATTTCTACCCAGTTTCTAGGGAAGGGTGTGTCACCCCAACGAGCCAATTGGGTCATGATCCAAATTTGCTCGGTACGGCTGGGACGGTTGATTGCAGACTCAGCATAGAATTGGTGGTGGGCATATTCCCTGACCAAACCGTCTGCGCTAGGGATTTTTAAAGTCGTGTCATCCAAATGGATATAATCCATATCCGTACAAACGTAATCTTTTCTTGCCAAAATTTGCCGCACTTCTTCGGCATTTTCCGGTAAGGAACAGTAATAGCAAGCTTCTAATAAAGCTTTGGTCAAGGCAATGTGAGTGTTAGGATACATTTCTGCCCATTCTTCCTTGACGCCAAGGACTTTACCAGGGTGTCCTAACCAAATATCTAGGTCGCCAGCCGCAGTAAAGCCAATACCTTCCTCAGCGGCACGGATGTTCCAAGGTTCGCCTATGCAGTAACCATCGATACTTCCTTTTTGCAAATCCACGATCATTTGGGCTGGCGGGATGGTTTGAATGTGAATATCCTTGTCGGGGTCAATGCCACCTGCAGCTAGCCAGTAACGCAATAGCAGGCTGTGCATTGATGCTGGATGCACCACGCCCATAATGTGGCGTTTTTCACGGGTGCGAAGTAGGTACTGTTTGAAGTCTGGTAACGATTTCACCCCTTGGTCTAAAAAGCGTTTGTCCAGGGTGATGCCATTACCGTTGCGAGTCATGGTCAGTGCCGTCACAACTGACATGGGTCGGTTTTCATGCCCACCTAAAGTTAACCAGATGGGCATCCCCGATGGCATTTGAGCCGCATCCAAATACCCGCCAGCCATACCATCAACAATGCCGCGCCAGCTGGTTTCCCGTGTTAAATTTACTTCATCTAAACCGTGCTTGGCGAAGAAGCCTTTTTCTTTCGCCACTGCTAGAGGTGCGCAAGCTACTAAGGGAATAAAGCCAATCTCCAAGTTGACTTTTTCTAAACCGTGACGAGAGATGGCTGTAGTTTTCCTTGCCCGTATTTTCTTGACCCGCTTTTGCTGGTTGAGGAAATAAATCATCTCACTGCGCAAGCTGTAGTAGCTGGGGTGTTCTACTACTTCCATCCGCTTGCGGGGTCTGGGAATATCTACTTCCAAAATGCCACCAATCTTGGATTCTGGGCCGTTGGTGAGCATGACAATTCTGTCAGATAACAGTACCGCTTCATCCACGTCGTGAGTCACCATCACTGCGGTAACTTCGTTTTCTTGGCATATCTGCATTAACTGTTCTTGCAAGTTACCGCGTGTGAGTGCATCCAACGCACCAAAGGGTTCATCCAGTAGTAATAGTTTCGGACGAATCGCTAAAGCCCGAGCGATCGCTACCCGCTGTTTTTGTCCCCCAGAAAGCGTCCCCGGTTGTTTGTCTGCATGAGGACGCAAACCCACCATATCAATATGCTTATCGATAATTGCCTTGCGTTGACCTGTCGGTAAATCTTTCATTACAGAATCTACTGCCAAGGCAATATTTTCTCTTACCGTCCGCCAAGGCAATAATGAATAATTTTGAAACACTACCATCCGCTCTGGACCTGGTTTGGTAATTCTTTGTCCTTCCAGAGTCACCAGACCATCGGTTGGCAAATCCAAGCCGGCAATCATATTTAATAATGTGGATTTTCCACAACCAGAGTGACCAATCAGAGAAATGAATTCTCCCTTCTTAATCTGAAGGTCAATTCCTTTGAGGGCAATATACTGTCCACCGCCGGTTAAGTTAAAAACCTTATCAATCTGGTCAACACCAACAAATATAGACATAACACTTTGGTAATGGTAAATGGATGGTTGTTAATTGTTAGTTATTGGTTGTTAGTTGTTGGTTGTCGGTTGTTAGTTGTTGGTTGTTAGTTGACCACTAACTCCTAACTCCTAACTCCTAACTCCTAACTCCTAACTACTTGCTTTCTGCAGGTAAAATCAAAGTTTGAACCCAAGCCATCAATTTATCTAGTACTAAACCGACTACGCCGATATAAACTAGAGCCAAAATTACTTCACTGACGTTGTTATTTTGATATGCATTCCAGATGAAGAATCCAATTCCTACAATCCCTGACATTACGATTTCTGCTGCGATAATCGCCAACCAAGCCAAACCAATCGCAATTCTTAATCCTGTAAAAATGTAAGGTAGAGCGGCAGGAATCAAGATGTTGGTGAAATATTCTTTCTGGCTGAGTTGCAAAACCTTGGCAACGTTGTTGTAATCGCTAGGAATTTGAGTTACTCCCACCGCTGTGTTGATTAAGATGGGCCAAATTGCTGTAATGAAAATTACAAACAGCGCTGCGGGTTCATTTTGTCGCAAAGCAGCCAAGGAAATAGGAACCCAAGCCAAAGGTGGTACGGTACGCAGTAGTTGGAAAATGGGATCTAAAGCTTTGGACATGGTTTTATTCACGCCAATCAAAACGCCCAAACCAATACCCACAATTGCCGCTAAAGTGTAGCTGATAGCGACTCGTTGCAAGCTGGCTAATATCTGCCAAAACAGTCCTTTGTCAATACCACCTTTATCGTAGAAGGGATATAAAATTAAGATCCAAGTGTCTGAAATAACCTGAATTGGTCCCGGTAATGTCGCTCCAGGAACCCAAGAAAACATTTGCCACACAACTAGAAAGATACCGATGGCAATAGTCGGAGGCACAAGTTCAGGTAATTGTTTTTGCAGGCGTGCCATGAAGCTATTCTCAAGATTAGCGCTTGCGGGGCGTCTCTGGACTGTTGTCATTTTCTTTTCCTCTGGTTGTGTTTTGCTACTACTATTAACTTCTTACTTATCAATTATTAGTCTAAAACTGCTTAACTAACAATCAATAATCTCCAACGAACTAACTAAAAACTTACTTTTTTGATTTTGAGGCTCTTCAAATATTCCTCTGGTTTTTCCGGGTCAAACTTTATGCCATCAAAAAACGTTTCTACGCCCCGAGATGTGCTGGTAGGAATATCAGCAGCAGGGACTCCTAATTCTTTAGCAGCTTCTTTCCAAATATTTTCTTTGTTGACTTTATCGATTAGTTCTTTGCCTTTTGCCCCTATATATTCTTTCGGCAAGAAACCCCAACGCACGTTTTCTGTGAGGAACCATAAATCGTGGCTCTTGTAGGGATATGAAACGCTCCCTTTGCTATCTTTCCAATAGTACACTGCCATCGATTTATCATCAATAACGCGACCATCTCCCATATCATATTTGCCTTCATATGGTTCTGCAAGAATTTCAAATGGAAGGTTGAAATAATTTCTCCCCGAGAGAATTGCAGCCGCTTCTTTTCGGTTAGCAAAATTATCCAACCATTGCTGCGCTTCCATAATTCCTTTCAAAAGCGCTTTGGTTGCTTTGGGATTTTTATCAACCCAATCTCCCCTCATCGCCAAATATTCTTCAGGGTGATCTTTCCACATTTCTGCTGTTAACATTGCCAAGAAGCCAATCTTATCTTTGACAATGCGATAGGGCCAGGGGTCACCAGTACTGAAGGCATCCATTGAACCTGTCTTCATGTTGGCGACAGTCTGCGCTGCTGGGACTGGAATTAATTTCACATCAAGATCCGGGTCGATACCACCTGCTGCTAACCAGTAACGAATCCACAAATCTTGGTTAACTTTGGCAAAAGTAAAGGCTGCAGTGAAAGGAGTTTTTGATGATTTTAGCCCGTCCACTAAACCCTTGCCACCTTTCGACAAATCCAGTGCAATTTGTTTTCCTGCGTGTTTGCTGGCAACTGCAATCCCATTTCCTTGGGTATTTAACTGCGCCAATAAATACATAGGAATCTTTACATTCCCTTTGGTGATTAAACCTTCAGTTATCAAATGTGGCATTGGCATCTGATATTGACCGCCATCAACACCACCACCAGACGCACCAATTTCTGTATTATCTCGCATTGAACCCCAAGATGCTTGCTTGGCAAGGTTTACGTCGGTCATGCCGTACTTAGCAAAGAAGCCTTTCTCTTTGGCAATAATCAGAGGAGCCGCTTCAACAATCGGGATATATCCTAAATTAGCCTTAGTCGTTTCCGGTTTTTGTTCTGGGCTAACACTAGAATTTGCAACCATCTGCGCTGTTGATTGGGTTCCTGACTGTGCTTGCGAGGAGCCACCACCAACACCTTCGGGAGGATTGCCTAAACAGCCTTTGAGTAATACAACACCCGCAGAGGCTCCAGCTGTCAACAGAAATTTCCGGCGGTTAAATGGATTTGAGAATTCTGCCATAAAAGCTCCTTCGGGTAAATTGCATTTTTTGTAGTTATGACAAATTAAGGCAAGAGGAACATATTGTTTCTTGCGCTATCTATGTGTATCTGACGCATTTGTCGGTCGTTTATTGCAGCCAAACTCAAGTTGAGATGGCTGCGATATTACACTTATTAAATTCGGTAATTTCGGTTACGTTGCCTAACTCATCACGGAGAAGAATTTTTAACTTGTTGAAAATAGTTTACAGGTTTTAACGGCAAATTGTTCTACCTCACACTGTAATTATTAAATAAATATTAGATTACTTATATAAGTAAAACTTTATATATCTTAATTAAATTAGCGAAATAGTTCTATCGCATAGATAAAATTCTATATACTAAATTACATTTAATCTATTAACAGCCTTTGAAACCTGATATCTGTAAAAATAAGTAAAGAAGTATTATCTTTAATTAACGCAAAAAAGATGTCTAATTTCCAATTGGAGGGGTTCTTCCCTCTTGTCATAGGTACTTTAATCTGTGTTCGCATGATTTTAACAAGTAAAGTTTTTTTCTATAGTAATTAGAGTTTTTTTTGATGATTAGAACTATCCGCAAAATCGGACTCATTGTTGTACTATTCAATATTTTGATAGTTATCATTTGTTTTATAAACCAATTAATTCGCGATCGCATCTGAGATAGCATCCTCTGTGTCAATTGCTTGATGTGAGCCGATATTTTCTGACAATACCAGGTTGTGCAAGTATGAGAGCAAGATGCTTGCTGGTGTTGCAATATTATCTTTGCCGATTCGTCCTAAATCTGCCTCCGCATGACGATGCTCAAGGCTTGCAACAGCACGATGCATTTCGCTGATTTTTGCCTTTGTCGCAAAGAGCATCCATATATGTGCAGCGATTTCGTCCTGAATAGAAGTGCCGCAGTTAAACAAGGCATGTACTACGTCATATAGCTCCAATGCTGCCTTTATTTCTGTCGATATTTGGTTTGCCATATCGTCTTCATGCTCTAATGCACGCAATTTTTGAATTGCCTCACCCAGAGTCATTGAAGCATTGGAAGCAAAATACTATGCGTTTTAGCCTAACTCCAAAGTTGTTACCGCGAAGATGCGATCGCTATCAATCACGGGTGTTCATGACAATACATACAAATGCAGGTAAATGTTGGTTGCAATTGATAGCGCTTGAGTGCATCTACTTAGCCATCGATCTATGAAAAAGCGGAGAAAATCACTTTTCACCCTGCTGTTTGCGGCAATTTTGGCAATCAGCATCATCAGCGAATGAGAAAATAGTAGGCTTGCAAATTTCTCAGCTTAAACTCATTTAACGGCGTTTAAACCCCGTTAGAATAATTCAAGTTATCCTCCCTGACTGCCTTCCTACAGTGTACACACAAGTCTCGAAATTCCAGCATATACTTGGTTTCGTCGCTCAATCTCCTCTTCTTTATGGGGAGAAGTGGAGTTTCAAGTCCTCCAAGATTTGGTTATTTAAGGGGCTAGAAGAGTTGAAACCTATGCGGACAACTTGTGTTTACAGGGTAGATTCAGCCTTCTGGGTGGATTTGGACTGCAATTGTTAAGACTACGTTGGTGAACAATATGAACAACAGATTTTCGTTTATTGGTGGTAAGCAAGGCAAATGGAGAGTAGTAGATGTGAGGGGTATTTTTGGGCTTAGTTTAGAGCTTGTTGAAAGGGTGAATGTGGTGAATGATGCTGTCGGAGAATTGCCATTGGATAGTTCATGGGTTCTACAAAGTTTTACCAGTAATATTCGCTATGCGGTTCGTGATGAAGTAAATACTCTTCGGGCAGTGCAGCCTGTGCTAAATCGTTTGGAAGCAGTTTGTGCCGTGCTTATTCCGATTAAAAAGTCTGTCCAGTGGTGGGAAATGCCACAAGATGAGAGGCGAGCGATTTTTGAGGAAGAATCTCATCATACGGCTGTTGGTTTAGAGTATCTTCCAGGGGTGGCACGTCGGCTGCTTCACTGTCGTGATATCGGGGAACCATTTGATTTTCTCACATGGTTTGAATTCGGGCCGGAGCATACCAAGGCTTTTGATGAATTATTGTTGCGGATGCGTGCAAGCAAAGAATGGGAGTATGTGGAGCGCGAGGTTGAAGTTCGTCTAGAGCGTGATGATAAGTAGTAAGGCAAAATTATTTAAGCCAAAGGAAAGTATGGAAATATTTACCACGATGGGCTTCAACGCAATATTCCTACAATATGAACTATTGCAAAAAGTTAAACAAAGACCTGCTTTATATTTGGGGAAACGTTCTCTAAGTCATCTACAAGTTTTTTTAGATGCATACACTTTTGCTCTTCGTGAAGTGGGAATAGAAGTAACAGAGCAAGAACGAGAATTTGAAGAGTTTCAAGAGTGGATAGAACAACGATTTCATCAGCCTGACACTCAATCTTGGAGTCGAATTATTTTGTTTTATTCGGAAGACGAAAGTGATGCATTAAATAGATTTTTTGAACTATTTCAAGAGTTTTTGCAGCGTCATAATACTCTAGAACTAGAAGCAAAAAAGCATGAAAAGTCAGTTACATATTAATGATTTTAAATAGACAAGTAAAGAAAGCAATGATTATACAAGTTTATGGTTCAACGATTGATTCGCTTATCATCCAAGGAGATGCCTGTAAAGAAAGCTAGTATGGCGAGCGCGGAAATTAAGCTACCATTTACGCCGGTTAAAAAGCTTGATAAAACTTGGGCGATAAATTGACCGACCTGCGTTCAGCGCTCCGCTGCGCCCTCTTCGATTGCCCAGAAACGTTCATATCTCGTGGCAGCATTTCCACACACCAAAAGCTTGATCGTCCAAAAATTACCCAATCACTCAGCCACAATCGTACTTTTCAAGATTCCTAATATTTTTCCTAACTGATTGATAAAATATTCATTTAAATCTATATCTATGGTTTTACCATTCAATCTTAAAAATCTCCAGTTTGTTCCAGTAGTAATAACACCATAAATAGTAGAAATTTGATTGCCTTTAGTTTCATTAAAAACTTGAGCGGCTATCATTTCTGCCATACATTGTCCCAATCCAGATTGAATATTATCATTTTTAGCTTCTACTAAAGTAACTACTGGGGCTTCAATGACAATTTGTTCGGGAGAGCGACTAATTAGGAAATCACAGAAGCCATTTAATCCTTTGCTGACATCCACCGTAAAATCTCGACCAGAAAATATACTTATTTGTAATTTATTTTGCAAGTTATATTGTTTTTTTAGTTCTACTAATATTGGCATGACAATCAACTCCGAACGGGCTTTTTCTGTATCAATCGCTAATGCTAAAGGCAAGTATTCTTGGAGAGATTGTGTTAAAAAATCGCTGCAATCGACCTCTGGTACATTGAGAAAAATTCCAAATTGCTCGGATATCGATATCCCAAACTCTTTCTTGATTTGCTCTATCGTAAATTGACTGTATGGCATATCAATAACCTCGCTTCTATAGCTGTCATAATCAGGCTATCGTATTTTTGTTCTTCTCCCCCAGAATTGGGGTGGGGGGTTTCAAAGTAAACTTTGATGGGTTGCTAGATCCCCGACTTCTCAAACAAGTCGGGGATCTAAACCTCACGACTGGGCAAAATCCACCACTATGTTTATTTATCACCATGAAACTATTGACCTATAAACTTTAGTTTAGGGTTTGCTGTATTCCTTTGCAAATGGACAATTTCCACCCCCATAAACTGTCCGTTGTGATTTTAGAAATTTGGGAAACAAATTAGAAAGTGCCAAGTCATTTTGGGAACTCAATTTTAATAGGGTCTTAAGTCGTTAGAAACTTCCACAATACCCCTAGAGCCGTCAATTTTCACCCACTGACCATCCTGTAAAAGCCATGTAGCGCTTTTAACATCCATAACAGCAGGTATACCGTATTCGCGAGCGACGATCGCACCGTGAGAAAGCCGTCCACCAGCCTCGGCAATTATCCCGCCAGCTCGCATCAGCATAGGTGCCCAGCCAGAATCGGTATAAGGAACTACCAAAATCGTCTCTCGGTTGATATCTGGTACTGCTTGTAAATTCCGCAATACCTTCACCTTTCCCATTACTACTCCAGGGCTTGCGGGAATCCCGTGTAGGGTACTGGAGTCGTGAGTCGGCAGTGGAGAGTTTTGGATAGGGATTGGCGGTGTATTGCCATAGACTAAGACAGGTAATTGTAAAAGCTGATTGGAAGCAGCAAATTGCGATCGCCGAATTTGCACCAAATAACGCAACTGAGCAATCAAGTTAGAATCGCTACCTTCAATCAGTTGCCGCACTTCTTGCAATTCCAAAAAGAAAATATCTCCCGTCTGAACAAGCAAGCCCGACTGCAACCATTTCTGCTCCAAAGCCAGAAAAGTCCAACGCAACTCAGCTAATAGACGAGAATAAACCTCTGTAACTCTCCCCTTCAAATTCACACGTCCTTGGACAAATCCGCGCTTCTTACCTTGGCGTTGTTTTCGTTTTGACGGTTCTTCTGCTTGCATCAACTGCACAAACAACTGCTTTACCGCTTCTGGTTCTTCCCGCCAGGTAGGAACGGCAATATCAGTACCGACATCACTTAAATAACCATAACGTTTGAAGAACATCTCAAACTGGGTAAGAACTTTTTGCCCTTGGATAGAAATCGCCAAGTCCTCAAACAGAGTTTCTGGATCGAACTCAGGTAATAACTCCTTAGCATTCGCCGCAATTTCATCAAGTGATCGCAACGCCGCCACTTCTGGAGCCATACTATGGTCTATGTTGCCATCATTCACCCGAAAAACGCCTTGACGCAGCGCCGCACTCAAGGGAGCCATAATACTGTAATAAGTGGCTCTATGGAGCAAAGTCAGGATAAATTCAATCCGAACTAAAAGTAAACTTGGCTCCAAATCATCGACAAATTCTTGGGATAATTGCGATAGACCAGGAGCAAATCGCCTGCGATAATCGCGCTCAAAGTCATGAGCTAAGGAAAATTCCTTTCTCATTAACTTCAACAGTCCTGGTAGATTCCGCATCGTAGACTCTAACGGCGGCTTACTCATCTTTGCGCCTCTAGTTAAAAACTCCAGACTTTCCGGCGGTAAACCCATCCGAAGAAATATCTGCCCTAAGAGAGATGCATTGAAGTAGGCCCTAGAGTGGTGCAAAGTTGCAGTTTCATTGAAATCTAAACCAGCGGCACGCTTGCCCAACACTACTGTAAAAAGTTCTCCCCAAACGCCACAAGTTAAAGGACGATTAATCGACCAAGTTAGTGGGCGAATAAAGCCGGGAATAACTTCGGCGGCAATTTTGCGCGTCCAGATGGGTAGTAAGGTGGTGATTGGTCGAGCTTGCAACACCCAGAGAGTTTGACCGTCATAACTCCACTCAATATCTTGGGGGACGCCGTGGTAACGTTCTTCAAGATGTCGGGCTAAATACGCCACCTGCTTAATTAATACTGCCGGGACTCGTCCTTCGCCCTCTAATTGTATGGAGGAGAAATGTTCTGCTTCAAACACAAATGCGCGATATTGTTCTGGGGTGACTCTTCCCGAAACAACATTTTCGGCACCTCCGGGTAAAGCTTCGATGACTACTGCGTCAGCTTCTTGAGTCATGGGATCGCGACTGAACGCTACACCAGAAAATACACTTTGAACTTGTTGTTGAATTAGTACCGCCATCGCTGCTTGATTGATACTGCGTTCCGATCCGGAAGGATCTGCAAAATCGCGACGGTATTGCATAGCAGATGCACTATCGTAAGAAGCCTGAACTTTGGCGATCGCTTGCTGTAACTCTTGTCTGTTGGTAACGTTCAACACCGTTTCATATTGTCCGGCAGCGGAAGCGTGTTCTGAGTCTTCGCCAATTGCCGAGGAACGCACTACCAAGGGGGATAATTCTGAAGGCTGAAAAAAGTCTAGCAAGGGTTCGGGGTCATAAGCTGGGGGAATTATCCAACCTTTGGGAACTGGATAACCCCATTGCTTAATTTCCGACAACCTCGCTGCCTTGTTTCCCACCATCACAGAATCCAAATCTTCATCCAAAGAGAGAATGCCTTGGCGATCGCCACGCAATAATTGAAATGCTCCTTGAGAGTCTGCTTGCGCTTCCGAGGTTGGTAAATCCAAGTCATCGGGAATTTGTTTGTAAATCCAGCCAAGTAATGCTGCAAGGGCGATTGCCACCATGATTCTAGGGGAATCATTCACATGCAGCAGTCCGATAATTAGCGGAAATAAAATCAAAACCCCAAATTTTGCTAACTGGCGATCGCGCACAATCGTAAAGCTGATTGCCGCTAGTAAGGATACAAAACCGGCTGCGAGTGGATCGTGGATTACAAAGCCCCAGACGACGTTCGTAGTTCCCGCGCCTTTGCCTACCCAATATCTACCTACTACTAGGGCAATTAGTGCTACTAATTCCCAAGCCGAACTAGATGGGAAAAAAGCCCGTGCTAGTAAAACAGCGGCAATTCCTTTACCTGCTTCTGACAACACCGCCAGAATTCCCACCACTGTGCCACCGTGGTAAAAAGCCGCTGAAACACCAACATTCCCAGTACCCATATGGGCTAATTGCCGTCCCTTGAGGGCTTGGGTTATCAGGGCAATTAACGGTAATCCACCCAGGAGGGGGCAGATAATCAAAATAACTAAGGCACCCCAAAGTTCAACCATTTTAGATTTTGGATTTGAGATTTACCTATAATCTAGAATCTAAAATCCCAAATCTAAATTTTTTTTCTATGAATTTAAGGGCGCTTTTAACCAAAAGCGCCCTTATCATAGTAATTTCGGTTCTCTAGGCTATTAATTAATCAGAAAAACTTATCAATCTGCTTCAGATATAAGACTGAAATTGTGATTGACCGTGAGGTACAGGTAACAAATTTAATCCTTTAGTAGCAGCCCGATGGGTACTAAATTCAACTCAGGACTACCAGTATGACTGGTTAGAAATTTTTGCCCCTCCGGCACTAGTGTCGTTAGTTTACAGCGTAGGCTGTTTGCAAAGCCCAAATAATCAAAGCCGCAATCGATCCCAAAAGCAGCACGGTAGAAATAGTCACCGATTTAGGCGAATCCGCACCTTCAAATTTCATGATTCCACGGTTTAAGTCGGACATAACTTTATAATCCTGCTTTGTGACAGTGCCAATTTGCCCGTCTCGATTGTAGTCCTTTCCCTCGCGAACGGCAGGAAGTTTCTAATACCATTTTGTTTAAGATTTGTGAGGTTTACATCATCTTTAAGAGGGAAGAGCCTCTGCGTCCTTACGGGGTCGGGGCTTGTAGCCTTGGGAAGTAGGGAAAAAGGATTATTTATTACACTTAACCCTAGTGGTGCGTGTCATTAATTTTGCGGGGGTACCCGAAGATGAAGCCCCTTGCCCCCAATTCAAAGGGGGCTTTGAACTGGGGGATTTAGGGGGCTTATTTTCACCCTTCAGAACTTATGAGATGGACTACTAGCCGAAGTGCCTTTAACTTCAGTATCATTGGATTGTTCACGAAGAAAGAAGGAAGAAGAAAGAAGGAAGAAGGAAGAAATACCCACATGAACACTCATGTGGGATTGAAACAAGGACACTGTTTTTCTTCCCGCTACGCGGACTCGAAAAACATCTTTTTTTTTACTGAAGCTCTAAACTCAGAACGCGCATTTTTATTAGCTATTCCTTCTTCCTTCTTCCTCCTTATACCGTTTCTTTGTGAAGCTGCATATATTACCCCCCGGCTACGCCGTCCCCCCTTGGCAAGGGGGGACTACAGGGGGGTCTTGATTATGTGCATCTTCATACAGAATTGGTATTACTTCTTCCTTCATTTGTAAAATTGATTACTTTGTATCTTTTGAGGATATTTGAAGGTGAAAGTTGGGCTGGTAATATTTTTTGCAGTTGTTGTCTGCTTATTTCTTGCAATAGAAATCGGATTGCGATCGCTTTTTGGCTTCGGTAATCCCTTAACTTACATTGGTGATGAGCAGATTGGTTATTTGTTAGCACCCAACCAGCATACCCGTCGTTTTGGTAATCGCATTCAAATTAATCAGTATTCTATGCGAGGTGAGCCAATAGAAAAAATTCCTGCACCTTCTACTGGGAGAGTCTTACTTTTAGGAGATTCTATCGCCAATGGTGGCTGGTGGACTGACCAGGAGAATACTATTTCTAGTTTGATGACACGCTCTCTCAAATCTAAAATGAATGGTAATTTCCATGAAGTTGAAGTACTAAATGCTTCCGCAAATTCATGGGGACCAAGAAATGAATTAGCCTATTTGCAACGCTTTGGTACTTTTAATGCGTTTGTTGTGGTGTTATTAATTAATACCGATGATTTGTTTGCGACTGTTCCAACTTCTTTGCCAGTGGGACGCGATCGCAACTATCCCGATCGGAAACCGCCTTTGGCATTAGTGGAGGTGTTTCAGCGTTATCTCTTAAAACAAAAGCCAATTCCAGAGTTGAATGCAGTGCAGAATGAAACAGGCGATCGCGTTGCGATTAATTTAGAGGCTATTAGCAAAATTCAAGCGCTGACTAATGAAAATAATACTCAATTGCTGTTAGTCATGACTCCTTTAAAACGAGAGCTTGGAGCATCTGGACCTCGTGATTATGAAATAAAAACCCGTCAACGCTTAACAGAATTCGCCAAAACACAGCAAATTACTTATATCGATTTTCTACCAATATTTAACTCTCAAGCAAATGCTAAATCCTTGTATCACGACCACATTCATCTTAACTTGCAAGGCAATCAAGTTGTAGTTGCAGAAATTGAGCGATCGCTTGAACTAACTGTAGCAGCACAAAAACACTAACTATTGAGTATTCACTGAAAGTACCCCTCTTATAACTCAAGTTCGTGAGACTCCTTCCTATAGCCAAAAAATAATTAACCGCAGATAGACACAGATCGACCCAGATAAAGAGACTTTTGCACTCTTGTCTAGTATTTAACTATTTTGTACCGATTGGCTTAGGTAAGTATATTTCCATTAAGCAAACGATCCAAAATCCAGACAGTCAAGCACAATTAAGATTAAGATTCGAGTTGATAGAAAGCTTACAAATAGTCTTTGGTGTGGTTTGGGCGGAGTGTAGCTGAAAAACAGACTTGTGAACCTGTAATATATTGCGAGGTAGACAATATGGATGCTCAAGAACTCCTGAGTCGATATGCAACAGGAGAACGGAATTTCAATGGAGCAAATCTGCATCAAGCAATTCTTAGTGATGCTGATTTGAGTGAGGCGAATTTCAGCGGTGCTGATTTAAGTGGAGCCGAACTCAGTGGAGCTAAATTGTGTGAATGTAACCTCAGTCGGGCAAACCTGACTGATGCGGATCTAAATGGAGCTAATCTCCAAAATGCAAATGCGAGTGAGGTAAATTTCATTGGTGCAGATTTAATTAACATAAATCTGGAACAAACAAACTTGAGTCGTGCAGATTTGCGGAGTGCAAATTTAGTTCAAGCAAACTTGATTGGAGCAAACCTGACAGAGGCCGAACTCAGTGGTGCAGATTTAAGTGGCGCAAATCTCAAGGATGCAAATTTGATTGGTGCTAATTTGAATGAAGCAGAACTCGGTGGCGCAAATTTAACCGGAGCTAGCATAACTGAACAGGATTGGACTGGATCGTTCACCTATACAGCTATATCCCACAAATGGGTAACTTGGGCTGGGGGTTGCTAAGGTCTAGAAATCCAGTTTAACTAGAGTTATATCAAATCTGTGATAATTACTTATAGTTCCAGCAGTCACAAGGACCCCATCCCCGTATGCGCTGTGCAATAGTCCCCTCCCCGTTTACGAGGAGGGGTTATTGGGGATTTATAAGAATTAGACGAGCCTGATATTATCTGGCTTCAAAACGTGAATAATTAACTATTTAGTGAAACTTAACATTGTGTCTTACTAAATTCATAAATTCCTGACGTGTCCGCCCATCTTCTGCAAATACACCGCGCATCGCACTGGTAACAGTCCAAGAACCGGGTTTTTGTACGCCCCGCATTACCATACACATATGGGTTGCTTCTATTACCACTGCAACACCTTGGGGTTTAAGCAGACCTTGCAATGCATCAGCAATTTGTGAGGTCAAACGTTCTTGGACTTGCAATCGTCGTGCATACATTTCGCAAATACGAGCAATTTTAGATAATCCGATCACTTTGCCATTCGGAATATATGCTACATGAGCGCGACCAATAATTGGCAGGATATGATGTTCGCAGGAACTGAAAATATCGATATCCCGAACTAACACCATTTCATTGGCATTTTCAGTAAAAACCGCTCCATTCAATAGTTCATCCAAAGAATCATCATATCCCTTGGTAAGAAACTGTAGGGCTTTAACAACCCTTGAGGGAGTATCTAATAGTCCTTCACGGTCTGGATCTTCTCCTAATCCAATCAACAAAGTACGCACAGCCTGCTTCATTTCCTCATATGTGACTTTAGGTTGCTGCTTGGTAGGTTCATATGACAGCACCTGATCGGCAGAAGTTAGATCGGGACGAATCGATAGAGTCATGTTCTGTCGTTTTATTGGAATGTTTAACAAATTAGTCATTTATCTTCTGCCATCTGTCCTACGTTAATGACAAACGATCGATGACTAATGACAAGTGTGAAGTTTTAGCTTAACACTTCTTAATCATACCAAACATTTTTTAAGCTGGGAGTTAATTTCAGCCCGCCAGGGACTGTAATTTCCTGTCTAATAGCTAAAGTCCTCTAAAAGAGGAGTATTTGAGGATCAGATTTTTGGCGTTGCTGAATCCGGGTATGAATTGCTAAATTTACCCTCACCCTAGCCCTCTCCCCAAGGGAGAGGGGCTGGGGAGAGGGGCTGGGAAGTGTGAGGGTAATTCATACCTCAATTCAGCAACGCCAGATTTTTTATATATACTTAGCAATTAGGTAAACTGACTTCTAAGCATTTCCACGTATAAAAGCAAGAGATGGTTATAGAACTATCTAACCTCAGACAGTTCTTTTGTTGGCGATTTTTGGCTGTTTAGAGGGGGAAGTTCAAGCTTATGTTGAGGTAGCATTTTTGCATAACTGTCTGTCAGGTAAGCGTTGAGTTTCCTGTCCAATTTTTTGAGAAGTCTCTTCAAAGGTTTGTTTTCATTTCCAAAGCTGACTTTACGCACAAAAGGTTTAATAATTGTCGAGATGCGTCTCACTCCTAACTTTTTATACTTAGTTTGAAAATAACCATCTTCACACAAACCCCACTTTTCTCGAATGCGTTGTAAGCTGCCTAGAGTCCAAGCATCACTCCAGCGCAGCATATAAAAGTGTAAATCGCTCAATTCTAAAGGTGGTCCCGGTACGTAGGTGACGAGCGAATCAGGTTCAAAATATACCGTTCCTCCCACATTAGTTACATTCATGCAAAAATCGAGGTGTTCTTTGGTGTTGAGCATAGCTTCATCGAGATAGCCAATTTGGTCAAATATTTCTGTACGGACTAAAGTACAGTGAAATTCTGATAACTCTGTTTGGGTACGTTGGAGTTGGGGACGCAATTGAACAGCATTCTGACCCTGTTTATACATTTTCTCACGTAGGTGTCGTCTGCCTTTAACGTCTACAACAACGTGACTTTCTCCACCTGCAAAGTGAACTCGTTGATGTATGGGTTTCTTTTCGCACATCAAGGGACCCACTACGGTAGCATCTGTTTCTTCTGCACAGTTAACTAAAGCTTTTAACCAACCTGGTGAAAATACCACATCGTTATCAAGAAATACTAAGTATTTAGTGTCAACGTGACTTAAACCGATATTGCGTGCATGGTTAGGGGAAAGATAGTAATCTGTACGAATCAGTTTAAAGTTTTTTTCTTGTGCTTGTGCTTCGAGATAGCGACCAACTTTTCTAGGAGAATTTCCATCGACATAGATTAATTTGAAGGGTAATTCTGTATGTTGGTAGATGCTTTCAAGAGATTCTTGAGTGCAGCTAAAACGTTCGCGGGGTACTACAATAAGTGTAACAATTGGTTCTGTCATTGTTGATATCTCCATTTTTTGGTTAGTTATTCGTTAATACGAGGGGTTTGACTTGTAAATTTAGGAGAGTTAATTCACCATCCAACATTTGCTGATAAATTGCGACCAATTCATCATTTAACTTCGTCATATCGTAGTTTTCTTCTACACGTTTGCGACCAGCTTTACCCATCTTTTGCCAATCTTGGGAATGCTCGATGAGGTAGGTCAATTTTTGTGCGATCGCATCTGCATCCCGTTCTGGTACTAAGAATCCCGAAATTCCATCTTCGACTAATTCGGGAATTCCACCATGCAATGTACTAATCACAGGTAAACCCATTGCCATTGCTTCTTTTAATGTGTTGACTGGTGCATCCTGATTACCATCTACACCTGTGACACTGGGAGCAACAAAAATATGACAGGTGTCGAGAATTTCAACTATTTCTTTTTGCTGTTTCCAGCCTAATAAATTGACAATATGGCTGACATTTAATTCTGTACTCAGTTTCTCGAAATGCTCTTTTAAATCGCCATCACCAATTACATTATATTCGATGTTTGGGTAAGTTTGGGCAACTTTAGCAACGGCTTTAATTACATATTCAATTCCCTTTTTTTCTACCAAGCGTCCAGTCGTTGCAACTCTAATTTTTCCATCTTGAGGAAAATAGCGTTCTTGAAAGAAAAACTTACTGCAATCGATTCCTGAACCATGAACGTGAATTTTATTTGTATCGCAACCTAAAGCAACTGCTTTATTTTTGAAAAACTCGCAGTTTGCCAAGAAAAAATCTGTTTCTTTGAAGAGTTCTTGATAAACTTGCTCTCCCCATCTGGGTAAAAACTTACTAATATCTGAACCCCGAAAGGTTGAAATTAATTTTCCTTCGGTTAAACCAAGTTGACGGAACCATACTCCAAATACACCCAATGTACTAAATTGACAATGGATAATGTCGTATGATTTTCTTTCTAGAAATGGTATGGCTCGATAGAGCATTTTTAATGATTTTGCTTGACTAACGTAACGAGAAGTATTGAGTAATTGCAAGCATACTGATGGATTTTTAGAGAAATTTTTAAGTAACAAAGCTAAACCTTTAATCCAACGCCATAGCTCATTATTTGGTCTAGTTGGTGCGTAAATAGTGCGTTCTATGAGGTTATATTTTTCCACTAATGGATGGACTTTAGATATATCATCAGGAGGCCCATCGAGGGAATAAATATCCACTTCATGTCCTCGTTCTATCGTTCCCGCAATTTGATTTAAAATAAATGGTTCAGATAAGACGGGAAAATGTGCCACGAAAAATGCTATTTTCATATGGTTTAATACTGTGAATTGAATGATTTCTCTACTTTCCTACAATAGTTCAAGGGTGAGGTTGAATTTAAATGCGAGTTAGTTCTCTTGCACTTTCTAGCGTTTCTTGAGGTAATCCTGCATTCAACATTTGCTGATAAATTGCCACCAATTCATCATTTAATTTGTTCATATCATATTTATCTTCAACACGTGTACGTCCA
This sequence comes from Cyanomargarita calcarea GSE-NOS-MK-12-04C, assembly GCA_019359595.1. Taxonomy (GTDB): domain Bacteria; phylum Cyanobacteriota; class Cyanobacteriia; order Cyanobacteriales; family Nostocaceae; genus Cyanomargarita; species Cyanomargarita calcarea. The sequence continues at coordinate 132,701 of JAHHGZ010000007.1, forward strand.
GCTTTACCCATTTTTTCCCAATCTTCGGAATGCTGAATTAAATAACTTAGTTTATCGGCAATTGCATTAGCATCTCGTTCCCTAACTAAAAATCCCGAAATTCCATCTTGCACTAATTCGGGAATACCACCATGTATGGTACTAATAACAGGTAAACCCATTGCCATTGCTTCTTTCAAAGTATTAACTGGTGCATCTTGATTCCCATCCGCAGCAGTCACACTGGGAGCAACAAAAATATGCGAATTATCGAGAATTTCAACTATTTCTTTTTGCTGTTTCCAACCCAATAATTTAACTATATTACCAACATTTAATTCCGCGATTAATTTATCGAAATGCTCTTTCAACTCACCATCACCAATAATGTTGTATTCAATATTTGGATGACTTTCTACTATTTTAGCAACCGCACGAATGGCATATTCGATTCCTTTTTTCTCTACCAAGCGTCCCGTCGTCGCAATATTCACTCTTCCATTAGCAGGGAAATAACGAGGTTTGAAGGAGAATTTACGGCAATCTAATCCTGAACCGTGAACAACAAGTCTTGCTGAGTCGCAGCCTAAACTAATTGCCCGATTGCCGAAAAACTCGCAGTTCGCTAAGAAAAATTCTCCTTCTTTAAAAAGTTGGTCATAAACGTTTGCGCCATTTTCTTGAACGTACTTACTAATATCAATACCGCGAAATGTTGTAATTAACTTACCTTGAATGATTCCAGCATCACGGTAAGCAAGGGCAATCGGTGCTAAGGTTCCAAATTGACAGTGAATAATATCGTATGCACCATCTTGAAGTAGGGATACAGTTCTGTAAAAAGTTTTTAATGTTGCTACTTCCGAACCATATTTTTGGGAATTGAAAAGCTGTAGTGTTTTCAAAGAACCTTTATCTACATTTTTTAACAGTAAACCCAACCCTTTTAAAAAGCGCAAAGCTAGATTTTCTGGTACAGTTGGGGGAAAATGTGTACGTTCTAGAAGTTTATATTCTTCGACAACTGGATGCACTTTTCCATTGTAGTTTTTTGGTAACCCGTTAACAGGGTGAATGTGAACATCATGTCCCCGTTCGATTAAGCCAGTAATTTGATTGAGGATAAATGCTTCTGATAAAACAGGAAAACGCCAAACGATAAATGCAATTTTCATTGTTTATTTGTCCTTAGTTATATTATGTTCGTATACTGACATCTTGTACTAACTAGATTGTCAAGTCCGTCAGTCATATCGAATCCGTTTACATCGGAATTATTTATTCTTCCTCTAAGTCCGCGTTCATCTGTGTTTTACCCTACAAGAAGGCGTACCGATGGAAGGCGTATCCCTAACGGGACGCTTGCGACTTAGCGCCTACTGCGGTTAATTTATCATTCCGATGCTACCGGATTTGATATCAGCCAAGACCTATAAGTCCCTGTCTAATAGCTCAATTCTTCTGAAAGAGGACTATTCAAACATCATATCTTTATGTCAATTTTTCACTGAAAAACGACAAATTATCACTAGCTAATGGCTGAAAAATGAACTTATTTTGGTCAATTGATATATTCATTGCTTGCAAAATTGGGGGATGATGAGAACCAGGATATTGAATACAACTAATAGTTCCCTGTTTTACCTGCAAGCGCTCAATTTGCTCTAAATTCATACCAATAGCTTGGCAAATTAAATATTTGATAGTTTGTTCCTTTGCCATAACTAAACCAGTAGTCATCTTGTCAGGATTTAATGTACTTTTAGCATTAATTACTGTTTGCCACTCCTCTAGATAATCCTCGCGTAATACTTCAAATTGAAGTGTTTCTGGATGATACTGCAAAATTTTATCGGCAATTTCATCCGAATTACTAGGAACACTACTCAAACTAAATTCGATACTAATTTCTTTGAGTAATTCAGCTAAATTCTGAGTTTCTTCTACAGTTGTATTTAAAGTTACTAGCAACAAACGCAAACCTCTACCCCCTTCTTGCGGTTTGGGTAAATATTCCCCCACATGGGAACTTAAATTCATTACCTCCAGTTGTCCTGACTCTAAAGAACCATCAGCAAAATTCAACAGGCTGATGCCGCAATTTGATTGTTGAATACAATGATAACGGTCAGGAGTTATACCAAGAGCAGTACTAATTAAAGCGCGGTTTGTACCACCATGAGTTACCAGTAGCAGTGTCTTCCCGACATAATGCGGTAAGACCTCTTGCCAAAATTCTTGGACTCTTTGGTACAAGCTGAGTACAGGGTAAATACATAAATCCGAACTCTGCTCCAATCCTTCTTCTCCAAGGAAAAGGGAATCTAACTGGGAGATTGGATTCATCCAAAACTCGTGGGGAGACTGCTTCCAAAAGCGATACTTAAGAGGGAAGTTTTCGCGCACATATTGAAACGCTAACCCCTGCCATGCTGGCATATCGGTTTCACGTAACTTGTCGGTAACAAAAATTTCACTTTGGTCAACCTGGGGAGCCATTACTCCTAAAATTTCCCTGGCTGTTTCCTGCGCTCTTTTCAAAGAGCTAGCATACATTGCGTCAAATGCTAACCCCTCCAAAAAGCTGCCAGTTTTCCGGGCATCGCTGCGTCCTACGTCGGTTAATACTGATTCATCGCTGCTACCTTGATACAATCCCAAAGCATTGTAAGTACTTTCTCCGTGTCGTACTAAAATCACACGGGTTTGCCTCGATTTCTCAAGCTTTAACTGCATATGCATCTCCTGTTTCATCAACAATGCTTTGCAAGCGGTACAGAGTTGCGTAATGACCACCCAAACCCATTAATTCTTTATGAGTACCTTGCTCTAAGATGCTTCCGGACTCAACATAGAGAATCATTTCTGCGTTTTCTACTGCTCTGAGGTTGTGGGAGATGAGAAAAGTTGTACGTCCTTCGGTCAGCTTTTCCAGCGCTGCGGTGACAATGCGATCGCTTGCGTTGTCTAAACCTGTGGTCGGTTCATCGAGGATGACAATCGGTGCTTGACGGATAGCTGCACGAGCTAGAGCAATCCTCTGTCGTTGACCTCCTGAAAGTGTACCACCCCGTTCGCTCAATACTGTGTCATAGCCTTGGGGCAATTCCATGATAAATTCATGGGCACTGGCAAGACGTGCAGCTTTTTCAACTTCTTTGTCGGTGGCTCCAAGTTTCCCATAAGCAATGTTCTCTCTAACACTGACTGCGAATAAGACGCTATCTTGCAAAACTACGCTAATTTGCTGCCGGAGTGAATCTAAAGTATATTCCCGGATGTCTTGACCGTCGATTAAAATGCTACCTTTATCAGGGTCATACAGACGGATAATCAAGCTCAAGAGCGTTGATTTCCCACTCCCCGAAGGACCGACAACTGCCACTTGTTGCCCCGGTTGGGCGACAAAGTTAATGTTTTTTAATATTTCTCTCCCTGCATCGTAGCCAAAGGAGACATTTTCAAACCGGACAGTACCGAAGAAAGGATGTGCCTTTTGTGCCCTTGGTAAGTCCCGCACGTTGGGTTCATAATCCAACACTTCCACTACCCGTTCCCCAGAAGCTGTAGCTTTAGCGATTTGTCCGATTTGGGTGGAAACTTTCCGAATCGGTTCCAAAGCATTTCGCAGGTAGGTCATAAACACCAGTAGTTCCCCTGGAGTCAGTTCTTTATGTAACACAACATGGGAACCTCGCCACAACACTACAGCAATAATGATTGCCATCAAAATTTGCACAGCCCTTTCCAAAGCTGCCGACAGTCGCAAAGATTCAATAGCTTCATCCAAACTCTTTTGGTTCTGTGCCGAAAAAACACCCTGTAGCATTTTCTGCAATGACAGGACTTGCACTACCTTAATTGCCCCAATGGTTTCACCCGTTGTTGCTGCTAAAACACCTTCAGAATCACGGTGTTTTTTCGCAAACTTACGAATCCGGCTAATCATGTTGCTCGTCAACAAGGATAAAATCGGGAAAATCGCGGCTGCAACCAAGGCTAGTTCCCAATTTAACCAAAACATAATTGCCAACATCCCCAGCAAAGAGATGACGTTGGTAACTAGAGGTAAGGCCGTTTTGACGGTGACAGTTCGCATCTTCTCAATATCTGCAGTAACGCGGGTTATCAAGTCACCGCCTTTGGACTTTTGGTGAAAAGATAACGAGAGATGTTGCAAGCGGTCAAAAACGTTAGCGCGTACCTCTGACAATACCCGAACTACAGCCAGGGACATCCCGTAGGTACTCATGTAAGCTGCTATGCTCCCTATTCCTGTAATTGCCACAATTGCGATCGCCGATAAAGTTAATAATGCAATTGGGTTAAGACCAAAGCTGTTAGGAACTTTTACATTGTTGTGAGCGGGAATGAGGATATGGTCAAAAACATATTTTAAGGGCCAGGGTTCCAGCAAGCGCAAACCTGTCTCAACTAATAGTGCTACAAAGGAACCAGCAATCAAGACTCTTTGCTCGCGAATATACGGCGAAAATTTCCGTAAAATCAGCATAACCCCTGGTATAACACCTTTTAATTCTTTTTCTTTGGAGCGCTGACCCATTAATTATATCCCCCCTTTATTTTGAGTTATGAGTTATGAGTTATGAGTTAGGAATAAGGATTTATAAGTTATCCCTGTTTCTCTACTCTCATTTTGTTGATGCAAAAAATCTTTGAGAAAATTGGTTGTGTTCTCAGCACCTTTCAGGTCAAATTTATTAACTCCAATGGATTTTTTATTTAAACAATTAATAATTTTTTCAGCCAAATTAGCTGAATTTAAATCTTGAGGATGGATAAAATCAACAATTCCTAATTTTTCTAACTTAGTAGTCCTGATTAACTGCTCTTTATCTTGATTTTCGTGACCGATGGGGACAACAAGAGCGCGGACACCTGTACTCAGAATATTCATTGTGGTATTGTATCCACTTAAACTGACAGAAATATCTGCCGTTTTCATGTACGCAATTAGATTGGAAGTAAAGGTTTCGATTTCAATATTGCTTCTGTTCAAAGCAGCTTTTTTTAATTTGATCACCTTTGATTCTGGCATGAAGGGACCAGTAAATATTTTGATGATGTGAGGGATTTCTTTGTCAAGAATCGAACTAGCTTCTACAACTGTTTCTAAAAGCTCATGTCCAATTCTCCCACCACCGACACTAACTAATATTTTGGTATCTTCGGGATTTTCCTTACCCCATAATTTCTGAATATTCGCTTCATCGATTATGGGCGATCGCGTAACAAATCCAGTATGTGTAACAATGCTTTTGATGTCTTGATGTCTGGAAAAGCTTTCAGTAAAAGTTTGGAAATTCGGGTCAGAATGAAACAGTAGCAGGTCAAAATATCGATTCATCAAATAGCAGATACTGTCCTCCTCTTCCGGGTCACTTTCTTTGCCGATAACATCACGCAAACTACAAGCAATTTTCGTAGTGGGACTTGTAGATTTGATATGCTCGACCAAAGGAATAAGCTCAAATAAAAGTTTGTGCCTACCAAAAGGGAAAAACTCGGTAATTAAACAATCAGGTTGTATTCTGTCAAATTCAGAAATCAGTTGGTTTTTCCTGATTTCTTTAACTTCCTCAACACTCAACGCACCATCACCAACCGTAAATTTTCCATCTTCTAACCATAATGCCGGAAGTCGGATTAATTCCACTTCAGGAGGCATTTCAAAACCTTCTATCTTCGGACCACCATTGATAAAATAGACCTGAAAATCTTTAACCAAACTCCGCACTATTTCCGAACTTCTAACCAAATGCCCCATACCACTTAGGTATTGGCAGTAAAACATAATTTTTTTCATGGACAAATATCAATTATTAGTAACTAATGTTCGTTCGTAGTTTTACATCCCAGTCTATGTTTAATGATAAATAAACTAGCCACAGAGAGCGCAGATAACACATTAACAGAAGAAAAGAGTAGTTAAGCAGAAAAAATTTACGATTGCTATAGTCCCGACCTAACTTTAAAAGCCTAATTAACAATAACTAATAACTAAGGATGGTACAGAATAAGCTTTTTGATAAAATTTACTAAGTTGACGTTTGCAGCTTGTCTGAGTAAATAGCATACAGATATAATCTTTCACACGAGGTAACCCGTTCATATCAATATCAAAACAACGGTTTTCCTGTGGTTTTAGCTGACTCAAAAGTTCATCACGTAAATTTTCATGATTAATATCTTCTGGGTGAATAGTTTGAAATAAACCCAGTTTTGCCATGCATTCGGCTCTGATTAACTGTTCCTGCGACGGCTTACAGCGTGGTAAAATTACAGCAGGCTTTTCTGCTGATAAAATTTCACAAACGGTGTTGTAACCAGCCATTGAAACTACGAGATCAGCAGCCTGCATATAACTCATCAAATCATCTGTAAATTCGCCAATTATCACTTGAGAATTATTACCTGCTGCCTCAAAAACTAGTTGTTTCTGCTGTGCTGGCATTTCCGGACCGCAAATTATTAAACTTTTAATTTGGTGTTGTGCTGGCATCAGTGCTAAAGCTGACAGATAAGCATCAACTAATTCATAACCATCTTCTCCACCACCCGGAGTGACTAAAATTAGGCGTTCTTCAGGTAATACTTGTAACTCTTTTTTGATAAGGTTTGTACTCTTCAAACCTGGTTGACGGCGCATATAGCCGCAGTAGCGGACTTTTTCGGCAAGCGCAGGAGGGAACTTGTATTCTTTAACAGTATCAAAAACTTCTGGTGTTCCGACTACTAATATTTGGTGATAAAACTTTTCTAAAGCTTCGTAGTAGCCGTTTTTTTGCCACTCAGCGATAGTTTTTTCCGGAGAGTCGAGAATATCTCGGAGCAATAGAACTATTCTGCTTTCTGGCTGTTTAGTTTGTAAGTAATTGATAGTATCGGTCAGCTCGTTTTTTAAACCGTAAGGCTTTTTATCTACCAAGAATAAGTCAGGTTGAAAATTAATTGCTGCTGATAAAATAAGCTCCGAACGCAGCTTTACAGTCTCATCAATTCCCATACCTAAATATCTAACAGCAACTTCGCCCGTTTCCCCCCGATTCAAGCAGGGAAGTTTAATATAATCAAGTCCCTTCGGCATCCGAAAGCCTTGAAGCATTGGTGAGCCAGATAGTAATAAAATTGAAAGTTCCGGAATTTCGTTTAGCAGGTGTTCACAAATAGCTAACATTCTGCGAATATTACCTAGTCCATATGCATCGTGGGAATATACCAGAAGTCGCATTGTTGATGTCCTTTGTTGTTAATTGTTTACTGTTTCTTGTTGCTTGGTAATTACTTTAGATCCCCCAACTCCCCTTACCCTGTACCAATAACGCAACCACGCATCGTTGACATCCTCCTCATATTTCCAACAGCTACATCTGGTTGATGTTTTCCTCCTAATACACAGAATGGCTGTTATATATGAGTTCTTAATGAAGTCTTTATGAGAAAAATCTTATGAAAATATTTTAGAGAACTCCACAAAAAAATTATTCCCTAGGGCCGGCGTCCCCCCTGCCCTACTTTTCTTATTGGATATTATTTTGAATGGAAGTCCCTTAGAAGAAGAAGGTTTTACGAAGAGTGCCCACATAAATTGGGTCATTACCAGCGTTATGCTCTGGATTGAACACAACAAAAAAGCCAGGAGTAATAAATAAATTATCGGTTAAACGGTAGCGATAAAATGCCTCGAAGTGTAAAGCTGTATCTGGGTCTTGACGTGCAGCTACGTCATTAGAAATCGATGAAGGTGGTTGACCGAAGACTAAACCCAGCATATTACCATCACCACCAAGATCATTAATTGCCAGAGTAGCAGCCCAAGTCAAGATACTAGCTTTGCTACCTTTATATGGTTCTGATTCTGCAGTAGCATCAATTAAACCAACCCAACCAGAAAGAGTCAAATCTTTACTCAAACGCCAAGAAGTTTGAACACCGTAAGCATTAGCGCTTGTAGCGGCATCTTCAAAAGGTTCGTTAGCAAAATCGCTACCTTTCCGTGTATCTATGGTATTATAGGCGCGGACGTAAGTTACACCCAAGCTCAAAGTTTCGGTAGGTTGCAAAGTTAGTTGCGCGATCGCACCATAAGCACCACCCCCAATTCCCTGTTTCGGGTCGTTGGGTCTACCTCCTGCCATGTAACCTAAAGATAGCCGCACTGCATCGCTAAAACGATATTCCATACCCGCACCAACATTTCCTCCCAGTTCATAAATTGCCGACTCATCACTAAATTTGCTAATGTTACCAATGTCACCGCTGTTAATTGGTGCATTCAAAGCATTGGTAAAGGATGTTAAGCTGCCACCATCTGCCGCAATAAATACTTGTAATTGCTTAATTGGTCGAAATTTATAGCTGATTTGATTAATTTCCACATTGTTATCATTGTCTCCAGCAAAGGACAAATTCGACATATCTGTGTCTGTAACACGGCTAAATCTAGGTGTATTTCTTCCAGTCAGACGAACTCGTAAACGGTCTTTTCCTTGAAAACTAGTATCAATATTTAACTCGGTACGGTGACTAAAAATAATATTTTCATCGACATCATTCCCACCTACTGCACTTACACCTAATATAACTTTTCCTAATAGTTGACTATGGGTAGAAAAAGCTGGTTGTGCTGAAACTTTTTCAAGTCTTTTTTCCAGTGTTGCCAATCTGGGAGGTAATTCTATTAATTCTTTAGCAAATTCATCTTGCAATCTTCGTAGCGTATCTAATTCTTCCTGGGTAGCAAAATTCTGTCTATTTTTATCAATCATCTGATTTGCTGTTTCGATACAAGCACTCAAAGTTGCGGCAAATTCATGGCGATTAAGTACTCGATTACCCTCGAATGTACCATCGGGATACCCTTTCATGCAACCATAGCGCTTTATTAAAGACTGTAAAGCATGAAAAGCCCAATCTGTTGACTGTACATCCGATAATTGGCTGACTGATGTCACCGCTTCTACTGTCTCAATTGTCTCTATCTTTGGGGAAAACGAATCATAGGTTTGAGCATTAACGACTGCTACTTTTGTAATGGTAATAACAAATGTACTTACCAAAAGATATTGCCAATATTTATGTAACATTATGGTTGCTATTTTTAGTGGTAAAAATCTTTCCTATGAAAAGTTATTTTACAACTCTTTTACAGTTTCTGGTTCAATGATATATTAATATGATTAATATCAGCTTTTTGTAAAGTTGTGGAGATTATAATGCAAGGCTTCTTTGATAAATATAGGACAAACCAAACCCCCAAGGCTTTTTCGAGATAGGAAAGGGAAGTAATTTTAAAGTCTCTCTCTTTGCAGGAAAGATGTAAAAAATAACCCTAATGGATTAATCAGAGTTTTATATAATGAAATTTTTTCCACAATTACCACTCAAATTAATTGCCGCAACTATAATCTTCACTAGTGCTGACCCTATTATTTTTCCCCAACCAGTTATTGCTAGCGAAATTAAAAAAGTTGCCGCTGAAAATGGCGATTATCTCCGTCTAATTAGTGTCCATACTAATGAAAGCACAGTTGGTACTCGCAACACAAGATACACTTTTACAATCAATGTTCCAAAATCTTCTCAACCTTTAAAAAGAATATCTATTACTCAACGCGGTGGACTAGAATTAATTAAATTTAAAGGTCGAAAAGTCAAGGCTTATGGTAGTAGCAAAGACCAACAAAAAATTCAAATAAGTCAGATAGATATTGATTCAAAAACACAGGGTTTAACTGCTACTTTTGACCCTCTTGTTCAGCCTGGGCAAATATTAAAAATAGTTTTGCTTGTTAACGAAAATCCTTTGAGCGATGGTAATTATTTCTTTAATGTTGTGGTTTATTCTCAAGGGAAATATGAGACTGTTGTGTCTTTAGGCACGGGTAGATTGCGGATTACTTCGATTCGTTAATTTTGATTTAAATGATATTTGACCTTCGCTATTAAATCGCTAAATTTGAATGGTTTAGTAACAAAATCATTTGCACCCAAATTTAAAGCTGCAGTTTGATTGCCGTCATCATTAAGAGCAGTAACTATAATAATTGGAAACTTTTCTCCTTGAGCGCGGAGTTCTTTTAAAACAGTCCAACCATCTGTAATTGGTAAACCTAAATCTAATAATACCAATTGAAATTCCTCATTCACGGCTTTTTGCAAAGCTTGTTGTCCGTCGGCTGCAACATCTGTAGTAAATCCGTGTTTTCGTAATCCTTTTTCTATAAAAGCGGCTAAACGTTTCTCATCTTCAGCTATTAATATACGATTCATAATTTTATGTTATATTTAGAAATACGATCATAATAGTTTGAAAATTAATAAGACTTACGCATTGACAAAAGTTTGATTATCTGAGTTAAGTCATACCTGTTTACTGAACGGAAGTTAAGCTCGGAAAGCTAACCTTCGTGTCTTCTTTTCTTTTTTATAAGTGTCAGCAAAATTAACTTATGCACTTAGGGGATAGAAATGGGAAAAAATGGCAGATGCTCGCTTACAGATTCGATGTTTGGGGCTGACTCACACAACAACCTATTTGTAAAGTGCGTAAGTCCTGGGTAATTATGTTAAACCCTATAGTTATCAGAAATTTAATATTCTCAAAATTATGTAAACCCCACCATACGAAGCGCGTGGTGGGGAAATTTTAATAGTAGTTAAATTATAGCGAATCATGCTAGTACGGCGGGAGCGTAAGTGAACAAAAAGATTGTGAATACCGAACTCGCCAACGGTTATAAACCGAATGGCAATCTTGTTGATCCCTAAAATAAATTATCCCGAAGGGATAATTTATTTTAGGGCTAAAAATGTCTTAACAAGCGTGCCAACGGTTATAAACCGCTGTCTAATAGCACTCATTCGTCTTTAAGAAGGAAGAAGGAGCAGGTTTATATATGGGGATTCAGACAAGGCACGTTTGAAGAAGGAAGCTTCCAAGAGCAAGCTGCCACCCCAACTCAAAGCGACCGACCTGAATAAGTCGGGGCATTAAACCCCTACTTGCGGATAAATATACAAGCCTTAGTATTAAAACTAATTTTGCATCAAATAATGACACTATAATAGTCTTCTTCCAGAGGCTTTTTGCTATTAGACGAAAGGGCAGTCAAAAAATCTATAAATACTTAGTTATTTTTCTGGTAGACAATATAATTGGTGCAAGATGTAAGTTTACCAATTTGATTTGTACCTCACTCAATTGAGAAATGCTATAAGTTAATTCAGCAGGTAGGAGAAGGGTTATAATTATAGCTAGCTAACATTCTCCTACCCTTAATTAAGAATGCCATGAAAATTAGATGAGAAAATTCTCATACTTTTAACCGATAACCCATCCCGCGAACAGTTTCAATTAAGTCACTACCTAATTTTTTCCGCAAATAACCGACATAAACATCAACAATATTAGAACCTGGGTCGTAATTGTAACCCCAAACCCTGTCTAATAGCTGTTCTCGGCTCAAAACTTGTCCGGGGTGACGGAAAAAAGTTTCCGCAAGAGTAAATTCGCGTGCGGGTAACTCGATAGTTTCTGTACCGACTTTCACCTTACGCGATCGCAAGTCCAAAGTCACGCTCCTCATCTTCAAAACTATCTCATCTGCGGCTTGGTTGCTATGATTTCGTAACCTAGCTTTTATCCGTACCAGTAATTCTTCAAACCGGAAAGGCTTTGTCAGGTAGTCATCGGCCCCAGCTTCAAACCCAGTAACTTTATCTTGAATATCATCGCGGGCGGTCAAAATAATCACCGGCAATTTTTCACCTTGTCCGCGTAATTCTTCCAAAACCTCGAGACCACTTTTACCAGGAAGCCCGATATCGAGAATCAATAAGTCAAAAGCGCTATCTAATGCCATCTGAGTAGCAGACTCCGCATCACCAGCTATAGCTGTTGTAAAACCATGCGATCGCAATCCTTTCTCAATAAAAGCAGCGATGCGGGATTCATCTTCGGCGATGAGAATTCGATTCATCGGATCCAGCCTCTTGTGGTGGTTCTAAAGGTAAGACAATAGTAAAAGTCGAGCCTGTTCCTAATTTACTTTTGAGGAAGATATTACCACAATGTGCTTGAGCTATAGCTCTAACAATAGATAAACCTAGCCCAGCACCTTCGGAACGACGACGACTAGCAGCAGCACGGGCAAATCGCTCAAAAATTCGTTCTTGGTCAGCGGATGTAATTCCTTCTCCCGTATCCTGCACCCAAAAACTAACTTTATTTTTGGTTATTTTTGAACCGATGAAAATACTACCATCCTCTGTGGTGTACTGTGTAGCATTTTGTGCCAGATTCATAACTGCCTGCGTTAGTCGTTGGCGGTCTGCAACCATTCGACCTTTCGCTACTGTATCCAATTGCCAATTTCTGGGTGCTAAAGCCGTGGCTTTGGTAAACAATTCTTCGGTGAGTGCAGCAATATCTACCGTCTGTAGCACCAAAAAGTCTGGACGTTCAGCTTTAGCCAACAAAAGTAGGTCATCCACAAATCGGCTCATTCGGTCAAGTTCGTCTATGACTAACGTCAAAGTTTCTTGCTGTTCAAGAGGGTCATCTCCCATCAACTCCAAATGTCCCCGAATAATAGTGATGGGAGTCCGAAGTTCGTGTCCGGCATCGTTAATAAAATCGCGCTGGCTAGCAAAAGATCCCTCTAACCTATCCATCATCGCATTGAAGGTTGCCGCTAATTCGGCAATTTCCCCTTCTCCTTGCACGGGAATACGCTTCGTTAGTTCCGACTCGCTAATCGACTGAGCTGTTAACGTCAACGTTTTTAATGGAGCTAACAACCTACCAGCCATCATCCAAGCCAATAATAAAGCCATAGCTAGCACTATAACCTTGACTTCGACAATCACCTGTAGAGATGCTAGACCTTCTTTTCGTTCTCCGGCTGTAGTGTGAGTAACAACAAACACCCCCACAATCTCACCTTTAATCCGTATTGGTTCAGCTACATACAGAACGCTATCCACCTCCTTATCTGCAACTTCCATCTCTCCCTGCGATGATTGAGAAAGTTGCTCCCAACGCTGCATTAAAATGGAATCTGGCTCAAATGCTAGTGGTAAAGCACGGGGACTCGACTTGTGGAACTTACCATCCAAAATAGCGATAAAAAAAGTATCATCTTCGGGAAGCGATCGCGACATGAAAGCCTCGTATATAGTAGATAATTCCTCTCGATTTTGAGGTGCTTCAAGGGGAATTGATTTTCCTTGACGTTTCAATCGCTCTAAAACAGAATTATCTACTTTTTTTAAGCCTTCGGTGAGGAGTTCCTGAAATTCTTGCATTTCCTCGGTTAATTCTCCTCGTACCCGTGCTTCAATCTGGCTAAACAGCCGTTGCTGAATCGTAGGGATAGCCACCGCAATAAAGAAAGCCATCAATACTAAATACCACAATAAAATCCGGGTGCGGACTTCTCCAAAGATTTTTAGCCAAGCTTTGAAGCGGTTCGTGGCTTTATTCTCAAAGCTTTCTTTGCTGTCTGTTGGTGTATTCTTCACTTTTGTATAAGACAATAAGTTTCAATTAATGAATTGTAACTACAGGTCTTATCGTTAATTCACCAAAACATCATATTGCCTATTGCCTATTCCTCTAATACCGTTTCTTTGTGAAGCTGCATATATTACCCCCCGGCTACGCCGTCCCCCCTTGGCAAGGGGGGACTACAGGGGGGTCTTGATTATGTGCATCTTCATACAGAATTGGTATAACTCCTTTGATTGAGTGCGTTCGCTCGTTGATGCTGATGATATTTGTGTCCTGCAAGGGTAAGCCCAAGGAAGCCCCAAAGAAACATACCGGAAAATCCCAGCATGATACTAAAACCGGGCATCGCTAAAATACAACCAAGAGCGATCGCCCGACAAGCTGCCATGAATGAATCGAAGCGAAATTCCGGACATTGCAATACTTTGAAAATTAGCAGGATCATTCCACCCAAGTACATCACAGCCCCAAACCAACCTAGGGTGAAAAAGGAATCGAGAATTCCACTATCAATGACTATCGGTTCTAAGATGCCTTTTTTGTTCACAATAAAGGTGTTGCCGATACCGTTCCCCAAACCGTTAGTTAGAGCAGACTGAAGACCTTGCTCATAAATTTGTTGTCTAACGATGGCGCTATTATCATTTTCTAGATTGGTGAAAGTTTCCAGGCGATCGTTAATCGTTTTGGAGAATGGCTCCATAGTCGTCAACGGCAACACGCAAATTATCATGATGATAATTGTGAGAACCAAGCGCATCTGCAGCTTTAGTTTTAGTGAAGCTAGTAGTGCCACCAATCCCACTAACCAAGACCCCCACATTGTGCGTACCATTGTGAGTAGGAATGATAAATAGCCTACTGCCGCTGCCGGAAAACTTAAAGGGCCTTTGCCTTCAAATAACAATAGTAAACCTGCCATCATCATCACTGCAAACGGACCGCTTGATGCCATCGTACTCCAAACACGAAGTTTCAGAGGTGCTGGCTGGCCCATACTGATCAATTTTGTTTTGATCAGCCACATTTTATCCCATTCAGGGGCGACTAGATATTGTATAATTGCATAAACTCCTGTTATCAATACCCCCCAAAGAAATACACGCTGAATATTCTTCTGATATTGAGGGTATTCCCGCCATTTAATAAATAAGTAAAAACCAAAGCTAATCGGAGTTAACCAGTCAAGAAGACCCCGAGCCGCCGTAAATGGAGAGGTTTTTATCAGTCCGATGAGAAACCCATAGAACACGCCCAGAAAAGTTAACATAAAAGGCAGACCGCCTTGAACATAAGACTTCGGAAGGTTTTTGAAGCTCGTATGTAAGGTAATTAACGTTACTAAATATTGCGATATAAATATAAAACGACTTTCATCAAAGGCACTGCGATAATCGATTAAGCGAGAAAGAAACGGTGTGATAAACCACATCCACCAGACGAAACCCATGTACATCATGGGATATCGAGCATATAGAAAAATACCTACAAGAAAAGATATAACTACATAGGCTGGACGAAAAATACTCGCAAGTCCTCCAGTAATACAGATTGCGGTAAAAGCTACTAGTCCCAGGATTGCCAACCAACCCAGTAGCGGTGGCGCTTGTTGAAGGCTGCTTGGCGGATTATTGTAAGTCATACCATTTTGGAATTGTAAATATTGTAGTGGCAAGCAAACTTTGAGGGGTGAAACTTCTTGGAATTTCTCTTCTTAGCCTCTTTCTTCGCGTCCTTCTTTGTCTAAGCCAAGACAGCTGGCTTCGCCTACGCGGTTCAATCTCTTACCCATCAAAGTTCGTGTGACAGAGTATTAGTACTCCATCTCATTCGCTATGGTGGGTGACCACAGCCTGGATTAACCGAACACCAATGCGTCTACGAAGAATACTCCCCTCATAACGAATGAGATGGAGTACTAGTAAGGTTAGTATAAAAAAATGGGTGTTTTTTAATCTCAAAGGGTAATATCGGCAATCCGTGTAACTAATATCAGGATTAACTCTGACTGCTACTTAGACGATTCGCACTCACGCCATCAGCGAGCCGACAATTTCGCCAAGTCTGCCAACCTTGAGCGCGACCCCGCATAGATGCCAGCCATTTTTTCCAGGCTAATCCTCCTTCTTTGGGCAAAAATCTTAAGTACTGCACAATACCTAAGGCTTCTCGCGTACCAATAAATATAGCCCATAGCAGGAATGTTATCCTCTGTATCGGTGCAAAATGCTCTAGCAACACTAAAGTTTCATTATGCACGGTATTGCTCCAGGCAATATCATTAAAAATGTATCGCTGGTCTTCATCAAAACGTACAGCTAGATAGTGATCCACCGCCACTAGAGGATCGAAAATGATTTTCCAACCTGCACGCTTGATTGGTAGGGTAAATGCCAATTCAAAATGTACTTGCGCTCCTGTGCCCCGCATTCGCTCATCGAAATGCATTCCTTTAATGGCGGTTCGGCGATAAGCCATATTTACGCCTTTGAGTACATCGACCTCACGGGCTGGTCCCACACCTAAATGATGTTCGCCAATTACCCGCCCAAACCACTGTAAGCGACCCACTTTTGTGCGTTCGCCTATTTCTTTGATTTGAGTACCGACATACTGCCAGTCGCGTCCACCTACACCACCAATCCTGCTATCTGACTCAAAATAAGCTTCAATCCGTTGCAGCCAATCCGGGTGGGGAGCAGCATCATCATCGGTGGTGACAAGGATCTCTCCAGTAGCTACATCAAGACCTTCATTCATTGCTGCTACGACTCCTGTAACTTTCACCGTCACAATGCGTAATGGTAAGGAGTCGCGGTTATAGCTTTCGAGGAATGTCCAAGTTTCAGTATCAGTATCGCGCACCACTACCAATACTTGATCTGCTTTTCGAGTTTGCTTTTTCAGTGCTTCCAGACAACGTACCAGGTCTAAAGGACGGCGATAAGTTGGGATGAGAACAGTGATGGTCATCATTATTTACTATTTCCTCAAACAAATCTACATAAGTCTGTGCTTTACTAAGCCAAGTATTTTGTTCTGCTATGGTGCGAGCAGCTTTCCTCATTTTATTTTGCTTTTGGCGATCGCTCATTAAAGACAACAGCGCCAAAGCCAAAGCCTCAACATCATCTGAGTCTGGTAATACCACCCCGCATTCTGGTGTCACCATTTCTGCGCCCTCGGTTGCGGTTGCGGTAATTACGGGAAGTCCGGAAGAAAGAGCTTCCAATAATACTAGCGTACAAGCTTCGTAACGAGAAGGAAACACGAACAAATCTGCACTCCGCATAATCAGAGGAATATCACGGCGATATCCCATAAAATGCACTCGTCCACCCAATCCTAGAGATGCTGCTAGCTCCAAGAAGGGGCTACCCTCAGTACTACCCACGACGACCAAATGTAAATCAGACACTTTTACCAAAGCACGAAGTACGGTATCTAAGTTTTTTCTTAGTGTGCGGATATCGCCAACAAACATTGCCAAAGTAACATTTTCGGGAAGACCCAATTTTTGCCTAGAAGCTTCACCAGGAAAAAATTCTTCTGAGTCAACACCATTGAGAATTACGCGAATTCGAGAACTGGGTACACCAATATCTAGCAATTCCTGAGCAACTTTCTCTGATACAGCGATAACTATTTTTGCTTTTTGGAAAGCTTGTTTTTCCCAATAAGCGTTTAAAGCAGTATACAACCACTGATATAAACCATATAAATCTTGACGGTTCCGGGAAATATGCGCAGGCGATCGCAGCCAAGAACTGTGGACAAAATGTGCAGCATTCACATCCGAAGCAACTGTTGTAATTGCACCGTTGACTTTAACTAAATCAACTTCTGAACGATGTTTTTGCAACCAATCGGCACTTTTTTTGGCAAATAATAAATTTTGTAACAATGCGGTGGGATATTTAGATACTGGAATATGAATCCAGTTAACTTGGTCACTTTGTTCTATTTCTGGAGCTACTTCTGTTGCCAATAATGTCAACTTATGACCGCGACGAATTGCTTCTTTGGCGACTTCATAGTTTACTCTACCTTGACCATCACCTTTTTTTAACTTGTGGGTTACAATACAAAGTCTCATAGGGAACTCTTCTGCAAAATTCGTAAATAAGAAATTAACAATTAATTCTTGAAATGCAGGGCTTAATACACCAGGTAGCAGAGTTTTAGAATTTAGCTGCTATTTTTGATGGACTTAAACTCAATAAGAGCGCAACAGATGTCCGCAAGCTAAACTGTTGCCGTAAGGAACGGATAAAGTAAGGACGGGCATCTTTTAACTGTTCAGTCCGCATTAAACCGATACCTAAAGTTGTACTGATATATCCCCATTGTTTTTCAAAATACGGTTTTATATCTTGCAATTGCTTATCTTCCATAAACCTTTCCAAGCAATAAATATCGGCTTTTGCCTTCCGAATTTTTGCTTGAGCATCTCGACTACCACTTGTCATCGTGTCTGTTTGTTCATGCTCTCGATAGCAGGTCAATTTTCCGGGATAGTAATAGGCACCATTCCCAGAACGGCAAGTGAGATAATTTAAGTAGATATCCCAAGATACTCCTACTTCTGGTGGAAAAGAGTCCCAATCTACAGCATCTCGACGAATTACAGCAGCAGTTGCGGTAGATACTGCTCTATCTATTAAACTAAGTTGATAAAAAGGTTGATAAGTTCCTTCTTTGAGATTGGCTCGTTTATAGAAATCGGAATTTTTTTCAGTCGCAACATCATCAATTGTGCTATCAGCCCGCATCACATAATGATCGCAAAAAGCTAAGGTCAAATTCGGATTAGCTTCTAGTTTTGGGACAAGCTTTTCTAAAAAGTCTTCCTTCCACATATCATCATCATGGAGACTTGCAACATATTTGCCTTGGGCCATTTTAAAGGCATGCATTTGGTTGGCAAACATTCCGATATTTGTTGGCTGTCTCCAAAATTTAATTCGTGAGTCTTGAAAAGATTCGACTATTGCTTGAGTATTTTCTGTACTACAATTATCGGAAACAATAATTTCTAGATTTTGATAAGTTTGCTTAACAGCACTTTTAAGAGCTTCTGTCAAGTATTTGGGACGGTTATATGTAGGAGTAATTACACTGACTAAGGGCTGCTGTATATTATTTAAAATCATATTTACCTCTAAAATTTTGTCGTGAAACTCATAAAAGTATCAAACTGTTAACTTTACAAGGATTAATTCCAAAACCCGCTTTGAATATTGCATATCTAGCCGACTTCACCCATTTCGTGCTGCTTGCAGTGATATTTCCAAAGCGCTCCCCGTTGTTCCAGTAATTCTTGATACTTACCTTGCTCTACTATCTGTCCCTTCTCGATAACTACGACCTTATCGGCTTTAGCAATGGTTGAGAGACGGTGAGCGATCGCTATAGTTGTCCGTCCGACTAAATATTTTTCTAACAGATCCTGAATTAACCCCTCTGTGACAGAATCTAAGGCACTTGTTGGCTCATCCAAAATCAAAATTTCTGGATTCCGTACCAAAGCACGAGCGATCGCAATCCGCTGTTGTTGTCCTCCAGATAACTGAATACCGTCAGAACCTAACTGTGTATCAAAACCTGCACTCATTTTTTCGATGAATTCCAGTGCATTTGCTTGGTAGGCTGCTTGTCGAATTTCGGCTTCAGTTGCCCAAGGAGTACCGTAAGCAATATTATTACGAACAGAAGTGTTGAAAATAAATGTCTTTTGACTGACTACAGCCATTTTGCGACGCAGGGAATCAATTTCAAATTTCTGTAAATCAATTCCATCGATGAAAATATGTCCTTCTGTTGGATCTATGAATCGGGGAATTAAGTCCACAAGGGTAGTTTTACCACCACCAGAAACTCCCACCAGCGCAATCATCTTTCCTCGCTCAATGGTGAGAGTAATATTGTTGAGTACTAATTTGCTCTTCTCATAACCAAAATCTACAGATACTAAATCGATTGAGCGTTGCAACGTCTGAAACTGAATATCGCCATTTTTGAAATAAATTTTATCTTTAGTTTCTAAAAGTTGTTTAATGTTGTCTATTGCTCCTCCTTGACTGCTTAGAAAAGCGATAGTCCCATTCAAATCTTGAGTCATTGGAACTATGCGAAACAGTAAGAAGAAAAACGTTAGTAACGAGGCAATCTGCATGAAGCCACTTGTGAGCGCAGCAATAATCATCCCGATGAGAATCACTGTAGATAGACTTTCTGCAAGAGGTCTTACTAGCAGGGAAATCCAATAAACTTTTTTCCATGCATTCATCACACCCAAACTGGCTTGATAATACCGCTGACGCTCAAAGTCTTGAGTAGAAGATGCATGAATTGTGCGGATACCATCGATAAACTCTAGGGTTCTAGAAGCAAACTGACCGTTAGCTGTAGAAATAGCAAAACTAAATTCCCGAATTCGTTTGTTAAGAGTTGTAAGTCCAACCGCTAAAAGGCTAAAGAGTAAAACCGAAATTATTGACAGTTGCCATGACAGCAAAAATAACGATGCAGAATAAACTACAATCGTTAATCCTCTGGTTATTAGAAAAGCAAAGGAACCAAAAATTTGTCTAATTCTATCCATTTCACTGGTGAGAGTATTAATCAAATCACCAGAGCGTTTTTCTGCAAAACAACTAAGAGTCTGAGCTTCTAACTGTTCAAAAATTCGTTGACGGAGATTGTGAACTAAATTAATTTCACTAAATTGAGTGAAAATCTGTGACACGTAGTTCAATCCTGCCCGCAAACAAGTGATGAGGAGAATTAGTGCCGATACTCGGTATAGTCGTTCGATTGCGGGAGCATTAACTCCTAAAATCCAAATATCAACCCAGCTAATTCCTGTTTTCAGAGGTTCAGCATTGGGAGCAGTTAAGTTTTGAAGGAATGCAAGCAAAAAACCGAGGCCAAAACCCTCAAAAATTGCAGCTAAAATTGAGAAAAATATGGCCAAAATCGCAATTTTGCGAAAGTGTTTAAACTCTCGCAATATCAAGTAATTATTTTTCCAAAAAGTTGTCGCTTGTAGCAATCTACGGGCAGGTAATGGAAGCGTAAGATGCATAGGGAATTTTGATTTAAAATTAATTGATAAATAGAAGTAAAGATGCACAGTTTACATTACAGGGCGACGCATAAAACGACCCATCGCAGATCCAATACGCAGAGCGATTTGTTTTGATAATACTAAGGCATCTGAATAAACTTGAATTGGTGTTTGAGCGTGCCGCCAAAATAATTTATCAGTTACTGTTGGAGAGCCACCATTCAAAGCACTCATAATCAGTTGCTTGCGCCACGGCTTAACATTTGGTACAGTTGCATGAGACATAATAGTACCGCCCGGTACAAAATCCATCCCATCAGGTCCCACTGTACTTAGAGGGTAAGTTGTCAGCATTAGCGCCAAGTTGAGGTAAGTTTGATCCCCATAGAGATAGGGATAACATTCAAAAGTTTTTTGGGAATAAAGATCCTGTAAATTTGAGTTCCCCGTCATCTCACCAATTTCTTCAAGTTTTTGCCAAAGTGAAAGGATGGACTTACAGCTTTTGTGGACACCAACAAACCCACTATTGTAGTGGTAGTCTAACTCACGTTTGCATTCTTGACCATTCTTTTGGGCAAACTCTTTCCACGCCAAACGTCGGGGATGATTGGCAGGTACCAGATACCATGAGTCACCACACAAAGCTATTCCCTGACTGACCCACCTTTGATAAAAATCCCAGCTACACTTATTTACAATGTCTGGATCGAAGTAAAATAGTGCATCAACTTCAGGGCAATGATTTTCCCATAATTCATGCATAAAATCAGGCTTATAAAATCCCAGGTGCTTTGGGGTGGTTAACTTTACAAACCTCATTACACAATCTTCAGCTACAGGAAATTCTTGATAGCCCTTTTCCTCTTTGACAGATTTAACCCAAGATGGCAGATTTCCACGGTATCCAACCCAAAACACACCACGAAAGCCGTAGCTATATAAAGAATTCGCTAAAACTCCTACGCCGTAGTGGTAGTCTTTTTCAAATAAAGTACAAATTGCTGTAAGCATAATCTGAATTATATTTATATAAAGTGTATAGTTTAGAATCCTAAAACTAGAAACAACTTTAAGTATGGTTAGTAGTAGGGTTTTCAAAACCTACTACTAAAATCAGACTTGTAATTGTTCCAGTTCACACCGTTTCACCGCATCCAGATTCAGCAGGTTGAAATTCCGTCTCTACTTGCAATCTTACTATGATTCCGGGTAGGGCATTTAGATGTCTTTGCTCTTGTAAGCTTAAACGCACCGCATTTTGCAAAGTACAGCACCCAGGTCCGATTAAACTCATTTCTCCACGCAGCACGTTTAACAACTGCGGTACGTTTTCCAGACCCCACTTACGCATCCAACTACCCAGGAGGGTAATGTTCTGATCGTTTTCTCCTTCACTTAAACCATCTGTTGTGCGAAACTTCATAATCCGAAACAGTTTACCACGCTCTCCAACGTGCCATTCACGAGAAAAAAGTGCCCCTGGAGAGTAAACACGCATAATACAACCCAATCCCAACACGATCGGACTGACTGCCAATAAAAGCATTAATGCAACTAACCACTCAGTTACTCTCTTTAACGAGGCTAAAAAAGTGCTATTAAATTTCGCTTGTTGCTTGGCAGAAGGTATGTGTAGAAAAATTGGCTTCGATGCTTGCTCGCAGGCAGTTGCCCAGAGCAAGAGTTTTTCTTCACCCAACTTTGGATCTATGCAAACTAAACTGACAGGTGAATGTTTTAAGCATTCTACTAAAGATTCTTCTTTATCTAGTGAAGACAGATATGGCTGTTTCACAAGTCCTGGAAGTTTAACCAACAGTTGCCCTCGTCGCCATTGCAGCTTGCAGTAGTTTGAGGGATTATCTTGCTGTTGCGGGGAAACAGTATAGGAATTCTGGAATGTTGGAATTATTGAAGTGGTCATATGTATTTGAAATTATAGAGGTAGATTGCCGTCTTAAATATCAAAGGCGATTACGGCCAAAGTTTTTCTTTTTTATCTTGCTTTTAGTCCCACAAATAAAAGCTAATTGAGTGACAATAATAGTACAAACTGCCCAAAAGTAAACTGCATATCTTGGCATTTTACGATTTCCGATTGGGAGGATGTACATTAAATAATCCTAGTTTTGAGATTATTTAAAATATCTTCACTCTTATATTCTGTTTCTTTATGGATTCTATCTTTAGGATATAAGAGACAGTACAAATAACAGTAACTCCAAGAGATTCTTTATTTACTCTTTAAACAGGAAGCGGATTTGCCAGAGAATTATTAAGTTATGATGAATTGCCTAAAAGTGTAACTAAGTAATAAGGTTTTTTTCTCAGTTTATTTTGACATAATTAAGTTTTCGCAATTAAAAGTTTATTAATCATCACTAATAATATAGTTAAGATGTCTAAACAAAAAATATACACAAACTTTACATATTGATTGCATAAATACTTAAATAGGGGGTCTTGCCCCGATTGCAAACGGAAGCAAGCTATCTGAAGTAAAAATTGAGGAAAGTTTTTGTCTTGTGTATTTAATGAATGAGATTTCCTTCAATAATATAGATGTTAACTAAATGAACTTATGCACTTACTTTAACAAACACGCTATGAACAGCCTTGGTGCAGTTATAAATGCATATAACAACATATTTGTAAAGTGTGCCCCCCCTAAATCCACGCCACATGCTAAACGCAGTGGCTCCCCAAGTATGTTCAACTTGAAATTTTCTTCTTCCCTTTGAATTGGGGCAGGGGGTAAATGTCATTAAAATAGGTCTTGTATTGTCAACAAGACCTATGATTTTCCTTTTACACAAAAGCAGGCAAACATTCAATATGCTCGGAAATTAAGAAACATTCTTACTACTTTTCCACAGCTTGTTGCAGCGCTAATTGATATGGCTTGCCATAAGACACAAAAGTACTCGACGAGTTGGATACTCCATTTGCCACAACCCCAATCAGGTTTAACCTGCTCAACATAGCTGTAGCTTGTGCTAGTTGGGTTCGAGTTACTTTACCAATGCTTGCGACCATCACCACACTCCGACAAGATGATGCTGTAAGTATGGCATCTACCAAACCAAGAACTGGAGGAGCATCTAGAAGTACCAAATCGTAATTTTCCTCGAATCCTGCCATTAATTGTGCCATGCGAGGCGAACTTAACAAATTCGCTGGGTCAGCAGGGGTTGGTCCGGCGGTCAATATATCAATATAGGATGAGCCTGAGGAATGAAAACTAATTTGGTTGGGTAGAGGGACATCGCTTGCCAGTAAAGTTGAAAGTCCCTGTTCATTGGGAAGATTCAGATGTTTGTGCAGGCTAGGATCGCGTAAATTAGCATCAATAAGCAGTACCCTTTTATGCAGACGAGCAGCACTCATCGCTAGACCCAGTGCTAGAGATGACTTACCGACATCGGGCAATGCTGAAGTCACCATCAAAGATTTGAGGTTAGCAACAGAATTGACAAGCTCAATGTTTTTATAAATTAGATCCAGGGATTCCCAACGGGGTGGAGATTGCAGTACCTGAATTGTCCAAGGGGCAAGTACTTCTGGTTTGCCAAAAGGCAACTTAATTACTGATTCTCTGTTTTTCGCAGGTGGTAATTTGGGGGTTGTTCCCAAAAGTGGCAACGCTGACTGCTTCTCCAATTCAGCAGTGCTATGAACAGAATCATCAGCTGCTTCTCGGATAAAGGCAGCAATACCACCCAACATCAACCCGACGACTCCACCCAACATCAAGTTTTGCTGGAGGTTGGGACCCAATTGTCTGCCCGGTTGGGGTTCTTCCACGGGTTGCCATTCAAATCCACCCTTGGTAAGTTCCTGTCTCAGTTGCTGCTCTGCTTTGAGAAGCTCCTGCAATCGATCGCGGGTAAGTTTTACCTGCGGTTGCAAGCGACCATATTCAGCCAACAAAGAAGGGAATCGTTTCAACTCTACACTCAGTTCTTGCTCTTTGCCAGCTATAGCTTGATCCCGAGCCTTTAAGGAACGGATAGTTGTCTCCGACTCCACCAGTTGACTGGTCAGATTAAGGTCTATTTGCCCAAGTTGCCCTTGTTCTAGTTGACCCTCTCCCGCTACAGGGTTGCTACCAGGAGCTTGTCCACCTAATGTCCGTCCTACTTCTTGTTGCAATAATTGCTTCTGGCTCTGGAGCTCTTCTACTAGCTTTTGTACTTTTGGATGTTCTTCCGTCAAGGTCAAACGTTGTTGTGCAAGAGCCAATTCAGTTTTTTGGATTTCGTCGAGCAACCCTTGGTAGCGACTAGACTGGCTCAGACGAGAAGAAACCAGAGCGTTTTGTGGAGTCCGGTTCAGTTGTTGTTGCAAAGAATTGTAGCGAGCGATCGCCTCTTGCTGTTGTGCGGCATTTGTCCGTCGCTCTTGCTGAATCTGGGCTAAAGCATCTTGTGCAACTTTGACCTGCGTCTCTGGATCGATCAGATTCTGACTTCTGCGAAACCTTTGTAAGTTTGCCTCAGATGTAGTAACCTCATCACCGACCTTTTTCAACTGTTCCCTGATATTTCTCAGACCCTTTTGTAAACGTTCGTCCTGCTGTTTTTTGTTGTAATCTAAATAAACTTCGCGAATAGTATCTAAAACTCTTTGTGTTTTAACAGGACTCGTACTAATATATTCAGCTTGGAATATTTTAGTTGAGACGTTATCTTCTTTTTCTTTTATTTGAGTTAAGACTAAAGAGCCTTGAATTTCCCCTAATGTTGTACCGGGAAACTCAGTCTGGAGTTTATCAACCGCTTTTTGGAGCAATCCAGAACTTCGCATTAAGTTTAGCTGGGTTGCTGTATCTATCTGAACATTCGGGTCGGTAAATTCATTTTCTATCCCAGTTCCTTGTTGTGGTTTGCCTTGATAGTTGGGTTCTACCAACAACTGCATTGAGCTTTTATAAGTGGCTGGTGTTTTGGAAGTTATGACACCTGCAGCTACAACGGAACTAAGAAATACTAATAAAAACCAAGGAAATCTGCGTATTAAAACTGCAAAAAGTTGTCCGTAACCCGGCTCTGTCTCCGCAGCTGGATTAAGATTGGGATTTAGACTAGTCTGGATCACGTTTACTATCCTTCAGCTAACAAATCAAACTAATGATGGATGCACCCTACAAGCTTGTTCAATTACCTGCTCTACTTTACTAAAGAAGGCATCTTCTGAAAAATTTGTCATTGCATGATTGCGAATGCTTTCGTAATTCCATGAGATTTCCCTGGCTTCTAGCAGTGCAGCTTGTAGTGATTCGGGTGTTTGCCTCTTAAAAAAAACTCCTGTTTTACCAGGTATTTGAGTATCTAATACCCCACCGGCTCCATAAGCAATGACTGGTGTTCCACTTACATTCGCTTCTACTGGAACCAATCCGTAGTCTTCCAATGCTGCAACTATAATTGAGCTTGCGTTTGCAAATAACTGAGTGCGTTTTAAGTCAGTTACGTGTCCCACGAACTTAATATTCTTTAAAGCTTTTGACTCTAACCTCTCTTTTTCTGGACCACTACCTGATATTAATAACTGCCACCCCAGCCAATTAAAAGCTTCGACTATTATATCAAGACGTTTATAACTAATCATCCGCGCTGATGCCAGATAATATTCTTCTTTTTTATCTGAATAAAGAAATTTAGTGGTATCAATTGGATAGTTAACAACTATTGCTTTTTTACCATAAATCTCTTCAATCCGACGGGCAACAACACTAGAATTAGCAATATAAAGGTCTGGTTCCTGTGAGTATGTCAGGTCAACCTTTCTCATCATTTGGAATACTTGTTCGATTAAGGGAGCAAAATATCTATAGTCTCCATACTCCCTTAGATATGTCTCTGTATCCCAAAGAAAGCGGGTGACATTATGACAAAAACAAATGTGGCGTGCCCCCGGTTTTTTTCGCACTGCTTTGGCAAAGCTGGTGCTACTGCTGATAATCAAATCGTAGTCTTGCAAGTCTAGGGAGCGGAAGGCAGGAAAATAGAGCGGAGCCATCAGGCGAAAATACTTTGCTGCACCCGGAATACTTTGCAAGAATGTAGTCTTGACTATACGCTCACCCAAGTCTATAGTTTGTTGCGGATCGTACAAAGACGTGAAAATATCTGCTTCTGGATAGCGCTTGCAAAATAATTCAAAGACGCGCTCTGCCCCACCTCGTTGAGTTAGATAATCGTGGACTAGAGCAATTTTCATAAAGTTTACCTAAATATATAAAGTTTATTTACTAACATTTTGTGCCGTTAATTGCAGAACCCCTTACCCCCTATCCCGATGAACGGAACGCCGAATCTCTCAACCCGGCGACTAATCAAATAAATACTAGTCCCCCATCCTGTAGATTGGCTGACTAGAAAAACTACCCTACCTTTCCCGGTTGCGGTATATTTATTGAAAGTTTACACTGTGTTTGGATAACCCAAACAATTTGTCTATATTAATTCTGAAATGTTGTTGGGATGGCAGTATTGAACAATGTATTTATGATATTAGTATTAGAAGTGATTTATAAACTCTTTCTGCTTTATTTTTACAGAAAGTTAACAATTCCAACATCTAATATTAATAATTGCCACTACTGCCGATAGACTCAGGATGTTATCAAGCGATACCAGCAAAGCTGGTTGCCAAGGGCATCGCAAGTGTTTTTGCTGGAGCGAAATAGGTATTTTGCTCTGCTCGCAGTTTATCGCAGAGTCTACCTTCAGGCAACTCTACATCATCATAAGTGAGGACTTGATCCTTATTTACATCTCGCTTCAAGCGGCAGCCTTCAGCTAAACCCATTGGTAGGAGGTTTTCACTGAGGACAATGTTTGAATTCTCACACTGTCCATAACTCATGTAGTATCCTATACCATCAATTGTTTCGCCAGCTTTTAGGTCTATTTTGGCAGTGGTAACCACATCGACCAAAGGACCGCCTAAAGGTGATAGAACGTAATCATGGAAGAGGACGGCGCGAGCGACGGAGATTGGTACCTCAAAATGACAGAGATGATAAGGAGTATAGAAGCTGTAAAGAGGGCCTTCACCTAATTTGTACAAGTTGAGGTAGTGGCGTTGCTTGGGATCGTCGTGAGTCCCAAATACAAATACACCAGGACCTGGTTTTGAGCCAACGACGTAATCAACGATACCGCCTAACTCCTTAAGCTGTTCGACATCATACATATTGGTCATCTCATCGACATGACCGTTGAAATCATATCCCAACATCCCGCGTTTGGCGACTTTCATCCCAGTGGCATTAGCAACGATCGCTTGTTCAAAGGAAATTTTGCTGCCGTCGGCAAAGCTGGTTACCATGTGCGCTTTTTGACCCCAGCGTTTAGCAAATGCTTCTTGGGTGGTGGGGTTGCGATAAGGGTCTTGCAGTCCTTTGATGTTGCCACACAACAAGGGAGTTAGGCCAATGCTTTTGACAAAGCGGTAGAGATTTGCTTGTACTCCTGGTTGGTCGCCATCGCAGGCTGTGAGGATCACACCAGCTTTATCAGCATATACTTTCAGAATCGGACCGATGGTGCCATCGAGTTCGGCATTCATCATAATTATATGCTTGCGGTTGGCGATCGCTTCCATCACCAAATGAGCGCCAAACTCTACTGCCCCTGTAACTTCAATTAAGGCATCAATCCCTTCGGCTCGGCACAGTAACATTGCATCTTCAGTAACTGCGTATTTACCTTGGGCGATCGCATCTTCTAATTCAGTAACAGTGGAAACAACGTTAAAATTCTCAATTCCGGCTTCAGTATAAGCAAGTTTTGCGGCTTCAAGAGTCCGGTTGGAAATTGCAACTAACTCCATACCGGGGACTGAATTTGCAATTTGATTGGCAATTCCCCGACCCATAAAACCAGCACCAATCATGGCCACTTTGATGGGTTTACCAGCTTCAGCCCGAGCTTGTAAAGCGCGATCGATAATAATCATTGGTTCAAATCCTTTCTTAAGTTTTATCTTTAGTTATCCGCTTCCTTGTGGGGTTTAATATCCCGACAAGAAACAGGTCGCTCGTTTATATATGGGGTTCCAATCCCCATATATAAACTTCTTCCTTCTTCCTTCTTCCTTCTCCAAGGTCATTTAGAATTTGTGCCGCCAACGGTCATCATTGTCATCAAAGGCCAATTTAAATCCTTCTCGGAAATCTCCGTAACTTCTACAGGCCACTGAATGTTAAAGAATGGGTCGTCATAGCGTAAACCTCTTTCATATCCTGGTGTGTAGAATTCACCGACTTGGTAGATAACCTCAGCGCTATCAGTAAGTGCTTGATAGCCGTGAGCAAACATTTCCGGGACATACAAGGCCCGACGGTTGTCTTGTGTTAATTCAACTCCGAAGTGTGATAAAAATGTCGGAGATTCAGGACGCATATCAATTATCACATCATAGATAGCGCCTTTCGTACAGCGAATTAATTTCGTTTCTGTAGCAGGAGCAATTTGATAATGCATTCCCCGCACCGTCCCTTTTTTATGATTAAAAGATAGGTTGCATTGGGCAACTGTTGACTTTAAACCGTGCGCTTCAAATTCTTGAGCGCAGAAACTACGGGCAAAAAAACCACGATGATCGGGCTTTTCTTCTAAATCAATAATGTATGCGTCTTTGAGTTCGGTTGTGCTGAAAATCATAGATAACCTCTATTAATGAATTATTTAGTCCGATTGCAGGAGCTAATTAGCGAGCGCGAACTATTTATACCGTACGAGCGTTCTCCACTCCCTACTTTTGAATGGCCGTTTGCATCAATTCTGGTCTGGCAAAAGTATCATCCCAGTATTGAGTACAAAGTTCTGGTCGTTTGGGTCGGTTTGCTGTGTAAACAAAGAATAGTGCTGCCCGTTCTTCTGTCCTGATAGTACCGTGATGTAAAGTAGTTTTTGGGTCTGTAAAAATCACTGTACCTGCTGGACCTGGGCAGGATTTCCAATCACTTTTCGGGATAATTTCCTTTAGCTGTGCATCACTAATCCCTACATGACCCGATTTCCAAAGTTTGTAATAAATCTGACAATAATCCCAACTATATAAAGATGTTTTCGATACCGGAATATATTCAAAGGGACCATGTTTTTCTTCCACATCAGTCAAGTAGATGATGATTTTCACCATTCTCCGGTCTTCTGAATCTTTATGCCATAAGAGTGTGCCAAACTGATTTTTATTATCGAAATCTTTGCGTAAATGTACACCTTGAAAGGCAACGGGAAGACCAATATAATTTTCGGCAATGTTCAGCAGTTTTTCTTCGCTCCCCCACACTGAAAATTCTGTTAAATCTGTAACTGTGTGAATTTCTGGAAGCTTCCGACCGAGCCTACCTTTATTTCTCGCTTCCATTCTAGATAGTTGAGAAGAAGCTTTATAGAGAAGATTTGCAGTCGAATCTAACCCTAATTTTTCTAGAGTTGTAACGTAAACACCTTCTTTTTTCAGAGCGTCACAAATTAGGCGTTCATGAAGTGACTCCGAAGGAGTATCGCCTTCTTTGATTACTGGTAAATTTTTCTCGTGCTTCTTAAGTGCGGCCCTATAAGCTAACTCAGATTTCAGTTCAAATACTTTATTTTGAATAATATTCAGCATGGCACTAATACCTTGGTTTTTTTTCGATTCTCAATGTTTACAGTTACAATAAATTATAATTACACTTCCTGAGTAGTCTGACCTGTTGATTTAGGAATTTTTAAATCTTTGAAATTCATCAATTCTAAAGCAGATACACCGACTAAACTCAAAAAGGGAATTAGTATGTTTATCGCGAAAATAGGCCATCTTCTCAAAGCCCCTAAGAATACTTTCAAGTCAACTTCTTGGAAATTTCGGACAATCATCCGTCTGCAAAATTCCTTAGAATACCCATTCTCTTCTAATTTCACTAGAACTTCTGGTGTATGCTTGTATTGCATTAAAAGTGCTGATTTTCCCTGTTTCTGCCAATAACTCACGCCGACAATACATTCCATAAATGTTTCTTTTGTGACAATTATATTGCCATTAGCGGCACAATACCCAGCTAAATATGCTAAAGATATCCAATTAGTATCAGCATCTTTCCAAATTTGTAGAGCCTTTTGTACCAAGTCGGTTCGGTAAACAGAAGCAGTCAGAAAAATCACTGCACCAATACTTTTCTCAAAACAATGTTCAAATATTGCTTTGCTGTCACATACAATATCTTCAGTGTCAACATCAAACCAACGGTTACCAACTATTGTCGGTGGGTGGACTGGTTCACCAGTAATTTTGTTACGACCGGAAAAGTTGAGAAATAATAAGGATAAATTATCGTGTTCATTGATTTTATTGATGACATAAGGAATTGCTCTATCCTGAACTAGGTCATCATCACCTATTGTCCAAACATATTTTGTTGTTGCAGCATTTAGGCAATAAATGATATTTTTCATCACTCCTAAATTTTCGCTGTTTTTATTGTATTTGAATGTAAATTTACTAAGAATTATTTGCCACTTCTTTACAATTACTTGAGTATTGTCGGTAGAACAATTGTCTGAAACTAAGATTTCGCAGTCCGATTCAAATCCTTGGATAGCTTGAGCAAGCCATGCTAGCTGTTTATCAAGTAATTCGGCCCGATTGTAAGTGGGTATAGCAATGGTTAGCAGCTTTGTCATAGGTATTGAGTAATGCAAATTAGTTAATAATCTTTTGACAGTTTTTTGGAAGATAAAAGCTAAAAAATCATCAACTCCAATCAGGTCTATTTGCTTGTACAATAATTACAAGATGATAAAGAATTAATAAATTAAGCATTGGGGATTATAAATCTGAACTTTTCTTTGCGCCTACCTTCGGGTTCTCCGTTGGAGTCTGCGTCAGGGAAAAAATATTTATAATAGTTAATAGTCTATAACTATTAACTATTATAAATATTTACTGAACTACTTTTTTGCCCAGAAGAAATCCTTATCGATTAGCTGAGTGCGAATCAAATACTCTAATTGCTTTAAACGAGTAAAACCTCTAAAGGTGAAAGTTTCTTCAGTCAGATCGATTTGACTGAACACATCATACAATTGTTGGGCACCGCGTTGAGCATTCCAATCACACTTAAAGCCAGGAAGGATTGTGTTGATTTTCTCGAAAGATACCCGGTAGCTGCGATTGTCTGCACCGTTATCGCCAAAACTTAATTTACATCCGGTGAAAACATCAGCGATGATTTCGGCAACTTCTTTAACGCGATAATTGTTCGAGGTATCCCCAACGTTGAAGATTTGGTTGTGAATAATATCACGGGGTGCTTCCAAAGCGCAGACGATCGCCTTGCAGATATCCAGTGCGTGAACTAAAGGACGCCAAGGTGTACCGTCGCTGGTCATCTTGATTTCTTTGGTTGTCCAAGCTAAACCTGACAAGTTGTTCAGGACAATATCAAAGCGCATTCTCGGTGAAGCACCAAAGGCTGTGGCATTCCGCATAAAGGTGGGGGAGAAGTCATCATCAGCCATTGGTGCGACATCTCGTTCTACCAGTGTCTTACATTCTGCGTAGGCTGTTTGGGGATTTACGGGAGATTCTTCTGTGACATCACCTTCGGTCGCTACACCGTAGACACTGCAAGATGACATATACACAAAGCGACGGACACCCGCTTCTTTTGCCAACTTGGCAAGACGGACTGAACCTTTATGGTTAATATCATAAGTGATGTTCGGTGCAAGTTGTCCCGCAGGGTCGTTGGAAAGTTCTGCCATGTGGACTATCCCATCAACCCCTTGTAAATCTTCAGCACTGATGTGGCGAATATCTTTGTTGAGGGTTTTGGCGGTGATTTCCGTGCCGTTGTACAACCAACCTACTTTATAGTAGCCGATGTCTACGCCGAGAACTTCGTGTCCCCGTTCCATTAACAGGGTAGGTAATAGCGAGCCTAGATAACCTTCTGTTCCAGTTACCAATACTTTCATTGTTTTTGAATCCTATACGTTGATTGCGGTTAATAAATGCGACTGTTCGGGAATTTGTTCGACAATGGCTTTACCAATTTCAATTGAAGAAGTGGCAGCTGGAGAAGGTGCATTGCAAACATGGACAGAGTTTTGACCGTGAATAATCAAAAAGTCGTCTACTAGCTTGCCATCGTTCATCAAAGCTTGAGCCCGGACTCCGGCATGACAGGGGACTAAATCTTCCGAGCGCACTTCGGGTATTAACTTTTGCAAGCTTTTGGTAAAGGCTGCTTTACTAAAAGAACGAATGATTTCCTGTATTCCTTCATCAGCGTGTTTTGCTGCCAGTTTCCAAAAACCGGGAAAGGTCATGACCTCAGCAAAATCACCTAAATCAAAATCTGTTTTTTTGTAACCTTCCCGCTTGAGACTGAGGACGGCATTTGGTCCAGCATGAACGCTACCATCAATCATCCGGGTAAAGTGGACACCAAGAAAGGGAAAATCCGGATTGGGAACGGGGTAAATTAAAGTTTTTACCAGATGACGTTTTTCTGGGATGAGTTCGTAATATTCTCCCCGGAAAGGGACAATTTTTGCTTGAGGATCGACGTTGCTTTTTTTGGCAATGCGATCGCTATGCAGTCCAGCACAGTTAATTACAAACCGGGTCTCAAAAGTACCGTTATTCGTTTCCAGTACCTGATTTTTACCGCTCTTGACTATTTTCTCAACTTTTGTATTCAGCCGGAGTTCGCCGCCTTGGTGTTGAATTATCTCTGCGTATTTTAAACAAACTTGTTTGTAGTTAGCAATACCAGTAGAATAAACCTTAATTCCAGCTACACAACTGACATGAGGTTCAACTTCTTTGACTTCCTCTGCGGTGATTCGCTTAACTTCAATACCGTTTTCTAAACCTCGACTGTAAAGATTTTCCAAGCGGGGAATCTCTTGAGAGTTACAAGCAACAATCACTTTGCCGCAAACTTCACTTTGGATTCCATGCTCTTGGCAGAATTGTACCATTGAGCGGCTACCATCATGGCAAAATTTAGCTTTGAAGCTGCCTGGTTTGTAGTAAACTCCGGAGTGAATTACACCGCTATTGTTCCCAGTCTGGTGAAATGCCCATCTGCTTTCTTTCTCCAGGACTAAAATTTTAGCACAGGGATAGCGTTTCCCTAAAGCCATCCCTGTGGAAAGTCCGACAATGCCCCCACCCACGATCGCAAAATCATACATTGGAATTCTTGCACCTGAAACTATAGTAAATTTAAATGTTTGGGTCAAGTTTAAAGAGTTATGAGTTATGAATTATGAGTTATAAGTTTAATTTAACTCCAAACTCCAAACTCTTGAAGCTCCTAACTCTTTGATTACCATACCTTCCAAGGGGCTTTGCTATTATTCCATAGCTCCTCTAAATATTTTTTATCTCTTAAAGTATCCATTGGTTGCCAAAAACCATCATGTTTGTAAGCAGATAGCTGTTCCATGTCAGCCAGTTTTTCTAATGGTTCTTTTTCCCACACAGTGAAATCATCAGCGA
Source organism: Cyanomargarita calcarea GSE-NOS-MK-12-04C (assembly GCA_019359595.1). Lineage (GTDB taxonomy): Bacteria > Cyanobacteriota > Cyanobacteriia > Cyanobacteriales > Nostocaceae > Cyanomargarita > Cyanomargarita calcarea. The sequence continues at coordinate 166,795 of JAHHGZ010000007.1, forward strand.
TAAAATTAATTACTTCCGGCTCTAGTACAAAGTAACCACCATTAATCCAAGCTCCATCACCTTCTGGTTTTTCTCGGAAGCTGGTAATTTTGGTTTGTTCGTTTCCTAAAACAATTGCACCAAAACGTCCTGGAGGTTGAACTGCGGTTAGTGTTGCTAAACTTTTTTGCTCTTTATGAAAGTTAACTAGTTCTGTGATATTCACATTGCTTACACCGTCTCCGTAGGTGAAGCAAAAAGTGTCATTGCCGATGTGTTCTCTGACTCGCTTCAAACGTCCGCCAGTTAACGTGTTTTCACCAGTATCTACCAACGTGACACGCCAAGGCTCTGCATTCCCTGCAACTATGTTCATCTGGTTAAAGCGCATGTCAAAAGTCACATCTGACATATGTAAGAAGTAGTTTGCAAAATACTCCTTAATCACATAGCCTTTGTAACCACAGCAGATGATGAAGTCATTAATACCGTGGGTTGAGTAAGTCTTCATTATGTGCCACAAAATTGGCTTCCCACCGATTTCAACCATCGGCTTTGGTCTAACGCTAGTTTCCTCGCTGATGCGTGTACCTAGCCCTCCAGCTAAAATCACTGCTTTCATGCAATTAACCCATAATTCCTAGGTAGATGATTCTTGGACTTTCTCGAAAATCATATAAAAAAAATATGATTTTTTGATTTTCTCAGTAAATAATCTAACCGTAATTTCATCCTCAAGTATGAAGACAAGATAAAAAAAACGATTTTGTGTGTAAAAAATTAGATAAGGTTTATGAAGAGAAAAGAACGAGACAAAAAAAATTCAAATAACTAGTACAACAAGGCACTCATTAAAAAGTGAAAAGAGACTCATAAAGAAAGAAAAATATTTTATGGGCTTTTCAGCCATTTTAGATGGTAGGTTTATTTCCACTGTTATGTACTACTATAAAGGTTGCCCCTTCTTAACTTAAAATCAGAAGAAACAACCTCTACTTATTATTCAATTTACTGAACAAGCACCCATTAAAAAGTAAAAAGTCAATCAGAAAGAAGAAACAAAAAGGTTTAGAACAAGTAAATTTATTTATAAAAAAAGGTAAAAATATTTTTTAGAGACGCTCAGGCAGCGCAAAAAAAAATATGGGGATTTACTTTTTACTTCTTTTGTCCCTGCACAGTTGTGTTTTGGAAAAAAGTTTCGCATTTATTTTCTACAACAACACAGATGCTGCTAAGGGCTTGTTGATAATTATCCATATCCCCTTGTTCAAGAGCAATTTTGGCCGCTATCTTCAAATCTTCAACGGCTTTGGTATGATGTTGAGTTGATTCGCTGCCTCCATATTGTGCAAGTTCATAACGAACAATACCTCGCTTGAGATAAACTTTTGCCATTCGAGAATCGAGATTTAATGCTCGATTAAAATCTTCAATCGCTTCTTTATATTCTCGCTCAAAATCACTACTGTATTGGGCAATTTGATAGCGAACAACGCCCCTTTGAAAATATGCTTCCGGCCGAGAAGAATTTAGATTGAGCGCTTCGTTAAAGTCTTGAATTGCTTTTTGGTAATCTTGCTGAGAATCACCACTATATTTGGCAATTTGCGAGCGAACAATACCCCGTCTAATATAGGCTTCGACCTCGGAGTGATTGAGGCGTAGGGCGTTATTGAAGTCTGCGATCGCCAAACTATATTCATGGTCGGGATCGCTGCTATATTCTGCAAGCATATGGCGGACGTTACCCCGATTTACATAAGCTTTTATTTCCGTGGGATTAATCCGAATTGCTTGGTTGTAATCTGAAAGTGCTGCTTCATACTCTTTCAAATTAAAATGGGAGTTGCCACGATTGACATAAGCTCTTGCTTGTTCGGGGTCTTTTTCAATCGCTAGGCTAAACCTTTCAATTGCTTTCTCAAAGTCACGGACTTTGTATGAAGCATGACCTTGCTTGTAATACTCCCCAAAACTTAAGACGTTGTTATTTGCTTGACGGGTTATTTGTTGGCTAATTGTATTTTGAGCAACAAAACGATGGCTAGTAAATCTAATCATTACGTCCAAATATCCCAACAAACCAAAACCCAGCAAGCAAAAAAGTATCGGATAGTATCTTCGTTTGTTTTGAGGTTTGTAATAAGGAATATTCTGGGTAGCGATTGATTGCTGATAATTAATTCGGTTAAACGGACTTGCTGGTTGTGGAAAACGTGGTGCTGGCACGTGCCGTCTTTTCGTGGGGATTCGCGGTTGCAGATGTTCTTTGCATTCTACTGCTTTTGGTGATGGAAAAGGGTCTCGTCCACCCAACCGTAATGTCCGTTCGCACCAGGGGCAGGTGTGCAGGTGGTTGTTGTAGCGGTGCTGGGGGTTATTGGTGCAGGTAACAAGGGATTCTTCAGCTTCTGCTAATGCAAAAAGCCAAGCTTGGGCTGTAGGTCGCTGATTCGGTTGGGAATGCCCATCCTCGAAACAACGGACAAACAGTTCTCGCAATTTGGGATGGAGAATTTCCCAAGGGGGGGCAATGGGGGTAGAAATATAAGGTACGTCCCGATGACGACTGTAAGGAAAATGACCTGCCGCAATCCGTGCTTCGTAGGGAGGAGGCTCACCTGCACCTTGATAAATACCAGAAAATGGATGGGTGCCTTCCATCAATAGTTGAAATAGCAGCACTGACAAGCCAAACAAGTCATGAGAAACTGCGCGATCGCAAGCCGCAAAAGTGATATTCTGGAGTTCTGGTGGCGTAAACTCTGGTTTGCCAACTTCGCAGCGGTAAACAATATTGTTATCAGGATCGGGCACTTGAAAAGAGTCGGTGTCTACGATTGTCACCAGTGCGGTATCGCTCACCATGATATTCGACTCATTCACATCGCCGACGCAGTAACCACTGTTGTGCAAAGCCGCAAAAGCCGCAGCCAAATTACGGGCAGTCCGGAGTAAATACTGATAATTAAATAAAGGACAATGCAGACGACGTGTTCTGGGGTTATAAAAGTCGATGATTGGCCGCATCTGGCGAATGCGGGGCATTAAAAAGCCGATAATGCGATCGCTGCCATCCGCTGAGATCAAAACTTCATTTGGCCAAGCTATAGAAATATGACCCAAGGAAGCCGTGGGATTCGACGGTGGGTGAGCCAACATCACAGCCAGCTTGCGAGCATGACTTACGGTTGGCTTGTGATAAATCTTCGCCACTAAATTCCCATCTATCGGCAATGTATAAACACATGCCTCACCCCCCCGCCCCAAACTGGCGGTGAGGTTGATCGGAGTAATTCCTTTGTCAGGAAGACAACGTAGTACCTGCATGATATAGTTATCAGTATAGAGATTTATGCCGAGATGAAAATTATTACTTAATGATTGCTTAAAGCAGCAATTACCAGTGTCAAATCATCATCAGTACGTTGCGTAATTCGCTCGGAGCGTAAAAACCTCATTAATTGCTCTTTTGCTACAGCTTTGTCTTCAGTATTGGCTACGAAGTCAAACAGCGGTAAAAAAAACGGTTTGTGAGGGGCTCGAACACTCATATTGATTGCCAGCATTTGCAGCCCATCGCTCAAAACCGCAATATTCACTATAGCTTGACGCCACAGTCTAATTTGTGCTGTTTCTAAAGCTCCTGGCGAGATTAAAAACGTGGTTTCATTAACATATTCACCATTATCGGGTACCGTCAGTGCAATTAAATTATCCATATTATCTTTAGCCACGGCCACTCCGTCACCTATTTGCCCCACCGCTGCCATTTCTGGCGTAGCGATGGTCACAATTAAAGTGCTTGCTAAATCAGTAGTTTTTTTGTTACAGGCAATCGCTTCTTCCTCAACAGCTTTTTTTGCGGCTACCATTGCCTCAATTAAAAGCGATCGCACTACGGCATCGTCATCCAAAAGAGAACGGTTAATTTCTTGAGTGGATAGATTTTCGAGCGCTGTTTCCACAGCAACCATCGCCCCAACTTTACTCAGTTTTGCCGAACCTGCACCATCTGCCACAGCAGCGATTAAAATTTCGTCTGGCAATACCAAAAAGTGGTGGGCATCCTGACAGAGTTGCTTGTTCTTAACATGGCTTGTCCCACATACCGACGCTGCTAGCACGCGCCAGTGAGGCATCTGTTTTGATGTATTCATAGATTCTACCGAATTTGATGGCATGTGAGTATCAAGCCTAATAATAATTATTAAACAGTCCCCCAACCAATTGGCGGTAGTGCCACCTGTTCCTCTACCTTCGATTGGGAGACAGCTGACATACTAGCTGACAACCAAACAAACATCTCTATAAAGTTTAATCCTTTAAGTTTCAAGGGTGTACGTACGGATATTTGACTTAAACGTGCCATATTAGCATTTTCTACCCCGACAGTAAAAAAAGCAACACGCTTGTTCTCTTCATCTGTTTGCAGTCGGACAGAAGCTTGTTCTACAATATGATCTGGCTCACCTTGCGGCTCGCCATCTGTAATCATAAATACCCACGGGCGATAGTAAGCTATGCCATTAGTCCGATATTGGGTTTTGCGTTCAGCGATCGCATCCAAAGCCTTATGAATTCCAGCCCCCATCGTCGTCAATCCTTGTGCTGTCAGTATCGGCGGGTTAAATTGATCCGCAGTCACAAAATCTTGGACTATACTGGCAGTACTGTCAAAAGTAATTATTGCTACTTCCACCCTTCTGGCTGCCAGGGAATTTTTAACTAACTCATCCTTCAAGCTCAGTAACCCTTGATTTAAAGCTTCTATCGCCTCTCCTTGCATGGAACCAGAGGTATCTAAGAGTAAGACGCAAGGACAACGGGCTTCTGGGTTCTCAGCAAACTCAACTACTTGATCGAGACCTATTGTATCAAGCATAACTTTTGGTGTTATGTTAAAGTCCAAAGCTTTATTTTCCTTTTTCTCAAAGTATATAGTTCAACAAGCCACTCAGACTACAAATGTGGGGAAGTCGTCATAGATAGCTTATTGTCCATTAAACACAACGAACCTTTAATATCCCTGTACATTTAATGAAATCTTTCTTAAGACATAATTATTTTGGCAAAATCAAATTTACATAGGCTAATCTTTGAGAAACAGCAGTAAATTTAACGAAATTTTTATATATCATCTACATAATACAGTAAATACGTACCTTTGCCTATGCATAATTTTAAAGATTTTATGTAGAAGCACTTCTTTTTAGATGAATTTATTAATCAGAATTAACCATAACTGTATTCAACATAGACTTTTGTAATTATGCAAACTTTCAACTCAAATAATCAAAACAATAATTCTTATCAGTATCCGGTGCAAAAAAATGTAACAAATACACTATCATGGAATATTTTTAGCTTGTAAGATGTGTATATATCGAACAGTAAAAATCTTTTTTAGAGAAATATCAAAGATAAAAAAACGCCTTTTTTCACAATAGTTATAAGCTGCAAAAATTGGGCCTAACATACCGGAAATCATCCAATATATGAATAATTTTGGCACATTCACAAAACTGCGTCCCCTGAGTTTGTTAAGACACTTATCTAGTTCTTCTGAGACTACTTGCTTACAAGTATCTAGCAACTCAGTTTTCTGGTCGATTTACCTAGAGCAAGGAAAAATAATCTATGCCACTCATTCAGTCGAACCCTTCGATCGACTAGAACGTCATTTACGTCGTTTGAGCCATCATATTTCACTGTTGAGCGGTGAAACCCGCATTCAATTAAGGATGATGTTTGAACCTGACTCACAAAATCAGTCAGTAGAACATAGTAATTCCACGGAAGAAGCAATTCCTCAGGAAGAATCTCCAGAATATCAAGCTATTTGCTGGTTAGTAAGTCAACGATACCTAGATGCGACACAAGCAGCCGTCCTAATTCAAGAATTGGTTCAAGAAGTAATTGAATCGTTACTGTTAATCAAACAAGGTACTTATGAATTTACGGACATACTGAATAAACTTCCCAAAATTTGCAAGCTAGATACCGAGAAAATCATGGAACGCTGCCAAGAAAGGATAAAAATTTGGCAGTCTATGGCTCCGCAAATTTCTTCACCTTATCAACGTCCATATCTGTGGATTCAAACCAAAACCCAACCAAAAAATTTACCAGAGCTACAGCAAAATTTAACTAATTGGATGAAGGGTTTTAGCCTGCGTCATCTGGCAGTAATCATGAACCAAGATGAACTACAACTGGCTAGAACTTTATATCCTTACATCTTAAATGGGTCAATTTTGTTACACGAGCCAGACCCACCGTTTGATATCTTGCCAAAAAACTGTGAAGAGGTATTAAAAGTTACTAGTCAATTAACTGAACTAACTAATCGGAAATTAATTGATAAAACAGTAGTACCGAGTAGCATTACCCCTCAAAACAGTTCGCATATACCTGTAGCAAATACAGCAATTGGGCAGCGATTGCCACAAATTTCTCCTCCTCCCAAAGAAAATATTCCCGAACCAACTGCACCAGTAAACCCAAACCCTCCGACTGATAATAGTCGGAAAATATACAAAATAGTATCTGTAGACGATAGTCCTACCGTCCTCAAAGAAATTAGCCGTTTCTTAGAAGACGAAAGTTTCACCGTAGTCACAATTAGCGATCCAGTGAAAGCAGTAATGCCAATTATTCGGCACAAACCGGACTTAATTTTGCTGGATTTGAACATGGAAGGAATTGATGGATATGAATTATGCCGGATTATCCGCAATAACTCGCTGTTCAAAAAGACACCCATTATTATGGTTACGGGAAGCAAAGGACTTGTAGATAAAGTGAGAGCCAGATTGGTAGGAGCTTCGGGATATTTAACCAAACCCTTTACCCGTGCGGAATTGCTAAAAATGGTGTTTACCCATTTGACTTGAAAATACGGGCACTGAGATTAGAGAATACATTTTTAAATATATAGGAGAGAGAAATACACATGGTGACAGTTTTAGTAGTGGACGATACTCCTTCGCAATTGGAGCTAATTAGCAGTTATTTGCGAGACAGTGGTTATACGGTAATTATTGCTCGTGATGCTAAAGATGGCATGAATAAGGCACTTAGCGAGCAGCCTGATGCGATTATTACTGATGTTGTCATGCCAGGAATGAGTGGGTTTGAATTCTGTCGGACGTTGAAAAGAAATTTGGCTACTCAAAAATTGCCAATTATTATTTGTAGTTCTAAAGATAAAGATATTGACAGGATTTGGGGAATGAGGCAAGGTGCAGATGTTTATTTGACGAAGCCATTTAGCCGACAAGAATTGCTACGGGCACTAACATCTGTGGTTGGATAAATATGCCTCAATTCCACGGTCAAGGATGTAACAAACATCAAATCTTCGTAAATATTTGGGAAGAAAAAATTCTTGGGTTGGGTTAGCAAAGACACAGAAAAACAAGTTTCAGTTAGTGATTGTAACTGGAATAGATGTGGGCAATGTACCGCTAAAAAAGTCCGATTGATACAGCCAAACACGGGATTAATCGTGTTGTCAACTCGGAAAATGTTTAATTTAACGACATCAAGTCATTAAATTAAACACAGCACACCCTCCCCACCCTGCAACGCTAGCGGATGGGGTATCTCGCGGAAATTAAGATGAAACAGCCTTGCGCTGCCAGAACGTAGTAGGATTGTTCAAGTAATAAAATTAAAACAATAGACAATTCAACAGAACAAACAGATATTTTTCATGCGTATCTCTTTAAATTGGCTGCGAGAACTAGTAGAAATAAAACTGAAACCAGAAGAATTGGCGGAAAACTTGACGATGGCAGGGTTTGAGGTGGAGGGAATTGAAGATCGACGGACTTGGGCCAATGGTGTTGTGATTGGGAAGGTCGTTGAGCGTCAACCTCACCCAAACGCTGATAAATTAAGTGTTTGCCAAGTTGATGTCGGTACTGGTGAGACTTTAAATATTGTCTGCGGTGCTGCCAATGTACGGGCAGATATTTATGTACCTGTGGCTACTGTTGGTACCTATTTACCCAATATTGATTTAAAGATTAAGCCGGCGAAATTGCGCGGTGTGCCTTCTAATGGCATGATTTGTTCTTTGAAGGAACTCGGTTTGCCGATGACCGATGTGGATGGAATTCATATTTTTACCCAAGAAAATCTACCCTTGGGTAGCGATGTGCGTCCTTTGTTGGGTTTGGACGATGTAATTTTAGACTTGACAGCTACAGCGAATCGTGCAGATGCATTGAGTATGGTAGGTGTGGCACGGGAAGTTGCTGCTTTAACTGGTGGAAAGTTGTCTATTCCCGAACCGGGTGAGGTGTCGGTGACCAGTGGTGCGGGTAATTTAATTTTAAATATTGACGAGACACGAGCTTGCCCTGCTTATATTGGGACGAGAATTGAATCGGTAAAAATTGCGCCATCACCTGATTGGTTGCAGGTGCGGTTGAGGGCTGCAGGAGTGCGTCCGATTAATAATGTTGTGGATATCACTAATTACGTGTTGTTGGAATGGGGACAACCCTTGCACGCATTTGACCTCGATCGCCTAATGGATGTTGCAGGTGTAGACACGTTGAATTCCCAGTCTCTACAAATCGGTGTGCGTTTCGCCGACAATGGGGAATCTATTAAAACTTTGGACGGACAAACGCGTACTTTGTCAACCCAAAGTTTGTTAATTACCGCTAATAGTAAACCCGTTGCTTTGGCAGGAGTTATGGGTGGTGAAGAAACGGAAGTTCATCAAGGTACACAAAACTTGATGTTAGAGGCAGCGCTGTTTGATTCTGTAGCGATTCGGCGTTCTTCACGCAGTGTGGGGATCAGAAGTGAAGCTTCGGGGAGATACGAACGGGGAATTAACAGCGCGGGTTTAGAAGCTGCTACACGTCGTGCTTTATTGTTGATTGCAGAACTGGCTTTTGGAAATATTTTAACAGCTGAAGTTGCTGATACTCGCCCAGATACATCCACTTGGACACGGACTATTGAACTGCGTTTAGACAGAGTGAACCAGGTACTCGGACCGATAGAATCGGACGACGACACAGCAGAACTCAAAAGTGCAGATGTTGAGCGAATTTTAACTGCATTGGGATGTGAGTTATCTTTGTATGCTGAAGGTAAATGGACGGTAACTGTACCACCTTATCGTTACCGCGATTTGGAACGGGAAATTGATTTGATTGAAGAAATCGCCCGTCTCTACGGCTATGATAATTTCTGCGACACATTACCAGAAAAATCAGAAGCCGGATATTTGCCAGTGGATCGGGAACTGGTACGCAAATTACGTGCGGCACTGCGGGCTGAAGGATTAACAGAATTGATGCAATATTCCTTGGTCAAACCAGGGCAAGAAAGACAGGTAGTATTGGCAAATCCTTTGTTTGCAGAATATTCAGCACTGCGAAGCGATTTGATTTCTGGTTTGATTGATGCGTTTCAATATAACTTAGAGCAAGGAAATGGTTCTCTCAACGGTTTTGAAATTGGACGCATATTCTCAAGAGAAGAAGAAGGCTTGCGAGAATCAGAAGCCCTAGCTGGAATCATGGGAGGCGATCGCACTGTCGGAAAATGGTCGTCGAAAGGCTCAAAGGAAAAAACCATGACTTGGTTTGAAGCAAAAGGCATTTTAGAAAGTGTCTTTGAGCAACTAGGTTTGCAAGTAGAATATCAACCAGATCATCGCGATTCACGCTTACATCCTGGACGCACCGCTTCGTTGTGGATCAGAGGCAATAGACTCGGTACTTTTGGGCAACTTCATCCCCAACTGCGAGGAGAAAAAGGTTTACCAGATTCCGCCTACGCATTTCAACTAGACTTAGATGTGCTTTTAGATGCTCTAGACCAAGATGAAACTCTGACACCCACATTTAAGAGTTATTCTACCTATCCAGCATCTGATAGAGATATTGCCTTTTTCGCACCCACGAAAGTAACAGTCGCCGAAATTGAAAGAGCAATCAACAAAGCTGCTAAAGATTTATTAGAATCTGTAGAATTGTTCGATGAATATCGCGGTGAAAACGTGCCCCAAGGACAGCGGAGTTTAGCATTTCGTTTAGTATATCGGGCAAGCGATCGCACTCTCACCGATGCCGAAGTTGAACCAGTGCATCAAAAAGTTAGGGATACATTAGTGGAGAAATTTGGCGTTAATTTGAGAAGCTAAATGTTGGCAGTTGACTGTTAACCGTCAACTAAAATTGTTTAATTGTTGAATTATTGAACTATGCTCAAATACATCATGTGGGGTTCTTACTGCGAAGACGTTCTAGAAAAACGTGCCCCCTATCGCCAAGCACATCTAGACGGACTCGCTAAACAGAAGGAATCCGGTGTTTTAATAACTATTGGCCCGACAAAAGACGTAACTAAAGTTTTTGCCATTTACGAAGCCGAAAATGAAGACACCGTACGCCAATTAGTTGAAGGTGACCCTTATTGGCAAAACGGTATTTGGACTGAATACTCTATTAAAGAATGGATTCAGGCCCTATGAATAGTTAGGAGTTATACCGTTTCTTTGTGAAGCTGCATATATTACCCCCCGGCTACGCCGTCCCCCCTTGGCAAGGGGGGACTACAGGGGGGTCTTGATTATGTGCATCTTCATACAGAATTGGTATTAGGAGTTAGGAGTTAGGAGTTAAATTCTTGAAATTTAGGTTAGCCCTCTTGCATAAGTAATCCTTATGATTGTTATTTTGAGGTCAAGGGCTGGTTTTTGCGTTCGTTATAACGTGGAAAAATGGTTGATTTATCCCTACAGTGGCAATCATAAGGATTATTTATTAGATTTTCCGCTCCTCCTAACTCCTAACTCCCAACTCCCAACTCTTAATTCTTAACCCTTCAGTGCCTTTCTAAAGTTGCGACGGTAAGACCCATTTGTAAGAAACAAAGCAGGCCACAACAACGCTAAACCAATGCGATTTGGCAAACTTCGCGTGAAATTAGTTTTTTCAAATCCATTCCAGAACTTCCAAATCCCAGCCACATAAATCACTCCCAATCCAAAAATAATTACGTTCATCCCTAGCAACTCCGCGAGCGACTAATAGAATTTGAGTTAGATATTCTTACACTATCTTGGCATTTCTTAACGGATAGTGAAAAGCAACGAGGATACCTGAGCCTTAAAGGTAACAGTGGAAATTGCCCATACATCCTCATCTACCAGTGTAAAGTAGCCCCTTCAATAAACAATAGTAGAGGGAGTCGAGAAAGAAGATACAAAGATATTTTTTCCTCTCTCCTCATTCCCTCATCTCCCCATCCCCCTGCTTGATTATCTATAGCGAAACAGGGTAGTTTGGCGATTAGATAAACCTTTTATGACCAGATGCATCTTCTGGAAGTTCCTCAAAATCCAACATTCGTAGGAGACTAATATTGAAGACCAAAAACGTATCTCATTGGTCTTGACGCAGCACAAGCTGCAAATAACTTAGGAGGATTTATGCGTGCAGTACTGATGGCAGGGGGTTCAGGAACGCGGCTTCGCCCGCTAACGTGCGATCTGCCTAAACCTATGGTGCCCATCCTGAATCGACCAATTGCAGAACACATCATCAATCTTCTCAAACGGCATCACATCACAGAAGTTGTTGCCACCCTGCATTATCTACCCGATGTTCTGCGAGATTATTTTCAAGATGGCAACGAGTTTGGTGTACAAATGACTTACGCCGTGGAAGAAGACCAGCCTCTAGGTACCGCCGGCTGCGTGAAAAATATTGCTGAACTCCTTGATGAAACCTTTTTAGTGATTAGCGGCGATAGCATAACAGATTTTGACCTAACGGCAGCAATTGAATTTCACAAGCAAAAAAAATCAAAAGCTACTTTGATTTTGACTCGTGTCCCCAACCCGATTGAGTTTGGGGTGGTGATTAGCGATAAGGAAGGCCGGATTCGTCGCTTTTTAGAAAAGCCTTCTACGAGCGAAATTTTTTCTGATACTGTCAACACTGGTACTTATATTCTTGAACCTGAAGTTTTAGAATATTTGCCGGCTCATACGGAATGCGATTTTTCTAAAGACTTATTCCCCCTGTTGTTAGAAAAAGATGAGCCAATGTACGGTTACATCGCTAGTGGCTATTGGTGTGATGTCGGTCACTTAGATGCTTATCGCGAAGCTCAGTATGATGCTTTAGACCGTAAAGTGAAATTAGATTTTGCTTACAAAGAAGTTTCTCCTGGTTTGTGGGTCGGTCAAAATACTTATATCGAACCGTCCGCAATCCTGGAAGCTCCGGCGGTCATTGGTGACAATTGCCGCATCGGCGCAAGAGTGCATATTGAGGGGGGAACTGTAATTGGCGATAATGTCACTATTGGTTCAGATGCCAATCTCAAACGTCCGATTGTCTGGAATGGAGCAATTATTGGCGATGAAGCAAATTTGTCGGCTTGTGTGATTTCCCGTGGTACCCGTGTAGACCGTCGCGCTCATGTATTAGAAGCTGCTGTCGTCGGTTCTTTGTCTACCGTGGGTGAGGAAGCTCAAATTAGCCCAGGAGTCCGGGTTTGGCCTAGTAAGAAGATTGAATCCGGTGCAATCTTAAATATTAACTTAATTTGGGGTAACATAGCACAGCGAAATTTATTTGGGCAACGTGGCGTGCAAGGATTGGCAAATATTGACATTACGCCAGAATTTGCCGTAAAGTTGGGCGCTGCTTACGGTTCGACTTTGAAACCAGGTTCTCAGGTGACAGTTTCCCGAGACCAAAGAAATATCTCGCGCATGGTGACTCGCTCGCTAATTGCGGGTTTAATGTCAGTGGGTGTGGATATTCAGAACTTGGATGCAACAGCGATTCCAATGGCGCGGACTGTTATTCCCACAATGCGTGTCAATGGCGGTATCCATGTGCGCGTACATCCCGATCGCCCGGATTACATCTTGATTGAATTCATGGATGCCAAGGGAATTAATATCTCCAAAGCCCTAGAAAAGAAAATTGAAGGGGCTTATTTTAAGGAAGATATGCGGCGATCGCAAATTCATGAAATTGGGAATGTGTCGTACCCTAGCCAAATCAGCGACCAATACTGCAAAGCTTTTGAAAAGTTATTGCACGTTGATACGATTCGCAACAGTCGCGCTAAGGTCGTGATTGACTACGTTTATGCTGTGTCTGGCGCGGTCTTGCCTCAAATGTTAGATAACTTTGGTGCTGATGCAGTGGTGCTAAACGCCAGTTTGAATAAAAACGCTTTGTCTACAATCGATCGCGAAAGCTTGTTAACTCAACTTGGTCATGTTGTGGAAGCGTTGAAGGCTAACTTTGGCGTCCAGGTAACGGCAAATGGCGAACAAATAATTTTAGTTGATGAATCTGGGATGCCAATTCGCGGGGAAATGTTGACTGCGCTGATGGTGGACATGATGTTAACTGCTAGTCCTAGGAGTAGTGTAGTTGTGCCAGTTCATACTTCTAGTGCAGTGGAGCAAATTGCCCGCCGTCACGATGCTAAAGTTATTCGCACAAAGGCTAATCCCACAGCATTGATGGAAGCTTCCCAGAAAAATGCCAATGTGGTATTGGCGGGAAGTGGAGAAATCGGTTTCATTTTCCCACAATTGCATCCGGGATTTGACGCCATGTTCTGCGTAGGCAAACTGATTGAAATGCTGACTATTCAGGAGCGATCGCTGACTTCTGTAAGGTCAGAACTACCCCGAGTAATTCACAAAGCGTACGCTATCCGCTGCCCCTGGACAGTCAAAGGTTCTTTAATGCGCTATTTGGTGGAAACTCACCCGGCACAAAATCTGGAATTAATCGATGGGGTGAAAATTTGTCAACCCTATGATGATAGCTGGGTGTTAGTTTTGCCAGATGCGAGCGAGCCTATAGTACATTTGTATGCAAACAGTAACGATCGCGATTGGGTAGATGAATCTTTGAGAGACTACCGCAGCCGGGTGCAAATGTTTGTGGAAAAAGAACAGGAGGAAGTGCCATCTGAGGTGTAATTAGCTTTTTTCAGCCCCCTGCCCCCAATTTCTACGGTGTACACACAAATCCTATCGCCCTTTGAGGGACAAATTAAGGTTTTTTCAACTTGTGTGTACACGGTAGGTCCCCATAATTGGGGGCAAGGGGGCTTGTCTTTACCCAACCGGGCTGCCAAAATACTATAAAATTATGAGCTTAAATCAGATAAAGAAAAAGTTTTTTAACGTTATCAAAGTTCTCTCTATAGTTCTAATAATCAGTGCAATTGGATGGGAAATAGGAAACATTTACGCTAATTTGACTAACCAAAAAATTCCAAGTAGCCTCAATTTCATCTTCTGGATAGAACGTTTTGCTCTCATAACACATTTTATTGAGGGAATTATAGCGGCTTGGTGCGCACCCTTCAAAGGAAAAACTCCAATCAAATATGGTATTTATACTTTTTTCGTCGGGACAATAGGTTTATTAGAATTATTTGAAAATTGGAATGGAGATTTAATTAAAAAGTCCGATACAGATACTATATAACGAAGGAAGAAGGAAGAAGCCTTATTTCTTCTTCCAAAACGTGTTTAAGTCCCCACCAATTCTCCTTCTTTCTTCTTCCTTCTTCCTTTCGGCATCCCCGATCGGTGAGACGATCGCTTCACGAATTCTGGAGTTTTTCAGCTTCTGCGCGGATGCGTTCTTCCTGCTCCTTAAGTTCGGGGGTGAAGGCTGCGCCAAAATCCTCCGCTGCAAAGATCGGACGAATCTCTAGTTCGGATTCTTGCATTGGACATGGACAGCGTTTGACCCATTCAATCGCCTCTGCCATCGAATTCACTTGCCAGAGCCAGAATCCAGCAATCAACTCCTTCGTCTCTGCGAACGGTCCATCGGTCACAGTCCGATTTGCACCTGAGAACATTACCCGTGCTCCTTTTGAACTGGGATGTAACCCCTCACCAGCCAGCAAAATTCCGGCTTTAACTAATTCTTCGTTGTATTTCCCCATGTCAGTAAGAATCTCTTCGCTGGGCATCACACCAGCTTCTGAGTCTGGGTTGGCTTTGACGATAACCATGACTTTCATCGTTAAATCTCCTATTGTTTATCGGTTTCTGAGCTTTTAGACACGGTTAGGTAGCTTACCCGCAGTTAATCATCCACGGTGTGCCAAATCGATCGATCGCCATGCCAAAACGTTTAGCCCAAAAGGTTTCTTGGAAGGGCATCTTGACTGTTCCGTTTTCTGCTAATGCGTGAAATATCCGCTCTGCTTCTACCACATCGTCAAATTGGAGGTTCACATTGAAACCCTGGGGTTTTTCAAAGTAGTCAGGTGGAGCGTCAGAACCCATCAAAACCATATCGCCCACAGTTAAGTGGATATGCATGATTTTATCGCGTTGTTCGGGGGGCGTTTGCTCAACCATTGGCATATCCGCGTAGGTCATCATCGCAACGATTTTGCCGCCCAGACACTGCTCGTAGAACTTAAACGCAGCTTCGCATTCACCGTTAAAATTGAGATAAGTATTAGATTGCATGATGAACTCCTTTGGTTAATTTGATGATTTTGCTCTATGGATTTAAGGTTCAAATTTAAATCCTCTACAAGCTAGTCGAACTAAGGTTCACTCAATCGACAAGTTGAGTAACTTTTTTGGAAAATTACTTATCTAACGGCAAGCCTGATAGTTCGACGATCGGTCGAATTTCGACGGTGCCTTTACTAACTGAGGGAATGCGTCTGGCGATCGCGATCGCTTCGTCAAGATCCTGCGCTTCAATTAGGAAGTAGCCACCCAGTTGTTCGCGGGTTTCCGCAAACGGCCCATCCGTCACCAGTTTTTTACCGTCGCGCACCCGCACACTGGTTGCCGTTGAAACAGAATGGAGCGGCGAAGCACCCAAAAATTGACCGTTCGCATATAGTTGTTGGGTTAGTTGCACAGAATCCGCATAGCAGTTTTCTCTTTCGCTCTCAGTCCATGCATTTTCGTCACTATAAATGAGTAACATGTATTTCATGTTGTGCTGCTCCTGAATTTTGCTGAATAATTACAAATGAAGTTAGAAGGAATTCGTAATAACTAATAATTTAGGAGCGTTCTGAGTTTAGAGCTTCAGTCAAAAAAAGATATTTTTTGACTTGAGTTTAACGAAAAAAAACAGCGCCTTTGTGCAAATCTCGCTCCTTTTAAGAGTGGGTACTTCTTCCTTCTTTCTTCTTGCTTCTTCCTTCGTGAAGATGAACTACTTCTGCCGCTTATAGTGTGCTGTCATGAACAAAAGCCAATTGCCATCATCTCCCAGGATTTGCGATTTCATTACCCGATGGTCGTCGCTGACAAACTCGATAATGTCTTGGTATTTTGTCATCGCAGTCTGACTGAAGTTTGGGCCTTCTGTGTCTAAAGTGAGCATTTTTTCAGTTGCATCTAGAGAGCCGTTGTAAAGCCAGATATGGGTCATCATCGAGCCGACAAAAGTTCCCACAAAGCGATCGCTCTGAGGGTCAAAGCCCAGTGTCATCATCGTTTTTCCCGAACAACCGTCAGGCATATCCCCCTCACCTTCCGCTACAATCCAAATCCCGCCAAGAGATCGAACTACTTCAGTGCCGACGATCTTTGTGGGCGATTGATCGGGTTCCATACTATATTCAGTTTCGCTAGTCCATTCGCCGATAAATTTATCTAGCCATTGGTGTTTTGTTTGAGGTTCTGCGTTCATTGTTTTGCTCCAAAATGCTTAACAAGGTTGTTTAAACAAGCCGATCGAAGATCGGCTTCATTAAATAGTCGTTCGGCGAAACTCTAAATCGACAGATCCTTAAAATTTTTTTTGAGCTGAGTAAGCAGTAGCCGGATTGGATGAGAAACCCCCACTGTAACGGTACTCAGTTCAGTGGTGGGAGATGTCACCCCAACTCACGCAGGCGTTTTTGAAGAAAACGCCGCTCTGGTTCCTGCTTCACCAGAGCCAAAGCCTGTTGATAGGACGCTCTAGCATCATCAATCCTGCCCAATCGCCGACACAAGTCGGCTCGCGCTGCGTGTGTCAGATGGTAGTCAGTTAAATCGCCCCGTGCTAAGATGTCGTCGATCTGATGCAGTCCTGCTAAAAAGCCATCACGCATCGCCACCGCCACCGCCCGATTCAACTCAACGATCGGCGATGGCTCTACTCGGATTAGCACATCATACAAAGCCACAATCTTTGCCCAGTCTGTTTCAGCTGCACTCGATACCTCAGAATGCACCGCCGCGATCGCTGCCTGAAGCGTGTATGAGCCAAACTGTTGCGACGATAGCGATCGCTGTACCAGTGCCCTGCCTTCAGCAATCTGTGCTTGGTTCCAGAGCGAACGGTTCTGCTCTTCTAACAGGATAAGATCGCCACTCGCCGAAGTGCGTGCAGTGCGTCGCGATTCTTGTAGCAGCATCAGCGCGAGGAGTCCGATCGTCTCCGAATCTGGTAACAGTTCCATCACCAACCGCCCTAAACGGATCGCCTCATCAGCAAGCTCGACTCGTGTCAACGACATGCCAGAGGAGGCAGCGTACCCTTCGTTAAAGACTAGATAGATCGTTTGAAGTACAGTATCTAATCGATCGGGCAGATCGGTCAGCGATGGCACCTGATAAGGAATGTGTGCAGCGCGGATCTTCGCCTTAGCCCGCACGATCCGCTGCGCCAATGTAGCGGGAGCAATCAGGAAGGCACTGGCAATTTCCTCAGTTGTGAGTCCGCAGACTTCCCGCAAGGTCAAGGCTACCTGGGCTTCTTTTGACAGAGCGGGATGGCAACAAGTGAAGATTAGGCGCAGGCGATCGTCTTCAACATCCTCTTCATCCTGCACAGTGGTATCACTCTGGTCGATTTGCGAAGCGAGTTCTGGTAAAGACGAGTCAAAGCGGGCGCGACGACGGATGGTGTCAATCGCTTTGAAGCGTCCCGCCGAAACCAGCCACGATCGTGGGTTAGCGGGTATACCGTCACGAGACCACTGCGACACAGCGGCACTAAAGGCTTCATGCACGGCCTCTTCAGCGAGGTCAAAGTCACCGAGCAAGCGAATTAGGGTGGCGAAAACGCGACGGAACTCGGTGCGGTAGATAGTATCCACATGCTCTCGAATCTGATTGCTTGCTTGGTGATTCATCAGTCGAAATTACTGCATATAATTGGGTTTGCGCTTGCTGCATAATTTTTCCCAAGTTTTTGATACCGCATATGCATTGCTCCCGCAGTCAGCAAAGTACAATTATACTATGTCACAGCCTACCCCTTCCCTAAGCCAACAGCCGAAAAAAAAAGGCAAGTCTCTCCCTTCTGGGTTAATTATCAAGACGGGAAAATTTGTCTGGACAACTATGTGGCACCTTATGATGTCCAACCTGGCACCCCGCAGCAAGTCAGGTGAGTACATCCGTCCCATTAGTCAGTTCCGAAATTCCATCGGCACAGAAGAAAACAACCCTTACCCACCGTCGGCTGGGCGCTACCGTTTATACGCTGGTCTGGGATGCCCTTGGGCACACCGCACTCTAGTTTTGAGAGCATTGAAGGGACTAGAAGATGCAATCTCTGTATCAATTGTGTCTCCTTCGCCAAATGAAGGAATTTGGATACTCAATCAACAGGAAAAAGGCTGTCGCACGGTTCCGGAACTTTATGAATTAGCAGAACCAGGCTATAAGGGACGTTGTACGGTGCCGATATTGTGGGATGAGCAAACAAATACGATAGTCAACAACGAAAGTGCAGAGATTATTGTCATCTTGAACGCTCAGTTCAACGAGTTTGCGACTAATGCCAGCCTGGAGCTTTATCCAGAGTCACATAGAGAAGAAATTGACCGTTGGAATGAGAAAATTTACCATGCGGTGAATAATGGCGTGTATCGCTGCGGTTTTGCTCAAACTCAAGAAGCTTATGATAAGGCTTGTAACGAGTTATTTGCTGCCCTTGATGAAATTGATAGTGTTCTGGAAACGAGTCGATATCTGTGCGGGGATGGAGTGACCCTGGCGGATGTACGTCTGTTTACGACTTTATTCCGTTTTGATGTTGTTTATTATGGCTTATTTAAGTGCGATCGCCAAAGAATTAAAGACTATAAAAATTTGGGGGCTTATCTGCGGGATTTATATCAGCTTCCAGGTGTTGCAGATACCTGCGACTTAGAGAGTGTGAAGCGTGATTATTACGGCAATTTGTTTCCGCTTAATCCTGGTGGGATAATTCCAAGAGGCTCTGATGTGACGAACCTCCTAGAACCGCATCATCGAGAAAGCATTGTGACATACTCCTAAATCAACCACAATCAGTGTGATGTAGGCTTCTCGCAGTCCTGTTAAGGATATACGAGATTTCTGCGCCTACTGTTTTGGCTGAACTGGTTTGAGATTTTTTGCCCTATAGAAGGTTTCTAAACTATCGCGATCGCCAACAAAACGCCAGTGCCAAGGTTCATAGCTCACCCCTTGTACGTTGTCTTTGGGAAAGGACATCTCAAAGCTAAAACGTGCGGCATTGGCTTGCAACCACTGATAAGCCTTGGTGGTGTCAAAAGTTTCAATAACATTCGTTCCCGCTGCTGCCCCATCTCCTATATCCACAGCATAACCCGTGTGATGTTCGCTATGACCTGGAGGGGCACTCAATGCTGCTCTTTCTGCTGGTGTTTGATTGCGCTGGGCACCGACATCAAAAAATAACTTTTCTTGGTCTTTGATTGAACGAAAAGCAGAAAGTGGCACCAAACTCACACCCGCACTTCGAGCTGCTTGCACCATTGCCTGAAACTTCTCAGCAGCAGCAGATCGCATTTTGATGCGTCCATCTGCCGAAATTGAAACTAATTCTGTCTCTAGGGCTTCTGGATATGCCAAATGCCCCAAAATCACATCACTATTATTTTGGGGATTGACAGAAGCGTTAGGTTGTGGTGCGGTTACAGCAGTTGGTGCATCAGCCGATTTTTTGGGTACAGTCAGAAAAAATAGAAAACCACTAATAACGGCAAGTAAGACAAATCCCGTGACACCAACCATTCCCAACATCAAGGGACGTTTCTTTCCCTTGGGTGCTAATTCAGGAGTATCGCGGAAAGCTGCGGGAATATCCTCACCAGTATTAGCATTAGAATTAGCTTCGGAGTCTTGAGATTTTCCAGAAAACCCAGGATTATTCAAGGATCAACTCCTGCTTGTGTTGAATAGCCATAACAGATTGTAGACTGGAGAGGATTAAACGCAATAGGTAAAATTTGACATCTGTAATTATTAGGCGTTGCCTTGACAAACATCCTAGAACTATACGTCAAGCTGGTGGGATTAGTCCTAGTAGGCTTTATTCTCGGACGCAAACTATCCCCTTCAGTTCCCACTCGTTTGGCTCAGTTTCTCTTCTGGGTGGGTGTACCGATAAGTATTGTTGCATTTTTACGCCAAACTGATTTATCAGGAAAAATTTGGATTGCTCCGGCGATCGCTTACCTCGCTACTATACTAGGAGCATTTCTAGCTTGGATGTGGATAAAATGGCAAGGTTATTTTACAAAAAACATTCCCTCAAAACCAACTCAAGGTAGTTTTATTCTGGCATCAATGGTGGGTAACACGGGTTATCTTGGCTATCCCATTACCTTAGCAATGGTTGGTAAGGAATACTTTGCTTGGGCACTATTCTACGATTTGTTAGGAACACTTTTTGCGGCTTATGGCTTGGGTGTGGCTTTAGCAGCTCGGATGGGGAGCGATTTCCAGAATTATTGGCAGATTTCCAAAGCAATTTTAATCAATCCGGCTTTGTGGAGTTTTGCTTTTGGCTTGTTGTTTCGCCAAGTAGCAATCCCTACACCAGTAGAATTTGCCTTGGACAAAATGGCATGGATTGCAGTTGCTTTATCATTGGCATTAATTGGGATGCGGTTGAGCAAGCTGAATTCTTGGCGTAGTTTACCACAGGCAGGGATTGGCTTAATAATCAAAATGTTGATAGTCCCTCTAATTTTAGGTAGTGCATTACCATTGTTTGGCATAAGTGGTAAAACTGCACAAGCGATCGTGTTGCAAATGGCGATGCCTCCAGCCTTCGCAACACTTGTATTAGCTGAAACCTTCAATCTCGATCGCGAATTAGCTGTTACTGCATTAGCTGCAGGTTCGGTTGTATTGCTCGTTACTCTTCCCCTTTGGCTGTGGCTGTTCTGATTTTGGATTTCTCTTCGATAAGCCGCCTTTAGAACCGTATTCGATACAAACTCTAAGTACACAAGTTCATAAGTTAGTAGTAAAAAGTTTAACAAAGACTCCGCGTGACTCTGCGCTTACCTTTGCGTTTTACCCTACACAGAAGGCGTTCAGCGCCTACTGCGTTTTAAAGCACACTTTACCCAAGCTCTTGAGAATACCGGGTAAAATAGATTTAAAGCATGGTTTATTGGTCAAATGACCAGGTAATGTTATCTATGGTAAAATTTGAACCTTACCGCACTCTACCATCTACCGCTGAATTGCCCTGTTCAGACGATACACCAGTGGATAATGAGGATCAGAATTTTATCCCGAATCTGTTACTATTTCTCCTCGAATCTATTTGGGCAAATCGGAATGATTGGTTTTTTGGTATTGACATGGGTGTTTACCACACTACTGGAGTGAGCCATTTAGTACCAATCATCCCGGATGGTTTTTTGAGCTTGGGTGTGGAACGACGGAAAGCAGGCAAATCCCGCTTAAGCTATGCAGTATGGGAAGAACAGGAAATAATCCCAAAGTTTGCTTTGGAAGTGGTTTCTAAAACCCCTGGTGATGAGTATGACACTAAGTTAAACATCTATGCAAAATTGGGAGTGCTGTACTACGTCATTTACAACCCGCAATATTGGCGACGCGACCAACACCAACCATTTGAAGTATATAAGTTAATTGATGGGGAATACCAACTCCAAATTGGGGAACCATTTTGGATGCCAGAAATTGGATTGGGAATTGGGCGATAAACCTCCGGTTCGCGAAGCGCGATCGCTTTACGTATCTGGTACAGTTCAACGAGAGGTGTTGTATTGGTACAACCAAACAGGAACTCGTTATTTAACTGGTGATGAAGTTGCTCAAAATGAGCGACAACAACGGGAAAAACTAGCAGCCAAGTTGAGAGAGTTGGGAATCGATCCCGATAATATTTGATTTTGATGAAGCGCGATCGCGCTTCACGAACCGGAATTTATCGCACCTACCGAGAGGAAAGTAAACCAGTAGAGTAACTCCGCAAACTAACAAGTTCACGAAGTGCGCGATATCGTTCTAGAGTAACTAATACCCCACTGCCCCACTCCCCTTTTTCACAAGTTCCGCTGGGTTCATAGTTTCGTAATGCTCAAAAGGCTGGTGAATCCAGGGGTTATCAGGCAGATAATCAACATAGTAATCTGGGGCAGCCACTGAACAAGCTTTATACCAAAGTACAGCAGTGCGAATATCTTCAATTGGGGACTCACTATTTTGCTTCAACCAAGGAATAGTCTCTTGGAGTGTAACCCCTGAATCTACTAAGTCATCAACTAGCAGAATGCGCGAACCTAACTTTTCGCTAGTCATTGTCAGGTGATGAGAAAAGGTTAATTGTCCTCTTTCTTGCTTGCCCACACCACTGTATGATGAGGTTGCTAAAATTGCCAATGGTTGCTGGTAAATACGGGAGAGAATGTCTCCAACTCGCAGTCCGCCTCTAGCAAGACAGATGATTTGATTGAATTCCCACCCCGATTGATAAATCTGAGCAGCCAGTTGTTCTATTTTTTGGTGATAATCTGACCAAGAAACGTAAAGGTCTGGCATAAAAGACGTGATTTATAGCTAATAGTTAATCGTAAACTTTTTATTTTAGGATGAGTCTTGGTAATATGAACGATTCTTCTGATGGTTATTCCTCAAAGAGTGCTGAATTTGAAAAACTAAACTTCAAAACAAAGCTAGCTTACGGTGCAGGTGATTTAGGTCCAGCGATTACTGCCAATATTTCCATATTTTTTCTCCTAGTTTTTTTTACCAATGTCGCTGGTATCCCGCCGGGGTTAGCTGGCAGTATTTTGATGATTGGCAAGATTTGGGATGGGGTTAACGATCCAATTGTTGGGATGCTAACTGACAAAACGAAATCTCGTCGCTGGGGGCGTCGCCTTCCTTGGATATTATATGGCGCGGTTCCCTTTGGAATTTTCTTTTTCTTGCAGTGGATTGTACCGCCATTTGGCACTGATTCCAATGGCAATGTTTGGGGGTTGTTTTGGTATTACGTAGCGATCGGGATTTTATCGCAAACTTTTTATACTGTTGTCAATTTGCCTTATACGGCAATGACTCCAGAACTCACTCAAGATTACGACGAACGCACTAACCTAAATAGTTTTCGGTTTACTTTTTCCATTGGTGGCAGCATTCTGTCGTTAATTTTATCAAAAATTATTTTTTCCCTGATTAGCGATCGCAAGGAACAGTATGTAGTCTTAGCTCTAGTCTGCACGATTATTTCAGTTGCATCGTTGTATTGGTGCGTTTTTGGAACACGCGATCGCGTGATGGCATTTGAAGCTAAACGCATCCAAAAAGAAGAACCCTCATCGATTCCTTTTGGCGAACAGCTAAAAATCGTCTTTAGTAACCGACCTTTCTTATTTGTTATTGGTATCTATCTTTTTTCCTGGTTAGGCGTTCAGATTACAGCCAGCATTATTCCTTACTTTGTGGTTGATTGTATGCGCCTCAAAGAATCCGATGTCCCCACAGTCATGATTGGAGTCCAAGGAACTGCTCTTGTAATGCTATTTGTTTGGAGTTATTTGAGTAAAAAAATCGGAAAAAAAGCTGTTTATTTTATGGGAATGATTTTATGGATACTAGCAGCAATGGGTTTATTTTTCTTACAGCCCGGTCAAATAGGTTTAATGTACCTTTTGGCTGTGATGGCAGGTTTTGGGGTTTCTACAGCTTACCTAGTTCCCTGGTCGATGATACCAGATGTAATTGAACTTGATGAACTCCAGACTGGACAACGCCGCGAGGGAATTTTCTATGGCTTCATGGTTTTGCTGCAAAAATTTGGTCTAGCATTT
This sequence comes from Cyanomargarita calcarea GSE-NOS-MK-12-04C, assembly GCA_019359595.1. Lineage (GTDB taxonomy): Bacteria > Cyanobacteriota > Cyanobacteriia > Cyanobacteriales > Nostocaceae > Cyanomargarita > Cyanomargarita calcarea. Next base: position 190,867 of record JAHHGZ010000007.1, read on the forward strand.
GGAATATTTATAGTCGGAAATTCCTTACAAGCATCTGGTTTCAAAGAAACTGCTATAGGGCAAACTACATTACCAATACAACCAGAATCCGCACTAGATGCTATCCGCTTCGCCGTCGGACCTTTACCTGCTATTTGTTTAATTTGTGGCTTAGTTTTAACGTATTTTTACCCAATTACCCGCGAGATGCATGCAGAAATGATGTTGAAACTTAAGGAACGGCAGAAGGATTGTTAGTCGTTGTTTGATAGTTGTTGGTTGTTAGTTGTCTCCCCCAGTAACCACTACCCACTAACTACTAACCACTAACCACTAACCACTAACTACTAACAAATAACAAATGACAAATTCAGAATATTGGGAACAACGCTATCAAGATGGAACAGATGTTTGGGATTTGGGACAAGCTGTTCCTCCCTTTATTAGTCTTTTAGAATCAACAGCCTTACCACCAGGACGTTTGGCTGTGCTAGGTTGCGGTCGAGGTTATGATGCTTTACTCTTTGCTGAATACGGCTTTGATGTTATCGGATTTGACTTTGCCAATTCGGTAATTACTGAAGCCAATGCCCTAGCTGAAGCGACAGAAAGTTCAGCAAAATTCCTAACTCGCGATATCTTCGACTTACCAAACGAGTTTGAAGGTTACTTTGATTACTTAGTCGAGCATACCTGTTTTTGTGCTATTTACCCCGCACAACGCCCAGCATACGTACAAATGGCAAAATCGATTTTAAAGCCACAAGGTGAAATTATCGGCTTATTCTTTACTCACAATCGACCCGGTGGCCCTCCTTTTGGTGTCACTACCACCGAAATTCGCGAATATTTTAGCAATGATTTTGAAATTCGTTCCTTGGAACCAGCGATAAACTCGATACCAAAACGCCAAGGAGAAGAACACATGGGCAGATTTCGGGTGATTAAAAAATAAATTATTCCGTAGAATAGGCATCTAGGCTGTGTAGGAAAGCTGATGCTATCTAATACAAAGTATTTTTTTTTACTAAACTATTGCCACTAAGCAAAAATACAGATGATAATTGATGATTAAATTGGTACGTAACCGGGTAGCTTGATGAGCAGCAAAAAATGTCAGTATATCAGCCTTAACTGCGGAAGCAGGAAAGTCACTTGTGTTCTATGCAGCGTTATTTTACAGACATAAATTAAGATTGAAGTCTGCATATTCGACATCAGGTAAACAACATAAGTAGGTAGGCATAATTAAATGTAAGATGTCCGCAGGGTGGAGGAACGACGTAGCAATCGCTGCGGACTGGGATTGCTACGAGACGCTACGCGAACGCTGCGGACAAAACATATTATATTTATTTCCGACCATTTACTTAACACTACGCTTCGTTTTATTCATCAATGTTAATTGGAGATTAGTATGAGAAAGCAATACAACCCCCAAGAAGAGCGATCGCAAAACCCAGTACCTTCCGAGGTTATGCTTAAAGGCGATGTAAATCAAGATGCAACTGGACAATTACCACAACAAATAGATAAACATAACATTCCAGGTTTTGACAACATTATTCAAGAGGGAATTGGTTGGGCTACAGAAAATCAGAATTCTATGATTATGACTATTGAAAATACTCTATTTTCTTTAGTAGATGCTTACAATATGCTTTACCAGCAGCTTCAAAGTATAAAAATTAATCTAAATGCCAAAAATCTGGAAGAAATAAACCAACGGATAAATAGGGGATTAAAAGCTCTTGAAAATCTGCGGCAAACTAATGCGATGCAGGCAAATGATAATCAACGTTTATTCAAGGAAAACACAAGGTTCGCAAGTGAAAACAATCGTCTTAAGGAAGAAAATGAGACTACCAAAACAGCTTATAAGCAGCTTCTTAATGAACGTAACACTTTGTGGCGGCGTTCTCTAACGAATTCACAGCTTAAACAAGAAAACGAAAATCTCAAAACAATAAATTTTCAACTAAAAGCAGATATCAAGATTCTTGAGAAGCAGCTTAAACAAATTACCGATGAAAGAAACGGTTTACTCAGTAAAGCTGAATCTCATTTTGCACCACTCGAAGCAGAAAATTCCATTGCAGATAATAGATAAGACAGCATAAATATTCTTTTGTCACGCTTTTTCCCCCTTACCCCCAATTCTGGGGGGTCACGCTTTTCCTCCTTTGAGTGTGGCAGATAAAAATAAGATGTGTTTACCTTACCGCTTAGTACAGTTTTGCATTAATTCGTAGCGTTTTTAAACGCAGAGGGCCGCTGTAGACGCTTTTGCGGCTTGCCGCAGGCTGGAAAGCGCAGAGGTACGCAGAGTTTTTTTAAGAGGATTCGCTACGAATTTATGAAATTGTGTACTTAGTGCCTAAAGTTCTCACTCTTAACTTTTCCCAATAAAAGCAATAATACTTAATATAGAGATATAAGCACTAAAAACCCCTGTAAATTCAATGCCTACTCAAAGCATAAAAGAAATTTCATCCCAATTAGAAAGTCCAAATTTGCGCGATCGCATGGTGGCTCTTGCTTCATTGCGGAATTTTTCGGCAGAAGATGCCGTACCTTTGATTAAAAAGGTGTTAGAGGACGAATCTCTACAAGTGCGATCGATGGCAATTTTTGCTCTCGGAATCAAGCAAACAGAAGAATGTTATCCGATTCTGGTGAGAATTCTTGAAAGTGACCCAGATTATGGAATTCGTGCTGATGCTGCGGGAGCTTTAGGATATCTAGGTGATGTCAGAGCATTTGAGGTACTTTCACGAGCATTTTACGAAGATACTGATTGGCTAGTCCGCTTTAGTGCCGCAGTCTCTTTGGGTAATATTAAAGACCCACGCGCCCATGATGTACTGATTCAGGCATTAGATAGTGAAGAAGTCGTAGTTCAACAAGCAGCGATCGCAGCACTCGGAGAAATCAAAGATATCAGTTCAGTAGATAGTATCCTGCGCTTTGCCCAAGCTGAGGATTGGTTGGTGCGGCAGCGTCTGGCTGAAGCTTTGGGTCATCTTCCCAGCCCGAAGACTATCTCGGCATTAAAATACTTAGAGAAAGACAACCATTATCACGTCGCTGAATCAGCAAGAATTTCCCTCAAACGGCTTGAAGAAGAAGGTAATTAGTTTTTCCTTGCGGGGAACGAAAATTTACGGGTGCTAAGTTAATAACTCGTAACTCATAACTCATAACTTTCCCCCCTTCCTGCTACCTTGTAATAAGTGGGATTTTAAACAATTTTGACACAGGGTAATTTGATATTATGAATATTGACGAATTTTTTGAGTTGAGTGCTGGTAAGTGGTTTTCCCATCGTACTAGCCACCATTTAGCCTTTAAGCAAGCTGAAGACGGTAAATCTGATATTGTAATTGAGACGCTGCCAGCAGACCATCCAGAAGTAGTCAAATTATGCGAGCAGTATGAGATAGACCCCAACCATGCTTCCTGCGGTGCCAGAGTCACCTGGAATGGCACTATGGAATGGGATGAAGAAAAACATACGGGTTCTACAGTGTTGGTAACTGTGCCTGATGAAGATAATCCGTCCTCTGGCAAGTTGCTGCGGGAAATGGGTTACGCAGAGAAAGCTCCAGTTGCAGGAACCTATAAGATGGGTAGTGATGATGCATTGACCCTAACTACAGAATACGAAACTATGTGGTCAGAAGAGCGTCTGTGGTTTGCTAGCCCTAATTTGCGGATGCGAGTAAGTGTTCTTAAGCGCTTCGGTGGCTTTAGTATGGCTTCTTTTACTTCTGAAATTCGCATGGGTGGTACTACACCTGCGGCACAAGCGAATGCAGAGGCTAACTCTGTATCAAAATAGTTTTATTTGTTACATGACCCCCCGTTTGAGGGGGGTAAGTCTGTTGTATATTTATGTGGACATTGAGATAAGCAAAAAATGTAAATAGACAAAAGCAGAGTAGTTACTTAGTTCCTAATTCATTTCCTATGATTTTTTCGTTTTGATTTTTTCACTTCTTTAACGTTTGGTAAACTGTTTTTTTCAGTCTCGTTCTGAGTTGTTGTTAAGACCTCTGACGTTGTTGGAGTTGCAGTTTCAATTGTTACAAATGCCTCTGAGGTTATTGGAGTCGCAGTCTCAGAATTAGTTTCAGTTGTTGCAAATGCTTCTAATTTTTCAAGTACTACTTGCACTTGATTTAGTTGCTTGTCGTTATTACCTTGCACTGGATTGGTAATCGCTTCTTGGGAACCAGTCTGATTTACCTGCAACTGCATCAAACGGTTTTCCAGATTTGAGACACTTTCAGCTAACCCTGTAACTTGACTTTGTACAGAATGACTTTGAACCAGGTTGGTAATCGCTTCTTGAGAACTAGTCTGATTTACCTGCAACTGCGTCAAACGGTTTTCCAGATTTGAGACACTTTCAGCTAACCCTGTAACTTGAGCTTGTACAGAATGACTCTGAACCAGGTTGGTAATCGCTTCTTGGGAACTAGTCTGATTTACCTGCAACTGCGTCAAACGGTTTTCCAGATTTGAGAGACTTTCAGCTAACCCTGTAACTTGACTTTGTACAGAATGACTCTGAACCAGGTTGGTAATCGCTTCTTGGGAACCAGTCTGGTTTACCTGCAACTGCGTCAAACGGTTTTCCAGATTTGAGAGACTTTCAGCTAACCCTGTAACTTGACTTTGTACAGAATGACTCTGAACCAGGTTGGTAATCGCTTCTTGGGAACCAGTCTGATTTACCTGCAACTGCGTCAAACGGTTTTCCAGATTTGAGAGACTTTCAGCTAACCCTGTAACTTGAGCTTGTACAGAATGACTCTGAACCAGGTTGGTAATCGCTTCTTGGGAACCAGTCTGGTTTACCTGCAACTGCGTCAAACGGTTTTCCAGATTTGAGAGACTTTCAGCTAACCCTGTAACTTGAGCTTGTACCAGTTTGCTGATTGCTTCTTGGGAACCAGTCTGGTTTACCTGCAACTGCGTCAAACGGTTTTCCAGATTTGAGAGACTTTCAGCTAACCCTGTAACTTGAGCTTGTACCAGTTTGCTGATTGCTTCTTGAGAACCAGTCTGGTTTACCTGCAACTGCGTCAAACGGTTTTCCAGATTTGAGAGACTTTCAGCTAACCCTGTAACTTGACTTTGTACCAGTTTGCTGATTGCTTCTTGAGAACCAGTCTGGTTTACCTGCAACTGCTGCGTCAAACGGTTTTCCAGATTTGAGAGACTTTCAGCTAACCCTGTAACTTGAGCTTGTATAATTTCAGAAAATTCAGCCTGATTTTTATTAACTTTAGTACTTATTTTATCTATTTGCTGACTTAAATCGTTAGCAGATTCTGCCAGATTCAACAGTTTATCCTGCTGAATATTACTATGATTTTGGTTATTTAGAATTTGAAAAACCAATATCCCAATTACTGCTATTGTTACTGAGGATACAGCAGAAAGAATTAGTAAAGTCATCTTTTTTGTCGCAGTAAATATACTCAAAAGCACTGCTAAGAGCCAGGTAATTACGATCCCGGTTGCCAGCAAAAATTATAATATCCTATTGAAAGCCATTTTGTTTAGTAACAATTGAACTATTAGACCAAAAAGTTTCTTTTACGAAATAGACAATTTTGCACTCAAGTATTTTAAGCATTGAAGCATCATGACTATTTATTTATGAAGATGAGTCTAATTGATTTCCCCACACCCTATTCGTGTGGGGCTATACAAATACCTACTGCGTAAGAGATAGATGTCTCACCTGTTCAGGTATTAGTAGGTTAGGCGAGACGCCTAACCTACCTGATAACATTTTGTAAGTTTATTTAATTGGTAAGCACTCACCACATTTAATTTACATATTTAAAACTTCTACAACAATGAGTGGGGGAGCCAGTGCGTTGCTTATTTCCCCCCGTTGTAGCACCTGGCGTTGGGCTGGTTGCGCCCGGCCAAGATATGCAAGTTAAATGTGGAACAGCTTAATCACGAAATCTAGCAGTTGTAACATCAAAAAATACCACGTCGATTTAAATCTGTAACAAACGAGCTAAAACCTCCGGTACCGGGAGTACAATTACCACCAACAATCCCATCGCCAGTAACCCCAAAATATCGCGTTTATTGTCTAGTTCGGTGACATCATTAAGAGCAGGTTCATCAATCAAGGGAATGAATAATAAAATAATCGCCCACAAGAAAAATTCCGACTGCACTAAAGAAAGTAGCAGCAATAACAAACGAGAAATTTGACCAATCATAATGGCGGTTCTTTGTCCAAACATCGCATGGATAATGTGACCCCCATCCAATTGTCCCACGGGCATCAAATTTAATGCCGTTACAATTAATCCTAAAAAGCCAGCCACAGCCACTGGATGTAGGTCAATGGCTGATTTTGCTGTTAACTGACTCCCTAATGCTAATTTAGAGAGTAGTGCCACTAAAATTGAATACTTAGGATTAAGCGCATCTGGATTCAAAAGTCCAGTTTTCTCTGGCAGGGGAACTACTTGCGAATGATCTAGTCCCCATATAAGTAAAGGCAATGTTGCGACAAAACCTGCAAGTGGTCCGGCAATGCTAACGTCAAATAAAGCTTTGCGGTTGGGTATGGGACTACGCATCTGAATAAATGCGCCAAAGGTTCCCAAGAAAAAAGGCATTGGGATAAAGTAAGGCAGAGTCGAGGGAATTTTGTAGAATCGAGCAGTCAAGTAGTGACCGAGTTCGTGAATCCCCAAAATAGTCATTAAAGCAAAGGCATAGGGCAATCCCGAAAACAGTAAATTTGGGTTAGACTGCACCATCCGAGGCTCAACACCAGCAATTCTTGCTCCCACTATGGTAGTTGTGACCAAAGTTGCAAAAAGCAATCCAAGCGCTAAACCCGGTCGTGTTAACTGTGCCTGTTTGACATCAGGTTTTGCACCTTGAGTATTGGGAACAAGCACAAAGAATGGTTTGCCATTTAGCCCTTCCTGAAAGATTAGCAAAAAGCGATCGCCAAATTGGGCTTCAATATTTTCCTTGACTCTCAAGTAGGCTTCTGCTGCTTTAATTCTTAATTGGCCACGACAAATTACAGCTTGGGGTCGATACTCAATATTTTGAATGTAGTAGACAGACCAGGGAAAACAATTTCGCAGCTGGGTTTCTTCTGTTGGCTCAATGGGACGCACTGTTACTGGTTCTGCGGTAGGATTAATAGCCGATTGTGATTCTTGCGCTTGGGTCTGGGTCTGTGTTCCCTTGAGCGTTCGCCGTCCCAATTGAAACAACAGCCAGTATAACAGAGAACTGATGACCAATGGAGCGATCACCCATTCTGGCGGCAGTTTTGGACCATATGTCGCAGTTCGCCAACTCCACAATATTGCTGGTGTCATCAACACCAACCACAAAAGCCAGACAGGTGTCCGGGTCATGGACGCTACACTGCGCTGCACCATTAAATAAGTAATTAGTCCTAGTAAGAGGAGAAACCAAAATGTCATATTATTTACACTTAATTTTGAAAAAATGTCTCACCTGTAGTGTTAGCACCGCAATACTCACTACAAAGAAGACTCGAAACCTCAATTTTTTTTCACGATAATTGTGCTAGTGAACTCTTAAGTTTTATTACTTATCAAAGTTCAGCATTGCAACGCCTAATTTTTCAGAACTCCTAATTTTCAGCTTTTTCTCATGTGCCCCTTAAATCAAGAGCCGAGTCACACATCAAAGCCACCACGGGTTGTACTACAAAGCGAAGTTCCTAAAACCGAAAGCCAGGAGACGGACTTCGCGCCTAATACTATTTTTGCATTTCCACCAAATCGGGACACATTAGGAGGAACCGCTTATTTCATTGTAGGAAACGAAGGCAATATCTTGATCGACAGTCCTGCTTGGGAATCTGCAAATCAGGATTTTTTGCGTTTGCACGGAGGTGTCCGCTATTTATTTCTCACTCACCGGGGTGCTATTGGTAAAACAGCCGACGTAATTCAACAAACCTTCGACTGCGAAATTGTAATTCAAGAACAAGAAGCTTATTTATTACCAGGACTCACCTTAACGACTTTTGCTGAGGAATTCACGCTTGATTCTACAGCAAAAGTGATTTGGACACCCGGACACTCTCCTGGTTCATCCTGTCTTTACTATACCCTAAATGGGGGTGTACTCTTTTCTGGGCGTCATATACTACCCAATCTACAGGGTGAAACAATACCACTACGCACAGCAAAAACTTTTCACTGGAAGCGACAAATTAAAAGTATTAAGTCCATATTAGAAAAATTTACACCAGAGACTCTTCAGTATATCTGTCCTGGTGCAAATACAGGCTTTCTTAGAGGAAAACTTCTAATAGATAAAGCCTACGATCGCCTAGCTTCTCTTGATTTAACAGCTTTACTAGGAAGTGGGGAGTTAGGAGTTATGAGTTAGGAGTTAGGAGTTATGAGTTTTTAATACAAAGACTCATAATTCCCTTACTGGCGCTCTTTACCCGTCCCTACTAACTCTCAACTCTCAGTTCCTAACTCCCGTTGTTCTGGCTACAACAGCATCTTTGGCTAATAAATCTACAGCCGCTTGATATTGACGATCGCGAGTAGTAGCAATCTGCTCACGGGTAATTGGCTCTTGAGAAATAACTTGGTCAGGTTTTATACCCAGCTTATTAATATCTTTGTGATTGGGAGTTTCATATTTGGCAATTGTCACCGCCAAACCGGAACCATCGGATAGTTCAAACAAAGACTGGATTAAGCCTTTGCCAAAGGTAGTTTCGCCTACCAATTGGGCACGCCCGTTATCTTGGAGAGCGCCGGCGAGGATTTCACTGGCACTGGCTGTGCCTTGATTTACCAAGACAACCAACGGGTCGTTTGTCAATGCTGTTTTGGAAGATTCAAAACTGCCTTGAATGCCTTGGCGATTAACGGTATATACGATAGTGCCAGAATCTAACCACAGGCGAGCAATTTCAATTCCGGCTTGTAACAATCCACCAGGATTATTTCGCAAATCGAGAATATATTCATCAGCGCCTTTTTTCTCTAAACTAGAGATGGCGTGGGCTAATTCCATTGGAGCGTTGGCATTAAATTGTGCCAGACGAAGGTAGCCAATAGATTTTCCTTGAGGGTCTGTGCGTAATTCTGCCACTACAGGATTGAGGGCAATGCGATCGCGCACAACTTGAACTTCTTTTTCGGCTTCTCCATCTCGTTCGATTACCAGAGTGATAGTAGTGCCAATTGGGCCGCGCATCCTGGTTGCAGCTTCATCAAGGGTCAGTTTTTCTGTAGAGAAGCCCTCAATTTTGATAATGCGATCGCGCGGTCGAATCCCTGCCTTTTCCGCTGGAGAACCCGCAATTGGAGATACAACTTCCAACTTCCCAGTCTCAGGATTCAGAGCAATTTGCAATCCTACCCCCGTGAGTTCCCCAGAAGTATTTACCTGCAAGCTACGGTACTGCTCTGGGTCTAGAAAGCGAGTGAAAGGGTCATCAAGGCTCTTTAACATCTTCTGAATCGCCTCATAGGCAGCCGAGCTATTATCTAGGGGCTTATTTAAAGCCTTTTGCCGCACAGCCGCCCAATTTTGATGGTTAAATGTCTCGTCTACATAAGAGCGGTTAACAATTCGCCATACTTCCGATACCAGCTTTTGTTCATCCGTTAACGCAGTCGCCGATTGAGAAAAACTGCTAAAACCCAACCAAAACGCCACTAGCAGTGACAATCCAACTTGAAAAAACCGCCGAAAACTCTGCCAAATAACTTGTTTGTGCATGAACCCCATTTTGAATTCCACTTTTAACCCGAATTGGCTACATCTTGTCCAGTTGCCTTGTCTTTGATGAAATCTATCTCTCAACTATGTTACTTTTTTTATAGAAGTGGTGCATCGCGCTCATTTATCCAGTTGTAAAATCAATGGATGGAGTGCAGATCCCACTCATAAAACGATAAAATCTACTTTGTGTCCACCATCAGACTGCGATCGGGTGCAAAGAGAGCGCAATACATTCCACGATTGAGGTGAGTGTATAGTTTTTCAAAACTATTGCCACTTTTTTCTGCTCATTTGCTTTTTCTCCCATATTTATCTGGGAGATTTATGAAACGCAATCGACTTTTAGGAATTTGAGATTGTATGGCTAATGTTTACGACTGGTTTGAGGAGCGCTTAGAAATCGAAGCGATCGCAGAAGACGTCACCAGCAAGTACGTCCCTCCTCACGTTAATATCTTCTACTGCCTTGGTGGAATCACCTTGACTTGCTTTCTAATCCAGTTTGCGACTGGATTTGCAATGACCTTCTACTACAAGCCAACAGTAGCTGAAGCATACTCAAGCGTAGAGTACCTGATGAATGAAGTGAACTTTGGCTGGCTCATTCGCTCCGTTCATCGCTGGTCTGCCAGCATGATGGTGTTAATGATGATTCTGCATACCTTCCGGGTTTACTTGACTGGTGGTTTCAAAAAGCCCCGGGAATTAACTTGGATCAGCGGTGTCATCCTCGCAGTGATTACCGTTTCCTTTGGCGTCACCGGCTACTCCCTACCTTGGGATCAAGTTGGTTACTGGGCTGTAAAAATTGTATCTGGTGTGCCAGAAGCGATTCCCGTAGTCGGCGTTCTAATCTCCGATTTGCTGCGTGGTGGTTCTAGCGTCGGTCAAGCTACCCTGACTCGCTACTATAGCGCCCACACATTTGTCCTGCCTTGGTTAATTGCGGTCTTCATGCTGTTCCACTTCTTGATGATCCGCAAGCAAGGAATTTCCGGTCCATTGTAATTTCAGCCACGATACACCATCGGCTACATTGCGGCAAGATTGCGTAGTTTGGTTTAAACTTATGATAAATAAGATACAACTGACTGGCATTTTGAACTATTAGCTGTAATGTACCCTTTCCCAGGCTTCTAGTTTTAGCCCCACAGCGTGGTTTCAAAGGAGTCTAGGTTAGGGTGGTAGCCGATGGCTTTAACTAAATGCTTTAATTGAACTAGAGCAGGAGAGCAACTTTAAAAATGGCAACAGTCAAAAAACCCGATCTGAGCGATCCCCAATTAAGAGCCAAACTGGCACAAGGTATGGGTCACAATTACTACGGTGAACCCGCTTGGCCAAACGACTTGCTGTATGTTTTCCCCATCGTAATCATGGGTTCCTTTGCTTGTATTGTGGCTCTAGCAGTGCTAGACCCCGCGATGACTGGTGAACCCGCAAATCCATTTGCCACACCCCTAGAAATTCTGCCAGAGTGGTACTTGTACCCTGTGTTCCAGATTCTGCGTTCGGTTCCTAACAAACTCTTAGGAGTATTTGCGATGGCAGCCGTACCCGTGGGACTAATTCTCATTCCTTTTATTGAGAATGTTAATAAGTTCCAAAATCCCTTCCGTCGTCCAGTAGCTACCACCGTCTTCTTGATTAGTACCCTCATCACTCTGTGGTTGGGTATTGGTGCAGCTTTGCCAATCGACAAATCTTTGACTTTAGGACTGTTCTAAATCAGTTACTAAGAAGTGCTTTGACGCCTGTGGGTTTTGAGAGCATATAGGTTAAGCTCCGAGAAAAGGAACTCCTTTACTCGGACTTCTTACAAATGTGCTTAAAGAAACAAGCAACAGGCGTCAATTTTAATAATCCAGGGAGCATCTTGGATTTTAAATTTTGGGTCTAAGCCCTCAATCTAAAATCTATAAATTACAAATAAAGTGCAACAAATACAAACATTTTTATCCACTTATATTTAAGTCCCGGTCAATGCTTAGTAAAATGGAGCAAGACCATCTGACAGTGAAAAGTGAACTTAAGCTTTTAAACCTGGTGCAACAATGGTTTGAACGCTTTTGTTCGCAGCATTTGTCTAAACTTGGTTGGTCAGAAAGCCAACTTTATCGCCTCAACTTAGCATTGGCAGAAGGCTTCACCAATGCAGTTCGTCATGCTCATCACGCTTTACCGCCGGAAACAGCGATTGAGATTGAAGTTTCCTTATGGATTGACCGATTGGAAATCAAGATTTGGGATCATGGCAAACCTTTTAATCCCGACGCGATCGCCGAACCAGAACCTGGTACTTTACAAGTAGGAGGGTATGGGTGGTTTCTCTTGCGTCGTTTAGCTGACCGCGTTGTTTACGAACGTAGTCCAGATAGTAGAAATTGTTTGCTTATTGTCAAGTATGCTCTCCAGGAACAGTAGTAACCGTTTGCAGTTAGGAGTTAGGAGTTAAAACTCATCACTCTTCGTCGAGCGATAAGGTAATTGGACTGTAAAAGTACTACCTTTACCCAACTCACTTTCGACATTCAACTTACCTTTATGTGCCCCAACTATAGCCTGGACAATAGCTAAACCCAAGCCAGAACCACCAGTACTGCGAGAGCGATCGCTATTAACTCGATAAAATCTGTCAAAAATATGAGTAAGTTCATTTTGTGGAATACCAATACCTGTATCCTGAACTTTAATTACAGCATAATAGTCAGTTTTATTTAACAATAGTGTCACCTGTCCAGATGAAGGTGTGTATTGAATTGCATTAACAATTAAATTAGAAATTAAACGATAAATCTGGTCGCAATTGCCAATAATATTTAATGGTTCATGGACTCGGATTACAGATGTTAGGGTTATTCCTGCCGCAGTTGCCATTGCTTCAAATTCCTCGATTAAATCGCCAATTATCTCCGGAAGACAACATAATTCCTGTTGTTTAGTCGGCTGTCTATCTAAACGTGCTAACATCAGCAAATCAACTACTAATGTTGTCAGTCGCTGATTTTGACGGTGTATAGTTTGCAAGATATCTCGCGTTTCTTCTACCTCTAATTGTGGCATTAAAAGCGCTGATTCAACTGTTGCAGATGTAGCAGCTAATGGTGTTCGTAATTCGTGTGCTGCATCGGCTGTAAATTGTTGAATTTGTCGGTAAGATTGGTAGATAGGCTGCATCGCTAATCCAGATAACCACCAGCTAGCAGCAGCAATCACTCCCATTGCTAGAGGCAACCCTAATCCTAAAGTTAATTTCACACTATCAAGATAACTATTAAACTCTTCTAAATTTCTCCCAACTTGCATATAACCCCAGTCTTGATGATTTTGAGTATGCAAGACAACGGAAATTTGGTGGTAATCTTTGCCTTTGCTATCTTTAAGAAATTGCCAAGTTTTTGGATTCAAAGTAGTAGGTAATCCCTCTGGGTAAAAACCAGTAGTAGCGATTAATCTTCCGGAAGTGTCAAAAAAACGTACATAATAGTTAGTTTTTGTAACAATACCCAGTAAATGACGCTTAGAATCCGGTAGCTGTTGAATACAACTAGCTCCAATGCTACAATTATTTATATTGGGGAATAGTGTTTGTACAATTGGTTCTAAACGCCCAGGTTTCTGTAGTTTTACTTCGATACTATCGTGCAGCGTTCCAGCAACTGACTCGATTTCACTGTCTAAAGCCACGACATGTGCATGAAATACTGCTCTGTAGAAACCAAAGGCACACAGGCTTAAAATTAAACCCATGACAACCGCATAGTAGAGAGCTAAACGAATACGGGTTAACCGAAAAAGTTTATTTTGATTCATCAGTAGAATTAAGCCGATATCCCAAACCGTGCAAAGTTTCAATTGGGTTACTGCAACCACTATTGGTTAGTTTGCGACGCAGTAAACGTATTTGTGCTGCCACCACATTACTACTAGCTTCTGCACTAATTTCCCATAATTGATTGCGGATTTGCTCAGTTGTTAAAATTTGATTGGGATGTTTCATAAAATACTCCAGCAATTGGAATTCTTTATTAGTCAGGGAAATTACTTGTTTTTCACCCGTTGCATTTTGACTCACAATTTCGCTGCGACTATAATCTAGACTGAGTTTACCAACAGCGAGTTGTTGGGGTTGAAACTGTGGAGAACGACGTTGTAAAGCCCGCAACCTTGCCAGTAATTCTCCCATGCCAAACGGTTTTATTAAGTAGTCATCAGCACCCGCATCTAAACCAGCAATCTTATCTTCCATCCTATCTTTTGCTGTTAGCATTAAGACAGGAAGAGGATTGCCTTTGAAACGTATTCTTTTGCACAATTCTAAGCCAGTAATTCCTGGAAGCATCCAATCAAGAATAGCTACTGTATACTGAGTCGAGCTATTTTCTAAATACTCCAATGCTTCTATACCGTCCATTACCCAATCAACCAAGTACTTATGTTGACTGAGAGTACGCTTGATAGCAGCACCCAAATCCGGCTCATCTTCGACTAATAAAACCCGCATATCAAATTTAGTAGTTATCAGTAAGCAAATTAAAATTTAGGCTAATTATTACAAACAAACATATAATTAATCAGTACAAAAAATGTGGTCAATTCAAAATTAACTACTTCTTACGTTTAGCTATCAATTATTGAACTTAGAAGTTTCATCGTTACATCTGTTTACCTATCGATAGGTTTCTTCAAAAAGGTATACAGCCTTTACCCATCTATTTATTAGTCTGACAGGGACTAATGAAATCAAGATGAAATTTCTGGTTTGCGGATTTATTAATTTCAAGCAATCGCTGAAATGATTAACTGGCTTGTCTTATATTAGTTTTTGGATGTGTCAAGCAAAAAAAACTCCAAAAAATTTCATTTACCCCTTGACTCTCCAGTAGACAGGAGAATACAGAATGGGATTAGTTATCAAGAGGGTGTTTAGATATGACACTTCAATTGAAAGTTCCTAATATGGCTTGTTCCGCTTGTGGTGAGACTATTACAGAAGCAATAAAGGCCGTTGACTCTAGTGCTATGGTTCAAACTGACCCAAAAACGAAGTTAGTCAACATTGAAACCCAAGCATCCGAAGTTGTAATTAAACAAGCAATTACAACTGCTGGTTACTCGGTTGCATGACGTTGAACTTTTAAGACTAAGTACAGAAGAGCATAAATTCGTAGCGTTTTTAAACGCAGTAGGCGCTGTAGACGCTTTTGCGGCTTGCCGCAGGCTGGAAAGCGCAGAGGTACGCTGAGTTTTTTTAAGAGGATTCTGTACTAAGTACAAAATCTTTGACAAGGCAGACATTGAAGAAAATCTCTTCCTTGCCTCCTCCTTTTATTTTATAAATATCCCCTTAGTAAGTGCATTCCTAGTAATAAGAATGGAAAATACTACACTGAAACTACGTGGTATGAGTTGCGCTTCTTGTGCGAGAAGCGTTGAAAAAGCAATTAGTTCTGTAATCGGTGTAAATGAATGTATCGTCAATTTTGGTGCAGAACTAGCAACAGTAAAATATGACCCGAGAAAAACTGATGTAACAACTATCCAAGAAGCTGTAGAGAAGGCTGGTTATTCAGCAAGACCACTGCAAGAACAAAACTTGACTTCCGACGAGGATGAAGCCGAAAAGCACAGAGAATCAAGAGAGACCCGTGAATTAACCCGTAAGGTATTCATATCAGGTATCTTCAGTGCTGTAATTGTCATCGGTTCAATTCCCATGATGACGGGTTTAAATGTACCTTTTATTCCCATGTGGTTGCATAACCCTTGGGTGCAACTGGTGCTAACAATCCCCATCTTTTGGTGCGGTTCATCTTTCACGAGTAATGCATGGAAGGCTTTGAAACGTCATGCGGCAACGATGGATACTCTTGTTGCATTGGGAACTAGTACAGCATTTATTTATTCCCTGTTTCCTACTTTTTTCCCGAGTTTATTCGTTGCTCAAGGTTTAAAACCTGATGTATATTATGAAGCTTCCTCTGTAATTATTGCCTTGATTTTACTGGGTAAGTTGCTAGAAAGTCGTGCGAAAAGACAAACTGGAGAAGCTATCCGCAGTCTTATTGGTTTGCAAGCAAAAACTGCACGTTTAATTCGCAACGGGCAAGAAATTGATATTCCAATTGAATCCGTACAAATTGGGGATGTGATACTAGTTCGTCCCGGTGAAAAGATTCCTGTAGATGGTGAAGTAGTTGATGGTACATCAACGATTGATGAGTCTATGGTGACAGGGGAAAGTGTCGCTGTGAAAAAACAGCCTGGAGATGAGGTCATTGGAGCCACTATTAACAAAACAGGAAGCTTTAAGTTTCAAACAACGCGAGTAGGAAAAGATACCGTTATCGCGCAAATTGTCCAGCTTGTACAACAGGCTCAAGGTTCAAAAGCTCCTATTCAAAAATTAGCAGACCAAGTAACAGGTTTTTTTGTACCTGTGGTAATTGCGATCGCCCTCCTGACATTTATTATCTGGTTTAATATCACGGGTAATCTGACGCTTGCACTAATCACCACGGTAGGGGTATTAATTATTGCTTGTCCTTGTGCGCTGGGTTTGGCTACTCCCACATCAGTGATGGTGGGAACAGGTAAAGGTGCAGAAAACGGTATTTTGATTAAAGGTGCCGATAGTTTGGAATTAGCGCACAAAATCAAAACAATTGTGCTGGATAAAACCGGAACCATTACTCAAGGTAAACCCACAGTTACCGATTTTGTCACAGTCAACGGTACTGGAAACGGTAATGAAATTAAATTATTGCAACTAGCCGCATCTGTAGAACGCAACTCAGAACACCCTTTAGCAGAAGCTGTTGTGAGATATGCCCAAACCCAGGAAGTCGGGTTAGTAGATGTGAAGGAGTTTGAAGCAGTTGCTGGTAGTGGTGTACAGAGTATTGCTGATAACCATCTCGTACAAGTTGGTACGCAACGCTGGATGTCCGAGTTGAGCGTAAACACTCAAGCTTTGGAAAAACAAAAAGAACGCTTGGAATATCTCGGTAAAACTGCAATTTACATCGCAATTGATGGTAGAATTGAAGGATTGATGGGTATTTCTGATGCAGTTAAACCTACTTCTGCCCAAGCTGTGAAAGCATTACAAAAAATGGGTTTAGAGGTAGTAATGCTCACAGGAGATAATCGCCGCACTGCTGAAAGTATTGCTCAGGAAGTTGGTATAAAGCGCGTAAGAGCAGAAGTCCGTCCCGACCAAAAAGCCGCTACTGTCAAAGAATTACAAAGGGAAGGAAAGATTGTAGCGATGGTGGGTGATGGTATCAATGATGCACCAGCCTTGGCTCAAGCTGATGTGGGAATTGCTATTGGAACGGGAACAGATGTGGCGATCGCTGCTAGTGACATTACCCTGATTTCTGGTGATTTACAAGGTGTGGTGACAGCGATTCAACTCAGCCATGCAACAATTCGTAACATTCGCCAGAATTTATTTTTTGCCTTCATTTATAACATTGCGGGAATTCCAATTGCAGCTGGTATTCTTTTCCCGTTCTTCGGTTGGTTGCTAAACCCAATTGTCGCAGGTGGTGCAATGGCTTTTAGTTCGGTGTCTGTACTTACAAATGCACTGCGTCTGCGTAATTTCCGACCGAAAGCAATTGTATAATCAGGGAGCAATATGTTGATTAAAAAGGTAGTTATCGGCAGTCTTGCAAGTTTAGGATTGTTGTTTGGTGTTTTGAGCAATACCGCAGCACAAATGACACATGAAACGCATACGGTAGAAAGTTCGCAAACAACCGAGTTTCGGCAAATTGAACAACCACTGTGGGTAAAAGGTGCTGTTACAGTTGGGGGTTTAGGCTTAATTGGTTTAGAGGTATGGTGGTTTTTGTTAAGTAAGCCTAAGTCACGAAGCGCAGAAGCTCGTGACGGCATTCAAGAGGTTACAATTACGGTAGATGGAGGCTATGAACCAAGTCGAGTAGTCGTTAATGCAGGTCAACCAGTCCGCTTAAACTTTCTACGTCGTGACGAAAGTAGCTGTTTGGAACAAGTTATATTTCCCGATTTTCATATTGCCCAAGACTTAGACTTAAATCAAGTAACCCCAATTGAGTTTACACCTCAAAAACCAGGTCAATATACCTTTGCTTGCGGTATGAATATGTTTCACGGTGTTGTAGAGGTGAGGTAGCACGCAGAATAGGAAGTTTTTCCACTTGATGTTGTCGAGTCTTAGAGGGACGAAAGCACGAAAAAATTAATGATGGAGGATTGAGAATTATGGGGTTTTATTCACAAATTATTTTACCACGCCTTTTAGATTGGAGCTTATCAAACTCAACTTTAGCCAAATACCGTCAGGAACTACTTGCAGATGTCAAAGGAGAAGTTCTAGAAATTGGTTTTGGAACTGGATTAAATCTAGCTTACTATCCTGCGCATATTCATAAAATCACCACGATAGATACAAATCCTGGTATGAATGCTTTTGCTAAAAAACGTATTAGCGACTCAAATATAATAGTTCAGCAACTAACGCTATCGAGTGAAAATCTACCAATGTCAAATGATACTTTCGATAGTGTTGTTAGTACTTTGACGCTATGTAGTATTGCTAACATAGAACAAGCACTAAAAGAAATTAACCGCGTACTTAAACCAGGTAGTAGATTTTTCTTTTTGGAACATGGGTTAAGCAATAAACCTAACGTACAGGTTTGGCAAAATCGATTAACGCCGATTCAAAAAGTTATAGGGGATGGATGTCATCTCAACCGAAATATTCAAGAACTGGTAGAAAGGCATTTTGATAAGGTTGAATCGAGGCAATTTACCCCTGAAAATATGCCAGATTTGACGGCTCATCTATATAGAGGAGTTGCGACAAAATAAGCCAGTGAATTATATAGACAAACAATAACAACCATCCAAAAAGCCAAAAAGCAAAGTAAATAGCTGGCTGTTTCTTCTTGACTCCTCAGTTAAATAGAGAGTTGAAAATAAAGCTTAAGAAATTATTTTCGAGGTGTGTACGTTATGTTACTTCAAGAAAAAACAAAACAAATAGGCACCGTTGCTTCATTAAGTGGCGTACCAATCAAAACTATCCGTTATTATGAGGAACTAGGCTTGCTGAAAGCATCGGGTAGAACTGAAGGTGGGTTTAGATTGTTTGAATCGGATGTTTTATCTCGCTTACATTTTATCAAACGATCTCAAAGTCTTGGTTTAAGTTTATTAGAAATTAAAGAATTTTTGGATGTTCACGACCAAGGTGATTTGCCTTGCGAACATATAAAAGTTAAGTTATATCATGTCCGGGAAATCACTTACGATTAAACCCCGATTTGAATCCACCAATGAAAACCAGTTAACCCTTGAATAAAATCTTGCATTTTTAGCAAAGATTGGCATCTCTGAAATAAAACTTCCTCC
>JAHHGZ010000008.1 GCA_019359595.1 Cyanomargarita calcarea GSE-NOS-MK-12-04C
AATTGAGCAATGCTGGTCTTGCTTAAAAAGTCGAATCCGTAAAAAACTTGATCAGTTCGATTGTTTACGAGATGCCATTGAGGATGCCTTGCGTTTCGCGTCTTAACCGCCTTGGCGGTTGCTATAAATAACCCTAAAAATTGGGGTTACGGTCAGCATATTTACGAGCCAATTGGTAAAGGGAGTACTCAGTATAAGTGGCTGGAGCAAGAGCTTAATAGCCCGGAGTTTCAGCAAGCAAGATACAAAGTCGTGATGTTGCATCATCCCCCCCATTCTTTGGGTGGTAACGTTGTCCCCGCTTATACTGACCCAGTACAAATTATTGAACGGGATGGGGATGGTCAGATTTTAGGAGTGCATTACGAATATCCCAAAAATCAAGATTATATCGTCCGGGATATTGTACCCTTGTTGGAAGCTTATTGCGTACAATTAGTGTTCTACGGACATTCCCATTTATGGAACCGTTTTTGCAGTCCATCTGGGATGCATTTTTTAGAGACATCTAATGTTGGTAATTCTTATGGTGCAGCTTGGGGTGAAAATAAGCGGGAAGTGCCTGTTGGTTATCAAGAAGATTATGTCCAATTGGGTAATCCCAACGGTTTAGAACCAATAGTACCGACAATAGCCCCTCTACTTGATCCGATTGGCAATCCAATGCCGTATATTGCTAGTAACGACATTACCGTTTTCAGTATATTTGAAACGGCGACGGGTACGATTACTAGCTATCGCTTTGATACCTCTCAACCAGAGTTAGGTGTTGTGAAGTTTGATGAATTTAAGTTAAGAGATGTTCATAGTTAGTTGTTAATCGTTGTTTGTAAATAGGATAATTGGTCTTGCGAAATTCTACTTCTTCATATCTTGCACCTATACGTATAAATCACCATTTACATATTATTGAGTACCTCATTTAACATTAAAATCAATATTTTTTCCAAGTCCTCTACAGAGGAATGAGCGCTATTAGACAGGGACTTATAGTCGAATGGCGGACTGTGAATACTTACTTTATTTTTGTATTTTACCATTCAAGACTAACAACTAACCGCTAACAACTGATTTTGTCGCCAATTTTCTAAGTCAGCGAAAGAGCGATCGCGATATTTTCCGTATTTTTCTTGCTTGTTCTTAATTTTCTCACCAAAGACCGGGATAATACCGAAATTTGGCGGCATTGGTTGGAAATGTTTGGGTGAAGCCGAACTGATGAAGTCAAACAAAGCCCCCATCATTGTTGTATTAGGAAGGCTTACAGCTTCTTTACCCAAAGCTAACCGGGCTGCATTCGTTCCCGCCAACCAACCACCAGCAGAAGCGGCAGTGTATCCTTCTGTACCAATTAACTGTCCTGCGGCTAATATATTCGGACGTTCCTTAAATTGCAGAGTAGGATGCATTAGCTGCGGTGCATTGAGAAACGTATTGCGGTGCATTACACCCAACCGGACAAACTCAGCATTTTCCAAACCCGGAATCATCTGAAATATCCGCTTTTGTTCCCCCCAGCGCATATTAGTCTGGAAACCAACCATATTCCAAAGTTGACCGGCTTTATCTTCTTGTCGCAATTGAATTACAGCGTAGGGACGTTCCCCCGTGCGACTATCAGACAATCCGACAGGTTTCAGAGGCCCGTAACGCATGGTATCTTCCCCCCGATGTGCCAATTCTTCAATAGGCAAACAGGCTTCAAAAAACTTTGCCGTCTCTCTTTCAAAATCCTTTAATTCTATCTGTTCAGCTTTGCAAAGTTCTTCTCGAAACAGCAAATACTGTTCCTTATTCATCGGACAATTGAGATAAGCTGCTTCTCCTTTGTCGTAACGTGATGCCATAAAAGCAATGTCACGGTTTATTGAGTCTCCTACAATAATTGGGCTAGCGGCATCGAAAAAGCTTAGGTATTCCATCCCCGTGAAGCGACGTAAATCTTCCGCCAAATCAGGTCCGGTCAAAGGTCCGCTTGCAAGTACTACAATACCCTCAGGAATTTCTTTCACTTCTCCCCGTCGGAATTCAATTAAGGGGTGGCTTAGTAGAGTTTCTGTTAAATCTTTACCAAATTCCCCTCTATCCACTGCCAACGCACCCCCAGCCGGAACAGCGTGTTCATCAGCCTTTGAGATGATAATCGAACCCAGACGGCGTAATTCTTCATGCAACAACCCAGCAGCGCGATCGCTGGCCATTGCACCAAAAGAATTACTGCACACCAATTCCGCCAAATGTTCAGTGTGATGGGCAGGGCTAAAGCGTTTCGGACGCATTTCCCAAAGAATTACAGGTACACCAGCTTGAGCAATTTGCCAAGCCGCTTCTGTCCCTGCTAATCCACCTCCAATAACTTGAATTGGTTGTTGTTCCATAATTAGATTTTTAATTCCTGATTTCTTTATATATATATTAAAATTCCATAATACCCAAATTCTTATCTTATATGCCCGACCTAAACGCACACGATCGGGCTTACACCGATTTTAAAGTGAATAGACCACCAGAAGAGTTAACCCCCTTCCCTACAAGTGTTGGGGGGAATCAAAGCCTCTCTCCTCTTAGGAGAGAGGTTCCAAGTATACTTATTCAGCAATCCATAACACCTGCAATAAACTCTTTCCCTTTCTCCTCTCCATGTCGATAAACTGCAACCAAACCCTCAACAGTTGCATCAGTAAAATCGACTCCCAATTCTTTGGGATCTACATCCGGTTGAATAGTATGGATATTCGCACCTTTATAATTATCTGAAATTGCCTCTAATTGAAACATATCCCGATAGAGTGTACCTGGTTCATTGGAAATAGCAATTACTTCGTGATATCCAGCATCAACCATTTCCATTGCCGGACACAAACAAGTATAGGAAGCATCGATGTAAGGTTTACCATCTATCCAAGCAGGAATATCCCAACCATGTAACATCCGAGAAGAAGCATAAGCCACTTCCGCAAAGTTATCAGCATTCAGATGCAATTCGCTTCTTTTATTGCTAAACAAAGCGACTTGTAAATTTTCATCTACCCAACTGCGGTCTTTTTTGCCTGCGGAAACTAACAAACGTCGTCCTAAACGTCTTGCTTTTTCACCTTGAGTTTCGTTAGCCGCAGCTTGACTGATTACAGCACTGGTAGCAATGCAAAATTCTGGTGTTTCCACTGCAAATATTTGCTCTTTTGGCGGACTGAATCCTGTAATACCTCCAAGAGAAATTTCACTCATTCCAATATTCCCTTGTCTAATTAATTGAGAGCCTGTTATCCAGTAATCTACACCTAATTCCGAAGCTTTATTAATAGTAGCCCAAGCTAAAGGTATCACAGATGAGGAAGCCGCAGCATAAGCATCTGCTCGAATTTTAGCCACTTCCAAAGCGCTGACTACACCATGAGCAAAAGCACCTTTGAAACTGCCAGATGAACAGGCAATAGCTAATTTTTTCTGATTATCTCTTGACATTTTGCTTATTTCCTTTATTCACATTTTCTATAAGTCCCCTCAACAATTGCGCTAAACAGGGTTGGGGTTCAATCCTTCCTCATTTTTCGCTGACGTATTATCATCAAAACCCGCTTAAACTGTTCAAATTCTTCCGTAGTTAATTCGGTCTTTTGCCATACATCTCGTTGCATTAATCGCTCAAACCAATCATTAACTTTCGGATAATTCTTAAAATCAAACCCCAATTTAGGTAATAAAGATATATCTGTTCCAGCAACAATATCTGCAAGAGTTAAATACCTACCACCAAAATAGTCATTATCTCCCAAAATATCACTAAAAAATTTCATCACAATATCTATATTGTGCTTCGCTTGTAAGCATTTTGGCGAATCTTCACTTTCAAAAATCAAAGCAATTACTTTTGGAAGCAGTTCATTTGTAGAAATCATTTGCACCATTCTGACTGTTGCTAATGCTTGAGCATTTTTAGGTAACAGCGCAGGTGTAGGATATTTAGTCTCCAAATAATCCAAAATAGCTAATGATTCTATTACCCTAAAACCATTATCAACTATTGCTGGAACATGATGAAATGGGTTAATTTGTAGATAATCGTCTTTTAACTGGTCACCATTCAAATTTAACAGAATTGGCTCAGATTGGATTCCCTTTTCTAGCAAATATCGCCATACCCGACGAGCCATAGGTGAACGTGGATTATAGTAAAATTTCAGCATGATAAATTTTCCTCTTCTCTCCCTCAACCTAACTGTTTCTCTCACGGTACAAACGCAAAGCATAAATACCCGCAGGAGTCTGCCGCAATGCATTCATATCACATACCATTTGGAGTGGTAAATCCTGTGAATTATTACGTTTCATTGGATGTTCTTGTGGCCCGATTACAGGTGCCGCAAGCGTAGCAAAAGTTATATCAGCAGCTGACAAACTATCACCAACTAAATAAGTGCGTCCATCTGCCAATAACTCGCCAACTTTATCAAAAATTGTCTTAATTTCTTCATAAGCCTCTGCACCCGACTCCGGGGTAATCCTATACTTATTTTGCAAAACTTTCTGCATGAAAGGGAAAACTAGTGGAAAGAATATTCGTTCACTAAAAGGTACATTCTTAGACCATGCAACTTGCATGAACTTCGATTCATTCTTGAGATAAGAATAAGCCCAAAGACGTGTCGCTACTCCAAGTTTATTATCAAATAATTCTTCTAACTCTTCTACTTGTTGTCGCAATTCAGGTTCAGTTGGATATAGTTTAGCGTTAGTAGGGGCAATACTATCCAAATATTTTAAAATATCGGTCGAATCTGTAAATACTCCTTTTTGTGTTACCAAAATAGGTACTGTTTTTCCCCCCATCGGAACTGTTGCAAATCGATGAAAGGGTGGCATATGTGCTTCTTCTATATAAGGTAGTTTTAACCTTGTAAGTGCCCATCTAACTTTTTCGCAATAGTGGCTGATAGAAATCGTTATTAGACGGAAGGGTTTATTTTGAGTGTCGATATTTTGCATTTTGCTTGTGAAATTAGTTATTGGGAAATCTCATTATTTTGCATACTCGTCCAAAATTCAGATTTTGGGTTAATAGCTTAAATCTATTTAAGTGGACTCTCATTTTAAGCAATTTAGTCATCTTTAGATGATAGACTGGAAAATTATTTTTGGACGGGTGTGGGAACCAATCGACTCCTTGAATATTCATCTTGCAATTCTCCTGGAAAGATACTCATAAATTCCATTCTCTAATAACCAATCCTGACCAAATAATAAATCCCAGTATTAATGAACCAGCAAAAAAATCAAACCAGATTAGGGTATGCATTTTTAAAGAAAACTCTGGCATCGCACCATAAAAATAATGCACCGGACTTGATAAGCCTGTTAGTGAATAAATACCAAGGCATAAATAAGCAAACCCAATTGTTCCGCTTTTGTACAACCAATAACCGATTAAACCGATTAAGGTCAAAATAATCCAAGCAATATACACCCCATATGCAGATGATATCCATTCAGGACTTGGATATTTGTCGAGAAAGATGGCATTATCTATGTAGTGAAGGCTTGTAATAATGATGCTGGCAATTAGCAAGCATAGCAATATTATTTGGTGTTGTTTCTTCATAAGAATACTCATTTTTTACAACTCTATTACCTTTTTAAGACCAATCGGTCTGTAAAAATGCAAAAAAATGCTTGAAAATTATTAACAAAATTTTACACCTTTAAATGACGTTCAACGTAATCATTTAAATAATTGATGACTCTTTCTAAATGAATCGTATCTCCATATAACTTGCTCATCATTACACCTCCTTCAAGTGTGGAAATAATTATAGTCGCAACTTCATCAGCATTAACATCTCGACGAATTTCAGCCCTTGCAACACCTTTTTCGATAATTTTACAAATCATATTACGCCAAGAAGTCATTGCCCTTTGAGTGCGTTCTCTCAACGCTGGATGAGCATCATCACTTTCAACTGCAGTATTCAACAGCGGACACCCACCCTTCACAATCGGATTTTGGGGGTTATCCATATGCATCCGGAATACACCGTTTAACGCTTGCAATCGCTCAATAGCATTTCGTTTACCCCGCAATGCTGCTAATTTGGCTTGAATAATTTGCGCGATCGCATAATCAAAAGCTTGCAGTGCTAAATCATCTTTACTCTTAAAGTGATTGTATATACCCCCCTTTTGCAATCCAGTAATCTGCATGATGTCAGAAATGGACGAACCAGCATATCCCTGTCTGTTAAACAGTTCCGCTGCTTGTTGGATAATTCTTTCCTTTGTTTCGTTGCCTTTTGACATCCACAACATTCAGACTGATTGGTCTGAGATTAACATGATGAATCCTCTGCGGTCAAGGGGAAAATATTCCCGTCACTTTAATATTATGGTCAGCCAACGCAGATATTACCTGCTAGAGCGTGTCTATAAAGAAAGAATAAAACCCTAAGACTTACGCAAAAACTTTCCTAAACTCTTATTTCTACCGAAACTCCAGGCGTACAGCGCCTATTGCGTACTTGGCGTCTGAACGCGGGTTAATA
Source organism: Cyanomargarita calcarea GSE-NOS-MK-12-04C (assembly GCA_019359595.1). Taxonomy (GTDB): domain Bacteria; phylum Cyanobacteriota; class Cyanobacteriia; order Cyanobacteriales; family Nostocaceae; genus Cyanomargarita; species Cyanomargarita calcarea. The sequence continues at coordinate 6,537 of JAHHGZ010000008.1, forward strand.
AATGAAAGTTTCTACAATTTCTGCGTAAGTAGGATAAATACCGTGGTAAGGGGTAAAGGAACGGTGTCCGGCAAGTTTTGTCACAATGTGGACACCGCTTGAGGTCTATCCTACGTTTGCCGACACCAAGGCCTTTTTATTCAGCAATTTCACCATTTCCTCACCCACACCTTTCGCAGAAGCCGGATTTTGCCCTGTTACCAAACGTTCAGACACCATCACCTGAACCTGAAAATTCTCAGCCTTTACTACCTCAGCACCTCTTTCAATCATTTTCGCTTCCAACAAAAAGGGAACAACATCCGTGAGTCCCACCGCAGCTTCCTCTTCATTCGTGAAACTTGCCACAGTTTTACCAGCCACCAAATATTCACCGTTACTTAACTTAATATTCACCAATCCTGCTGGCCCGTGACAGACAGCACCAACGACACCACCTTGTCCGTAAATAGCCGCAGCAATTTTTGCTAACTCTTGATTGTCAGGAAAATCCCACATTGTCCCATGTCCACCAGCGTAAAAAATAGCATCGTACTGAGTTGGATCGATTTGGCTGGGGTTGAGGGTATTTTCAACTTGAGAAACTTTTTCCGGGTTATCAAGAAAAGCTTTATTCAAAGGGTCTTGCAAATCGACTCCAACCATTGGTGCTTTGCCACCTTTGGGACTCACAAAATCAACAGCAAACCCCGCACCTTCAAAAACTGCATCAGGGTGCGTAACTTCGGGAAGGTAAAAACCTGTTTCTTTGCCAGTATTACCAAGGGTATCGTGGCTGGTTAAAACAATCAGAACTTTGATTGACATAATTTATACCTATTCTGTGCAGGGATCGGGATCTTTTTGTGTGCAATGTCCTTATCCTAACCGGGAGTTATCTAAAAGAAAAATTAGCAAAATTAGGGATTACTATAAATATATTTATGGTTAATTTCGAGTGGTATCGCAGCTTTATTGAGGTTTACCGTGTTGGAACAGCATCAGGTGCAGCTCAAATTCTGCATTTAACTCAGCCTGCAGTTAGCCAGCATATTGCAGCCTTAGAGTCAGCACTTGGGACTGGATTATTTGAACGAACACCTAGAAAAATGCTGCCAACAGAAGCGGCAAAGCGGCTTTACAACCAAATTGCAGCATCTGTTGAAACTTTGGAGTCAATTCCGACAAGAAATTCTAATCTAGAAACGCAGCAGATTATTAGATTGGGTTCACCGCAAGAGTTTTTTACTGAGAGAATTCTGAATCAATTACCACAGGATGATAAAATTTTATACACAGTTAAATTTGGCTTGACCCAGGAATTAATTGCACAATTGCAAGAAGGACAGTTAGATTTGGTAGTCGCAACGCAAAAAATTACTAAGTCAGATATTGAGTATCAATTATTGTTTGAAGAAAGCTTTTGGCTAGTGGCACCACTTACAGTTAAAGTACCTATATCTGTAGAAGATTTAACACCATTGGAAGCGTGGTTAAGAACTCAACCGTTGATTGCTTATAGTGAGGAACTGCCAATTATTAGACGGTTTTGGCGGGTTGTATTTGGCAGAAGAATTGATATTAATCCCAAATTGATAATCCCAGATTTAAGAGGGATTAGAGAAGCGATCGCCTACGGTTTTGGCTTCAGTGTCCTACCAGATTACTTGTGCCAAGAATGGGTAGATAACCAACGTTTAACGCTAGTACTTAAACCCGCGAAATCTGTCAAAAATTACATTTGGCTTGCTTTTAGAAAATCTGAACGACAAGCGCAGAAAATTCAGACGTTCTTAGAGTTACTTTGTTGATGTGAATTTGTAAGCGATCGCGTGAGTGACGAGAAGCGCTAGATTGACTTTCAAGATACAGCAAAATCAGTATACTTACGCACATCCTCTGGATGGAATCCAAGCACGATCGCCTCACGAGGAATACCTGCTTCTAATAATGCTTCCGCTACAGGAAGCGAACTACCATCATACTGAATCCAGATTTTCTCACCAATAATGTCAATATGCACTACTGAACCATGTACGCGACGGACTCCATCCCAGCCGACATGTACGACTTCATAATGATTGCGCTCATTATCAATAATCGGTTCAACCTCAATCTTTCCATGATAAGGTTTGTGAGTCGCATACTGAAATATTAGCTTCTTGACAATCTCACGATACTCAGTTAACTTATCCATTTGACTATCCTAAGAAGTTGTTCATCAAAGACAATTAGACGAATTTGTATCCTGTTGAGAATTAACTGACCAAACTTTTCTGTGAATAGACTTTCATAAACTCGTTTGGGAACCGCTAAGTAGAGTAGACGTTCTGATTCTAATTCTAAAAGCACGCTGCGATAAATGTCATATTGACCAACAGCTTCTTGAAGGTCACGGATAATAGAAGGATTCAGAAAGCTTTTGATCTCAACAGCAATTTTTTCACCATCTCTTTCTGCGGCTATTGCTGTACGTTCTGCACCCAAATCAACATACAGGTCTTTACCACCATAGCCTAAATACAAAGGGTCATGAGTAATTATCCAGCCATCTGCTGAAAGTGCTTGAATAACTGCATTGTGATATTTGTCTCTAGCAGGCATTGAAGTACTCCTTCTTCTTGAGTATAAAGAAACACTGGTGCGTAAGTTATCTATTGGGCGATCGCTATGCCGAAATTCTTCCCAAATGGTTAACTCTAGCGTAGAGTCGTCAAGATAGAAGATGTATTGTAAATAATGTTAACCAGTTTACAGAAGCCTATGGAGCCAGATAATCTACCAACCGAGCTGATTTTAACGCAGAGTCAACAGTCGCTCGGTAGTTTGCAACTTGATTGGACACCCCAACCTGGAAACTATTTAGATTTTGAAGGTAAAACCTATGCCGTTTTAGAACGTCGGCACAGGTATCAATTAAAAGCAGGACGCTATCGTTTGCAAAAAATAGCCATTTATGTGCAATCAGCGAAACGACCATCTGAGAAAAGTTTAGTAGATGGTCGTTGGGTAATCGGGGATGCTAGCTGCGATTACAATGCACATTCAGAAATGATTCGCTGTGCTGTCAACCCAGAAGGTCCTTGCAATTCTTGTCACTCGTATGAAAGTTCTGGGTGCTGAGTGTTGAAAATCTTGCAAGATATTAACTCACTGGCTCAGGACTGTCAAATTTTTCTCCAACAGTTAACCGCATACCGTTGACAAAATCCCATCCAGACTGGGGACGTTTGCCAGCAAGTTGAACTTCTCGCAACAGCAACAAACCATTCCCAGTTTGAGCGATCGCTCCTATTCCCTTGACGATACTTACTATTTCCCCAGGATTAGTCGATAATATTGAATCGGCAGTTAATTTATCTTTTAAATTTTGTAATTCATCTGGTAGTTCATGAGCATAAGCAGAATCAAGGGGAGCGGTAGCAGTAATTTTCAGTTGTTGGTTGCGAAAGTAGGCGATAGAGTTGGGATATAAGCCTCTGATTTGATTGTGTAATTGGATGGCGCTTTTTGTCCAATCCAACAGATAATCTTCTTTTTTAATCAATGGCGCATAAGTGGCTTGGGAATTATCTTGAGCAATTGGTTCAACTTCGCCGCGTTCCAATTTTAACAGCGTTTCCACCAATAAATCCGCACCGATTACCGCTAGCCTTTCTCCTAAATCCTGGGCATTGTCCAGTAATCCTATCGGTGTAGTAGCTTTAAGTAGCATAGCTCCGGTATCCATGCCTGCATCCATTAACATTGTTGCGATCCCAGTCTGTTTTTCGCCGTTGCAAATAGACCACTGAATGGGAGCAGCACCCCGGTATTTGGGTAAAATTGAGCCATGCACGTTAACGCAGCCTAATTTCGGCATACCCAAAATTTCTTGGGATAAAATTTGCCCGTAAGCTACAACAACAAAAACATCTGCACCAATTTCTCTGAGTTGAGTTAAAGTTTCAGCGTCTTTTTTAATCCGTTGGGGTTGCCATACAGGAAGATTATGAGAGATAGCGACGCTTTTGGTGGGAGTTGGTGTAATTTTATTGCCACGTCCTCTGGGTTTATCTGGCTGGGTAACAACAGCCAAAACTTGAAATTGCGAATGATGCAGCAATTTTTCCAGAGTAGGTACAGCAAACTGGGGCGTACCAAAAAATACAATTTTCATACTCGTCAATCTATCAATAAAATAGTTTCGTTACTTTTGAACAAAAAATCGGCACATTCGGTTATAATAAGTTCGCTGGATGATAAACCAGCATCAAACGCATCTCCTTCTGGTAAACCAAATTATTCGGCGATGTCTAACGGCAAGATAGAATTTGTATCTATAGGTCTAATCTATTGTCTTTAGGTTTTCCAGAATTTGCTGTATGAAAATGAAGCTCTTGATTCCTTAGCTCCATTTTTTGAAGATTTGCAACTGTTCCCGATTTATTTTATCCCTTTGGCTAGATGTTAGCAGTGATTTTGGCTTAGTAGAATTATTACTGTAGTCAATTTTTTAAAACTGTCACAGCCCCAACGTTATCAGGATATCCAGTGTGGCATAACAGAAGAGGTAAATAAACGCCACTTGGTGAAAGTCAAGTGCTTATAACCGCCTGCTATCAGCAGTTATACTGATAAGCTGAATTCACTTTAAACCTGCCTAACTTTTAGTATGGTTAGATTATGAGCGTTGGTATATTTGTGACACAGTAATTCCTGAGTTAGTTTGCATTTATACGGTGGTGGCATCTTCTTGTGAAAGAGTAAGTTGGGAGAAGGAGTAGTAAGTGATACATAGTTTGTGTAAAACTCTACAAAATTTGAATAAATGCTCTCGTGAAACCAGTTAGTTCTTTGTTATACATATAATTGTATCCTGCCCCCACTGCTGTATTGGCATTGCTTCTTACACAGCAACCGCCCTCTAGAGAATCAACAAATGCTTAAACCTCTTTTGCTATCAGGATGGTTCCGCGTGCAACCGTTCCTCAAGTATGTTGTTGTTGTCTTGGTGATCGCGCCCTTAGTCGTTGCCAGCGGTCACTCTAGTTCAGCAAAACAGTCACAAGCTGCTCGAATCAACTCCGTAACAGCAGCCGAATCTGATCCTTTGTCAATGTCCGCAAGTGGTGTTAATAAACCCGATTTAGCTCAGGTATTAAAAGCGGCTCAACTGGGCTTTTTGATCGGAGCATCTGATTCGATGTCAATGTCTACAGTTGCTGTGAATGAACCGCAACTATTACAATCTGGCAAAGTTGAATCTTGGACAGTTGAAGATAATCGCGTTTCAATGTCCATCATTGCTAAGGATTCCTTAGGAGCAGTTGAATTTGCGCCATTGCCAAAAAATTCTGACTCTCACTCAACAGGGATGACAGCTAGTGAGAGCGAATTAATCCAACGATTGAAGAAGGGTTATAAAGATGCTAAAGAAGCAAAATCTTTGCTAGCAGCGAAAATCTCGCCTTCTTTAAGGCAAGTGCAACCAAATACACAAGCACCTGCGAAAGAACCCAGTGAGGCTGAACAAGCAGCACCAAACGATCCCATAGGAAGCCCTTATCCTATTCCTTGGCAATGGATACAACAGACACAACAGGCTATTGGTTCTAAGGGTGGTTCTGGAGTGCGCTACTACCGCAGTATCCCGGTGCTTTCTCCAGATGGTAGATATGCTGTTTACAGCCGCGTGCAGTTAGAAGTCAAGCCAGAGATGTATAATAGCCGCGTCACTAGCACGATGTTTGTAGAAGATAGACAAACTGGAAAGTTGCGGGTAATGACTGCGACTGGTCCGATTAGCGATCCCCTATTGAAGGTCAGGGCTTCAGTGGCGCTAAATCCCGATACTAATGGGACAATTGGGGTGCTAGTTCCCGTCAGCTGGTCCCAACAAGGCGATCGCTTCTTAGCGCGTAAGTTTGAAGGGGTTTTAAACACTGCTGATGCTACAGATCATGCAGTGATTTGGGATCGCCAAAAAAATAACACTAACTCCGTTACTCCCTCCCAAGAGCAGAAAGAGCATGATATTGCAGTCTTGCTAGGTTGGAGTAAGACTCAACCGAATAATGTACTGTTCCGTGCAGGTGAAATGGGTGAAGAAAACTGGCCCGTAGTTTCAGTTAGCAGTGATGGTAAGACAGCGAATGCACCAGATGTAGACCAACCGATTATTTACGGTCAAAAAATATCAGATGTTTGGTCCAGGCCAGAGGTTGCTTCTCGCTAATTTATCCAACAGTTAATATTTTCCCGTTGTCGCTTATGGCGATGACGGGATTTTTTTGTGATGTCATTTGAGAAGGAAGAAGGAAGAAGGAAGTTTATATGTGTGGATTCAGATGAGAGTTTCTTACCCTTGTCTCCCCCTGCCTGTTTTTTTCATAAATGGACATTACTTTCTATCTACATCAGAGCCGGGACAAGGCATAAATTGGGATGCAGGTTATATTAATAACGACTAAATAAAATAAGTAAAACAATCTACGAAGTTTTATCAGTGGTTTCCTTTTCTGGTGTAATTTCTTTTACCCTACGTATAGGTAAATTTGCAATCAAGGCAGTGGTGCGTTGGTTGCTTTCGAGGGAAAACTCCAAACCCTCTGTCTCAACTTCTACATAGCGACAGACAATTTCGAGGATTTCTTGTCGCATTTTTTCTATCATTTGAGGGCTTAAGTCAGCGCGATCGTGGGCAATGACTAATTGCAGTCGGCGTTTGACTTCAGTGCGACTATTGTCAGCACCGCGAAAAAAAATTCTTTCTAGAAATTCGAGAATCATTACAGCTACGTGTGTGCCGAGATGGGTTTAAAGCTTAAATAATCTTTGTCCACAATAATCTCCTCAGACGGGAAAAGATGCTGTCATTGGGTGCATCAAGTTCAAGAAATTCGACTGTTTCCCCTTCCAATCTTCGAGCAATATTTTCAAAAGCTGTGGCAGCTAACGAGGGTGTATCTGATAATACCAGAGGTTCGCCGCGATTGGTAGACACAATCACGCGCTCATCGTCAGGGATCACACCAATGAGGGGAATTGCCAGCAGTTCTTGAACATCTTGTACCGACATCATATCATTTGCCCGCACCATTGCGGGTCTAATGCGGTTAATAATTAAATGAGCGCGTTTGATGCCTTGTGCTTCCAATAATCCGACTACGCGATCGGCATCCCGGACTGCGGAAATTTCCGGTGTGGTGACAATTAGGGCTTCTTTCGCAGGGGCGATCGCATTCTTAAACCCATTCTCAATCCCCGCTGGGCTATCAATCACCACATACTGATATCTCTGCGCCAAAGCGTTCACCAGTAACTTCATTTGGTCGGGAGTTATTGACTCTTTGGTACGGGTTTGTGCTGCTGGTAGCAGTACCAAATTAGGTTGTCGCTTATCTTTGACTAAAGCTTGTTCTAGTCGGCACTCACGAGCCAAAACTTCCACCGCTGTATAAACGATGCGGTTTTCCAAGCCTAGAAGTAAATCCAAATTTCTTAAGCCAAAATCCGCATCAACCAACGCCACTTGACGTCCCATTTTGGCTAAAGCCATACCCAGATTTGCTGAAACTGTGGTTTTACCCACTCCTCCTTTACCGGAGGTAATGACAATAATTCGAGTCATGATAGAAACGGATCAAAAAATATAGAACAATCAACTACACCCCGACGACTACAATATTACCTATATCCCTCTGTTTTCTTTCTACCGAAACGGAAGCCCCTCCTTTGTCTATGGCGTACTACCGAAACGGAAGGCGAAGCGCCTATGGCGGTTAATCAAACAGGTACTCTTTGGGTGTCCAAGAAGTAAACTAAACTGTGAAATCATTTTTTTATCCTTCATTCTTCGCTCAATGGTTCTTGATTCATCCTACTGATTTGAATTCTGGAAAAATCAGGAGCTCTAGTGATGCGAATTCCTTCGGGTGTTACATAGGCCACTTCCGGTAAAAATTGCATCGGGGATTTTTCTGGTGAACGGGCAACAGAATCAGCGATTCGCAACTGTGTTGGTTCCATTTGTACTGCCATAATTAGACATTCGCGGTTACCTGTTGCACCCGCATGAGCCACTCCACGTAAACGACCCCAAACTAGAATATCTCCATCTGCGACTACGATACCACCAGGATTTAAATCTCCCAAGATAATTACCGTACCAGGATGGCGAATCTCGACTCCAGAACGGACTGTCATTTCTAGATACAGGGCATCTGATAGAGGTGCCGCAGTAGTATTTGAGGTTATGGAGAGGGAACTTTCTCGCTCTAGCTGTTCTACAGAATAGCCTGCAGAAACGGCCGCGATCGCTGTTTGACGACGACTGGTAGAGACAGATTTGAGCTGCAATTGGACTTTGCTCAAAGTCTCAGCAAGTTCTTGCAGTTGTCTGGTGTCTAAGAGGCGATCGCCTGCCATTAGATGTACAATGGCGTTGGGTATTCTCAGGCGATCGCCCGCCATCAACCGCAGTTGTATTTGTTGCCAAATTTCAGACCAATTTAGCTCCGATGCAGGCAATTGAGACTCTGTTGGCAAAATTAATAATAGTTTTCCCCCCTCAGTTTTAAACTTGACTTGATTATTTTTATTGACTGTAGTTTCTTTTAATGGTAGTTCACTAGAATCATCTAGTAGAGTCAAGTTGAAATTTTCTTCAGTAGGAGCATTTGATTCTTGAACAGGAGTAGGATTTGATTCTAAATCGGAAAGCGCAGAAATTGACTCTAATGAAGGAGCAGTAGAATTTGATTCTAAATTAGGGATGGCAAAATCAGAAGTCATATTTATTGATAGTTGTTGGTTGATAGTTGTTGGTTGATAGTTGTTGGTTGATAGTTGTTGGTTGATAGTTGTTGGTTCCCAATGCCCTATACCCACTAACCACTAACAACTAACCAATAACTACTAACAACTAACCAATAACAACTTTTTTTGTTAATCTTTGATACACAGTCGTCAAAGCCGACTTTGAACCAACATTACCCGGAAACAGCACTACTGGTAAATTCGGAAACTGAGGATGCTCAGATGAGGTAATAATCATCGAACAACCAGCTAAAATTTGACCGAGTAAGCGTGCTGAAGTTAAATTTAGACCAGTACTTAAGACATCGTTTGAGGTAATGCCGCCCTTACTGATTAAGAATCCTATATCAGATGGTAAACCTCTTACAACATCCATCAATAAGCTTGAAACCTTTTCTCCAAACTGCAACCGTGTCTCTATATCCTTAAAACTAAGTTCCTGACGGCTGGTATAAACAACTGGTGTATGCTGTGAGTCATGTACCGCCCGAACATTTTCAAGAATCTCGGTTAGCAGTGTAGCAGATTGATTGACTTTCTCATCTAACAACCGCGCTACATTTATTTCTATTCCTACCGTTCCCTCTGCTTCCAACAGCACTTCTAGTTGCTGAGTAGTTTTTTTGACGTGAGAACCAACAATTACTGCACCAGGCTTGCCACCTCGCACGTAGGAAGCCATGTTTTCAGAGGGGATTGGTTGCGGGGGTAATGCTGCCAAAGCTGTTAAAATACTGGCAGCACTGCGAAATAGAAAGCGTTTCCCTTGACTTGCGGCTGTTAAAACATCTTCGGCAAAGCGGTTTAAATCAGCTTGAGTTTCACCATCGACAACAGCGCACTGATTGCCACTGAGTTTCATCAAACGTTCTAAGCTACCAGCACGGATATCGGCAAGTGAAAATATTTCGACCGACTCAGCATTAATACGACCTTGAGTCTTTTCTTCTACATATTTGGGTAAGTAACTGTGATGGTAAGCGAAGACAGAATCACGAGCAAACTCTGTTTCGTGAACTGGTGTGGGTACGCCATCCACAATTAAGTAATGTATGCTGTCGCGAGTGATTCGTCCACCCTCAAAGAACGCCGGTACGAGAAAATGAGCATCAAAATCGCCGAGTTCTTCAGCAATAACATCAGTTTCAATGGGATAGTGTCCCCGCAAAGTCGAATCAGAACGGCTGACAATCAAAAAATCTCGAATCGATAAAGCATCCAACGCCAATTTTAAATTATGACATACTTCTTTGGTGACAGATGCCGCAGACTCTGGAGGCAGTGCCCTTGTATTAGTCAGCACAAATAAAATCGGTGAATTATCCTGCAATCCAGTGCGTAACGTATCTACATCCCAGCGCATCAAAAGCAAGCAACTATGTACTGTTTGAGAACCAGTGGGATCGTCATCCAGAACAATTATCTTTGATTTAGCAGTCATATTGAAGTCAACGGGGCGACTGTAACTTTTTTATCTCAGCTTGAACATCAAGAGCAATCTGCAATGATTCGTTTAGGAATTGGGCATATTCCCCAGCTTGACTGCTCACTTGCAAAGCTTGCAGATTTGCTAAATTGTTTACAAATAGCTCTTGGTTATTAGCAAGCAGTTTTTTATTATCTCGCAAAATTCGTTCCGTTTTCAGAGCTAGTACTAAATCTTCTCTTATAAGTTGCAGTGCCGCGATCGCTTTCTCTCTGTCATTGATTTTACTGTCAGAATTTCCAGATGTTGCCAACTGGTCATTAATATCTATAGCTTTGATAACTGTATGATATTTATCAACTTCATCTAAAAGTATTGTCAGTACTTTGGGACAGCTTTTGCGCCGCCAGAACTCGCGCCCAATTTGTACGACAATTGGCACTAAAATTAGTAAAGCGATCGCCACTGGAATTGAAGAGCCAATTGTCGGTAAAATTATGAAGGCGTAAATAGAACCTACAATTAATACTGAAAGTGCAAGTGTCGCCAGCATTTCATCGATAAAAAAACTGTTCCGTAACTGGCGATCGCTCATCACAGAGGGTCGAAACACATCGTCTGGATCGAATCCAGTCAACCGTCTGAGTTCTCCCTTAGAAATCTCCAAGCCTATTAAATCCGGCTGCACAACTGGATAGTCCCACCAAACGCGAAGAATGCGTATTTATTCTAATCGGCTTTGGTATGGTCAAGCCAAATTGAATGAAGGAAGAAGGAAGAAGGAAGAAGGAAGAAGGAAGTTTTTAGGTGGGGATTGGAACCCTAACTCAAAACGGACGGTCCCAATCCGGTCGGGGTCTTAAAAAGTACAGTAAGGATAAAAAAAGGGGGGAGCGAATCAGGAACATGACCGCTCACATCCCGCAATAACAGTGAGTACTTTTGGGCACTCACCACCTACTGTAAAGATGCGAGGAGCTTCGCATCTCAATAATTGCTACACTCGTACTCACCAGTTTTCCAGATATGAAGTATTTTTATCGGTTTACTCCTTAATGGTAGGCATATTTACGCGGTGCTGTATTAGTGTCATGTAGTACCAGTACTTATTCTGAGACTCCCCCGATTTCTGACGTTGATTTGGTAAATTTAATTAATAGTTTTCATCATAAATAGTTTTCATCATATTTCATGCTTGTAAAACTTCAGCCGCAGTTAACTGAAGATTAACAAAAATTGAAGAAACAATAACACTTTTCCCCTGATAAAGTCGCTCATCATAAAATCCCTCCACCCATTCCAAAACAGTCACCTTTTGGGCAATAGGATCGACAATCCAATACTCCGCAATCCCCCGTGCTGCATACTCCGAACGCTTATAGCGATAATCCCGATTTTCCTGATTTGGACTCACCACCTCAACCACCAATAACGGTGGTGGCATATCCATCAAAATCAGCGATACCATCGAAGATGGTTGCCAAGGGCATCGCGTAGCCCCTTGCATTACCGTCGCTAATTCTTCGGAAAATAATGTCAAATCAGGCACTCGCACCCCTACCTGGCGACTATTTACAGCTACCTCTGTTTTCATGCTTAACCGATAAAATGGAATTCCCAATTTCAAGAAATAAGCAACTAAAAACATCACTATTCGGCGATTTAGCTCGCTTTCTAATGGCATTTGAATTAATTCTCCATTTTCTAATTCATATAAATTATCCGTCCCATCGTCATAATTAAGGAATTCTTCAAAGGTCATCTTTTTCTCGGCTGCAACTGTCATTGCTTTTTCTCCCAGATGTAGCTTGTATGGATTATTTTAACAATGTCTCTAATTTCTCCATCCCTGTTGAATTTCCAGCTTAACTATAATTTACCCGGATTTCTCACCACTTTTCCCAAAAGCTTATAAAACCAAGGTTTATGCGTTTCGCACCGTTACACTGTACTTGGCGTTAAGCTGAGTCCCAAAAAGACACGCTCCGCATAGCCTGATTCCCCAGAGGGGTAGGCGCAGATAATTGATAAAATTGATTTATTGCCTACTCCCTATGCCCAAAACAGCCCCAAGTCTATCGCAGACCTAAAGTCAGAAATTAGCGCATTGGAGAGCGCGATCGCCCCAACGTAATTATGGGTTCTCGCTGCCAAAATTGCTATATCCATAATTCTCGTAAAGACGATATCAGCTGACAAGTTCCTTCATGTTTATGCTCTCTTAGCAACTGTGTCCAAGAAGCAACCGCCACTACGTGAAATGTTTTTTTGATGATGGGGTTAAGTAGGCGATATCTACCGACAAGCCGATACAGCATCTACGCATTGCAATTTTTCGCCAAAGCTAAATTCCTAATTTCCCAACTGCGATCGCCTTTAGCTGGCATGTGCCATTGCACTTTTGATGATGAGGTTGTGTGGGCAATGTCTCGTGATAAAGCGCTTTGCGTCTACGCACTCTTGGTAATTGCGTCAAATAGGAAAAAGATTCAACTAAATGGATTCAATGTAGATATACCACAACCCTCAAAATCATTAATATTTCTAGTAACAAGTGTCAAAGAATGTATTTTAGCTGTTGCCGCAATAAATATATCAGCTTGTGTTCGCGGTTTACCTTGAGTTCTCAAAAAGCCTCTCAATTCACCCGAACACTTGGCAATTTCTGAGGTGACGGGAAGAATTTGACAGTGAGTTGTCAGAAAGTTTTCAAACCAGTTTTGGATTCTGGCATTAGGCTTGGCTGTTAAACCGTAATAAATTTCCTCAATTGTAATTACACTTAAGTTAATAGATGTTACAGTACCGCTCCATGCTATTACCCCTTGATTGGGCATTGGGCGAGTTAATTCACTGATAATATTTGTGTCACAAAGATGACTCATCTTAGTCTTCTGTAAAAGGATTATCGCGGTCGCTGCGTGCTGGTATCTCTAGGCTATAATTTTCATTGGTGCATAATTGCTGAAGTTCTTTAAAGACTGGAGCTAGAGATGTTTTTGCCGTTTGTTGTCGCCAGTTTAAAAATTCTTTAAAAAGCTCAGGGTCTACAATTGCAGCTACAAATTCTTCTTGAGTATAAATTAGCTGAGGTTCTTGACTAGTTGCGTTAATTATTGAAGGTAGCTGTTTTTTGGCTTCTTCAAGTGTCCATTTCATTCTAAAAATCTCCAAGTTTTGGCAGCATTATAATATAGAGACTGTTCTCAAGTTAGCTTATTTTCTCAAATGAAAAAACTCTCTGCCCAACTTATTTAAGCGATTCCTTCTCTACGAGACCCTACGCGAACGCAGAGCTACGCTTAACGCCTACAATAAAACCTACCCCATACCCTCCACAGCCCCCAAAGCCAAAAGAGCCGATCGCTGCGCTGCTGTTAACCCAGTCACCCCTCTGATGTTCATCCCTTCATAAAGGCGATCTACTTTCAGGGTTTTAATGCACTCACCTGTTTCCACATCCCACAGCATTTGCCCATCAAGATCACCCGTAGCCAACAGTTTTCCATCTGGACTTAAGGCAAGTGAAAAAATACTCTTCAAGCTTGTAGCAAATAGAGACTTATCAAAAGCAGTATTTTGGAAATTAACTCCAGCTGAATTTATACGCTGTAAGTCAGCTTGCCTAATAGTCAAATTTGAGAAGTCATACTCCTGTAAATTTACTTGCAAATGCTTTAACAAATTCAGGACATTGCCCCCCACATACCCTGCTAGTATTGGAGCTTGATGTTTTTGCTGCGACAGTACATCCTGTAACAAAACTACGAGTTTTTGTTGACTGCCTATCTCTAGCAACAATTTCTCAAGTAAGGGTTGCACAATTAATTGCTTTTGTGTCTCCCTGATATAGTTTTTGGCTGTTGCTTTAATCAAAGCATGGGTTTGAAACAAGTGTAAATGGACAGACTTTTCTCCTACTAATTCTTGAAAAACCTGTTCTACCAATCGCTGCGCAGTATATTCCATCACCACTGGTTGCAGGAAGAAATACTCGTCATTTTTTTCAATTAATGACCGTTGTAATAAAGATTTAATCGCTGAAGGTACGAGACGCTTGGAAGCAGATGTCACCATATCCTCAGCTAACTCGGCAAAGGATACTGGCTCTCGATTAATTGCCAGCCAATACATTACTTCCTCCTCTACTACCGACAAACGCTGGAACTGGCATTCTAACAAGTCACAGATGTCTTCAAAAATTAGTGCCCCTTGTTCCAGTTTCATACCCGTGAATTCCTCTTTTTGCAGAAATAACTCTTGTCCCTCGGTAGGATTTAATCCCTTTAATGGCAGAGATTTTACTCCTGTTCTCTCTCCTTCTAACAAAGTAATTTCTTTTGGTTTTTCTCTGGAAGTCAGCAGAACGCAACTTTGATGGGGTACTTCTCCAACACGCTTGAGTAATTGACCATATCCCTCGTAGCCGGGACGACATTGCCCTGCTTGCCCACCACTAGATAAAATTGTTTCAACGTTGTCTAAAATCAACAAACATCGGTTTGATTGCAAACATTCCATCAGCTTCGATAATTTTCCATCAAAGCTTTCAGGTATCACTATATCAAGTCGCAGCGCCCACAATAAAAATTGTAGTATGCTTGTTAAATTTTCCTCTACTGGTGGGGCATTTTGCAGGCTTCGCCACACCACTACCTCAAATTCAGCTTGAACTTGCAGCCCTAAGTTGACTGCTAAAGTACTTTTGCCAATGCCACCAATTCCTAACAATGCTACTAGACGGCATCGTTCCTCTAGCACCCATTGCCGTAGTTGCACCAGTTCCAGAGAGCGACCACAAAATACAGATACATCCGGTGCTTCTGTCCAGTCATATTCTGGACAAGCGTGTCGGACTTCCAAATCGTCAGGGGGGCTTGGTCGAGTATAGTCATGATTGCACAACTCTAACCCAAAGGCCGCGAAAGCAGATTGCAACGAACTTTTATCTACAGGTTCCAAGCGTCCTTGTATTCTGGAGATAGTGTGCAGCGATAAAGCCATGCGGGAGCTAAGTTCTTCTAAAGTAAAGCCGTTTTGAGCATTTTCGGTCAACTCGGCTTGAGTAATCGATGTTTGAAGTTTATCCCAGCCTTTGAGGGTGAGGACAACACCTCGAATTCGTCTGTTTTGTTTCATCAAGGTCACCTAAAACGGAGTAGATGCATCTCAATAGAGGAAAATAAAAAGAGATAGTTGTGAAACCAAAATTTAAGTTTGACAAAATGAATAAAATATGTAAATACCATATTTTATTCGAGCTAACTCTTGTATTTAAGTTAATAGGTGAAATTAAAATGTACTTATGCACAAATCACTATTGTTTAGGACTTACGCAAAAGCTCTGTTCAACTCTTACTCCTTGGCGCACTACCCTTGCCTTGTCTGCGACACGCTTCGCGAACGGCACACTTCGTGAACGGGAAGGCGTTCAGCGCCTATGGCGTACTTGGCGGTTAATTAAATCAAAGTTTCTGGCAATTTTTGCGTAAGTCCTATTGTTAAAGGTTGGTTCCTTTTAATCTCCCTACAGCCCTTAATACTAAAAGCCTCGTTTTGTGCGTAAAGAAGGCTGTCGTCGCCAAATGGGATGGTATTTTTAATATAAAATAGCTTTAGAACTAAAAGTTTATTAATTTCAATGGCTAAGGCAATTCCGGCAATTTACGAAAACGGAGTTTTGCGTCCCCTGGCTCCAGTGCATTTGTCTGAAAGCCAAACTGTTTGGCTGCAAGTGTTACCTGAACAAACCATGACTGGACTCCAGCATGAGCTTGGGCCTCTCTATGAGTCTGGTTTACTTACATCTCCCACTCCCTCTGACGCAGAACCGATTTCTGACGCTGATTTGGCAGCAATGGTAGAGTCTATTCATGTTACTGGTCAACCACTTTCAGAAACAATCATTGAGGACCGAGGTGAGTGGTAGAAGCCTATTTTTTGGATAGTAGTGCTTTACTTAAACGTTATGTTTCAGAAACAGGAACCGCTTGGATTCAGTCCTTAACGGCTGAATCCAGTGGTAACTTGCTGGTAGTTGCCCGAATTGCCTGGGTTGAAATTCTCAGCGCATTGGCTCGTCGCCAGCGAGAGGGTAGCATTTCGGATAATCAGGCTAGCCAAATTTTGCAAGCATTTCGTTACCACTTCGATGCTCAATATCAAAAAGTTGAATTACTGCCAGCAGTTACTCAAATGGCAGGACAACTCGTCAGTCGTCATCCTCTGAGAGCTTATGATGCCGTTCAACTCGCTTCAGCACTATGCATTTTGCCTCAATTCTCTCAGGCAAATACGATGACATACACATTTCTTACTGCCGATCAGCGCTTGCTGGCAGTTGCCCAAGCTGAAAACCTCATCACTGATAATCCCAATTAGCATCCTTAAATTTGGATGGGAGCAACGGGTAAGTTTTGTAATAGTATTTAAGACTATTAATTTTTTGGCGTTCCTGAATTGAGGTATGAATTACCCTCACAAGAACAGCCCCTCTCCCCAAGGGAGAGGGGAGCTTTTAATTCTTGTCCCCTCTCCCCAAGGGAGAGGGCTAGGGTGAGGGTAAATTTAGCAATTCATACCCGGATATGGCTAACGCCAAGCTGCGCTAACAGCAACGCCAATTTTTTTAATCTCCTGTAGCCCTCAACGCCAAAAGTGTTGATTTATGCTCTGTTGTTAACTCAGTCACAGCCGCAATATTCATACCTTCGCTCCATGCGATCGCTTTTCAAAATTCTAATACGATCGCCCGTCCTCACATCCCAAAATTGAATTTTATCAACCGTATTACTACTTACTAAAGTTTGTCCAGCCGGACTCCATACTACAGACTACTAAATTAAACGCCATTCACGAGCATCTACAAACTGGGACAAATGACTAACATTCGTAGTTGCAATTATCAGTTCGTGCCCCAAATCTTCTACTAATTAACGAGGCAAAATATCATCTAAGCGAAGTTGAAGACGGGGCAAAAGCGGTGAGTTAATTAATTGATTTAATCGGTATTGTTGTTGAGTATAAGTGTCTTCAACTAGTTGACAGACAGTGAAGGTTGGTTGTTTGGGTTTACCAATAAATGCTACACCGCCCAATCCTCGATAGTCAACAATCCAAAATTCAGGAATGCCTAAAAGCGCATATTCTTCAACCTTGCGAGCATAATCAGTTTCCCAATTGGTACTAACAACTTCAACCACTAATTTTATTGTTCGTCCCAATGTAATTACGGGTTCTCGTTCCCAAAGAGGTTCGCGATCTAGAACAGTTTCGTCAAGAACCACGACATCAGGACGACGGGCTGTAGCCGCATCTGCGAAGGGAGAAATTAAACAAGTGCGAGGGATAAACCAGGGGAGTTGTTCTGCAACAATATGTATACCAATTTGGGTTGCAACTTTGCCACTCACTGTTTCGTGGGGGCCAGTAGGTTCCATATCAATTAGTTCTCCGTCTACCAGTTCATAGCGGGGATTATCTCGGTATTGAGAGAGAAAATCCTCAAAAGTAAGCGTTTTGGAGGAGATATACGTCATTGTGTCAACCTTCATCAAGGCAGATTAATTTTAATTATTGTCCATTTTTGAACTGTGGGAAACCCGAAACGGAATGTTTATAAATTGCAACTCGCTACTAAGGATAAAGTCCTCTATCCGTCAACGCTTGCCCAACACGACCTACACCCAAAGTATAAGCTGCTAATCTAGAAGAAATTCCCCTTACCTTCGATTGTTCCATCACCTGACGATAAGCTTGCACCATCAACTGTTCCATTTCCCGATTGACCCGCTCTTCATCCCAGAATACATAAGAAAGACCCTGCACCCACTCTAAATAACTCACCACAACACCACCGGCATTCGCCAAAATATCTGGTAACACAGTCACACCCCGTGCTTCTAAAGACTGGTTTGCAACCAAAGTAACCGGGCCATTCGCTGCTTCTGCGACAATCTCGGCTTGTACCAAATCGACATTTTTTTCAGTAATTTGGTTTTCCAAAGCTGCTGGAATCAACACATCACAAGGTAAAGTTAATAACTCAGCATTACTAATAGCTACAGCTTGAGGAAAATTAGCAATACTTTTGCGATTCTGCAATGCATAAGCTTTCAAAGCCGGAATATCAATACCAGCTTCCGCATAGATACCACCAGAACCAGTAGAAACAGCGATTACTTTAGCTCCTGCTTGATATAATAACAAAGCAGCAGCAGCACCGACATTACCGAAACCTTGAATTGCGACTCGCACACCTACTAAAGATTTCCCGCGACTGTGCAACGCTTCACGGACAATAATCATCACACCTCGTCCCGTAGCCATTTCCCTTCCCCGCGAACCACCGATAGAAAGGGGCTTCCCAGTCACAATACCCGGTACAGCATGACCGACATTCACAGAGTAAGTATCCATCATCCAAGCCATCTCCCGTGCCGAAGTTCCCATATCAGGTGCAGGAATGTCCACACTAGGACCGATATCTTTAATCAACTCACTAGTATACCGACGGGTAATTCTTTCTAGTTCGTTCACACTGTAGGATTTTGGGTCTATAGCAATACCACCCTTAGCACCACCGTAAGGAATACCCAGCAACGCACATTTCCAAGTCATTAGCATTGCCAGGGCTGACACCTCACGCAAAGTCACAGCAGGATGATAACGAGTACCTCCCTTGTAGGGACCCAAAATATCAGAATGCTGTACCCGGTGTCCCGCTAGAACCTGAATTTCACCATTATCCCGTTTCACAGGGATGGAAACCGTTATTACCTTGCGGGGGTTGCTAAGGATTGCCAACAGCCCTGGATCTAATTTTAATTCTTTCGCAGCAGCTTCTAAGTAGCTACAAGCTTGGTCAAACGGGCAAATATGCGCCGGCGAAGGACTCTCTAAAGGTAGTAGCGAATTTGACATCAGTAAATGCTCCCTCAAACGCGGTATTGACAAGAAACCTGACATTATAATATGCCTAGCCTATGCCTGTATTCCAAAATTAATATAAGAATTGTAAATTTCGTTACATTTATTTGAATTTTTTTATCATCAGAAAGATATAGAATAAAGAAACCAGAGATATACTTAGATAAACACAGATAATTACTACCTGTGTTTATTTTTGTTGCTAGACGGCAAGTACGCTAAGTATGGCTTTGCATAAATTCGTAGCGTTTTTAAGCGCAGAGGTACGCAGAGTTTTTTGAGAGGATTCACTACGAACTTGCGAAATTCTGCACTAAGAAATAAGAGTTTAAGAGAATTTTCGTGTGAGTTCTATTTACTTTATAAACACCTCATTGGTAAAGTTTCCATGCAACCCGTAGGGAATATGATGCTTGAGATGAAGCCGTGCAACAGGCCCCTGATTAAAATTACGAGCATCTAAAATCACCACATCAGAGCGTTGATGAGCAGCATCATAAACCAAAGCTAGCACCCAACCATCATCTTCACCCGAATTTGAGAGATGCGGAACAAAAATGGGTTCACTGGCAAAACCTTGCGGTGCAGCACTCCACAATTGTTTTTCTCCTGTCTCTAAATCAACTTTCACAAATGCTTGCAACGGTGCATTGCCAGTTTC
Source organism: Cyanomargarita calcarea GSE-NOS-MK-12-04C (assembly GCA_019359595.1). GTDB lineage: Bacteria > Cyanobacteriota > Cyanobacteriia > Cyanobacteriales > Nostocaceae > Cyanomargarita > Cyanomargarita calcarea. The sequence goes on from JAHHGZ010000008.1 coordinate 26,330, forward strand.
TGCATGAGCCGCACCCATGTATAAATAACGATATTGCCGTCCCTCTTTATCTGGATGAATGCTGGGAAACTCACAACACCTTCCTTCAATCAATATCCGTCGCACAGTCTTATCTTGGAGGTTGAGAGAAAACCGCCATAATTGCCCAGGTTTGAGGGCTTCAAAATCAACCTGCCGAAAATCGCTTTCTGGTTCAACTTCTGGTAAAGATTCGTAACAAATTGAATCAATGATTATCTCCTCACCTTGCTCAAAAGCATTGGCATGATGGAAGACAAAACCCGATTGAGTTTCGAGAATTTGTACTTCCTTTTGTTGGGGGTTGCGAGGAATCACGATCGCCCGAGTCGGCATAGAAGGTTGAAATTTAATACATTCTCCCGCAGCACGCATTCCTAAAGCGAAAGGAATGGGATTGAATTTGACAGGATTTTGAAAGAGGATGCAGTAATTCGGGGTAATGGCAAAATCGTGAATAAAACAGAAACCTGGAACACTGTGAGCGTGCTTTCTAACGACTTCACCCGCTAGATTTAACTCAAATATAGTAATTGTTGTAGAAAGTCCCGGTTTGATGGAAAAGTTTACCATACAGGGAGCGCCACCATCTAGAGCGCAACTGGCATCGAAGCGGGGATGAGCGCCAAAAGCTTCACCCTCTGACAAAACACCATTGAAATATTCTTTTCCTAAAGTTTCTAAGGTTTGAGCATCAAGAAGATGGGGTTCTGCTGCTTCCCACAGTGCCAAAAGTTTGCCACCCCAGTAAATAACATTTGTGTTGGCAATATTTTTCAATTTGAAATCAAAGATATTCGCCAACCAACCACCAGCTTTTTGGGTACCGAACACCCCACGATAAAGGATTTTTCCGGCTTTTTGTTCTTCCACATAGGCATCAGTGCGGACAAAGCGGTTGCGGAAATGGGCACGACCATTGAAAAATGTTATCCGGCTAATCATCCCGTCGCCATCAAAGGGGTGATGAATCCGTTGCCCATTGATATCGAGCAATCCCGGACCATTTCTAAATAGCGTACCTTCTAATTCTTTTGGAATTTCCCCTTCGATATCATCAATCCAATAATCATATTCTTGGCTGAGAGATTCATATCCTCCTTGCCAATCATCGCGATTATAAGATTTTTCTGAAATGGTAGATGTGCGATTGTCAAGTTTCATCTTTCTTTTTTTGTAACTTTAATATGGTTGTGTTGGCTCACGTACTGGTTGTGAAAAGTCAGAGAATTCCTTGGAGACGCTGCGACTTTGCCCCCTACTCCCCCAATTCAAAGGGGAGAATAAAATTCAATTTGAAGTAGTAGACTGTCAAGGGAACTTTAATAGGTGAATCAACACTCCAGTTTCTCTTTTCTCTTTTCTCTTTTCTTCTTTCTTCGCGCTCTTTGCGTCTTCCGTTTCGGTAGGACGCGAAGGAAGAAATCGAAAGAAGGTTTGCTTTAATGTCGCCCCTGAAAATTAATGTGGTCGAGTACTAGAAATGAGATTATTTCTTCCTTATTCTGCTGGTTTCGATTCTGGCTGTCCGATCGCTAATTCTGGGAGAAACTCAGGTATAAACGGCTTCACAACTTCTTTCGCAGGTGCCAAGGAAGATGTTCCAGTTACACTTTGTGAATCTGCTGCAGGTAACCAGTTAAGGAATGGCAGGGGTAAAAGAGTACTGAGGTTGGCAATTACCACCAGTAGCCAAAGTGACTCAAAATTATTTTCCGTGATTCCCAGCCAATGCATCACGATCGCGCCCAATTCATAGGAAACTAATCCTGCTAAATTAGACACGGACATCAACAGGGCAAAAAATGTGGCTTCTACACCAGGAGGACAGAGCCTTGCAGCTAGTACCAAGACTGGCATATAAGCGATTTGCCCCATGACAGTGAGAATCAGACTATCACCCAAACTAAACCAGCGATCGTCTATTCCTAAAGCTCGGTTTGCATGAGTCACCAGCAGCAGCATCGTCATTCCCAAGACTGCTGAAAGAACAGTACTCCAACCAAAGATGACCCGAAAGGGAACAGTCTTCAAGAAGCGTTGGAAAATCCAGATTCCAACTAAAGAAGCAATGCTGGTTACGAGACGCACCCGTCCTAAAAATTCCGGTTCAAAGTGCAGTTCGTTAGTTGTGAAGAAGAAAAAGGCTGAGTCAGCTGTTGGAGTCCCTAGCCAAATGAAGAGAAATGCTGTTGGCAGCCAAATTGCTTTTTGAGTTACAGCTTGACGTAATTGTCCCAATTGATGCTTAATTGTGGGTGAGTTTGATTCACTCTGATTTCTACTCACTGGCGATTCTGCAATCAACCAAGCCACCCCGGAAACAATTAGGGGGAATGAAGCGGTAATCCAAAATACAGTCCGGTTGGTGAAGTGTTGTAAAAGCATACCGCTAAAATAAGCAGTAATTAAGCCTCCAACCGCCGAAGCACCCCAGGTTAGAGATTGTAGTGAACCTGCTTTCTCTTGAGATTCTCCCCTTGCACGTTCTACAACTAGGGAATCAACAATCACATCGCTGACAGCAACGCTCAAAGAGCCAAGAGCGATCGCCAGTGTAGCAGCCCAACTTGTGTGAACAATTGTTGCCAGACTTACCCAGGAAATTGCCCCTAATATTCCAGATATAACCAAGTATGGGCGACGCTTGTAACCAAATATAGGCAAGCCATCAGAGACAAAGCCAAACACGGGCTTGATAATCCAAGGAAGGGCCACAACACCCATTAGCGCCGAAACCTGAGCCGGACTTAGCCCCAGTTCATCCTTGAGAAAAAAGCTGACGGCCAAACGCGCCAACCCCAAAATTCCTTGGACAAAGTAGACTGTCAGAATGGCGATTAACTCGGTACTCGGTTCGTTACCGAAAAAGATTTTTTCCTTTACTGAGTCTTTGACCTTGGACAAGGTAGAGGAGGAAACCAGCATTGATAAACAATTCTTAAGAATTATGACTTTTCTATCATATCCATTTCTTGGGATTGGGAGTACGGGGCATTGGGTTTCGTTGTCAGGAGATGCTGAAACTGTTGTGGGCAAATCGAACATCCATAGCGTTTCTTAGTCTACTGAGGTACAAATTTATCTGCGTCTATCTGCGTCCATCCTTTTCCCGAAGCGATTAATTCATAAATAATCTTCTGCCGATTCGGGAATAGTTCAGGACTTACGCAAAAACTCTCTTAAACTCTTATTTCTACCGAAACTCCAGGCGTATCCCTGACGGGACGCTTGCGACGAGAGCGCCTATGGCGTACTACCGAAACGCAAGCCGCTTTGCGTCAATGGCGTCTTGGCGGTTAATTCATAAATAATCTTCTACCAGTTCAGGAATAGTTAAAGAAACTCCCCAAGGCCACAAGTGCATTCTGCCCCCCAAAACCAAAACTAAAACACAACATCCGCCGAACTTCAGCCCGACGCGCTACCATCACCAAATCCAAATCAAACTCCGGCTCCTTCAACCCCACACAAGGTGGTAAAATTTGTTGCTGTAGTGCCATCAGACAAAAAGCTACGCCCAAAGCCCCGGAGGCGCCTAAACTATGACCAGTGGCTCCCTTTGTCGAACTCACCGCCACACCTTGGGGAAATAATCTCTGTATTAATAAGCTCTCAAATTTATCATTTAGGACAGTGCCAGTACCGTGAGCGTGAATATAATCAATATCGCTGGCTCTTATCTGACTGCGTTCCAAACATTGCTTCACAGCCGCGATCGCACTCTTCCCTTCTGGCTCGGGTGAATTTACATGATATGCGTCTGTTGTCAAGCCAAAACCAAGGATTTCCCCATATATTTTTGCCCCTCGCCCAACAGCCAACTCCTTTGATTCCAGGACAAATACAGCCCCGCCTTCTCCTAAAACCAAACCTTCGCGGTTCACATCAAAAGGATAAGCGCCAGTATCAGCTAAAGCCCCCATTTGCCCAAATCCAGTTATCGTTAAAGGTGTAATTGGTGCTTCCACAGCGCCAGCAATTACCCGCTGACATTGCCCAGATTGGATAAGCATAGTTGCTTGAGCTAGAGTCCAAATTCCAGTCGCACAAGCTGCCATTGGTGCTTTGACAATCCCCGTTCCCCCAATTTCTCGGGCAGTGGCGATCGCATTCATGTGCGGTAAAATATCCAACCAATCCTCTAACCTCACCCCACTGTGACTGGGGGTGGAAGCCAAAATTTCCCAATCGGCCTGATGAGCGCGACTAGAACCAATCACCACTCCACAATCTGGCAAAGGTGGAAACAAAGCAGCATCTTTCAACGCAGATTCTACAACTAATCTTCTCAATACTCGAAGCTGTGCTGTTGAATAAGCAATCAAACCTAAAGGAAGCGGTGGAATTTCCAGAAAAGGTTGATGAAATTTAATCCCACATTTTCCATCAATCAAACCTTGCCAGCTATCCTCTAGGCTTTCCCCCAATGCTGAAACTAAACCAATACCAGTGACAACAACTTCAACCAAGTTAGGAATTAAGAGTTAGGAGTTAGGAGTTAAGAATTAGGAGTTGGGAGTTAAAAATTCATAACTCATCACTCCTAACTCCTAACTTTTTACTTACTTTCCGCCGTTTTTGAGATTTTCAGCACCTCCGGTGACTTTCACCGTCTCAATGCGATCGCCCTGCTTAATTTTATTAACTACGTCCATGCCTTCAGTGACATTGCCAAACACGGCATAGTTACCATCAAGAAAACCCTGATCTGCTAGGGTAAAGTAAAACTGGGAAGAAGCAGAATCTGGCATTTGCGATCGCGCCATTGCGATCGCACCGAGTTTATGCTGCAATATCGGCGTTTGATTGCCATCTAATGGCTTACCGTAAGTAGGCTCAGTAGCCCCTTTTGCTTTAATTTCTAAAGGTATCTGACGCTCATTTCCGGTTTTTGGGTCTTTAAAGCCACCAGTTCCCAACCTATCTGCCGGAAATTTCGGGTCTTTACCCTGAGGGTCGCCTCCTTGAGCTACAAACGGTTGTGGTTCGCGTATAACTCGATGGAAAGCTAATCCATCATATACACCCCGTTGGACTAAATCTACAAAGTTGCCTGCGGTAATTGGCGCATTGATACCGTCTACTTCAACTGTGATTGGCGAACCCTTGACGGTCATCACCACAGTAGCCTTACCTTCGAGTCTTGGTAAATCTTTCATTCCGGGAATACTCTCATTAGTAGTTTCTGATACAGGGGTTCTTCCTGTTGTTGCCTCAGTGGTTGTCTTTGTTGCTGCTTCGGTGGCGCTACTGGTTGGAGAAACAGAACTAGAAGCAGTTTGCTCCCCTGTACATCCTCCCAGCATCAGGGCACCGACAATCAAAAAAGCAAATAAAAAATGTGGAATTTTTAACCGCATTGTTATGTTAGATAATCAACCAGACTATCTTACTGCTGCTTTCACCTAGACAGAGCTAGTCCGTCCTATTTCATGCTTCAACCAAGGTAGTCCCAAAATCCAAAATCTCTTAAAGTCCTTCCAGAGGTACTTCCAAAAAGCGGGCTAATTCTGCTCCTTGAACTTCTAAATCTTTTAAGGACAGAGGTTGACCTACTCTTGTTAGCGGAATGTCTCGACGACCTTTTGCCCGCAAGTAAAGGGCACGACGGGGATTAAGACCCTCTTTCATGTCTATACGCACGCATTGTATGTCTTTAGTGAGACAATCGATTTCTATCCGGCGGTTTTTCCCAGGAAATCCCCAACGGAAGATTTTGATTTTGTCTGATACTCGATCGAACTCGTTGTAGCCACCGCCTACATCCCATAGAATTACCAGCCACAGGTACAATGCCAGCAGTAAGCCAGCTGTCCCATATAAACCCATAACTAGCCCTTGGGGAAAAAATATTAGTTGAGTTGGATCGGTAACTATGAGTAAATTAATTCCAAGGTAGCTAGATATCCCGGCTAGCAAAAAACCTGTGGCTCCCATCGTCACGATAGTTGCCCACCAGTAGTTGCTAAATCGGCGAGAACCAAGAACCTTTTGATGTAGCAGGCGATCGCTTTTGTTTGTGGTTGTTGTTGCCGTCATTTGACTGCCCTGAAAGTCTTGAGTTGGAGTCTTGAATGAAAAGCGGAAAGATTTTAATCTGCTCGTTGTGTACAAAGTGCTTTACTTTCAGCATCATTAAGATTTTTGGATTTTTAAATCGCCTTATTACAGGTGGGCTACTATTGTACAGGTTTTCAGCCCTGAAAGTCTTTTACTGCTTGGTTTTGATACTTAATTACTAATTTTACTATAAGTCGGCCGACACAAATAAATCAAGGTTGGTAGTTGCGCTCTTCTGTAAAGGCTAGCGCAGCTACAAACCTTTACAGAAATTCATAATACTTTCGTTTTTCTGTGTCGATTTACTTTTGACGAGTTATCTGGCTTTGCACATATCACATTCTTTGTTCTTGTCGGTTTTTTTAATCAAAATTTAAGGTTTAGCAAGAATCGACATTTCAGAAAGTAAAATTTCTGAGAAAAGTTGTGTCAAATTGTTAAATTTCTGATATTTATAGTAATTAAAAGGTTCGTGTTTGATACCTGGTTCACTGATGTGAATTGGCGACAAAGCCCGAGTAATGTGATAAGTTAAGAATCGTAAAGGTTTGCAAACTGCAATACCAGTGCGTTGATAGGGTTGTGGCAAAACCCACAAGAAAAAGCCGACCAATTAGGCGGTGAATTCTCATAATCTCAGTTAAGTTAAAATTTCCTGAGAATGTCAAAAACGTTAATTCCTCATGGCCGTTGCCACAAGTCGGGAGATCCGTCTGGGGCATTGCTAAAAAAAACGTTGCAATTTTAGTAAAAAAAGAGGATTTTAGTCCGATGACCATCGCAGTTGGACGCGCCCCTAGCGAAAGAGGGCTGTTTGACGCTCTCGACGACTGGTTGAAGCGCGATAGATTCGTATTCGTAGGTTGGTCGGGAATTTTACTATTTCCCTGCGCCTTTCTTTCAATCGGCGGCTGGTTGACCGGCACCACCTTCGTGACCTCTTGGTATACTCACGGTTTAGCATCTAGCTATCTTGAAGGAGCCAACTTCCTGACAGTAGCAGTCTCGACCCCCGCCGACAGCATGGGACATTCCCTGTTGTTATTGTGGGGACCTGAAGCTCAAGGTGACTTGACTCGTTGGTTTCAATTGGGTGGATTGTGGGCGTTTATCGCTTTACACGGAGCATTTGCTTTAATCGGCTTCATGCTCCGCCAATTTGAAATCGCTCGTCTAGTAGGGATTCGTCCTTACAATGCGATCGCCTTTTCTGCTCCCATTGCCGTGTTCGTCAGCGTATTTCTGATGTACCCCTTGGGACAATCAAGCTGGTTCTTTGCACCGAGCTTTGGCGTCGCTGCTATCTTCCGCTTCCTGTTGTTCTTCCAAGGTTTCCACAACTGGACACTCAACCCCTTCCACATGATGGGTGTTGCAGGTGTACTAGGTGGAGCTTTGCTATGTGCGATTCACGGTGCAACTGTGGAAAACACACTGTTTGAAGACGGTGATGCTTCCAACACCTTCCGTGCGTTCAACCCCACCCAATCTGAAGAAACCTACTCAATGGTGACTGCAAACCGTTTCTGGTCGCAGATTTTCGGTATTGCTTTCTCCAACAAACGCTGGTTGCACTTCTTCATGTTGTTTGTACCAGTAACAGGGTTGTGGATGAGCGCCGTTGGCGTAGTCGGGTTGGCACTCAACCTACGGGCTTATGACTTCACCTCGCAAGAATTGCGGGCAGCAGAAGACCCCGAATTTGAAACTTTCTATACCAAAAATGTTTTGTTGAACGAGGGTATCCGCGCTTGGATGGCACCTCAAGACCAGCCTCACGAACAATTTGTATTCCCCGAAGAGGTACTACCGCGTGGTAACGCTCTCTAATAGAACTTCCGTCATGGGCGGTGGACGCGACCAAGAATCAACAGGTTTCGCCTGGTGGTCCGGTAACGCCCGTCTCATTAACTTATCTGGTAAGCTGCTGGGCGCTCACGTTGCTCACGCTGGTTTGATTGTATTCTGGGCTGGAGCGATGACTTTGTTTGAAGTCGCTCACTTCGTACCTGAAAAGCCCATGTACGAGCAGGGTTTAATCTTGCTACCTCACCTTGCAACTTTGGGTTGGGGTGTTGGTGCTGGTGGTGAAGTTTTCGACACCTTCCCTTACTTTGTAGTTGGTGTACTGCACCTAATTTCTTCAGCCGTACTGGGTTTTGGCGGTATTTATCATGCCGTTCGCGGTCCAGAAACCTTGGAAGAATATTCTTCTTTCTTCGGTTACGACTGGAAAGACAAGAACAAGATGACTAACATCATCGGGTTCCACCTGATCATTTTGGGTTGCGGTGCGCTCCTGCTGGTTTTGAAGGCAATGTTCTTCGGTGGCGTGTATGACACATGGGCACCCGGTGGTGGTGATGTTCGCGTCATTACTAACCCAACATTGAACCCAGCAACCATCTTCGGTTACATCCTGAAATCTCCTTTCGGTGGCGATGGTTGGATTGTCAGCGTCGATAACATGGAAGATGTCATCGGCGGTCACATTTGGGTTGCCTTCATCTGTATCGCAGGTGGTATTTGGCACATCTTCACCAAGCCTTTTGGTTGGGCACGTCGCGCTTTAATTTGGTCTGGAGAGGCTTATCTTTCCTACAGCTTAGGCGCACTGTCCTTGATGGGCTTCATTGCCTGTCTGATGGTTTGGTACAACAACACCGTTTACCCCAGCGAATTCTTTGGTCCTACAGGTCCTGAAGCATCTCAAGCACAAGCTTTAACCTTCTTGATTCGTGACCAACGCTTGGGTGCTAACGTCGGTTCTGCACAAGGTCCTACCGGTCTAGGTAAATACCTGATGCGCTCTCCTACAGGTGAAATCATCTTTGGTGGAGAAACAATGCGCTTCTGGGATTTCCGTGGTCCTTGGTTGGAGCCTCTACGCGGTCCCAACGGTCTTGACTTGGAAAAAATCAAGAACGACATTCAACCTTGGCAAGCACGTCGTGCTGCTGAGTACATGACACACGCTCCTCTGGGTTCTTTGAACTCCGTGGGTGGTGTGGCTACAGAGATTAACTCTTTTAACTACGTATCTCCTCGTGCGTGGTTGGCATGTTCTCACTTCGTGTTGGGTTTCTTCTTCCTCATTGGTCACCTGTGGCACGCTGGACGGGCTCGGGCTGCTGCTGGTGGTTTCGAGAAAGGTATCGACCGCGAAACTGAGCCAGTAATGTTTATGAAGAATCTTGACTAATTAGCAAGATTTGTTTCATCAAATAAAAAGCTCCTGTGTAAAAGCAGGAGCTTTTTTATTTTGGGGAGGTTGAGGTTTTTGATTTTACTCCTGCATGAGAGAATCGTAATCCTGCCCCCCGTAAAAAACGCCGTAGATTATCACTTGGTCGGTTTTTACGGAAAAGGCGATGGTGGCACGTTTGGCATACCCGATAACCCGCAAATCCGGTCGCAAATCATCACGTTTCGTTCCGCGTTCTGGGAAGGTGGAAAGACCTTGGCAAAAGCCAATGATGTCGCTGATGTAACGTTCTGCCAAGGTTTCAAACATCCGTTGCTAATAGAGAATTTTAATTTATACTTGTATATAATTATTAATATTTTTACTAAGTTAACAACCCCTACCTTAAATACAAATTATCACTACGCCAAATCGGGTATAAAACCTCAAGCATGAATCAAGGACCCCATTCCAATGTAATCTCCAAATTAGCTGTAGCAGTACCCTTTACCAGCAAAGCCGTTAACTTTCCAGATTCCATGCCAATCTCTATACCAAACTTTACACTTGCCCTATCTGGCTTAACTTTTTGTAATGTTTCGGCAATATCTTTAGAAAGGGATTCAATAGCGGTGGTAACCTCGCTAAATGGTCGAGTTTGAAATCCTACTTTGCGATCGCCTATGGGTGTAGCTTCTACTCTGACGCTTGTACCATCAGTCAGTTCTACTGAAATAATTTTGGTCTGAGGTTCCATTTTCGCCCGAATAGATTACTCTGCCTTTATACCATTTCTTCGTTTTAATCCGTCTAGGAAATAATTCTTAACAAACAAGCCACTTTTAATTATTTACATAATAGTCACTCCCTGGATGTTTAGCGGAATCCACCAGCGATATTGTAGAATAAAAAGCAACCAAGTATTTATCAATTATACCGACTGCATTGCCGTCCGTCAGAGACTTGAAGTCTCTGTCTAATAGCTAAAGTCCTCTTTAAGAGGACTATTAGAGAATTCATATTTTCATGTCAAGTTAGATAGTTATTTATACCTTTATGTGAAAGACATAATTTAACCTCAAACATTCATCGCTGCTAAAAAAGCCTTTTGACTAACATCCTTATAAACTGCATCCAGATATTTCATTGTCACATCTGTAGGAGACAAATGTACAGAATCCTCTTCTTTCCCTAGGGGAATTGGGCCTAAGGCATCTAAAACTGTCTCGCTACTTGATGGTGCAATTACAACTAGAGAAGACTCCAAAGGCTCATTATATTGCCAAAAAGAGTCTAGTTTGATAGTGGGTTGGTTGTTCTCAGATGTCTCAGTGACTATTGATGGGGTTTCTTGATTGCTAGCACTGCGGACTTTGCGTAAATCGCTGATAATTTGTTTTTTAGCCCGACCCCGTAATTGAAATAATACAAATGGGTCTTCACTAAAGCGATCGCCTAACTGATAGTACACTGCACCGACGTGTTTGCAAGGATTTACTTTGTCAGGACAAGAGCATTTGCTTTCGACATCTGAGAGCGTGAAAGGAAAGAGCGAAAGACCATTGGCAGTGAATACATCTTCAATATTTTGCGGCATTTCTCCAGCCAATAATTTCCCTGCAAAAATCGCTTTTTTGGACATTGTTTCAATCACATAACCCCATTCTTCTTCACTAAAAGGGTTTAGGGAAAGAGAAACTTTATAAGGGTCGGGTTCGCTACCTTGGACTCTAGCTAAAACTTTTTCAGCTTTAAATTCTATGCTGAGAACATTACCTTGACGAGAATAATTTCTCGCACGTTCTAAACGCTTTTTAAACCGATAAGAATCTAGTAAATCTAACCACCGTTGTGACCACCATTCACGACTTGCTTGTAATGTTTCTGTTGAATTTGTCATATTTCTATTGTTAGTTCTCCGTTGAGTGCAGTATATTTAATTAGCCGCTTCGTTATAGGATGGACGCACCCTGGACGCAGATAAATTTTTACCTCACCAGACTAGGAAACGCTATAACTCCTAACTCCTACCTCTACCCCTGTTAAGGTGTAGGCTGTAAAATGGTTTTTTCTTTGCGTTCTTCATTACTACCCTCCGGGAAGGTAAGAGTAAAAATTAGGTATTTTACACTAGTTATTGAGTCACCTTAACAGCCGTACTCCTAACTCCTAACTCCTAACTCCTAACTCCTAACTTAATCTTCTTCAATAACAGCACTGCGGTCAAGTAAAAGTAAATTTCTGAGTTGGTTTGTATCAAGTTCAGTTAGCCATTCTTCACCACCACCAACAACTTGTTCAGCCAGTTGTTTTTTACTTTCAATCATATCGTGGATTTTCTCTTCTAAAGTACCATTGCAAACAAACTTATGCACTTGCACATTGCGGGTTTGACCAATACGAAAGACTCTATCTGTGGCTTGGTTTTCTACTGCTGGGTTCCACCATCTATCAAAGTGGAAAACATGATTAGCCCGAGTTAAATTCAATCCCACACCACCGGCTTTTAGAGACAGAATCATAATTGGTGGTCCTTGAGGATCGTGTTGAAAACGGTCTATCATTTCCTCCCGTTGCTTTTTACTGCTGCTACCATATAAGAAGAAAATCTCTCGCTTAAACTGATTTTCTAGATAGGGTTTGAGTAGCTTTCCCCACTCCGCAAATTGGGTAAAAATTAAAGAGCGATCGCCTTCTAAAATCACCTCCTCTAACATTTCCTCCAAACGCTGGAGTTTGCCAGAATGATATTCTTCTAGAGAGTTTTTCTTGAGATATTGGGCTGGGTGATTGCAGACTTGTTTGAGCTTTACAAGTAGAGCCAAAATCATCCCCCGTCTTTGCAACCCGGATGCTGTTTCAATCTCAGCTAAAGAATCTTCCACAACTTTCTGATAAAGTGTTGCTTGGTCGGGAGTTAAACCGCAAAACACGTTCATTTCTTGCTTGTCTGGCAAATCTTGAATTATCTCGCGATCGCTTTTCAAACGACGCAGAATAAACGGTTGAACCAAGGAACGCAATTGATTCAAGGAAGCACTATCTCCATACTTCTCAATTGGCATGGCAAACCTTCTTTGAAAAAATTGCTTATTTCCCAAATAACCCGGATTGAGAAAGTCTAAAATAGACCATAATTCTTGCAGTCTATTTTCTACCGGCGTTCCTGTCAATGCGATGCGAAATGTCGCTTCTAATTGTCTTACAGCCTGAGACTGTTTGGCATCGGGATTTTTAATATTTTGAGCTTCATCTAAAACAATCCCTTGCCAAGAAACACCCTGTAATGATTTGACATCACGGTGAAGCAGCGAATAGCTCGTAATCGCTAAATCATATTTCTTCACTGTTTCCGCAAACGCTTTCCCTTTAGGACGTTTGTCCCCATGATATTGTAAAACCTTCAGGGTAGGAGCGAATTTTTTCACCTCTCTTTCCCAATTACCTAATACTGAAGTTGGACAAACCAGTAGCGTCGGTTGCTCTAATACCTCTTCCTCCTTTAGATGTAGTAAAAAAGCAATAAACTGGACAGTATTATGGCAGATAATATTATTAGCAACAAAATTGTGATATTTGCTAACCTCCAAATCATACACCCATCCCCGATACTCAACATCCTCTATACTGTCGATTTTACAGTAAAATACTTCTTGTAAGAATTGGCGTGAATCCCCCGCAGACTTGGTTCGTGTCTGCGCGATTGCTAATTCCCTGCTCAAATATGACTTACGCAAAAACCCTCTGAAACTCTTACTCCTTTGCGTACTTCGCGTCTTCGCGGTTCCATAAATCAAAGTTTCCGGCAAATTCTGCGTAACTCCCATAGCACACCTATCTTCAAATTGCCCGTCACAACCCATTGTTGCAGGAACCCCAACATAATCCCCTACCTGCAATTGATTCGTCCAACCCCTACTCGTGAGCAACTTATGGCGACGAGTAATAGTGACACTTCTACCATCCTCTAAAGTCACCTTTCGTAATTTTTCGCAAACTTGCTGCCGATACAACCGCCGGATAGGAGCCTGTACAATCTTACCCTGTTCCTCATCTATAGAATTTACCAGCAATTCCGTCCTCGGCTCTGCCCAATATCCCTCCCCATCAAACACTGTTGCCCCAGCATGAGTTTTCCAAATTTCTTCTGCTGTATTTAATACTCCATTTACATATATCTGAGTATCACTTTTCACACATTTCCCGAGACCCATATCATCTGCGAGACAAGCACCCAAGCCCCAACGTTCTAAAAATGCCAGCCAAGCAGCACCACGTTCTTGATACGGTCTTAACTGTCCTTGGAAATTTGCAGGTGTGGGTAAAGGCTCTATCGCCTGATTATTTGTTAGAGCACCAATTAATTCGTGCAATGCTCCAGAGGCATCAAAGCTGACTACTGGTAATTTTTCAATTACTTGGGTATCACCAGTACTCAGACGTAAAGCATCTTCTAAAGACAGCGCCATTTGTTCCTTACGAGAGGCAAAAAATGCTTGGGCTGTCTTAATATCTTGGGCACGCAATTCTACCCATTCCCCATTAATTTCCACCAACGGACTGTTCAAAGCCACGAGCCTGTTAAATTCTTTTTGGGAAATAGTCTGACCCCCAATAGCTAATTGCCACTCAAAATTTAGCAAACTCTGCAAACCCAAACGTCCCTGGTTCTTGTCTGGTGTTTGGGCCGTGATTTTTAAACCCAGACGATTGGCAATATCTCCACGATTGGCTAAACTCGGAGGTAAAACCACACCCAAACCGCTATCTTCAAAACGCCAAGCGACAGACTTGATAAACTCGTATGCTTGGACTGGGGTGATGTGGCAATCAGAAGGAGATTCGCTTTCCAAACTGGCAGTAATTACTGGATACAATCGGGAAGCTAGCCCCAAACCTCGCAAAAATGTTTCCTGCGGTTGTTCAATTGTCCGATTTTGATAAACTAATCTCTCGACTGGATGCTTCCAAATCGTTCCAGCATCCACCAAAAACTCTTTATCATCAGCCGCTTGCAGAAAATAAGCCAAAGTCCAATCAGTTTCCTCTGACTCTGGGGAACGCAACTCAAAACAGGAGCGATACTGACTCTTCCCCACCAATTCATACTGTAGCGGCATAGTCCAAGCTTTCAGTGCCGCTTCTAAGCGTTCCAAACCAAGCGGTTCTGCACTGATTGTATTGGTGGTAACAGCCGTTAAGCTTTGCAACCACTGCCGCACCGCAGGCGGTAGAGTAGACATAATCCTTGTTTCTACAAGGGATTGAGAACTCACCATCCCCCGTAGTTGGGCATCTATTGTACTGTTGAGAAATCCCTCTAACAATTTTTGAGGCATGGAAGGTAAATTCAGTGCTGCATATTGCTCGTCGTTTGACGGCTGACCCTCCTGATACATTTTGCAAGCAAGAGGCATCAATTCTTTAAATTTTTCCAAGCGGGTTCCATCCACCGCACTATCTAATAGTGCTTGCCATTTTGCGATCGCTTCACCATCTCCTTGCCGTTCAATTGTTGGTAAAAACTTACACCGCGAGATTAAATCTAAACTCCACCGAGCAATTTGCGACCAAAAGCGTAAATCTCCACCTAAATAAGCATCTTCCCCATTTGTTGCACTCAGGGGTAGAGAAGTGAGAAATTTTACAGTTTGCCAAGGGTTAAGACAAAAACCTTCCACTTGCCAAGGTTGCAAATATTGCTCTTGTTGGTTTGGCGAATCTAATGTGACAGAATATATGGGTGATAAAAAAATTGCCCCATCCTTACTGCTTTCTGAGATGTAAGTTGGTAGAGCAATTGTTTGGGATTGGGTTGGCAGACTAGAATCACCAGCGTTACGCCTTGTTTTCCCACTTGCAGAAACTTGAGACTGTGAAACAGCATTCGCTATTGTTATATGCAAAGAATGCAACCACTCGCTTAATTCAACTGCGGTTATCGCTAATGGATGTGGTTGTATATTTGTCAATGCACTTTTAGTATTATCTATTTGTGGCGATGTTCGCCAAGTCTCTCCCCAAATAAATAAACAACCATCCTGATGTTGTAGTAGCCAACTACCGTGTAATATTGCCATTTGGTAATTACTCAATTTTAAAAGTACAAGTAAAGTCTCAAATTCGCCGATTTTCTATTGCCTAAGTTTCCGATATAACATTAATAAAATAGTTTCTATTGATAGAGAAAATAATCGCAATCAAAATTATTATTAAATATAGAATTATATCAAATCCGGTAGCATCGGAATGATAAATTAACCGCAGATATAGACGCGGTACGGCTTCTTGCAGGGTACACAGATGAACGCGGACTTAGAGAAAGAATAAATAATTCCGATGTAAACGGATTCGATATTACTCCTTTATAAAATTTAAAAAAATGGCATAAAAGTGGAATTAGATAATATCCATTCAAAAAGAGCAGGAGATGGTAAGGGCATTATTTAATATTGTGTTTCTTGAAGGTAAAAAATATCTTCAAAAGCAACCCCTATCTCAATTTTGAATTGCAGCTTACTGGATGAGTCAAGAAGCCTTTGCAGTCAGGGCAGTTGATGCAAACGCTGCACACAAGCCAAAAGAATTATTAGGAGCTTTTTTGTCAAGCCAAACTTTCTCGGTCGCTATACCCATGCAATGCTGGTTTTATTGTACACTCTGGGCAGCGCAGTCAAAGAATTGGGCAGTTTATGGGAGAGACAACACAACATGATAGTGTCCAAAAAACAGCGATCGCAGTTCCTGTACCGAAACGTATCGAGATGGTCGCTTGAGTTAAAAAGATTATCTGCGTCTGTGAGCTATGCCCGTTAGATAGTGAAAGGCAATGGGTATTTTAGAGTAAGAAGCTTTCTCTGCCTCAACTTAGACTCTACCATTATCGACACCTAAAGAAGGGACGGAGTTTGTCATCCAAATTCCTGTCCGGTAGCACGTCCGTGATTAATTTTTAACTCCTAACTCCACTCCTTTGCTCCTCACGACTAATAACTCTTAACTCATTGGATCACCAGCAATAGTACATAAATGTTAGGATTGCCACAGAAAGAGAATAGCGAGCATAGAAGGAAAAAGAACTGAATGGGAGAATTTGAGAAGTCAATATCCTTTGACGGACGGGATATTCGACTGAAGGTTGGCTTACTAGCTCCCCAGGCTGGTGGGTCTGTTTTGATACAGTCTGGGGATACGGCAGTTTTGGTGACAGCTACGCGATCGAAAGCCAGAGAAGGCATTGATTTCCTTCCCCTCACCGTAGATTACGAAGAAAGATTGTATGCAGCTGGTAGGATTCCCGGAGGAATCATGCGCCGGGAAGGTCGTCCACCTGAAAGGGCAATTCTCACTAGTCGTCTAATTGACCGTCCGTTGCGTCCATTATTTCCCTCGTGGTTGCGGGATGACCTGCAAGTTGTAGCAGTGACTATGTCGATGGATGAACTGGTACCGCCAGATGTTCTAGCGGTGACTGGTGCTTCCATTGCGACTCTGTTAGCTCAGATACCTTTTAACGGTCCGATGGCGGCTGTGCGCGTTGGTCTAGTAGGGGATGATTTTATCATTAATCCTACCTACGCAGAAATTGAAGCCGGAGACTTGGATTTAATCGTCGCAGGTTCCCCTCATGGTGTGATCATGGTTGAGGCCGGAGCCAATCAATTGCCAGAACGAGATATTATCGAAGCGATTGATTTTGGCTATGAAGCTGTCAGGGATTTAATCAAAGCCCAAGAAGAGTTGATTGAAGAACTGGGACTGCGAATCATCCAAGAAATACCCCCAGAAATGGACTCGACGCTGGAAAACTTTATCCGCTCTAGCGCCAGAGATGATATCAAAAAAATCCTGGCACAATTTGAATTGGGTAAAACCGACCGCGATGCAGCTTTAGATGTGGTGAAAGACGCGATTAAAACGAAGATCGTCGAAATGTCAGATGAAGATCCAATTCGAGTCGCTGCTACCGCCAACGGTAAAGCACTCGAAAACACCTTCAAAGACATAACCAAACAGTTGATGCGCCGTCAAATCGTTGAAGATAACGTGCGTGTTGATGGTCGCAAGCTCGATCAAGTCCGCCCCGTCTCTTGTGATGTTGGCATCTTGCCTCGGCGCGTCCACGGCAGCGGTTTATTTAATCGGGGACTCACCCAGGTGTTAAGCTGTTGCACCTTGGGTACACCAGGTGATGCCCAAAACCTGAATGATGACCTGCAAGCAGACCAACACAAGCGTTATCTGCATCATTACAACTTCCCACCCTTCTCCGTTGGGGAAACCAAACCCATGCGTGCGCCGGGACGTCGGGAAATTGGTCACGGAGCGCTAGCAGAGCGAGCGATGTTACCTGTCCTACCATCGAAAACCGATTTTCCCTATGTAATTCGGGTAGTATCAGAAGTACTTTCTTCCAACGGTTCCACCTCTATGGGTTCCGTCTGTGGTTCCACACTCGCACTTATGGACGCAGGTGTACCAATTCTTAAACCCGTCAGCGGTGCCGCAATGGGTTTGATTAAAGAAGGTGATGAAATCCGCGTTCTCACCGATATTCAAGGTATCGAAGATTTCTTGGGCGACATGGACTTTAAAGTCGCGGGTACCGATACTGGCATTACAGCATTACAGATGGATATGAAAATATCGGGTCTGTCTATGGACGTGATTGCCCAAGCCGTGAATCAAGCCAAAGATGCGCGGTTGCATATCTTGGAGAAAATGCTTGCCTCCATTGATAAACCCCGGATTGAAACTTCACCTTATGCCCCACGTCTACTGACCATTAAGATTGACTCAGACATGATTGGTCTGGTTATCGGACCTGGAGGCAAGACAATCAAGGGCATCACTGAAGAAACAGGTGCCAAAATCGATATAGAAGATGATGGTACTGTGACGATTTCTGCTGTGGATGAAAGTAAGGCGAAGAGAGCGCGTAATATCATCCAAGGTATGACACGCAAGCTCAACGAAGGTGATGTCTACGTTGGTCGCGTCACTAGGATTATACCGATTGGTGCCTTTGTAGAATTTCTACCAGGTAAAGAAGGAATGATCCACATTTCTCAGCTAGCTGACTATCGTGTTGGCAAAGTTGAAGATGAAGTCGCTGTTGGTGATGAGGTCGTTGTCAAAGTGCGCGAAATTGACAATAAAGGTCGGATTAATCTCACCCGTTTGGGTATTCACCCAGATCAAGCAACTACAGCCCGAGAAGCAGCAGCAGTAAATCGCTAGCTCTTTAACTGGATTTTAGATTCATCGCAAATCTAAAGTCCGCGTCAGCTTTTATCAAGAACCGGATGAGCCGAACAACTCAACTAGCGGCTAGCAGTCACTGCCAGTCCTTGAAGTCCTCTTTTCGCCCTTGGCGTTCCCGTAGGGTAGAGGACTATTAGATAATTTTTTTAATGTCAAATTAATTACTATTAAAATTTTAACCACCGATTTGTACGTATATACAAGATATAAGTTCCGCGATACCTTCGGTTACGAAACGTATCGCACTCTTCTATGTAGATACGCAGTTTCCCACTCTATTGCTTTAAGCAGCCATCATCGCTTGAATTTCTGCATAAGTTAGGCGATCGCCCACAGTCATCGGTTCTACAAAGGTTTCAATCCAGGTTTTAGCACCGTACTTGGCATTCTCAAAGTCATAAACCACAGTACAAGGTCCAGGAATCACCACCCGACGACTGTAGATATTCTGGCTGCTTTTTTTGACGGTGATGACAGGAACATACTCACCATCCTTATCTTTCTTGCCAAATAACTTAGTGTTGACGTGGATGTAAGTTGGGGATGGCGATTTCAGTTTTTTTTCCCAAGTGGCTTTTGGACCATATTTGCTTGTTTGGATGACTGGCTCACCATCAACCAAAGGAATCACCCAAGTTCCACCGACTTTGAAAGCGCCCTCAACTCTGCCAGCTTTAAGTAAAGCTCTGACTCGACGGGGAGAAATACCCAATAATTTACCAAGTTCCTCTGTCCCAATCATCTGAAAACCCCAATCATCCAACAACGGAATAATCCTAATTTTACTTTAGCAGTTCAGATTTGACTATATTTGACTATGCGAAAGGTAACTATCAACATCTCATCTTAATATAAGATACACTTATGCCAATAGTCGCCCAGACACCCTTCTTCAGATGGTTTAAGTATAATTGCTTATTTACTTAGATTACTGTAGTTGATGTATGTTTGATAATTGTAAAGGTATAGCTGATTAACTTGACATAAAGCATCGTGAGCGCTAGGCAATTACCAGAAACCACCGCCCACGTCAGGATTATCCGCCAATCCTGGCAACATGGCTTACTTGAAGGTGAAGTGAAAGCGGGTGATTTTGAGTGGCAGTTCCAGTGGCATTTTCGCCAAGGTGACTTGTCCGTCAAGCCATCCCAAGGTCGTGCTTTAATCAAAGAGCCTCTTGGACGCTTTTTGGAGCAAAAAGATTACCAGCTCGAACCAGGAGGAGATTATGCCTTTACAATTCGGGCTGAACTATAATTTAATGAAGGAAGAAGGAAGAAGGAAAAAGAACCCCAACTCAAAACGGGCGACCGTTCTTAGGTCGGGGCATTAAATCCCCAACTCCCGGATAAATTAACTCAGGACTCAAGAAGCTAAACGAGCCAGGTATCTCTCAATTAAGAGGATGGCAACGATGTCATCTATCGGTCGTGGTGGTTGCCGCATTCCCCGTGGCAATAATCTTGTCAGTCCTTTAGGTGGGTACATTTCCCAGTAGCGATCGCGTGCTTCTAAGGTACTATTACGTTCATCTACCAAAACAATATTAATTTGTTCTGGTAATTCCTCCTGAAGTTTTTTTTTCCACTGTTTGGATGTGGTTTGGTCACCCATTACCAGCAAGGAGATAGGGAACTTTTGCAGTAGTTTGACTAATTTTGGTAGAGCCTCTGTTGCTGGTACTACTTCGTGATAATGTAGCTGCCTATCTAATCCAATGACCGCGACACCACACTTATCTCTACCTGGATCGAAGCCTAAAATTGCTGGTTGTGTGGGCGAAAAATCACGAAAAGTCATATTAAATAAGCTTAAATTTTACTAAACAAATGATTAATTTTTTAAGTACTAAAAATAACTTGTCCGTTTTGGAATGCCACCAATCTTACTTTTAATGGTCCGGCAGTATAAGTATCCTCCACCGCAATTGCTTTGATATCTACAGGTTGATCGTACTGCCTCAACTGTGCCAGAAAACGAAGAAAAGTACCATCTACTTGAATATTTTCTAAAATTCCCGCATTGCGAGCGCGAAATTGGGAAGCAGAAATTAGGGATTCTATCCGCTGTCGCAACTGATAGGATGTCATAGTTTTGGGATCGGCAGGAATTGCGGCTAATACCTCACCTTTGGAGAACACTACTTGATTTCGGGCCGCATCAGCAAAAAATTCTATCCGCTTTTCTCCCCGGACATAATTCCCCGCAGAAAAAACCCGCACTACATATTCTCGACCATCATTAATTTGTTTCGCTAATTGCTCAACTTGCTGTTGAGTAATCTGCAGTATCTGCACCTTACCGGGATTTTGTGTCCCAGGTTCAGCTAATTCAATGCCAGCATTGCGATTAGCTTCCTGTAACAATTCAATCACCAACTGACGGGGAGAACTCGTTTTCTCTATACGAACTACGCCAGTAAATAGAACTTGACCGCGAACTAAAGCAAGTTTACCCAAACGCAGGTCGCGATATAAGTCACGATATAACTGGGAATATTTTTCCAGCCTTGCGACTTCTTGCTCTAGATTGTCCTGTTGTGTTTCTAATTCTTTAAGCCGGGTTTCCCTTTGAGCAATAACTTGTTCTTTTGCTGTAACTTCGAGATTGCGCTTTTGAATCAGTCCATCTAGTTGAGAAATTTTGCGATCGCGCTCTCCAATTGATTGTTGTCGTTTGTCAAGTTCGCGATCGCGTTCGGCTAGTGCTTGCTTGGCTTCATTCAACAGCCGTTGGCGTTCTACTTTCCGAGCTTCTATTTGGGCCTGTAATTGCTTTCTCTCATCATATACGCTATTGAGTTGACCAATGGCTTGTTCATATTGCGCTACAACTTTACCCAATTGGCTTTGGGTCCGTTGCAGTTGATTTTGGGTTTGCTTTTGTTGACCGATTGTGCGGTTCAGCTGAGTTTGAGTTAACTGTTGTGCTACGATTGCTTTTCGCAACGATTCATTCGTCGCTTGCAAGTTTCTCTGAGCCTGTGTTTCTTGAACTCTTGCTTGGTCTAGCTGAGTCTGTACTTCTGTTTTCTCTTTTCTGGTAGTATCCAACTCAGCCGTTGTTCTTTGTACTTCCTCACGTTTCTGCCTGAGGTCTTTTTGAATCTCATCTAGTTCAAATACCCCTTTGCGCAACCCATCATCCGCAGCAAATAAAATTGCCAGGGTCGATGCTGAAATCAATGTCCCTGTAACAATTGTCACTAGTACTGCTGTATTTTTGGGACGCAGCTTAAAGAGTGAGAGGCGAGCTTTGCCAACCCGTGTGCCAATGCGATCGCCCACGGTTGCCAAAGAGCCTCCCAAAATTAAAATTGCCACAATGAGGATGTACCCAGGGTCCATCTTATTTCAAATCGAAATGCTTCCAGATACAGCCTACTACAACAGTCATTGTCTGTGGGGAATCGAGATCAGGCAAGTGTTGAAATTACTAAATGTCAGAAATTTCCCTACAGAATAGGGAACAATTCTTAAAATATGCAATACACACCTTAAAAAAATCACAAAAATTGGTCAGTTTACTGATAACTACTCCATGTATTGTGGTGGATGTAACCAACTAATAATTGTCATTAACAGTTATCAGTTCCATTAGTTGAATTTCAGTTGCCTACTAATGGGTATAAGAAACAAGAAGTAGTGCTTGTCATAATCCCTTACCAGACTAAGTTGTGGCGGATTGTTTGCTGTTTTAAATCCGGGGAGCAACGCAGTCAGAACTGATAACTGTTAACTGAATTTAAGTGAATTGCCTACTTAAAGTGACAGGCTTGTGTACAGTAATCTTTTTCTTGTGTATAGAAATCATCTTTTTTTCACGTAAATCGCCTAACAACCTAGTGACAGTAACGCGAGTTGAACCAATTGCCTCGGCGATCGCTTGATGAGATAGTTTCAAATCAATAGTGATTCCATCCGCACAAGGAACCCCAAAATCGCGGCAGAGGATTAACAAAAAACTCACTAACCTCGAACCCATATCTCGGTGAGCAAGTGTCTCAATCATCATCTCTGTCTGTAAAATCCTTGAAGACAGACCCCGCAGCATTAACATTGACAATTCCGGATTTTCCTTGAGTGCTTGTTCCACCTGTTCAATCGGTGCTGAAAGTAATTCCACAGGTGTAAAAGCAACAGCATGGTAAAACCGATCGGACTTGTTTCCCGTTAGCAGGGACAAAACACCAAAAACGCTATTTTCCCGGAGCAATGCTACCGTTATTTCTTCTCCTGCCTCGTACACCCTGGACAGCTTAACTGCACCTTTGAGAAGAAAATAAACTCGTTCGGCAGGATCTCCGGGAAAAAAGATCGTTTTATTACGTTCAAACGTTTCCACAACCGGAGGAAACGCTCCAGTTGCCATTTGACGAAAAACATTTGCGAGGGCCTTATCTTGTGTCACGATCATTCTCCCTTCCCCTACCCCAATGCCGGAAACATTAAAACAGATTCATTAAGAATACACCTGAAAATTCAATAGCACATTGTCAACCTTTTTGTACTTTCCTATACTTAACTTCACTACATGATGACCTATTAATAGCTATTTGTTCATGATGATACATAATTTTTCATACTTCAAAGTGTTAATTTTTGATGTTTAGTCACTTCCAAAAGCCCTTTTTAAAGCTTTTATTAAGAAAAAATCAAGATGTCTTGAGAATATATTAAGGAATTCGCAGAATTTTTTTACTGGCAAACAGCCTTGCCTTGAAATCATATTTGCAAATCCTGCTCAAAACAGGACTCAGATTCTAGTATGCTCAATTTTGTCAAGTTCACATTAAGAATTTATATGCTGGATCTAAAGGGAAAAAATGCCTTAGTTACAGGCATTGCCAATAACCGCTCTATCGCTTGGGGTATAGCCCAACAATTGCACAAAGCTGGCGCTAAACTGGGTATTACCTACTTGCCCGATTCCAAGGGCAAAATGGAAAAAAAAGTAGCAGAACTGGTAGAACCCCTCAACCCTGACCTATTTGTCCCTTGTAACGTCCAAAATGACGAGCAAATTCAATCTACTTTTGCAACAATCAAAGAAAAGTGGGGCAAGTTAGATATCCTAATTCACTGCCTTGCCTTTGCCAACAAAGATGATTTGAGTGGAGACTTTAGCCAAACCGGACGTGCTGGGTTTAATTTAGCTTTAGAAGTAAGTACATATTCTTTGGTGCAGCTTGCTGGTGCGGCTAAACCTTTGATGACAGAATCTGGAAGTATTGTCACCCTCACCTATTTAGGTGGTGTGCGGGCGATTCCCAATTACAATGTTATGGGAATCGCGAAAGCTGGGCTAGAAATGAGCGTGCGTTACTTAGCTGCGGAACTTGGCCCAAATAATATTCGCGTTAATGCCATCTCTGCTGGACCTATCCGGACTTTAGCTTCCAGTGCAGTTGGCGGCATTTTAGATGCTATTCATCATGTAGAAAAAGTGGCACCCCTCAGACGCACTGTCACCCAGCAGGAAGTGGGTAATGCCGCTGCTTTCTTATGTAGCGACTTAGCAAGCGGAATTACCGGGCAAATACTGTATGTAGATGCAGGATATGAAATTATGGGAATGTAAAATTGTTAGTTGTTAGTTGTTGGTTGTCAAACACCTCACTAACCACTAACCACTAACCATTAATTATGCAAATCACCTCTAGCCAATCTCAAACCCCAATTATTTATTCGGCTTCAAACCAGCGGATTGCGTCAGTCAGCCGCAAGACTGGCGAAACAGATGTGCAAGTCACAATCAACCTGGATGGTACTGGGCTTTGCACCAGCCAAACCGGCATTCCATTTTTGGATCATATGCTGCACCAAATTGCTTCTCACGGTCTGATTGACTTGGATGTCAAAGCAGAGGGAGATTTGGAAATCGACGACCATCACACCAACGAAGATGTGGGTATTACTCTAGGTCAAGCCTTGGGCAAAGCATTAGGCGATCGCAAAGGTATTGTCCGCTTTGGTAATTTCCTTGCTCCTCTAGATGAAGCCTTAATTCAAGTCGCATTGGACTTTTCCGGTCGGCCACATATCAGCTACGGCTTGCAAATTCCATCTTGGCGTGTGGGAACCTATGACACTCAGCTAGTGCGCGAATTTTTTGTTGCGCTAGTCAACCACAGCCAAATGACACTGCACATTCGCCAACTAGATGGTATCAATTCTCACCACATCATTGAAGCGACCTTTAAGGCATTTGCCAGGGCAACACGTATGGCAGTAGAAATTGACCCCAGACGCGCTGGTCTAATACCTAGTTCAAAAGGTGTACTCTAAATATGGGAGTTAGGAGTTAGGAGTTAGGAGTTAGGAGTTAGGGGTTAAATATTCATAACTCTTAACTCTTAAGTTTTCCCCTCTTTTAGTTGATATCCTTGTCAAGCAACGGGGTAACTTGTTATTAAATAGTAGTCTGATGTAGCTAAAAAGACAATTTAAACCGTGATCAAGTCTGTTGCAGACGCACCCGAACCTCAATTGAATACTACAAGTACTCCAGTAGTCTTAACTTCCGAGTTGCGAAAAGTCTATCGCACTGGTTTTTGGATGAATCAAAAAGTCGTACCCCTCAAAAGCTGTTCTCTGAAAGTTTATCAGGGGGAAACCTTTGGATTGCTAGGTCTAAATGGTGCTGGTAAAACTACATTGTTAAAACTTTTATTAGGAATTATCCGTCCCTCGTCTGGGCGGGGTTTATTGCTAGGTAAACCCCTAGGCTCAAGTGGTGTGAAACAGCGGATCGGCTATCTACCAGAAAATCCTTATTTGTACGACTATCTTACAGGCTGGGAGTTTTTGCAGTTCGCTGCCGGATTATTCCAAATACCCAGAAGCATTCAACGTCAGCGGATTCCCCAACTCATAAAGTTAGTCGGTTTATCTGATCAAGATGCCTGCAAAAAACAGATGCGCCGCTACTCTAAAGGAATGTTACAGCGTGTCGGTATGGCACAAGCATTAATTAACGATCCAGAATTAGTGTTTCTGGATGAACCGATGTCGGGACTAGATCCAGTCGGACGCTTCCAAATGCGGGAAATTATCCTGGGACTGAAAAGACAAGGCAAGACAATATTTTTGAACAGTCATATTCTGAGTGAAGTTGAACAGATATGCGATCGCATCGCTATCCTTGCTCAAGGTGAATTAATTTGCTCTGGTTCCCTGAATCAACTTCTAGGAACCGCACACACATATCGTGTCAAAGGTCAAGGTGGTGATTGGGAAATCCTTAAAAAATGGGTGCCCAATTTAGAATATGAAGCTGATGGTTCTTGGCAAGGTCAACTAGAAGGCGATTACTGTGATTTTATTGCCAGTCTCCGCCTCATGGGGGGACAAATTATGGCAATGAACTTACTTCGTCCATCTCTAGAAGAATTTTTTATGCAACAAATCCAAAAAAATCATCAATAGCTTAATAAGAGTCAAGATAGTTAATACTTTGAGTATAAAAAAACAATCATAATGTAATTATTGCCACAGTTATGCCGTTTAACTTTAATTAACTTCACCAAGAATTCAAACTAAATAAATCATTTTTTTACTGAAAATCTGGTTAATTTAAGAAAATAAGAATGTCAGGGAACTTGAATACTTAAGTAAAGTCAAGATTACAATGTTCATACAGCACTTTAGGTATCGTGGTGTCAGGTAAATATGCTTAATACGGGCTTGTTTAAATTCCTTGGACATCCATTTATGGGTGTAGCCTTATTAATGACTGTTAACATTGGTTTTCCGGCCGCCAGCTTTGCCCAAAGACGCGCAGCCCCATCTCGAAGCAGAACCCCAGTCAGTTCCCCCCGACGGGCAGTTCCACAAGTGGGTGCGTCAGGAAACAGAGTAGATACAAATTACACATTAGGGGGCGGTGACCTGATCAAAGTAAACGTATTTGAAGTTCCCGAATATACAGGTGATTACCAAGTTCCTCCTGGAGGAGCGATTAACCTGCCTTTGATTGGCAGCGTATCAGTTTTGGGACTAACAACAGAAGAGGCAGCAGACGAAATTTCCAGACGCTTTGAAAAGTTCTTGAAACGTCCCCTAATTTCAGTCAATCTTTTATCCCCTCGTCCGATTAATGTTTTCGTTGCTGGAGAAGTCACCCGTCCGGGGGCTTATAGCCTGAGTTTACAAGGCGGTGCGGGGAACAATCCTGGTGTGCAATACCCAACTGTAATATCAGCCCTGACCATAGCTCAGGGTGTTACCCAAAGCGCGGATATCACTCAAGTGTTGCTGCGTCGCAAGTTAGGACGTGGACCAGAACAGAGTGTCAGCATCGATTTGCAAGAACTCACACGTACGGGTCGGTTACCCCAAGATATTACCTTACGGGATGGAGACACAATTGTCGTCCCAACTGCAGCTAAGTTGAACTTGGCACAAGCGCGGAATCTAAGTGCCAATAGCTTTGCCGCTGACCCTACCAGACCCCGCACAGTGGCGATAATTGGTGAAGTTAACCGTCCAGGTTCCTATCTTGTCACTCAGGGTGAGAGTGGAGGTCAACAAAATGGTCAGCAAACAATCACTGGTTTGCCAACTTTAAGTCGGGCACTTCAACTTGCAGGAGGAATTACACCCCAAGCAAATATCCGCGAAGTCGTTATCCGCCGACCCACAAGAACCGGTACGGAACAGTTGATTAGTGCAGACCTAGGGAAACTAATTACTAGCGGTGATATCAATCAAGATATAATTGTCCAAGACGGAGATACGATCTTTTTTCCTACTGCGACTGAAACCAACGCAGCAGAAGCGATTCAATTAGCTAATACCACATTGTCTCCAGCGACAATTCAAGTTGGTGTAGTTGGTGAAGTGAAAAGACCCGGACCTGTAGATATTAAGTCTAATAGTTCGTTAAATCAGGCCCTGTTAGCTGCCGGTGGATTTAATGATTCCAGAGCAAGCAGCAAGGCTGTAGATCTAATTCGCCTCAACCCCAATGGTTCTGTGACCAAACGTCAAGTAAAAGTAGACCTTGCTGCAGGACTTAACGAGGATACTAATCCTATTCTGCGCAACAATGATGTTGTAGTAGTTGGGCGTTCAAATATTGCCACAATTGCTGACCCTGTAAATACGATTGCCGGACCTTTCGGTACTATTTTGAGTATTCTCAGATTCTTTGGTATTGGATTTTAGATAGTTGAAATAAACCCGGTTTCTTAAGAAAATCGGGTTTTTGGAAGCTTTTGGCCATTATCTGTTACATCCCTTCCTAGATTTATCCGCTAGTTAGAGGCTCATATCTTGCACCTTGCGTATAAAACACATCCTTGAAATTTTGTAAGTTGCGAAAAATACGACAAAAAAAGATCATTTTTACTTTTCCATACAAAACCGAACTGTATTGACTCTTACTTTATTTTCAAGTCTGTTTGGGAAGAAGCCCAAATTAGCCTAAAATTTTACACGGGGAGGCAAATTGAATGCGCCCAGGATATAAATTGAGATTAGGAGTTTTGTTGTGGATCTATCCCTTATTCCTGCCCAACCTAAACCAGGCTTGATTAACGTTCTGATTGAAATAACAGGCGGGAGTAAAAATAAATACGAATACGACAAGGATTTGCAAGCTTTTGCCTTAGATCGGGTACTTTATTCTTCGGTAAAATATCCATATGACTACGGCTTTGTCCCCAATACCTTGGCTGATGATGGTGACCCATTGGATGGTATGGTAATAGTGGATGAACCAACTTTTCCAGGGTGTGTCATTGCCGCCAGACCAATTGGAATGTTAGAGATGATTGACGGTGGCGATCGCGATGAAAAAATTCTTTGCGTTCCTGACAGAGATCCCCGCTACGCTCACGTTAAATCTCTTAAAGACATAGCACCGCACCGATTGCTCGAAATCGAAGAATTTTTTAAGACTTATAAAAATTTGGAGAAGAAAGTAACGGAAATTCACGGCTGGCAAGATGTTGACAAGGTAATGCCCTTAGTCGAAAAATGCATTAAAGCTGGTAGTGAAAAAGGTCGCGATTCTGATTCTGAAACCACTTAAGACATTAACAACAGCAAATGTTAAGGAACATGAAGCATAAAAAACTTTTGTTTCTTGATTTCCTTTCTACGAATCATGGCTTGTACTCCAAACTCGGACACTTTTTAAATCAGTGAATAGCGAAAAGCAGTGGATGGTGTTAATTTCAAACCCGCCACAAACTCGCTTATCCCCAGACGGAGTACTCGACCATCAAGTATGTGTGGTGTTTCACCTCTGGGTTGAAGAAGGAAGAAGGAAGAAATGTATATATGGGGATTGGAGCCCTGCTTCAAAGTCGGGGTATTAACCCCCTACAAGGAAGAATTTTGTATATTGAAAACTTCTTCCTTGCCCTAAAAGGGCACGCTACGCGAACAAACTTCTTCCTTCATTGATAAAATTCATAACTTATAATTGATGACTAATAACTCTTAAATTCCTTTGCCACAAAATACTAAACGTAATGCAGCGCACGCTCCTTTTGGCAAAAATTCACAACTGTACCCTTATGGGGGCAAATATAAACTACGTCGGTAGTATCAGTATCGATAAAACCTTATTAGATAAAGCAGGTATTCTACCCTACGAGCAAGTACAGGTAGTGAATAATGCCAATGGACAGAGATTTATTACTTATGCGATTCCAGCAGAAGCTAATTCTGGAGCGATTGTGCTAAATGGGGCTGCGGCACGTCTAGGCATTCCAGGCGATCGCTTGATTATAATGACTTACGGGCAGTTCACAAAAGAAGAGTTAAAAAACTACTCTCCTACGGTTGTCATTGTGGACGAAAAAAACCGACCATTAGAAGTGCGGCGCTACGATGACCTGCTCGATAAGGTCTAATTTAAAGAAAAATGTCAAATATTGAGCTGTCGCGTTCCCTAAACAACTTAACCCAAGAGCAAAATAGTACCTCTCACAGCCTTGGGTCAGAATTTATCGTTCAATTCTGGGGTGTTCGGGGTTTAATTCCCACACCTAGCAGTAATACCAGTCGCTATGGTGCTAATACTGCTTGTGTGATTATGCAAGTTGCTGGAAAACGGTTAATTTTTGATGGAGGTACGGGCTTAAGGATACTGGGAAAAAGTTTGGAAGAACTGCAACAGCCTTTAGTTGCCCATTTATTTTTTACTAACTCCCAATCAAATCGCATCCAAGGGTTTCCTTTTTTTGCCCCTGCTTTTAGTCAAGAAAATTCCTTCCATATTTACGGGACAGCAGCTTCAAATGGAGCTTCTATCAAACAATCTCTGTGCGATCAGATGCTGCAACCGCATTTTCCTTACCCATTACAGGCAATGCAGTCAGAATTGCAATTTTACAATCTGACTCCGGGTAAAGTTGTGACCCTAGATGATGTCACAGTGACAACACTACCAATCAATCAAATTCAAAAGTCAATCGGCTATCGCATCACTTGGCAAGAATATAGCGTTGCTTATGTAACCGATTTGTATAAAAGTACTGATGAATCGGAGCTAGAAAAAATTGCACAGCTAATCAGGGGTGTAGATTTGCTGATTGCGAATGCTACCTATACTCCGCCAACAGCGCACAGCGATCTCAATTCTGACTTACACTGGCAGACTGCTGTGGATTTGGCTAATTTGGCTACAGTGAAACGGCTATTAATCTCTCAGCACCATCCAGACGACGACGATGATTTTCTTGACAAAGTTCAAACTGATATTCAATCAGCCTTTGCAAAAGCATTACTAGCCCGTGAAGGTTTGGTTATATCTGTTAGTTAGTGGTTAGTTGTTAGTGGTTATTGGTTAGTTGTTATTGGTTATTGGTTATTGGTTAGTTGTTATTGGTTATTGGTTATTGGTTCGTAGACAACTAACAACTAACAACCAACAACTAACAACTAACAACCAACAACTATCAACTATCAACTAACAACTAACTAATAACAACTTGACATATTTCTTCGAGTTTTTTCGCAACTGCACCACTAGTTAATAGTTCTTGTGCCTTGGTAATAGCTTCTTGCATATCCGAACAAATCCCGCTACAAAACAAGTAAAATCCGCCATTCCATAAGGCTGTTTGCATCAGTTCTGAGGGTTCACCACCCAATAAGCTTTGGATACCAGTAAGTAATTCTTCTTTGGTGCCTAATCCTACGTTATTACTGGTAAAGCCATATTCACGTGGGACAAGTAGCAAGCGTTCCATAGGCTTGGAAGGTAGTCCCAAACCGATGATAGCCGTGCGATCGCGTGGTAAGTCGCAACTCCCTTCCAATCCTTTGACCGTTGTAAATTTAGTCACTCCCCTTAAGGAATGAGCTTCTTGGAACATCATTTCTGTCGGTGGATGAACAAAACCCGAAATTACGTGAACATCCCCGGAATAAGGGCACCAAATCAACTCCATTGTGGCGAAGGGTGGACGTTTTCCCAGTTGGTCACGGTATTCCCAAATACTGTTAGTTAAGGGAAAATGCCGAGGCTGGTAAACAAAGCCAATTCCTGTTTTTTCAAAGACAGACTGGGTTTTTTCTAATGATAACTGCGTCCAATCAACACCTAAACCCTGCCAAATCTCTACTAAAGGAAGCCCGTATTTGGTTGGTAGGCGATCGCCTCCATGCATCACCAATGGTTGCCCACAGGAAGCAAGTAATAGAGCCGTCACTGGGCTAATGGGTGCAGTCCGGGTTCTACCATCATAAGGAATACCTAAAACGATAACTGGTCGGCTGGAAGAGATTGGTTGTAACTCCGGTCCTAATTCTGCGTAGGCATCCAACATCCCTGATAACTCTTCTCCCGTGGGACGCTTGATGCGGTGAGCAATCAAAAATGCCCCAATTTGGGCTGGAGTCGCTTCACCCAACAGCATCATCTTTGTTGCTGTCGCTGCTTCATGGCGGGTTAAATTCTCTCCTGTATGGTTCCCACTACCTACCTTCTGCAGCAATTTTCTAAATTCTTTACTCATCTGTGTGTTAGTTGTTGTTTGTTAGTTGTTAGTTGTTGGTTGTTAGTTGTTAATTGTTAGTTGTTAGTTGTTAGTTTTCTACGAACCAATAACCAATAACCAATAACCAATAACCAATAACAAACAACTATTAACCAATAACAAATTAAGAAGCCGACCGCTGCACAGAGTCAAATTGTGGTGGTATATTTTCCCGCACCAATTGCCAAAAATGCTTGATCGGAGGAATCTGGAGGCGATCGTTAGTAGTTACCATCACCACCCGGCGTGTCAAACTAGAAACGTCAGGTGCAGAACCATTACTGTTGCTAGTCAGAGGACGGACAGCAAGAGTCGGATCTTGCAGTGCTTCGATTAATGCTGAGTGAGGCAACAGAGCGATTAATTTCCCTTGACGCACTACTCCTCGGAATGCATCTAGAGTATTTACCTCTAAAGCTGCTTGCAGTGTAGCTTCCATTCGGTCAAATTTATCTTGGATCAGACGCTGCATCCCATAACCATCTTTAAAGACGACTTGTGGATAACGAATTAGCTCGGACCAAGGGATGCGTTCATACTGTGCCAGCGGGTGGTTGGCTGCTGTCAAAACTTCTATCGGTTCATCATATAGCACTTCCACCACCATTTCTTTGGCAGTAGTTAAAAAGCGATTATTCATCACAATTGCCAAATCCACTAGCCCATCTTTCAGGACTTTCAGAGCGCGATCGCTACCTAAGGATGTCACCCGCAATTGCACATCCGGATAATCATGACAAAACTTTTGCAACACAGGTGGCAAATAATAGGCACACAATGAGTGAATCGCTGCGATACAAAGTTCCGGCTGTTTTCCTTCCCGTAAATCTGTCAATTCCTCTGTCGCAAATTGCCACTCTTGGCAAATTTTTCGTGCCCGAGGTAGCAAGCGATCGCCCGCTAATGTCAGCTTTGCCTGACCTGTTCTGTGAAACAACTCTAATCCCACATCGGCCTCTAGCGCCTGGATTTGGCGACTAATTGTCGATTGGGTGACACCACACTTTCTCGCCGCTTGTTGAAAGCTGCCAGTTTGGGCGATCGCTAAAAAGGCTTGCAACTGCTCTAGTCGCATTTTTTATGTAGCCCGGATTACATTTATGACTTTCATTAACTTAGCGTATTTACAACGTTGTTTTAGTACTCTTTGTTACAGGTATTTATTTTTACACAACTTTAAATTTGTTTTAAAAACTGGTTAAATTTATCTAGAATAATACCAAATTATTAGTAACACAGAAAATTTTGAGGATGGAATTTTCCGCGAATTCATCCTTCATTTTTTACGTAGGCGCTTTTTTCTTGGCAAGTGCCTTAAGGAGATTTGATAGAAAATGACCAGCTATAAGATTTCGTTGTGCCATCTATAGTCCGAAACCGAATTTCAGCACAATGGATGCCTAGCTTCCAAGAATTTGGAGTGTAAGAAATTTTGTAATAGCTCTGAGGCCAGTCACGGGTGCCACCAATCCGAGCTTGTTTCGTGACATCTATTCCATCAAAAAATAGTTGCACCGAGCCACGTTCAGCCTCTTCTCCCAAACGAAAATTTAATGCAGCACCAACAAACTGCACGGAGGTCTGTACTGAATTCTCCGCAGGAAACACTTCTAAGAGTTGAGGAGGTCGAGGTACAGAAGAAGCCATCAACAGAAAACTCAGTAAAATTGCAGAAACCTGCTTCATTGGAAAGTTACCTATAACTAATACTGTTGATAGGGATAAAACCTTAAAAGTAGCCTTGTGAAGGAAGTTTTATCACTTTGGCACTATCAAACTATACAAATGCTTGCTAAAGAAGGGGGTGAAGAAATCAATACTAAGGATGTGCATTTTTCGTCCTGTACACACTTGCTAAACGAAAACAAACTTAAAATTGGGTTAAACCTAATAATTTTTGCATCTTGATAACAAGCTATTTTTACTAGTATTTTTTAGCAATTTTTATACTTTATTGTAACCTGTATCAGTGTTCTAGAAGTTTAAAAACACTACGATTTCATTGAGCGAGATTTTTCAGAGCAGCGATCGCGTGCAGTCTAACGGGTGCATCGGTATCAGCCAGCAGTGCCGTTAAGGGTTCGATTGCTTGGGTAGTACCTAATTGCCCCAAAGAAAGAGCGATCGCACTTTTGACACTGGCAATCTCTACTGCTGGATGCTTAATTTTCAAGATATCCAGTAAAATTTCTCCAGCAGCAGATTTTAAGTTAGGTTGTTGAACTCGTCCCAGAACTGTAACAATTTCCTGCCACAGCGTTGGTGTTGAGAGTTGATCGAGTGCTTGTCTGAGATATGTCAAACTTGAAAGCGTCCCCAGCCAACTCAAGGCACGAATAACTTCAATTTGTAGCTTCATCGGTGTGTGAGGTGAAATTAGCACCTGAAATAAGTGCCGTGCCGCAGCATCATCACCCATCCGGGAAATTGCCCCTGCTGCCGCACAACAAACATCTAAATTAAAATCATAAAGTCTGGGTTGCAGTCTGTTTGTCAAATCTAATTTGTCGCGTAAATTAGACCGTAAACCCAAACCTTGCACAGCATATCTTCTCACTGTAGCTGCCACATCATCCAGAGCATTCAACAATACGGGTGCGATGCGTTCGTCATGAAAATTGCTCAGGGCTTCAATTGCTGCACCACGGACTCCTACATCTAAATCTTGTACTACACTTAACAATGGTGTGATGATTTCTTGACAGCGGATATAGGAAAGCGATCGCACTGCCAATAATCTTGTATTTTCAGTAGCCAGTAATGAAGTGAGACTGGCAATGGCTGTAGTCCCAATTTGTCCTAATACAGTGCCGATTATTTCCCGGAGTTCTTCCGAATCAGACGTTTTGAGTAATCGAACCAAAGGCTCGATTGCGCTCTCGTCTTTCAAATCCCCCAAAATCCGTACCGCAAAAAAGCGCAATTCCTCCTCAGCCTCTTCATCCTCTAATATTTCAATCAGTGGAGAAATAGCGATCGCTCCCAAACGGTTAAACACCTTGGCTATATCCCAACGTTGCTGAAAATCTCCAATCGTTAACACAAAAAGTGCTAATTCTAAGAAATATTCTTGATTTTTAACTATCTCTGGATCTTTGAAATTTTCTTCTAGAATTAATTGTTGCAAACACTGAATCAACAATGACATATCAGCAGCTTCATATGCTGCTTGTGCCTGTAGCCTATAAAGGTTGATATTATTCACAATTACTTAGTTGTTGATCTATCCGCTTCTTTGTGGGGGTTTAATACCCCGACCTCTACAAGGAGCCAGTTTTGAGTTGGGGTCTTAATCCCCATCTCAAAACTTCTTCCTTCTTCAATGTTAACTGTTGACTGTTGATTGTTAATAGTCAACAGTCAACCAATTTTATTGCACTAGAATTGCATTTCCTTCAATCTTTGCTTGGTATGTTTTCAATGGCTTGTCGGCTGGGCCTTTGAGAATCTTGCCATCAGAACCAAAGTCAGAACCATGACAGGGACACGCAAAATTGTTATTTTTTGCCTGCCATGTCACTATGCAACCTTTGTGAGTACAAGTAGGATTAACAGCAATTACATTCTTGCTTTTAGATGTACCCACAAGCAAAACAGCACCAACAGGCGATTGTTCAACCAATAACTGACCATTTTTATCCAATTCTGCTGTTGTCCCGATCTTTTGCCAACCCTTAGATGCCGCTGTTGGTGAACCTGAGGTTTTCGATTCTTTAGTCTC
This sequence comes from Cyanomargarita calcarea GSE-NOS-MK-12-04C, assembly GCA_019359595.1. Taxonomy (GTDB): domain Bacteria; phylum Cyanobacteriota; class Cyanobacteriia; order Cyanobacteriales; family Nostocaceae; genus Cyanomargarita; species Cyanomargarita calcarea. The sequence continues at coordinate 61,574 of JAHHGZ010000008.1, forward strand.
ACTTGAACAAGCGACAACTGCCACAGGTAAAGAACTGGCTATCAAACCTACACCAACAAATGCAAAGAAATCACGACGATTCATAGCAGATCCAGAGAATAATTGACAATTTAACCAGATTGTCGCATTTTCAATGCTCTACAAGTTTAGTTAATTGTAATTGTTCCGCAGATCGGCTTTTGCAACTCCAATTTAATTTTATAGTATGCACGTAATGCATATTAGGCATACAGATTCTGCAATCTAACTGACATTCCGTAACAATTTATACGATTTTAATGTTTATCTAAGCTTAACTTAAGGGTATGAAAAAGGTTACAAAACAGCATCCGAACATACTTGACAAATAGAGATTTCTTTAAGCAATAAATTGTCATTACAGCCCAGCATCGAGCGACCGTTATTAAAATTCTATACCTCGTAACCAAGAGAGACACCGCAAGTTATGAGGCGACCGAGTTCAGCAAAACAGCAACAAGAGTCAGCATCATGACAGACGCAACTACTACCAACAGCCTCAACAAGTTCGAGAAATTAAAGGCAGAAAAAGATGGACTGGCGGTAAAGGCGGAAATCGCCAAATTTGCTCTTCTAGGTTGGGAAGCAATGGACGAAACCGATCGCGACCATCGCCTTAAATGGTGGGGCGTATTCTTCCGCCCAGTGACTCCAGGTAAGTTTATGATGCGGATGCGGGTACCCAACGGTATTCTAACATCTAATCAAATGCGTGCCCTTGCTGCAGTGGTGCAGCGGTATGGTGACGACGGGTGCGCCGATATTACAACCAGACAGAATATTCAATTGCGGGGCATCCGGATTGAGGATTTACCGGATATCTTTGAGACATTTCAGGCTGTTGGTTTAACCACTGTCCAGTCAGGAATGGACAACGTTCGCAACATTACAGGCGACGCGGTGGCGGGTTTAGATGCGGATGAATTGTTTGACACCCGTCAAGTGGTGCAAGAAATTCAAGACATGATTACCGGATCGGGGGAAGGTAACCCAGAGTTTAGCAATCTACCACGGAAGTTTAACATTGCGATCGCTGGTGGACGGGACAATTCAGTTCACGCTGAAATTAACGATTTAGCTTTCGTCCCAGCCTTTAAGAGTAGTGCTGAGTCGGACAACTCAGAACTCATATTAGGTTTCAACGTCGTTGTGGGTGGCTTTTTCTCTGCTAAACGCTGCGATCCTGCGATTCCTTTAAATGCTTGGGTGTCTCCGGATGATGTGGTAGCAGTATGTCGGGCTGTTTTGGAAGTTTATCGGGATAACGGCTTACGTGCCAATCGGCAAAAATCTCGTTTGATGTGGTTGATTGATGAATGGGGTATAGAAAAATTTCGTGCCCAAGTCGAAAAGCAGTTGGGTAAGTCTTTATTAACCGCAGCCGCAAAAGATGAAATCGACTGGGAAAAACGCGACCACATTGGAGTGTACAAACAGAAGCAAGCGGGATTTAACTACGTAGGGCTGCATATTCCGGTTGGTCGGCTAAATGCTGATGAAATGTTTGAATTAGCACGTTTAGCTGAAGTTTACGGGAGTAGCGAAATACGCTTCACTGTTGAACAGAACGCGATTATACCTAATATAGATGATTCAAATCTAGCTGCATTTTACACCGAAGACTCGGTAAAAAAGTTTACAATAAAACCAGAGTCGCTAATGCGATCGCTGGTTTCTTGTACGGGTGCGCAATTTTGCAACTTTGCTTTAATTGAAACCAAAAACCGGGCTTTGCAAATAATTAAAGAGTTGGAAGCAGAGTTATTACTTACTCATACAGTGCGAATTCATTGGACTGGTTGCCCTAACTCTTGTGGACAACCCCAAGTAGCAGATATCGGCTTGATGGGAACCAAAACTCGCAAAAACGGCAAGATGGTCGAAGGGGTTGATATCTACATGGGTGGCAAAGTGGGCAAAGATGCGCATCTAGGAACTTGTGTGACCAAAGGTATCCCCTGCGAGGACTTAGAGCCAGTATTGCGAGAGTTGCTTATCAAAAACTTCGGAGCAAAATCAAGGCAATTAGTCATTAGTCATTGACAGTAATCAACAATCAACCAACAAAAAATGACAAATCTCTCCAGAAGACAATTTATTATTACTGCGGGTGTTGCGACTGCTGGTTCTATTGTTGTTCATGGTTGCACTTCAAGTGGACAAAGTGGAGAAAACTCCTCCTCCACAACTCCCAGTGGTGCTAGCCCCGCAGCTAATGTCACTCAAGTAGCACAGAATGCACCCAAAGTAGAAACAACTAAAGTGAAATTGGGATTTATTCCCCTAACTGATTCTGCTCCGATAATTATTGCTAAAGAGAAAGGCTTCTTCGCGAAGTACGGGATGACCGATGTCGAAGTGGTTAAGCAAAAATCATGGCCCGTAACTCGCGATAACTTAAAATTAGGTTCCGGAGGGGGTGGTATTGATGGAGCGCACATCCTCAGCCCAATGCCGTATTCGCTAACCATCAGCGACAAAGTGCCAATGTACATTTTGGCACGTTTGAACCTCAACGGTCAGGCAATTTCTGTTTCCAATAACTACAAAGAATTTAAATTAGGTACAGATAGCAAAGCGCTAAAAGCTTCTGCGGACAAAGCCAAAGCTGATAAGAAATTGATCAAAGCTGCGATCACTTTCCCCGGTGGTACCCATGATTTGTGGATGCGCTACTGGCTAGGAGCAGGTGGTATCGACCCCGATAGTGATGTCGGTTTGGAACCAGTCCCACCACCACAAATGGTGGCAAATATGAAAGTTGGTACCGTAGATGCTTTCTGCGTGGGTGAACCCTGGAATGCCCAATTAGTGAGCCAAAAATTGGGTTATACAGCTTTAGTTACAGGGGAACTTTGGAAAGACCATCCAGAAAAAGCCTTTACAATGCGCAAAGATTGGGTTGATAAAAATCCCAATGCTGCACAAGCTTTATTGATGGGAGTTTTAGAAGCCCAGCAGTGGTGCGACAAGCCAGAAAATAAAGATGAAATGTGCAAAATAATTGCCGCACGCAAATACTTTAACGTTCCTGTAAAAGATATTGTGGAACGGGCTAAAGGTAATATTGACTACGGTGATGGACGCAAACAAGAGAACTTTGAAGCCAAGATGAAATTCTGGCAAAATAACGCTTCCTATCCCTATAAGAGTCATGACATTTGGTTTTTGACTGAAAATATCCGTTGGGGCAAATTGCCGGCTGATACTAAAGTCAAGGAAATAGTTGATCAGGTGAATAAAGAGGATTTGTGGAAAAAAGCTGCTCAAGCTTTGAATATTCCCGCTGCTCAAATTCCTACGAGTACGAGTCGTGGAGTCGAGACATTCTTTGATGGTGTCAAGTTCGATGCAGAAAAACCAGAAGAATATTTGAAGAGTCTAAAAATCAAGAAAGCTTAACTTGAACAAAGGAAGAAGGAAGAAGGAAGAAGACTTCTTTCTTCTTTCCAAACGGGTTTAAATCCCCCATAAATTGTGCGAATTCCTTCAACATCCATTTTTTAAATAAATCATAATTGGAGAGGATAAATCATGACTGCAACCCTTGGAAGTCGTACTAGAAAAAAAGCTCAGAGCGATCTCACTAAATTTATATCTCAAAAAATTGTCCCCCCACTCGTCGCACTTGGTATATTTCTAGTAATTTGGCAGTTGCTTTGTTCCGCTCCTAATTCTAACTTGCCCGGTCCCATAGAAACTTTCTCTGAAACTTGGGACCCTTTTATCACTCAACCTTTTTTTGATAATGGTGAAAGTGATAAAGGATTAGGTTGGCAGATCCTCAGCAGTTTAATAAGGGTTGGGTTTGGTTTTTCTTTGTCAGCCACAGTCGGAATTGTCTTAGGTATCCTTGTCGGTGCTAATCCATTAGTATATAACGCTGTAGACCCGATTTTCCAAGTGCTGCGGACGGTACCGCCTTTAGCATGGTTGCCTATCTCTCTAGCCGCATTTCAACAAGCTAATCCTTCAGCAATTTTCGTAATTTTTATCACTTCAATCTGGCCGATTCTGATTAACACTACAGTCGGTGTCCAACAATTGCCTCAAGATTATAGAAATGTTGCTAGAGTATTACGTTTATCTGGGCCAAAGTATTTCGTGAAAATTTTGTTCCCTGCCACTGTCCCCTATATATTTACTGGATTAAGAATCGGAATTGGCTTGTCTTGGCTGGCAATTGTTGCTGCTGAAATGTTAGTTGGTGGTGTGGGTATCGGTTCTTTTATCTGGGATGCATATAATACAACTACAGATACTAATTTAAGCGAGATTATCTTAGCGTTGATTTATGTCGGTTTGGTTGGTTTGTTATTGGATCGTCTAGTTGGTTTTGTCGCTAGTAAGGTTGTTCCTGAAGAACAAAAGTAAGATTTGTTTGTAGTTCATTGTTGGTCGTTGTTTGGAAGAAATTAACAACCAACAAATAACAACTAACAACCAACAATTAACAATTAACAATTAATAACTAAAAATGACTACTTTTATTGAAGTTGACCACATTGACCGTGTTTTTAATCTGCCAAATGGCGGTCAGTATATAGCGCTGAAAAATATTGAACTCAAAATTAAACAAGGTGAATTTGTTTCTTTAATTGGCCACTCTGGTTGTGGTAAGTCTACCTTGTTGAATATCATTGCCGGTTTGGATAAAGCGAGTATTGGTGGAGTGACGTTGGAAGGACGAGAGGTTAGAGAACCCGGTCCCGATCGCATGGTAGTATTCCAAAATTACTCTCTCCTACCTTGGCTAACTGTCCGGGAAAATATCGGCTTGGCAGTGGATGAAGTGTATAAAAATAAATCCAACGGTGAGCGAAAAGGCATTATCGAACAACACATCGATATGGTGGGACTGCGCCAAGCCGCCGATAAACGCCCAAATCAGTTATCTGGAGGGATGAAACAACGAGTATCAATTGCTCGCGCTCTCGCTATTCGTCCCAAATTGTTGTTGCTAGATGAACCCTTTGGTGCATTGGATGCCTTGACACGGGGTAGTTTGCAGGAACAGTTGATGAAAATCTGCAACGAAAATAACCTCACCTGCGTGATGGTGACTCATGATGTCGATGAAGCGCTATTGTTGAGCGATCGCATTGTGATGCTCACCAATGGACCAGAAGCTCATATCGGACAAATTATAGATGTAAATATAGCCCGTCCCAGAAAGCGTTTAGAAGTAGTCAACCATACCAGCTATTACGTGCTGCGGAATGAGATGATTTACTTCCTCAACCAGCAAAAACTGGCCAAGAAACGCAAATCCCAAGGATCTGCACCCCAGATTATCTCCCGTAACGGATTGGAAAAAGTCAATCTCGAACTTGGCTTTATGCCCCTTACCGATGCCGCTCCTTTGATTGTGGCGAAAGAAAAAGGCTTCTTTGCCGAATTCGGCCTAGAAGAAGTCACTCTCTACCGCGAACCCAGTTGGAAAGAAATCGCCAAAGGTGTGGGTACAGGCAGATTAGATGCGGCCCAGATGGTTGCTGGAATGCCCCTTGCTTTAACTTTGGGTGCTGGGGAGAAAACACCAGTTACCATAGTCTCGGCAATGACTCTCTCCCGCAACGGTAACGCCATCACCTTAAGCAAGAAACTTCAACAGCTTGGTGTTCATACCCTAGCCGACTTGAAAGTAGCACTGCAAGCCGACACTGAGAAAACCCACTCTTTAGGGGTGGTACATCCAGCATCAATGCAAAACTTGCTGATGCGTTACTGGCTAGCTGCAGGTGGTATAGACCCCGACCAAGATGTCAGCCTGCCAGTGATTCCACCACCACAAATGATGTCCGCTCTCAAATCTGGCACTATCGACGGCTACTGTGTCGGAGGACCTTGGAACACCCGTGCTGTCAAGGATGAAATCGGTTTTGTTGCCGCTACAGGGTTGGAAATCTGGGCAGGACATCCAGAAAAGGTACTTGGTGTCAGCGAAGAATGGGCACAGAAGTATCCAAAAACCCACTTAGCTCTAGTGAAAGCACTGTTGAAGGCTTGCGAATATTGCGACGACATCCGCAACCGAGAAGAAATTGTCGAATTACTTTGTCGTCCACAGTACCTCGACACAACACCCGAAACCATCCGTCCCGGCTTCATCGACCCTTACGAACGCGGTGATGGCACAGAAGCCGAGTTCCTCGCGACATATAACCAATTCTACGTCAACAAAACCAATTACCCCGACCGCACTGAAATGCTGTGGATTTTGACTCAGTTAGCTCGTTGGGGTTTAACTCCATTCCCGAAAAACTGGGTAGAAATTATCGAACGAATCTGTCGCACCGATGTATATGGCGCTGCAGCCCGAGAACTTGGTTTCTTGGATATCGGACGAGATACCCCCATTTGGCTATTTGATGGAAAACTTTTTAACCCCTCCGAGCCGATAGAGTATCTTAACAGCTTTGAAATCAAGCACCAGATACATATTCAGGAAGTAATTATCTAAGGGTTAGGAGTGGGGAGTTAGGAGTTAAGAATAAAACTCATAACCCATAATTCCTAACTAATAACCCATAACTCATAACCCATAACTCATAACTCATAACTCCCTTACCATGATGCAAGCATTAAACCAAACTAAAACCGAAATCAATCAATTGCAATTGCCAAAATCAGAACACTTCCTGGTGATTGAAGGTGTCACCAAGGTTTACCCAACCGCTAATGGCCCTTACACTGTACTTGATGGAATTGATCTGAAAGTTAGTGAAGGCGAATTTGTTTGTCTTATCGGTCACTCTGGCTGCGGTAAATCCACGCTCTTAAATATGATTTCCGGATTTAATACACCTACTGACGGTGTGGTCATGCTCCAAAACCAGCGGATTGTTGAACCTGGTCCCGACCGGATGATGGTATTCCAAAACTATTGCTTGCTGCCGTGGTTGTCTGTATTTGATAACGTTTATACCGCAGTTGATGCTGTATTTCCGAAAAAACCGAAAGCCGAAAAAAGAGCGATCGTTAGAGAACATTTAGCGATGGTGGGACTCACTGAAGCCGCAGAGAAAAAGCCCGGTCAAATTTCTGGTGGGATGAAACAACGAGTAGCGATCGCCCGTGCATTATCTATCCGTCCCAAGCTTTTAATTTTAGATGAGCCTTTCGGTGCTTTGGATGCGATCACCAGAGAAGAACTTCAAGAAGAATTGCTGAAAATTTGGCGCGAACATCGAGTTACGGTATTAATGATTACCCACGACATTGATGAAGCTTTATTTATGGCAGACCGTTTGGTAATGATGACCAACGGTCCCTCAGCAAAGATTGGCGAAATCTTGGATATTCCTTTTTCTCGCCCCCGCAACCGCGCACGCATCATGGAAGACCCGAAATACTACGAACTCAGAAACTATACACTCGACTTTTTATACAACAAATTTGCCCACGATGACGCGCAATGAGAAGGTTAGGAGTTAGGGGTTAGGAGTTAGGAGTTAGGAGTTAGAAGTTAGGAGTTAGGAGTTAGAAGTTAGGAGTTAGGAGTTAGGAGTTAGGAGTTAGGAGTTAGGAGTTAGGAGTTAGGAGTTAGGGGTTAGAGGTTAGGAGTAAACAACTAACAACCAACAACTAACGACCAACAATTAACAAATAACCAATAATATATTGCATTAAATCAATGCGTTTTTGTGATGAGTGATTGCTTGATGGTATTCATACCTATGAGAATAGGAAATGACCAACGAGCCAATAGTTCGTTTAAATAGGGTTCATTTTGTGAGCGAGATTATAAAAACCCTTTGTCCATATTGCGGTGTAGGGTGCGGTTTAGAGGTTGTAGCTAGTCAGAAGACGACATCTCACCCTGATGAGCAAATCCGTCTGGAAAAGTTTGGTGGGACAAAATCTGACACTGCCACGTCAGATGCTACAACTTTGGCAACCTCCGCACAACACTCGCTCCACTATCCGCAAAATCTCAAAACCCCAATCCAAAATTGGAAAGTTCGAGGCGATCGCACTCATCCTTCCAGTCAGGGTATGGTTTGCATCAAAGGTGCAACAGTCGCTGAATCTTTGGACAAAGACAGGTTGCTCTACCCAATGGTGCGGAACTCTTTGAATGAACCATTCCAAAGGGTCGGTTGGGACGAGGTACTAAATCTGATTGCACAGCGCATTGAAACTGTCTGCGCAACTTCTGGTTCGGATTCTCTATGTATGTACGGTTCCGGGCAGATGCAAAGTGAAGATTATTATGTAGCCCAAAAACTCTTCAAAGGGTGTCTGGGAACCAATAACTTTGACTCTAACTCCCGTTTATGTATGTCTAGTGCAGTCAAAGCTTACGTGCAAAGTTTGGGGGCTGATGGGCCACCCTGCTGTTACGAAGACCTTGACATTACAGACTGCGCTTTTATTATCGGCTCCAATGCCGCCGAATGTCACCCGATTGTTTTCAACCGCTTACAAAAACATCATAAGAAAAACCCGTCAGTAAAATTAATTGTTGTTGACCCCCGGCATACTCCTACAGCCGAAGTCGCAGATTTACATTTAGCAATTCGTCCTGGAACAGATATTGATTTACTTAATGGCATTGCCCATTTGCTGCTGCGTTGGGGTGAAATTGATGCCGAATTTATTGAAGATTGTACCAATCACTTTTCACAATTTGTTCAAGTCGTTCAGCACTATCCACCATCCATTGTTGCTGCACGCTGTGAAATTTCTGTCAAGGATTTAGAGTTAGCAGCCCGTTACTGGGCTGAAGGAAAAAATGTCCTTTCTTTGTGGTCAATGGGTGTCAACCAGTCACAGGAAGGAACCGCCAAAGCCAGCAGCATTATTAATTTACACCTGCTGACTGGTCAAATCGGCAAACCAGGAGCGGGTCCATTTTCTCTCACAGGTCAGCCCAATGCAATGGGGGGAAGGGAAGTTGGCGGTTTATCAAACTTATTACCCGGTTATCGATGTGTTAACAATCCCCAACATCGGGCAGAAGTTGAGCAATTTTGGGGATTAAAAGCAGGTGGAATCGCACCTGAGAACGGTCGCACAGCTTGGGAAATTATTACAGGTTTAGAAAGTGGTGATGTCGAGTTTCTTTGGGTTGTCGCCACAAACCCAGCAGTCAGTTTACCTGATTTGGAACGTGTCAAAGCAGCATTAAAGCGATCGCCTTTTACCATCTGCCAAGACGCTTATTATCCTACAGAAACTGCTGCTTACGCTCACGTTTTATTACCGGCCGCTCAATGGGGCGAAAAAACTGGTACAATGACCAACTCAGAAAGAGTAGTCACCCTCCAAAAAGCATTTCGCCAACCACCTGGAGAGGCGAAAGTTGACTGGGAGATTTTTGCAGAAGTTGGTCGTCGTTTGGGTTTTGGCGACAAATTTGAATTTAGTTCTGCATCCGCAGTCCATGCCGAATTTGTGCAATTAACACGCGATCGCCCCTGCGACATGACTGGCATCAACCACGCACTACTGGCAAAAAAACCCTTGCAATGGCCACTTTGTCAAGAAAGTGAGGAGTTAGGAGTTATGAGTTATGAGTTAGAATTTTTAACTCCTAACTCCTCACTCCCAACCCCCAACTCCAAATCCTCAACTCCTAACTCCTCACTCCCAACCCCCAACTCCAAAAGACTCTACACCAACAATCGCTACCACACCCCAGACGGACGGGCACGCTTCATTCCTTCTCATTCCCGAGGACTGGCAGAACCACCAGATTCCAATTATCCCTTTGTGCTAACGACAGGTAGAGTTTACGGACATTGGCACACCCAGACACGCACTGGTCGGATTGAGAAAATCAGACAAATGTATCCCGAACCGTTTATCGAAATTCATCCCCGAGATGCTGATGATTTGGGAATTGCCAATAATAGCTGGGTGGAAGTGCGATCGCCTCGGGGAAACAGTAGATTTTGTGCCAAAGTGACAAGAGCGATCGCACCCGGTACTGTTTTTGTCCCCATCCACTGGGGTACACTTTGGGCAATGGATTCCGAAGCTAACAGCCTCACCCATTCCCAATCTTGCCCTGACTCCCAGCAACCGGAATTAAAAGCTTGCGCCGTACAACTGTTGCCAGTTAGTCTAGAGTTAAAAATTAATAAGTATCAAGTCCTACCTCACAATGGTAAGCTGCTAGACGTAGAGAAAGGGTAAAGGTTAAAAGACAGCTACATAGAAACGAAGCAGTACTCTATTGGATGTAGTGCTTCTGCTTTTAGTTATGAAAGAAAATAAAAAAACGCTGAAAGTCTACCGCAGCTGGGCAAAACATCATTTTTTAAACCTCTAGATTGATCTATGGGGTTATATTTTTGCTTTTTACTTTTGACTCTAGAATGGAGTACGGCAAATGCGAAAAATACTAAAGCGAATAGTAGAAGCCACTAAGGATGAGAATTTTATGCACCTCACCGAAAATATAGAGGTCATAGTTTCCAAGGTGCTAGCTATTATGATGTTACTTGTGATTTTTGTAGCGATTGGAGATTTAATTATATTTTTCTTCAAAGAACTATTTTTGACAAAATACGGGGATTTTAACACAAAATTATTTGAAGTTTTTGGATTATTTCTAAATGTTTTGATTGCTTTAGAAATCTTAGAAAATATTACAGGGTATCTCAAAAAACACGTTTTACAAATTGAGCTAGTTATTGGAACTTCCCTAATAGCCATTGCTAGAAAAATTATTATACTTGACATTAAAAACACAGAAGGTATCGAAATAATTGGCTTAGGAGTTGCTGTTTTTTCTCTATCGATTAGTTATTTAATAATACGGATGAGCAACTCTAGAAAACCTCATTAAATTCAGCGTTATTTGTCTAATGTTTGCCGCAACGGATATTTTTTTGATTTCACACTTATGACAGATTTTTTTGAATTTGAAACAGATTTTGTTGATTCCTTGCGTTGTATTCCCATGCAAGTACGCTGCAAACTAGATACTTGTGGCATCAAACTGAAGCTATCTGACTGGAACCACATGAGTCAAACTGAACGTGAATCTTTAGTTGAATTACCTTGTGCTAATCCGACGGAAGTTCAAGTCTACCGAGAATATCTCCAGCAGATGATTTTACAACGTACAGGCACACCAGTATCTGAATTACCGATTGACCCTCACCCGGAATGGATGGATTCTACAGCTGTGCCAGCCAATATAAAGGAGAAAGCTGAAGAATTAGGAGCTACCCTCACATCTCAACAGTGGACGGTATTAACTCCTTTGCAGCGTTTTGCCTTGATTAAACTCAGTCGTTCGGGGCACGAAAACGAAAATTTCCCCAAAGCAATGCAAGAATTTAATTTGCTTTAAAGGATTATTTTTTCCCTGTTAATACCAATTTTCTGTATCGATGAAGCTCTAATCACCCGCAGTATAGGCACTCATGAATAAGAAAATTGGATTGATTCACTACCAAATATAGAAGTTGGCAATTCATCCCCACTCATTCCGTTGCGTAGAGGGTGGGGATAAATTGCGAAATGTTAAAACTATTTAATTTTTAATTTCTAATTTCTTAGCAGGGAGTAAAGCTATAGTGTATTTAGCAATCCTGCTATTGAAAGTGGCTGCGGTTTAGTCGCAGGTGGCAATTTTAAGAATTAGTAATAGACAGCACATCTAACTCAATGACAGGCAACAACGCAAGACATAATGGATTTCTGCGGCTAATGTCTGGTAATGGAGCAGCTTTTGGCCCAGAACTTCGCTACTCGCTGCTCACCAGTAAAGAGGTGGTAATTGGACGTGACCCGAACTGTCAATTTGTCTTAGATGCCATGATTTATCGCATGGTATCTCGTCGTCATGCTGTGGTTCGTCCCCTGTCTTCATCCCCAGAAAGTGGATGCAGTTGGATAATTTGCGACCTCAGTAGCGCTAATGGCACTTATCTAAACGGACAACGCTTGCAGGGTTGCCAAGAATTACATCCCGGCGATCGCATTACTCTGGGTCATGATGGGCCAGATGTGTTTTTTGAATCCGAATTGCAGCAACAACCAAGCGCTTACACGTCCATTAAGAGTGCGATTACACCACTACCACCAGCCCGAAACTTTCACGCAACACAACAAAAGTCTGATTCTGTTAGCTTTACGCAACTGTTCCCAATTATTTCCACTGGTAAAGATTTAACTAGTAAAGCCTACCTCTTACCAGGAATTCTCACAGTAATATTTGTAGTACTTATGTTTGCGACCGTAGGCAATCCCCAAGCCAATCGGGCGATCGTCGGAACTTATATAGCTTTTGCAGCCTACTATTTTATTTATCAGCTATGTGGTAAATCCAAGCCTTGGTGGGTGTTGCTGAGTGCCGGATTGGTAACAACGCTGATTTTGTACAAAGGAAGCCCGATTCTAAATTTATTTATTGTTGTATTTCGCGTTATCTTACCTGGGAGCTTGCCTTCAGAACAACAGTCTATCACCTTCACAGAATTGTTGGTACGGATGTTTTTCGGTGCCGGTTTGATGGAGGAATTAATCAAGGCGTTGCCAATAATTGGAGCGTATTTGATTGGCAGAAAATTACCTTCGCCTTGGCGAGAGAGGATTGGTGTCTGGGAACCTTTAGATGGCATTCTTCTTGGAACTGCCTCTGCTGTTGGCTTTACCCTGTTGGAAACCCTAGGTCAGTATGTGCCGGATATTACTTTAAGGATTGCCCAGGAATCCGGTGCTGTCGCAGGAGAACTCGCTGGTTCACAGTTATTGATTCCTCGAATTTTAGGCTCTGTGGCAGGACATATGGCTTACAGTGGGTACTTGGGCTATTTTATCGGGTTGGCTGTACTCAAGCCCAGTAAAAGCGTGCAAATTCTACTAGTTGGTTACTTTAGTGCCTCTTTTCTTCATGCTTTGTGGAACGTCACGGGAGAAATCAATGGCTTGCTATTGGTGGTAGTTGGAGTGATGTCTTACGCCTTTTTAATGGCAGCAATTCTCAAAGCAAGGGCACTATCCCCAACCCGAGAGCAAAATTTCGCTACCCGCTTTATTAATAAGAAGTAATTTGAATTGGGGCAACAACTAACCACTAACAAATTTTATAAAGTGCTTTGCCTACAAGCAATGTTAAGTTCAGTCAACTCAGATTACCTTTTATATGTCTTAGGGTAGATGGTGTTTGTTCGTCATCTAACTTATTGTTTACTTATAGTGGTATTTCATGTCTATAAAAAGACAGAAAAAAGGTATTCCAGTAAAGACGACTTGTAGGCAGAGCAATCCACAAAGCATGAGTCGCAAACAAGAAAAGGTCGAAGTTTTCGATATTTACTCTTCTGCTTGAAAGCTATCAAGTTGGTTGAGTGCATAATAAGCGATCGCCAAGCTAATGCGAGCTTGTTCAATTTCTGATAAAGCTGTCCAGTCCTGTGTGCCAAAATTATCAACAAAAGATGCCCCGTTTGGTGATTCGTTACTCCTCATGGCGTAGGCAAACGGACGAGCTAAAACCAATAAATCCTCTGTACCCCATGCAGGCATTACTGTTTGGACGCATAGTGCCAATTGTTCGCCGATTGTTTGTGTACTGCCGAAAATCGCTGTTGCTCTAGAAGCGATCGCTTTTAACCATTCAGCAGGTATGCGAGTAGAAAAACTGGATTGTAAAGTTTCTTGAAGCTGAATTATTGTATTCTCTTGTGTAGTATGATTGTAATGTGAGGAGGCAGGCATGGATGACCAGAGATTGTCTAGATGAGTGTAAAAAGCTTGCGATTGGGATTGCAATTCATCTTCAGCAAAGGAATCCTCCAATCTGAATTGCTGTTCAATTCGGAAAAAATAGTCTTCAGACAGTTCGTCGGCTGGGTTATAAGGATAAGTGTTATCTTCTGGTTCAAGGATTGCATTGAGTAAATCGAGCTTAACTTGGTCTGAGTTTTTAATTTTGTGAGTCATTGTCGCCTCCTGATTGATTATTTAGCAGTATTGACAGCTACACCTGCCAGAATGTGCTTTCCGCAAAAAGAATTTCATTTAATACGGTTATAAGGCATTTTTTTTGCTTATGTGTTAGCCGTAACAAAATCGTATTCCCAATACTTTAACTCAAGAAGAAGAATCTTCAATGATAAACTCCCAAGTTTCAGACCTGGTACTGCCAAACTTTAGCTGTATGCCAGATTGTAGAGGTACTTCCCTGCGGTGGATTTGTTCCCAATTATCTGAGCGAAAAATCCAGGTAGTGCCATAGGTAGATAAATCTTCAAGATAATAAGTTCGAACTGGAGTAGCGCCGATGAGAGTATTTCGGCATAAAATTTGGGCATGGCGTCGGGAAACAGAAGATTCTGGGATGACGATATCATTATCTTCGGTACGACCAATGCGGGTGATTCCAGGTCTAAGGGTACAGTTTCTACCTAGAGAACGTAAAGTCGCAGATTGGGAACCGATACCCGGCATAGAAGTTTCTGGTAGTTCTGTAATTCCCTCATCAAAACCTTTTATCAGTTCGCCGGTGAAGTCGGGATGGAGGTACAGAACTGGTAAAGTCCAAGCGGGTTGATTGAACCGATAAACTGCTAATAGATGCTGCCTTGCTTCTGCAACTGCTTCATCAATTGGTTTACGCGATCGCAAAGCTTGGGTAAAGACTTTGATAAAACTATGACTTTCGCTATCGGCTATTTGATCCCGCATTCCTAAAACTGCTGGTACACCTTGACGGATTAGGACTTCTGCCAAACTGCTCGAAGGTATAGCTTGATTGTTAATTGCTGCGGGTTGTGCCCCCCAACAAGCATTAAAAACAGCCAATTTTACATGATTCCGGGTTAAAACTTGGGCAAGTTCAATGCCATTCAGACTCATGCCGGGTCGTAAAAATAATAACCCTCCATCTGGTCCGGGTAAACCGTGACCTGCATAAAACAGGACATTATATGCTTTCGTTTCTAATTCTTGAATCAACTCAGAAGGGCTTGGTTGCAGGAGTATATTCACTATACAGCGGGCATACCCTTGAGAATTGCTGCCTAATGCACTGCCATTGGAAAGGGTTTGTTTGAGAATGGCGGCTTCTTTTTCCAGTTGCAAGCTTTCGTCGTGCCCTAACACCAACAGGATACTTAAAGCGGGATCTGCCCGTAAATATTGTAATTGCAGGGGTTCTACTTCACTAGTCGTCCTACTAAATAGCACATCTTGACTCAGTGACATAGCTGCGTGACCGACTTCACGCTGCATAATTTCCCAAGGTAGAACGATGATTTGGGGGTCTCGAATTTCCAGACGGATATGCAAGCGTGTATTCTGACCCATAGCAATCCCCTGACTGCGTTCCAAGCTGTTGAGAATTTTTCCATCGAATACCCACTGCCACAGGTTAATACCTAAGTGTTGCATGAGGCGACTGCTATAACTCGTCGTCTGACCGGAAGGGGGTGAAATTAATTCTGGAGGGAGTGGAGTTTGCGGTTGAGGGCTTCCTGGGGGAATATCTAAACGGTTTTCAGGAGAAAACATCTCCCGCCATTCCTGCCAGACCTTAGTCAGATCGGCAGGCCAAACACAATCACGCAGAACATAACCACTGGGATAGGGAGCGTTCACCACCCAAATGGCGAAATTGTCAGTGCCGGTGTTGACGAGACGGGCGATCGCCAGATTTAAGGATGGCATGGATTAATTCAACTTGAACGTAAATCAGCTAATTTTAACTAAATCGGTCAGGAGTCCCCGCAAGAGCGCTGTAACGAGTGTTTGGTTAGTGTGGGTAGTTTACATAAGAAATCGAAGAGGCAAGAATGTTTTGTATGTTTGGATATTTTATCCGGATGTTTACCTGTATTAATTTCAGGTTCATTACCAGTTTATCGAGTTTTTGACTCTGTGCTAAATGTTTAGTTATCAGTGTTACTGTTTGGTGGCAGGTTCAAACTGCTCAACTGAAGCATCCCCAGGTAGCACACACTGACTGCCTTCCCCTGGTTTGGAGATGGAAAAATTTGATAATAAGTCTAGTTTGGCAGCAGGAATCCATACTTGGTCACCTGCCTTGAGTAAGGGTTTCGTAGTGTTGGATGTTTTTTGTGATGCTGGAGTGGTTGTCCCCGGATTTGGGGGAGTTGAGCAAACTTGCAGGTGCAGCCCATCTTCTGCTGATGAGTTTTGTGTAACTGGTGATTTAATAACTTGCAAAACCGTACCAGCAAGAGCATTCGCATTACTGACTGTAGGACGACTGGCACTATTTGGTGGCAATTTGCTCTTGCTCAAAACGATTTCTTTTGTATTGGTTAACTGCCAACCTACGCCTATACCAGCAGCAGACGGGGGTGCTGATGCTGTTGGGGAATCAGTTGGGTTGATGGATGGAGTACCGAAGCCAACAATACCCGAAGGCGATTGCAACTGCATAATTCCGTATCCGAGCAAACCGCCTGCGACCACTAACACTGAGATAATTGCCAATTGTAGGGGTAGTTGAGAGCGTTTAATAACAGGACTTGGCTGGGTATCAGGGGGAATGACTTGGGTTTTTTGAGTGGTCGCAGGTTGGATCGTGGTCGCAGTTCCCATTCTGGGTAAGTCGTTAGTCCAGATTGCATCCAAGTCAGACGCAGAAAAGCTTAAAGGAGATTCTGGTTCGGAATATTTAACTTGGTAGTGAATTAAAGCGATCGTGATATTATCATGTCCATTTTGCTGGCTAGCAATTTCCACTAATCTATCTGTGGCATTTAGGACATCAGTTTTTTCACTTAGAATCGGTAAAACTTCTGTTTCCCAATACTGTTCAACCCGGTCAAAGTCACTTAAACCATCGGAACACAAAAGAAAAACACCATCTTCGTCAAGAATAAACCGCTGTGCTGTTGGATGTAACGCACTGCTGGGATTCATCCCTAAAGCTTGTACCAAAGAACCAGAAGCTGGTTGTTGTATGGCATCTCGGTATACAGCGTAACCCAAGCGTACCTCCCGCGATGCCACATCATCGTCGAGAGTAACTTGATAACAGCCTGCATGGTTAATCCAATAGGCACGGCTGTCACCAACGTGGGTAATATACATTTCGTGGGCAACAGATAAGGCCATTACCAGAGTAGTGCCCATCCGCTGACGTCCTTGGCGGTTTTCGCTGTCATTGCGCTGGCTGATTTTGTCGTTAGCAACTGCAGCGGCACCTTCTAAGTCTGCCAAAAGAATTCCGGGGTCAATGTGGTCGTATGGTACTTTTGTTAGCTGCTGCACCTGCTGTTGGATGGTCTCAATTGCTAAATTTGATGCCACATTGCCACCCGCATGACCGCCAATGCCATCACAGACAATGGCAAGGGCTGTGGGTTGGGGTGGTTTGGTGACGATGGTGCCACTAGGGGGGTAACAGGCATCTTCGTTGCGCTGGCGACTCGGCCCGGTGTCAGTCTTCGTAGTAATTTTGATACTGATTGTTTGGGATACCCGACCGAGTTCTGCCAGCCCTCGATCCAGAAGTTGGATTAACTGCTCTGTTGAGCGGATATTTTCCTTGCTCAAACCGTCGCAAATTTTACCCAAAAAGTCAGTAATAGCTGGTTTTGCCTCCGGTAATAGCTGCCGCCAAAACTCAGCTAATTCCGGCAACCCTGGTGCCGTTTGGTTCTTATCAGCACGCAATTCTAGCAACCGGATTAAAGAACCTTCTACCCTTAATAACTCGGGTACGAGCAAGCTTCCTGCCACACCTTCACTAGCCATCGGTTGCCAGAGGTGGGCTATTTGCCACAGCCAATTGAGTTGACGCATTGAAGTGGCATCAGCCCAAGCAGCAGTCAGATGGGGGCACATCTGGAGTTCGTTTGTGGTCGAATCTACCTGGAGTGGTGGCTTTTCGAGCAGTAATATTTCTCGCTCAATCAAAGGTAAAACGCCATAAACTTCGGGTATGTTCAAACGATAAGGAACTAGCCGGAGATAAGCTCTAATGGACTGTAAATTTTCTAACTCTGGCGTTTGCGCTATTAAACCAGGCTTTATATCTAAAACAACAGATTTACCAATGACTAAATAGCGATCGGCTAAAATTTCTCCTGGCGTACCCAAACTCAGACCATCTGCCACAGCCCATAAGTAGCGCTTGGGCAGAGGTGTGGAGCAGCGCTGGCAAAAGTTATGAGATATAGGGTTAGGAGCCTGACAAGCTTCATTTGGACAGTACAGCGTTGCCGCGTCATTTTCCATAGTTTTCCCACCGATCGGCTTTCTTGGCAATTTCTAAGGGCAGCATTGGTAGCGGCGTTAAATAACCGCTGATGTTCGATACTCGATATATCCAATTTTGGATCAAGATTTTAACTTGCTCCATATAACTTGCACCCAAAGAACAATATATTAAATTATCAACTAACACTCCTGTCGCAGGACGATTTGCTATCCGCCAATTTTGACGAGGAGAGAGCGCACAAAGGCTGCGTTTTGCGATCGCCTGGACACCAAACCGATTCAGCAACGACTGGCTCACCCTGAATGTGTTGGGTTTGTATATAGCCCGGACTGGGGAACAACGTCCGGTAATACGTGTCAAGTTGTGTCTCAATGGTCTAGTCACACAAGCTCCACTTTCAGCCTTTAGGCAGACTGCAGTTATTGACAACGCTACAACAAAAGTGTTGCTTGATGCGTAACTAATTACCTCATCCGAAAGAGGAAATTATCCTGGTCTTTGTTTAGTTTATAAGTAGGTGAGCGTTAATAAACTTAAGTAAAGACTAAATATAGCTAGCAGCTAATTGCAATTTTCAAAAAAAAGCAAAAGTTGTGTTTAATACAATGCTCCCTACTCTCAAGAGAAAATTTATCATACTAAACGAGGGCGAAGCTGTAATGGAAGATAGCAAACAAGAAAAAATTCATCGTTCAGCCAATCCCGGCGATGTAATTTCTGAAGAGCCACAAAGTATTGAAGAAAAGTCTAAGCAACTTGCTGTAGATTCACCTGATATTACAGGTGACCATATTCAAGTTCCCACTTACTTTGTTGTTGAGGAACCAGATGGCGAAAAGAAAGCTCTACACCATGTCAAAGATGCAGAAGAAATTTCCGATGTAATTCGACAAGCACGAGTCGATGAAGACGGAAATCGGATTTGGTAGAGTTATTAGTGGATTGTCGTTAAATAAATAAGTGAGATTCCCGACTTCTTAAAGAAGTCGGGAATCTAGGTATTAGGCGTCAACGCAACTGAGATAGTATTGCTATATACCGATTTTAAAAAATAATGCGACAAATAAATTCTAGGTGCGTCTTTACGGCAATCCATCTGTCGGAAACATTATTTGAATTGGTATAACACATAAAATATCAGTCAAAATTTTATTGACCCTTAATCAAATTCAAAGGTCGTTCTAATCTAATTTTAATAAACTCAGTATTGTCGATTTGTGCTGGAGTCCGACCGATGCTATCAGCATAATTATTATCGTTAATTACGAGCAATGTTCTTTCATCAAGGGGTAATACATTCTCAATTGTCACAAAGGGAAATGTAAACTTACCATTCCTGCTTCCCTTGCCACCTATACCTTGAGGGTCGGGAATATTAAGCAAATCTACTAATAACTGCTTCTCGACAAAACCATTTTTATCTGAAGAAGAAATATCAATTTTATAAAGACGTTTGAATTTAGCAGGAGTTTTAAAAGCTGAGTTATTAGGGTCGCCTTGGTTGTTGTCGCGCTCAATAACAATAAATTCGTTGTCGTTAATAGCAGTTAAATCACCAATTGCATAATTAGTATTTTCTAACCGATAAAAGAAAACTTTACCAGTATACTGTTTACTTATTAAATCAAATTCATGAATTAACAAACGATTTTGCTGCAAATCTTCTTTCAAAGCCCCTTCCAACATTGCGTAAAGCTTTGTGCCACTGGT
Source organism: Cyanomargarita calcarea GSE-NOS-MK-12-04C (assembly GCA_019359595.1). Taxonomy (GTDB): domain Bacteria; phylum Cyanobacteriota; class Cyanobacteriia; order Cyanobacteriales; family Nostocaceae; genus Cyanomargarita; species Cyanomargarita calcarea. The sequence continues at coordinate 81,459 of JAHHGZ010000008.1, forward strand.
GTTGAGTGCCATACCTTCAAATCCTTTGGAACCTCCGAGATTGGCAGCTACTCGTGCTTCTTCGCTGGGTAAATTGGCGAATTCTGGGTTATCGGGAGATTTTACAAAATTTAACTTGCCAAGGTCTAAAAAATTAGGTAAAGAAATTGGGGCTTCCAGCAACTCACCATTTTTTCCAATATGTAGTAAAAACGGGCCAAACTCGTCTCCGAACCAAAAAGTGCCATCACTCACCCGCCGGAATGATTCAATGTCAAAATCTCCTCCCGTCAGCAGGCGATTAACTTTAATTTTTTGACTTACTGGAATTTGACTATTGGGATAAACTGTAGCATCGCTAACAATTGGGAAGTTAACTTTACGATTTATATCATTCAATTCTAGAAAACTTTGACGATTAAAACTGTTCAATCTTTCACCTGTCTGTAGATTGACTGCAAAAACCTTGTTAGTAGAAAAATCCGGTTCTACAGCATAAATACGTAGCACATAATCTAGTGAATTAGATTTTGCTCCGAAACCATTATCTGAAATTACTAAATAAGTGCCAAGTTTTGGGCCATCGACAACACCAGAAAATCCCTGTACTGGTTGGGCATTGAAAAAGGGTGTTGTCCGATTTGTTTTCTTGAATTGGGCTGTGGTCGATCCAGGAGCAAAGGTATCAGCCGATAAAACAGCACGTCCGACCAATTCGGCTGCAAGGGCTTGGGATAGGAACAAGGGCAAAATAAAAGTAAGCGTAATTAGCGAAGCCGCCAAAAATATATTCATAAGCCATGAATCAGAAGTCAACAACCAACGGTCACAGGTCCAGATTTATAAGTAAAATGCTAAAAACTTACTGATGGCTAAAGCCACCAGTAACATTAACCCGTCCTTTTAATGGCGGGAAAGTCAACTAGCAAACAAAAGAGTGACTATTGACTACTTTCGGTTGCGAGTCGAGGAAGTCCCATACTGTAGTTAGTGACACGGGCATTGAGATTGTAGCTAATTTCGCCGAGTTGTAAAAGCGATCGCATAAAATGCTCCAAATCTGACCCAATGCGACGTAAGTTGTAATCTGTGAGGTCTGCGCCACTAGATGCTTCTACTAGTTCATTGAACTTGTCACGCAACTTTTGTAGTGCATCCTCATTCCAGATAAATTCGTTATCAGGGTCAATATCCAACGTTAAAACCTGACTGCTGGGAACCAATTCGCCATCGGAGTCGATTTCACCCGCAAAAATACGGATATGCCGAGTAGTAGACTTGAGGAGCATTAGGTTGTCCATAAAAGGGTGTAAGATTCTGGTTAATTACACTGAAATAATTGTAGACGCTATCTCCATTCAAAGGATCTGCATCCAACTTCTGGTCTTTCATCCTTAAGATGTTTGTTAAAGACCGAGAATAAAGCGCAATTCCCCGCAACAGACCTTCTACTCCCTTCAGTACCCTAAAAATTACCAATTATCTCTTTACCTATTCATAGACGACCTGCTACAGACCCAAGCCTTTAAGAAGCCACTACGTGTCTATGGCAGTCCATTTAAAAGTAATCTTCACAGCACCAAAGGGAGTAAATATTAATTTTCCACATAGGATGTGCATCTTTTGAGGTAATCAAAGCGATTAAACCTGATTAACTTGGAAGCACAAAGAATCGTCTTCCCACGTCCGGTGCGTCTTAATGTTGCAGCTTCACCAAATCTGATAATTATCATTATGTTGACTTACTAGGGTCTGTAGCGTTAAAGTGACGCGAAATGATGCTCCCCGTTGGACTGGGCAATAACTACCTTGATGACGCTTGTATCTAAAGCAAATATAGCTATGTTACCGTGAAGAACCACAACCAAAACTTCTCTCCACCCACAATTATAAGTTAGGCTGTTTTCCAGCAAGAGGGGAACTAGAAAATTACCATAGGGGTCTTTTCACCCAACCCAAACAAAACTCCCCGGCTTTTGCTACTTGAAGAAGCGAATTTTGGAACTGGGGTCAAGTAAATTCATTGCGTTTTCTCTTGTCATCTAGAACCAAAATTCTACCCCGAACTATTTTAGTGATAAACCTTCTCCGTCTGATGATGAAAAAAAGGTACATCAAGTAAATTTACTGAATTCTGGTACAACTACCACTGGCTTTAATTGTATGAGAAAAAAACCGCGTTTTTACTTACGTATAAATACGTGTTAGCTAGTAAAAAGTCCAACCATTGTTGACGAAAAAATAAAGTTGATGTAAAAAGCTTTAAAAAGCCTACACAACTTCTTACAGAAACTTTATTGTATAGAATCTGAAAAACTGAATAATAGTTATGGCTTGCTTTCACTACAGCAGGCAAAGGAACATAGAAAAACTAGACACTGAAAAGTCTAGACATAAACAAGACACAGGAGAGTGAAATGGGATACAAATTTGGTTGATGCACAAAGATTGTTAATTCAAACACTTTGGATTTCAAAAAATATATAAAGTATTTGCGCTCTTTGATACAGCTCCTCACCTTCATTCACCATCAAGTCAAGGAATCCTAAAAGCTATGAACTCCAAAGCATTACCGCGTCAAATAAATAGTGTCGAAGTGGGTGTTTATGAATGCGAAATCAATCTAAAATTTAGATTGATTGAGGAAAAGAGTCTATTAAGCGATCGCGACAAACTCCTAGAAGTACTGTTAGACGCTTTGACTGAAGGTTCTGATGAATTCCTGGAGATGCTGCAACAGGCTGTCAAAATCCATGAAACCTCGGAGCTCAAAGCCTCACCCCAGATGCGACGCCAGCTAATGCGCTTGCGAAATTCTGCCGACAACACTCCCTAGTTAAAGAGTTGAAATTGACAAATTGTGTCTTGGCATGAAATGGTAAATTTCTTTTAAGTTTGCTTTTTTGAGCCTATTTGTTCTGTTTATGAGTTGGCTTGTGTAACCTGACCTCACGTCTACAGTAGCCCTCACTATGACGCACTACGAAGATATATTGGGTGCCTACTAATGCAGTCATGCCAAGATTCAGGCAGGGTTGCGGTTTTTAAAGATGTATTTTTCAGTTATCTTCCATTGGGTGGAAGTATTAGCTAGTTAAATTATTAGTCAATAGTCATTAGTCATTAGTCCATAGCCAAAAAAGATTGACCATAGAAAATTGACTATTGACTATTGACTATTTAGCCAAACCATGCTCCAAAGCGAAACGAACTAATTCAGTGCGGCTATTAGTACCGGTTTTACTAAACAAACGGCTGACATATTTTTCGACATTGCGGACGCTAGTTTCCAAACGACGGGCGATTTCTTTATTCATCAGCCCTTCAGCAACTAGATTTAAAACACTTTGTTCTCTGGGGGTTAAATCGATTTTGAAAGGCGCTGGTGATTGCGCGATCGCATTTCTTTGGGTTAACAAAACTTTTATTTGGGCAATTTGATTTGCTAGTTCAGCAAGATCGGGCGTTTCACCATCTTCAGTTGTCGAGATTTTGCCAGTGCGCTTTTTCGTGAGTAAGTTTTCCACAATTGCGACCAACTCATCTGGATCGAAAGGTTTGGGTAAATAAGCATCTACACCAGCTTGATAACCTTGGATGCGATCGCCTGTCATGCCTTTTGCAGTTAAAAATACTACCGGTAGGGTTTGAAAACGGGGGTCTTCCCGGAGTTGTTTGAGGAACTGATAGCCATCCACCTGAGGCATCATAATATCGGAAATTACCAAATCAGGTGTATTTTGTTGCATTAAATCCCAACCCTCACGGGCGTTACTGGCAACTTGAACGTTGAAACCGCTTTCTTGCAAATAGTCTTTCACCGCTTCCCGCAATCCCGGCTCATCATCCACCAGTAACAATTGTGCTGACATTTCAAATTTTCCTGACGCTATATATTTTCCACTCTAGCGAAATTTGACAACAGTCTGCCAAGAAATGAGGAATCAGAATCAGGAAGGGGGAATAACTAATGATTTTTATCCTTGAATAAACTTTTTAATATCCCGACAAGAACGCAAGTGGTTCGTTTTGAGTTGGAACCCCAATCCCCATATATAAATCTACGAATTCCTTCTTCCTTCTTCCTTCTTCCTTCTTCCTTCTTCCTTCTTCCTTCTTCCTTCATTCATCCGTCAAAGTTTATCAATCATCTTGGCGTTTTCTGGCAACTTCGCATCTCGCTGCCCAGCAGCACGCGCTCTAGCAGTGAACAAACCTATGGGAGTATTTAATAACTCTACTAGGCTTTTTTTACCTGCTAACACCTTTACGCCGTCTCTGGGCAATTCTTTCAGCAACCAGCGCCCCAAACGATAACCGCATTCCTGGAGTGTGATGTCTCGCATCAAGTCTACGCCATACAACTCGTGCAAATAACGATTAGATTTCCCATAGCGCCGCCATTGACTTTCTAATTCCTTAAATGTACTGCGGTGGTGATGCTGCACTAGGGCGTCTGGAGCAAATTCCAATGTCCCCAAATTTTCTCGCAGAATTCGCCAGCATATATCAGCATCACCCCCGGTGGTGAGATAGGGGCGAAATAAACCTACTTTTTCTAAGATTTGCCGCCGAATCGCTAAATTCGCCGTTTGCCCGTAAGCACAAAACTTGTTGGCGAGAGTGTGTTTTTGCGATAAAGTCTCTTGCTTGTCAGCAAATTGCTCTAGAAGGCTATTGCCTGGTAACGCGGCAATCTCTCCGGCGACAATTACTACATCTTGCTTGACAAAAGGTTGGACTAATGATTCTAGCCATTGCGGTTGCGGACGGCAATCAGCATCGGTGAAGGCGATAATTTCATTCTCTGCAGCGCGAATGCCTGTGTTCCTGGCAGCGTAAGAACTTTGGATTTGATTTTCGCTTTTCGGTCGAATTGCGATTGGCGAATGGACGGCAGTCGATTTCAGGATATCGAGAGTGCGATCGCTACTGTTATTGTCCACCAGTAAATACTCTACCCGGTCTGAAGGGTAAGTTTGGGCTATCAAACAGGCGATTAACTCTGGTAAATCCGCTTCACCATTATAAATAGGAACAACCACCGAAACCTTGGGAAAAAAGGTTTTAGTGGTTGGATTACTTGAGTTAGAAGTCATAAATTTTGAATTGTTAGTTGTTGGTTGTTGATTGTTAGTTGCTAGTTGTTGGTTGTTGGTTGTTATTTCTATAAAGCAAAGTGTACGCTGCGCTTATACCACCAACTCCTAACTCCTAACCCCTAACTTTTAACTCCTAACTCCTAATCAATACTCTAAAATCCTAAATCAGCAGCGCGATTCCCAATCGGTTTCTGAGATTGTTGAGATGGTTGATTTTCTAGGGGTTGGGCAAAATTGTTGCTAGATAGCACTGAAATCGCCCGTGCATATTGCGGGTCACTCAAAGTAGCTACTTGATCGGGATTGGTTGCCAGTTGCCGCTGTTGTAGCTCTGTCAAATCTATCTTGATATCAGGTACAATTCCCTTGTGGTTGATATCCGTTCCTTTGGGGGTGTAGTAATGAGCAATAGTAACTGCCAAACCGGAACCATCGGCGAGTTCGTGAACTGACTGTACCAAAGCTTTACCAAAACTTTGACTACCAACCACTACCGCTCGCTTGTTATCTTTAAGCGCTCCTGTGAGAATCTCACTAGCACTGGCTGAATTGCCATCTATCAGCACTGCTAGAGGGCGTTTCGTCAAAGAGGTGCGATTGGCTTTAGTTTCTTCAGTTCCGCCTCTACGATCTACGGTCTTGACAATACCGCCATCGTCATACCACATCCGAGCAATTTCAATACTCGCCTGCAACAAACCACCAGGATTACCGCGCAAGTCCAATACATACGCATCCACTTGCTTGCTATTCAAATCGCGGATAGCCCGCCGCATTTGGTCTGCAGCGTGAGCGCTGAATTCCCGCAGGCGGATATAACCAACTTTCCGTCCACCTTCTTGCTTGACGTTGTAACGGACTGTTGGGACTTCAATCATCGCCCGTGTCAGCTTTAGATCAAAATCTGTCTGCCCTTGGCGTCCCAGTCGCAATGTTACCATTGTGCCCGCTTTACCGCGAATTAGCCTTGAAGCATCTTCCGACTTCATACTAGTAGTGGGTTTGCCATCAATTGCTAAAATTTGGTCGCCGGCTTTAACTCCAGCCCGCAGTGCTGGTGAGTTTTCTATGGCTTCTACGACAGTCAGACGCTTGTTTTTTTCGTTCTGTTCCATGCGAATCCCAATCCCTGAAACTTCACCAGATGTCTGGTTGGTCAGGGCCTCATACTGTTTGGGGTCCATGAACCGAGTGTAGGGGTCACCCAGCTGTTTCAGGGCTTCACGAATGGCAACGTAAGCTTCATCACGGTTACTATAATTTTTGCTTAACAGACTTTGCCGAATCTCTTGCCAATTCTTCTTATTAAACGTGCCATCTACATATTCACGATTTACCGTTTGCCATACTTGGTCAACGATCGCCTTCGGACTATCTTGTAGCGCAGCACGAACAGAACGAGACCAAGCCTGACCAAACACGGACAATGTAGCGGTAGTGGCGATAACTCCACCAATCAAGGCTACTTGGAGAGGCGAGTAACGTTTCGCAGATTGGTTCATGTATATTAGCTGGAATAATTGTGTTATTGACAGTTTAGCAATCAGACTTTCTGGGAATTTATAAGTCTTTTTACTCAGTTATCCTTCATGCATCCCTTTACCTTTCAATCCTTCTGACAAATAATCCGTTACTTTACCAACCAACTTCTTTAAGTTAGCCAATTTCCTCCGCAAGCTTACTGCGATTATATGACACTTTCATCAGTGTCTAAAGGGCACCCAGAATTATTTTCTATACTTTCCTACGCGGCTAACTTAACAAAATGAATTACATATTTTACCATAACCAGAATTTAGCTTAGTATCCTATGAAACTTAAACTCACGAGCGACCGATTTTTTTCCCAGAGGAGACAATTTCGGAGATGCTGGAAATTTCTGCAAAAAATGGCTGTTGGGATGTGCCTAATTATTACTATTTGGCTAGCTTCTAATACTATAGCTATTATTTCTGCTTCTTCCAAGCCAGTAGATGCCTTTTTTGTGCTTGGTGGCAGCATTAGCCGCGAAGTCTATGTTGCTGCTCAAGCAAAACTACATCCAGAAATTCCGATTTTAATTTCTCATGGTTCCCCAGCCCCTTGTATCTGGTTAATTTGTCAGCAACAAGCTGTTTTGCTCGAAAATGTTTGGTTGGAGGAGTGCGCGGATTCTACTTTTGGTAACTTTTACTACAGTATCCCGATTTTGCGCCGTTGGGGGGTGCATAAGGTGAAATTGATTACTTCTCCTACTCACTTACCAAGAGCTAAATGGATGGCACAGATTCTTTTTGGTGCTAATGGTATATGGATGGAACCAGAGATTATACAGGAAAAGGGCATTCCTGGCAATCGTGAATCTTGGCTAAAAACTGGCTTAGATGTCACACGTAGTTTGTTATGGGCACCTTTGAGTCGAATTATTCAGCCGCAATGTCTCGATGTGACTAAACTCGCAGATGTGGATATGAATGCTTGGAAAAGTCGAGGTTTTAAATGTGAACGACAAGGTGGAATTTAGTTGTTAGTTGTTAGTTGTTGGTTGTTGGTTGTTGGTTGTTAGTAGTTGGTCGCTAACCACTAACCACTAACCACTAACCACTAACCACTAACCATTTGTCTGAGCAAGTGCTTGAATCGTTGATATGGGCACTTCGGCAAAATATTCCTGTTGGAACTGTTCTTCTCTAACAGCAGCTAAAAATTGCGTGATAGCATTGTCAATAGCAGTCTCCTTGCCATTACCACACCAGCTAAACTGCAAATGATTATCTTCACGTTTGACTGTGAAACCTAAATGTTTTAATGCTTGAAAGCCTAAAAATAAGCTTTGATTGCCAATATTCAGTTTTTCTAAAAGCTGTACCCGAGTGACTGGTTGATTGGTGCGACTGAGATATTTCGCAAGTCCCACAAGGGTTAGCCAAATTTGACTGGGTGGTTGGTGGTTGGGTTTAGACCAAGCGATCGCTAGTTGTTGCTGATTATATAGCGATCGCCTTACCCATGCTCGGATATCTTCCCAATTTGTCGGACAATGCTTAATCAGAAGTGCTGAGTTCTGTGTTGTGAGTCCTGAGTATTCTTCGTTGGAGATATTACGCCAATCTAAGATAGATGCTGTAGAGACTTGATTTATCACGTCTGCATTCGGACGGACTGCAATTAATCTAATTTCATACTGCTTTTTAAAGGAATTATAATCGAGTTCCGCGACACAATCGCATCTAACTGGTGGTAATTCTTCCTTATAATGTCCCCACCACACTCCGGGAAAGGGACTTTTGGTTGAGTCATCCCGAATATTAAAATCAGTCTTGATATACTGGATTTTTTTCCCTTGAGAATCTTGCTGATTGCGGTGCCAAGTATTTTCAAACCAGCAATTTTGAATGAGTAATTTTGGGACTGGGTTACCCATTCCACAAGGTTCTAAGAGTTTAAATTCTAAAAATAATTCTTTCCCTAAATCGGCCACCGTCACCGCTAAATCGGCTTGTACCGTCGGGATCAAAGTTAAACCACCCAACGTTTGTCGCAGCTGCTGGTTTATCGCTTGTGTAAATAAAGGAATATTCTCTACTGGCAAACTCAACCCTGCCGCAAAGGGGTGTCCACCAAAGCGATGCAATAAGTGTGCTTGCTCTTTAACTAATTGATACAAGTCTACAGAATTTATTGAACGAGCGGAACCACGGGCTAAAGGGGTCTCTCCCGTGTCCCACAGACCTTCTGTACTCAACAAAATCGTTGGTCTTCCTGTCTCAATAGCTACTTGCCCTGCAACTAAGCCCAAGACCCCCACTGCCCATTGTGGGTCTTCTAAAACAATGACGCTAGTGGTTGATAAGTCTATCTGGCTCAACTTTTGCCTTACTTGTTGGGTCACGTCTTTCTGTAAAGATTTGCGCCGACTATTCGCTAACTCGGTGACTTCTGCTAGCTCATTTACACGTATCTGGTCGCGACTAGTCAGTAATTCTACGCAAAAGCTAGCATCCCCTTGAATGCGACTAACTGCATTGATTCTCGGACCCAAACCAAAGGAAATATCTGTGGGGCGATCGCCACTTTGCTGACATAATTCCAATAACTTTCCCACCCCCGGACGTCGCCTTGCTTCGTTGGGTTGTTTATAATCTTTTTGCAGTTGTCCAATTCCCAACTGTGCCAAATAGCGGCAGTCTCCACTCAACTGCACTAAATCGGCAATTAGCCCGACTGCGACTAAATCCAATAAATCTTCTAACGGAGAAAGCGGAATTTTTGGTAGACTTTGATAGAGAGCTTCCACCAACTTGTAAGCTACTGCCACCCCAGATAAATGAAACAGTGGATGTTCTTTGGGTAAATATCGCGGGTTAATAATTGCCGTTACTTCTGGACGTTCTGCGGGTAAGGTGTGATGGTCGGTAATAATAATATTTATGCCCAACTGTTTGGCATAAGCAATTTCATCTATATTCGTGCTGCCAGTGTCGCAAGTCACAATTAAGTCACAAGCTTGTTTGGCTAAGTTCTCAATCCCTTGGAAGTTAAGTCCGTGAGATTCCTTGAGACGATTCGGAATGTAATAGATTAGCTGCGTGTTTTTATTGAAAAACTGTCCCAAACCATCCCACAACACAGCAGTAGAAGTAATCCCATCAGCGTCAAAATCTCCCCAAATACAGACTTTTTCAGCCGCATCCCGCGCTTTTTGCAGCCGTTTTACAGCCCACAGCATTTCTTCTCCAAACTCAAAGGGACTGGCGGGTTGATAATCTCTTGGGTTGACAAAAGCCGCAAGTTGTGATTTTTCACGGATGCCACGTTGCCATAACAACTGAGCCGCATACTGTCCGTTGGATGCGGGTATATACTGTTTCACCGCTTGCGCAAACCATTCTGTTGGTTGTTCAGTTGAGATAAGATTCCATTGCTGTTCGGGCATATAACTTTTGAAAAGTTAGGAGTTATGAATTAGGAGTTATGAATTTTTAACACAAAGACTCTTAACTTTTAACACAAATACTCTTAACTCCAAACTGCTAACCCCCTACTCCAAACTGCTAACCCCCTACTCCAAACTCCTAACTTCTAACTCCTAACTCCTAACTCCTAACTCCTAACTCCTAACTTTTTAAACAGGTGTTTGTTCTTCAGTCGTTTGGGGTTCTGTAACTAAGGGAGTTAGTGCGACTTCACCAACAACTCCATCAGTTTTGCGGGGACGAACTGTCGGACGCATTCGTCGATAACCGGCTCTTTCTGCTTTTTGGCGTTCGTAATCAATTAGTCTACCGTAATGTTCGTGCTTGCTAAGATTCATCGACAAGAAAATATGCTGACGAATATTACCAAAACCTTTGCGGTTAAAAAACTTCACTGCTGGGACATTTGCTGGGTCAGTATCTACTAACATAAATCTGGCCCCATCTTCAATCATCCGAGCGATCGCCTTATCAACTAGGGTATCTGCTACACCACGACGCTGAAACTTTGGGTTAACTCCCAGCCACAAAATATAACCATAAGTCCAGGATTCCTTGGTAATGATGGTTCCGAGAATAAATCCAGCTAATTCCTCATCTATCTCGGCCACTAAGCAATAATCTGGATCGGTGTTGTAAAGTCCAATCACCTCCCATTCATCCCAAGTCCGGTATAGATAAGGATATAGCTCGCTGGTAAACAATTGTTCCCCTAAGTGATAAACAGGGGCAATGTCATCAATTCTTAATTCACGGACGTATACCGCATCAACTCTATCGGAGTGCATAAAAATAATCAGTTACAGTCCTGAGACAGCCAGTCCTGAGACAGCCAGTCTTAAGTAAAGAAAAAATACCTACCGACTCACCGACTCACTACTCAGCACTCATGACAGGGTTACTTCTTGAATGTTATCTAGATTTACTAAGCTGGTGTCCACTGCATTCAATAGAGACTGGGCTGTAGATATTACCTCAGAAGCGGCATTAGACCTACCACAGCGCGGATTAAACTTACAGTCAGCACAGATTTTACTTCCCTCAGCAATTTGTGGAAACTGCTCTCCTTGGTAGTAACCTTCCAGGTATTTAGTTAACTGGTTTAATAATTTATTCAGTTTCTTCTCAGTTTGCTCGTGCTGAACGTCACTGTAACTAAACTTAATATTTTGCGGTTTGCCATCTGCTTGCACAAACCAATAAGTCATAGAAATATTTTCTGGCAGATATTCGCTAGTTTCCCGCAATACATACATATAAAGACGTGTCTGCCAATTACTTTCCAACTTACGTTTATTTGGCGGTTTGGGATAAGTCTTCCAGTCGAGAATTTGCGCTTGGAGGTTATCTGCAATCAATAGATCGTAGATAACCGTAATTAAATAATCGTGGTGATGAGCTTGCAGTGTGCGGTAATGTTCACTTTCCCGGAATGTTTGATTCTTTGCAGGTGCGATAATTTCTGGTGCCGCATCAGCAAAACCTGCCATCCAGTTTCGCAATTGAGAATCAGCTTGCAACAAACTATCAATTGGTAAACCCATTTCTCGCTGTTGCATCAGCAAGTGAAAGCGACTCCCCAATGTTTGCTTTTCTTGATGTTCTGGGTCTGCGGGAGAGTTGAGCTTTTCTAAATATGTGTGTTGAAATTGGCGGGGACAACGTTCTAGTATGTTGAGTTGTCCTTGAGAAAGTCGTAGGAGTTGAGGTTGAGTTGATAGCATTCTTTTAGATTAGCAAAATTTTCTCAAATCGCGTTTTGATGTAGATCCAAATCATGCACGAAACTTGAGTAATATAATAGAACAATCTTAATACCAATAAAAAAAATAAGATTCCCTACTTCTTAAAGAAGTCAGTAATCTAGGTATGTGCAATTTCCAGTCATTTCATCAACGCCAAAAGAGCAAACTCTTGCCGAATATCTAACAAAGACTTATCAAGTAACACCTGATAGTCCAAAAATGGATAATACTTGTGAGTTTCATGAGTCTTAAACCACATCACAACAGTTTGATTTTGAGAAGTGAAAATAAGTATTAAAATCATATTTGTTGAGGGTAAAAGATTTAACCGCGAAGTACGCGAAGTACGCAAAGTAATATTGAGAAATTGATGCACCTATCAAAATTGATGTGACAGACTATTAGTACTCCACCACATTAATTGCGATGAGTAAATCAACATTCAAATTTCTCTTCTTTCCCTCTTCCTTAGCGTACTTCGCGTCTTCGCGGTTAAATCTTTTACCCCTTGTAATTAATGTGACAGACCACTAATTACTACCAACCTTACAAATTACCATAATATGTGATAAGTATTTGTTAGTACTATAATGGACAATTTCTAGCCCAGCCTGTTCTATTTCTTGCTTTATTTCGGTGATTTCATGTTTATGATGTCTCCAAATAGTAATCTCTTCACCTTCAGATATTTGAATATTTTTAACTATATCCATAAAACTAAAATTGATAGTTAAATTGCAATTAAATTTTATATTAGCAACAACACTATCTGTTTTTTCATCGTACTTTCTCACAAGTTCACAATCTTGGTTTCTAATGCCAATCTTGTTTTTAATCCATACATAGATTTGCTCTGCATGATAATCTAACGCACCTCTAGCTTTTCCATCCCATTGAGAGTTAGAACCAATTTCATTAGTAAATACCAACAAATCATTCTTTACCATATTGTTTCTAAAATTTTTGAGTACTCCGCTTCTATTGTGATGATTGCCAATTGTTACGCCTAAGTGGAAAAAGATTTTTGCTATATTATCAGTTTCAACATTCTGCCCTTGTGTCAAGATTTCAGAAAAACAACTATTCTCTATGTCAATTACGTAACTTTGAAACTTGATTAGTGGAAACCACTTGTTAAAATTATTTCGGGATAAATCAAGCAATTCTTCGCTAATATCTAACGCAATATATTTATTAATTCTGCCCAATTGATTAAGTTTAAAGATAAATTGTTTAACAGGATACGAATTCCCTGAGCCGACATCGATAATATTGACTTTTTCAGAACTAAGAGGAGTGCGATTTATATATTCAAAATTTTCTCTTAAAAGGTCAATTTCTACATTTGATGTCCGATACCATCTTGGAATAATATATTTTCGATAAAAATCATCCCAAGTCTTAGCACCTCTACCTTTGTAAGAATATTTTAGAGGTATTTCTCGTCGGACTTCTAATGCATGAATTATCCCTAAAACTTCTTCAGTTGAAAAAATAGAGTAGAACTCAGAATTTGGCTTTGCTATGCGACCTTCTTGAGTTGAAATCTCTGAATTGCTATTCAATTTTTTAGCCATTGTTCTTAAGCCGATATTTAACGGTTACATAATTATGGCGGACAAGATAGCCACCCCACAAGACTCTGAGGAAATTTAGATATGCAAACTAGATGTGGAACAGCTTATCTCATGCGGTGACAGGTAAAATTAATCTAAGAGAATTGGTCGAGGAACAATCATGACTACAGCAGTCAAACCCATCACCTTAGAAGAATTCCTGCAACTAAGAGAAACCGAACCCGCTTCTGAGTACATCGACGGTCAGATTAAGCAAAAACCTATGCCACAAGGAGAACACAGCCGACTTCAAGGAAAACTTGTCACCACCATCAACGAAGTCACCGAAACTCAAAAAATTGCTCTTGCATTACCCGAATTGCGCTGCACGTTTGGCGGTGCTACCATAGTTCCGGATGTTACCGTATTTCGCTGGGAACGCATACCCCGTCAAGAATCAAGAAGAATAGCCAACCGCTTTGAAAGTCATCCCGACTGGGCAATAGAAATTCTCTCACCAGACCAGAGCCAAACCAAAGTTCTCCGCAACCTGCTGCACTGCTGTAAAAATGGCACAGAACTAGGGTGGTTAATTCTTCCAGAAGAAGCCGACATCTTGACTGTACACCCCAACCAACGCATTGAACTGTTTGCAAGTCTCGATTCACTCCCCATCCTCAGCAATATTGACTTATCCCTGACCGTCGAGCAAGTCTTTAGCTGGCTGAATATGTAGCTATCGAGGTTTTATTGGCTGATGTATTTGCGACCGTTGTTTTTTTGCGGGTTGCTGCGATTGATGATATTGTTACATTTCTAGTTGATCTACTACTAAAATACGCAGTTCTGTTACACGCTTAAAGGTTATCTCGCCGCTCAGTACCATCGGATTGCTGCCAGACGCGGTAAAAAAAGAGCAATTATCGCCGTTGCACATTCAATTTTAAAAATTGCTTACCACTTAATTTTGCGTCAGGAAGCTTATAAAGATTTAGGAGGTGATTATTTCGATAAGCAAAAGAGAGGCGACAAAAAAACGTTTAGTTAAACGTTTGCAGAAACTTGGATATGAAGTTTCACTTACTGAACTAGAAACTGCCTCGCCAGCGATGCCCTTGGCAACGGCGTTGCATCCGTATCGCCTGATTTACTGAATTTACATTATTCTTACCGAACCAAAGTCCATTTGACCCTTACATGCCGGATATTTTACTGTAGAGATTATACTTTCATGCTCCGTCTCAGTTTTCAAATCCCATTTACCAGAGGTTTCAGCAAGGATTGTAATTTCTCCCGCACATCGCTGCGCTTTCTCTAATCCTGATTTACCCATTGCAGTACGTTTACTAGCTGAATGAAAGCATGTTCGAGTTACTTCCGTGCAAACAAATTTGTCTAATTTCTTAGATTCATCATCTTTTTGATTCAACAAAAGGTTAAATAGCTCTGGAACAACGTGCCCATATGTATTAGTACTACCTACTGATAAAACAGCCAGTTCTGCATCAATTGTTTGAAGTAAATGCTTGAGGTCATCTCCATTTTTGGGGTATGCTCCGTGATGCGGAATTTTTACAATGTTCGCGCTCAATTCATCAGGTTGGCAAGTCTCAATACATTCTTTCAGTCCAGAACCCTCAATGTCTGCTAGTAGTAGTGCAGCAAAATCGCCGTAACTTACACGTAGCACAACAGATATTTCGTTATCTCTGCCTCTTACAGTTGCGAGATGATCCTGAGCGTATAAAAGTGCTGGGTGTAAAATACTAATTTCTAGCGCACCTTGCGAATATGGATTAGAACCACGAGCCGCTTCTATAAATTGGATAATATTTTTCTTTTCCCATTCTCTAAGGCGTAGCAGAGCATCTTCAAGACTTTTATAAGCTGTTCTATTAGAAACTACTTTTTTCTTTGCTTCTTTATATACTTCATAAGGTAGACAAAGAGTACTAACCTTTCCACGCTTCAACCAATTATCAAGAAATGTTACCAAACCTTCTAGTGATGGAAAATGGTCTCGATGTTCGTGGGTTATGTAGATTCTGCTAATATTGGTTTCTTTTTTAGTTTGCAACCACTTAAGAAGGATAGGTATCTTATGTAGATCGACTACAACAACAGAAGCGTCATCAGGACGAATAACAATGCTATCAGCATTTCCAACTGGTAAAAAAACTAACTCACAACTCATAAAATTTATTCTACGCCTCTATCCCTAGTTCTTTCATCAACTCGTCGTCTGTAAAATAGGGACGAGGCGTATGGCGAAAGTGCCTGATAGCCCAAGGACGTTGAGCAATTTCTTCAAATGTTTCTACATCCTCACTTAATTCAGCTTCAAAAACAGTACCATCAAGTGCCCAACCAGGTATTTCTGGCAACATCGGAAGCCATTCTTCTTGATTGTCATCTATTAACCCACTCAAATATAAGCGAATTTGACTATTATCCTGGGACACTTCTAAAACTTGACCGCGCACAATAAATGTAGACTTTATTTGTTCTGATTTCCACTCTTTTAATTCTGGAGGTTCTCCTGTGCGAGCTATCTCAATCCAGTGCGGATTTCCGTAAGATGCCTCTACCAATTTCTCTAATTGCTCGCGTAGTTTATCTGGTTTAGGGATAGGAGCATGATTTTGATCCCGCTCAATAATTTGACGACTGATTTCAATCACATCTAAATTTATTTTTCGAGGTAACTGAAGTTTACAGAGTTCATTTAATGTTATTTCATGTGTTTTGCGTCCAATTAAAGAGAGTGCATTACATATCCTTGATGCCAGGATACCTAGAAGCCATAATATTTGCTGTTCGTAGTCAAGTTGTTCCCATCCTTCAGGAAATTCATCGTTCTCATATCCTTCAACATATTTACCTGCCTCTTTTGTGGGAAGAACACAAAATATATTGTTATCAGGACAAAGACCAGTGGTATCCAGTTGAGCAGCAAGAGGATATACAGATCCACGATTGACTTTTCGACCAACAAGTATTTTTGGTAAATCCAAAAGTTGATCATTTTCTAATCGAGAACTTTCTAGGTATTCTCTTCCATACCTCAGCCAACGCTCTTGATCAGGAACTCTTTTTGGATTTGCCCATAACCGCTTACGATCGCGCCACTTCATCCGCCAGTTGAGTTTACACACTGTATCAGGTGGACATTCACCAACTGGTTTATAGTGTTTGCTAGGAGTTACACCATTAAAAACATAGAAAAGGCTGCCTAAAGAAATTGTTGGAACAGCAATATTTATTGATGGTGCTGTAACTGATGCCCAGTCATCAGTACAATTTAATTGTGAAATCCATGTAGTACCTAGAAAACCGTTATCACGAGTATCAGAAATCTTTGCTCTAGAAAAAATTGCTCGTGCAAAAGTAGGAATTTTTATTTGGGGCTTTCCAATACTTCCCAGAATAATTGTTACATCTTGGCTCGCATCAATACCAACAGTACCCTCTGGACATTGCCATACTTCAAAAATGCGGCAATTTTCAGTTATCAATTTACGTGTATCTAATATTCCATGAGTTGAAGCTGTTAAAAAAGATTGAGGTAGGATAAAAGCAAACTGAGAATCTTTATCCAACCAACTTAAAACTTTCTCTATAAATTTTGCTGCTCGTTGAGTATTTCCATCTTCCGCGAAAGGTGGATTTGCCACGATAACACGGGGCTTTATGCCCATGTTATTCTTATCTAACTTCTCGTAATCTTCATGAGAAAAGTGAGAAGGAAAGGGAAATGGAACATCTTGACCCAAAGACTCTCTTGCTAAGGTGTATCTAAGTTGTGTTACTAAATCCGCATATTGATCTAAATCATTTCCTGAAACATGCTGTTCAAGATAATATTTTCGCGCTTCCACATCTTCAGGAATATCAGACATCCCTGCAAGACGAGATGTCGCAGCTAATAAGAGACTACCCGAACCTGCCGCTGGGTCGAAAATAACTCTTTCCTCTGGACGTAGCCGTTCCAAAGGAAGTAGCTCAAGCATACGTTCCGCGATCGCAACTGGTGTGTAATGTCGCTGCAAGTCGCTCCACTTTGCACCACCAATATCGTTAGGTAATTCTTTGATAGCTCGTTCGTACAGCAGCCCAACATCTTTATGATCCACCAGCGCAAAACTGACTCGACTCCCTAAGTTATATGCTAAACGCTGTAACACCCTATCGCTTAGATGAGGTATCGATTCTTCTAAAGCCTTTTTAAAAAAACCGTTGACACGAGGGACTGTGCGATTTAGTAAAGCGTGAGGATCGTTAGTTGGAATCCTTAAATCTGAACCAAAAAAGCCTTTGTCCTCTAAAATTCGTGCAGCCATAAATGCGATTGCAACTCGAATTCCATGTCCTGCTATTTCTGCACGAGAGGACGTATAACTTTGTGGACGTGTTTGTTGCTGAGGAAGACCAATATCTTCAAGCACTCCCTGAATGGCTGTTTGAAATGCTCGATCCAGTTCTGCCCTTTGTCTAAGTAGAAAAGATAAACTACGCTCCGTAATTGATTCTTCTAAATCAGCAAGCGTTAGCTGACCAGTACGAAATTCTGCTAAGGCTTTTGGTGTAAATAGTTTACTTCTAGGTTCACCAAGCTCAACCGCTAAGGAATCACTCTCAATTTCCCGTTCTTCCAACTTACCAGATGGGTCAAGATATTGAAGTAAGATGTAAGCCTCATCTGTAACTAACAATCCCGCACGAATAGGATAACGATTTAGCCTTCGTTTCCACTGTTCAATATCTGATTGTGTGACAGATTGCACCATAAATGCCAAATTAGTTGCGCTGGGGCGAAGTGCGTAATCAGTCCATAAGGCATCGACTGATATTGGTTCGCTGTCACTATTTATAACTGGGGGAATACGAACATCTCGATGTGGCTCCATGTTCCACACCCGACGCGCAGTTTCAATAACATAACTAAGTCCCCGTCCAGTCATTTTTATCTCAAATTTACTACATCAAAAGTAATTGCTAAGTAATTTAATCTACCTGTGCCTGCATGTGGCATTGAGGTTGTCACTAAATATAGTGGAAATTATCAAAAATTGCGATCGCTACAAGGTGGGTACAAAGCAACATCGCGTAAGCGATGGGTAGGTTTATCACGCTTGTGCTGATTTCTCAGTTCGCTCTTCACAGTCGTAATGATGGAACTGACTGTAGAAGCTAGCTAGGTAAAGCTTTATAGCTAACTAGCGTCTAAATTCATTGGAAAGAAGTTTACTATCTGACAACCAACAAAGTTTTTTATTAACTTGGCATAATATTATCACTTTGTTATACAAAAAAACTATTTTGTACAACAAAATTTTTTATTTACAAGTTAAATCATACTCTCTTGTAGATATTTAGAGCTTTGGTATAATGCGATCGCAAGCTCTAGCTTCTAAAAGAGCCTAAAACCTAACTTGAGTAACCAAGTAGATTAGTACGACTATGAACCAGATGTCAGGTTTTACAAGACAAGAGACAATGCATCTGGCTGGCTGCACATCTAGCAGACTTGCCTATTTAGAAAAGGTAAGTTTAATCGTTCCATATCGGTTCGGCAATAATGCAAGACCAACCGTAATTTTTAGCTGGGAGCAGCTTCTAGAAATACGAGCTATAAAAAACCTGCGAAAAGATGTCTCCCTACAAACGGTTAGGAAGTTAATAAAATTTTTAGACGATAGTGGTTATGACAACAGTCTGCGGGATAAGCAGCTAGTCGTTGTTGGCGAAGAAATCTTCTGGGTTAAGCAAGACTGGTCGGACTTTGGTGAAAACCTGCCCACAGCTGTGAAAGTAGCAGGAAAAAGCGATAAGCAAGTGGGTCAGTATGTCCTGATTGTCATACCGCCATTAATCGATATTGTGAACGAGATTTGGAAAGCTGCAAGAAGGTCGAAAATAGTGGATTTCAAGAGCTTTGAAAAAAGAGCTAAAACTTTACCAATTTAGTAATTTCCCAGTGCTGATTGAAGAAAATCTGATAGTTTCAACTACCATCCCGGTTGGGGATGGGTTGGAAGAATCGAATCAATGCGATGCCCTTGGCAACCATATTCGGTAGTATCGCAAAAAAAATTGCGATAAGGCAACAAAAATATTTTTGGAGGGTTGAAAAGCGCATTTTGTTCGGGAAACTTCTAAAGTTTACGTATATATCCGAATTCAGGCTAGATCAGCCTTGAATCACATGACCAAGACTATGAACAATTCGGCGACATTAAGTTGTTACTGGACAACAAAGTAATTAGTTAATCAAAAATCGGGATGACTGGATTCGAACCAGCGGCCCCTTCGTCCCGAACGAAGTGCGCTACCAAGCTGCGCCACATCCCGGCACAATAATGCCATTCTTCTAAATATATCACAATCAAAGCTGATTCACAAACTCGCATCTCTAAATACATTCAATAACTCACCAAGCTTGTTACCATTAACTTTGATAAGTTTAGTGGTAAAAACGGACTGTGACTGTTAAACCAGACTGGCTGCGGGTAAAAGCGCCTCAGTGGGAGCGCGTTGGTAACGTCAAAGAAGTTTTGCGGGATTTAGCACTGAATACGGTTTGCGAGGAAGCGTCCTGTCCGAATATTGGTGAGTGCTTTAGTGCTGGTACTGCGACTTTCTTAATTATGGGGCCTGCTTGCACTCGCGCTTGTCCCTACTGCGATATTGATTTTGAGAAGAAACCACAAGCCCTAGACCCCACAGAACCGACACGATTGGCGGAAGCTGTACGTCGAATGCGCCTCAAGCATGTGGTTATCACTTCGGTAAACCGCGATGACTTAGCTGATGGTGGTGCGTCGCAGTTTGTCCAGTGTATTGAAGCTGTTCGCACTGTATCACCCGACACAACTATAGAAGTATTAATTCCTGACTTGTGCGCTAACTGGGAAGCGTTGGAAATAATCTTAAAAGCACAGCCAGAAGTCCTAAACCACAACACAGAGACAGTTCCCCGGTTGTATCGTCGGGTGCGTCCCCAAGGTAATTATCAACGGACGTTGGAATTATTGGACAGAAGCCGCTCCCTCGCTCCTTGGGTTTACACTAAATCCGGTATTATGGTCGGCTTAGGCGAAACCGATGAAGAAATCCGTCAAGTTATGTGCGATTTACGTGATGCAGATTGTGATATTTTGACAATTGGTCAATATCTCCAACCCAGTCAAAAACACTTACAGGTAAGCGACTTTATTCGTCCCGAACAATTCGCTGCTTGGCAAGCATTCGGTGAAGATTTGGGCTTTTTACAAGTTGTTTCCTCCCCCTTGACAAGAAGCTCGTATCATGCAGAGCAAGTTAAGGAATTGATGCAGCAATATCCACGGGTGAAGAGTGCAGTGTTAGCTTGCGGTTAGTTTAGATATGTTCAGGTGATTTAATTGGGATAGGCGAACCTGTGAATTAATTCACGATCGCCGTCAATTCTTTATTATGCTTGACGCTCAAGTCAGCGATCGCGCTTCACGAACCGGAGGTTTATCGCGCAATTTTTGCAGATCAAAGTTTGCTTAGTTCCGGATTGCAAATTTCTTGCGCTTCTATATAAATAATACTTAACGGCAGCGATCGCCCTAGAAATAATATCAAACCATTGCAATGCCGATATGACTACCATCGAAATCGGATGTAAACAATTATTAGAAATTCGGCTGCGATATCTGCCCCAAATGGTACCTGTCAAAACGCTATCATTTCTATAAGCAAACGACAGAGATAAGATTTATCAAATAATTATCAACTATCCCAGCATTAAAACTTAAAATCCAAAATTGAGCAATCCAAAATCGACTAATCCAAAATCCATAGCTGTTCTCGGTGCTGGTGCGTGGGGAACTTGTTTAGCTGCGATCGCTTCCGATAACGGTCATAAGGTAAGGGTTTGGTCCCGTAGTGGTTCCCTATCTTTAAAAGAAACAGTCAAAGATGCTGATATTATTCTGTCTGCAATTTCGATGAAGGGGGTAAGCTCGGTTGCAGCGCAAATTGAATCTTTCTCGATTCCCCCAGATGTAGTTTTTATCACAGCAACGAAAGGGTTAGACCCGGAAACGACTCATACACCGTCGCAAATATGGCAAGCGATGTTTCCTAACCATGCAGTAGTTGTGCTGTCGGGGCCAAATTTATCGAAGGAAATTCAGCTCAAACTACCATCTGCAACCGTGGTGGCTAGTCGTTTTCCTACTGCTGCAGAGTTTGTGCAGCTGGTTTTTTCATCGCAACAGTTTCGAGTCTATACAAATCTCGATACTTTGGGTGTGGAATTAGGGGGGACATTAAAGAATGTCATCGCGATCGCTGCTGGTGTATGTGATGGTTTGCAGCTGGGAACCAACGCTAAAGCAGCGCTAGTTACTCGTGGACTTACAGAAATGGTTCGCATTGGTGTTTCCTGGGGTGCAAAAATGGAAACATTTTATGGGCTATCCGGTTTAGGGGACCTACTAGCGACTTGTAACAGTCCCTTAAGTCGCAATTACCAAGTTGGTTACCAGCTAGCTTGTGGCAAAACCCTCTCTTCCATTCTTTTGCAGTTACAAGGAACCGCTGAGGGTGTCAATACTTGTCAGGTTTTAGTAACCAGAAGTAAGCAGCAAAATATTTCTATGCCAATCACCCAGCAAGTCTATCGCTTACTTCGGGCTGAGATTGCACCCCGACAAGCGCTTGAAGAACTCATGCAGCGTGATATTAAGCCGGAATTATAACTATTGACTGTTGACTATCAACCGTCAACCAATATCAAATACCAAGATTTCCTGACGAAGACTTTGCAAACCTTCAGGAAATCACAAGCATAGCTATGTAGATATAACTATGCCAAAAATAAATATGTTTATCACTTGTCTATGTTTATACCACGCTCTCAAGCTAACAGTCAAGACACATCAAAGCATAAATCTTGACTGAAGAGTAGATAAAAGGAGTCCAGCTAGGCGTTTGAATAGCTATTGGTTCAACCAACCCCCAGCCTGGGAGTTCATCAAAAAATATGTGTATATTAAAACCAGTACAGTTTTTCAAAAAAAAACTTAGTGGAATTTTAAACCGTGGTGTTAGTTCTTTGTAAATCACGGGAACAATAGCAACAGTTGATTAGCTGACCGTAACCTATTGTTACCTGGAGCCATTGAGACGATATTATGCCAGCAACATCTTTTTACGCAGATGCCGCCTACAACACCCAACAGTCCAGCCAGGTTTTTGATTCAGAAATGGCGATTGATGAAAGTGAATTGCCAGTAGAGGAATTGGAAGAGCTAGAAATGGCTGCTGCCGATCCTGCTAGCTTTGCTCCTAGTACAAACCGTCGCAGTACTGACTTAGTACGTCTATACCTGCAGGAAATTGGTCGGGTTCGGCTGTTAGGACGCGATGAAGAGGTTTCAGAAGCTCAAAAAGTCCAGCGCTATTTAAAGCTACGAGCGCTGCTTGCGAATACTGCCAAGCAAGGAGATGAAGTCCTTTGTGTCTACCTGCGGTTAGTTGAAGTTCAAGAGCGGTTAACATCTGAGTTAGGACATCGTCCTTCTCTAGAACGTTGGGCTAGTACATCTGGTATAGAACTGTCGGATCTCAAGCCGACTTTAAGCCAAGGGAAACGACGTTGGGCTGAGATTGCCAAGTTAACAGTTGAAGAATTAGAGAAAGTTCAGAGCAACGGACTCCAGTCCAAAGAACACATGATTAAGGCGAATTTGCGCCTAGTTGTGTCTGTTGCGAAGAAGTACCAAAATCGTGGTTTGGAATTATTGGATTTAGTCCAAGAAGGTACTTTAGGCTTGGAACGTGCAGTTGAGAAGTTTGACCCCACCAAGGGTTACCGTTTCAGCACCTACGCTTACTGGTGGATTCGTCAGGGGATTACACGGGCGATCGCTACTTCTAGCCGCACTATCCGTCTCCCAGTTCACATTACAGAAAAACTCAACAAAATCAAAAAGGCACAACGCAAAATTGCCCAAGAAAAGGGTCGTACCCCAACTTTGGAAGATTTGGCAGTTGAGTTAGAAATGACACCGGCTCAAGTGCGGGAAGTCTTGTTGCGCGTTCCTCGCTCCGTTTCTTTGGAAACTAAAGTTGGTAAAGACAAAGACACTGAGTTGGGAGAACTACTCGAAACAGACGGTGTAACACCAGAAGATATGTTGATGCGGGAATCTTTACAAAGAGACTTGCAAAATCTTTTGGCTGATTTAACCAGCCGTGAGCGTGATGTAATTCTCATGCGCTTTGGTTTAGCAGATGGTCACCCTTACTCCCTAGCAGAAATCGGACGTGCGCTTGATTTATCACGGGAACGGGTACGTCAAATCGAATCCAAGGCCTTGCAAAAGCTGCGCCAACCCAAGCGTCGCAACCTCATCCGCGACTATTTGGAATCTCTTAGTTAGTCAATAAGGCGAGAAAAAACATCTCTAAACTAGGCTCGTAGTAGCGCTTTATATAGCGTCCGGCAAGCCACAGCGCTTCTTGTGGCTACTACAGACCTTTTGGATTTATTTCCGCCTACCTGACTTGAAAATAATCAATCAATATTTGATTTTGGATTTATTCCATAGTTGAAACTAGTTCCTCTCTCACCTTTTTACTTATTCAATCCAAAATCTCAAATCGCCGATTATTCAATTTAACAGGTTTGTGTAACGGTTACTTTGAATACTAAGCACTCACCACATTTAGTTTGTATATCTCAAATTCCTACAGGAATGAGTAAGGTGGGTTTTGGCGTGGTACCCGAACCCGTGCAACTTAAATGTGGACTACTCTTATGCGGTTACAATCCTTAACAAGAGCGTTAACAGCCAATTCCAAATCCAAAATCTTGGGATCGAAAATGCGATCGCCAATTTAAAAAGAATTATTGCCATTAAAAAAAACTTGAGTGCTGCAAATCTTTTTCTTAAGATATATTTGGGGTAGGGATTGCATACTATCTGGTTGCTTATCAAGATTTCATGACTTGTTTTAGCTTCCTTAGCAATTATTCTCAATAAGTTGTGATTGTTGCAACTTGGTTCAAATATTTGTTATATTCTCAACTAACAGTCTTTGTTGAGAAAAATTAGTATGACTGTCTACACATCTGTTTCGCTTAAAGCAGAACTTAATGAACGCGGCTGGCGTTTAACTCCCCAGAGAGAGACGATTTTACACATTTTTCAAGAGCTTCCACAAGGTGAGCATCTGAGTGCTGAAGACCTTTACTATCGGTTAGAAGGTCAAGGGGAAGGGATTAGCTTATCAACGATTTATCGGACTTTGAAGTTGATGGCACGGATGGGAATTTTGCGGGAATTAGAACTGGGAGAGGGTCATAAGCATTACGAACTCAACCAGCCATATCCTCACCACCACCACCACTTGATATGTGTCAGGTGCAACACAACCATCGAGTTCAAGAACGACACAATTCTTAAAATTGGAGCTAAAACTGCTCAAAAAGAAGGTTATCAGTTGCTTGACTGCCAACTGACAATCCATGCCGTGTGTCCCAAGTGCCAAAGGGCATTAATCCCTGTTTAGCACTTGGGGCAGTATGTTGTGATAAGAGGTGGGCAAGCGGTTGGTAACAGACAACGATCCATATGGTGCGGATGCTAAAAGCGTCCGCCCCTGACATCAGTCAAGCTAACACCGTAAAAGTCCTGAGCTTGTTTAATTGCTCGCTTGGTATCATTCCCCATAACACCGTTCAGAGGCCCTTTATAAAAACCTCGCTCCCTTAATCGCCTTTGGATTTCCTGGATACTAAACTCGCTTTTGGAAGCGATGTTGACTACACTATGTATTTTCGCCCTGGTTGTTGGTCCCGCAACGCCACTTGCTGCCAAGTAGTTAGCGGCCTGAAAGCGCTTCACAGCATCTGCAGTATAGGGACCGTAGTATCCATTTGGCTTTCCTTCGAGATATCCTGCTTGGATCAACTGTTCCTGAAGAACCCTGACTGGCTCACCGCGATCGCCCAAGCGGAGTTTGTCTGTTTCCGTCATCCGTCTGGGAACATCTTCTCCAAAACCAACACCTGCGGGAGGCAAAGTGCGTAGTGTGACAGCGCCAACAACACCGTCACTGTCTAACTTGTAAGCTGTCTGGAACCGCTTGACAGAATCTTCTGTAATCGGACCAAATATGCCAGTCGCGTTACCGTAATAAAAGCCTGCTACTCTCAAGCGCTCTTGTAAGACTCTGACCTGTTCTCCTTCATCACCTCTTTTGAGGAAGTCAGTGTCACTCGGCTTTTTGGCTGTGGGGTTGTCAGTACTAGGCTTTTTGGCTTGGGTATTTTCAGTACTGGGCTTTCTCGTCGTTAGAGTCCGGCTTGCGGGGGGACGCCAATCATCTAATTTGTCCAGAGTTGTTGGTCCGGCAATGCCACTAGCTTCCAATCCAGCAGCCTTTTGGAAGCGTCGGACAGCATCTTCTGTACGAGGGTCAAATACTTGAGTAATGGGAGCTTCATAAAAACCTGCTTTTTTCAAGCGTTGTTGGAGAGTTCGCACAGAAGGGCCTTGGTCGCCTTTTTCAAGTGCTAAAACACTACTAACAGTACTGAGAACAGCTAGGGTGAGAGCGAGGGGGAGCATATATCTCCAAGCCTTGCTAGAAAGCCGCTTCCAATCAGGTGCGGCACCCTTTAACAAATTACTTATTCCGACTAATTCACTAGACGGGTCTTCTTCGTAGGCGAAAGCTACGTGTAAATACGCAAGATTTTCCATCGTTTTTTCCTAAACCAGTTATTTTTCTTCTATTACGGCTTCGGCTTGATGTACTAAATTTCTCAAATTTTCGAGTATTTGTATACCTACATCCTGCCATAAACCGCGCTTGTGTGCTTCAAGCAATCTCTCAGCAATATCACGCAAAGCATAGGGGTTTTTTTGGAAGATGAAGTCGCAGACGACTGGATCGAGCAAATACCCCTGTGCTATCCCTTCATACATATGGTCTTCGACACATTTGGCACAAGCATCGTAGGCAAATAGAAAATCTACCGTTGCTGCCATTTCAAATGCACCTTTGTAACCGTGACGCATCACTCCGGCAATCCATTTGGGATTAATCACCCGCGAACGATACACCCGTGCAATTTCTTCTTTGAGTTGGCGGACTTGGGGTTTCGCCGGAATAGAATTATCACCAAAGTAGGTTTGGGGATTATTTCCCTGTAGAGAACGTACTGCCGCAGTTAAACCACCCTGAAATTGATAATAATCATCAGAATCGAGCAAGTCGTGTTCCCGGTTGTCTTGGTTGTGCAAGACAATTTGCATTTGTTGTAGACGCTGCTTAAATGCTTCCGGAGCAGATTGAGGGGAGAGTTGAGAGTTAGGAGTTGGGAGCGTAGCAAGATCCCCCGCAGGGGTGGAGTTCTCAGAATTTTTCTGCTCCCCCTCCCCTTTTCCTCCTTGTCCCGAAGAATAGGCGTAACAACTCCAATTGAAGTAGGCACGGGCTAAATCCTCGTCTGAAGTCCAGTTTTGGGATTCAATTAAGCCTTGGAGTCCAGCACCGTAAGCACCCGGTTTGGAGCCGAAGATCCGGTAGCGCGATCGCGTATATGCTTCGTAATCGCTTAAACCTTGTGTTGTCCAATATTCCGTTTCTTGGCGGACTTGGGCTGCTAGGGGATTTTGTGAGAAAGGTTCATCTAATGCTGCTACTGCTTCCACTGCTTGGTCGAATAAATCAATCAAATTTGGGAAAGCATCTCGGAAAAAGCCTGAAATTCTCAACGTCACATCCACACGGGGACGTCCCAGAATCGAAAGCGGTAAAATCTCAAAATCTACTACCCGTCGTGCTGCACCATCCCATACAGGTCGGACACCAAGCAAAGCCAAGGCCTCTGCGATGTCATCACCCCCAGTCCGCATTGTGGAAGTTCCCCACACTGACAAAGCTAGTGTTTTTGGATACTCGCCATTTTCCTGAGTATAGCATTCTATGATTGTTTCTGCTGCCCTTCGACCGATATCCCAAGCGGTTTCTGTAGGTATAGCCCGAATATCTACTGAGTAGAAATTATTGCCAGTTGGTAGAACTTCTGGCCGTCCCCGTGTGGGTGCGCCGGCAGGTGCGCTGGGGACATAACAACCATTGAGTCCATCTAGAAGGTGGGTAATTTCTAGGTAAGTCTGTTGTAGGGAAGGGATGAGGCTGTTTTGTATCCAGTATAGAGTCGGGAGGAGGGAGGAGTTGGGAGTTAGGAGGGGGAAGTTGGGAGTTAGGAGTTGTTCTACTAATTGGGCGGCATATTCTTCGAGAATTTCGACTGCATCACCGACTATGCGACAGGGGTGCTGGGTTTTTTCAATCAGGATTTTTCGGCTTTCGGTTGATAGTTGAGTGCCTAAATCCTCTGTGAGGGGGTCGAAATCTAAGCCAAGATCCTGGGCTAGAGCGCGGGTAAAACCTATAGAATTGCGATTTGGGGCGCGGGCGATCGCTATAATTAAATCGCGCAGTTGTCGTCCTTGAGGACATTGCCCAAAGATATGCAAGCCATCGCGAATTTGGGCTTCTTTCAGTTCACAGAGATAACCATCAGCACGAGTTAGAAAATTTTCGATTTGGAATTTTCGATTTTGTTTTACATCTGTTTCCCCAGTCCCGATTCCCAAATCAAGGTGAAGATTTTCTTTAATAACTAATTCTTGGATGCGTGAGGATATTAGTGGTAAACGGTTCGGGTCTAAACTCTCAGCTTCATAATATTCATCAATCAGATTTTCTAACTGTTGTAGGGAACCGTATAGTTCAGCACGAGTTAGGGGTGGGGTGAGATGGTCTAAAATTACTGCTTGAGCGCGACGCTTGGCTTGGGCACCTTCACCTGGATCGTTCACTATAAATGGATATAAATGTGGAAGTGGACCCAAAGCCACTTCTGGATAACAATTACTCGATAAAGCCACACTTTTACCGGGTAGCCATTCCAAATTTCCATGTTTGCCGACGTGAACCACCGCATCAACAGCAAAATGTTCTCTTAGCCAATAATAAAAAGCTAAATAATTATGGGTTGGTTCCAAATCTGGTGCATGATAATTTAAACTCGGGTCAAGATCGTAGCCCCGTGATGGCTGAATTCCCACAAATACGTTACCGAATTGAATCCCAGAAACAGGGAGTAGTGGGGAGTGGGGGCTATAATAAGTCCCCTCTGGGTCTGTGCGGTTCATCTCCAAAACACTTCCCCAACGCGAAGTAATTCCCGAACGAACTGCTTCTGGTAAGGTCGCAAAATATTCTTCATACTCTGCAATGTCTACACTCTGGCACACTGGACGCCATTCTCTACCTTCAGGATCGTTAGTTACAAAAGCGGTGAGACGCTCAATCAACTCATCACCGGTTTTGGGTAAATTCTCCACCCGATAACCTGATTCCTGCAAAGCCTTAAGGATTTCTACACAACTGGCTGGCGTATCTAGTCCCACACCGTTAGCGATGCGTCCGTTGCGGTTGGGGTAATTTGCCAAAATTAGAGCAACTCGGCGCTCTTGAGGTGGTTTGGTACGCAGTCTTACCCAATTTGCCGCTAATTGCGCTACGAATTCAATCCGCGATCGCTCGGGTTGATAAACTATGACATCAGTTTCTAAGTCGGCATTTCTAGTTTTCACTGCTTTAAAAGACACTGCCCGACTAATAATCCGCCCATCCACTTCTGGTAACGCTACATTAATCGCTGTATCGCGCCCTTGAAGCCCTTGAAGCCCAGACTCCCACTGTTCAACGCTGCCACCGCTGAATATGACCTGCAACACAGGCACATCCAATTTTTGCCACAGTTCGACTGATGGTCTTTCTGTCTCCAACCGTGCCAGAGAAAAACTGGTGGTATTTAGTAATATTGCAATTTGCTCCGAGTCTTTAGGCTGAAGAAATTCCATTAACTCCGCACTGACATCAGGTTCCCGCAAGGAAGAAACAAACACTGGTACTGGTTCTAAATTGCGTTCGGCTAAAGCTTGACAAATTGCATCAATTGGTAGTGTATTCCCAGATAGATAATGAGCGCGGTAGAAGAGGATGCCGACTTTGGGAATTGGGGAGTCTTTACGCCACTCTCCATAAAGTCCCACACGAGGAACAAAAGAAGGAGATGGGGGATTAAATGAAGTTGAAAGGCAAGTATCGGCAATAAACTTGAGACAGGAGGCAAAATTTTCGACGCCACCTTGACTAAAGTATTGCCATACCTGATTTACTTTCTCTGAAGGTAGAGTAGATTGAGCCATTAAATCGCCATCTAGGGCGTCATCTCCTGACATTACAATTAGAGTCGTACCCCGGCGTTGTACAATCTCTTGCACTACTTCTAACCCATAAGACCAGTATGAACGTCCTCCTAAAAGGCGCAGGATAATTACTTGAGCAAATTCTAAAACTTGCTCGGCATAATTATCAATGCTGATTTGCTGCTGCAATTGCAAAAGGCTCGCGACTCTGAATGCCGGAAATGTTGTAGGTAGTTTGTTCCGTGCAGCGGCCAAAGTTTGAATATCGGTATCAGCAGCCGTAAGTAACACAACTGGGGCTGGAGTTTGTTCAACAAAAATTACACTCTCTGAATCCGGGTTCCATCCCCCGCTTGTAGCACTTATCCGATGCATAATCCTGTTTTACCGCTTTAAACTGTTGGTTAGGAAACAATCAAAAAAACTTTGTTACTCAGCATATCTTCTTTCCACTACTACTCGACCACATTGATTATGAGGGGTGAAAAAATTAGGTAGTAGTGCGAGCGTATCTTTCTCCCTAGAAGAGAAAAGTGAGCGGGGACGCTCGTACTACATATTTTTTTTAATCCCTCAAAATTAATGACATAGACTACTAGTACTGAGTTAGAAGAGACGTATATTTATTGTGGAGTGGCCATCCGAACCGCCCTATCAACAAAATTTTATTTTAGGTTTATTTATGCCCAACTCCTAACTCCTAACTGATCTCCCGTCGCTGAAAAATCACCATCTCAGTACCAACGACAGGGCTACGCGCAATTAAAATACCTTGTAAGTCAGTAATTTCCAAATGGCTGAAATCTAATTCCTGTGAACGCTGCAAGATTTCGGTCGCTAGTTTATTCTGTTGAGATTCTTTAAGGGTGTACCAATCGTCACTAATTTTTATAGTTAGACTGCTGTCAAGAAAATTCGCTTGAATTGATTTTATGAGACCTTCTGTAAAGCGATCGCTTATTTGCGCTACTTGATTTTCGATCGCTGCAATCAATGTCTGTTCTGGTGTCAATTCCACCAAAGGTGTTGGAGTTGGAATTGGAGTTGGTATGGGTTCTGGTTCTGGTGTTATTTCCTCTGGTGGGGCAATTTCCGGTGTTTCTATCTGAGGGGGTGTATCTATAGATGCGGGAGGAATTTCCTGGGCTGGGGGAACGGTTTTTTCTTCGCTAGGAGGCAAGGTTGCAACTTCAGGAGGTTTCTGCGTGAAAGCATTTGTACTTGTCCAAACCAAAAGCACCACTATTCCTGCAATTACCCCAGTCAAAGCGGTATCTGATAACTTTGCCGACAAACTTGCTGGTAAAAAAGCGCGAATTTTGCCTAATAGTCCACTCCAAAAGCCGGGGGTTTCCTCAGTACCGGGTGCAGGTTCTGTCTCCAATTTGACTACTGTTGTTTCTAAAACCCCAATCGTCTCTCTAAGAATTTGGATAATCTTAACTTTCCAAAAGGGCTGAAAACTAGATGGGGCTGGCTTTTGAGGTTTAGTTCGGCGATTAATTCTAGGTTCTGGTTGAGAATTCGGATTGTCTTGTGACATTGAAGTTTCCTTCTTGACAGCGCATTAATTGAAAATGGGATAAATTCTAAGCAGTCCTGCGTCTTCAGCATTAATCTATCACTAGTTGAAGAAGGAAGAAGGAAGAAGTTTTGAGTTGGGGTTCCAATCCCCATATATCAACTGGTTCCCTACTTGCGGATAGATAATTGTTTAGGATTTAACACTTTGATTTTGGTAGTCTATGAAACTAAAACGTCGTGAATTTTTATTTTTAACTGGTTTGAGTGCGATCGCTACAGCTTGTACGGCTAAAAGCTCCAGCAGTCAAGCGATTCAAGCTATTTCTACGGCTTCCGCAAAAATTAGTATTCCAGCCAAAAAAGGTATGCTGCTGCGTTTTGTTTCTGTAGCAGATACAGGAACTGGTGCAAAAGGTCAATATAATGTTGCGAAGGCAATGACTAATTATCACAGCAAAAATACTTATGATTTAGTAGTTTTAGCTGGAGATAATATCTACAATAATGGCGAAATTGAAAAAATAAATGCAGTTTTTGAGCGTCCTTATGCTGATTTACTCAAGGCTGGTGTGAAGTTTCAAGCTTGTCTTGGCAATCACGATATTCGTACGGCTAATGGTGAAAATCAAGTCAAGTATGCCGGTTTTAATATGAAGGGACGCTATTATACTTTTAGTCGGGGTGAAGTCCAATTTTTTGCTTTAGATACGAACGATATTGCTGGGAATAAACAGCAGATTGCTTGGCTAGAAAAAGAATTAAGCAGTTCTAAGGCTCCTTGGAAAATTGTATTTGGTCATCATCCGATTTATTCATCAGGTTATTATGCCTCAAATCCAACTTTTGTTCAACTCCTGACTCCGTTATTTCAAAAATATGGAGTTCAAGTTTATATAAACGGTCACGACCACAATTATGAACGTACTCAGTCAATAAATGGTACGACTTATGTAATTTGTGGTGCAGGTGCTGGTAATCGTCCTGTAGGTAAAAGTCAATGGACGGAATATTCAACTAGCGATTTAAGTTTTGCGGCTTATCAGGTGTATCCAGACAGAATAGAAATCAGCGGTATCGGTATTGATAACCGCGTGTTTGATAAAGGTGTTATCAAGCTAAAATCAACATAATTGAAACTATGAAACTGAAGCGTCTCGTGATGACATCTTTCCGTGGTATTGGTGATTTGACTCTAGAGTTTGATACTACAGAACCAACGGTACTTATCGGCATTAACGGGGTAGGAAAATCGAGTATTCTTGATTGTTTGGCAATTCTTCTATCCCGTTTAACAAGTTCGATTCAATATCCCACTTCTTCGGGAAGATTGTTCCGAGAAGAGGATGTTACTAATGGATGCAACGAGACACGCAACGAAGTTACAATTTCTGTTGATGATAATGAAGTAACTTGGTCTCTCACTAAGGGACAAAAACGACGTACTAAAGAAACTACCACCAATCTAGTTGAGTTAAGAAAGCTGGTTGAAAATGTCCACAACCAGTTAAAAATAAACCCTCTATTTAACTTAGATGTTGTTGTCTATTATGCAGTCAATCGGGCTGTCATAGATATTCCCTTAAAGATTAAGAAGAACTATTCTACTGATTCAGTAAGCGCTTACGAACAGGCACTGAATGGAGTCCAAATCAACTTTGGGAACTTCTTTCAATGGTTTAGAACCTTGGAAGATTTGGAGAACGAACAAAGACGAGATGAACCCGATTATATCAACCCCCATCTGGAAGCTGTCAGACAAGCTATTTATTCAGTAATTCACGGCTTTTCTGACTTAAGAATACGTCGTTCTCCTTTACGAATGACTGTTACTAAACAAGGTCGTGAATTAATCATCAATCAGTTATCTGATGGTGAAAAATGCTTGTTGGCAATGGTGGGAGATTTGGCAAGACGTTTAGCATTTGCCAACCCAGGTTTACCTAACCCATTACAAGGGAATGGTGTGGTTTTAATTGATGAAATTGAACTGCACCTACACCCAAAATGGCAACGGGAAATTATTCCTGCTTTGACAAGAACTTTTCCTAATTGTCAATTTATTATTACCACCCATTCACCGCAGGTAATTAGCCACGTCAAACCTGAAGGAATTCATATCCTAGAAAGAACAGATGAAGGTATTATTGTCAACCAAGCAGAAAGTTCTTTTGGAAGAGATAGCAACCGAATTCTAGAAGACTTGATGGATGTACCAGAAAGACCGCAAGAAATCAAAGATACTCTCCGAGAATTGTTTAAATGTATTGACCAGGGAAATCTTGATGGTGCGAGACAATTACGCCAAGATTTAGCAAGTTGCATTGGAGAAGATGAGCCGGAGTTTGTGCGAGCAGATGTACTAATCCGACGCAAGGAAATTCTCAAGAAATGAAATATATCCAAAAAGGTAACGAACCGAGTAGCTTGGCTGCATGGAATCGAAAGCTAGGCAATAGAATGCCTAATTGGAAATCCTTTAGCCATCCAGTAAAAAATGATGTGTATGCTGCACTATTAACAGAACAAGGTTATACCTGTTGTTACTGCGGTATTTCCATCAATAGGAGAAATTGCCATATTGAGCATTATCGACCCAAAAGTAAGTATCCAGACCTGACATTTGAATACAAAAATTTGATAGCTTCCTGTCAGGGAGAAGATGAAAAAAGACCAACTAAACCAGTTCATTGCGGACACAAAAAAGGTGGTTGGTTTGAGTATGAGTTGATGGTTTCTCCCATAGATCCGAACTGTGTAGATTTCTTTAAATACTCTGGTTATGGAGAAATTATCCCAACGGATAATCCAGATAGAGAAGAGGCCGCAGAAACTACAATTGCACGTTTGGCACTCGATATTGATAAGTTGAAAAAAATGCGACGGAATGCAATTGATGCAGCACTAGAAGCTACTGATGGCTTGAGTGATGCGGAAATTGAGTTGCTTTTTCAAGGTTATCAGCAAGTCGATTCCCAGGGACGCTATACACCTTTTCTTGCGGCAATTAATTATACTTTTAAGCAGTATTTAATTGTTTGAAAATTGTAGATCCCCGACTTCTTTTAGAAGTCAGGGATCTGATGTCTGGTGGGTTAATCTTTTTAGCCCACGGGAAATTATGATATAATATTTGGCTAATTGACTACTGGATATTATCTTAGAGTTCTTGCACTCATTGCTAAAAAATAAATAATTAATTAACCGCAGTAGCCGTTTCGGCTTCCCGGAGAGTAGGACGCAGATGAAGAAGATTTTGCACTCTTGTCTATTACTTCCCCACAAACTTTAACCACGATTTGATATTATCTGGTAATTGCGAAACTAGACGCAATGGCATTTGTGGTGTAGAAAAAGATTGGGCATAATCTGAAGTCAGAAACGGCTGATAAATATTTGCTTCTGGTGTTAATTGTTTAATAAACGCCAAACTCACTCCTTGTGTTAGCTGACGCAAAGTTTTGGTTTCTTCACCTCTTTTTTCTCTCACAATAGTAGTTGCAGCACTCGCAAGATATGCTGGGTCGCTAATACTTAAGTGAGTTCCACCAATGGCAGTTAACAGGTATTTGTTACCGGACAATTGGGTAAAAGGTTCTATTTGATGAGTCAATGCTGGAGTTAATGCATCTTCGGTACCAGTTAAAATTAAAACTGGCTTATCGACTTGATTTAAACCCTTTTTACCAAAGAGTTCACCGACTAGGGGATTTAGAGCGATCGCACTCTTGACTCGCTCATCTTTAAGAAGCAATTTTTCGACAGGTAAGGAAGCTGCCGCACATTGCAACCAGTCTCCAGGTGATTCACCCAAGGAAAGAGAAGTTTTACAATACTGTCGCAACTGTTGGATGTTGACTTCACCTCCCACCAACGCTAAAGCCGTATAACCCCCCAAGGAGTGGCCAATAACAGTTACTTTACTAGTATTAAATTTTCCTTGAAGTTGTCCCGCTTGTGTATTTAGTTTTGTTAACTCATCCAACAAAAAGCTAATATCTTTTGGTCGGTCAATAAATTCCCGAGCGGGTAAAAGTTGTGCTAGGTTGCTTGTATTTGAGGCTCTAGTAACAGATGTGCCATTACTTCCAGGATGCTCGATTGCAGCAACTGTGATGCCATAGGATGCCAGATGACGGGCTAAATAAGCAGAAAATTTGCGGTTAGCACCAAAGCCATGAGAAATAACAACTAGCGGTTGTTGAGAATCACCCCTACTTGCATAAATATCTACAGGAATAGTCCGATTTCTTTGTTTATCTTGTAAGACTATTGTAATAAGTTGAATATTCTGTTTACCATCCGCTGCCGGATTAAATGCTGTTGGTAACTTTGTGTTACTTACTATAGGTAAATCCCTAGCGAGCAACATTCCAATAGCTTGACTTTGTAAGTGGTTAAGGTTGAATTTGGTTGCAATTTGCAGCGCACTTGTAGCATCAATAGTTACATTTTCTTCCGGATAAGCTCGCAAAAACCCTAACGCACTTAAACCGTTGACCTGTCGCAAGGCAAGATTGAGAGTTGCTTGCAAACTTTCCACAGTACTTCCAGGTATAGTCACTCCCAAAGATGCAATTAATTGTTTGCCTTCTGGGGTTCGCACTAACTCATCAATAAATTTGTCGCCTACATTTGGGTCAATTTGCAAACGCCGATTCAGCAATTCTGCCATCTGGGGCGTTACTAAAGATGAAAATATTTGTAATGAAGCAGGCAGTTTCCCTGTTTTGGCAAACTTTTCAATGTCCGCGATCGCTACTGACTGCTGAAACGGCCCCAACTGGATAGTAACTGTTTGAGCCGCCAAAGCAGAGGGCATTGCCGCACCCCAACTGAAAGCGAGAGTTAAACTATAAAATAATCCTTGCATTAAGGATGCTTTTGGTCGATGTCCTCGAACACGCTGAAAATGCATAAGCTTATTTAGTGTTTTCTGCTATATAAAAGCTGATTGTAGTAACTGATACTTTTAACCGAGACATTTTGCGACATCAGAGATATCTTGAATATCCAGTACAACATCACCAACAGAGTCAGTGAAGGTGGTATCCCACATTGCCTTGAGGAAAATCCCCACGGCTCCATTAAAATCTCGTGGTATTTCATAACCACAATTTGGGCATTTAAAGTTCTTAGAACTACCAAGTTTTCTATGAACGTGACCGCATTTAGTGCAGGTCTTTGAAGTATATTCTTCAGTTATTCTCACCAATTTGGAACCGTAGCGGTTACACAAATGTTCAAGGGTTTGAGAGAACTGGTAGAACGCCCAAGTCATCATTGCTCGCGCAGTTTTATTCTTTAACTTCCGTTTCTTTCTAACAACCATTTGGGATGTTTGAAAAGTTGGAAGTACAATTACATCGTAGTTTTTAGCAAGATAAGAGCCGACTTGTTTATGGCACTCAGAACGTAGGTTTTTTATCCTGGTTCTAATTCGTTCCATTGCTTGTCTTAACTTGTATCTTAGCCGCTTACATCCGTGTCCCTTCGACTTATCGTGCTTTGATTTTAGCTTATCAAGGTGAGAACAAAGTTTAGCAATTTTATTAAAATCTCCGTTCCCGAACTCAAGAAAGTCGCTTCCATCAAAGCCAGTCATAAAGGTGCGAACACCAGGATCGAGAGCAATTACCTTGTTAGTAAATTGTAGTGAAACCTCGCTCCTCACCGGGAAATTAGCAAACCAGCGTCCCTTGTTATAAGTAAGTTCTGTAGAACCGTCGGTCAGAACACAGAAATTTTGACCTTTAAATTGAGGCTTTGGTAAATGTTTAGTGGTTGATACCATCCACCTACCATTTTTATAGGCAGTGGGGTCAAATTGAATAGTTAACTTTTGGTCGCGGATACTACGGAACTTAGCTATTTTTAATCCGGCTTGAGGATGTGATTTTTTATTTTTTCCCTTGCTTATAAATTTAGGATTTATTGCGGTTCCTGACCATGCAGTATAAGCTTCCATAGATGCATTATCTAATATCTTAGAAACATTCAAGTCTAAGCACCATTGTGGGATTAAACCTTTATGTTTCAACATTGTCCTAAAACCCCGGACACCGCCTTTATTTCCAACTTTTTCAAAACCTTGATTTTGATTCAAATAAGCTATTGAAATGTTATATACTTTACGTACCGCAGCAACCCATTTTTTCCAAATTATTTCTAATTCTTTACACGGGTACACTCGGTAACTCACTGTCTTCAACAATTTGTTTTTTGTACTTTCGCAATCCGTACAATCTACAACTGAAGACGTGGACGATGGCAAGAATATCTTCAACCATTTCGCGTTCTGGGCTGAGGTAATGCAGGTCGAGAACCAATATTTCAGTCTGCATCCTTGTACACAACCATGCGATAAGATCGAACCCAAAGCGGCAAAGCCGATCTTTGTGGGCAATGACAACAAGTTTGCAAGAGTTTGTGAGAACTCTGTCCAGTAAGCTTTGAAGACCTTTTCGCTTAAAGTTGAGTCCGCTTCCAATGTCGGTGATGATTTCCGCATCGGGATAACGAGACTTAAGAAACTTAACCTGTTGTTCAAGGTCAGACTTTTGACTGCGGCTTGAAACTCTGGCATAAAGTAAGGTTGCTCTTTCGTCTGTGGGATTGCCAGATCGAACAGGGATAATTGAATCGAGGTTATATCTTCTTTGACCACCTTGGGTAAAGATACCTTCGATTTTGCCTTCCGCCAGCCATCTTTCAAGCGTTTTGGTGCTGACTCCCAGTCGGGTAGCAGCGACCCTTGGTGGTACATAATTTATAGTCATCTCGGGTTTTTTAGTTTACTTAAATACTATAACACAAGATGTTCGGCAATATCTAATATGTCTGGATATTTAGCGTCCTATATTTTGCTCCTGTTATAAGAGTAATCCAAAAAATAAATGTTCCCGTTTGTCTTGTTAATACATCTATCCGGACAGGTGGGATGGTTATCTTAGAATATTTTTTTAATTAAAATGCTCTTTATGGGCGATCGCCACCCGTGGGTCGCTTTCAAGAAACACATTCCATAATTCATATATAGTAAGGATTAGAAAAAGAATGTGTTTTTTGATATTTTACGGGAGCGATGATGCCGGGATGTCTACCACCAAAGTCGTATCACGCTCGTCGGAGGCTGACCGGAATGCAGCATTTTCAACAAGCCCTAAATCTCGACCTGAACGGCAAGGGTGAACGGGCTAATAGCTCAAGTAAGGGGTCATCTTACTCAATAAGCTTTTTAACCCATTTTAATGAGTTTAAGCTTTAAGCCCGTTCGCTCTTGAAATTCCGTTCACGTACAGTGTGCCCGCAAGGGCTTAGGTAATTTAATTATGGGTGCGATTTCGAGCTTATTGACAATGCTGCAAGATGTGGGTTAACCAAATTTATATAGTTCTGCTTATTTTCGCTCACCTACCTATATAAATGGTGAAGAAAGTTATTTATCACTTTGTTGCACGTTATAGGTAAGCGGTTGCGGGTTTTTGGAAACATTAGTGTTAGTGTAGTGGGCTATGACAAAAACTGGTAACGTCAGAGTTAACAGAGCGATCGTTGTTCCCACAATGTCTGCCAAACGATGGGAATATGTATCGGGACTGGCAGACTGGCTATTTGAATTCATAGAAAAGAAGAGCTATTCACATTACTTGTAGTTCTACTCTCACCAAGAGAGTCTCTTATTATTGTAGCTATTTTTTGCGCCTTTACTGTCAAGTAATGAATTATTTATATTATTCCTAAAAATGACCTTATATAATTTTTGATACCTAAAAATGTTGATTCAATGTAGTATTTAAATACTAGATATTAAAATTGACAATTAATCTAGCAAACTAATTAATAATAAGTTGTCGTAAATGCCTTCCGCATGACAACGTTGAGCGGATACGAAAAATTACACTTCAATGCTGCTACTTTATCTTAATTCCTAAACTGGCAAGCGGCAAGTTTGAAATCAAGCCATATTCCTTAAAACCTTTTATCACAAGCTTTTAGAATAGATTCTTGTTGCTCGATACTCAAAATTAGCACCGAATAATCACTTAGTACACGTGGGTGCCTAACTGTTTTCGTCAGTAGTTCTACTCAAAACTTTTTCGACTCTACAATCCCGCTCGCTACTATCAGTTTTTTACTGTCACATAACACCGAAGAAATACAGACTAATTACTATTTTTGGCATTTTGTATCAGTAATTACACCCAAAATAAATTTTTAAGTTTTATTTAAGAATATGTGAAAAACATGAATTCAATTTTGTCAATCTACATATCGGTAGACTGATAAAATTCTGTTGGGGGTTTCACCCCTCAAATTTCCAGATTAACAATAAATAATATAATAATGAGAAAACCGCCACTAAAGTAGGGCGGTTTGGTTAAGCAATCGGAGGGTATTTATAGCTTACTCTGCCAATTTTAAAATTGTTGTAGCAAAGTTTGCAGTTGTAAATTATTGACTGTTTTAACGTTTGGCGTAAGCACTCATTGGTTCTTTGATAAAACGAATGTAAAGATGCTTAAAGGTAGACTTAATGACGCGGGGCATGGCAAAATCGATGGGTACGAGCTTGTCAGGTAGCCGCCAATCGTCGATTTGCAATAAGTCAGGATGTAGTTGAGGAAAGTCGATTGCATCAAGTTCACAGCAAAGTCCCATTCGCATCGATGCAGCAACAGTAGGTACTTGTTCGGGAGAAACTTTAAGAATTTCGACTATTGCCCTATCCAAGGCAAATACGTCAGTGGATGCAGCTAAAATACCAAGTGGACGGGGTTCACCTCCACTTGGTCCATTACCTTCATGACCGATAATGCCATCAAGAATTGTTAAGTTGGGATTAATTGCTCTGGCAGTTTCCACTAACATTTCGGCAAAGCGGTTTGCATCTTTTCCTGCCTCCATGTGCCACCAAGCTTTCATTTTGCCGGGAACGCAACCAAATAAATTTTTGGTTCCCATTGTCAACGTTAGTTGTACGTGAGATTTCAGCTTGGGGAGGTTGATTACTACATCTGCTTCCATTGCCTCTTTGCACAGGAGCAGGTGGTTAAACTCTTGGTTGACAGTCTCGTAACGTTTGCCCTGAAACTCGACGATCGGCAGATTCAGTTCTTTTAAAATTGGTTGATAGCCATTTGCTTGAGCGACTCCCTTAGCACTACCAAAAGCGGGACTATCTCCCAAAAATGGAGTTCCACCACATTCAATTACCATTTGAGCAACAGCGTAAACCAGTTCCGGTCGCGTGGTACACTCTTTAGTCGGACGTGCGCCTGTAAGCAGATTTGGTTTGAGTAAAACGCGCTGCCCTGGTTTCACAAAAGCTGCCATTCCCCCGTGATGTTCGAGCAGTGTTTGTAAAGATTCCCGTAATGCCTCATATTCATAAGAAGTCGCTCGAATTAGACTGACAGATGGTGTTTTATGCATATATATCTAACGATGTCCCAACTCCCAACTCCTAACTCCTAACTCCTAACTCCTAACTCCTAACTCCTACTCCCTAATAACACTCATTTCTTCCAGATTTAGCACTTTTGCTAACTCAGTATCACTCATTAGTTTTTTTTCTAATACAATCTGACGCAGGGATTTGCCAGTTTCTAAAGATTCTTTTGCCACTGCAGCAGCGTTGAGATAACCAATGTGTGTATTCAGTGCAGTTACTAAAGCTAAACTAGCCTCAGCGTATGCCAAACAACGTTCCCGATTGGCAGTAATTCCTTTGAGACAACGTTCGGTAAGTGCAGCGATAGTGTTTCCGAGAATTTCGATGCTGTGAATCAGATTGTAGGCAATTAGGGGCATCATCACATTCAATTCTAATTGTCCGGCTTGGGCTGCTAGAGCGATCGCACTATCGTAACCCATCACCTGAAAACAGACCATAGATGTCATCTCTGCCATGACTGGATTATATTTACCCGGCATGATCGATGAACCTGGTTGGACTGGAGGTAGCTGAATTTCTTTGAAACCTGTTTTTGGGCCAGAATCCATCAATCGCAAATCATGGGATATTTTCACTAAATCTTGAGCTAAGTTACGTAAAGCACCAGAAACATTGACAAATGGGGCCATACTCTGCATTGCTGCCATGAGGTGTGGTGCTGGTTCTAAAGGAATATCAATCAGTTCTGATAATGTTTCTACCACACGAGTGCGATACTGGGGATGAGTGTTCAAACCCGTTCCCGCTGCACTTCCTCCCAAACCCAACGCCATCAAGTCCCCACTGGCAGTGTAAATGCGATTTTGGTGTTCAGCAAGGATTTGTGCCCAAGCCCGAAAATTTTCGCCCAAGCGCACCGGTACGGCATCTTGGAGGTGGGTTCTGCCAGATTTAATGACATCTTGAAATTCTGTGGCTTTTTCCTCTAAGGTTGCTCTAGCCGACTCCAAGGCTGGGTGTAATGTCTTTGATAATGCTAACAACCCACCAATTCTAATCGCAGTCGGAATCACATCATTGGTAGACTGTCCGTAGTTAACGTGGTCATTTGGGCTAACCTGCTGGTAATTTCCCTTGGATGAACCCAGAATTTCTAATGCCCGATTTGCTAGTACTTCATTGATATTCATGTGGTGAGAAGTTCCAGCCCCCGCTTGATAAACATCTACCACAAATTGGTCGCGGAATTTTCCCCCCAAGACTTCATCCGCAGCTTCGATAATTGCTTGACTGACATCAAGAGGAATGCAACCCAGTTCGCCATTAACAAAAGAGGTAGCTTTTTTTATTAGAATGCAAGCATCTACGTAAGTATCTAGAGGCATAATACCGCTAATCGGGAAATTTTCGATAGCCCGCAGCGTTTGAATCCCGTAGTAAATGTTACTACGGATTGAGCGATCGCCCATTGAATCGTGTTCTATTCGGAATTGGGAGTCAGGTTGTTGAGCCATAGGGATTTTTAAGTAAACTGATATGCAGAGAAACCATATCAAAAAACGGCATTGCTGAATCAGCATTATCCAAAATCGAATGACTTTACCCAACTGGATAACTTTCTCCCGACTTTTGGGGATACCATTTCTGCTTTACGGCTTGCACAACCCCACGCCACAATCAAGATGGGTATGTTTAGTAATTTTTCTAATTTGTGCGCTGACAGACTGGCTAGACGGCTATTTGGCACGGAAACTCAACCAAATCAGCGAGTTAGGAAAATTTCTTGACCCTTTAGTCGATAAATTATTGGTACTTGCCCCATTACTGGCATTAATAGAACTAGGACAAATACCGGGGTGGGGAGTATTTCTAATTTTAGGACGAGAATTGACGATCGCTGGTTGGCGTGTGAATCAAACTACAATTACAGGTGCAAATATTTGGGGTAAATTGAAAACAGTCAGTCAAATAATCGCGATCGCCCTTTTGATTGCACCTTTACCCCAAGTTTGGCAAACCCCCACCATCATTGCATTCTGGGTTTCTGTTAGTCTAACACTAATCTCTGGTGGAATTTATCTATTGCCGCAGAAAAATGAGTAGTCAATTTTGTCAACTCCTGTTGTAGCAGATGTAACGGATAAATAAAAAAAATTATCAGTTACATCCGTTTTTATCCGCTTCCTCAGGGGTTTAATACTCCGACAAGAAGCAGGGAACCCGTTTTGAGTTGGGGTACTGTATCCACAGATATAAACCTCTTAGAAATTCAACCCTTGTCGGCTTTCAAGATTTCCTCATCCATAGAAAAATCGACCTCAGTCTTATCCCGTCCAGATAACAAATAATCGTTCTGCAACGAGTCTCTTAACCCACTTACTAGATCGTACTCAGGTTGCCAACCCAATTCTGTGACAGCTTTATTAATCGATGCAAAGAAATGCTGTACCCGCATCGGAAAAGCTTTGCGCTTGCCAAAATCAAACTTCTTGGGGTCATAATGGACTATTTTAATTTCATTTGGGGATTTACCCGCAGCAGCGGCACAAGCGTAGGCTATACCATCAAAAGTAACAAAGCGATCGCCTGAGATATTGTAAATTTCTCGTGCAGTCATTGAATTTCCCAATATCTTGGACATTGCATTTGCTAAGTCCTTGACATGACCTAGCTGAGTGATGTGCATTCCATTACCGGGGATAGGAATCGGGCGATCGCGAACAATTCTGTCGAAGAACCAGGATTCTAATTCGTTATAGTTTTGAGGGCCGTAAATATATGTGGGACGGATTGAAGTAAACGGTATTCCCTGAGTAGCGAGAAAAGCCTCAGTATCGTATTTACCCTTATGGCGACTTTTTGGATCGACGCGATCGCCTTCGATGTGGGGCAATTGATCTGATTTTAGATATACTCCAGCAGAACTCATGTATACAAAATGTTGCACGCGGTCTTGAAAAATTTCCGCTAGTGGTTGAGTATCAGTAAGTTCCCTACCGTTGTTGTCAAAGATAGCATCAAAATTTTCTGATGATAATTTTTCTTTGAGTTGACTAGGATCAGTGCGATCGCCTGTTATTTGTCCGACTCCCTTGATCGAAGGTAGCTCCCGATTACCACGATTGAACAACACGACCTCATGTCCTTGTTCCACCAACATCTGAGTCAGATAAACACCAATGAACCGAGTGCCACCCATAATTAAAATTCGCATAAATTCCCACTTCCTATGTCACGCACGTATTCAGTTAGCTATTTAAGGTGCTTGATACTGAGGTTATCAGGTTGCGGCATCCTACTGGAACCTCTGTTGTTGGGATTACGTCTTAGGGTACGGGTGGGGCATTTCCCATTTATCAATCGCAACGAGAAACAACAAAGTTAAAACAGCGAACAGTCGTGAACAAACCAGAGCT
This sequence comes from Cyanomargarita calcarea GSE-NOS-MK-12-04C, assembly GCA_019359595.1. Taxonomy (GTDB): domain Bacteria; phylum Cyanobacteriota; class Cyanobacteriia; order Cyanobacteriales; family Nostocaceae; genus Cyanomargarita; species Cyanomargarita calcarea. The sequence continues at coordinate 125,404 of JAHHGZ010000008.1, forward strand.
GTCGAACCTTTGCCCTTAAACCTTATGTGTTTAAACTCATAACTGATAACTGCCTTACGTGTTTTCTACCTACTAAAAGTTAGCTGTGCCCTTGAAATATGCTCTAGTACATGAGTGGCTTACACCTAAAGCAACTGGCGGTTCAGAACTCGTTGTTAAAGAAATTCTGAATCATGTCGATGCTGACTTATATGCCCTCATCGACTTTGAATCCAGTAACCCTGAAAGTTATTTATATAAGCGTCAAATTGGCACAACGTTTCTCCAGTATTTGCCTTCTGCTCGCAATGGTGTACAAAAATACTTGCCGTTATTGCCGTTAGCGATTGAACAGTTGGATTTGCGCCAGTATGACGTAATTTTATCTTCATCCCACGCAGTTGCCAAAGGAGTGCTAACAACTCCAGAGCAACTGCATATTTGCTATTGCCACACTCCCATGCGCTATGCTTGGGATTTGACGTTTGATTATCTTTCCGGAAGTAAGTTGGGTAATGGTTTGGCGGGTATTGCCACCCGTTATTTGCTGCATGGTTTGCGTCAGTGGGATGTCAGTAGCGCCAATCGTGTTGATTATTTTATTGCCAACTCCCAGCATATAGCTCGTCGCATTTGGCGTTGTTACCGACGAGAAGCAACAGTAATTTACCCACCAGTAAATGTGGAAGAATTTCCGTTTCAAGCACAGAAAGAAGATTTTTACCTAATCGTTTCCCGGTTGGTTAGTTATAAACAAGTATCTTTAATAGTCAGGGCTTTTAATCAATTGCAAAAGCCTTTAGTAATAATTGGCACAGGAGAAGATATGGACAAAATTCGACAAATAGCAAAATCTAATATAAAAATACTGGGATGGCAACCAGATAATGTGGTAAAAAACTATATGAGTAATGCTAAAGCATTTGTGTATGCGGCTCGTGAAGATTTTGGTATCTCCCTAGTGGAAGCACAAGCTTGCGGCACTCCTGTGATTGCTTACGGAGCCGGTGGTGCATTGGAAACGGTGCGTTCAATTTACTCCTCACCCACAGGAACAGGAACAGGTATATTTTTCGGGGTGCAAACAGAGACAGCTTTGGTCGAGGCAGTCGAAAAATTTGAAGCCCAAATCGGCAAGTTCAGTCCAGAATATGCTCGATTACATGCTGCCAAATTTTCGCCAAAAGTCTTCGCACACAGCTATCTAGATTTTTTAAATAGTAAGAGCGAAAAAAGACCAGCGCAGAAGTGATGGTCGCACTTTGTATGCTCAAAGTGTAGGCTTTTGGAAATTTCCCTCCAGAAGCACCTCGTCTGGCTTTAAGATTGGGACTATGTGTGGTGTGGATAATAAGGAGTATGATGACTGCCCAGAGTTCATTCCTCTCCGGCAAGCGATCGCGTACTTTCTTAAAGCGTGGTCAAGAAAAAAAGACGCCTAAACTGCAATCGAAAGGTTTGTCTTTTGCTGGCTTAAACGGAGAGTTCGTCAAGCGATTGTTCGACATTGTGTTTTCGAGTCTCGTGTTGATTTTGTTTTCCCCGATCTACATGATTTTGGGCTTGCTGATCGCTCTAAGCTCGGAGGGTCCAATTTTTTATGTTCAAGAACGGGTCGGCAAAAACTATAAGCGATTTAATTGTATTAAATTTCGCACAATGGTAAGCAATGCCGACGAAGTTCTGATGCAGATTGTGGAAACCTCCGAAGAACTACGGGAAGAATTTGAGAATAATTTTAAGCTCAAGCAAGACCCCCGAATTACCAAAATCGGTCAATTTTTGCGAATTACCAGCTTGGACGAGTTTCCCCAATTCTGGAACGTTTTACTCGGGGATATGAGTGTTGTGGGCCCCAGACCTTTGGTAGAAAAAGAACTACCCAAATACGGTTGTCACATAGACGAGGTTTTAACGATTCAACCAGGAATCACTGGATTATGGCAAGTTTCTGGACGCAACGACATTCCCTATCCCCGACGAGTCCAAATAGACCTGCATTACGCCAAATTCAGGACTTTATGGCTCGACTTGTGGATCATATTGAAAACAGTTGGTGTTGTCATTATCCCTAAAAATAACGGGGCGTACTGAAATCCTTGCTAGTCATTAGTTGGACTAAACATATGAAGCTAATGACTTTCCTCTCTACGCTTGATTTAATCTTAACAAATACGAAAACTGTATAAAGTTTTGGTGAAGATAATACAAATTATACCGACTCAGCCAGGAATTATTTGTTATAGAAAGGGAGACCACCTTAAAAATACTTTCAAATCAGCATAAATACTGATATATTTTTGCTGAAATGTAAGTGAAACTCGTAGGTTTCCCATTGGGCAATTTAGCAATAAGCTGCTAGGTTATACCAGGTTGCCTGTATAAATTTCATTGCCATTCGACAAGGGACTATTGAGCATGACGCAACAAAAGCGAGCGCTGATTACTGGGATTACGGGTCAAGATGGTTCATATTTGAGTGAGTTTTTGCTAGAGAAAGGTTATGAAGTTCACGGGATTATCCGTCGTACTTCTACGTTCAACACAGACCGCATCGATCATATTTATGAAGACCCTCACACTTCAGGTGCGCGGTTGTTTTTACACTACGGTGACCTCACGGATGGAACCACGCTGCGCCGCATCATTGAAGAAGTCCAGCCAATAGAAATTTATAATCTGGGCGCTCAATCCCACGTACGTGTAAGCTTTGACTCTCCAGAATATACGGTAGATGCAGTCGGAATGGGAACATTGCGTCTGTTAGAAGCAATCCGTGATTACCAGCATCGGACTGGGATTCATGTCCGCTTCTACCAAGCAGGTTCTTCGGAAATGTATGGTTTGGTGCAAGCTGTACCCCAAAGCGAAGCAACACCATTTTATCCTCGCAGTCCGTACGCCTGTGCAAAGGTTTACGCTCACTGGCAAACAGTAAATTACCGCGAATCTTACGAGATGTTTGCTTGTAACGGCATTCTGTTCAATCACGAATCTCCACGTCGCGGCGAAACTTTTGTCACCCGCAAGATTACGATGGCAGTTGCTCGGATTGTTGCTGGTAAACAGAAAAAACTTTTTATGGGTAATCTAGATTCCAAACGGGATTGGGGTTACGCGAAAGATTACATCAAAGCTATGTGGGCTATGCTCCAAAAAGACCAGCCAGACGATTATGTAATCGCGACCGGTGAAACCCACACGGTACGAGAATTTTTGGAACGTGCGTTTGGTTATGTAAATCTTAATTGGGAAGATTACGTAGAGTTCGACCAACGCTATCTGCGTCCATCGGAAGTAGACTTATTAATTGGCGATTCTACCAAGGCACGCCAGAACTTGGATTGGGAACCTTCAGTAACATTCGAGGGACTTGTTTCCTTAATGGTGGAAGCTGACTTACAAGCATTGGGTTTGACTTCACCAAATGGCGAAGGTTCATCCATGCCTTATGACATCGCTACTGTTCGTCAAGAACTTGGTGTGCTGCACTTTTAAAACACCGATAAGGACGAAAATATGAACGCCTTAGATTTAAAAGATAAGCGGATTCTTGTGACTGGTGGGGCTGGTTTCCTCGGACGTCAGGTAATAGATCAACTGTGTCAGGCTGGAGCTTCCTCCGAGAAAATTACAGTCACGCGATCGCGTGACTGCGATTTGCGGGTCATGGATAATTGCAAACGTGCAGCTGACAATCAAGATATTATTATCCACCTTGCAGCTCATGTTGGCGGTATCGGTCTGAACCGCGAAAAACCTGGTGAGTTGTTCTACGACAACTTGATGATGGGTACCCAGCTCATTCACGCGGCCTATGAAGCTGGAGTAGAAAAATTTGTCTGCGTTGGCACTATCTGTGCTTATCCCAAATTCACTCCAGTGCCATTCAAAGAAGATGATATTTGGAATGGCTACCCAGAGGAAACTAACGCCCCCTACGGTGTGGCAAAGAAAGCGCTGTTAGTACAACTGCAAGCTTATCGCCAGCAGTATAACTTTAACGGCATCTACCTGCTCCCAGTGAATTTGTACGGTCCTGAAGATAACTTTGATCCGAAAAGTTCCCACGTTATCCCAGCCTTAATTCGTAAGGTTCAAGAAGCCCAAGCTAGAGGAGATAAACAACTTCCTGTTTGGGGTGATGGCAGTCCTACCCGCGAGTTCCTTTACTCGGAAGATGCGGCAAGGGGCATTGTCATGGGTACCGAATTTTATAACGATTCTGAGCCCGTGAACTTGGGGACTGGTTATGAAATCTCTATCAAAGATTTGATTACTCTCATCTGTGAATTGATGGAATTTGAGGGCGAAATTGTTTGGGAAACTCACCAACCCAACGGACAACCCCGTCGTTGTTTGGATACTGCTCGGGCAAAAGAAGCTTTTGATTTCACTGCTCAAGTAGAATTTAAGCAAGGGTTGAAAAATACAATTGAATGGTGGCGGAATAACGCTGCTTAATTGGAATAATAGCAGATTTTAAATACTATAGACGCGAAGACACGAAGATATTTTTTTAGTGTCTTCGCGTTTACGTTGTTTTATAAATGAAGGAAGAAGGAAGAAGGAAGAAGGAAGAAGGAAGAAGGAAGAAGGAAGAAGGAAGAAGGAAGAAGGAAGAAGGAGGTTTTTAGATGGGGATTGGAACCCCAACTCAAAATGGACGGCCTTGAGAACGATCGGAGTCTAAAAAAGAACAGCGAGGATAGCGTGTAAAAATGGAAAAATCACAGTTACGCCGCACTCTCCTAAAAAAACGCCAAGCAATGTCAAAAGAAGATTGGCGCATTCATAGCGATCGCATCTGTACTCTCCTTGCTTCTTCTCCTATGTTTACCCAAGCAAGAACGATACTCGCCTATTTCAGCTTCCGCCAAGAAGCCGATTTAAGTCCTTTATTTACCGATACTCACCACCGTTGGGGATTTCCTCGCTGTGTCGGTAACAGTCTTTACTGGCATCTGTGGGCACCGAATGAACCAGTGAAAACAGGGGCTTATGGCATTCTTGAACCCTATCTTGATGCCCCAATTATAGAACCAGAACAGGTGGATTTGATTCTCGTCCCTTGTGTTGGTTGTGATTATCAAGGATATCGTTTGGGTTATGGTGGGGGTTATTACGATCGCCTGCTAAGTTCACCTGAATGGGGAATGAAACCAACTATTGGAATTGTATTTGATTTTGCTTATTTATCAGAGTTACCGATTGAGCCTTGGGATAAACCTTTACAAGCTATTTGCACAGAAACGCAGATTGTCAAAAGAATCCAGTTATAAGTTGTAATTTTTATAACTTGATGTATGTTAAAACCTCTAAAAGTAATCTAAGAAATAAATCATCCTGTAGGATAGGCGTATGGAGGTTTAACGCTTGAGTGAGGAAGCCAATGAATGAAAGATGGATTATCTTCATGCTGCAAATTTGAACCCCTTGGCAGAGGATAGGGAGGCTCTCAACTACAGGAATCCTAAACATGACCAAGGATAATCAGCCAGAGGACGGTATAAAACGCTCAAAGGGTAAATTTGACCCAGTTACAGAGACAAGAGATTGGGCAATAGCCGCATCTGAAGATAATTGCAAGCGGATTGCTAGAAACACAGGTAGGCGATTAATAGAAATAATTGATACAGAAGATAAGCCACTGCCAATAGTTTGTATTTTTGAGGATATTATTTATGACTGAAACAGCAACCCAAATTCCACTAAGTACAGTGATTCCCATATTTGCGGCCATTTCAGATCGCAATTGGGTAAAGTTTAAAGAGCTTGAATTGGAGTTCGCCAATAATCACGGCGTAGAAACTTGGGCTTCGGTTTTTAACTTTCGCGTCCTGCCTGCGTTAGATAAGGAAACTAAAACCTGGGTACTGGTTCAAAAATGCAGCAAAGGTTACACAGTCAAGCAGGTAGCATGATTAAGATAATGTTTTGCTGTTGAATCGTTCAAAAAAGCAGCAACATGAATGACGTTCAAACCTCGGTCAAACGTGGCTGAGGTTTAAACTTCGGGGTTTTTAGCTTGCCTCATTATAATTAAAATATTATTTTGTATAGTAATTTCACATAAGTAGGTAATAAGTTTTTTTAGATATATTTTTGTTAAAAACTAACTTGAAATAACCATCATTTGTTGCGAATATTTAACCATTTAGCCAGGAAACAGATGAGTAATATCAAAAGTGGAAATCGGTTATTGATGTATGGGTTATTGTTGGCGATCGCACTAATCACCCTGTTCCCACTACTGTGGCTAATTAGTACAGCGTTGAAGTCGCAAACAGAAAATATCTTTCAGTCTCCACCGCAGTTGCTGCCGTATAAGCCGACCTTGGATAACTTTGTTTCTGTTTGGCAGAGTAATCCAATGGGACAGTATCTGTTCAACTCTACCTTAGTTGCAGTGGTAACTGTGGGCTTAAACCTGCTGTTTTCTGCTTTAGCGGCTTATCCTTTAGCTCGACTATCCTTTCCTGGAAGAGACTGGATTTTTATTGCGATCGTCACTACGATTATGATTCCCTTCCAGATTGTGATGATTCCCTTGTATATTTTGATAGTCAAGCTGGGTTTGGCAAATAGTTATTTGGGAATGATTTTCCCCAGTTTAGCTTCTGCCTTTGGGATATTTTTGTTGCGACAAGCTTTTATGGGTGTACCTAAAGAAATGGAAGAAGCGGCTAGGATGGATGGTTGTTCAGATTTAGGTTTGTGGTGGCACATCATGCTGCCAGCAATTCGTCCGGCATTAGTGACGCTGGCAATTTTCGTATTTATTGGCTCTTGGAGTGATTTTCTTTGGCCGTTAATTGTCATTCAAGATGAAAATTTATACACCCTTCCCTTGGGTGTTGCCAAGCTAGCTGGTACGTTTTCTTTGGACTGGCGGTTGGTTGCTGCTGGCTCAGTAATTTCGATTGCTCCAGTACTGGTATTATTTTTATTTTTACAACGCTATATTGTGCCAACGGAAGCTGGAAGTGGTGTGAAGGGTTGAAGAAGGAAGAAGGAAGAAGGAGGAGGTTTATATATATTAGGACTTACGCAAAACAATTAAAAAATTAACCGCCATAGGCGCTTCGCCTTCCGTTTCGGTAGTACGCCATAGGCGCGGTAGGCGCTTCGCCTTCCATCGGTACGGCTTCCGTTTCGGTAGAGATAAGAGTTTCAGAGAGTTTTTGCGTAAGTCCTGTATATGTGGATACAGTATCCCAACTTAAAATTGGCTCCCTTTAGAGGTCGGGGTATTAGACCCCTGAGGAAGCGGATAAAATCGATGCTTGTAAGAATTTTCAGTATATTTATAGTTAGCCGAGTCTTAAAGGGAAGTGTGAGAACTACGACTTAATAAGCGCCGCTTTTTCTAAGCACAACCCAAATAGTTTTGAAAATCAAACTCAAGTCGTAGGTTATAGACCAGTTTCGTTGGTAATTTATATCCATGCTGACAATGGTTTCAAAGTCTTTGATACTAGAGCGACCATTAGCTTGCCAAACTCCGGTAATACCTGGTTTGACTTGCAATCTCTGGCAGTGATGTTCTTGATAGTGGATCACTTCGTCAGGAGTTGGCGGACGGGTACCAACTAAGCTCATATCCCCCTTCAGGACGTTCCAAAATTGGGGAAATTCATCCAAACTGGTGCTGCGTAAAAGTCTACCTACGCGAGTAACCCGAGGGTCATGAAGACATTTGAATATGTGACCGTTGGCTTCGTTTTTTACCAGATGCTTGAGTTTATCGGCATTGATGACCATAGAACGAAACTTCCATATCCGGAAGGGTTTTCCGAAAATTCCGCAGCGAATTTGGCTGTAAAATATCGGACCTGGGTCATCAATCTGGGTCGCAATGGCTACAGGAATCGCAACAAAAGCTGTAATTATCAGTCCAATAATAGCTCCAATAATATCAATTAGTCGTTTTGAAATGCTTCTAGTTGAAGGATGAATTGGCTGTTGTGAGAAATTTACTGAATCAGGGTGACTCAGTTGGGCTAATTTCGCAGCAAAAATTGCCGTATCAGAAGTAGTGCTAGACACGGTATTTATTCGGTTTTTACTTAGTTGACTGTTATGTTAAATATATACAACAGTTTTATCTACTGAGAAGTAGAAACCCAGAAGTTCATACAATCTTTCAATTAAACCAGGTTAATTTAAAATTTCCGTATTTTTTCGCAATCACTAAATAAACTTAAACCTCTACTCGTAGGTACTTGAGTCGCAAGCCCCCTGCCCCCAATTCTGTTCGAGAATAGAATTCAAACTCTCCTACAATTGGGGAGCCACTGCGTTTCTTGGCTCTGCCGACTTGTAGCATGTGGCGTGGATTTAGGGGACTTTACCTTACACATAACCTAATTAGCAACTCAATACAGCGAAATTAACCGTATAGGGTTCTAGGAGTGATTGCTGTGTACTTCCTTTAATTGCAGTCAGATAGCGACGCAGAGCCTGTAATTGTTGCAAATTGGGACGATAGGTGAGACTACCTTGTTTTTCAAACAGTGGTGCAGAGGCGATCGCTTTATAGTCGGCATTTTGTTGAGAACTTTGCCCAAGCCAGGTGAAGTCAATAGTGTTTGGGATCAAACCGGGAGGTAGTTCACCTTCCAAGAAAGCTAGCAAACGTTGCTGACAGCTGCGAGTATTAATACCACGACCCTCGAATAACTGAATAACTTCGCCAAAAGACACAGAGCGTTCTGGTAAAAGTCGCAGTAATTCGGTAAAGAGGAAATAATCAGTGTATTGTTGCCGGGGTACTTCTAAGACTTGGGGATGTAAAGGCAACATTGCCAGTCCGTATGCTACACGGCTACAGGTGGGGATGCCATTTTCACCGAGATACAAATCTTGAATAATCTTGGCGTTGGGGAGTTTTTGGCGCAACCAACGACTGACAGCACCAATTGACGCAACTCCACCTGTAAGGATGGCTTGATTGATGGCTTCTGTGGGGATGCCACGAGCGACCAATAATCTGTTGAGTTCCCGGTTGAGACGACGGACAAAGGGGACAAAGACTTGACTCTCCAAGTCTCGCCGTTGTAATGTCCAACGCTGGTCTGCTAAATCTAAGGTGAAAGACTCTTGGTGTTGCAAAATTAAACGCAAGGCGATCGCTGCATCTAAGACAGCTTGTCCAAGAAGCGAACTTTCTAAACGCTGAATAAGACGAGTTCGTTCTATGAGGTCGGGTTCTCCCGGTCTGGGTAGGTCTAATGTTTCCAATCCCAAACTAGAAAAGCGCATTTGGTCTAAACCGGGAATGGCTGGTTGCCAATGCCAAGGGTTACTGCTGATAGTTTTGTTTTCTTCCTGCAACAAATTGCGTGATTCTCGCCATTTTGCCGGAAACAGTAGCTGGCAGATAATATCTTGCTCAATGCCTTTGCCAGCAAAAGCGAAACTGTGGAGCATGAAATCGCTGTGTGCCAATTCTTGGAGATTTTCCGGCAAATCTACTAGTGCCATTTCTGTACTGCTGGCTCCAATATTGATAACCAGGGTATTGCCAACTACAGGATGCTCGCTGACTTTAGCAAGACGAGAACCAGTTTTTGTACTGAGTTTAACTATTTCGCCGTTCGCTCCATCAAGTTCCGAAAGTAGACTAGCGATCGCTTCTTCCACAAAAAATACTTGTTGTGGATGTGGCACGAGTTTGCTAGTAATTAATGCCTCCCGGACGTTGAAGCGATATTGTTCCGACCAGTTCGAGGGACAAGTGCAAATAATTCCAGCAACTTTACTGATAATGTTGCGGAAGGTAGCTCCATCTATACCAACAGCAGCAGCGGTTAAACCAGGAGTGGTGCTGGTGCGGTCTGATTTTAAAGTTAATAGCAGTTTCGAGAGCGATCGCACGATCCAAATCAAAGGAACCATAGAAAATTCATTCAGTTGCAATACTGGTTCCCATTTTTGGCGATCGCTCTTGTAGGGTATAGCTATATGTAAATAAGGCTTTAACTGTGCCGAGAAGAGATTATGTGTCGCTTCTGCTGGTATCACTGAAGGAGGTACAGAAGCTGCGGGTAAATAAACCTCTGCTGGTAAACGAAACGATCGCGCTAAAGAAGAAGTTGTATCTGTTTCATCTTCTGCTGACCAATAAAGAGGATATACTTCAGTGTTAGAACGATTCAATAGCGCAGCAGAAATACCAGTTGTACCTAAATCAATTCCTAAATACCAAACTGCCGATTCGAGAGCATCCTTTGATTCGGAATCGTTTATTGGGGTTGCAACACTGAGGAAAGAATTATCTTGATTTAAATTTGTTACTTCTGGTTTCTCGCTTTCAACAATTAGCGATTCTTCTGTAAAGGAGTCAAAGGTATTTGGCGTAACTTGTGATTCCAGGCTGTCTGTGTTTAAAGTGTGAGTGTTATCTGTATTTTCTTGATTTTCTACATTAGTTGTGGATGAATTTAGCTCTCCATCGAAGTATGCCAAATCCTGCTCCAATTGCCTTAACTGAGCTTCATCAAGGGAAATATCAGGGACTCCATCTGTTGGAGATTTCTTGTTGAAGAATAAATTTTCTCTGCTGGAGGCGGGAGTATAGTTATCTGAAGACTGTTCTAAATTGCCTTCACTTATGACTGGCTCGAAATTCGCTGACGTTGGGATTATAGCATTATTAACAGGCAACTCCTCTACATGGACAAAATCAGTCAATAGTTCAGTCAAGTTGTGAATTGTATCAGCACTGGCTGGAGCTTCATAATTATTTTGACTTTCTTCATGTGGCAATATATTCCATATATCTGATAATTCTTCAGTGGTTTCAACTGGTGATTCTGGTGAGGAACCTAACAAAATATCGTTTTGTTGATTAACCCACAAGTCTGGTGTTGGGGGAGTTGGGGGAGTTAGTTCTGAGGTATCCTCTACTTCATCGGCAATTTCGGGTTTTTGTGATGGAGCTGGTATGGGGATAACAGATGGCTCGTTTTTTGGTAAGGGAATGTTGAGGCGAGTATTATTTATATCATCAAGACCAAATAAACTTGCGTAAAGTTGGTCTACTTCATCAGCAACTACCTGAGAACGTGCCTGCTGCAATTCGACTGGAATTACTGTAGTCTCAATACCTGATAAATCTTGGACATCTTGCCCCAACTCCAAAAGTACAGCATCCAAGTCCGGTACAGTGGCAGTATCCTCGATTGCTTCAAAGTCTAATTCTTGAAGATTAATAGTCCCTGTGCTTTCTTTATGGCTTTCGGGAGCCTGGTTCTTGATATCGGCTGTTTGAGGAACCTCTGCGGTTTGTTGCTGCAACAGAGAAGCCAAATTATTGATTAAATTTTCTAGTTGTTCCCCTTGGACTCCTTTACTCCCCATTTTTCCCAAAGCTTGGGATAAGGATTCGTGGTAGGTTTGGATGTTCTGCTGTAAAGCTTCAAATACAACATTCACAGTGCCATCTAATGCATCTAGACGTTGATCCAAATTGCTCGCCAGATTTGTTAAATGCTCCACCTGACTTGAGGAATGGAGTCCGGCTTGAGTATTAAACGTTTCATCTGTTAACGAGGAACTAGTAGCATCCATTGTTAGGAACTGCTGACTTTGGGCATAATTTGTCGAATCCTCGTAAGATGGTGTTAAAGAAAATGCAAGGCGATTTGTTAGCACTTGCAAAAACTCGGAAATCATTTGTTCTTGATTTTCTACCTGCTGCGCTAAAGAGTTATTGTGCAGCCGTCTTTGCTCTAATTGCTTGATTTCCTGCACAAGATTTGCTCGCTCTTGCAGCAGTCCTTGTAATTCTGCTTGCAATGGCTGCATCAATGCCGAAAAATCATATTGTGGTGAAATATGAGAATTTTCCTCTGTTGATGAAGGCAGGCTAACTGACCCCTTGTCAACGCTATCGGCAAATTTTGCCAACAAAGGTGATGATTTCGACTGGTTGTCACGCTCCTCACTTTGAGATAAGTTAACAAGGAAGTTGCGAATCCTTTCCAAAACCTGCCGTGGTTCTTGCCCTTGAGTAGACAGAATCCTTGGCAAGAACTTGCTTTGGGAAGCAAGTAAATTATCAATATCTGCAATCAGTGTTTGAATTTCAGTTGCGCGGGAAGTCACTTTGGTTTACCTTAACTAGAACTGTACGAAGGGAAATGGGAGTGCAAATACAGTAAAGACTTTTTAGCTGGTTGTCTTGGTAATTTCCGGAATTTTGTTTTTTCGTGCCCAAACTTACAAGTGTAATGTTACTGATCTGCGAACATCCTGCAACTACAAAAGGGCAACAATCAGTTTTAAAGATTAGCTCAGTTAGTACACCTCAAGTCCAGCGACACAAAACTTATCTTCAAGTTCCCAGCTACCATAGGTCGGCGGAATGCACCATTCTCAAGCCCCAAAAAACCGGGAATACCCACGAAAATATAGGGTTTGAGGTTATGATTTTTGCTGAAAACCCGGTTTCTGCCTTTGGTGCATTCCAGTCAAACACGAAATTTTCCTGCGTGACGGCGGATTTTTGGTTAAAAATTGCTAAAACTTTACATTAGCAATTTTTAACGGCCTTGAACATTAATTTTGCTTGCTATTGAACGCACCCCACCCACCCAAGTCTTACGCTACTTTGGGCTTTCGTGCCCTTCGACGTTATTTTTGTGAACTGGGTTGTGCTTTTATAACCTAGGCTTAAATTGGCACTCTTGTTTGTTGTGTATATTGCAGCTTTAATAAAGATGTTCTAATGGAAGACCGATATAGCTTGCTCACCCCCGGCCATCCCTGGATTATCTCGGCTCCCTTTTTTCAAGGGTTGCCAGAAAGCGTTGTGGAACCAGCTCTCACCCATCTTGTCGCTCGCTCTCATCCAGCGAATCAAGTGATTCTCCTAGAAAATGATTGGGGCGGTTCAGTATATTTCATTATGGAAGGATGGGTAAAAATTCGCACATACAATCTGGAAGGTAAAGAAGTAACGCTGAATATTCTCGGTAAGGGAGAATTGTTTGGTGAAATGGCGGCTTTAGATGAAGTACCTCGCTCTACTGATGTGATTACTCTAACTACTACAATGATTGGTAGTATGCCGGCACAAGATTTTGTTAAGTTACTTCATACAGAACCTTTAGCCGGAGTCAGATTAGCCCAATTGATGGCGCGACGCTTGCGACAAGTCAATCGCCGACTGCGTTTGCGCGAATCTGACAGCCTATCACGAGTGGCAGATACATTAATATTTTTAGCCGAGGGACAGGGAAAAAAAGCAGATACAGGAACCGAAATTCCTAATTTACCTCACCGTGAATTAAGTAGTTTGAGCGGACTGGCGCGAGAAACGGTTACCCGAGTATTGACAAGACTAGAAAAAAAAGGCTTGATTAAACGCGATCAAGATGTAATTTGCATTCCCGATTTGTCAGCCTTAGAAAGAATGATTGTCTAACTACTTGTCAAAATATGAGCGATTTTGATTCTTTGCCACATGAGCCTACTGAGCATTCATCCGGAACATCGGAAACTGTTAAAGATTTTAAGCGTTCTTTGAGCGACTCCCCTGGAGTATCGCCTCTAAAACTGGATGTGGCATTAAGAATGGTGGAAACGGCCTTTTTTGCCAGTACCGCCAGCTTAATCTGGTTTATTAATGTCTATTTCCCTCTAGGCCCAGTATTGCGGATATTTTTTCCCGTACCGATCGCTTTAGTTTATTTGCGTTGGGGCACACGAGCGGCATGGATGGCGGCACTGACCAGTGGGTTGTTGCTTTCGGTGCTGATGGGTCCGATTCGCTCTTTGCTGTTTGTGATGCCTTTCGCCTTTATGGGCGTGCTTTTGGGGTCGGCTTGGCATCGTCGTGTTCCCTGGGTTGTTTCTATCACCTTGGGGGCGCTGCTGGGCACTATTGGAGTCTTTTTTCGGATATGGTTGCTGTCTGTATTGACAGGTGAAGACTTGTGGGTTTACCTGATTAACCAGGTGACGGAATTGGCTGAATGGATTTTTCTAAAATTGGGAATATTGGCAACACCCAGTATATTTTTTATTCAAATCGGAGCGATCGCTTTGATTGTGGTCAATAATTTTATCTATTTGTTCGTAGTCCACGTCGCTGCATGGTTTTTGTTAGATCGCTTGGGTAATCCCATCCCCCGTCCCCCACACTGGGTACAAGTTTTGATGGATTATGAATGAGTTATCCTCGAATAAACTTTTTAAGACCCCGACCCGATTCAAGTCGTCCGTTTTTGAGTTGGGGTTTAAGTCCCCACCTCTTCCTTCTTCCTTCATTCCTCTTCCTTCTTCCTTCTTCCTTCTTCCTTCTTCCTTCTTCCTTCATTCCTCTTCCTTCTTCCTTCTTCCTTCATTCCTCTTCCTTCTTCCTTCTTCCTTCTTCCTTCTTCCTTCATTCCTCTTCCTTCTTCCTTCTTCCTTCTTCCTTCTTCCTTCATTCAAGAATTAAGTGATTCAAATTTATACTCAAATTACTCAGGGCGAGAAATGGATTGCTAAGTATCGGGGTACTTCCCCCGTTTTTGCGTGTGTTTTAGGTTTTACTGACACTGGTCTGATTCCAGGAATTTCCGCTGCTGGCTTAACTCCAGAAGACCGGAAATATACCGCAATTGCTGATGCTGACTTTTTATACTACGGCACAGGTACCAAACCGCAGTATCCCCTGCCACCACTGACTGCTGGGGCTTCTCCTGTTGTGATTACTCGCGCGATAGTTGAGTCATTAAATATACCTGTATATTTATTCAATGCCGGATTACCTCAGCCTCCCACCGTTCCAGTAATTGACTTAGGAGGTTTCCCAGCTAAATGTTTAAGCCAAGGTAGGGCAATGGAACTAGCAACAGTACAGCATTTGCTAGAACAGGGACTACTTTGGGGGGAACGATTGGGTAATAAAAACCAAGATGGGTATGTAATTTTAGGCGAGTGCGTTGTCGGTGGAACTACTACCGCATTGGCGATTTTAACTGGCTTGGGTATAAATGCTGCTGGCAAAGTTAACAGCAGTCACCCTGTTTGCAACCACGAGCAGAAATGGGCAGTGGTAAAAGAGGGGTTGGAGAAAATGAGGGGGAGAGATTGGGATCAGGAAACGCAAAGAAATTTTGGCTCTGTCCCCGTCTCCCCATCTCCTCTAGAATTAGTTGCATCCGTAGGTGATCCCATGCAGGTGGTGGTGGCTGGAATGGCGATTTCTGCCAGCCGTCATTGCGGTGTACTACTGGCTGGTGGCACGCAAATGCTCGCAGTGTATGCTTTATCTTGTGCGATCGCTCAAACTTACAGTTTATTTTGGTGTCCTCAACAAGTCGTGGTGGGAACTACCCGTTGGGTAGCAGAAGACCCCACAGGTAGTACAGTTGAATTAGCTCAGTTAATTGCTGAAACTCCCCCTCTACTCGCAACTAGCTTGAGTTTTGCTGATTCTGGCTATCCGCAACTCAAAGCTTATGAACAGGGCTTTGTGAAAGAGGGTATGGGGGCTGGAGGTGCTTGTATTGCGGCCCATCTGAGCCACAATTGGGAACAAGAGCAACTGTTGAAAGCAATTGAAGCCCAATTGGTTGAATGAAGGAAGAGGGAAGAAGGAAGAAGGAAGAGGTTTATACAGCACTTTGCAAGTAAATGAAGTACACCCCCTCCCCTTGGCAAGGGGAGGGTTGGGGAGGGGTATTTCTGTACCTCACAAAGTTGAAATTTGCTGTATATGTGGTTTCAGACTCCAACTCAAAACTAGCGACTTGAATCGGGTCGGGGTATTAAAAAGTTTATTCGAGGATAATAATTTTTTTGACTGTTAACTATTGCCTATTAACAGTCAGGATTAACTTAAGATATGCTAGCTAGTGATGAATTCTTTTGAGGAGTAATTGCTCTTCTAATGCCGCAATGCGATTATATGCAGCTGTTAATTGGGCTGTCAGTCGCTGGATTTGGATTTCTGGCGTTAACTGCCTTTCTGCTCCTTGGATATTGGCATCAGGGTACATCCCATCGACTAATACATCCTTATGTTCCATCTCTGAGCTGAAACTGAAATGTCCTATACGCTCTTGTTTTCGAGCATCCTTATTTTCCAGTAAATCCTTTGCTTGAGTTCTATCTAAGCTAGCTTCCGATAACACTTGAGACACTTTACCGTCAAGCTGCTCAATCACCTGGTAGAGGGCATCCAGTTTATAACTCAAATCCTGGACTTGCTTCTCTAATGAATCCATTTAATACCCTCATCGGTTTATTTTATTTTTTATATAGTATTCAATCTATCCCCTAAATTAACGATACTTATGATTTATTTAATTATTAACATTTTGCCTTGGGTATTGTAAATTTCCAAATCATTTAGATTTTATGAGTAAATTCCAGCAAAATCCCGCAAAAACACCTGGTAGCATGAAAAAAAGCTATTTATACGAGTTTATGCCTTTGCTTGCACCAATAAACGCAGAATAGGCAAAGGTTTAGGCTACGTCCTTGTAAATAATTTATAATTCAGTGCAGTTGGGGGGAAATGTCAGCCACATGGTTCCTATCTTCCTAATGTCTGCCACTGTAAGTACAGTCAGTATCTTCCAAAATTAAAAATTTCAAACTTAAAATCGATGCAGCGACGGTCTTTTTTGCTAGGCACTGGTTCACTCTTCATGGCACAATTGCTGGCTGGCTGTGCCCAAAACAATCAGGGAACCTTTAATGTAGAATTATTGAAAGATTCTATCCCCGGTCAGGTTGTAAATCAGTTCCAGAAAGGTTTGCAAGAAAAGGTGCAATTAAAATTTGCCCCAGTTGGACAGTTACTAGATTTATTTCAACGCTTGCAAACTTGGCAGCAGAAACCAAAAACAAGCGATGCAAAGGGATGGGGTAGCTTCATACCCTTTATGTCATCAGAAAAATCTGCTGTTGCGGACTTGGTGACTTTGGGAGATTACTGGATAAAAGCTGCAATTGAGCAGAAACTGATTCAACCAATAGATGTCGCACAGCTAAGTGGGTGGAAAGCTTTACCCAAACGCTGGCAAGAATTGGTAACTCGGAATGACTTGGGAGAGGTGGATGCTCAAGGAAAAGTTTGGGCTGCACCTTATCGTTGGGGTGTAACTGCGATCGTTTATCGACGGGATCGATTTCAAGAGTTAGGTTGGACTCCAAAAGATTGGGGTGATTTGTGGAAAAGTGAATTACGCGATCGCATTTCTTTATTAGACCAACCACGAGAAGTGATTGGTTTAGTTCTAAAGAAATTGGGAAAATCTTACAACACAGAGAATCTAGCCGCTGTTAAAGAGTTAAAAGCGGAACTCCAGAAATTAAAGCCGCAAGTGAAATTTTACGGTTCCAATCGATATCTAGAACCTTTACTTAATGGAGATACTTGGTTAGCCGTTGGTTGGTCGAGTGATATAATACCAGCGATTGGGCGTTATCCAGAACTTGCTGCAATTACACCCCAATCGGGAACAGCAGTTTGGGCTGATTCGTGGGTTCACCCTACAAGTAAGAATAAGGAAGATTTATTATATAAATGGATTGATTTTTGTTGGCAACCAGATATCGCCAAAGAGATTTCTGTGCTTACCAAAACAAATTCACCAATTCCGGCAAATATTTCCTCATCGGAGATTCAAGATTCCTTACGAAACCTGTTGCTGAACAATCAAGCAGTTTTTGATAAAAGTGAATTTTTGCTTCCTCTATCAGCATCAGCCATGAAGCAATATGATAGTTTGTTTGCAGAAATTAAAAATGGTTAGTGGTTAGTGCGTTTGGACAGTACCCACACGCTAGGGGCAGGACTGTTTCATTCTAAAAAGGAAAATAGTAATTGAATGTTATGAGCGCAATGTCGTATTGCTCTAGTCAAGGAATCAAAACCATTATTGCGGAACAAATTAATCACAAAACTGCGAAGAACCGAGAAATTAGCAGAGGCATAACCATCAACCATTTGGGCTTGGTCTTCATTAAATACAACATCCTTAACCCAATGTAACTGACATCTTGCACCAATGTCAGGAAGCCCAGAAATAAATTATCCCTTCGGGACAATTTATTTCTGGGCATTATTTCGGGCTTATTGAGAATGGTGCAAGATATTCAGATGTAATCAATTTTCAACACCCTAGTGTCCACGAATACCTACGGCGAAATCATATGCCTCAAGAGTTATGGAACTGATATAATATGCGGTTTCCTCATAAGGTTTACCTGCTTTGAGTACCAAAACGTTCGACTTGAACTATACGTTTTAACCCAACCCATTCTGGCGTAATATTATCCAAGTTATCAAATACTGATATTCGACGTTCAGTTAGGCGATAGCGCAAGCGCTAACAAGGAGTCAGTTCGCTAACTGTAGTTTGTGACTGTCGCTTTGATACTTTTACCATCTGTCGCTAGCCATTCAGACTCACTCAACTCTACGTATTGATTAGCCCAAGAGTTAAATACTCTAGTTATTTTGAATAGCTACCATAGAATTTCATGAACCCGCCATCTAATTTTCAATACTTCCAAGGAAATTCGTTCTCAGATCTGTTTGCTCAAGATACAAGAGATGCCCGCTATACCTTTTTGCTAAATTTTCCCGCGACTGCGAGTTGGACAGAGTATCCCAATACGAAACACTACTTTATCCAAGACGGCAGGAGCGAAGCAACCAAAAAATCATTTAACACTCTTTGTCAGAAGTCACCCTGGAAAAATTTAGCGATGTTAGGAGATGCGCTATCGGGCATCGTAATTTCTCCGGTACAATCGGTGTTGCTTAATTACTGGCGAGAGCATTTTGGCTTCTGTTATTCCAATTTTGAAACGATTCACAGCTCGGTGTATTTGGATGAACTTAACCAAAACACTTCATTTGATCGGATTATTACACTGTTTCCGTTTGATCATCTTAAACCTGAAAAACACGCTGTTAATCCAGATATTCATTACCACTTACTGAGCAAAGTAACACTTGCGGAACTGGGGGTGCAATGTCCGAAATATCAAAGTTATAATTTAGACCAAACTTGCTTAGATGATATTCAGCTACCCCAGTTTCCTTATGTGATCAAAACATCTCATGGAGCTAGTGGCGAAGGCACATACATTATCAGAAGCGCCAATGACCTTAATTTTTGCCAATCGGAACTCAGAAAGTATTTGGATATTAAGTTGTTAAAGGAAATTATTGTCTCGGAATTTATCAAGAATACGGTGCAGAATTACTGTGTTCAATTCTATCTCAACAAAGCTGGAGAAATTACGCTCATTGGAACGACGAGCCAACAGGTTAATGCAAAAGGCAATTATTTAGGTGGTCTGATTGATTACTGCAACACCGACATGAGTAAGTTCTATAAAATGATCGCTGCGATCGCTCAGTATGCTCATCACCAAGGCTACTTCGGTATAATCGGTTTTGACGTGCTCGAAGATCGAGACGAACAGCTTTATGTGATCGACGCTAATTTCCGGGTCAATGGCTCAACACCGCTCTGTTTGCAGCGGCATACTTTATTAAAGCTGGGGAAAACTGTAGCAAAATACTTCACCGATTATTGGATTGATGGAACTTTAGATTCAGTTTTAGTTGCTTTCAAAGCAGAACTTGATCGCAAAGCTTTGATTATTCTGTCTGCCTTAGAAAAAGTCAAAGACGGCAAAATATATACCGAAATTTACGGCATCATAGCTGGAGAAACATTCGACGAATTGCACCATATTGAAGGCAATTTACAGCGTAAGGGATTACATTTTATCAGTTAAATTCCCTCAATATAGTCATGCCAACGATTTGCGCCATCTCAAATCATTGGCATGGATGGTGAGTGCATGACTCTCGCTTTGGACAACTAAGTCTACCTGCATGGGCTAACAACCAACAACCAACATTTTTATAAACTTCGAGGCAAACCTATTTGATTCTGAGAATTCATGTTGATATTACATAAAGTTTGACTGGTAGCAAAGTTACAAGTGTAGGTAGCTAAAGGTTCTTCTTGATAATTAAAAACCCGGACGTTATAACCCTGGTTGCGTGCTACAGTCCCTAAGGCATTGACGAAATGGTAACGTTCTAGATAGTCTAATAAACTCCAAATTTGCTGATTTACTACTAAGTCTATTCGCTTAGGTTCTTTATCGGAAGCTGAATATACTATCCAGTTATCTAAAAGTTTGTTTTCAGAATTTTCTTTTGCCCACCACAAACTAGGAACGCTCAATTGCGCTTGGTTGATAGTGTCGGCTGTAATCACCGAACCTTTGGGGTTAGTTAATAAATCTAGTTCTACAGGTGCTTTAGAAGCTACTGGTACTGGGGCTGTTTGTGCAACTGAGGGGTGAAATGCTAGGAGGGATGCGGTGAGACTGATACTCAAGATGAATGCAAGCTGGCGCATAGCTTAACAAATTTAGGTTGTCTGGTCGCCTAATTTATATATTGACAATAATTTTATTGCCAAGTACCAATGACTTCCTATTTGAGGTGAAAGTTTCCTATCTGACCGGAATGCAACTCTAGAAAATAATGTCAAAATCATCACCGTTATTACCCAGCAAATCGATTAATCTCCTTACCCGCTCTTAGACTATAAGTCCCTGTCTAACAGCGTAAGTCCATTTTAATGGACTAGGAATAATGCTTTGATTTCGTCGTATTTTTCATAACTTAATAAAATTATAAGTCCAAGTGGCTTCAATTAGAAATATGCAATACGGCTTTACCAACAAACTGTCTATCAGTAAGCTGTTGGGCAATTTCTGCTACTTGCGTCCAGGGTGCTTCTAAATCAATATGCGGACGCAAAGACCCTTCTGCAACGAGGTTTACTAACTTTTTTAGTCCAAAAGATGCAGGTTGTTTTTCTAATTCGTGGAAGAGGATGAAGCCATATAAACTTAAACCACCTTTGCCGTAGAAGCGTGAGGCATTAAATGTAATTTCTGCGCCGGAAGTTGTACCGAAAATTACACAGGTACCATCTTTTGCTAATAAATTCAATGCAGTAGTGAGGGTATTTCCGCCCACTGAGTCTAATATCAAATCGTATTCATATTGGGCTGCTGCTGAAATATCATCTCCTACTACCACTTCTTCTGCACCGGCGGCTTTGACAAAATCTATTAATTCAAGACGACGAATATGCGCTATCACTTTTGCTCCAGCATGATGCGCTAGTTGGCAAGCTGCATGACCAACTCCACCGGATGCGCCAGTAATTAGTATCGATTTACCCAATAACAATCCGCCTCGTTCTAAAGCTAGTAGTGCTGTTAAGCCTGCTACAGGTAACGTTGAAGCAATCGCAAAAGATACTGAATCAGGTATTTCTGCAAGGGAATGGGTCGGAACACAGACTAGTTCCGCCCAAGCCCCAGATGAAAGAAAACCGACTACTCGCGTTCCTGTGGGGAATCCCGAACCGTCTGCTGCTGCTGTTTCGATAACTCCTGCTAAATCCCAACCAGGACGCCAACCAGCATCCGCGCTGAGTGAGCGTCTAACTTCTCCTCGGTTGAGAGAAAGGGCTGAAACTCTCACTACTGCTTGTTGTGGTTGTGGTATGGGGTGTGGGACTTCCTGGAGTGTTAAACGTCCTGGGACTGTCGGGTCAACTACGACCGCACGTATCGTGTTCATCCGGAATTCGCTTTTTGTTATTTATATCACAAGAACAGAATCCGTTGGCGTCGCTTTAATATATATGAACGCAGAAGGACGGAGAGTTTTTGGAATTAGAGGGGAGATTTTTCGAGTATTTTTTTTAATTTTAAGTATGCTTGTTCTGGGCTGAGGGCTTCTGACTGTTTTTCATTGGGGATGTAGAATTCCCAACTATCAGGGAAGTGATGCACAACAAAGCTGGCGATCAGTCCTAATTTCAAAGCTTTTCTGCCTAAGCCTTCTGCTTGTTCTGCTAAGGAAATTTCATTATTAAACTGGTAGGAACTCATATTGCTGCCGGTTTGGAGGGGTAAAATTGCTCCCTATGCGATCGCTAGTTTACGATATTTCCGTACCCAAATATTTAGCTTCTAGATTTTTATTTCTGACCGCAGCGAATCGCCGATTCCTTAGAGGGATCGGCTATAGTTGAAGAAGGAAGAAGGAAGAAGGAAGAAGGAAGAAGGAAGAAGGAAGAAGGAAGAAGGAAGAAGGAAGAAGGAAGAAGGAAGAAGGAAGAAGGAAGCTTCCATTCCTCAAAGCTGCCGCCCCATCTCAAAACGAGCGACGTCTACAGGTCGGGGTATTAAACCCCCTACTTGCGGATAAATTAAATATTTGGCGGATATTTGGCGGACAAGAGCAAGTATGTGCAGCTTGTAGTGAGGTGACAAGAATTGCTGTTGTCTTTTGCGAAGCGGTTTATGGACACTCATTATGAGTAGGGAAGCTTGGTCTAGTTTGAAAGTGCTGATATGTAAGTCATGCTCATAGATAATTGTAAATATTGTTAAATACTCCACACACCATCTTTTCAGCTATCAAACAGCAAGACTAACAATTTGGCTTTTCAATCAAAGCCTGGAAGCGTTGGTCGTAGCGGATTTTGTCGAAATCGGAGCTAGTCTTTACTTGCGTGAGGTATTTTTTTGGACTCAAACAAATTGCTTGTTGCAAATTCTCAATTGCTGCGCCGATGTTATTTTCCAAGGCATAACAGCGAGAAATATTATACCAGATGATGTCATCTTTTGGTTGCAACTGTTTTGCTTGATTGTAATTTGCGATCGCCTCTTCGTAAGAGAGTAATTTTTCACAAGCGATACCCCGGTTTAACCAAGCTTTGTAGTAATCTGGTTTGACTGCCAAGGCACGGTCGTAGCTAGCGATCGCCTTTGTATAACGTCCCCAGTCAGTAAAATTCATGCCTCGGTTATGCCAAGCCATCACGTCGTCGGGATTGAATTCGATTGCGCGATCGTAGCTATTGAGTGCTTGCAAGTGAGACCCTAGCTGTCTATAGGCATTGCCTCTATTGTTCCACGCCCAATAAGCATCTGGCTGTAACTTCAAAGTCCGGTCAAAACTGTCGATTGCTTTTTCATACAACCCGCAATCGCACAAGGTAATACCCCGATTGTGCCATGCAGTAGCGGCATCGGGATTAAACTCAATGGCACGGTCAAAACTATTGAGTGCTTCCAGGTAGCGTTCTAACTTACCTAAAGCGATCGCCCGGTTGTGCCAAACCCAGCAAGCATCTGATTGTAATTTTAGAGTCTCGTCAAAAACAGCGATCGCTTTGAGGTGATGGCCCAAAGAACCCAATGCAAAGCCTTTTTGGGATAAAGCTTCGGGATAGTCTGGTTTACATTGGAGTGCCTTGTCAAAACTAGCGATCGCGGCTTCAAACTTTTCTGCTTTGTTCCGGCGTAATCCTTGCTGGAAATAAAATTCTGCTTCCAGGTTTAGAGTCAGCTTGAAAGAGTTTGGCATCATACCTTAGGATGATTTTTTATTTCAGATTTTTAAAACAATAACATAACTTCACAACCATATTAGCGATCGCGAATCAACTTTTTTTCTAAAAATGCCGATTAAATTGCAAAAAACGCATCATTTTTTTGTCATATTTAATACTTGGTATGTTTAGCTACTTAAAAAAAACACTCTACTTGAATAACAAAAAAAGTTCTGATTTTACCCCAAAGTCCTCTCCGTGTAAGCGATTGGATGAAATAAAAGACTAAAATCTTCCTCAGTGATCCACTTGAAAGAGGGCGTAAGAAGTAGCGATATACGAAATGTATAATAATTTATTTCGCATCTAACTATAGATAGATTATTGCAAATTACGCATCCTTGAGTTGGATACCTTATGTCTTGCAACTGTACATATAAATTAGTACTTTTGGTTATTAAGTGCCTAATAGAACATAAATATTACTAATAGTCCTCTGAAGAGGACTTTGGCTATGAGACAGGGATTTTGAATCCCTGGCGGACAGGAGCGCAGTCAAGCTATAAATACTTAGTGATTTTTGTGTTTAGCTGTTAGAAATTTCACTTACACAAGTATGGCGGGAAAGATACCCACGCCACAAGACTTTGATAAAATTTAGATATGCAAACTAGATGTAGAACAGCTTAACGATATTGAGAAAGAGCAAGAAGTGAGATAGCTACAAACCATATTTTTTCCGACTCCCATTCCTATTTTCCAGGCATATTCATCGAACCACGAGTAACCCCCAACTGCTTAACCTGCAACTTCAACTCTCGCCATAGTTGGGAACCTGAAATCTCACCGTTTAACAGTTGCTGATAACTCAAGATAGTTTGCGTCACTTCAAGAGGGGTTTCATTGACAAACTCAATGCGGAAATGAAGCAATCCCAACTCGATTAGATGCCGTACATACTCTGCCCCCGTTTGTGCCATGCCATTAAATACGGTATTGCGACAACCGGCATCGGCATGTAAGACATGTTCTGTTCCCACCCTGTCTCGCAACTTCACCTCATGCTTCTCACAAGGTCGTCCGCAGTTAGTGTAGTCTGTTCCCTCAGATAAGAACGCACAGAAAACACAATGCTCCATGTGAAACATCGGCATATGTTGATGTATCGTCACCTCGTACCAATCGGGGGGAGAACTTTTGAGTAAATCTTCGAGTTGATTAATATTCAAGTCATAGGAAGCAGTCACCCGTTCCAAACCAAAAGTATTTTTAAAGTAGTCTGCTGTCAAGGGGTTGGCAACATTCAGAGAAAAATCTCCTATACAGCGCTCATTCGCAAAAAACTGTAAATGGTCATAGTTCCGAATTAAATAACCATCAGCCTCAGATAAACGCACCTGTTCTAAAATCCAGTTTTCCCCCGGTTTTGTGATGCGAGGAGGAGCGACGAAGATGGTGGGGAGTGGAGAGTTAGGAGTTATTAATTTTGAATTTCTTTCTCTCAACTGTCGTACCATCTTCACAGCTTCCTGATACTTGCGCGGATCTTCAAATTCACAGTAAATTGTCTCAACACCTGCGTCTAGTGCTGCTTGCAGTTGGTTCAGATTGCGTACCAAGACGATGAGAGAGGGAGTGGGTAGGGTCGGGGTGGGGGAACCCATATGCTTCGCGAGTAAGTCGTTAAGGGAGGCGTTTTCGTTTAATTGCCAGCGTTTGGGTAACGATCGCAATTTTTCCAACTGTGTGACAATCTCTCGCCGCATCCGGTTTAATTCACTCACGGGCAGCATTAATGCACCTTTGACCTTATTTGTCAAGCCACCCAAACAGAAAGGAGTATTTCCCAGACGTCCTAATTGTTCTTGCAGACGTTCTGTTGTTAGGGGTTTGGTATGGGCCTCAACTAGAGACATTTCCGATTCAACTTGGACGATATTACCCTGCTTGTCGCGGGCGATCGCCTGCAAATTTCCCCCAACTTCTCCATACACCTCAATATGGATTGGACGCTGAAATTGGGGGTATTCTCCGGCAAAACTTTGACGCAGTTGCTTATCTAATTCTGGGTCACTCGTCTTCCAAACGCGATCGCCTATATATATCCGTCGCCAATCCAAATTATCCCGCCCAAAAGTTAGCACAGCTTCTTTACCATTAACATTTGCTGTATAGATACGACCGCCTTCTTCCTTCGTCTCTGGATGACCGGAGTCAAAAACCACACCATCACCAGCTTTTACAGGCGCTTCCAATCTTACCGTCACTTCTTCGTTGCGGATGCGGATAACCCTTCCCAGATATACCCCGCGCTTCTTCCCAAACCGGGCGTGAACCAATTCTTGATTGTTGATTCCACGGAACCACCCAGTATAAAGACCGCGAGAGAATGCCATCTCTAGGTTGTAGTGTTCTTGGGAGGGACGGAGAAACCCATGCTCTACGGGAGGAGTAGAGGGAGAAGAAACTATATTTCCCCCTTCTCCCCTTGTCTCTTCTTCCAACTCCTCCATCAATTTATCCAAAGCTTGGCGATAAACCAGGGTCACATTCGCCACGTACTCTGGGGTTTTCAAGCGTCCTTCAATCTTCAGAGAACTCACCCCAGATTTCACCAAATCAGGCAAAACATCCAACCCGGCCAAATCTTGAGGGCTGAGGAGATATTTTCTGTCTCCCAGATTCACAATTTCGCCATCAGAGATTAACTCGTAGGGCATCCGGCAAGCTTGGGCACATTCACCCCGATTTGCAGAACGTCCCCCCAAAGCTTCACTCGTCAAACATTGCCCAGAATACGCCACACACAGCGCTCCGTGAACAAACACCTCCAACGGCAGAGACGCGCCATACCGGGTCTGCTGCTGAATTTTGTCGATTTCCCGCAGCGAACATTCCCGCGCTAACACTACTAAATTACACCCAAGTTCTTCCGCAAATTCCACACCGGCGGCACTGGTAATCGTCATTTGAGTTGATGCATGGATAGGGAAGTCGGGGGATAGGTAACGAATGAGACGACAAATCCCGACATCTTGAACAATTGCAGCATCCACACCAGCGGCAATAATCGAACGCAGATAGTGTTGTGCTTCTTGGAGTTCTTGGGGAAAGATGAGGGTATTAAGGGTGACATAACCTTTAACACCGCGAAGGTGGAGAAACTCCATTAATTCGGGTAAATCTGCTTCGATGAAATTCTCCGCTCGCATTCTTGCATTAAACCTATCCAAGCCGAAGTAAATTGCATCTGCACCATTTTCGACAGCAGCTTCGGCGCATTCCCAGTTACCTGCGGGTGCTAAGAGTTCGGGACGTTGGAGCGTGGTTGGGGTAAGTTCGGCTTGCATGGTTATTAAGGGGTAATATTTATTTAAATCTACTTATAGTTAGTTATGAGAAGTTTTAAAAATTACGCTCCTACTTAGGACGCTTCTAGAAATATCGATATTTGATATGATAACTAAACCATAGTTATTAATTATGTTTTAAGCGAAAACCAATTCTTACAAAGTTTAATAACTAGAAAATTATACTATCGTAGTGACCAGCGATCGCTTATTTCCACTGGTGGTCAAAAACAAGAGCGTAGCCTACTAGCTAGTAGCGAAATCAAAAAAAATACCACCTTCAAGCTACCCTATAAAAAAAACACCTCTAACAAACAACCCCAAAATAATGGTCGTATCCCCCCAACCTCCCTACCTCACGACATGCGACGACTCATATTTTGATTCAACCGTTCCCATTTCCTTAACCAAAAAATGAACAAACTTATCCGAAGGGGAAACCCAAAGACTATCCACTAACCCGCTTATGCCGTTCGTGTAAAGTATTTCCTCAGCATCATTCTTAATCCTGGTTGCATCAAAATTATCACGGTGGAAAAGTTTGAGGTTTTCAATGTCTTTGGAGCCGTAGTCTAAAATATTGAACGTGAAAAACGGTTCTTTGTCCATCATGTTAGCGTCTTCGAGGTCAGTAAAGAAGCGATATTCAACCCCGTTGGTAACAATGCTAACTCGTGCCGTGCGTACAGCGTTAAAGTAATATTTCAATTGCCCGTCGTGAACCTCTGGCGTTTCGGTGCAGGCTTTAGCCTCAATTAACATGACGAGTTTACCGTTAATTGCGATCGCGTAATCTACTTTTTTGGGCTTTACCTTACCAGGTGTACCAAAGTCAGCGAAATATTCGTGCATAACTTCGGTTGGATCAGTAATGTTATACCCCAAAATACCCAAAAATGGAGAAATAAAAGCTGCCTTTGTATTCTCTTCCCCAATGACCAAAGCGCGTTTTTGCCGCACATGTTCGGATAATTTAGCCAAATCTTCTGTGAAACCCATAATCAAACCCTGAGTAATACTTTTAACCCTAATTCCAGTATTCCCAGGTTAAACTCAAAAACGAAATCCGAAGGACGCAGCTAACCTCTGCGTCTTTTTATTGCCAATCAAAACGTAAACCACTATCATAAAAGCAAGTGGTTTACGCTTTCTTATGGCAAGACAAAAATTAAACCGTGCAAGCCTACACGCAAGGGTAGACTCTCAAACATCAGAAGCACTAAAAAGAATAGCTTATAAGTTAGGATATATCTACGATACAGAAGGTTCAATAGGTCAATTACTGGATGCGATCGCGTCCCAAGAACAAGTACTAATGCCTCAATGCTTATACTTCAAAGCGGTAGACGCTTTAACCGAAATGAGGGACAATATTAAGTGTGGGGAGGAAAACCAACCCCCAATGACGAAAGCGAACAGGAAAGTGACGAAGAGTCGTAATCCTTAGTATATAGCCCCAAGATAGCTTGGGGCTTTCTTGGTTGTATATTTTGATTGTAACTATGGCTGATATAAATGACACGACAGTAATTCTTCCCGACCACATCCGCATAATTGAGTGCAAATCAGAGGGGTGGCTATTTAAAGCTATGAAGCCTTTTTTGACACGCAAGAGTGTTGATATTAACGATTTTTCGCCGCTTTACGGTATTAATCAAGAGCAAATACTAATCGAACTGTTCCGCATCAATGGAGGTAAACTTGGTTTTTATCTCGCCAATTTGCGGTCTAGACAATTTTATTACTGTGGTAAGACAGCCGAATCCGTTAAACCTAAACTAATTGAAATTGGGATTGGTCGAGCCGATCCATTTTTATAGAATAATTCAGTTACATCCGTTACAAATGATGTTGAAGTAAGGACCGAAGTTGGAAGAAGGAATAGCTAATAAAAATGCGCGTTCTGAGTTTAGAGCTTCAGTAAAAAAAAGATGTTTTTCGAGTCCTTTGTAGCGCGTTCACGTAGTGTCTCGCAGAGAAGAAAAACAGTGTCCTTGTTTCAATCTCACATGAGTACTCATGTGGGTACTTCTTCCTTCTTTTTTCGTTACCCATGAGTTGTCAAACCTTACCCCATAGGACTTATACCGTTTCTTTGTGAAGCTGCATATATTACCCCCCTGTAGTCCCCCCTTGCCAAGGGGGGACTACAGGGGGGTCTTGATTATGTGCATCTTCATACAGAATTGGTATTACGCATAAATTGCCGCACGATAGCAACGCTCGTCGCAAGCAAAGAGTGAGGAATAAGCCTTCCATGTTTTGTAGTACGGAAAGAAATAAGAGTTTAAGAGAGTTTTTGCGTAAGTCCTACCCCAAAGAAATCCCGCTCAATTTCTGAAACAAACTGGTAGCAAAATAATCAGTCATCCCGGAAATATAGTCAGTAATTCTGAGCATTTTATTATAGGTATTTTCTTCAGGTTCTGGGCGATATTCTTGAGGCAGCATATAATAAACCAACTCACCTTTTTCGGTGTTTTGCAAAACAGCACTCATAAATTCCGCAAACAATTTACCCAAAACTTCATATCCAGCAATTCGCATTCCCACAACATCCGAATGCTGGAAGACTGTAGTCCGAACTGTCTCGCTAATTTCTTTTAGATGTCGTGTATAACTACTAAGAGATAATAAATTTTCATCAAATTCACCCGAGAGAATTTCTATTTCATTTTCCAAGAAAATCTCAGCCGTTTCTCCAATCAGTTTGTCAATACATTTTCCCCGGAGTCGCTTCAGTTTTTCGGCATTACTTTCATCATATTGTTGCAAATCAATTTCGGCAATTTCGTTGAGTAAAACCTGAGCTTGGCGGAAGGGAATATAACCCATACGACAAGCATCTTCGATATCAACAATCGAGTAACAAATATCATCTGCGGCTTCCACCAAAAAAGCCAAAGGATGTCTACACCACCATGAGGCATTATCCCGACGACGAACAAGTCCAACAGTTTCTGCTACTTCTGCAAATAAATCTTTTTCTGCTTGAAAAAAACCATATTTTTTAATACTGCAACCTGAGTAACCATCAAGTATTAACTCTGAAATAAAAGATTCTCTAGGGTATTTAGTAAAAGCAGCTAAAGTTGGACAAGTTAGTCCCATACCACCTTTTCTTGGCTGCATTTCTAACTTTGTAACGACCCGAAAACCTTGGGCATTACCTTCAAATAAATCAAAGTCAGCTTGTTGATGAGTATTCAGAAAATGCTGTCTTAAATTCTTAATACTTTTGTAGTAAGATGCGAATCCTAAACGGATAGCATTTTCTCCAGAATGACCAAAAGGAGGATTGCCAATATCATGAGCCAGACAAGCAGCCGAAACTATATCACCAAAGTCGGCAGCACTAAACCCATATTTTTCCAGGTCGTGTCTGCTGATAACTTCATAACCCACCATCCGACCAAGAGAACGA
The DNA here is from genome assembly GCA_019359595.1 of Cyanomargarita calcarea GSE-NOS-MK-12-04C. GTDB lineage: Bacteria > Cyanobacteriota > Cyanobacteriia > Cyanobacteriales > Nostocaceae > Cyanomargarita > Cyanomargarita calcarea. The sequence goes on from JAHHGZ010000008.1 coordinate 155,559, forward strand.
CCAACACAGGAAACTTCCAGACTGTGAATTAGACGAGTCCGGATATAATCATTTTTGGGTAGAGAGAAAACCTGTGTTTTATCTTTGAGACGACGAAAAGGAGAAGAAAATACTAGGCGATCGTAATCTTTATGAAAGGGAGTTCGGGCTTTCTGGATATCTTCTGGTTCTGTTTTACCGAGTCTTTGGGGTGTGAGGAGTTTCTGCCAATCCATCATAGATGTTTTGTTTGAGGGTAGGGTGAGCGATATCGCCACGCCATATTGTAATATTAGTTACCCTCAGATATCCGCAAAGGGGTATACCGACCAACTATTAGGAACCTTGAGAATCAACCACTTCAAACTGCACCTTGTTGTATAAATCCTGTAACGAAATCTCAAAAGGTACTGAAGTTAAAGAAACCTTCTCATCTTCTTCATCATATTCCTGGAATGACCATCGCTTATTCGCTGTTTTAGAATATTGCTCAACCCGTATCCGAGTTTGGTCAATTAAGAGATATTCTTGGAATGTGGCGATCGCCCGATAAGCTTCAAATTTATCTTCCCTGTCGTAACCTTTGGTAGATTTAGATAAAACTTCTACAATCAACAGTGGGCTTGTAATTATATCCGTACGGTTGTTGTAGTACCGAGGTTTACCAGCAACAATAATTACATCTGGATAAGTATAAATTCGCTTTTGAGGCATCCATAGACGCATATTACTCATGAAAACTTCGTAATCCTGCTGTTTGAAGGCAAAATTTAAAGCAGCACTAAAATTAAGTGTGATTCGGTTGTGATTTACCGTTCCACCAGCCATCGGAATGATTTCCCCGTCAAGATATTCGCTTTTATATTCAGCAGCTTCCTCTAGCGCTAAATATTCCTCCGGGGTATAGTACCGCTTTTCGGTAACTTGCATAATTTTTTAAGAGGATAGTGGCCGAAATTTTATTGTAATCTTATCCCCACAATCTTCTGCCACTCTTTCCATTCAATAAGGAGTGAGCATCTTCTAACAAACCCGGAATATCCAAATTTTCGGGACATTTGGGCAAACAATCCCCACATTCGGTACACTTATTTCCCTTCATCCCTGGGAACCAATGTCCGGCATTTTCAAACATCCCATAACGATATTGCCCGTAGTCGCTCATATCATATGCTACGGCTAAATTCCGCAGGCGCAATACTTCCGGAATGTTGATATTTTCGGGACAGGGTAAACATTGATAACATTGGCTACATTTCTCTGTACCTAGTGCAGTATTTTGATGGTTTTCCAAACTCTCAAGTACAGTAATTTCCTCTAGTGTCAATTTTCCAACCCTGTCAGCGACTTGCAACGGTTCGATTAACTCCTCCAGATTTGCTGCACCGACACTCAGAGTAGTAATTCGCGGGTCACTGAGTAAAAAACGATAGTTTAGCTCTAAGGGTGAAAACGGATAACACAAGTCTTTCAACTTTTGAGGTGGTGTGTAAAGTTTCCCTCCCTTATCAGCGGGAGAAATAATAAAAACGCCGATGTCCTTGTCACTCACTAGCTGAATTACAGGGGCATGGCGTTGAAAGAAATAGTAATAATGCAGATTGACAAATTCAAAAAAATCAGTCTCAATTGCTGCCTGAATTAGTTCAAGGGAACCGTGGGTGGAAAAGCCAACGTGTCGCACTTTCTGTGAGGCTACAGCTTCAAAAACAGCTTGCATACAGCCATCCTTGGCTTTCGCCCACTCTAAATGTTCCCAAGTATTTAAACCATGAATCGCCAAACAATCTAGATAATCTAGCTGCAATCGTTCCAGAGATTCATTAATGCACCTACTCATGGTTTTAGCATCTACCTTAGGAGGTATTTTGCTGGTGATGTGAAGTTCCTGGCGGGATACTGACAAACCAAATTTTAGCGCCTGACCCAAATACTCCTCACTCTTGCCATAACCAGAGGCTGTCTCTATGTGATTAATCCCCAGTGCTAAGGCTTGCTGGATTGTCTGGTAGGCATTTTCAGGTGAAGCGTTAGAGCGCATAGTTCCTAAGGAAAACACCGAAAGGCGCAGATTCGTTTTCCCAAAGCGTCGGTATTGCATCGCAAACAAAGTTAGGAGTTACGAGGAGCGGAGTTAGGAATTAGGAGTTAGGAGTTAAATATCTGAGTTTAGAGTCTTGAGTGAAACTAATTAACTCATAACTCACAACTCACAACTCATAACTCATAAATTTTTTAACCGTCACTACCAAAACGCTTAATTAAATCTTCAGGGCGGAGATTGGAAATAAATTCACGGAACGCTTGCTGTTCGGCTTCATCAGCATCACGATCGACGGGAATGGAAGCATCGGCGATGACTTCTTCCATTACCCAGATAGGGGTGTTGGTGCGGAGGGCCACGGCGATCGCATCCGACGGACGGGCATCAATCTCTTTTTTGACTTCGCCTTGTCGGACTATCAAAGCCGCATAAAATGTGTCTTTTTGCAGCGAATGAATCACAATCCGCTCCAAAGTCATGTCCCACGTCTCTAAAAGATTCACAATCAGGTCGTGGGTTAGAGGTCTGGGAGGTTTCTGGTTTTCCAGTGCGCCCATAATTGCCCGAGCCTGCTCTTGACCGATATAAATCGGCAAAGCGCGGCGGTCTGAAGCATCTTTCAAAAGTACAATCGGGCTGCGGTTGATGGCATCTAATGCTATGCCAGCGACTTTCATTTCAATCATTGGCTAAGCCTCTACAATCCTTTGAGCGCTAGTGGGATATGTGACCAACTATACCCTTTTTGGGGCAAGATTGGGACGGGCACAAACATGAGCGTTTATTCTATATAATTGCTTCTATTAAACTCCCAAATGGTTGTGAATTCCAGAGTGAGTTAAATTAGTTAGGTTCAACAACGATCTACTTATCCAAGTATGCCTTGTTTATGCGGTAAATGTGATGATTCCAGGATACAATCAATGGTTAAAAATTATACCAATGCCACATTTGTGATTGAGAGAATTACTAGTTGATTTCCAGGGAAATTAGGCAATAAAATCGGTTAGTTTTGCTAAAAAGACGTGTTTACAGGATTAATCCAGTCATTAGGAACGATGAAACCCCTAGGTGGGGATTCTTGGCAAATTACTTGCGCGACTCCTTCGTCTACTGCCATTATGCAGGATTTGGCTTACGGTGACAGCGTGGCTGTTGACGGAGTTTGCTTAACGGTGGAATCCGTATTGCCTTCGGGGTTTATTGCCACTGCTTCACCAGAAACTTTGCGTCGTACAACTCTGAATAAGCAAGCCAAGCAGGGATACGTGAATCTAGAAGCGTCACTGCGGGTGGGTAGCAAGGTTGGGGGGCATTTTGTGATGGGACATGTGGACGGGGTAGGTGAATTAGTGTTGGCAGAACAAACAGCCACATCTTGGGAAATGACTTTTACAGCCCCAACTGCGATCGCGCGTTACATCGTACCTAAAGGCAGCATTGCCATCAATGGCATCAGCCTCACAGTAGCAGAATATGACCCAGAACTTTCACACTTTAGGGTCGCAGTTATTCCTTTAACCTATGCTGACACCAATCTGCGCTATCTCACAAATGGCAGTCCGGTGAATTTGGAAGGGGATATTTTAGGCAAATATGTCGAAAAATTCCTTTCTCCCAACAACCAACATTCAGCAGGTGGAATATCACCCGCATTCTTAGCGGAGAATGGATACCTCTGAAAGTGGTTAGTGGTTAGTGGTTGGTTGTTGGTTGTAAATTTCCAAACAAATAACCAATAACCACTAACCAATAACTACTAACTCTTCTTTAATTTCCTGGTTGTTGGGGTACTTGCGCTGTTTGCAAGACTTGTACCAACTGATTGACAGCGTACTGTAATTGAGCGCTTGGGTCGGTAGCAACCCAGCCATCTGCTGTCAATTGCCGGACTTCAAAGTGCAGGTGAGGTCCAGTAGAATTACCTGTGCTACCTACCCGTCCGATAACGGTTCCTTGTTCAACCCATTGACCGGGTTGGACAAGAATTTCTGACATATGACCGTAGAGGGTTTGTTGGGCAAAGTTGTGGTTGAGGATGACTGTTAAGCCATAACCACCAACGCGATCGGCGACTTCTACTTGGCCGGTATAGGCTGCAAGAACAGGTGTACCCATAGCCCCACCCAAATCTGTACCGGAGTGGAAACGGCGATCGCCTGTAATTGGATGAACTCGCCAACCAAACATAGAAGTAATGGCAGAAGGTACGGAAAGAGGGAAGATTAATCCCGAACCACCATAAGCATAAGTTCCACCACTATAAGGAATTTGTGGCAATACTGATGCCAAGGGAATGTTGTAAGCTACAGTACTGGCACGGGGTTCGGCATTCTCCGCTGTCATCGGTAATGGTAAAATTCCACCACTTGGCGCGATCGGAGTTGAACTTACTGTAGTGGTTGAAGAAATGAAATTGTTGGGGATAAACCGACTTGGATGGTATTCGCTCTTGCTGACATTGCGAGAAGCCACCCGTGTCGGACGCCATATAGGTTGGCGAACTGACTCCTTGTCAGCGCTTGCGCTAGTTACACCAATGCTCCTCGAACGCCAAGTACTAGTATTTGGATTGCGGGTAGTACTATTTACAGTACGTGAAACGCGCAGGACTGGGGGAACGGTTGCTAACTGAACATTTTGGCTTCTTCTAATCCAATTTGGCGTTGATTTGCGTGGTTGGTTGGTATCAGAATCAGCTATCGGTTGACTGCGAGAGGGGGTAATGGGTGCTTTGGCACAAAGACTGCTTGAGACACCTTGCCCTTGACCCAAAATGGATCGACAACCACCAGAGCGTTCTGTAAGTACCACAGAATTTGGCGCTTCGTAGTTCCCTGTGGCATTAGCGTTGTATTCAGTGGGGTCAATATAAGCGTTGTTGTAGTCCGATTGTTTGCCTGCAGTCGCACTTTCACTATTTGCGGGTTGTGCTATCCGTTCTGTTTTTTCTAGCTTTTCTTCATGAATAGTAACTCTCGGTTGGCGAACCTCAAATACGGGTTTTTGCTCTCTAATAACTACAGGAGCCTGTCGTGAAGCTTCTATTTTTGCCCTTAACCTTCTAGCTGTAACTTTTGGCTCAGTTGCTTCAACATCCCGTCTGGGATTTCTGACAGTTGCCTGAGCTTCGGAAGGTTCGGGTTTAGGTCTGGAATGCCTAACTGGTTCTTGGTTTTGCGTAACCTCTACCTGCTGCCGCAGTCGTTTTTTGAGGTTGGCTCGACGTTGAGAAAATTCGACTTGGGTACGTTCTGCTGATTCTGGTGCCGAAGTACTGCGGAGCCGTTCAATCGTGACTTTTTTAACTGGATTGACCACTGCCGGCTGAGAATTTTCTACAGTCGGAACAATGTTGTCGATTCCTGATTCTGTTTGGGCAACAACAAAGCCACTGCTAAGAAGGCTGAAGCTGCCAAGCCAGCAGATGCTCTGTGCTGGTAGCGTGGACGAGAAGCGTTTTTTCAAAGGTTCTGAAGGATTATGAGCATTATTGCGCTGCGTCATTTTTTCTTGTTGTTAGTTGTTAGTTGTTGGTTGTTGGTCGTTAATTGTTAGTTGTTGGTTGTTGGTTGTTAATTGTTAGTTGTTGGCTGTTTACTCCTAACTCCTAACTCCTAACTCCTAACTCCTAACCACTCAATTCCTTGACTTTTCGGACAAAATATAAATTCAATCAGAAAATTTGCTATAGCCCAAACTGATTGTACCGGGCTGGAGGCAAATTTCTGTGACCTCCGCATCTGAACTATTTTTTGTTTTAATATGTTTTGTTTCCGTGGAAACACGCAATAGCCCGTTAGGGGTAACACCAATAACAGTTCCGACTTGATTGCTGACGTATACCTTTTCACCCATGTTTGCAAGTAAGTCAACGTAACCAGACAACAATGTAGTAATTCCTTCGTTTAAAAGACACTCCAGACCGGATTGTATCCCCTGTAAAACTACATAGGCAAGCATTTCCAAAGAATTAATTGCCTGGGAGTTGGAGAAAGCTTGCCAGAAAAGTAAATTGATTCCGGTTTCTGGTACTGGATTTGCCCAGTTAATGCCAACACCAATGACTGCTTGGGTTATTTGTCCTTTGTTTACTTTGGTTTCTGTCAAAATACCGCCCAATTTGCGACCATTTAACACTAGATCGTTCGGCCATTTAATTCCAACTGGGATACCAGACTGTTGCAACTTTTTGGCAATTCCCCAAGCGCTAGCCAAAGTTAACTGATAGCTATTGCTAGCTTCTAACCGACAGCTACTAGCCATTGAAAGATACAATCCTCCATCTGAGGAAATCCACTGACGACCCCATTGTCCGCGTCCTGCAGTTTGGCGAGTCGCAATAACTACACTACCTGGCTTTTCTCCTTGCTTTAATAAGTCCCACAAGGTTTGATTTGTTGAAGCGACGGTATCAAAAAAATGTAGATTACACCCAGATTTCAGGGCAGCAATCGGCTGTTGTTTGTCAAATCCCACAGCAGTTTACCTAAATTGCGTTGTACAAGTTAGCATGAATTGGCTGAATTTATGTAGTTTCTTAGGTTTTGTTGAAGATGCACACTTGGCACTGGCGTACTTGGGAAGGGCTGCCTTATTTGGCTTGTAGTCTATTAGAACCTTGGCATCACGGCTTTTTTACCCTGCAGTTCTATCCTCGTTCTCCTCTGGAGTTGACTAAGGTGCTGCAACCAGAGGCTATAGGATATCGCTTAAAACAGGTACATGGCAATAAGGTTCTCACCCCTTTGGAAATTGAAGCTAAGTTAACTGGTGGTGGGGATGAGGTTGAAGGTGAAGGAGATTCGTCTCTTGCAATGGCCGATGGTTTAATGAGCGAGCAGCCTCTACAAGCTGTGTGGGTAGCTAGCGCTGATTGTACACCGGTGCTGATTGCCGACGTGAAAACCTCAATGGTGGCAGCGTTACATGCGGGTTGGCGGGGTACTGCTCAAAAAATCGTACCCTTGGCGATCGCCCGTTTACAACAACAAGGCAGCAAACTTGAAGATTTACGCATTGCGATGGGTCCGGCGATCGCTGGTGAGGTTTACCAAGTCTCCAATCAAGTGGCTGCTGAAGTTGGAGCCAGCATTATACCACATGATGACGAAAATATTATTGTTCAGGCTATGCACGAATTAGAAAATTCACCTCTGCTTCCAGACGAGAGTCGAGGAAAGGTAAAATTGGATGTTAGGCGGGTGAATGCCCTGCAAATAGAAGCGCTAGGTATTAATCCCGAACAAGTAGCGATCGCTCCTTTTTGTACCTATCAAACCCCAGAGCATTTCTTTTCCTATCGTCGGGAGAAACAGAAAAAAATCCAATGGTCTGGAATTATTAGTAAATAGGTAACTCAGAAAAGTAAAAAGGCAAAAGAAAGAAAAAAGAAAAAGGATTTAGAGCAAGTAAATTTATGGGTTTTACTTTTTACTTTTTACTTTTTACTTTTTACTTTTTACTTAATTCAATGCCTGAGCAAGCAATTCGCGGTGTATTAAGGCCCTATCCACTAAAAACTGAATTTTATCTGATGAAAGCGGTTCACCGTTGGCGTAATGCTCAATCCAAGTCTTACTAATTAGATTAGCATTCTCAGGTAAACTGCCTAAATTCCACCCCGGCATATCTAAATCTTCCATCAAACGGTTGACTTTGGGGTCATAACTGAGAGCAAAACAGCGACAACCTTCAGATGCTGCCATAATTAAACTATGGAGACGCATCCCAATAGTCATCTCTACACCACGATAGACACCTTTTAGAACTTCTGGCTCTTCTATACAGAGAATTTTACTGACATCTTTGACTCGCGGTTGAATTTTTTCAGCAATGCTTAAATCTTCGCTTTTTTGAAATGGCAGTAATAAAATAAAAGTCTGTGTAGCTTTTTGAAAATCAACTATAGCCTGAGTCAGATTTTCCAGACGTTCTGGTGTTAGTAAAGGATGCGATCGCAAAGTAACAGCGACTCTTGGTGCAGGTAAATCCCAAAGTCTGGGCATTGGCTGAGATTGCAGTGCCCAAACTGGGTCAGGAGCCATTATATGAGGAATTTGCCACTCATTTAATAGTGCAGAACTCACGCGATCGCGTACACTAACTTTAGTACAACCTGCAAAATTTTGTCTTGCCATCCACTTAGTGACAGGACGTTTCAAAGGGCCAATACCCTGTGCCCAAGCAACAGTCTTCAAATTCATTTTCTGAGCCAGTACCATCAAGCCTCCATAGTAAAATGGGCTAATAGTACTAGTGACATCTTGGATGAGACTACCACCACCCCAAATCAAAGCATCGCAAGAACGCAAAGCTTGGATGACTGGAGAAAAAGAAAAGCGGTCGTGTGCTTCTACATGATAGCGATCGCTTGTTTCTTTTGGATTACCAGATAAAACCACAGGCGTTACATCTTCTGGTAGCATTTGGAGAAGCGTTGCCAGCAAAGCTTCATCACCACCATTGCCCTTACCGTAATACCCAGACAATAACGCTCGCATCTTTGCCATGTTGGATTATGGATTATGGATTAGATTAGCAACTTTTTTTGAAATTAAATATCTCCCTGTGATACAGACAAAAGGGGAGAATGAATTAATAACTCTTAATTTTTAACTAGGACAAAACGCGAGTAACATCGCATCTTTATTCTAAAATCAGGACTCTTATGCACGCTCTTTCGATTCCCACTTGGATAATTCATGTCTCTAGCGTAATTGAGTGGATTGCCGCTATTTGGTTAATCTGGAATTATGGCGAAGTTACAGGTAACCGCACTTGGTGGGCATTGTCCCTTGGGATGTTACCAGCTTTAATCAGCGCCATGTGCGCTTGTACCTGGCATTATTTCGATAACTCCGAATGTCTTGAATGGATGGTAACACTGCAAGCTACGATGACATTAGTTGGTAATTTTACCCTCTGGGCAGCAGCCTGGTTAATTTGGCGTTCCACTCAACCGCAAAAAGCTGTAGAGTCCGATCCAACAGAAATTATTGCATCAAAGCAATAATCTCTCCTAACTAAAAACTCCTAACTCTCCACTCCCCAATAGAGCAATGATTTCAAAAGAAACCCTATTTGCCCTTTCCCTGTTTCCCTACTTGGGTTTCTTGTGGTTTATCAGCCGCAGTCCGCAAATGCCGCGTTTAGCCCTATATGGATTTTACGGTACTCTTGTATTTGTTGCCGTCACCATCCCCGCAGGAATCTACGCTCTAGTACATTATGGTGACACTTTGGCAAATGTCGATTGGTTGCACGGAAGCGCCGAATTATTTTTAACACTTTCCAATATTTTGATTGTATTGGGTTTCCGGCAAGCAATAATAATTCAAAGGCAGAATTCGTCAGAAAATAAACTTTGAGTTATGGGAGAGGTAAACGGTTGCTCAGTTGTCAACAACTAACAAATAACTAACGACTATGGAAGTTATTCCGGCTATTGATATTTTAGAAGGTCGTTGCGTACGACTATATCAGGGAGACTACGACAAATCGGAAGTTTTTAGCGAGAACCCGGCAGATTTCGCCAAACAGTGGGTTGAACAAGGTGCGACTAGATTGCACCTTGTTGATTTGGATGGGGCAAAAGCCGGTAAAATTGTAAATCTGAAAGCAATAGAAGCGATCGCCTCTACAGTTTCTATTCCCATCGAAGTTGGTGGCGGTTTGCGTACCAAAAACAGCGTACAACAACTATTTAACATCGGTGTAGAGTGGGCAATTTTGGGAACTGTTGCTGTCGAACAACCCCAGCTAGTACAAGAACTGTGCCAAGAATTCCCCAGACAAATTATTGTTGGCATTGATGCTCGGAATGGGAAAGTCGCTACTCGCGGTTGGTTAGAAACCTCAGAAGTTTTAGCGACTCAACTGGCTGTACAAATGCAAGAATTAGGAGCAGCAGCCATTATCTATACTGATATTCACCGTGATGGTACCCTAGAAGGGCCAAATATGGAAGCTTTGCGAGAAATAGCGGCCGCTGTCAAAATTCCAATTATCGCCTCAGGTGGAATGAGTTCCATCACCGATTTGTTGAGTCTATTGGCATTAGAACCCCAAGGTGTAACAGGTGTAATTATCGGACGTGCCTTGTATACTGGCGATATTTCTCTTCGAGAAGCACTACGGGCAGTTGGTTCCGGACGCATCCAAGATATTCCACCTAATTTCGGTTCTTCCACATTCGCTTAATATTCTATTTCCTATAGATACAAGACAACAGAACTAAATCCCCTTTGAATTGGGGGCAGGGGGCGAAGACATTTGTGGCAAGAAATAGACCAGTCCTTCTCCCTGCTCAAAAGTTAGGATGTGAGTTAACGGCACAAACCCCAGCTAATTTAGGAAAATCGCAAGCAGGCTAGGCAATCTTACATCTCCAATTCGTTGCAGACAAAAGGCACTGCCGATACTCAAAGCATTGAACAGGTTTGGTATTATTTTTTTGAAATTTCCGGATTAGCAATTTACACCCGTGTAGTTCAAGTTGTAGAGAATTGCAAATTAATCCGGTGTGTTTTTATGGCTCGTCGTCGTCCACAACCTCCTAACAATGGTCAACCAATCAAAACAGAGTCCGGTGGTACTAGGTTAAGGAAATTAAAAATTAAAATTAAAATTAATAAGGAATCAAAGCCAAACAAATTAGATAAGACAACATAAATTTTATGATTTTTAAATTTTAAATTTTCTATTGGGTTTTCTCTTTATAGAGACGCAGAAATAAAAGCGTCTCTATTTTTTTCTAAAAAATTAATTTAATTATTTGTTGAAAATTTCAGGAATCAATAATTACAATCCTGTATCTCAAGAAAGAGAGTAAACAACATCAAATGAAAAATCATGACAAGCGAAAGACAAGATCCCCCAACCGATGACCAACCCAAAAAATCTCAAGCTGGTTTTGTCCCTAAGAAAAAGAAAGCTTCCTAAATTATCAAAGAAGCAATCTTTAACTGCTCTGTATATTAATTTGGACTCAATTCAAAGGTGAAAATTATGTCAAGTAAAAGAGAAGAACCTCCAGTTCCTGACCAACCAATTAAGAGTGAAGCTGGTTTTTTTCTGAGAATAAAGAGAAATTTGATGATAAATTTCAAGGCTCGTAGACCAGAACCTAAACCTAAAGGTCAACCATCAAAATCACAAAATGGTGGCTCCAAATAAAAACTTTAAGCAGCTAAAAAAAATCTGAGCAATGGTTCCAATTTTCGTAGAGGCGTAACTTTAATTACGTCTCTACTCTTAAGTTAATAATTCACTAAGTTATTTATTTTTTGCCTGAGTTTTTGCCTGTTCTAATGCGATTTCTTTGATGGCTTGATACGAATTGACATTTGCAGTTCCTTCAATAGCTTTAACCGCTAAATCTTGAACTTGTTTCAACGCAGAGTCAAGTTGCTTGGAAAGATTTTGAACCCTTCCTTCTTGATTATTAATCGTCTGCTCCAAAGATTGCAATCTTTGTTCGTAAAAACGCTTTTGCCCTTCAACTTCTTTGCCGTATAAATCCGATTTTGTCTTCGCTTGATAGTGAGCAATGCCTTTACCTTCTTCGGTAGCTTTCTTGATAGCAGCTTCTTTATCCTTCGGAAAGGCTTCTACCTTAGCTTTAAATTCTTCAAATTGTTTTTCTCTATCATAAATTGCTTTTTCCCGCTCAGTCCAGATTTTCTCAGCTTCTTCTTGCGATTCTTCTAATACTTTATATAACCCTTGTTGGCGTTGTTGATATTCGTCCATCTCCAACTTTCGCTGAAGTTCTAAATCATACTTGTATTCCGTTGTATCTCTTTGGCGAATTTTATTACTACTTTCATTCCGCTCTTTTATTGTTTGTTTATTTTCCTCTTGCTCTTTTTCCCAAGTCTTTCTCTGCCCTTGTATTTCTTGAGATAAACTTTCGTAACGCAGATTATACTCCTCTTGATAAGCCTTGGAATTATCTTCATAGGCAGTGATGAGAGTATCTAAAGTATCTTCAGTAATTTCTAAATTATGTAAATCTTTTAATTGTTGTAATTCAGTTTCAACACTGTTTCCAATTTCTCCTAATTTAGAGGCTTTTGAGGTTAGTTGTTCTGATAATTCACTGGCAGCGCTACCAAATCCTAGTTGAATTTTGAGTAAGTTATCAATAATATAGTTCATCTTTTCTTGAGCGGTGATAGGCTGATTCATAGTAGCTGTTTCCTCCTTTTTTGGTTGAATACTGCCAGAATTATTGTTTTTTGCCACCTGTTCAAATTGTGATTTAATTGCAGCTTTTTCCTTCAGTAGCTCGTTATATGCTTCTAAAATTTCAGCTTTAGTACTTTTGTCACTCGGTTTTTTTGTTGCCATAACAAACCTCTAAAGAATTTTCTGTTTTTCGTGCAATTAGCCTTTGTAGTAACCGGGGTTTTGATGAAAAGTTTTTCAACCCGGTTTCTTGTAGCAATTCTTTATGAAGATGCGCTTGCATAATTCGACTATAAAGACCTTGCTTAGGAAAGTCTTTACAAGCTTTATAACCATGCAACTTCACGCATAATCAGTATTACCTTGTATTTGAGTTGTATACTAATTATCTAGTGGAACTATCAAAAGCTCTCATCGCCAAATCTTGCGATTGTTTCAGTGCAGTTTGTAGTTGAACACTAATCCCTTCAATCTGCTCAGATTGCTTCTTAATTGTTTCTTCCAGGGATTGAATTTTCAACTCATAACTTTGCTTGGTCGATTCCCACTCTTTCTCAAATAAATCAGCCTCAATCTTCGCTTTTTGACTTGTATCTTTAATTGCTTCTTCTCTCGCTTTCTTAACTGCTTCTTCCAATTCGTTAGGAAAGGCTGCAATTTTTTGTTGATATTCTGCGAATAAAGGTTGATTTTTGCTGAGTATTTTTTCCCGAGCAGCCCAATCTTTTTCTTTTACTTGAAAATTTTCTTGCAATTCTCTTTCTACCGCACGATTTTTCGCTTCATAGGCATCTGTATTAATTTTGCGGGTGTTTTCTAATTTATATTGATATTCTTCTGTTTCTTGTTGGCGTTGTTTGGCTAATGACTCATTGTATGCTTGCTCTTCTTCTTCAAAATCTGCTTGCTCTTTTTGCCACTCTTTGCGCCGACCTGCAATTTCTTTCTCCAAAGTTTCCCGCTTACTTGCGGTATCTTGTTCCAGATTTTTTAACTTTTCTTGATGCTCTTGAGTCAGTATATCCAGAATATCTGCTACAACTCTGACTTTTTGAAGTTCTTGCAAGCGCTGCGTTTCAATTTCTATCGAGCGGTTGAGTTCATCTAATTTGGAGTTTTCTTTACCTAACTTTCCAGATAATGAGTTGACAATTCCACCAAACTCCAATTGCAAATCAGCTATCCCTTTGACAATACTATCAACTGTATATGTCAAAGCAACTTCCAAAACTTCTTTGTTTTTTGCTTTTTCCGCTTCTTCTTGTTTAGTTGCTATTTTTGATTCCAGCTTTTTCCTATCTGTAATAATTTGCCCAAATGCTTGCATTAATTGTTGTTTACTATCTTTGGCTGCAACTGTTGTCATACACAAACTCCTGTGAATATACAATAGAACGGGGAACGGAGGAAGGTGATTATGCCCCCTAAATCCACGCCACATGCTACAAGTGAACGCAGTGGCTCCCCAAGTATGTTCAACTTGGAATGGAATTTTATTCTCCCTTTGAATTGGGGGCAGGGGGCAAATTTCCAGGGTTAAAGATAAGCTCCCTAAATCGAACATAATTGAGGGACTTGGAATTTCCTTCTCCCCTTTGAATTGGGGGCAGGGGGCAAATTCCCAGAGATGTAGCAAGCCATACCAAAATAGACCCTGTACTTAGTTCAGGGTAGCCCTGCAATGCGCGTTTTAAACGCCGTGGAAATACTGAAAATGATTAAGCCGCTACCTGCGATAGTAGTACTTTTGTACCATAATTATATCCAGGTAGATTTACTCCTGTCAAGAAAATTTATTAAATATAAGAAGTGAGGAGTTGGGGACGATCTCAAAAAAATATTCCCTTTCTATTAGCTATAAAAATGAAAAGCTGCCAAAAGTTTTTAGCAGCTTGTTGTCCCATTGGTTTATAATAATTTGGGTGCTGTTACATATGTTACAATTAGTTGCGGAACACACCACGGAGAAAGCGTGGATGCACTGAAAATCGACAATTATATTTATACAAACACAAGCCACTTAATTGGTCATATAAATGTATACCAGCGAATTGACTAAGTATCCCTCCAGAGCCGACATTGGACAAACAAGCCGAGTCTTAGTAGTAGAAGACGAAGAATTAATCCGAGAAATGCTAGTTTTAGCGTTGGAGGAAGAAGGTTATGCAGTGGTTACAGCCACTGATGGGCGCTCCGCAGTAGAGTATCTAAAAAATTGTGAGCCGAGTTCCGGAGAGCTTCCCTTTGATTTGGTGGTTTTAGATTTGATGCTGCCTCAAATCAATGGACTTGATATTTGTCGCTTGCTGCGCCATCAAGGAAACCCAGTACCGATTTTGATGCTAAGTGCTAAGGGTAGCGAAACTGACCGGGTTTTGGGGTTAGAGGTGGGAGCAGATGATTATCTCACCAAACCTTTTAGTATGCGGGAATTGGTGGCTCGCTGTCGGGCTTTGCTGCGTCGCCAACGCTTAAGCACTTTGCCGCAAATACCGATACTGCAATATAAGGAAGTGACATTATACCCTCAAGAGTGTCGGGTACTGGTTCGTTCTCAAGAAGTAAATTTGTCACCGAAAGAGTTTCGATTATTAGAATTATTTATGAGTTATGCCCGTCGGGTATGGTCACGGGAGCAATTGCTCGATCAGGTTTGGGGTCCTGATTTTGTTGGCGATAGTAAGACTGTAGACGTTCATATCCGTTGGTTGCGGGAAAAACTAGAGCAAGACCCAAGCCATCCAGAATATATTGTGACAGTCCGTGGTTTTGGCTATCGATTTGGATAATAGTTGTTAGTGTTTAGTTGTCAGAAAGCAACTAACAACGGATCATGCTCGTATTGGGATTTCTTGTTGGTTTAGCGGTAGGCATCGTGTTTTGGTTGTGGCAGGTGGTTGAGTTAAACCGCTACCTGGCACAAGTGCTGCGACCGCTGGACTCCCACACATTCAAGGTGGCACTGCGGCTAATTCCTCGCTGGAGGCATGATATGGCATTGGTGAAGCACGATCGCTTAAATTTGCAGCAACAATTGCAAACCTACAAAGATTTGCTTGACTTTGCACCAGTGGGATATTTGCAGGTAGATGAAGAAAATCAGCTGCTGTGGTGCAATCAACAGGCACGAGAGATTTTGTATCTCGAAAGGTGGCAACCAGGACAGGTACGCTTGTTGTTGGAGTTGGTGCGGTCTTATGAACTAGACCGTTTGATAGAGAAAACACGCGATCGCCAGGAACCACAACTTAGGGAGTGGGTGTTTCACCCCTCTTGTGATAACGTTGCGGCAATGTTAGATATTAAGTCGCTAGCATTACGTGCATCTAGCTTGCCTTTACCTAAAGGACAAGTAGGAGTATTTCTGGAAAATCGCCAACCACTGCTGGATATGAATCAAGCACGCGATCGCGCTTTTTCTGACCTTGCCCACGAACTCAGAACACCCCTAACTTCGATTCGTTTGGTTGTAGAAACTTTACAAGACCGCCTAGAGCCACCTTTAAATCGCTGGGTTGACCGCCTCATGCAGGAGGTTGACCGTTTGATTCATTTGGTGCAAAGCTGGTTAGAACTGACTCAATTGGAAACCAATCCAACGATCCAACTCCATCGCCAACCCGTAGAAGTGCGATCGCTGATTTCCGATGTATGGGAAAGCTTAGAACCCATAGCACAGGGTCATGAGATCAAGCTTGCTTATTCTGGGGGAGAGAGTTTATGGATTCATGCCGATAAATCCCGAATTTATCAAGTATTTCTGAATTTATTGGATAACAGTATTAAATACAGTCCTCCACGTACAACCATTCAGGTAGAAACTAAAATCCTGCCATACTCGGATACCTACCAAGGCGAAGCTAACGATTCACAAGCGCTACAAGTTAATATCATTGACTGCGGAGTTGGTTTCTCCAAAACAGATTTGCCCCATGTTTTCGAGCGATTTTATCGAGGAGATAAAGCCCGCTCTCGTTCAAAAGGAGGAGAAAGTAACTCCGCAACCGCAATTGTGGGAACTGGTTTAGGTTTAGCGATCGTTCAACAAATTGTTACAGCACACGGTGGTTCAATCAAAGCCACGAACGATCCTCACACTGGTGGTGCATGGCTGCAAATTGAATTTCCCGAAGTAATGGCAAACTCACCAAGCCAAGACTATAGTTAAAAGTAACTTGATGTTTGAGACTACAAGCGTGACCACCCTCCTTTATAGTCCCAATCCTGAAAGACCCCATCTAGCACGCGACGTTAGGCGTTTAGAACGGGATGTTTTACGTATGGGAGCATTAGTAGAACAATCATTTCGTTTGAGTCACCAATCATTGTTTGCCCGTGACTTAACAGCGGCTGAAGAAATACCCTTATTAGATAAAAAAATTGATCGTTTTTACAGACAAATAGAATCGGACTGCGCGGTAATTATGACCGCACAATCGCCAACATCTCAAGATTTACGCTGCTTGAGCGCGTTTATGCAGTTGGTGCGTGATTTAGAACGTATTGGCGATTATGCCAAAGATATAGCTGAAATTGCCATTAAAATTTTTCCTTATCCGATTCATCCCTGTTTACCAGAAATGGCAGTCATGTCCCGGCATGCCCAAGCTATGTTAGCAACTAGCTTAGTTGCTCTAGCTGATTTGGATGAAGTTGGGGGCAGAGGCATAAAGCATTTAGATGATGCTGTAGATAATGCTTACGAACATCTGTATCAAACTTTAGCCCAGCAACGGGATGTTGTCGGTGTCGTGGAGCCAATTATACTGCTGGCACTTGCTATTCGTTGTCTGGAAAGAATGGCAGACCATGCCACTAATATCGGTCAGCGAGTGGCGTACATTGTTACAGGTCAACGCAATTAGGTATACAAAAGCTCGCCGCATTTTTGAGTTCCTTGGTAAATCAGGGCAAGTAACTGTTCGGTAATTTCTACCTAAATCTCAACATAGTTTACGATTTCTCCACATTTTCAATCAACTCATCAATAAATTCTCTCAGCCGCTTTTTCCATTCAGGACGGCTTTTAGTTTTTTTTTACTCCGACCTTAACGATCTATTAAACGGCTCTTCCTGTAAAGGTGTCGCACCTAATTTATGTTTTTGATGAAAAGTCATTTGCTAAATTAAAAAGAAGATATAAATACTTAGTTATTTTTCTGCTGACTATATCCAGAGAGTTTATAGATAACGGATCTACTCTATAAATAAATCCTATTAATAAACAGATTTGCGATAAAAATAAATTATCTAAATGGAATCTATTAAGGTCGTGAACCGCATTTTTAGCAAAAATTGTAGCCTCAAATGCTATATTTTCGAGGATATTGTCAGTTTATTGGATATGAGTTGAAATAGCTTTAAAATTTTAAATTTTTAATAAATTACTACTTAAGATAGAGGTAATAAAACTCAGTAAATGCTAATAATATCTACCTTATTATTTATATCTTAATTATATTCATAATATTTATCGAGCGAGTAGCAAGTAATGTAGAATACACGTTACTCTGAAGTAGTGTTAGATTAATCACCATCACTATTGAGGTGAGAAAAAATTAAAAGCTAGTTAACTGACATACATTTCACTAAAAGCTTACCTGTTCTTAAACTTTCAGTATTAGAGTATCCAATGGTAACCTTGAAATGTTTTCTATCGAACGGTCGATACTGGTGTAAAAGATAAAGCTGATGAGTATCAAATGTTGTGATTTCTTACTGTTGAAGGAGGGGAGTGTTGGTGCGGTAGCACTTGACTCGTTCGTGGAATGCGAACAGAAAGTTACAGCGCAATCCACGACAGAAGCAGTTAAGTCATTATTCTCATTGAGTACGATGGGTTTGACTCCATACTTAACCGCTGACTTCCAACCCAAACAACAGCAAGAAAAAGACATCCCATCCCAAGCGGTGAATATGATACTATCACTCGGTTTTCAGTATCAAATATTTCCCTCTTGGAGAGATAAAACAAATTGTTCTCGCTTTGGTTATAATAATAACTATGTATCTTTGATGGAAAGCGATGAAGTCAATTTTGGATACATCAGCTTTCGATCGTGGATACGGACAATGGGGAAACTCCTGCCATTTGATGTGGTAAAAGCAGCACTCGAAAAGAATTCGTGTTTTTTGCCTGCTAACGACTCAATTCAAGCAGAAGTTTGTGGAATTGTTAGGGAAGCATGGTTAGATTGGGGACTGGGTGTCATCTTGGTTCGCAAAAGTGCGAATGGTAATTGGCAGAAGATTAATTCCTCGTCAGACAGGCAAATTAGCGATATTTCTGATTTGGAAGATGATAGTCGTTTGGTGCAAGAAATCCCGATTAGTAATGCACATTACGACCTAATAAATGCTGTGACCGTAACTTACATAAGTCGTCCGGAAGACACAAAAGTTGCTCGAAATGATTTGTATATTAACTTCACCTTAAGTAGTTCCGAACACATTTTCCAAGGTTCCAAAGGTGAAGGACTCTGCTACTATTGCAATGACCCTGCTCCTTTGGGCGATTGTTGGCAAATGATAACAACCCTCGTCAGCTTTGGTTTTGCTCATCCGGATAATTTCTTAGTAAATCGGGCTGAAAATGTATGGATGATGACAGACATATCTACGTTAAGGGTCAATAATGCTGTAAAAAGTCGCACGGACAACAAAGGTATTTCTGCTGATTTGACGGGTGTATTTAAAAACGCTATGTGGTACATTATTACCAGTAGTGATGCAAGCAAAGCCTTATTGTTCGATACCAACTTGATGGAGTGTGAAACGAATTGCTCCGCAGAAGCAAGCTTCAGATATTTCCTCACTCCATATGAAGGCACAATGTTTCTTTCTATAGATCATCTTTGGGAAACTCTTGGCTATATTACGCAACTGCTGACTTACAGCACTTTGCAAGTAAATGAAGTACACCCCCTCCCCTTGGCAAGGGGAGGGTTGGGGAGGGGTATTTCTGTACCTCACAAAGTTGAAATTTGCTGTATCATTTCAACAAATCAAATATCGAAGACCGGAGAATCCAACCTCTATTAAGTGAATCTTGGAATTAATTCTAAATAGATTTTAAAAAGCAAAATACCTAACTCTAAGACTGAATTTCAAGTCTATAGTGCCATCGCGACCGAAATTAAACTTTTACGCTTACTCTATTTCGCTCGCCCATGAAAGGATGTTTTGCTCCAGTAATTAAGCAACGAAGAAGTCTATGTTAACAATTTGATTTCTGAATCGCCATATAGTTGGCAAGTATTATTAAAGCTTACAAGAGCTATCTAACTTTTGACATCTATCTTGCGACTTAATTTTGGGTGACATCAAAGGAGCGTCCTACGCCTAATCCAGTGAACCTGGATTGCCCTGTGTGTCCAGCACAGGGCGAGGGCAGCTCTCAAAACTAACCTCCAGGCGTAAAACGAGCTATCGCTCTCTCAAACAATCCATAAATGATTTGACCACGAATTGGCAGTTCGTGGCTAGTTGCCAGGATACCTCCGATAAATTTTAAATCCACCAAAGAGTCTTAAACTACCTAAACAACAACTATGTATTCAGCAAGCCGTACACCTAACTCCAATTCCAATCCTTCTTTCAACAACCCAACCACTTCTGGAAACTTACCACAGCGCCTATTCACCCGTCGTGAAGTTATCCCATCTCGCAATGACGTACTATGGCGCATTGAGCGTGGAGCGGTTCGCACCTTGACATGGAGTGAAGATGGAACATTCATCACTTTGGGTTACTGGGGGCCAGGAGACTTGATTGGTTATCCTTTGTCCAGAGTCAAACCGTATCAAATTGAGTGCCTGACAAGCGTAGAAGTCAGCGTTGTACCTCCTCAACTTTGGCACCAAGACGTTAACGCCTTGCTGTCACACATTCAACAAGCAGAGGAGCTTCTAAGTATAGTACATCGGAAGCCAATTTCCTTGAGATTGTGGCAGTTTTTAGTTTGGCTGAGTGAGAAATTTGGTCGTGAGGTAGAACAAGGCAAACTCATCGACTTAAATGTCACCCATCAAGAAATGGCGGAAGTACTAAATACTACCCGTGTGACTGTGACTCGCCTCCTTCAACAATTTGAAGAAGAGGGAACAATGATCCGTCACAAACGTCGCATTATTCTGCAATTGCCAAATAAAACAGTCAAAAAATAGAGCGAAATAGTGTGCTGGTTTACTTGTTTCTCACTTAGGTGATCGATAGAATTCTATACATAAGAGCAGGGTAGATTCTCAGTGAATCAAAAGCTGATGAAACTACCCTGATTTCTTTAACTGGTGTGAGTGAGAAATAATTTAAACCATGACAAAGCTAATCTGGAACGCTCTGAGATTGAGTCCAGTAGTCCTAGCAGCGACCTTCTTGGCTGCTAACAGCGCTTTCGCTGCTGAAGTTAACGATCAAGTAACACCTGTTGCTTCTTTGTCCCAAGAATCCAACAACATCGGTCAGGTAACATCCGTTTCACAGTTCTCTGACGTACAACCCACCGACTGGGCATTCCAAGCATTACAATCCTTAGTTGAGCGTTACGGTTGCATCGCCGGCTACCCCAACAAAACCTTCCGTGGTAACCGTGCGATGACTCGTTATGAGTTTGCCGCTGGTTTGAACGCTTGCTTAGACCGCGTTAACGAATTGATTGCTACAGCGACTGCTGATTTAGTTAAGAAAGACGACCTAGCAACATTGCAACGTCTGCAAGAAGAATACTCTGCAGAATTGGCTACCCTACGCGGACGTGTCGATCAACTAGATGCTCGCACCGCTGAGTTGGAAGCCAATCAGTTCTCCACCACCACCAAGTTGTCTGGTGAAGTTATTTTCAACCTTGGTCAAGCTTTTGGTGATACAAGAGCGCTTCCTAGTGGTAGTAATGCTGCTCGAACCAACTTAGACAGCAACACCGTTTTCTCTGACCGCGTTCGTTTGAGCTTGAACACCAGCTTCACTGGTAAAGACCTATTGCAAACTCGTTTGGAAGCTCGCAATACCATCTCCAATAGTGGTATTACTGGCACCAACATGACCCGCTTGGGCTTTGATGGAAGCACAGACAACGATGTTTTCGTCGATAAACTCAACTATGCTTTCAACCTGACTGACAAAGTTCGCGTTAAAGTTGACGCTAGCAACGCTCAGATATATGGAAACACCTACACCTTTAGCCCCGACTTCTCTAGCTCGGGTAAAGGTGCTATTTCCCGCTACGGTCGTTTCAGCCCCATCTACCGTCAAGGTGCTGGTGGTTCTGGTTTGACTGTTAGCATCAACCCTAAAGGTACTTTCGGTGCTACTTTGGCTTACTTAGTACCTAGAGGTGGCAATAATCCTGTTGCTGGTCAGGGAATATTTAATGGCGACAACACCCTATTTGGTGAGTTAGCTTTCAAACCCAGCAATGCGTTAAACGTAGGTTTCTCCTACGCTCGCAGCTATACTGGTGGTGCTACTCCTGTCTTCCAAGGTACAGGCAGCGCCTTGGCTAACAGCCCCTTCGGCGCAGGTGTTCGTACCGACTCCAACCACTACGGTATCCAAGCTAACGTCAAACCTAGCGACAAGTTGACCCTTGGCGGTTGGGCTGGTTACAGTACCGCTGATGCTAAGACCGGCGCTGTTAGAGATGCAGACTTCTTCTACTGGGCCGCCAGCTTAGGTGTGCAAGACTTTGGTAAAGAAGGTAACGTTCTCGGTTTAATATTTGGTCAACCCCCCAAAGTAACTGGCGGTAGGGGTATTACCAGAGAATCTGGTACTTCTTACCACTTAGAAGCTCTCTACAAAATGCAGATGAGCGACAACATTCTCATAACCCCCGGTTTGTTGGTTATTTTCAATCCTGAGAACAACAACAGCAACAGCACTGAGTATGTTGGTACACTACGTACAACCTTCAGCTTCTAATATCTGCCTGAGCCTCACTTCGGTGCGGCTCTCTCTGCTTGTTCTAGTTTAGAAGTTGAAAGCCCGGTTTATTGAATAAACCGGGCTTTTTGTTGGAACTCATATTTTTGCTTTTTGGGATACTATAGCGTTCTTAAATCAAGATTGCATACAGCACTTTGCAAGTAAATGAAGTACACCCCCTCCCCAAGGCATACGGGGAGGGTTGGGGAGGGGTATTTCTGTACCTCACAAAGTTGAAATTTGCTGTAATTTGTGCGGGCACCGAAGCCCACCCCTCTTACTATTTCTAGTCCGCCCTATCAACCAAATTTTATTTTAGGTTTGTGTGCTGTAGGGACAAGTAAACTACAAGCCAATAAGAGTCCAAATTACGGTTCATAGCGATCGCCCAAGATTTTATAAAACCAATTATCAAATTAGTATAGCAAATTACAAAAAATAGCTAACGTATTAATTAGGACATCATTTTTTGGCGACCCTCCTGTCAGAATCAGTACAGCAAGCGGGAACATTTTTTCATTAAGAACTGATGAATTATTGTACCTTTATTAAATAAAGTTAAAAGAACATGGCGCAAAAATGGGCTGATTAATTTGTGTTAAAGGCCACATCTTTGCTACAATTCTTACAGTTAATCATTAAGTAAATTTCCTGAAAAGAAAATTCACCGGAAATCCTACAATGATTAAGCCTGTAGGTGTGAGTGAGAATAAAACCATGACAAAAGTATTCTGGAACGTTATAAAGCTGAGTCCAGTTGTTGTAGCAGCAACATTCTTGGTTGCTAGCCCTGCCTTCGCTGATGAAGCTAACCAACAGGTAACTCCCGTTTCATCGTTGTCCCAAGAAGCCAACAGCATGGGTCAGGTAACATCAGTTTCTCAGTTCTCTGACGTACAGCCGACCGACTGGGCATTCCAAGCATTACAATCTTTAGTAGAACGCTACGGTTGTATCGCAGGCTATCCCAACGGCACCTTCCGTGGCAACCGTGCGATGACTCGTTATGAATTTGCCGCTGGTTTGAACGCTTGCTTAGACCGCGTTAACGAATTGATTGCCACAGCAACTGCTGACTTGGTTAAGAAAGAAGACCTGGCAACATTGCAGCGTCTGCAAGAAGAATTTTCTGCGGAATTAGCTACTCTGCGCGGTCGTGTAGATGCTTTAGAAGCACGCACCGCTGAGTTGGAAGCCAATCAGTTCTCTACCACTACCAAACTAGTTGGGGAAGCAATTTTCAACCTTAGTCAAGCTTTTGGTGATACGAGAGCGCTTCCTAGCGGTAGTACTGCTACTCGTACCAACTTAGACAGCAACACCGTTTTCTCTGACCGTGTTCGTTTGAGCTTGAATACCAGCTTCACTGGTACAGACCTGTTGCAAACTCGTTTGCAAGCTCGCAATACTGCTCAATTTGATGGTGGTAGCACTAGTCTTACTAGTCCTAGACCTAACATTACAGGCACCAACATGACCCGGTTGGGCTTTGATGGAGATGGCAACAACGCTGTTTCCGTTGATAACCTCAACTATGCTTTCAATCTGACTAGCAAAGTTCGCGTTAAGATTGACGCTAACAATGGTAAGTTATATGACAATACCTACACCTTTAATCCCGACTTCTCTAGCTCGGGTAAAGGTTCTATCTCTCGCTATGGTCGTTTCAGCCCCATCTACCGTCAAGGTGCTGGTGGTTCTGGTTTGACTGTTAGCGTCAACCCTAAAGGTACTTTCGGTGCTACTCTTGCTTACTTAGTACCCACAGGTGGTAATAATCCTGTTAGTGGTCAAGGAATATTCAATGGCGACAACACCCTCTTTGGTGAGTTAGCTTTCAAACCCAGTAGTGCGTTAAACGTAGGTTTATCCTACGCTCGCAGCTATACTGGTGGTACTATTGGTCTCTTCCAAAGTACAGGTAGCCGCTTGGCTAACAGCCCTTTCGGCGCAGGTGTTCGTACCGATTCCAACCACTACGGTATACAAGTTAGCGTCAAACCAAGCGACAAATTGACCCTTGGCGGCTGGGCTGGTTACAGTACCGCTGATGCTAAGACCGGCGCTGTTAGAGATGCAGACTTCTTCTACTGGGCCGCCAGCTTAGGTGTGCAAGACTTTGGTAAAGAAGGTAACGTTCTCGGTTTAATATTTGGTCAACCCCCCAAAGTAACTGGCGGTAGGGGTATTACCAGAGAATCTGGTACTTCTTACCACTTAGAAGCTCTCTACAAAATGCAGATGAGCGACAACATTCTCATAACCCCCGGTTTGTTGGTTATTTTCAATCCTGAGAACAACAACAGCAACAGCACTGAGTATGTTGGTACACTACGTACAACCTTCAGCTTCTAATATCTGCCTGAGCCTCACTTCGGTGCGGCTCTCTCTGCTTGTTCTAGTTTAGAAGTTGAAAGCCCGGTTTATTGAATAAACCGGGCTTTTTGTTGGAACTCATATTTTTGCTTTTTGGGATACTATAGCGTTCTTAAATCAAGATTGCATACAGCACTTTGCAAGTAAATGAAGTACACCCCCTCCCCAAGGCATACGGGGAGGGTTGGGGAGGGGTATTTCTGTACCTCACAAAGTTGAAATTTGCTGTAATTTGTGCGGGCACCGAAGCCCACCCCTCTTACTATTTCTAGTCCGCCCTATCAACCAAATTTTATTTTAGGTTTGTGTGCTGTAGGGACAAGTAAACTACAAGCCAATAAGAGTCCAAATTACGGTTCATAGCGATCGCCCAAGATTTTATAAAACCAATTATCAAATTAGTATAGCAAATTACAAAAAATAGCTAACGTATTAATTAGGACATCATTTTTTGGCGACCCTCCTGTCAGAATCAGTACAGCAAGCGGGAACATTTTTTCATTAAGAACTGATGAATTATTGTACCTTTATTAAATAAAGTTAAAAGAACATGGCGCAAAAATGGGCTGATTAATTTGTGTTAAAGGCCACATCTTTGCTACAATTCTTACAGTTAATCATTAAGTAAATTTCCTGAAAAGAAAATTCACCGGAAATCCTACAATGATTAAGCCTGTAGGTGTGAGTGAGAATAAAACCATGACAAAAGTATTCTGGAACGTTATAAAGCTGAGTCCAGTTGTTGTAGCAGCAACATTCTTGGTTGCTAGCCCTGCCTTCGCTGATGAAGCTAACCAACAGGTAACTCCCGTTTCATCGTTGTCCCAAGAAGCCAACAGCATGGGTCAGGTAACATCAGTTTCTCAGTTCTCTGACGTACAGCCGACCGACTGGGCAT
Source organism: Cyanomargarita calcarea GSE-NOS-MK-12-04C (assembly GCA_019359595.1). Classification (GTDB taxonomy): domain Bacteria; phylum Cyanobacteriota; class Cyanobacteriia; order Cyanobacteriales; family Nostocaceae; genus Cyanomargarita; species Cyanomargarita calcarea. The sequence continues at coordinate 180,968 of JAHHGZ010000008.1, forward strand.
TCCAAGCATTACAATCTTTAGTAGAACGCTACGGTTGTATCGCAGGCTATCCCAACGGCACCTTCCGTGGCAACCGTGCGATGACTCGTTATGAATTTGCCGCTGGTTTGAACGCTTGCTTAGACCGCGTTAACGAATTGATTGCCACAGCAACTGCTGACTTGGTTAAGAAAGAAGACCTGGCAACATTACAGCGTCTGCAAGAAGAATTTTCTGCGGAATTAGCTACTCTGCGCGGTCGTGTAGATGCTTTAGAAGCACGCACCGCTGAGTTGGAAGCCAATCAGTTCTCTACCACTACCAAATTAGTTGGGGAAGCAATTTTCAGCTTATCCGAAGCTTTCGGCGATCGCCAAGCGGTTTCCTCTTCTACGTTGGTCAATAACCCAAATGCTCCAAGAAGAAACTTAGACAGCAACACCACATTCTCTGACCGGATTCGTCTGAGCTTGAATAGCAGCTTCACGGGTAAAGACCAGTTGCAAATTCGTTTGGAAGCAGGGAATGTTTTTAATAATAACGGTAGCAGCTTGGGTACCGCAGCAACTGGTACTAACATGACTCGTCTTACATACGACGGGTTTGACAACAACCAAAACGGCGTTATCGTAGATAAAATCAACTATGCTTTCAACCTAACCAGTGCAGTGCGCGTTAAAGTTGACGCTAGCAAAGGTGAATTCTGGGAAAACATCAATAACTTCAACCCCGATTTTGCCAGCACTGGTAAAGGTGCTATCTCCCGCTATGGTCGTTTCAGCCCGATTTATCGCCAAGGTGCTGGTGGTGCCGGTGCGACGATCAGCCTTAATCCCAACGGACCTATCAGTGCCTCTATCGGTTATTTAGCAGGTGGAAGCAACAACGTATCTAGCAATCCTGCTGACAGAGCAGGTCTATTCGATGGTAATTATGCAGCACTGGGTCAAATAGGTATCCAACCTAGTAAGGCCTTTAATGTAGGTTTGACATACGCCCGCACTTATCAAAACTCTTTCACTACAAATAACGTCACTCGTAACGTCAGCCTGTTTGAATCAACAGGTAGTACCTTGGCAAATCAACCTTTCGGTAACGTCGCTACCGAAGCGAATCATTATGGTATACAAGCTAACTTCAAACCTAGTGATAGACTCGCATTAGGTGGTTGGGTAGGTTACAGCGATGCTGAAGCTAAAGCCGGTATTAACGCGGGTAGTGGTGCAGAAATGTTCTACTGGGGTACTACTCTATCTTTGAAAGACTTTGGCAGACAGGGTAATATGCTTGGTTTTGTGTTTGGTCAACCACCCCAAGTTACCAGTAATAATGTCAGAGTTGCAGGTGTAGAGCAGAAAGATAGAAACACCTCCTATCACCTAGAGGGTCTATACCGGATGCAGCTTAACGACAATATTTCTGTCACCCCTGCTTTGTTGGTAATCTTCAATCCTGAGCATAACGACGCCAACGATACTATATACGTTGGTACACTGCGAACTACCTTCACTTTCTAAGATGGTTGGGTTGACATAATTTACCTATCGGCGGTGTAGAGAGGTTATATATAATGTCTCTACATCTTAGAAATTATCTTAACTCACCGGAATGCACCTGTACTAGAAATTTTTGTTCACCGATTTTGCAGTCACTAATTTGACTTTTAAATTTGGATACTCAAATAGTCCTCTCAAAGAGGACTACTAAAGAATCTATATCTATTGTGTCAATTAGTCAGTTTGAAATTATTTTATTAGTTATTTATACGTATAAGTGTAAGATATTAGCCCGCAGTAAGACGGGCTATTTTTTTGAGATTGTATATATTACACATCAATCTTCCTGCTTAGAAAAATCCGCTGGTGGTCTGTCGCTACTCCAAGCCCACCACACAGTACTACAGTTACAATCGTAAAATTCTTGCCATTTACGGCGATGGTCTGGTGTCAGCACAGGCGATCGCCTATTTATCCATACTTGTTTTGCATCAAGGCTACTGGAGTTGCAATTAGGACAGCAAAACCCGTAAGCATGAATTGCTTTATTCGTCCATTCAGGTGGGATGGGGGCGAAAGGGTCCATGTAGGAAAATTTATATTTTACTGCATATTATGGCAGGTAGTGGGGAGTAGGGAAGGAATTTATTCACCTCATTTTCAGGATAACAGAACTAAATCCTCTGCCCCCTGCCCCCAATTCTGGGGGGTTGGGGGGCATTTGAATTTTCTTCCCGCAGAATTGGGGGCAGGGGGCAAATTTGAGATTTTGGATAATTTCAGACTTTTACTATCGGCTTATCTGTGTGATATTACTTAATATCTTGGAAAATTCAATCCCTAACATGGTGCTTTGGTCTGTCAGTAGGTGAAACGAATGGCAAGATGCGAGCAATACAAACTTACAGAAAAGTTTCAATAAGTACATGATGAATGTGACAATTAAATAAAGCTACTCCCATTTCACTCAAAGAATACTTATTTTTTTTAATTAACCTTACTACGACACAGAGAACGTGGAGGAAGATAACACGCTCCAACGTCTGCGAAGCGAAACGTACCAAGAGCGCAATTACACCAAACAATTATAGATTAGGAATATGGAGCCAAACGTTGAAATTCGCCGATTGTTAGATGTGATGCCTGCTTCGGGTAGGATGAATACAAAAATCATCAGCAAACCGGAGCAGTCAAAATTGATTGATGCTGCTTTTCCACTGCCTTGGAAACAGGAACGACCGATATATATTAATTTTGATTTGTGGCGACGTCTAACGAAACCACAACGGGATCTACTGCTATTAAGGACTATTAGCTGGTTGTCAGGGGTGAGGTGGTTTAAGCCTGATATTTATCAAGGTGTGGTAGTGGCAGGAATTTTAGGCGGATTCGTAGAAATACTACAGGGAGATGCGGTAGGTGTAGTTGTTTCTGGGGGATTAAGTGCGATCGCCCTGACTCGGATTTGGCGCACCAACAATTCTCAAGAGTCTGAGATCGATGCCGATATCGCTGCCATTAAGGTAGCATTGCGCCGGGGTTACTCAGAAACTGAAGCTGCGGAACATTTATTATCTGCTATTGAGACAGCAGCAAAAATACAAGGACGTTCTGGTTTAGATTTTAACGAGTTGATCCGCTGCCAAAACTTGCGGGCGATCGCCGGTTTTTCACAAGTCGGAATACCGAAAAGTTAGGAGTTAGGAGTTAGGAGTTAGGGGTTAGGGGTTAGGAGTTAGGAGTTAGGAGTTAGGAGTTAGGAGTTAAGAGTTAAGAGTGAATTAATATCTAGTCTTTATAAGCCCCCTCCCCGCATGCGGGGAGGGGGTTGGGGGTGGGGTTCTGTGGTCATCCAATGAACTTAATATTACATCTGTTTCAAATTTAAGTAATAATTTTTTAATCCTTTAAATATCAATGCAAATAACAAGCTTGCATAAGTTTTTAATTATTTCAAATGATAAAAATTCTCAATTTAAGAAAAGATTCTGGTTTAGTTTAAGTTTAATTTTTGGCATATTTTATAGTCTCTTAGAATTGCGGCAAGCCTTTAGTAACACATACGTAGTCCAAGATGATGCACGAGTATATATCTTCTGGATGCAGAGATTTTTACAGCCAGATATACTTCCAAATGACTTAATTGCCGACTATTTTCAGTCCGTAACTCCAGTCGGATTTACTACTCTTTATAGAGTCATGGCAATGGTGGGGATTGAGCCACTATTGTTGAGTAAATTACTGCCAATATTGTTGAAAATAATTAGCATTTGTTATTGGTTTCCATTATGCATGGAGATATTTCCAGTACCGACAGCAGGATTTATTAGTACGGTATTGTTTGCTCAAAATCTTTCTTTAAGGGATGATATTGTTTCTGCAACACCTAGGTCTTTTATTTTTGTATTTTTTATCGCGTTTTTGTATTATTTGCTGCGAAAAGATTTACTACCAAGTTTGATAGCGATCGCATTAATTGGATTGTTTTATCCACCGTTTTTATTAATCGTAGCTGGAATCTTAATTTTAAGACTTTGGCGTTGGCAAGAAAAGCGTCGTGATTATATATTTTCTGGTGTGGGATTGGCAATTAGCCTACTATTGATGTTGCCTTATGCATTCAGTTCTTCTAGATTTGGCCCAACGATTGCAGGAGCCGCAGCAAGAGAATTACCAGGACTTGCAGCAACAGGAAGAATACCTTTTTTTAGTGACGATCCAATTTGGTTTTGGTTGTCCAATCAGCACAGCGGTTTGATTCCGAATGTGTTGGAACACCCATTAAATATTATTGGATTGCTCTTACCCATTCTTTTACTATATCCTCAACGTTTTCCCCTGACCAAGAAAATCACCAGTAAAATCAAAATTTTACCGGAAATTATCGTAGTATCTGTCGCAATGTTTTTTGTTGCCCATTTACTACTCTATAAGCTTTTTGCTCCGGCTCGATACACAAGATATACCCTGAAATTTGTGGTAATTATTTCTGCTGGTATAGCGTTGGCAGTTATAATTGATGCTGTTTTTAGATGGGCAAAGCAGTATAGAAAACGTTCATCTCGACGACAAATTTTAGCTTTGGGATTTACAAGTTTATTAGGAAGTGTACTTATTATTTATCCACACTTCTTGCAAATTTTTCCATACAGCTTATACAAAGTAGGTGAAGCACCTGCAATGTATGATTTTTTTCAGAAACAACCCAAAGATACTCTGATTGCTTCCTTGGCACAAGAGATAGATAACGTCCCAATATTTTCTCAGAGGTCTATTTTCATCGGTTGGGAATATGCTGTTCCTTATCATGTAGGGTACAATCGCCAAATCACCCAACGAACTACTGATTTAATTAATGCTCAGTACAGCGAAAATTTAGCCCCAGTGCAGAGTTTTATTGAGAAATATGGAGTAGATTTTTTTGTAATAGAACAGGCTGCGTTTACACCAGAATATATCAAGATTAATCCTTGGTTTATCCAATGGGAATCAATAGCGAAAGATATTTCATTAAAGTTACAACAAGGAACTACTCCTGCTTTATTAGAGATGAAGGAGCGTTGTTCTGTCTTAGAAACTAAAAATTTTACTGTATTACGAGCAAAATGTGTTGGCAAAGGATAAATAACAGAAACTTTGATTTATGGAACCGCACGATGAGCGCTCTCGTCGCAAGCGTCCCGTTAGGGATACGCCTTTCGTTTCGGTAGGAATAGGAGTTTAAGAGAGTTTTTGCGTAAGTCCTATTCATGTAACTCTTGTGGGGTGGGCTTCCAGCCCGCCCGAATGTGCATTCCTATATGTGGAACATCTTAATTCATCCATTGCCACTCTTATAAATCAATTTCCATCCTCGGAAAGTACCTAAATCACGATAATTTGAAGATAAAAGCACATTCGTTTCAGGACTAACCCAGGCATAATTTCCATTTGCAACTTCTGATAACTGCCGATATCGCTGTCCCCAGTGAGGAGTATAAAAAGTTAATAATAATAATGCTTTATCGCCACCAGTGCTGAGAGCTTGTGTTTTTTGCACCACAAAGTTAATAGAATTGTTTGGAAGCACTTCGGCGATCGCACTCTGTTGTAAAAATATTTTAACATCAGGGCTGTAGTTTCCTAACAATCCGACAAAACCAGCCGCAGCTAAAGCCAACCAAACGGGAATTATCAAATTTGCTAACCAATATTTAGCAGTAAAAAACAAGAAGCCACGATGTCGCAAAATCCAGACTAAAGGTAACATCAACCAACCGAGTCCTAAAACTAACCCCACCACTGCAGCTTTTTTGATGTCTATTTCGTCACTAGTAATAGATAGGATGTCAGTATAAATTAGAATTGATGTTACAAAGACTAAACCGCCGAACCCACCAAAAGCATAGCTTAGATTGCGGGGTAGCCATTTTTGAGTAGAAGTTTTATCCTCATAAATTTGGCACAACCAATCGAGAGCCACTGCTGCCAATATCGCTATAAAAGGATAAAGCATCAGTGCATAGTGGGGTAGACGAGTTGAAACCAGGCTGATTTGTATCAACATAATCAACGGACACCCTACTAATATCCAGTTGTAGCGTCCAGTTTGATGGCGTAAAATTAGTAAGCCTAAAACACTGAAAAAGGGCCAAGGAAAGGCTTTGATAGGGGTATTCCAAAGATAAAATAAAGGCGAATTCCCATTTCGCTGTTCTTTTGCTATTCTAATAGCCAAAGAAAAAAATTGTTCAAAAACAATATCGCCATAACGCTGCCAACTAAACCAAAACCAAGCAATTGTCGGGACAAAGCCGACTAAAAGCCCTAAATACAACATCGGATTAGTCAGATGGCGATGACGGCGATGCTCTAAGATTAGATAAGGCAATAAAGCGATCGCCGGCACAAAGATTAATTGCCCCCTGAATAAAAAACTCACCCCAAAACTTAAGCCTGTTGCAAAACCCCAGTAATATTTATATTTGGGATGTAATTCTGCTTTGAGCAAACACCAAAGTGTCAAAAGAATAACACAATTTGTCACGATGTTTGCAGTAGCTAATCGACTACCTTGAAGCCAAAGCAAGGATACACCGAGAATTGCTGAGGCTAAATAAGCGATACGTTTATTCAGCAGAATCGTGCCAATTTCATAGGTAAGTAAAAGACTGAATATACACGCTATTTGGGCGGGTAATCGAGATGTTGCTTCACTAATACCAAATATTGTGTAAACAGATGCTAGCCACCAATATGGACCCGGTGTTTTTTCATAAACTAATTCTCCCCAAGATTGAGGAGTTATCCAGTCACCAGACTCTAGCAACCAGCGGGAACGGACGGCATACATGGCTTCGTCATGAGGCATAAGACTGTTGTGCCCATTATTCAAAAACAATAATGGGACTATCCAAAGAATTAAACCTAAATAATGCCAAATAGTGTTTTTTATTGCTATTTTTTCAACATTACGCATCAATCCAGTTCAGTTAAAGTAGTTTGTTTATTATGGGATGTAGAGATGTTAGATATAACCTGTCTACAAGGCTAATATTCTCGCGAATAACTGTTAACTAAACCGTATTAAATTATGCATAAAAAGAAAGTTTTAAGAATTACGGCAGATTCTTGTAAATGAAGTAGATATAAGAGATAAAAACCGCAGATAAACGCAGATAAACGCAGATAAAAAAATCTTTCATCTGCGTCCTACCCTACGGGAAGCCGAAGCGGCTACTGGGTGCATCTGCGGTTAATTATTTATTTTTTGGTAATGAAGCAAGAAATCTAATTTTTCCGGCAGTGATAAAGTTTATATTCGTAGCCGTTAATTGCTGGTAGTGATTTGGTTTGGGTTACACAGTTTTTGACTTCTTCGGGAATTGGAGCATGAAAGTTAACAAGCCATAAGTCCAGAGGTCTTGGTAATTCTTTTAAGGTATTTTGTAGGGTTGTGGTAGAAGTTTGAGAGTTTTTGTCTTGATGGGCTAGGAAAAAAAGGGGGGGAGTGGAATTTTGGGTTTTGAATTCTCTGGCTAATCCCATCATTTCCCCAGTTTGTGCCAGGGTTTTGTGGGTGGTGGCAATTAAAACTGGGGATTGGGAATTTTGTTGAATCACGGGTAGGAAAAGGTCAGGACGGTAATATTTTTGATATCCCAGATTACTAACAACTGTTATGGCACTGACAAATCCGAGCGATAAAATTATCTCTACAGCTTTTTTTCCCGATATTTTTGTAAAGCCCACATAAGGAGTTTTTCTGCAAACTGCGAGACTTGCTCCAACTAAAACGATCGCAATCGGAAAATATACAAAGTTATACCGAGCACCCCTTGTCAAATCAATACCCAGAAAATAGGTGAAGATAAAGAATAAAGCGATCGCACTCACTACTACCCCAGCAAGCACCTGAGTCATCAAACCGTTTTCTGAGTGCTTTAGCTGTATTTTTAAACCACGGGTCAGAATTGGTGCCCCCCAAATCAACAAAACCAGCATCACCAACCCAGAAGCAATCATAATCGCTAAGTTTGGTGATTCTACTGGTAGTAAATAAATCATTGTAATCCATGCAGCTAAAGCTTGGAAAATTGGACTTATCCAAGCAATGCCTTGACGTGAACCTTGAATCCACTCAGTCAACGGACCCCCAGACTTATTTTGTAAAAACACTGGTAGCCAAACAATAGACACCAGAAAAGTACCGATAGCAACGGCGTAAATAGGATACCAGGGAGAGGGGGAGATGGGGAGAGGGGGGGATGGGGAAGACAAGCTAGAAGAAGCTACGCTCCCCCCCTGTCCCCCACTTTGGACTCTCCAAGCAACCAGAATTAATGCCACAGCTTCAGCACAGAGGGTGAGAGTAAAGAAGTAGTGAGTGGCAACACCTAAAGCATTGATTACTACCCAAGAAATCCCTATCCACAATGGTAACTGTGTGCGATTTTGGATGTGGCGTGTGGCAATTACCAAGCAGGCACAAGAAGCAATAACCCATAACATTACTAAGGTATAATGTCGGGCTTCTTGTGCCATAAAAATGCCGTAGGGTGATACTGCCATCATCGCAGCAGCCAACTGTCCGACTAATCGGGAACGAAAAGCTAGTCTGCCTAATGCATAAACACATGGAATAGAAATCGCACCAAATAAAGCTGGAAGCGATCGCCCTGCAAATAGAGATACGAATCCTCCATCACTAGGAAATAGCTTCATCCACAGATGAGCCAGAATAAAGTACAGAGGTGGATGGATATCTTCTGTCAACAGGGTGTGAATAACATCTGCAATACCAGCCCCTGGATTCACTTGAAGCGGTTGCAATAGGACATCGGTAGCGATCGCCCGATCTAATGGTACTACTTTAAAACTATTACCCAAGCTAAAAACCAAGGTCGCAAATTCATCAATCCAAGGAGGTTTAGCTGTTAGATTAGTTAAGCGCAAGCTAAGACCGAGCGCTATCCACACCAACAAAATTAGCCATTGAGAGTGTATTTTTTTATGCCACATTAGTAGTTCCGACTATAAGCAGTGAAAAAGTTTGTATACGTAGCCGTTGATGCCTGGTAAAGATTTTATCCTCGCTGGGGGTTTAAGACCCCGACCTCTAAAGGTCGTCCGTTTTGAGTTGGGGTTCCAATCCCCGTCTAAAAACGTCCTTCTTTCTTCTTCCTTCTTTCTTCTTCCTTCATTCAATTCAGATATACAATTTTGAACTACTTCTGGAACTGGTGCATAAAAGTTTACAAGCCACAAGTCTAGAGGTCTTGGTAATACTTGCAAAGTATTTTCTAGGGCTGTAGTGGAGGTTATGGGGTTTTCGTCTTGATGGGCCAGGAGGAAGAGAGGAGAAGGGGAGGAGGAAAAATGTTGGATTTTAAATTCTCTAGCTACTCCCATCATTTCGCCGATGTGGACGTGAGTTTTTTGGGTAGTGGCAATAAGTACTGGTACATTAGATGTTTTTTCAATTAATTCTACAAACAAATCGGGACGGTAATATTTTTGATAACCAAGGTTTGAAATTACTGTTATTGCGCTGAGGAAACCCACCAAGCAAATAATTATCGCGCTTTTTTTGCCACCGGGAGAAGTCCAAGTAATTGCGAGACTTGCACCGAGTAAAACCATGACACCAGGGAAGTATACAAAGTTATAACGAGCCCCCCTGGTCAGGTCAATGTCAAGAAAGTAGGTAAAGATAAAGAATATCGCGATCGCACTCACTATAACCCCAGCAAATACCTGTGTCATCAAACGGTTTTGCGGTTCCCTTAGCTGCGCTTTGAAACCACGTACAAGTATTGGTGCAGCACAAATCAAGAAAATCAGCATCACTAGCCCAGAAGCAATCATAATTGCCAAATGTGGTGATTCTACTGGTAGCAAGTAAATCATCGTAAGCCATGCCGCGAAAGCTTGAAAAATCGGACTAATCCAAGCTATTCCGACGCGATCGCCTTGAATCCACTCGGTTAATTTCCCACCATAATTATTCTGCAAAAATACTGGTAACCAAACCAACCCCGCAACTGCAGTCCCTACAATTACGGCGTAGATTTGCTTCCAGGGAGAGGGGAGGGGAAGAGGGGGGGATGGGGAGAGGGGGGGATGGGGAGAGGGGGAGACATTTGGCCCTTTCCTCAATTGCCATCTTAAAAAAAGCAAAACCATGAGTTCCGCCCAAAGGGTGAGGGCGAAGAAGTAATGAGTTGCAATTCCTAAAGCGTTGATTACTTCCCAACTAATAGCCACCCAGATAGGTAAAGCTGTGCGGTTTTGGATATGGCGGACACAGATTGCCAAGCAGGCAAAGGAAGCAATCACCCACAAAATAGCTAAAGTGTAGTGACGCGCTTCTTGTGAGAGAAAAATACTATAGGGTGATACCGCCATCATCACAGCGGCGAAATGACCAACTAAACGAGAACGAAATGCCACCCAGCTTAATATATAAATAGCTGGGATGGATAAAGCCCCAAAAATCGCCGCAAGCGATCGCGCTCCCCACAAAGAAACTAACCCCCCATTCACCGGAAATAACTGCATCCACCAATGAGTCAGCATAAAATATAGCGGTGGATGGTTGCTTTCTGTTAGTAAATGTGCTAATACATTTCGGACACTAGTAGATGATTGTGGTTGGAGTGGTTGCAATAAAATATCAGGAGCGATCGCTTTGTCTAGAGGTACATCTAAAAAAGTATTCCCCAGGCTAAAGACTAAGGTAGAAAATTCATCAGTCCAAGGAGGCTTGGCGGTTAAGTTGGCTAGCCGAAAGCCCAAAGCGATGATGAACCAAAACAACAGCAGTAAGGGATGAATCTGGCGAGTCAAGAGGGAAGCTTTCATGAAAATGCCATTAACAAGTCATTTTGTAGGCTAATAGACTTGACATTCTAGATTAAGTTCAATGTGAACCTAAAGAGTTGTTGGTTGTTGGTTGTTAGTTGTTAGTTGTTAGTTGTTGGTTGTTGGTTGTTTACTCCTAACTCCTAACTCCTAACTCCTAACTCCTAACTCCTAACTCCTAACCCCTAACTCCTAACTCCTAACCCCCTAACCACTATCCACTAACAACTAACCAATTACTTAACTTCCGTGACTCGCCAACTCAGCTTTAAATTCACCCAGAAGTTCCAGACAGTGGCAATAGCGATCGCAATTAAGTTGGCGATATATCTGTTTTGAATCACGAAATTAAAGACTAAGTTCAAAATCACGACATTCAACACCAGTCCCGCCAAACATATAATATTGAATTTCAAAAACCGCTTTAGACGCTGACGCCATCCCTGCTGTCTCATGGTGACATCGGCAAAAGTCCAAACGTCATTCCATAAAAAATTATTGAAAATCGCAATTTCTCCAGCAATGATTTTACTGCGGGTCAGGGGTAACGCGAGGGTATGGGGGTCACTCAGCAAATACAGTACTGTCATATCCACAAACACTCCACTTAGCCCCACCAAACCAAAGCGGAGAAATCGACCGATGGGAAAACCGAGACGTTGAGTTAATTTTGCGACAGTTCCAGTATCCAGGCGCAATTTGACTAAGTGGTGAATATAGTCTATATACTGCTTGCTCGTTACCTTGCTTTCACCCTCAGTCCGTTCGCGGAAAACATACCCGACTTCGGCTATTTCTTGTACCTGTCCTCTTCCCAATACTTCCAGCAGAATTTTGTATCCTACGGGACTGAGGTTTACTTGTGCGATCGCGCTGCGACGTACCATAAAATAACCGCTCATCGGGTCGGAAACTCTACCCAATACACCGGGTAAAATCAGCAATCCCAGAACTTGAGCCCCACGAGAAAGAAACCGCCGGATAAAACTCCAGCGACTCACCCCACCACCTTCCACATGACGGCTAGCGACGGCTAAATCTGCTCCTTCTTCAATAGCGCGGAACAGTTGCAGCAGTACTTCTGGCGGATGCTGCAAGTCTCCATCAATCACCCCTAAAACGCGCCCTCTCGCAGCTTGCCAACCGCGAATCACTGCACTTGAAAGTCCGCGTTCACTTTGGCGTCGCATTACCTGCAACTGAGGATATTCTCGGGTTAGGGACTGTGCAACTTCCCAAGTACCATCGGGGCTATCATCGTCTACCACAATCAACTCATAATTTTTCGGAATAGACTCATCAAGCAACCTAGTCAATACCCTGACAACATTCTTGATGTTCTCACGCTCTTTATAAGTAGGAATTACTAGAGAAAATACGATGGTTTCACCTCCCATCTTACTAGGGGGTCGATCGGAAATTTGCAATGCACCAGTTGGCACTGACAAAAGTGAATTTGGTTCGGTGATACTCATTCCAAATGGGACTATGTGGGGAAAATAGTACTCTTACTAATTATGCGTGATACCGTTTCTTTGTGAAGCTGCATATATTACCCCCCGGCTACGCCGTCCCCCCTTGGCAAGGGGGGACTACAGGGGGGTCTTGATTATGTGCATCTTCATACAGAATTGGTATGAGCAAAGCGTAGTAATTTGAGCGCAAATAATAACTTGTTGATTCTCGTTGATATTCTATATCAAAGGACGTACATCGCAAGTCATAGTTATACTTTACACCTGAGGTTTTGACATATCAGATACAAATAATAGAGAATTGCTGGAGTTATAGACAAAAGAAGGACTGGCAATGCTTACAACAAATAGACAGCGATTACGCTCATTGCAGTTCCCGACATCAAGGCTGCGGTTTTGTGTCGTGATTTTATTAATATTGGGAATATTTTTTCGTTGCGTCAATTTAGAGCGCAAAGTCTACTGGCATGATGAAGCCTACACATCATTAAGAATTTCTGGTTACACCAAAACAGAATTTGTCCAACAAGTTTTTGATGGGCAGGTAATTGATGTGGAGTCCCTACAAAAATATCAATACCCCAATTCCCAAAAAACTGCACTCGATACAATCAAATCTTTAGCGTTGGAAGATGCTCAACATCCGCCACTATATTTTTTGATGTTGAGATTGTGGATGCAAATATTTGGCGATTCGGTGGCAGCAGCTAGAAGTCTCTCAGTCATAATTAGCTTCCTTTGCTTTCCTTGTATTTATTGGCTGTGCATAGAATTATTCCAGTCGCCAATCATTGGATGGATGGCTGTTGCGCTATTATCAGTATCACCATTCCATGTACTCTATGCCCAAGAAGCTAGGCAATTTTCTTTATGGTCGGTGATTATTACCATCAGTAGCGCCGTATTTTTGCGAGCAGTCATGCTTGGTGGAATAAGGCTTTGGGCGATTTACGCAGTAACAGTAATATTAGGCTTGTATACATTTTTATTTTCTGCTTTAGTAGCGATCGCCCACGGTTTTTATCTAGTTATTATAGAAAACTTTCGCTTCACCAAAACTGTTAAAGCTTACCTGCTAGCAATAAGTTGTGCATTTTTGGCTTTTGTTCCTTGGATTTTAGTAATTATTAACAACATTTCTCAAATTGATAGCACCACAGCCAGTGCCCAAAAAAGACAATCTCTTTCCGGCTTAATATCAGGTTGGATTAGCAATCTCAGCTATATATTCGGTGATTTTTGGCGTTACGAACCATTTTACCCCAACTTAAATCTTCCTATCTTGCGTTGGGGTAGATATTTAATTCCTTTAATACTTATCTTAGTCGGATATGCTCTATGGTTTATTTATCGCTGTACACAAAAACGAGTTTGGTTATTTATATTTAGCTTGAGTGGAGTCCCAGGATTAACTCTGATATTATCTGATTTAATTTTTGGGGGAAAACTTAGTACCCGCGCTCGTTATGTCATCCCATGTTATATAGGCATTCAGCTAGCGATCGCCTACTTATTAGCAACAAAAATTATCTCTATTAAACCTATACAGCAGAAGCTTTGGCGATTAGTCATAGTATTAGTAATTTCGACTGGAATTATTTCTTGTACAGTTAGTTCTCAAGCCGAAACATGGTGGAATAAAGGAAGTCATGCAAATCCGCAAATTGCCCGCATCATCAATCAATCGGATAAACCACTATTAATTAGCAGCAATTACTCTCTAAATATTGGCGATTTAATGTCTCTGAGTCATGTGCTAGATAATAAAGTCAAAGTGCAGTTAGTAACTGAGCCTAATATTCCCAATATACCTGATAACTTCAAAGAGATTTTTTTGTACAATCCATCAAAAAAATTGAAATCGGACATTGAGAAAAAATATAAATTGAATCTTGTTGACAAACCCGGTAGACTTTGGCGATTAAGTGCCCTAAATCCATGAGGGTCACAGAAGTCGGGGATCTTGGACTCTAATATTTGAATGAAGGAATAAGGAAGCTTCCTTCTTCCTTCTTCCTTCTTCCTTCATTTTTTAATATGCAAACTACAGAAATAACAAAAAATTGGATTACCCGAATCATTGCAATTCAAGCTATTATTTTATTAATTATCGGATTGTTAACTCTTCGTAAAACATTGGGTACTCATGACTTAAACCTCTACTACCGTTCTTCACTATATCTATTACAAGGTAAATTACCTTATCGAGACTTTGATTTAGAGTATCCACCATTTGCCTTAATCGCATTTATTCTTCCTAGAATTTTAACTTTAGGACTTACAAATAATTCCTATATATACGCATTTTTCTTTGTAATACAAAACGTCTTTTTTAGCAGTATCAATACAATATTATTACTGAACATTATATCTAAATCGAATTCTCAACCCCATAAAATATTGGCATTAATATTCTACACCTTATTTGCGGCAATCGTTTCTCCAGTAATGCTTTGGCGTTATGATTTATTTCCAACATTATTAACAGTTTTAGCCTTAGTCACTGTCATTTCCCTTCGTCCCACATTCGCAGGTATTTTTCTAGGATTTGGGATTGCAGCTAAACTTTACCCTGTTATTTTACTTCCAGTTTTTACTGTTTATTATTTTGCAAATAGAAGCTATCGTGCCATTTTAAATTTATGGTTGGGAACTGTTGGTACAGTATTTTTAATTTTCCTGCCATTCATTATCACTTCTCATGGCAAATTCTTTTATTTCTTGACTTACCATAAAGAGCGTGGCTTACAAATAGAATCATTTTCGGCTGGGATAATTAGCTTAATACATAAATTTGGGTTTATAGAAGTGAAAACAATTGCTGGATATGGTTCGCGAAATATTGTTTCACCTTTAAATGATATTATATTGGGTTTATTACCTTGGTTGTTGATTGTGCTTTATAGCGTCATGCTAATTAATTGTTTCTATCGTTTTCGAGAAGATCGATATGATAATCAAGTGGTGAAAAATAAAAGTTTAGTGGCGTATTCTTTACTTGCTTTATTAATATTTATTGTTACCAGTAAGGTCTTCTCTCCTCAATATATAGTATGGATTGTTCCTTTCGCTGCCCTTTTGAAACCACGGCAGCTAATTTTGATGTTAGGTATTTGTTTAACGACATATATAATGATGACGTTTGGTAGTTTTAGAAATCTTGATTTTGGGAAGATATTATGGCTGAATTTAAGAAATGTTTTGGTGTTGGGGTTGGGTGTATGGGTATTTTTGGATTATTTGCCCGGTTGGGTGAATTTGAGATTGAGAAGAAATTGGTAGGTTTTGAGGTTTTTGATTAATGAACCGTTCCAGACGCACCAGATCGCAGAGAAAAGAGTAATCTATTTTA
This sequence comes from Cyanomargarita calcarea GSE-NOS-MK-12-04C, assembly GCA_019359595.1. GTDB lineage: Bacteria > Cyanobacteriota > Cyanobacteriia > Cyanobacteriales > Nostocaceae > Cyanomargarita > Cyanomargarita calcarea. The sequence continues at coordinate 196,612 of JAHHGZ010000008.1, forward strand.
GAAACCCGATTTCTTAAAGAAGTCGGGTTTCTGGACACTGCAAAGCCACCCAAACACAAATCAGATAGGAACGCAATATAAAAATCAATTTCAAATTAAATTAGATATAATTTATAGTATGTATTAATTGCCCAAATAAAAAAGATTTACTAATAAACTGTGACTATTTTAACTGTTGATGTAGTTCTAGAACGTGCCATAAGGGGTTACGACTTGTCTGTTGAAGAGGGAGTGGTTCTACTAAAAGAAACTGACTCAAGTGCAAAAGCTGCTATACGCGCAACGGCAGATAAACTTCGCCAACAGCAATCGGGGAATACTATTACGTATGTGATTAATCGCAATATCAATTTTACGAATATTTGCGAGCAGCATTGTAGTTTCTGCGCTTTCCGTCGGGATGATGGTGATGCGGGTGCTTATTGGTTGAATTGGACGCAAATTTTAGAAAAAACGACCGATGGGGTGCGTCGAGGTGCGACGGAAATATGTATGCAGGGGGGATTGAATTTAGAAGCGAAGATAAATGGTAAATCTCTAGATTATTATCTCAAGCTTGTAGAAACCATCAAGCAGGAATTTCCTCAGTTACATTTACACGCTTTTTCTCCCCAAGAAGTAGAATTTATCGCGAGAGTTGATGGAATTTCTTATGCTGATGTCATAGTAGCTTTGCGGGATGCTGGTGTTGGTTCAATGCCGGGAACAGCAGCGGAAGTGTTGGATGATGAGGTGCGGCGGATACTTTGTCCTGAGAAAATAAATACAGCGACTTGGTTGGAGATTGTCAGCACAGCTCATAAATTAGGTTTACCTACAACCAGTACAATGCTATCTGGGCATATTGAGACACCAGAACAGCAAATTGGTCATTTCGCAAAATTGCGATCGCTTCAACAAACCGCTATCGAGCGAGAATATCCCGCGAGGATTACAGAGTTTATTTTATTACCATTTGTTGGTCAAGAAGCCCCCAAACCCTTACGCCGTCGTGTTGGGCGCGACCAACCAGTGTTAGAAGACGCACTTGTACTGACTGCAGTCGCGCGAATTTTCTTAGGGAAATGGATACCCAACCATCAACCAAGTTGGGTAAAACTAGGGTTAAACGGTGCAAAAGAAGCTCTAGAGTGGGGTTGCAACGATATCGGGGGCACATTGATGGAAGAACACATCACCACAATGGCGGGTGCTACAGGTGGTACTTGTATGGAAGTTGAAACATTACAGAGTGCGATCGCTTCTCTAAAAAGACCTTATCAACAAAGGGATACTCTTTATCGGTTAGTTGATAGTTAATAGTTGTTGGTTGTTAGTTGTTTACTCCTAACTCCTAACTCATAACTCCTAACTCCTAACCACTAACCAGTCAAATTGATCCCTACGATACCAATCCAGGATAGTATGGTCATTGATTTAGGTATTTTTTCACTTAAAGATTATGAAGCGCTATTGGTCACGTCTGCTTGCCTTAGTTTTGGTTGTAACCATTGGCTTAATGGGCTGTTCTGGAAGTCCAGATGCGTTGAGTGGGGATTATCGCCAAGATACCCTAACCGTACTCAATACCTTGAGAAGTGCCTTAGAATTACCAGATGATTCACCCAACAAAGGATCAGCTCAGTCAGAAGCGCGTCAAAAAATCAATGATTTTTCAGCTCGCTACCAACGAGTTAACTCTGTTTCCGGTCTAAGCTCTTTCACAACCATGAGAACCGCTCTCAATTCCTTGGCGGGACACTACAGTTCTTATCCAAATCGTCCTGTACCACAAAAACTAAAAAACCGGATAGAACAAGAGTTTGAATTGGTAGAAACAGCACTGAAGCGTGGTGGTTAACTTTTTGCTCTTGTGCAGTCATTAGTCATTTGTCCCGTTCAAAGAGCAAATGGCTATTGACAAATTATTGAATGAAGGAAGAAGGAAGAAGGAAGAAGTTTACAAGATGTGGATTCAGACAAGGCCTGTTTGTGGGGAAAGCTTCCAAGAGCAAGCTGCCGCCTCAACTCAAAATGGGTGACCTGTAGAGGTTCGGGTCTTAAACCCTCAACTCTCGGAGAAATATTATTTTATTGACAAAAATACTTTTTAATGCAATGGGTTCTTGTTAACAAAGCATTTAAGTAAGTCGGCGAAATCAACTGAAATTATAGTTATAGTTTTCCTGTGCCGCGTGTTAGATGAGATGGATAACCTAAGTGATGTAAACACAAATTAAAAATAAAATCTGGCAACAAAAATAGAGGTTTGAGAGTCCTAGAAGATAGGCAGGAAAATCCCATATTATTAAAATTCTGGACTTCTGATATAGATGACCCTAATTTATTAAATTTCTGGCTAAAATTATTATTTTTGCCTGTTCCTTTGCGTCTGTAGCGCCAACCCTAGCAAAAAGGGAGCTTTGCCGATTGCGAACGGTTACGGCTTAAATCGGCAGATAAAAATATTCAGTGCATAAGATTTATGAAAATTGGGTGCAATTGTTTTTATATCCTTTTACTAATAGGTATGTCTAATCGTCTGTTGAATGTTGCAAAACCAATATTCTCTTGGCGACTCCTGTTCGCTGCAATCTTCAGCACTAATTTATTGATTCCCGGAGTGGGAACTCAACTGGCACAGGCACAAGAATATTGTCAGATATCACAAGGGTCAGCCCAAAAGAAAGAAAACTTACGTCTAAGAGCAAAAAAGGGAGATGAAGAAGCACAAGCCCGCTATCAGCAAGTGGTACAACAGCAGGCACAATACTTGCAAGAATGCCGCAGTCGGACTTGGCCGGAAGTTCAAGCTGTTTGGTTGCGGTTATATCCCTGTGATATGCAACCTGGATCAATTGACCGGATTATGGATCGGATTGTGAACCGGGGTTATAACCAAGTCTATATAGAAACATTTTACGACGGGCAGGTAATGTTACCCCAAGGGTCTAACCCGACAGTTTGGCCCTCTGTATTGCGGACACCAGGGACAGAAAATGTTGATATGTTAGCCCAAAGCATTCAAAAGGGACGAGAACGGGGTTTAAAAGTTTATGCTTGGATGTTTACCACCAACTTTGGATATACATATGCCCAGCGTCCAGACCGAGAAAGTGTGATCGCTCGCAATGGTAAAGGGCAAACCAGTTTATATGTTGTAGACAACCGCTCGCAACTATTTATTGACCCCTACAACGAACAAGCAAAACGCGACTATTATCAAATGGTTAGTGAGATAGTCCGCCGTCGCCCGGATGGGATGCTGTTCGACTATGTGCGCTATCCTAGGCAGGCCGGAGTTGATTCGATTGCGACTAAAGTTTCAGATTTATGGTTGTATACATCAGCTACCCAACAAGCTTTATTCAAAAGGGCGCAGAATAACAAAGGACTGGAATTAATTCGCCGCTTTTTGGGTAGGGGATATGTCACAAGTGGAGATGTCGCCGAGGTTGATAGACTTTATCCTCAAGAAGGTGAACCTAATTGGCAAGGGCGCATCCCACCCATACAACAAAAGTCAATCTTTCCCCCAGAGATGAGACAACCACAACTACAAGTACAGTTGTGGCAATTATCAGTCGCCCATGCCATGCAGGGAATTCTAGATTTTATCACATTAGCTGCTTACCCAGCGCAGCAAATGGGAGTTCCGACAGGAGGGGTATTTTTTCCTGAAGGTAACCAAACTCTTGGTCAAGGTTATGATTCTCGCTTGCAACCTTGGGATAGATTTCCCAGTTCAATGGAATGGCATCCCATGTCCTATGCAAACTGTGATAATGCCGATTGTATCGCAGCGCAAGTACAGCGGGTATTGAAACAAGCCAAACCGGGTACAGAAGTAATTCCCGCTTTAGCTGGTACCTGGGGAAAATCGATGAACAACCGTCCGTCATTAGAAGTGCAAATGCGAGCGCTGCGACCATTTGCGAGGCAACTTAAGGGAGTTAGCCATTTTGCTTATTCTTGGCAATTTCCCGAACATGATGGCGATCGCAAATTTTGTCGGACACGGGAATAATAAGTTAGGAGTTAGGAGTTAGGAGTTAGGAGTTAGGAGTTAGGAGTTAGGAGTTACGCAAAACATCACGAATTGCAAGCGTAAGTCCTATTAATGAATAAAGTTTTCAGCTTGACTGTTCATCTAAGCAGACTCCCCTGTTGACAAAACCAACGGCTCACTAGAGAGTAGGGACTATTAATATTTTCTTCAAGGAAACTTTTTTATGTCCATTCGTGCGTCTGCCCAATTATCTACCCCAGAATCTACAAATCTTCCTTCTCACACTATTAAAGCCCTTAGTTTCTTTAGCGGGGCAATGGGGCTAGATATTGGCTTAGAGCAAGAAGGCATTCACGTTGTCCTGGCATCTGAGATTGACAAAGATGCTCGGCTGACCATCCAAACTAATAAGCCAGATTGTCCGCTGATTGGGGACATACTCAATTACACCGCCAACGAAATTTTAGAAAATGCTGGCTTATCGAGTTTTGAAGATGTGGATTTAATTGTTGGTGGTCCACCCTGTCAAGCGTTCAGTACTGCCGGAAAACGCTCAAGCTTCAAGGATGAACGAGGTAACGTTTTTCTGACGTTTATTGACTTAATTACCCAAATTCGTCCAAAATACGCCGTAATTGAAAATGTTCGGGGTCTTCTCTCAGCTTCCCTCGTTCACCGTCCCCATAACCTGCGGGGCAAAGGGCATCCCTCTCTAACCGAAGAAGAACAACCAGGCGGTGCGCTTCGCTACATCATCCGCATCCTGGAGTCGGCTGGTTATGGTATCTCTTTTAACCTCTACAACTCGGCTAACTTTGGAACGCCCGAAATCCGGGAGAGAATGGTGATTGTATGCAGTCGGATTGGGGAAGAACTGCCTTACCTGGAACCAACCCATGCCAAAAATGGGGAATATGGTCTACAGCCCTGGGTAACGTTCCGTGATGCCGTTACCAGCTTGAGCGGTCAGCAGCACCAGTATGTCAAATTTCCAGAAAAGCGCCTCAAATATTATCGTCTGTTAGGTCCAGGGCAAAATTGGCGCAACCTGCCATCCGAGTTACAAAAAGAAGCTTTGGGCAAAGCTTATGATTCCGGTGGTGGTAAAACGGGCTTTTTGCGAAGGATAGCTTGGGATGCTCCATGCCCCACATTAGTCACACATCCTGCGATGCCGGCCACTGACCTTGCCCACCCAGAATTGGATAGACCATTGTCTGTCGAAGAGTATAAAAAGGTTCAGGAATTTCCCGATGATTGGGTGATAACCGGGAATATCCAAGCGCAATATCGCCAAATTGGGAACGCTGTACCCATTAGCTTGGGTCGGGCAATCGGTAGGTTGATAAAGCGTCACATAAATAATGAGCCTATTAAGCAGTACGATGGTTTTGTTTATTCTCGTTATATTGGCTGCGACCACCACACCTGGAAACGGGAAAACCAAAAGGATCTTCAACCCAAACAATTAGAACTTGCTATTTAAAAAGTACCAAGTCGATCGGATGGAAGGGAAATATTATTGCTGCTCACTGATGTATTTCTCCATAATCCGACGGGCTTGTTCGCTAACACCATCAACGATCGCTAAAACCTCTTCATAAGTGCCGGGGCAACCAATTGTATCCCAATAGTCTTTGCCAATAAGCACTACGCTATCCTCACGCATATTGAAAATTTTAAAAGGTGGAGAATGGTCGTACAGTACCCGGTCTTCACCGTAGGGGTTATAGTACATCCCAAAATAGGCACGACAGTCGGGAAAAGCGGTTTTGATTCTCAAAAGGTCTTGCTTGGCAGTTGCCGCTTGGTCAATGTTGGGCTTGACCGTCTTAATAGTTAAATAATGATCAATCCCCTCTCTCTGATACCACAAGTCAAAGTTAGACCTAACGATCCTACTGCGAACAGGGTTTGGCACTTGCATTAATTGCAAATCGCTGTCCCAATTTGGCGCTCGACCCAAGACGTTACTCCGCAAGGTATCAATATGATTGGCAATGTTGTTGAGTTCCCCCTCAGCAAGGGAATAGTCAACCACCTTTTGCGTACTGGCTGCTTCTGCTCCCGTGGCAAGGGCTACATACTTGGAAATAGTTTCAACTGCCCTTTGCCCAAAGCTGGTGCTAAACGAACGTTCAAACCTTGACCAAAAAATAGCTTCTTTGGGCAAAAGGAGATTTTGAAAAGGGTTGTTGTTCGCTTCTCTTTCGTTCGTCCTAGCATTGATTCGACTGACGGTATTTCTGATGCAATTAAGAAATTCGTCAGCTATCTTCTTTTTGTAGTGTTCATCCATACAAAATAGTGGCGTGAGCTATTGGCAGCAAACAAAGCTTACACCTCACAGTTACCCACACACGATTATCATTTTTAATAAGAATCTTTTGAGCATTTTAACTGATTGACAAAAGGCACTTTATCTTAAGCTCTCACGAATGATTCAGGTGGACTCCCCCAGTAACTTTGCTAGCACTGTGTAAATGTCTTTTTTGTCTCCATCCTTGCGTCTACCAATTCCAACTACCAAAACGAGAACTTGCTCTTGCTCAACTTTATAGACGATGCGATAGCGCTGCCCAACTGCCCGAACACTGCGAAAGTCTGAAAGATTATCCACCAGTGCTTTACCTTGTTTTCCCGGCTCGATTTTGAGTTGGTCAATGCGAGCGCTCAGTTTTTCTCGTTCTCGTCGATCTTTAACCGCAGCCAGCATTTCTAGGGCAAGGGGTGTGAGTTGAATATCGTATTCAATAGCATTTTCATCGCTCATAGCCCTAGCTGTGCTTTAGCGCTCTCCCAGGTAATGGTGTTGCCTTCCTCTGACTGAATAATGCTTTTGCGTAGTTTAGTGACGAATTCGGTGTCGGTGAGAATGTCGAGAGTTTCGAGCAATTCGGTGAGGTGCGTATAGCTGAGGGCAGCGATTACGGGAACACCATCTTGCGTAATGATAATTGGTTCGTTGGTCAGTTCGTTAGGGAGGTTGGGGAGTTGTTGTTGAGCCTCGGAGATCGTGAGTCGTTTGGGCATGGGATAAGAGTTGATCGGGACTAAATTTACTGTACCACCACTGCTCTATAGAACTTAGACAACTATTGACATCGTTGTAATAGTTGTTGTCTACTTCCTGTTTCAACCAAGGGAGACGGCTCCTTCTTGTCCACAGGCGTTTTCCCCCAATTAGAGGGCTTCAA